>CBDAUG010000001.1:2000000-2454644 GCA_965200495.1 Alphaproteobacteria bacterium
GAACTCGGCAAATTGCCTCCGTAACTTCGGAAGAAGGAGGCCCTGTTCGCGGGCAACCGCGGATGGGGGGCACAGAGCGGGGGGTAGCGACTGTTTACTAAAAACACAGGGCTCTGCTAAGTCGCAAGACGACGTATAGGGTCTGACGCCTGCCCGGTGCCGGAAGGTTAAGGGGAGAGGTGCAAGCTTCGAACCGAAGCCCCGGTAAACGGCGGCCGTAACTATAACGGTCCTAAGGTAGCGAAATTCCTTGGCGGGTAAGTTCCGTCCTGCACGAATGGCGTAACGACTTCCCCACTGTCTCCAACATCGACTCAGCGAAATTGAATTCTCCGTGAAGATGCGGAGTACCCGTGGTTAGACGGAAAGACCCCATGCACCTTTACTACAGCTTTGCACTGGTATTAGCGGTTATTTGTGTAGGATAGGTGGGAGCCGGTGAAGCGTTGGCGCCAGCTGACGTGGAGGCAACCTTGAAATACCACCCTTGTGATCGTTGATATCTAACCGAGCCCCGTGAATCCGGGGCCGGGACCCTGCATGGTGGGTAGTTTGACTGGGGCGGTCGCCTCCCAAAGAGTAACGGAGGCGCGCGAAGGTGGGCTCAGGCTGGTCGGAAATCAGCTGTTGAGTGCAATGGCATAAGCCCGCCTGACTGCGAGGCCGACGGGCCGAGCAGAGACGAAAGTCGGTCATAGTGATCTGGTGGTTCCGCGTGGAAGGGCCATCACTTAACGGATAAAAGGTACGCTGGGGATAACAGGCTGATACCGCCCAAGAGTTCACATCGACGGCGGTGTTTGGCACCTCGATGTCGTCTCATCACATCCTGGGGCTGAAGCAGGTCCCAAGGGTTCGGCTGTTCGCCGATTAAAGTGGTACGTGAGATGGGTTTAGAACGTCGTGAGACAGTTCGGTCCCTATCTGCCATGGGTGTAGGAAACTTGAGAGGAGCTGTCCCTAGTACGAGAGGACCGGGATGGACGCACCTCTGGTGTACCGGTTGTCGCGCCAGCGGCATCGCCGGGTAGCTATGTGCGGAAGGGATAACCGCTGAAAGCATCTAAGCGGGAAGCCCCCCTCAAAACAGGGTTTCCCTTGAGAGCCGTGGAAGACCACCACGTTGTTAGGCCAGGTGTGGAAGCGTGGTAACACGTGAAGCTAACTGGTCCTAATCGCTCGATTGGCTTGATCTTCAACAAGCGACTTGTCATGCCGGGGTCCTGGGTCAAGGCCCGCGCTTGAATACCACATCGACTGAAATCCTCCGGTGCTTCGATAGCCTGGTGGTCATAGCGGGGGGCCCCCACCCGATCCCATTCCGAACTCGGCCGTTAAATCCCCCAGCGCCGATGGTACTGCGTCTCAAGGCGCGGGAGAGTAGGTCACCGCCGGGCTATCGAAGCATCGCAATGAGAACAGAGATAATGCGGGGTGGAGCAGTCCGGTAGCTCGTCAGGCTCATAACCTGAAGGTCGCAGGTTCAAATCCTGCCCCCGCTACCACACAAGACCTTGAAAACGCTGATGTTTTCAGGGTCTTTTCATTTTCTGGCAGGCAGATTCTGCCGCTGGGCAAACTGTCGGCAAACAGTTTGATTCGCAGATCAGCTGTCATGAGTCGCAGGCAATCACGAGCTTGATGTCCGTTAGGTTCATGACCTAAAGGACACCGGGCAGTTGGGGTGCCGCCTGGCAAACAGTGCGGTCAAAGTCGTGGGCAAACACGAAAGCGGATCGCGAGGACCAGACGTCGGCGGACTCCAGGGCGCTGTCGCGGCTGGTGACTGCGATCAAGAAGGGGACACCGGGACGATGATGGCGGAACGCACTGAACTCGGGCGGGAGACTGAAACGGCGCTGGGCGAGGTTCTCGCCCATGTCCGCTCCGAGACGGGGTTGCCATGCCGGATGGTCGACGATCCGGCCGCTGGGCAGAATGGCAGCGCGCAGACGGTGGTCGGTGCCGGGCAAGTCAACTCCGCGAACACCGAAGTCTCGACAGGGCGCCGACAGCCGTAACCCACACCATCGAGAACACCGACCTGTTGCCGCGGGCCTGGATAGCGCGCTTCGGACGCACGGCGGCGGATCATGCGCTCGACGTGGTCGAGGGTTGGAGGCGTGGGCGTCGATCAAGAGCTTCCGGGCCGTTGACGAGGAGGCGACCAGGCGCTGCAAGGTCTTGTCGATAGCAAGGCGGTTGGCCAAGTCGGCGAAATCGCTGGGGACCCAGACCTCATCCGGGTTGGCCGCAATGCGTCCGAGCAGCCGGGAGCGCAAACCGGTATCTTGCATCAGCGTCGTAATGTCGGAAATCTGAGGCATGTTTCGGACAAAAGGAAGGGGACAGACAAGCTCAAGACGGCGCGATAGAGCGAGAAAATTCGACAGCTTGGCCGCTCTGGGCGACGGACCGGCGACACTTCAGGTTGTCGACGGATCCGAATTCGCGCCCGGACCGGAGGTGCCCGGCCACGCCCAGCCAGTGGCCGAGTCCGCGGCGAGCTCTGCGTTGACGCGCAGCTTCAGGCCGAGAGCGCTGACGACCCTGAGAAAGATGCTCAGACTGGGTTCACTGACGTCGAAGAATGCGTCGTGGAGGCTTTCGCGGGACAGGCCGGCATCGCGTGCAACCTGCGGCATGCCCTTGGCGCGGGCGATGTGACCGAGTGCGCCGGCGACGAACGCGGCATCACCGTCAGCTTCCTCGATGGAAGCCTCCAGATACGCGGCCATGTCCTCAGGCGTACGCAGGTAATCGGTGACATCGAAGGGTGATGTGACGGTCTTGGCCATGGCGTCCACCTACATGTTTCGTGCGAGGCGCAGACTCTTCGACTCTTCTCGACGTTCGGGCTCCGGGTCCGCTTGCCGGCACTCTCCGATACCGGGCCAGGGATCGCAATGGTAGCGGGGGTTCGGCGGCGACGATCCGGAGCTTTTCCCCGGAGGCCGATCGCGGCTGCCGGATGTCGTCGGCGGCCTTGCCGGCACCTACAACGATATCGGCGTCAGGCGCTGGTTCAAGCGCCGGCGCACGAGGCTCGATGGCAACACGCCCGCGCAAGCACTCGGCGACCCCCGGTCGCCCGAAAACGAGGGTCCGCGGCGCGTGCGCGGTCTCTCCCGCGCCCTTGCGTCGTCCCCGGCAACGTGATCGCGTTTCGCCACGCCGGCGCTGCATGCAGTGAGTGATGGGTGTATTTGTTTTCAGGCGAGAGCTGCTAACCGAATCGGTCGAATAACCGTCGGAGGTCGATCGAGCGGCCGAAAAACAGGCCATGGCCAGGAGCCGTTTGGCGCCGTCGCCCAACCGGGCGGACTGTGCGGTAGGCAATTGGCGGGGAGAGTGGCCGATGACGATCGCGAGTGTCTGCGTTGAGGCGCGGCGGCGCTGAAGGCATCCATCTTCGCGCAATTCGCCGAAACGCAGCGCAATTCGTTCTTGATTCTCCCCCAGGTTGGGGACGCGCGATTCCTGGCGGTGCCATACATTCCGGCCTCGCGTCGGTGTAGGGGGACGGATCCGGCGATGCGTGGTGCAGGAGTTCGGGACGCTGCATGAAGGGCAATACGGCTCGTTCGTCGGATGCCTGCGTGCTTCGACATCCGCGGTCCCCTTCCCCGCTTCGGAGCGATCGCGATGACGAAACCGGACACTCGAAACGAGGTCCAGGCTGCGCTTGACGCCGTCCTTCCGGAGTTCCTGAAAGTCAGCGAGGCGGCTGCCATGCTGCGATTGCACAGTCGAACCCTCGACCGCTACCGGACAATTGGCGGCGGGCCCGCCTACTACATGTTCGGCACTGCCGCTGTCTACGCCTTGGCCGACCTCGCGGACTGGGCGACTGCGCGGCGATTTCGCAACACCTCCCAGACGGGCGTCCTCTGATCGGGGCGATGTCGTGCTGGAACCGGCAACACCGAGACAGCCGAGGGTCGGGCTTGTATCCCGAAGGGCTTCGCATCCGGCCCGGTTCTGCTCCAAGTGCTGCCGCTGCATCGGCCGGCCCGTCTGCTCGGTCCGTAACTGGAGACCGAGCAGATGAACTTGCTCGAAGCAGAGTTTCAACGTGCCGTCTCGGACTGTCTCAAGCGTTCCGGGATGAGCGGCCGGAAGCTCGGCGAGCTCGCGCTTGGCGACCCCAAATTCGTCCGGGGCCTGAAAGGCGGTGCTTCACCGGGTCTCGAAGCGGTCGACCGGCTGCTTCGTTTCACGGAGATCGCCCCGATCGGTCCGAGGTTCCGGCGGGAGGTCGAGGCGTTCCTCATCGTCACCGGGACCAGTCCGACCGTGTTCGGAAGCAGGGCCATCGCGAGATCCTCGCTCGTGCGGGAGCTCAAGAGCGGGATGTCGCCGACGCGCGACAGCGTCGAGCGGGTGAGATCCTGGATGCACGGCGCCGCTGATGAGTTCCAACGCCGGGGCATCGCGTGGCTGCTCGCGAGCGACGTCACGGTGCCGCCTTACGGGCTCGGCGCGGCGTTCGCGCCGTGGACCGAGGGCGACGCGAGGATTCGGAAGCTCGACGGTACGACCTTTCTCTCCGAACGCGAGGCGGCGGTCGTCGTCGGGCTCTCGCACCGAACGCTCACCTGCTATCGGGCCACCGGCGGAGGCCCGGCATTCCACAAGTTCGGGTTCAAGGTGTTGTACGCGCGTTTCGACCTTGAGGCGTGGATCGAGGCGAGGCTGCGACGAAGCCTCGCCGGTGCTGCCTGACGGTGCGCGGCCCGGGTGCATGGACGCATCGAGGGGAGTCGCGCGGACACAAAGCCGGCGTCATGGCTCCGTCCGGACGCGGCTCGTGCCGGCGCGGTCGGCGGCTCATGGCCTTCTCGGTCCCGCTTCAGCGACCGGCAGGACCGGCTGAATCCCAACCGGAGGGCGTTTGTCTGCCGACGCTCGATGATCTCATCCGACAGACCGTCGAGGCGTACCTGTCGCGCTCGCAGATGAGCGAACGGAAACTGGGCGCGTTCGCCGTCGGCGATCCGTCGATGGTCCCGCGTTTCATGGCCAGAGGCTCGATACGGCTCGACAAGGCCGACCAGCTGCTCTGCTACATGGGCCAGGTGCCGATCGGCCCCGGCTTCGTCAGCGAGGTCGAGGCATTCCTGTTCGGCACCGGCATCGGACACCGCAGTGTTGGGTCCGATGCCGCCGGGGACCTCTTGTTCGTGAGAAAGCTCAGGACGGGAGCGTCGCCGCTGCTTTCCACCGTCGAGCAGGTGCAGGCGTGGATGCGCGCCAACAGGAGCGCGTTTGAGCCCGCGCCTGACACGCAGGATCAAGACCACGGCCAGCAGTCATTGCCCGATCATTCTTCCGACCCGGATCATCATGAGGAATCCGCCGAGGCGCTGGCGGATCCCTCTCCGCCCGACGACGTACGGCCGCGCGGGACAACGGTTTAGACTCTCGCCAAAATAATTTGACCGTTTAGTTCAGGTCTGCCATCCATGATACCATGGATGATATGGTCGAGACGCTGCGGTCCAAGTTCGTGGTGCTGCGTCCGCTTCTGGACGAACGCGCGCGCCGCCTCTGGGCGGCGGCGGAGGCCCGTGCGATAGGGCGCGGCGGTATCGCCCGGGTGGCCGAGGCGACGGGGATGTCGCGCGGGACCGTCCGGGCCGGGCTGAGAGAGCTCGAGTCGGGCACGCCCGCCGAGGTTCCGGCTGATCGGCGTCTGCGTCGTCCCGGTGGCGGTCGCAAACGCTTGACACAGATGGATCCGGAGCTCGTGGCGGTGCTGGAGCGCACGCTTGAGCCGACGACACGCGGCGACCCGGAAAGCCCGCTTCGCTGGACATGCCACAGCGCCGCGCGGCTGGCGGAGCGCCTCACGGATGGGGGTCACCCGGTCAGCGAGCGCACGGTGAACCGCCTGCTGCACGCCTTGGGATACAGCCTCCAGGCCAACCGCAAGACGCTGGAGGGCCGCCAGCATCCGGACCGCGACGCCCAGTTCCGGCGCATCGACCGCCGGGTGCGCGCCTTCCAGAGGCTGGGCCAGCCCGTGGTGTCCGTCGACACGAAGAAGAAGGAGGTCGTCGGCCAATACCGCCATGGTGGCAGGGAATGGTGCCCGAGGGGCGCGCCCGAGGCCGTCAACGTGCACGACGTCCCCGATCCCGAACGCGGCAAGGCCATCCCCTACGGCGTGTATGACATCACGGCCAACGAGGGCTGGGTCAGCGTCGGCATCGACCACGACACCGCGGCGTTCGCGGTCGAGACGCTGCGCCGCTGGTGGCAGCGGATGGGCCACCCGCTCTACCCCGACGCCAGACGCCTGCTGGTGACCGCCGACGGCGGCGGCTCCAACAGCAGCCGCAACCGCCTGTGGAAGCTGGAACTCCAGCAGCTCGCCGACGAGCTCGGGCTGGCCATCTCGGTCTGCCACTTTCCGCCGGGCACCAGCAAGTGGAACCGGATCGAACACCGGATGTTCTGCCACATCACCCAGAACTGGCGCGGCCGCCCCCTGATCAGTCATCAGGTGATCGTCAACCTGATCGCAGCGACCACAACCGGTACCGGCCTCACCATCCGCTCGGATCTGGACGGCAACAGCTCTCCGCTCGGGGTCAAGGTCACCGACGATCAGATGCAGGACCTCGCCATCACTCGGGGCCCGTTCCATGGCGAGTGGAACGACACGCTGAAATCCCGTCCATAACGGACACTTTATCTTGGCGAGAGTCCTTTACACGAAGGACGGTCCCCAGGTGATCCTGACGACCCGCGAGGCCGCGGCCCTGCTCACCCTCTCACCCAGCATGCTGCGGCGGTATCGGGTGAGGGGCGGAGAACCGCGCTACCTCCAGATCGGCGGTGCTGTGCGCTATGCGCGCGTGGACCTGCTGGAGTGGGTCTTGACGATGCGCCGGGACGGGATACCCGAGGAGCAGGCCGGCGCCCCGACAGAGAAGGGTCTGAATTTCGATCCGGTCCTGACGCGCCATGTATCCGGGCGCCAGCTCTATTGATCTGCCTCGCTGGCCTGAGGGCTCTGCCGGCTAAACAGATCGCTTGACATGGGAGATTGCACCCAAGTATAATGTTCCCATATTGGGAACATTATACTTGGCATGAAATCGGGAACGGTGCATATAGCTTATGCGGATCATCGCCAAGAAGACGCTCCGGGAGTTCTGGCAGCGTCACCCAGATGCCGAAGAGCCGCTTCTCGCTTGGTACCGGGAAGTGAGGCAAGCGGATTGGGATACGCCGGCCACCCTGAAGGAGATGTACGGCAACGCGAGCATCGTTGGCGACAACCGGGTGATCTTCAACATCAAGGGCAACGATTATCGCCTCGTGGTGAAGATCAATTACCGGTATCGCGTCGTCTACATCCGCTTTGTGGGTACGCATGCCGAGTACGACGCTGTAGACATGGAGGAGGTGTGAGATGGCCAATATCAAGCCAATCCGGTCCGAACGGGACTACGAGGCGGCGTTGGACCGAATCTCCGAGCTCATGGATGCGGAGCCCGACAGCCGGGAGGGCGACGAGCTCGATATCCTGGTCGATCTCGTTGAGCTTTACGAAAGCAAGCACGTGCCGACGGGATATCCGAATCCGATCGCCGCGATCGAGTTTCGTATGGAACAGGCGGGTCTGCGCCCTGCAGACCTTGCCACGTTCATCGGAAGTCGCGCCAAGGTCTCGGAACTTCTCTCCGGTAAGCGCGCCATCACCATGCCGATGGCGCGTGCGCTCCATGAGCATCTCGGGATTCCGGCGGACGTTCTGCTGCAGGAACCGGATGTCGACCTGGACGATCCGTGGACCGACATGGCGTGGAGCCGGTTTCCCGTCACGTCGATGGCAAAGTTGGGCTGGATCCCGGACAGGCCCGATCCAGCGGGACGCGCCGAGGATGTCATGCGAGATCTGATCAATCGGGCAGGGGGTCTGGACGCCGCGAGTGCCGCACTCTACCGAAAGAACGATCATGTGCGCGCGAATGCGAAAATGGACCCCTACGCGCTCAAGGCGTGGTGCTGGCAGATCCTTGCAAGAGCCAACGAGGACCTTCCGAAAGCGGGCTACGAGCGTGGCACCGTGACTTTGGACTTCCTGACGAAGATCGCGCGGCTGAGCTGGTCGGAAGACGGTCCGCGGCTGGCGAAGGAATTGCTGGTCAAGCGTGGCATTTCACTTGTGATCGAAAAGCATCTGCCAAAGACGTATCTCGACGGGGCAGCACTCCGACTCGGCGATGGCAGACCGGTAATCGGACTTACTCTGCGCTACGACAGGATCGACAATTTCTGGTTCTGCTTGCTGCACGAGCTGGCCCATGTGGGTCGACACATCGACAATGACAGAGGCGAAGTCTTCGTCGACGACTTCACACTTCGGAAACTCGAAGGGAGACGGGAAGACCCCAGGGAGAGGCAGGCTGACGAATGGGCGGAGGAAGCGCTCATTCCGCGCTCGGTTTGGGAAGCAAGCGCTGTGCGAGATCGGCCAACGACCATGGCCGTGATGAATCTCGCCAACGCCCTGCAAGTGCATCCGGCGATCGTCGCAGGGAGGGTTCGATACGAACGGAACAACTATCGGCTGTTGTCGCAATTCGTCGGGACCGGCGAGGTGCGGCGACAGTTCGCCATGGGATCCTGAGGCAACGGACCGATGAACTTCCATAGCGGATTGGGAGCTGGACTTTCCTCGCTGCCGCTGGGCAGAGCGATTCGGTGGTACTACGTGCGGCCGCGTTTTCGAGTGTTTCTTGAAAACCTGGTAATACCAATCCCCATAAGTCTTTAACGGTCAAAATTTTCATGCGCAGTCAAAATGTGGGGTGCAATCGGCGCGATGATTGTCCTATGTTGAGGTTTGTCGAAGACCATCAGCACAGGAGGTTTGGTATGACCGCGCCTGTTTCAATCACGCGGACCGATTGCACACCGGCAGAGTTGCATAATCTGGCATGGAAGAGCAAATCGGCGATCATGGCCTTTCAACCGGACACGGTTGACTCCTGGCTCATGAGGTCCTACATCATGAGCCATGAGGATTGGCTTTCGACATCTCGCTGCGACGACGGTGACCTGGCTGAAGGCGGCATCGGCTGTCGAAGGCAGTACCCGCTCATCCCTGGCGCGGGGTTTGTGCGAGCGCGAGAACTGGCGTAACGCGAAGGGGGATCTGTGTTTCGCCTCGGCGCGTGCGGCGCTGCCCCGTCTCGCGTCGTCGCTCGCGATCACCCTTCCCGCACCACGGCTCCACGCTCTCAACACCGGCGTCATCGCGCGGGACTATCCCGACATGCCGCTCAAGTGTGCCCTCAAGGATCTTGGAGAGGTCACCGTGGAGCGGGTGGCCGACGGTGCCGACAAGCGCCGTTTCCGCTCCATGATGGCGACCTGGCATCCCCTGGGTGTTGCCCGCTCACCCGGGGCCCGGGTGAACGACTGGATCACCGCGACTCATCACGGCCGCCTCGGCGGCCTCGTGTTCTCCGCAGCCAGCTGGCACCAGAAGGCGCGCGACCGCTTCATCGGCTGGTCCCAGGGGGCCCGTGACGCCCACATCGCCAAGGTGGTCAACAACGACCGCTTTCTCATCCTTCCATCGGTGGCGGTCAAGGGGCTGGCCAGCCATGCCCTGGCCCTGGCCTGCGCCCGGCTGCCCGGGGACTGGCGCGACAGGTATGGCGTGACGCCGTCTCTGGCCTCTCCCTATGTCGGTCCCGAGCATGCCGGCACGAGCTTGTCGGCGGCGGGATGGCAGCGCTGTCGGGAGGAGACCTCGGGCACGCCTCCCGGAGCACAGGGCCCGGGCGTCCGGCGCGCCGTGTGGATGAAGCCTCTGGCGGACGACTGGCGCGGCATGCTGTGCGAGGAACCCCGGCGTGTCATGGGCCGGGCGGCACCCCTTGTCGCACCCCTGGCCGACAAGGGGTGCGACTGGGCACGCTGCGAGTATGGCCGCAGCGGCCACAGCGATGGGCGTGTCCGCGAGCGCCTTGTCGCCATGGGGCGTGCGTGGAATGATCGTCCTGGAGAGATCCTGCCGGTGATCTTCCCCGGGGAGGCCGAACAGAAGGCAGCCTACAGACTGTTGTCGAACTGGAACGTGACGATGGATCATGTCCTTGAGGGACATCAAGAAGCGATGGTGGAGCGCTGCCGTCAGCAGCGCCTGATCCTGGCCGTTCAGGACACGACCTTCCTTGGGTACAACGGTCTGGAGGAGACCGAGGGTCTTGTCGATGTCGGCGGCGGCGGCTCGGGCACCCTGGGCATGGCCGCCCATGCCGGGGTCGCCTTCAGAAGAGGGCAGCTGTGCGCTGGGTCTCTTCGATCTCGACGCCGACTTCCGCGCTGAGCCGGATGTCGAACAGGAGATCAAGGAGAGCCGACGCTGGCTGGATGGTTACGACAGGGCAGTGGACCTGGCCGGGGCCTGTCCCGACACACGCGTGCTGGTGATCTGTGACCGTGAAGGCGACGCCTGGGACCTGCTGGCGAAGGGTGTCCAGGGCCGTGCCGGTCTGCTGGTGCGCGCCAGCCGCTCGACACAGCGCCGGGTGGTCACCGCAAGCGGTGCCGTGAGGGACCTGTGGGAGCACATGGCCGATGAGCCGCGCCTCGCCACGAAGCGGATCGACATCGACGCCTGCGGCGGACCGCGCCGCCGCACGGCGCGCAAGGGCGTGCGCCTCGAGGTCCGCGCCGCCATGGTCGCTCTGGCACCGCCGGGCAACAGGCCGCAGACAACGCCGCCGCTCTCCATGATGGCCGTGCATGTCACGGAACCCTCGCCCCCGGCGGACCGCGAACCTCTCGACTGGATGCTGCTCGCCAGCGACGGCGAGGTCTGTGCCGCCGATGCCCTCAAGACCGTCTCCTTCTACGAGAAGCGCTGGTTGATTGAGGAGTACTTTCGCGCCCTGAAGGTTGGCACCCGCATCAAGGACCGGCGCCTCGACCAGGCCGACGACCTGCGCAAGTGTCTCGCCTTCGACGCCATCACCGCATGCCGCGTCATGACCATCGAACGCCTCGCCCGCAGCGAGCCCGAGACACCGGCAAGCCACATCGTCGACCGAGACGAAATCACCGTCCTCAACATCTACCACCAGCGGCAGGAAGCGCACACCGCGCGCACCCCCGGAACACGAGCCGACCATCGAAGCCTTCGCCATCGGGGTCGCCCGCATCGCAGGCTTCATTCCACGCACACGCCAACCCCTGCCGGGAACCGAGAAAGTCTGGCAGGGATACAAGATCCTCCTCACCTTCGTCGAAAACTACAGAAACATGCGGGAACTCGACATGCTGAAGTCAACGGAGTCAACAGCGTCCGGTTGAAAGGATCATGGCACGTCGCCTGATGGCGGTGGCGATGCTCCGCAAGGGAGAGTCGCGGAGCATGACAGCCGAGACATTGGGGGTGACGGTGCAGACGCTCCGCAACTGGATCGTCCGCGACAACACAGGAGGGCCTGAGGGTCTTGCCGACCTGCCGCGCTCCGGTCGCCCGCCCCATCTTGGCGCCGGGGAGCGCTCGGCCCTGGCATCGTGGGTCGAAACCGGCGCGGATGCTGACGCCGATGGCGTGTGCCGCTGGCGTGTGATTGACCTGCGGAACAAGGTTGAGGCGACGTGCGGCGTGTCGGTCAGTCCAGAGACGGTGCGTCGCACCCTGCATGCCATGGGGTTCTCTCATGTCTCGCCGCGTCCGCTTCATCCCAAGGCGGATCCTGCGAGACAGGAGGCATTCCGCCGGGACTTCCGTGCCCTGGTACTCGATGCGGTGCCCGACACGGTGACGGCCGAGATGATCGAAGTCTGGTTTCAGGACGAAGCCCGCGCCGGGCAACAAGGGCATGCTGTCGCGGGGACGCAAGGGCAAGCGGCCACGCATCCTGCGGGATCAACGCTTGCGGCTACGCCTACCTCTTCGCCGCCGCACGGCCTCAGGATGCGGTTGCGGTCGGCCACGTCTGTGACCGCGCCAACACCGGCGCGATGAACCGCCACCTCGCCGCCATCTCCAGAGCGGTCACACCGGGCTGCCATGGCGTCGTCGTTCTCGACGGCGCCGGCTGGCACCGCGCGACGGACCTCGCCATCCCGGACAACCTGACGCTGCTGCGCCTGCCGCCCTGTAGTCCCGAGCTCAATCCGATCAAAAACCTCTTCGGCTTCCTCAAAAGCAATTGTCTTGCCAACCGGGTCTTCCCGACCGTGGACGATGTTCGCGTGGCCATCAGCGATGCCTGGAACACACTCCGCCAGGATGCCGACAGAATTTCGTCCATTACAACCCGCACATGGGCAAAGAATGTCGCCCCAACACCTCATTTTATCTCATAACTTTACTGAAAAAGACTTATGGGGATTGGTATAACTGCTCACCCCCTCCTGTGGAGGCGGTTCAGGCGTCGTGTTTGCTGATCATGTTGGCGGCGTCTCCGGCGAGGGCGATCTGGATGGCGACGAGGGGATTGTCGCCCTGTGCCTCCATGGAGTTGAGGTCGCTTGAGATCCGGCACCATGCTTTGGCGTGGAGCTGTGTGCGGAAGCACCCGGAGACCTTGAGCTTGACCTTTGACATGCGGATCTTCTGTTCGGCGTAATTATGCCGATATCGGCATAATTGCGCGAATGCAGCCGGGCTGTTCATCATCAATGTCACAGGCAGACACACAAGGTCCCGCACACCAGCGCTGCACACCGGTCAGCGACCGTCACTGCAGCACCACATCGTCATCAGGGGGGTGAGCAGTTACGCAAAATGATACCACATTGATGCGGTCCATACACTGTTCATGAAGGGCGTTTTGCTCTTCATGAACAGTGTATGGGAACAATGCGCCGACAGTCGCGTCGCCTGGAAGCCTTGATTCCCGTCCCGACCGAAGGATAGGGTCTTTATGGGGTGCCGGGGCACGTCATGCCGCTTCTTCATTTCTCCCGCAGCGAATTCGATCGGCGGATTGTCGCTGCCCGTGCCGCCATGCAGCGTGACGGCCTTGAGGGTCTAGTGCTGTTTCGTCAGGACAGCATGTACTATCTGACCGGCTACGACACGAGCGGCTATTCCATGTTCCAGGGCATGTACCTCGGAGCGGACGGAGCCCTCGCACTGTTGACGCGTTCGGCGGATCGCATCCAATCCCGCGAAACCTCCATCGTCGAGGATATTCGAATCTGGCAGGACCGCGAGGGTGCGTCGCCTGGCGACGATCTGAGGAACATGCTCGATGACCATGGGTGCCGGGGAAGGCACCTTGGTGTCGAGTACCACGCCTACGGTCTCACCGGGCAGCGCACGAAGATGGTCGACACGGCGCTCGACGGATTCTGCCGCACTGTCGATGCGTCCGACCTCGTCCGCCTGCTGCGGTTGGTGAAGAGCGAGGAGGAACTTGCCTACGTGCGCAAGGCAGGATCGCTGTGCGACCGGATTCTTGATGTCAGCATCGAGAACACAGTTCCTGGTGCCTCCGTGAAGGCGGTCTATGGGGCGATGATGCAGGCGCTCATGGCGGGTGGCGGGGATCCGACCGCAGGCCGCTGGCCCATGGGCGCCGGCGAAGCGGCTGTGTTTTGCCGCTACCATACCGGCGACGAGACCGTGGCGGAGACGGACCAGGTCGTGTTTGAACCGGCTGCAGCCTTCCGGCACTACCATGCGGCCATGATGTACAACATCCTCACCGGAACTCCGGATCATCGCCACCTGAGCATGAATCGCGCATGCGCCGACGCCATCGATGCTTGCCTTGAAACCCTGCGGTCAGGCAGGACGGTTGGCGACGTGTTCGATGCGCACGCAAGGATCCTTGATGAGGCAGGCTTCGGTCACGCCCGGCTTGCCGCCTGCGGCTACACCATGGGGGCCATGTATCCCCCGACATGGATGGACTGGCCGATGGTGTGGGCCGGGAACCCGCAGGTTCTGGAGCCCGGCATGGTGTTCTTCCTTCACATGATCCTTCTCGATGACACCACCGGACTGAGCATGTGCATCGGCGAGACGGCGATCGTGACCGATGGGGCGTGCGAGCGCGTCAATCACATTCCTCGCGAGCCGATCGTCAACTGAGCACCACCCCGCCAACAGGGTCTCGATTGACTTTCACGAGCAGCGCGGTTTCCGCCGTGTCGGTGCCCTGGAAGCGGTCGGTCAGACGTTCGATTGCCGGGTGGATACGATCGATACGATCCTCATGCAGCGCACCCTGGGCGAAAACGATACATCACCACCCGGAGATCCTGGGTCCTTCGCCTGATGTGCCCGCGTGCGATCCGGGCGGCGATGACGAGGTTTGTCATGGCTGGACGCCGCGATAGTATGTCGCATGCCATGATGATGGTAGGTTAATGCACCTGATCGAAAGTGGGGACTTGCCATGGAGAGTTTCGAAAGCCAGAACCTGACCGAGGAGATTCTGGCACTGGATGCCCATCTCGTTCATTCCTTCGCCAATCTTGATGGATTGAAGGCCGAGGGCGCGCGCACCGTCATTGCCGAGGCTGACGGAGCTTTTGTTTATGATGCGGATGGCAACCGCATGCTGGACGGCATCGGTGGCCTGTGGTGTGTCAATGTTGGGCACGGGCGCCGCGAGATCATCGATGCGATCGCCGCGCAGTTGCGCAAGCTCGACTACTATTCGACCTTCTACAATCTCACCCATCCCGAAGGCGCACGCCTCTCCCACAAGGTCGCGACACTGGCCCCGGGGTCGCTCAACCACGTCTATTTTGCCAACTCCGGTTCGGTTGCCAATGACAGTGCGGTGCGCATTCTCCACCACTTCTTCAACCGCCTCGGCGAGCCGTCGAGGCGGATCATTCTCTCGAGAGTCGGCGCCTATCACGGCTCGACACATCTTTCGGTCGCCCTCACGACCCCGGCCTACAGAGCCGACTGGAACTCGGCCGAGGATCTCGTCCACCACCTCTCGTCGCCTTATCCTTACAGGCGGCCCGAAGGCATGACTGTAGACGAGTTCTCGGACTTCCTCATCGAGGAAATGATCGAAACCATCGAGAAGATCGGCGCCGAGAAAATTGCCGGGTTCATCGCTGAGCCGATCATGGGAGCAGGAGGTGTGATCGTACCCCCTGATGGCTATCACAGGCGAACCAGGGACGTGTGTTCGACCTATGGCATCAAGTACATCTCCGACGAGGTCGTCACGGCGTTCGGACGTCTTGGCCACTTCTTCGCTTCACAGGATGTCTACGGCATCGAGCCGGACATCATCACTTCGGCGAAGGGTCTCACCTCGGGCTATCAGCCGCTTTCGGCGACGATTCTCTCCGAGGAGATCTACGATGTCATCGCTGCGCCTGGAGCCTTGTTCCTTCACGGCATGACCTATTCCAGTCACCCCGCTGCCTGTGCTGCCGCCCTGGCGAACATCGCCATTATGGAGGATGAAGACCTGTGCGGGCATGTCCGCAACACGGGACCATTGTTTGAGGCCGCGCTCCACCGCCTTGGAGACATTGATGCCGTGGGCGAGGTCCGGGGTAGCCATTTCATGCAGGGAATCGAATTTGTACGCGACAAGTCCACCGGGGAGCTCCATGACGCGGAAGCGGATTTTGGTGGACGCGTGGCACGCCATGCACAGAAACGCGGACTTATCGTCAGGCCTCTGGGCCACATGGCGGTGCTGTCACCACCTCTCATCATCGGGGAAAAGGAAATCGGTATCATCGAGGATGTCCTGCGGGAGAGCATCACCGCCGCACTCGACGACGTGGCAGTGCTGGGCCTCGCCTGAGTGGCCCGGTTCCGCGCCGCCCCTTCGGCAAGAAGCCGCCACAGGGGAAGATAGGAGCGGCAGGTCTCGCCCGGAAATGCCCAGTCAGCGTGCGTGCCAGAAATTCAGCTTTTCGGGCCGCAAGGGACTCTGGCTATGGTGGACGAGGGCTGATGATCGTTGGGGTCGCGGAAGCTGCTGCGATGCTCGCCGACCACCAACGGCATCGCCACGTCGTGTCAGCACAACATGACCGACTGTCTGCGGGTCGGCACGAAACGCGTCTGAGGGACAAGCCGTCTCACCCAATCGCAGACGCGCTACGCAAGGTCCTTGTCGGTTGCCGTCTCTGTGATCTGTCCAAGTTCCGGAGCCTGCATGTTGCGAGGTTCCGTGTCGATCGGATCAAGACCCGCAAGCGCTGTGCCGTCCGGTGCGGCGCCCAGCGCTTCGAAGCGTCGGGCTGATGGCAGTACCCGTCCTTCGAGCGAGGCGACGCTTTGGTTGTATCGGCCTGTCGCCTGTTTCAGCGACTCGCCGAGGTTCGACATGTGCTTTGCGAACACCGTAATGCGCTTGTAGAGTTCCCTGCCTGCGGCCGCTACGGCGTGGGCGTTCTCTGTCAATTGCTCCTGCTTCCAGCCGTAAGCCACGGCCTTGACGAGCGCGATCAACGTGGTCGGGGTGCTGATCAGCACACGTTTCGATACCGCATCCTCAAAGAGGCGCGGATCGTTTTCCAGCGCGACGGAGACGAATGCCTCTCCCGGAACGAACATCACCACGAAGTCCGGTGTGTCGCCTGCCAGCGCCTGCCAGTATTCCCTCGATGCCAACGTGCGCACATGATTGCGCATATGACGCACATGATCCTCCATAAGCTTGCTGCGCTTCGTCTCGTCCTCCGCCTCGACGGCCGCGAGATAGGCGTCCAGCGGCGCCTTCGCATCGACGACAATCGATCTGCCGCCCGGCAGCCGCAGGATCACGTCGGGGCGCTGATCGCCGTCGCTTCCCTGGATGGTCTTCTGCTCCACGAAGTCCACGTGCTTTGTCATGCCCGCCATTTCGAGCACATTGCGCAGCTGGTACTCGCCCCACCTGCCGCGCGTGCCCGGCCGGCGCAGCGCCTGCGCCAGACGCCCTGTTTGCGTGTGCAGCCGAACCTGCCCCTCGGCCAGATGCTTCACCTGTTCACTGATTCCCCGATAGGCGTCCACCCGTGACTTCTCCAACTCCTGCGCCCGCTCCTCGACCTTTTTCAATTCCTCCCGGATCGGCTTGACCAGCGCGGCGACAGCCTCCTCGCGGGCCTTGAGATCCTTGTCCGCCGCAACCTGGTGCGAGCGAAGTCGCTCGCTTGCCATTTGCAGGAAAGATTCACTGTTGTCCCTGAGCGCGCCGGCGGCAAGTTCGGCGAATCGGCTGCCAGTGGTCATGTCGATTGCTTCCAGACGCGCCTGCGCCCTGTCGGCCCGGCTGCGTGCCGGTGCCGCGAAGACGAACCAGACAAGCGCTGCGCCTGCCAGTGCTGACACGGCCGGCAACCAGATTTCCATGCGATCTCGCCTCTTTATCCCGTTGCAAAGATGGACCAAAGCGCCACCGCCGACAACAATCACCCATCGCGTATCTCCGCCGTTACCGCTGATCGGAGTTCATGCGCTTGTGGTCGGCCTCGGATTGTAGCCGTCGCCAATCACGTCTAGATTGACGCCTCAACAGGCACCGGCAAGGGGGTCACTCATGAAGGGCAATCCAGAGGTCGTCGCGTTTCTCAACAGGGTTCTCAAGAACGAGCTCACGGCGATCAATCAGTACTTTCTTCACTCCCGAATCCTCAAGGACTGGGGAGTTACCCGTCTGGCTGATCACAATCACAAGGAATCCATCGAGGAAATGCAGCATGCCGACAGTTTGATCGAGCGCATTCTCTTCCTCGAGGGCCTGCCCAATCTCCAGGAACTCGGCAAGTTGATGATCGGCGAGGACGTCAACGAGATCCTCAAGTGCGATCTGAAGCTTGAGTATGCTGCCGTGCCTGTGTTGCGTGACGGGATTGTCTGCTGCGAAAGCAACAGCGACTTTGTCAGCCGCAACCTGTTGCGCGATATCCTGCTGGCCGAGGAAGAGCATATCGACTGGCTCGAAACACAACTTGGCCTCATCGAGAAAACGGGACTCGCGAACTACATCCAGTTGCAGAGCCAGCCCGCCGCCGGTTGAGCCTCCTAATCCCGGGGGCGGGGTTCCGCCTGCCGTTGATCCCGGGGAGCACCGCGGACGAGATCGATCAGCGCCTGTGCATCCTTGAGACACTGTCCGCATCGCGGGCCGGAACCGAGCATGACATAGGCCTGACGGGCGCAGTGAGCACCCGACTGTGCCATGCTGGCAATGTCACGTTCGCGATAGGCGTTGCAAATGCAGATGAACACCGTGCCTCACATGCGAGGACAAGGCGGTATGCTGACCGCAATTGCAAATGATTGTCAATCCCGAAATCGATCCGGGTCACTCATTCACCGCCAATGCGTGAGTCGGGCGCCTTTCGGTGGATGTGGAAGGCGGATTCGATTGCACCCGCACTCCCCGCGCCGCGGCAGATGCATGGCGCCCATGAACTCTGCGGTGGGCCGGGCTTTCCATGACCCCTGCAAGCCAGGGCGACCGATCTGATCCGAACGGGCCGCTCTACGCATGTTCTGCGGCGCTCCCGGCGATGTCACGGCAGGGGTGAGGGGCAACGTCAAGCAGTGCCTCCTCCCCGCGTTGCCGGACAGGATCCACGGTACAGCGCATCGCCCCGGCAAACAGCGCGTCGGTCCGTGATGCACTGATCTCCTTCGCCATGGACTGCACGATCTCGGGGGACTGCACGATCTCGGAGTCGGCGCATCTGCTGAGGATGCCGTTGTCGAGAGCCTCGAAAAACACGCCACGCTTGTCCCTGGCTGATGCTTCGGGTGCTCGCGGCCTTCGCGACACAGGCTGGCGTTGCAGGGAAACCAGGGACCGAAGTCGACGAAGACGAGGTCGCAGGCATTGACCATTGCCGTGCCTTGAACCAGTTCGGGTGATGCCTTCCCCGTGGCGGGATCCGCACGCCGTTGCCACCAGGCCAGTGCTCCTTCCTCCTGAAGCCGGCACGATCGGGATCGCGTTCCAGGCCTACCCCGAACTGCCGGGTGGGCTGACGAGGGAACGGTATTGCAGACGCAACCAGGCCGCGCGGATGCCCGTCTGCAGCATCGGCGCCCAGGCGTCGAGATGCAGCCTGCCGAGGCGCCGAAGGTGGCGGCGTTACATGAATCGCAACGACGCTGCGGCAGGCTGTACGGTGATTGGCGTTTGAGGGTGAGGACAAGGCATGCAAGGCGCTTGACGACCGCATGATCGACGGTGCGCCGGTCGCTCTCTGGAAGACGGTCTCATCGACAGGCTCACGGATGCCATGCAGCCATTTGTCACCGGGGAAGAGGACGATGCAGACGGCTCAATGCGTCGCGAGCGACGATGGTTGTATCCCGTACAGGCGTTGCGCGAGGCGATTGTGAATGCGCTTGTTCACCGCGACTGGACTCGCCACGAGGAAATCGAGGTCGCACGGTATGTGCATCGTCTGGAGGTGCTGAGCCCAGGTGCACTGCAGAACTCGATGACGGTCGAAAAGATGATTGCCGGCCAACGATCTGCGCGCAATCCGTCCATTGTTGAGGTGCTGCGCGACTACGGCTACGTGGATGCCAGAGGTATGGGGGTGCGCAACAAGATCATTCCGCTCTTGCTGGAGCACAACGGAGTGCACCCGGAATTCATTGCAACCGAAGATCACTTGAGACTCGTCTTGCGCGATGGTTCGCCACGATCAGGGACTTTGGCCTGAAGGGCCAGACGGCCGGTGCGGCCATCATGCGCATCGCCGCTCGCCGCGATCGTCGATGCGAACCCCGTCACCGTGCAATCAGGTGTCCATGGCCGAAGGATAGCGAGGAAGGTGTACCGGCATTTCCTTGCCGGACCGTGTGCCGGGGCGGTAGTTTTCGGGCATGACACGCACGAACGCCATCAGACTCCATGTCAATGACCCGCAAGCGCGGCGAAAATCCTATGGCGAGCCACAGGCGCGCGTGTTGTCGCGGGACACGCGTGATGTCGCAAGGCAGGCGATCGCGAACTGGCCAGCCTATGCGCCAACACCCCTTGTCGATCTCCCGGGACTCGCGTCCCGCCTCGGCATTGGCGGCTTGAGGATCAAGTACGAAGGTCGCCGGTTCGGTCTTGGAAGTTTCAAGGCCCTCGGTGGCGCCTACGGCGTGCTGCGTGTGCTTGCCCGGGAAACCGGTCGCACCATGGATGACATCATGGCCGGGCGCGCGAGGGATGCCGTTTCCGCTGTCACGGTGTGCTGCGCCACGGACGGCAATCACGGACGGGCCGTGGCATGGGGTGCGGGACTTGCCGGGGCCCGTTGTGTCATCTACCTCCATGACCATGTCAGTCAGGGGCGTGAGGACGCGATCGCGGCCTACGGGGCCGATATCGTCAGGGTACCCGGAACCTACGACGACTCGGTCCTCAAAGCCGCAGAGGATGCCGACAGGTGCGGCTGGATCGTCCTCTCGGATACCTCGTGGCCCGGCTACGACGATATTCCCTCCTGGGTGATGCAGGGCTACACGGTGATCATGGCCGAGGCGATGGAGCAGATGGCGGCACGCAGGCCAAGCCATGTCTTCATCCAGGCCGGTGTGGGCGGACTGGCAGCGGCGGTGGCGGGGCCGCTGTGGGAAGACTGGGGGAGTGCGCGGCCGCTGACGGCAGTCATCGAACCCCACGAGGCCGACTGTGTCTACCAGAGCGCCGTTCACGGCCGTCCGACCGCGGGATCGGGGTCTCTTGACACTGTCATGGCCTGTCTTTCTGCCGGGACCATATCCCCGCTGGCCTGGAACATCCTGGAGTGCGGGGCCGATGCCTTCATCACCATTGCCGACCGGTATTCCCCGCAAGCGATGATGATGCTTGCGAACGATGCCGACTCGCCGCTGGTCGCCGGCGAATCGGGCGCTGCCGGCCTGGGAGGTCTGCTGGCGGTCCTGGAAGACGGCGATATCGCCGAGGCGCTGGGGCTGGATCGCGCGAGCGATGTCTTTCTCGTTGCCAGCGAGGGAGCGACGGATCCTGAGATCTACACCAGGATTGTCGGACGGCGACCGGACGAGGTGACGGGTGATTGACGGCAAGAGCCTCGCCTGTCTGACGATGACACTGGCCCTTCTTGTCGCCCTGCCGGCCAAGGCAGACGACCCTGAACGAATCTCGGCGGCACAGCAGTTCCTCGAGGTGATGGGCTACGATCCCGGACCTGTTGATGGCGTCATGGGGGACAACACCCGACGCGCCCTGGCAGCCTATCAGCAGGAGTTCGGGCTTGCCGTTGACGGCAGGATCGATGATGCGCTGCTTGAGAGGCTTCGTGCACAGGCAGCCCTCGACGCGGCGTCACCGGAGGGGCGACTGGCCCGTAACGGGTTGTTGCGCAGCTATACTCGGGCGGTGCAGGACGGGCTGCGTGACCTCGGTCTTGATCCCGGTCCGGTCGACGGACTTCCGGGCCCGTTGACAAGGAAGGCCGTGCGCGCCTTTCAGACGCGGATCGATGTCGATGTGACGGGGATCATCTCGCCGCCACTCCTCGGGGCCATCAATCATGCGAGGGGCCTGTGACCGCTGCCTTCTACCCGGGTCTCTCTGCAGCTGACCGGGATGACCGGCTCCATGCACCGGCCGCGGATCGCAACTGTGGGCCCATTCTCGATGTCCTGAAGGGCTACTGCGGCGCCGGCACCAGAGTGCTGGAAGTCGCCAGCGGCCCGGGTCAGCACGTCA
Source organism: Alphaproteobacteria bacterium (assembly GCA_965200495.1). GTDB lineage: Bacteria > Pseudomonadota > Alphaproteobacteria > SP197 > SP197 > SP197. Next base: position 2,021,648 of record CBDAUG010000001.1, read on the forward strand.
GTCGTTTCGCCGCTTCCCTTCCTGACGTCCACTGGCAACCCAGTGATCCTGATGAACGCATGCGGGCAAGCGAATCCGCCTGGACAGGATCGCTCCCCAATGTTGCGCCTCCGCTTGCTCTCGACGTTCTCGATACGACGTGGTGGGCGCAGCTTGAGGGGCACGTCGGGCTTGTGGTGTGCATCAACATGCTCCATTGCACCGAACGTGGCACGGTGGAGGGGCTCACTGCCGGTGCCGGTCACTTGCTGACGCCGGATGGCCATCTTCTGATTTACGGCCCCTTTACGTTCAACGGAGATTTCGGTGCAGGAAGCAACAAGAGCTTCGATGCCATGCTGCGCCAGCAGAATCCAGGATGGGGGTTGCGCGATGCCAACGACATTGCGGCCGCGGCGCACCCTCACGGTCTCGATCTGGAGAGCGTTGTCGCGATGCCGTCCAACAACCATATGCTGGTTCTGTCACGCCGCTGAACCGACGACACGGGCGCAAGACCATTGTTCGATGGCGTGGGGACAGGGTCTTCTTCGACCTTCCAGATGCCGGGACCGGCATCAATGACCATGAACCCGCGCGAGCTGGCGCCTGAGATCGTCCATGTCCGGATGCCGGAGTTGGCACGACCGCCCGTGAGCCCGCAGGACTGACCGTCCTGTGTCAGGATCCCTCAGCGACATCACGCCGCACGAGGTCCTGAAAGGCGGCGGTATGACATTCCATGGCAGGGGAGAGAACGCCGCTTTCCCATGCAACGGCCTCGAGGTTGCGCTGCACCGATTCGCAGATGGCGAGATCCTCCTCGACGATGGTCCTGGCCCAGGTGAAGCTGTTGTCGACGTCGCCTTCGCTCATCGAGGGGGCGTACCATGCCCAGCTCACGGAACGCAGACTGCAAGGGCCTGTCGGTTCGATCCGCTCGGCCTTGAAGCCGGTGGCGCCCAGAACGCCCTGAAAACCGGGATAGCGCCAGAACCAGATGCCTTCGCCGCCCCTCAGGCTGGCGCCGTCTCCGCGATAGGTGACGTGGAAGACAACAAGGCGGCGGTCGTCATAGCTGCGGATGGTGATTTTCCGGGGCTCGAGTGATTGCGCGAGACTTTCGTGAATGAAGGGCAGGTGGTAGCCCTCCAGGGTGTTGTCGCAGTAGGTCTTCCAGTTGGCGTGACCCTCCACCGAAAAATCTCCCCGGTAGGCGAAGGCGGACGTTTCCGGCCATGGTTCGGCAAGTCGGGGGAGGGAGCCCAGCCAGGTGCGAAGCGGGGGCGTGGCCGCATCGATGGCGATGAAGACACACCCGCGCCAGGTTGCAACAAGAAGAGGCCGCAGAGCCATGGCCTGCCCGTCGAGGGCTTCGCCGAACCGTGGCGCCGACACGAGAGTGCCATCGAGTGCGTAAGCCCAGCCGTGGTAGGGACAGACAAGCCGCGCCGGACAGGAACCGGTGCCGTCAGGCAACAGGGAAGCGCTACGGTGGCGGCAGTGGTTGTGGAAGGCGCGCAGATCTCCGCCACGATCCTTCAGCACGACGACGGGCCAGCCGTTCACCGTGCGCGCCGCCCAGGTTCCTGGTTGCGCCACCTCGTGTTCCGGCCCGAAGAGGGACCAGTTGCGGGCAAAGATGGTATCGCGTTCCCGGCGCGCTGTTGCCGGTGATGTGTACCACGACGCGGGCAGCGTGGGCTGCGCCATGGTGTTCAGGCTCGCCGGCCGGTGGCGCGAGCGTCCCGGCAGGCGACGCCGAAGGCGGTGAACAGCGCGTGATCGCACGCGCGCTCGCGAAACCGCCACTCGGGGTGCCACTGCACGCCAAGCTGCATGACCGGCGCATGCCGCACGCTCACCGCCTCGATCAGTCCATCGGGGGCCGTCGCCTCGACATCAAGGCCTGGCGCCAGACGGTCGATACCCTGACCATGCACCGAGTTGACCCGATAGTGTCCGAGTCCGGCAATGGTGCGCAGCATGCCGCCTGCAACGACATCGATGTCGTGCAGCGGCTGATACTGCTCGTCGCGTGATGTCGACTTGCCAGTCCGGTGCGCCATCAGTCCGTCGACCTCGCCGAGGACCATGTGGAGAGTCCCCCCGAGGGCCACGTTGAGTTCCTGAATCCCGCGGCAGACAGCAAGCAGCGGAACCCGTCGCTCGATGACACGCCGGATGAGCGGCAATGCCAGAGAGTCGCGCTGGGTGTCGAGCATCGTGAACTCCCTCGGTTCCCCGTTTCCGTAGCGGTGCGGGTGCACGTCGCTGGGACTGCCGGGAAGGAAGATTCCGTCGACCCGGTCGAGAAGGCCGTCGATGGTGTAGAGGTCTTCGAGGGGCTCGAGATCGCCACCCTTGCCGAAGCAGGGGATCAGCATGGGTATTGCCCCGGCGCCGTGGGCAACGGCATCGATGTACTTCTCACCCACTGCGTGAAACGGGTGGATATCGATCATGCGCACGTCACAGGGAATGCCGACGACGGGCAGTGGGCTCGTGTCCATCATGGGGAATCACCTTGCTGTGCCGTGAAAGCCGTCACCCTATCAGGGGATCATGGGTGCTGGAACCTGACCGGAAACCTCGCGGCAGTGTTGCGATGCCATGGACGAGATCGGGATAGCAGCGCCACAGGGCGAGAGCCCGCACAGCAAAAAGCAGCGCGAGGCCAAGCCACAGTCCGTCGTTGCCGAACTCCGCGTGGAGCAGGTAGATCGCCGGCAGGTAGATCAAGACGGCCACGATCATTGCGTTCCTGATGTCGCGGCCTCGGGCAGCGCCCGTGAAGATGCCATCGAGCTGGAAGGACCACACCCCGATGACGGGCATGACAATCGCATAGTGCAGGGAGGCGACGGCCTCGGCTCTCACCTCGGGAATGTCGGTAAAGAGAAGGATCAGGAGCCCTCCCCCGAGGGCATACGCCAGGCAGATCACGACTGCCGTAAGCGCCGACCACAGGAAGGTCGCCCTCACGGCCTGTGCGAGCATCCGGCGATCCCTTCGGCCGCAGGCCTCGCCGACGATGGCCTCGCAGGCGTTGGCGAAGCCATCCAGGGCAAAGGCGGCGAGGGTCAGAAACATCATGAGAATCTCGTTGGCCGCCAGCGTGATGTCGCTGATCCGCGCCGAAAGGCTGATGAAGACACCAAATGCGACGTTGAGAAGAAGTGTGCGGATGAGGAGATCGCGATTGAGTGCCAGAAGCGGCCGATAGGGTTTCAGAATCCGTGCGGCGCCAAAGGGCCAGGCTCCCCACCCCTCGGGCAGGGCGTGAACGAGCACCATGATGCCGCATGCGAGACCCGCGGCCTCGGCAATCACGGTGGCGGCCGCGAGACCTTCCACTCCCCAGCCGAGGACGGGAACGAAGAGCATGTCGAGAGCCACGTTGAGCGTCGCGATAACGGCCTGCACGACCAGCGCCAGCCCCGTTCTCTGAAGCCCTATCAGTGCGCCTGCGATGATGAAGTTTCCCATCACGGCGGGCGCTGCCCAGATTCGTACATCGAAGTAGAGTGCCGCCTGGTACGATACCAGGGTGCCGGCTTCCACAAGGTCCAGCGCCAGCCAGCGCAGGGGTTTCTGGAGGACAATGATGGCGAGGGCGACCGCGAGGGCGATCACGGCGGCCCGGACGACGATTGCCTTGAGTTCCTTGCGATCTTCGCGTCCGAAGGCCTGGGCGATGTAGCTCGTGGTCGACAGACGCAGGAATCCGAATGTCCAGAAGACAAAGCTGAAGATGAGAGCGGCCACGCCGACGCCGCCGAGATACTCCGGTCCCGGCAGATGTCCGGCCAGGGCAGTGTCCACCATGCCAACAACGGGCAGGGTCAGATTCGATACCATGATGGGTACGGCGGTCTTCCAGATACGCCGATGCCATCCTGTGCTGATTGAATCGCCGAAGTCTGTCGTCAATGCACCGTCGCCGACGCCGGTTCACCAGCCTCGATGGTGCGGATCAGGTAATCCCGCAGACTGTCAATACGCATGTCGCAGGTGATTTTTGCGCCGTCGCCGTCGCACAGGTAGAAGGCGTCGACCGCCCGCTCTCCGAATGTGGCGACGCGGGCAGTGACAATCGACAGGCCGAGTCCGGCCAGCGCATGGGCAAGATCCGAGAGCAGGCCCCGTCTGTCGCGCGCCGTGATCTCGACAAGTGTGTGGCGGGTCGAGACCCTGTTGTCCACCAGCACGCGCGGCAGCACGGCAAGAATCGGACCGCTGTGCCAGCCCGCGCGGCGGCGATTGATTTCGCCGGCGAGATCGAGGTCGCCGGTGAGTGTGCCGCGGATGGTGTCACGCAGGCGCTCCAGCCGTCTCCTGTCCCTGAATGCCGACTGGCTTTCGTCCTGCACCCTGAAGGCATCGAGCGCCATGCCGTCAAGGGTGGTGAAGATGCGGGCATCGACAATGCTGGCGCCGGCCACGGCGATGGCGCCGGCGATGTCAGCGAACAATCCGTGGCGGTCCGCTGCGAAGACAGTCACCTCCGTGATATCACGCGCATCATCAATCTCGGTGGTGACGGTCACGTTGTCGTTGGGGCCATGGCGCATCAGCTCGGCGTGCTGCACATGGGCAGCACTGTCGAAGGCAAGCCAGTAGGGTGTGATGAGGCGCGCGACGTGGTCGTCGATCATGGTGGGTTGCCAGTCCTCCAATGCCTCCCGGAGATGGTCGATGCGCGCCTCGACCCGGGCCTGCTTGGCAATGGCGGCGCCGTGGCCGCCGGAGATCACCTCTTCGGCCCGGTAGTAGAGTTCCCTCAGGAGGTCACCCTTCCAGTTGTTCCACACCCGTGGTCCGACGGCCCGGATATCGGCGACAGTCAGGACAAGCAGCAACCGCAGGCGCTCGATCGACTGAACGATGCTGGCGAAGCTGTCGATCGTGTTTGGTTCGTCAAGGTCGCGGCGAAAGGCCGTGTTGGACATGATGAGGTGATAGCGCACCAGCCAGGAGACGGTCTCGGTTTCCTCTGCGGTGAAACCGAGGCGTGGCGCCAGATGGTTGGCGACACCGGCTCCAAGGACAGAGTGATCTCCGCCGCGTCCCTTGGCGATGTCGTGGAGGAGAACGGCAAGGTAGAGGACGCGACGCTGCAGGATCAACGGAAAGACCTCGGTGGCGAGCGGCAGTTCGTCGGCGATCTCGCCGCGTTCGATGGTGGCGAGGATTTCGACGGCCCTGATCGAGTGCTCATCAACCGTATAGACGTGGTACATGTCATGTTGCATCTGGGCGACGACACGTCCGAAATCCGGCAGGAAGCGGCCCATCACGCCAGCCTCGTTCATCGCCTGGAGTGTCCCGAGCGGATCGTCCCTGGCGGTCAGGATGTCCATGAATTGGCCGTTGGCATGAACGTCATGGCGCAGCGTGTCGTTGATCCTCGCGAGATTCTGGGTCATCAGCCACAGCGCCCGGGGGTGGATGTCGACGCGCCGCTTCTGCGAGACGTGGAACATGCGCACAAGGTCGCCCGGCGACTCTTCGAAGTGCCGGCGATCGCGGATCGAGATCATGCCTGCGGAGATGTGAAATCCGTCGAGTTCCTCGGCATCGGACACGTATCCGGACCGTGGCTGGCCGCCATGCTGTTCGGCGATGACGGCGGCAAAGATGCGCGACAGGCCGCCCACCTCCCGGGTGGCAAGGAAGTAGCGCTTCATGAAACGCTCGACAGCCCGCTGGTTGCGCGCGTCGGAAAAGCCCATGCGCCGGGCGATATTCGTCTGCAGGTCGAATGTCAGGCGCTCCTCGGCTCGACCTGACAGGAAGTGGAGGTGGCATCTGACCCGGTTGAGAAAATCCGCTGCCCGGCGGAATCTCGAGAGTTCGGCGCGGCTTAGCACGCCGCGCGGCACCAGATCCTCGATCCCGGCAATCGGGTAGAGGTATCTGGCGATCCATACCAGGACATGGAGGTCTCTCAGTCCGCCCTTTCCCTCCTTGACATCGGGTTCCAGAACATAGCGCGAATCGCCGGTCTTGAGATGCCGCTGGTCGCGTTCCTCGAGTTTGGCACGCACGAACGCCGCATCGCTGCCTGACACGACGGATGTGTGGAAACGGCGGCGGAATGTCCGGAAGAGACTCCGGTCTCCGGCAAGCAGGCGCGATTCGAGGACGGCCGTGCGAATGGTCATGTCGCCGCGGGCACTGTCGATGGCCTCGTCAAGGGTGCGCGTGGCATGGCCGACCTTGAGACCAAGATCCCACAGGCAGTAGAGGACGCGGCTGATAGCCTTCTCCTGGCGCGTCGTGACCGGGCCGGCGAGCAGGAAAAGCAGATCGAGATCGGAATGCGGCGCGAGTTCACCGCGACCATAACCACCGACGGCGACGAGGGCCATGCGGTCATCAGCACCGCCGCTCGGTCCTTTGAGGATATGGGCAAACAGCTCCTTCAGCACCGTGTCGACAAGCCTGCTCATCGCCGTGACAAGCGCGATTCCGGATGCACCGCCGTCGAGGTGGCCGCGCAGCAGCGTCAGACCGTCGTCGAGCACATGGCGCAGTACGCTTTCGAGACCCTCGTCGGTGGCTGGAAGTTTCGCGAGCTCCCGGCGCAGCTGCTGCCGGTTGGCAAGCCTGCCGGGTATGGGCCTCCCCCGGGGATCAGTCATCCTCTTCCTCCGCCAGATCCTTCAGCCGGTACACCAGATCGAGTGCCTGCCGTGGCGTGAGCTGATCGGGCATGACGTCATCGACAGCCTGTCTGAGCGCGGAGACCGACGCAACATCCCGCGCGTTTCTGTGCGCCGCCTCGAAGAGGGGAAGTTCATCGGCGAGCCGTGCCAGGGACGTTGCGCCATCACCCGCTTCGATGGTCTCGAGCACATTCTTCGCGCGTTCAATGACCGCGTGCGGGAGGCCAGCGAGGCGGGCGACATGGATGCCGTAGCTCCGGTTGGCCGCACCACACTCCACCTCGTAGAGAAACACGATATCGTTCTTCCACTCTTTCACCCGCATGGAGTGCGGCTTCAGTGCCGCCAGCGTTGCGGCAAGCGACGCCAGTTCGTGATAGTGAGTGGCGAACAGCGCCCGGCAGCGGTTGACATCGTGAAGGTGCTCGAGGACTGCCCAGGCGATGGACAGACCGTCGAACGTTGCCGTTCCACGACCGATTTCGTCCAGTATCACAAGGGATCGTTCCCCTGCCTGATTGAGAATGGCCGCAGTTTCGACCATTTCGACCATGAACGTCGATCGTCCCCGCGCAAGATCGTCGGCGGCGCCAACCCGGCTGAACAGACGGTCGACGACACCGAGCCTGGCGGCATCCGCCGGCACATAGCTTCCGGTCTGGGCCATGATGGCGATCAGTGCGTTCTGCCGCAGGAACGTCGATTTTCCGGCCATGTTGGGGCCGGTAAGCAGCCACAGGCGGGCGTCGTCCTCGAGCACGCAGCCGTTGGCGACAAACTCTGCCGACGTGCCGGCCAGAACCTCCACAACAGCGTGACGACCACCCTCGATCGTGAAGTCGAGATCAGCGGTCACCGTCGGTCGCGTATAGCGGCGTTCGACGGCAAGGTCAGCGAGCGCCGCGGTCACGTCAATGACGGCGATCGCCTCTGCCGCTGCAGCGATGGCAGGCGCCTCGGCGAGCACGTCAGTCGCGGCCCGGCGAAAGACATCGAGTTCGAGGGCGATGGCACGGTCGGACGCACGAGACATCGCCGCCTCGAGATCCCCGAGTTCGACAGTCGTGTAGCGCATGGCATTCGCCATGGTCTGGCGATGGACAAAGGTTGTGCCATCAAGACGCGCCGCATGGTTGCTGGCGACCTCGACGTAGTATCCCAGAACATTGTTGTGGCGAATCTTCAGCGATGCGACGCCGGTTTCCTTCTGGTAGGTCCCCTGGAGCCCGGCCACCAGCTGCCGGCTGTTGTCCCGCAGTTCCCGCGCCTGGTCGAGGTCCTCGTTGCAGCCGGTGCGCACGAAGCCGCCGTCGCGAGTCAGGAGCGGTGGATTGTCGACAAGAAGGCAGGCGAGGTCATCAGCGAGTGGAGGGGCAGCCTCTATGGCGCTCTGTGCCCCGGTGAGCTCCCGGGGCAGATCGTGATGACGCCCCAGTCTGGAGGCAAGAACGCCGGCTGCCGTCAGGCCATCGCGTATGGCTGCAAGGTCGCGGGGACCGCCCCGCGCCAGCGCCAGGCGCGCCAGCGCTCTCTCGAGATCGGGCGTGTGCGCAAGCGTGGTCCTGATGTCGCCGCGCAACCCGGAATCCTCGACACACATCTCGACGGCATCCAGTCGCCTGGCAACGGCCCCGGTGTCGGTCAGCGGTGCGGTCAACCTCTGTGCGAGCAGGCGGGCGCCGGCGCCCGTCACGGTGCGGTCCATGATGCCAAGGAGGCTGCCCTGGCGATGGCCATCGAGTGTGCGCATGAGTTCAAGATTGCGTCGTGTTGCCTGATCGATCAGCATCGACTGTCCGGCGACCTGGCGCACCGGTGGCGCCAATCTGGGGAAACGACCTTTCTGGGTCAGTTCGACGTAGCCGAGAAGCCCGCCCATGGCCGCCAGTTCGGCCCGCGTGAAGGAACCGAAACCGTCCAGTGAGGCAACGGCGTAGAGGTCGCGCAGACGTCGTTCTCCGGCGCGGCTGTCAAACCTGCTGTCGGGTTCGCAGACCAGTCTCCCGCGCCATGACGCCATGACGTCCCGGAGACCTGCATCATTGATGGTCTGTTCCGCCGCCAGGAGTTCGGCCGGAGCGACGCTCTCGAGGAGAGCGTTGAGATCGTTCACTGCAATGTCCGTGACAGAGAAACTGCCGGTCGACATCTCGATCCAGGCAACCGCGATGGTGGAACCGGCGCGCGCCAGCGCCGCCAGATGATTGCTGGAACGGGCATCGAGAAGGGTGTCCTCGACGAGTGTTCCGGGTGTGACAATGCGGATGACATCGCGGCGCACGATGGCGCTGCCAGCGCGTTGTCTTGCCTCCGCAGGGTCTTCCATCTGTTCACAGACCGCCACCCGGTAGCCCTTGCGAATGAGCCGTTCGAGATAGCTGTCGGCGGACACCGCCGGCACGCCGCACATCGGAACGTCCTTGCCCTGGTGTTGTCCGCGCGTGGTCAGCGCGATGTCGAGTGCACCTGCTGCGGTGACGGCATCGTCGAAGAAGAGTTCGTAGAAATCACCCATGCGGAAGAGGAGGAGCTCCCCTTGATGCTCTTTCTTGATTCGCCAGTACTGTTCCATCATCGGCGTGACACGCCCGCCGCACCTCGATGTGGTCCGGGATGGCGTCTTGTCTGCTGGCGCCGGTGTGTCGTCTGCCGAACGGTTCATCATCCCGTGGTCAAGAGCTTCGCATGCTCCCTTGCCAGCGCACACCATGATGCGACGTCGACATCCTCGGCGCGGGCCTGGGGGTCGACGCCGGCAGACACAAGCAGACCGTGTGGATCGCGCGTGACGGCGCCCAGGGCGTTGCGCAGGACCTTGCGTCGCTGACCGAAGCCTGCTTGCGTGAGTGCGCGCAGCACGGGTTCCGGCGCCGGCGAGAGAGGCGTGTCGCGTGGCGTCATGCGGACCACTGCCGCTCGAACCTTGGGTGCGGGCACGAAGCAAGCTGAGTCAACGGTGAAACACCACGCGACCCGGCAATGCCACTGCAGGAGAACACTCAGCCTTCCGTACTCACGGGTGCCCGGCGTCGCGACAAGACGTTTGGCGACTTCCTTCTGGAACATCAGGACCATGCGATCGATCAGGTGGCGATGTTCGATCAGGCGCATGGCAAGCCGCGTCGCACTGTTGAAGGGTAGATTGCCCATGACCACCGATCCCGGCTCCAGGATCTGCTGCAGATCACACGCCAGGGCATCGCCTTCCCGGATGGCGAGCCTGCCCCCGGCGGCATCGCGAAGTCCGGCGAGAGCCGCGCAGCATCGCCGGTCCGTCTCTATGGCAACAACCCGCCTTGCCCCGGCTCTCAGCACGGCCCGGGTCAGGCCACCCGGACCCGGTCCGATCTCGACAACAATGGCGTTTTCGAGGCAACCGGCACTGCGCGCGATGCGGTCGAGCACGTTCTCGTCAAACAGAAAATTCTGTCCCAGTGACTTGCGCGCCCTGAGAGAGAATGAATCCGCGACGGCCCTCAGACAGGGAAGGTCGTCGAGTGGGTTCAACGCACGTCCTGGATTCGGATATCGACGAACGCCTGGCGTCTGAGGTCGCGAAGATAGCTTCTCGCGATGGTGTCATGCTGACGCACATGCAGAGTGTTGCGGGCTTCCTCGCGTGTCGGCAGCCCTTGCTCGACGCGCTCGCACATCATCATGACGCGCACTTCGCCGGCGCTGGCAACGGGTGTGCTGGTCGTTCCCGGTTCCAGGTCTTCCACCTGGCGACGCACGTCATCCTGGAGGTCTGTCAGTCTTGCCGTCACGGCGTCGCTCACCTGCGGGTCGCCATCTGCCGCGGCCAGAGCCACGAGATCCTCGCACGAGGAGAGAGTGGAAACGGTTTGCGATACCCTCTCTGCGGCCTCTGCATCGTCTTCGTCCACGGCAAAGACCGCCTGGCGTATGCTGACCTCGATATCCTCGTCGCTGACCCGATAACCCGGTCGGACATTGCGCATCAGGATCAGGGTATAGCCGCCGACTGTGCGGATCGGCGGTGACATGTGGCCGACACGCAGGTTGGGCACCACCGCGGAGAGCTCCTCCGAGAGCTGGCTGTCAACGATCCAGCCAAGATCGCCGCCATTGCTTGAACTGGCGCTTTGCGAAAACTGCTGGGCGAGAATGCTGAACCGGCCTCCCGAACGCAGGGCATCGGCGAGCCGCTCGATGTTCTCTCTCACGCGGGCCTCCTGCTCCGGATCGTCGACGGAAAGGACGATCTCGGCAAGCAGGTAGTGGGGTTGATGCGCGGCGGCCAACATCCGCTGGTGCTCGTCCTCCACCTCGGCCTCGAAGATCGGGCGCTGGTTCTGCCGGGCTCTCACGAGTTCACCCCAGACAATCTCGGCCGTCAGCTGATCATCAAGCGAATCCAGGCTCAGACCCTGTTCCTCCATGAAGACGAGGAGCTCTCCCGGACCGAGGCCAAGAGTCCTTTCCACGAAGCCGTACGTCTCGTTGCGGTCAACGCGAAAGCCACCCAGCCCCTGCCGGACGGCTTCCTGCATCTGCAGTTTCTCGTTGATCAGCATGGTGGTGACCTGCGGCAGGAGTTGCCTGCGGCTCTCAGGCGTATCGGTGATGCCTGACAGGTTAAGAACGAGGGAAAGGCGTTCGGCCAGTTCCCTTTCGGTGATCGCCGCGTCATTGACGACCACGGCAATGCCGAGTGATTCCTGCGACCAGGCGGATACCGGAACGAAGGCCAGTGCAAGGGCAAGAAACAAGCGGGCAGGCAGGAACCAGGGCAAACATCGGCTCATTGTCATGCAGTCTCCAGACAACTGCCAAGGTGCTGGAATCGATCGGGTGAATCAAGGTGACGCGAGGATGTCAACCCAACGTGACAAGGCGGATCCTGAAGATGACCACGGTTTCAGGGTTGTAATCCACGGTGCGGGTGAAGCGCCTTTCTCCCGAGAGGCTCAACTCCAGGCATTCGTCCTGGTAGGCCAGGGTGCCGCCGTAGAAGATGGATTCCCCCCGGTCCACATCGCCGCGCCAGCTTCCCTTGAGAGTCCAGTTGTCGATCAGTCTCAGCATGGCGCCGGTGTTGACCTGGGCGCGTTCCCTCAAGGAGTGGTTTTCCCTCGAGCCGACGACGGGGTCGGTTTCCTCGTCGAGCCGTACGTAGCTGACTTCCAGGTTCGCGTCATCGGTACCGGCATTCACGCCGAGTTCCGAGCGGTAAAGCGACTTGAGCTCGTCAGACATGCGGAACCGGTAGAGCAGGTCGAAATAGGGCAGGGGAGTGATCTGCAGTCGCCCGACATAGTCCGAAAAGTGCCCCGAGAGGCCCTGGCTGTCATCAAAGGTGCTGTCGTCACGCGCCCGCCACGCCTGGCCGAGGAAAAATTCGTAATTGCCGGAGTCGCGACCGTACTGACCGAGGCGCAGGCCATAGTTGATCCGCAGTCCGCCCTCGACCCTGTCGAGACCTGGAAACCGGTTGGTCGAGAAGAGGTTGACTTCGTCGAACTCGAAGTCCTGCCCGTCCTCGTTGGGGATCTTCGCAGGGTTGCTGCCATTGGGACTCCACACGGCCATCGCCATCGGTTCCAGGAACTGATGGGAGGTGTCGCCCATCCGCGCGAAGGGGTAGCGCCACTCGATGAGCGCCTCGGGAATGATCCGGCTGGCGAATCCCGATGTCTTGCGATTGCCCAGGGGAACATTGGAGGTATGGTAGGCATCGCCGCGCAACGAGAGGCGGGTGCGGAAGTGTTGACCGCTTGTTGTCAGGAATGGAGCCTGCCAGGCGAATCCGGTTGAGAACCGCCGACTGTCGGCGCCATCGCTTCTCGACAGGACCAGAAGGCTGGAGTCGACGGTTGCCGACGATCCGGTCTTCGACGGGGGTGTCAGGTAGCTGTAGGTGAGGAGCGGGGCGACAAGAGGGATCTGCCCAGGATCGTCACGCGGTCTGAGACCCTGGTAGAGATGCCCAGAGGCTCTCGCATAGGAGCGGTCGCCAAAGTGCTCGACAAAGGCATCGGAGACAAGCGTGTCCAGATTCGCGATGCCGAATCGCGACAGGTAGGAATCGTCGGATGCGCGGTAAACACTGCCGCCGAAATGCGTGCTGGAATCGGCCTCCCACAAGCCGTTGGCCTTGACATGCCAGCGTGTGTCACGTCCTCCCTTGAGACGGCCGCTGTTGTGGCGGGCCTTGGCGCGAACGACGGAGCCTTCGACCATCAGGTCGCCGTTGGTCATGAGTTCACGGTACTCGGCGGAGAGAATGGGCCCTTCCTTGCGCGTGATGGTGGGGGTCACCGTGAGATCGCGCGCCGGAGAAAGTTCAACGTAGTAGGGAACACTCGCATAGGTGCCGAGCGTGCTGCTTCGTCCGTAGTCCGGCGTCAGGAATCCGTTGCGCCGGACAACGCTCGGATCCGGATAACTCATGAAGGGCGAGTAGGCGACCGGAACTCCGAAGACTTCCAGGGTCACGTCGCGATAGGTGATGTCGCGCGCTTCCTCGTCATGGGTCACACTCCCTGCCTTCAGTTGCCAGATGGGAGGGTCGTCAGGATTGTCCGGGCACAGTTCGCAGGGACTGTAGACCGCACGCTCCATGACTGTCATCCGGCCATCGCTGCGTTCGGCCCGGGATGCAGCCAGTCTGGCGCCGTCGCTGAGCAACACCCGGATACCCTCGATGACACCCTCGCGCAGATCGCCTGTGACCTCGATATGCTCGGAGTAAAGGGTCTGTCCGTGATCATCGACAACGACAACGTTGCCGGACGCCGTGACGCGGTCAGACGGTCGGTCATAGACAAGGTGATCGGCCTCCAGGACATAGCCTCTGGTGGTCAGGGTGACGGCGCCGTCGGCCGTTGTGATCCCGGTCTGACCGTCGTGCGTGATCTCGTCAGCGTGCAGAACGGCCGGCTCGGCCTGATGACCGTCGGCCGCCACCTGGCCTGTGATGAAGGCCAGCACGAGGGCGGCAGCCAGAACGGCTGTTGACCGGACCATCTATCCGTCTTCTGTATGCAGCAGCATTGTGCTTCCGATCGCAGTGAAAATGGCAACAGGACCCCACACGGCAAGCAGGACCGGAAGATTGCCCGACATGCCGTAGGCGATGAAAATATCCGATACAACGTAGACGATAAACCCGAATCCCAGGCCGGCGACCGCGAAAAGACCGACCTTGCCCTGGCGTGTCAGGCGCAGGGAGAAGGTTGCCGCGACCAACACCATGGACGCCAGAAGCAGCGGTATGGCGAGTACCGTGTGCCAGTGAACGCGGTGCTGCAGGGCCGAAAACCCGGCGTTTTCCATGGTCTTGATGAATCCGGGGAGGTTCCAGAACGAGATCGTCTCAGGCGATGCAAAGGCAGCCTGCAGGCGATCGAGGGTCAGTTCGGTCGGCACCTCGAGCGCGCTGACGCTCAGAGTACTCTGGTCGGGTCGACTGACCAGGACCTCTTCCATGTCCCAGTGATGGTCGACCAGGGTGGCCCGTTTTGCATCGTAGCGCTCGATGAAGCGGTCGTTGTCGCCGAACACAAGGATGATGACATCCCTGAGCTCGGTGCCGCTGGCCGACACCTCATGGGCATGGATCACGGATTGGCGTGTGTCGTCACCCTCCCGGATCCACATGGTGCCGGGTGAGACGGCGAGAACGTTGGCCTGGCTTCTGACATTGCGGTTTTCGAGTTGCTCGAAGCGGGAAATCAGGGCCGAAGCAAGGGGATTGAAGATGGTGATGGTGGCGATGCCAAGGATGGCCGTGATCGTGAGTGCCGGCAGCAGGAACTGCCACACGGATACGCCGGTGGCCCGCATGACCACCAGTTCGTGGGTCCTGGTAAGCCAGATGTAGGTCAGCATGGTGCCGAACAGGACCGAGAACGGGAGTATCTTCAGCATGAAATAGGGAATGCGCAGCAACGTCATCTCCAGCACCAGGGCGAGATCCGCGTTGTCACGGGAGGCAGCGCGGCCTCCCAGGTTGACGATGTCGACGAGAAAGGTGACAGCCAGCATGACCACGAGAACCAGCATGACCGACATGAAGAATCGGCGGGCTATGTACTTCGACAGGACGAAGGAAAGCCGCATGGCGCTAGACGCCTGAGCTGACCTTGCCGGATATGAAGAGCGGCATGGCAAAGCGATGTTGCATCATCGCCCAGATGGCGAGCGACATGGCGATGGGAGGAAGCACGTAGAGAGGGCCCAGAAGGAGCGTGTTCTTGACCACAAGGCTGGTGAGCGAGAACGAGATCCCGAGATAGAGCAGGCCGAAGCCCAGTCCGCTGGCGATCCTTGGCCACTGTTGGCGACGGTCGAACTCGCCGGCGGTCAGCGCGGAAAAGCCAATGAGCGCCATGACAAGAGATGCCAGTGGCAGCACAATGCGCCGGTGAGCCTCCGCCAGGAACTCGCCCCGGTTGCCTTCGTCCATGACGGTGAACGGACCGCTGAGCAGTTCATGGAGATATCTCTCCTTGGGTTCCCTGTTGCGCGAGGGGGGCGCGCCGGAAAGCTGGCCGAGATCCAGCGCGTAGCTGTCGAAGTAAAGCATGCTGAGGGCGCGCTCGTTGCCGGCGACTTCCTGGCGCGTACCGTTGGCCAGCACCAGTTGCAGACCTCCGTCCTCCGCGACCAGCGATCCCCACTGCGCCAGCATGGTGATCTTGCGGTCCCGTTCGCGGTTGTCATGAATGATGATGCCGCGGAACCTGCCTTCCCTGTCTTCATCCCGATAATAGACCGTGAACCTCGGAATGAGCTGGTTGAACGTACCCTTGCGCAGGAGCAGGTGATGAAAGTCACTTCTGAGGTGCGCCTGTTCGTCCTTGAACTCCCGGAACCCCGCAGGTGACAGCCACAGGGTCAGCAGCCAGCCCACGACGGCAGCGAGAACGCCCAGGATGATCACCGGCCTTGCCATGTCCCAGGGGCCGAGTCCGGAGGACCGCATGACGACCAGCTCGCGATCGATTGTCAGCCGGTTGAAGGTGTAGATGACGGCGCACAGCACGGCGACGGGCAGCGTCACCGGAAGGATCGATGGCATCAGCAGCAGCGTGATTTCAAGGAAGGCGACGACAGAGAGGCCGCGGTTGATGATGAAATCGAGAAACCGCAGCGACTGGGTCAGCCAGATCACGCTCACCAGAACGAAAGCGATGGTGATCGTCGTCAACCCCAGCTGAAGGAAAATATAGGACGTATGCCTGCGGACCATCGGCATGGATTGAGCGCTGCTCCCCCTTGCCCTTGCGATATACAGGGGAAACGAAACCAAGTCACCTGAACCGGGGCATCCCTGCCGTGGCGCACATTCTCCACCGGACAGTGTTCGCGTGATGTCGCGGTGACGGCAGTGGCGCCAGTCAGACTGCCCGACCCGAGGACGTGATCGCGCATCGTGCGAGCCAGGGACGTCACTGGAAGAAGCGACCCACCGCCGTCATCCGGCGGCCCTTTGCAGGACAGAAAACCGTCCCTTGACTCAAGAGCGGTATCGCACATCGGGAGCCGTCGTGCCGGTGCACTCGTTCCGCGACATCCAGGCGTTCGCCAGGTTGACGGGTGCTCCCGTTGAGTCCGTGAACCGGATCGCCGAGGAGCGGGAGCAGGAGTGCGAGGGACTCGGCCTTCTTCGCCTGGCATGGGTGAGGGATCAGCCGACCGACAGATGAGCCCGCGTGATTGCCGGCAGGGTCGGGAGTTCATGGCGCCGACAGTCCGGTCGACTGCCTGACAGCCGAATCTCGCATTCACCGATGGCCACAAGGCGTTCTTTCGCAGGTCTCGGTGGCCGTGGTATAGGTGAAGGTGACGCCCATGATTGAACGGCAGGTCGGAGGATCCTTCGTGATGCGAGTCGAGTGTGCCCCGTCGATGCCCGATGATGCCGATACCATCGTCGTGGCCACGCAGGAGGACGGCCGGCTCTTCGCCTCGGCCGAAGCGGTTGACCGCACGTCCGGCGGCGCCATCAGCCGCGCCATGGACGTCTCGGCGCGGTTTTCAGGGAAGAAGGGCCAGATCCTCGACATGGTCGCGCCGGAAACCATGGACGCAAGCCACATCGTCGTTGTCGGCACCGGTGACTACGCGACATTCGCATCACTTGACCGCCAGAACCTCGGCGGCGCCGCCTACCGCCATCTCGACAGGCTCGGCGCACGGCATGTCGCCATTCCGGCAGGCCATCCCCTTGATGTCTGCGATTTCGTCCACGGCATGATGTTGCGCAGTTATCGCTTCGACAACTACCGCACGGTGGTGAAGGACGATGCCCGGCCGACGGTCGACAGGGTCACCGTGGTGACGCCGGAGGTCTCGGCAAGCCAAGAAAAGGCAGCGCGCCTGAAATGTGTTGCCGATGGTGTCTTTCTCACCCGTGATCTGGTGAGCGAACCTGCCAATACGCTGTACCCCGAGGAGTTTGCCCGCCGGGCCACGGCATTGCGCGAACTGGGCGTCAGCGTCACCGTGCTTGGCGAGGCCGAGATGGCTGAACTGGGCATGGGCGCGCTCCTTGGTGTCGGTCAGGGCAGCGAGCGCGAGAGCCAGCTGGTCGTCATGAAATGGAAGGGAGCCGGTGACGATGACCCCTGGCTCGCCGTGGTCGGCAAGGGCGTGTGCTTCGACACCGGTGGCATCTCGCTCAAGCCCGGCGCCGGAATGGAGGAAATGAAATTCGACATGGCCGGGGCGGGCTGTGTCACCGGGCTCATGCACACTCTGGCTGCCCGCGGAGCCCGCGCCAATGTTGCCGGTGTCATCGGCTGTGTCGAGAACATGCCGTCCCATAACGCGCAGCGCCCCGGCGATGTGGTGAAGACCATGTCCGGCCAGACCATCGAGGTGATCAACACCGACGCCGAGGGGCGTCTCGTCCTTGCTGACGCCCTCTACTGGACAGTACAGAACATCAAGCCCGACCAGGTGATCGATCTTGCGACGCTGACCGGCGCCATCATCATTGCGCTGGGCACCTACAGGGCGGGACTGTTCAGCAACGATGACGACCTTGCCCGCACCCTCGAGGCGGCGGGTCATGCGACCGGAGAGGAACTGTGGCGCATGCCGCTTGGCGAGCGCTACAGCGAGGACATCAATTCGGACATTGCCGACATGAAGAATGTCGGCAAGAAGCGTGAGGCGGGATCGACCGCCGGGGCTGTTCTCCTGCAGAGATTCGTCGGCGACACCCCCTGGGCTCATCTCGATATCGCCGGCACGGCGTGGGTCCATTCGGACAAAGCCCTGACCCCCCGGGGTGCGACGGGATTTGGCGTCCGCCTGCTCGACCGCTTCGTTGCCGACACCCGGGAAACATGACCCAGGTCGACTTCTATCACCTGCAAAGGTCCCCTCTGGAAATCGCTCTTCCCGCTCTTCTCGGGAAGGCCCTCGAGAGAGACATGCGGGTCGTCGTCATGACGACCTCGCGCGAACGGGCGACACACATTGACGGCGCCCTGTGGACCTACAGCAAAGAGAGTTTCCTGCCCCATGGCTGCGTGGGCCACGCCCGGAACGTGGAGCGTCAGCCGGTCTGGATTACCGATGGCGACGACAACCCGAATGGCGCCCGTCTTCTGGTGCTCGTCGACCGTGCCGACAGGAACAGTATCGATTCCTTCGAGCGTGTGGCCGACATGTTCGACGGCCACGACGACGACGCCCTTGCCGCGGCCCGGCGGCGCTGGAAGGCGCGCCGTGACGCCGGACACGTTCTGACATACTGGCAGCAGACTCCCCGGGGAACGTGGGAGAAGAAGGCGTCAACCGCCGCGTGACACGATGGCGCGCATCGTTCCCTGCGACGTGGACCGGTTGGCGCTGGCCGGGGGTCATGCTCCGGAACTCGTGACACTGGAGCGTCTGCGTCGCGAACTCGATCCGAACCTGACCGTTTTCCACTCCGTCCACTGGACGCGTGAATCGGGAGATCGAACATTCTGGGGCGAAGCCGATTTCGTCATCGTCAACCGCGCCGGCAGGATTCTCGTCATGGAACAGAAGAACGGTTCCCTCGACGAGACAAGCGACGGACTTGTCAAGCGTTACCATGATGGCGCTTCCAATCCTGTGGTCCAGGTACGGCGTTCGGTCGACAACATCAAGGGCAAGTTTGGCAGGGTGCACAGGCGCGAACCGGCTCTTGTCACCGACTATCTTGTCTATTGTCCGGACCATCGCGTGCGGTCCGTCAATGCCGTGGGTCTCGATGTGTCGCGTATCGTCGATGCCGCGGGTGACCATTGTCTTGTCCGCAGGATTCACGACCTTCTCGACGATGACGATGATGCACCGCAGAGGCAGGCAACCGTCGAGGCCTTCCTGCGCCAGTCCCTGGAGATTCACCCCGATATTCACGCCCGTGTTCGCCACGGCGAACAGCAGTTCGCCAGACTGAGCGGGCAGCTGTCGCAACTGCTTGCCGGTATCGAGATGACACCGTTGCGGCTGCGTGTCAGGGGAGCGGCAGGGTGCGGCAAGACGTCGATGGCCACGCGCTTCTTCGATGGCGCGGTGAAGCGGGGACGCAAGCCCCTGCTGGTCTGCTTCAATCGCCAGCTCAAGGAGAGAATCGCGGTCTCGGTCAGCGGTGGTGGGCGTGTCGAGACCTGGTATGGCCTGTGTCACCGTTTCCTGGAGGATATCGGCAAGGCGCCCGACTTCCGCGACCGGGATGACTTCGGTGCCTTCTGGTCACACGTCCAGGACGAGGTCATGGCGGCGACGGTCCCGGATACCTGGATGTTCGATACCCTTATCGTCGATGAGGGTCAGGACTTCGAACCCGAGTGGTTCGACATCCTCCGGCTGTTCGCCCGGGATGACGCCGACATCATCTGGCTCGAGGATCCCGATCAGGGCATTCGCAGGATTGAACCGGTGGTGCTTGCGGGCTTTGTCGGTTTCAACATCCGATCCAACTGCCGGTCCCCTGGAACGATTGCACGGTTTATCGAAAGGGCGCTTCCTTTCGACTTCGAGAAAGCCAACGGGTTGCCGGGTCAAGGCGTCGGCGTCGAGGTCTACGAAGACGCCTCCCACCAGGTGAAGCTGGTCTCGCGTACGGTGTCGCGGCTCCTGGCCGAGAGATTCAGGCCCGAAGACATCGTCATCCTGTCGATGAAGGGAATCAGGCATACCTGCCTGGCGGATCGTTCCAGGGTCGGGAACCACACGCTCAAGAATTTCTCGGGCGACTACGATCTGCTTGGAAACCAGGTCTTCACGCCAGGGCAGATCCTTCTGGAGAGCATCTACCGCTACAAGGGACAGCAGGCACCGGCGGTCATCGCCATCGACATCGAGAGTGGCGAAGACGATGACAAGGGTCACCTTCAGCGACTCCTCTACACCATGTTCAGCCGCGCCACCGTGCGTCTCGACGTCCTCGTGAAGTCCGGCGATCCGCTCGCAACGCGTCTGGTCGAGGCAGCCTGGTGAACGCCGAACGTCAGACAACAGCGGCAAGTTCGACGATCTCGTGTTTCCAGGGGACGTCATCGCCGATCGCTTCACCGAGTTCACGGGCATCGCGGTCACCACCAAAGACAGCCGCCGCAATCGGTCCGGGGCCGTAGCAATCGCCGATGCGTGACACAGAGCGGATGCCGGCCTTCCGGTTGGCCGCCTCATCAGCCATGAGCGCGTGGTAGAGTTCGTCCACCGGATCCCGGGCTGTCACCATGATGACACCACAGCCCAGCCACCCTCTGCCTTGATGCCGCGCATGACGGCCATCGCCGTGGGATGGGTCCGCCCCATGGCATTGCAGTGAGGCACCTGGTAGAAGCGATTCTTTGCCGTAACCGGTCCGATGGCGACGGGCTCGAACAGGATGTCGTGGTGCGGGTCTCGCGGCATCGGGTTCTGGCCCTTCTCGCTGACAGCTTCGATTGTGACACCGCTGCGCGGGCAGTGTCGACAACCGCCTCCACGCTCACTAACGTTCTCTGCGGTGACAATCGGATGTCGCCCCGACGGGGCGACCGAAGCCCAGGGAGGATCGGCATGTCAGTTCTGTCAAACGGATCATCGCGGCGTGCATTCATGGGAACCGCTCTCGCGGCCCCGGCAGCCGCGGCGCTCACCCCGGCGCAGCTTCTGGCTCAGGCGAACGACGGCATGGAGGCAACGGGCGAACCCATTCCGGTCGGCCAGGCCTCGGCTCAGACCAGCTGGGGCGCCCCGGACGGAATCGAGTTCATGCGCGGCCTGACCCTCGCCTGCGAGGAGATCAATGCCATCGGCGGTGTCCTGGGGCGTCCGCTTGAGCCTCACATCGAGGATACCGGAGAGATGGGGGATGATCGCAACGTCCAGGCCGTCCAGCGCCTCATTGACCGTCACGATGTCCATGCCATCGTCAACGGCTACAACGTCGGCACCGGTATTGCGATTCAGGATGTCATCGCCGATGCCGGCATCATCTACATGCACTACGATACGGTCATCGCGCACAACGAGCTTGTCGCTTCCGATCCCGACTACTACTTCGGAAGCTTCATGGGTGATCCCCCTGAATACTGGTATGGCGCAGGTTTTCTTGACTACATCAACACTCTGGAGGTGAACGGCGAGTTCACGCGCAGCAACGATCGCATCGCGATCATCACCGGACCGGGTCCGTACTCGACCAACATTGCCAACTCGATCCGCGAAGGCGCCGGCGACTACGGCTACGAGGTCAGCCTCTTTGAATCGGTGACGGTCCCGATTTCGGAGTGGGGGCCGACACTCGCCAAGATTCGCCAGGATCCGCCTGCGGTGATCGCCATTACCCACTTCTATCCCCAGGATCTTGCCCAGTTCATGCTGCAGTTCGTGCCGGACCCGACACCGAGTCTCATCTACATGCAGTATGGGCCTTCCCTTGCGGCTTTTCGCGATATCGGCAAGGAGTCGACCAACGGCGTCCTCTACGCCACGGTGATCGCGGCGCTGCCCGACCAGATCGGGAAAGCCTTCGAGCGGCGCTACAAGGATCGCTGGGGAGAGGATGCGACGCATCTCACCGGTTCCCAGCCCTACGACGGCTGCTACATCTGGGCGACGGCCTGTGCCCTTGCCGGCGGGTCGGGAGCTCCCGGAGACGAGGCACAGAACCGCAAGGTGGCGGCGCATATCCGGCGCATGATTCACCGCGGCATGAACGGCGCCACGCGGTTCATTCCCGGTGAACAGGCGGCGTATCATTACCCGGCGCAGACCAACGACCCGTCCCTTGGCATGCCGCACCAGTTCCTGCAGATCCAGGACCACATGCAGACACCTGTTCTGGTGGCGCCGCACCCCTACAGCGCTGCTCCGTTCGTCACGCCCCCGTGGATGAGCTGAGCCGGGAGACCGCGCACTCATCCCGTCCGCTGCTCGTCGTGGACGGGGTGAGCAAGCACTTCGGTGCGCTGGCGGCTGTCGACGACCTCAGTTTCGACGTGATGCCGGGAGAGATCCTTGGCATCGGAGGTCCCAACGGGGCTGGCAAGACGACACTCTTTGACGTCATCACCGGGCTCGATCGCGCATCATCGGGGCGCATCCTCTTTGCGGGCGATGACATCACACAGGCCGGGCCCGAGCGCATCTGTCATGCGGGCATTGCCCGCACGTTCCAGCTCAACGCCGGTTTTGACACCCTGAGTGTGAGGGAGAACGTCGAGGTCGCTGCCATCTATGGGCACGAGGCGCGGGTTTTTCCGGGGTTTCGCATCCGGCCTGCTGTTCGCCGCAGGGTTGATGAGGTTCTCGAACTCTCCGGCCTCGCCGGTCGCGCCACGACGCCGGCCGGAGAACTGGCGGTTCTCGAGCGCAAGCTCCTCATGGTGGCCACGGCAATCGTGACGCAGCCGCGCCTTCTCATGCTCGACGAACCGGTGGGCGGGCTGACCCAGGCCGAGATGGACTCCTTCGTCGTCATGCTGACGCGGATGAAAGGCGAAGGCATGGCCATCATTCTCATCGAGCACGTCATGCGCTTCCTCGTGACGCTCGCCGATCGGGTTCTCATCATGCACCATGGCGAAAGGATCTACGATGGCCGACCCGACGATCTGGCGAACGACAGGCGTGTCGTGGATGTCTATCTTGGTGATGGTGCCGCAGAGCTGATTCGCGCCGCCCTCGATCCCGGCGCGGCGCCGTGAGGGATCCCTTGCTGAGCGTGCGCCAGGTCTTTGCCGGCTACACCGGCAGGGATGTGCTGCGCGATATTTCGCTTGATGTCCACGAGGGAGCGTTCGTGTCGGTGATCGGACCCAACGGTCACGGCAAGAGCACGCTGCTGAAGTGCATCAGCGGCCTCCTCAAGACCGGTGGCGGCTCCATCCGGTTCTCCGGCGACGATGTCACCGGTCTTGCGGCGCCGGCGATGGCGCAACGGGGCCTCGTCCACGTCCCCCAGGGTGACATGCTCTTTGCCGACATGACAGTTCACGAAAACCTGATGATGGGCGCCTACCTTGCGTCCGACAGGGCGGTCATCGAGCGCCGTCTCGATGAGGTTCATGCCATTCTGCCGCGACTTGCCGATCGTCGCCGGCAACTCGCAAGAACACTGTCAGGAGGCGAACGCCGCATGGTGGCCATTGGCCGCGGATTGATGGCCGGGGGACGGCTTACCATGTTCGATGAGCCGTCACTGGGCCTGGCGCCGGTGATCATCGACCAGATCTACGATGTCATGACGCGACTGCGCGAAAGTGGCAGGACAATCGTCCTCGTCGAGGAAAACGCCATGCGGGCGGCAAGGCAGTCGGATCGCATGTACCTTCTCGACAACGGAGCCATGGTCTGGCGGGGAAACGGCGAGGAGTTCCTCGCCCGTCCCGAAGTCATCCGCAGCTACCTCGGGGGATAGGCAGAGATGGAGGTCGTCGTTCAGGTCATTGCGTCCGGCCTCACGCTGGGCGCCATGTACGCTGTTGCCGCTGTCGGCCTTGCCCTGGTCTACGGAGCCCTTGGCATGCTCAACATCGCCCATGGCGCGATCCTCACCTTCGGCGGATACGCCGCCTACTACGCCATCACGTCCCTGGGTCTGCCGATGGTCGCCGGCGTGGCCGCCGCGGTCGTGGTGGGTGCGTTGCTGGGCCTGGCGATCTATGTCGTTCTGGTCCACGGCATGCTGTCAGCGCCTGCCTTCCAGACCAACATCTTCATTGCCACGTTCGGTATCGGCATGGCCCTGGAAAATGTCGTGCTCAAGCTCTTCGGCGCCTATCCGGCCGCACAGCCACTCGCGTTCGAAGGCGCCGTCGCTGTCCTTGGCGTGTTCATTCCCGTGCGCAACATCGTCATTCTTGTTGCCGGCATCCTCCTCATGGTGGCGACGGCGTGGCTGCTGACACGCACGCCGACCGGCCACGCCATCAGGGCGACGGCACAGAACCGGGCGGCTGCGGAACTCATGGGCGTGCGGGTGCGGTGGATCTACGCCAAGGTCCTGGCGATTTCGGGAGCGCTTGCCGGAGTTTCGGGAATCATGGTGAGTTCCCTGACCAATCTCTCTCCCACCATGGGCGGTGATCCCATGCTCAAGGCCTTCATCGTCTGTGTCGTTGCCGGTCTCGGCAACGTCTACGGCGCCATGATCGCCGCCATTGCGCTGGGCCTCGTGGAATCCACGGCACAGTATCTTCTTGGTGTGCGCTTTGGTCTGGCGACGTTGCTGGTCCTTGTCATCCTGACCCTGATATGGCGGCCCCACGGCCTGTTTGGCCGGACCCAGGTGCAGCGGTTGTGACCGCGTCCAGGAGAGACCTGGCGATCGGCGTCGTCCTTGTCGCCATCGCCACCGCCGTGCCGTTCCTGTTTCCAGTGCGCTACATCATCACGCAGATGACACTGCTCTTCATCTACGCCATCGTGGTGACCCAGTGGAACCTGGTTCTTGGAGTCGCCGGTATCTTTTCTCTTGCGCAGATGGCGCTGTTTGCCTGCGGCGCCTATGCCGCGGCGATGCTCGGCCTCTATCTCGACTGGTCGCTTTGGGCGGCGATGCCGGCGGGAGCCTTGATCACCGTCGTCGCCGGCCTCCTTGTCGGCCTTGCCTGCCTGAGGCTCAAGGGTCCCTACGTTGCCCTGCTGACCCTGGCGCTCGCCCAGGTTGCATATCTCGTCATCATCACCGACACCGACTGCTTTGTCAGGACGCAGACGCGCTGCGAGCCCTTCACCGGTGGCGCCAGCGGTCTGCGGCGCTTCGGGGATCTCGGCCTGAAGGAGTGGCTGGGTCGTGACTGGATTATCGGCAACTACTTCGTCGGTCTGGGTCTGCTGGTGGCGGCCATGGCGTTCTCTGCGGCCGTCATGAAAGGCCCCCTGGGACTCGCCTTCCGGGCGCTCAGGGACAATCTTGGCTATGCCCGCGCGCGCGGCATCAGCCGGTTCAAGTATCAGCTTGTCGTGTTTGCCCTTTCGGCCTTCTTCACCGGCCTTGCCGGCGCCTTCTATGCGGCGCACTTCAAGAGCGTCGGTCCGACGATCTTCTCGTTCAGCCTGCTTCTGCTGCTTCTTGCCATGATCGTGGTCGGTGGCTTGGGCACCATCTGGGGCCCCATCGTCGGCGCCACGCTGGTGATGGTTGCCGACGAGGGGCTGCGGGAGTTCCAGGACTTCCGCACGCTCGGCCTCGGCCTCACACTTGCCCTCTTCGTGCTCCTGCTTCCCGATGGTCTCACCGGCACCGCATCGCGCCTGCTTGCCCGATGGCGTGGTTCCGGCAGCTGATCCGGAGCAGCCACCCCGGCGCGTCCTTGACGGGCCATGCGGTTGCGTTGAGGGCCGCGGGCGCACGCCGGCCATCAGCCGGTTCGCAGCATGCAGCCTGGCGCGCAGGGTTGTGGCCCTTGTCGTCCCGTTTCGCGTTGCCGACGCGCACGTGCAGGCGAGGTCGCGCTGATCCGGGTGACGGGCGGTTGTTGCTCATTGCCGACGCGCACGTGCAGGCGAGGTCTTCAGCGCCAGGGGTTGCGGCCTTTATCGTCCCGTTTCGCGTGCCAGGCTGCCCAGGGCCTCGCGCAGTGTGACCATGGCCAGCGTGTCGCGGGCGCAAGAGGCACGAAGATCCTCGAACGTGCGTTTGCGATCTTCCTCGTCGGTGCTCGCAAGCGCCGCCGCATAGCGCAAGACCCCTGTCCGTCCCTGCGAGATCGCAAGGTCATCGTCACCCAACCCGTCAGCCATAACCGGAAGAACTCTCAAGTAAAACCCCTATCTCATTGGGATCGCGCCATTTGTTGTTGGTCGGTTTTCGTCGATGGCGATCAGGGCGAAGCCCGGCTGCCTGGCGCGGGGGTGAGGTGTGTGTCGTGACAGGACACCGGATCGGGGCGGTCCATCGCACGCCTTTCCCGGGCTCACGGACATCTCGTCTGGCCACCCGGTTTGTTGTGCACCTTGCAGAAGGACGCGACTTGTTGGAAAGTGACTGCCGTCTTCCGGGTTTCATGCCGGGGTTGCAATCCGTCGACTGCAGGGAGTCACCGTCATGGCCGTCGTGTCGAGAATTCATCCTGAGAGAACCGGGACCCGGGAGTGGGAGATTCGCTGCGATCTCGCTGCGCTCTACCGGGCGTTCGTCCGCTATGGCTGGACCGATCTCATCTACACCCACATCTCGGCACGACTGCCGGACGAGCCCGGTCACTATCTCATCAACCCCTACGGACTCCTCTTTGAGGAGATCACGGCGTCCAGCCTGATCGTCGTCGACTTCGATGGCAATCTGGTGCGCGGCGACTGGTCGGTGAACGAGGCCGGACATGCCATTCACCATGCGATCCTCAAGGCGCGCCCGGATACCAACTGGGTCCTGCATACACATTCCCGCGCCGGCATGGCGGTGTCGTGCATGAAGTGCGGTCTCCTGCCAATGTCCCAGCAGGCCATGTTCTTCCACGGCCGCCTGTCATCCCACCCGTGGGACCTCCAGACGTCGGGTCAGAAGGAGTGCGATCGCCTTGTTGCCGATCTCGGTGACAACAATGCCATGATCCTGGAAAACCACGGACTGCTTACATGTGGACCGACGCCGGGTCTTGCCTTCAGCCACCTCTACAACCTGGAGGTAGCCTGCAAGGTCCAGGTCGATGTCCTGTCATCGGGTCAGGAGGTCATCATACCCGACGCCGACGTGGTGGAACGCACCGCGGCTGCGGGCGGCGATCCCGAGTTCCTCTACGACGACCTCGCATGGCAGGCCATTCGCCGTACTCTCGACAACGGTCAGAGCGACTATGCCACCTGATTTGCGTTCTCGATCAGGGAAAACCTTCGTCCTCGCCGGCTTCCTTCTCAGTTCAGGAAACCGGCGTCCTCGCGCACTTCGATGAGGGTGGGGCCGTCGGCGTCGAAGGCCTCCGTGATGGCGCCGGTGAGGGCGGCCAGCGACCCAGGCCGTGCTGAACGTGCCCCGAAGGCGCCCGCGAGGGCTGCGAAATCGGGGTTGCGCCCTGGTGTTACACCGAGCGGTCCGATGTCCCGCTCGATCATGCCGTCGCGAATCTGGGCAAGACCGTCGTTGTTCCACAACACGACCGGCAGGCCGACCTTCTCGTCGACGGCAGTGGCCAGTTCGCTTGCCGTGAAGAGAAATCCGGCATCGCCGGTCAGTGCCGCGCCGTGGCGTTCGGGGGAACCGAGTCTGGCGCCGATGGCCGAAGGCATTGCCGATCCGAGCGTGCAGTAGCCGTTGGGGTGCGTGTAGGTGCGCGGTCTCGAGGTGGGCCAGTACTCGTTGGCAAAGTAGGCGATCTGTGTGGCATCGGTAATCAGCCAGCCGTCATCGGCAATGGCAGCACGCATGGCGTCGAGCACGGCCGTGAACCGCGCCGCACCCGGCCTCGCGAGCAGCTGTTTCATCACCTTGCGGCGAAGATCCGGAAGAGTTCCCGAACCGGTCAAACCCGGTTGTTGCCGACCCGCTGGCAAGGCGTCGGTCAGCATGGTCATGGTCAGGCCGGCATCACCGAGGAGCGCCGCATCGGGCGTGTAGTCCCGGGCAAGATTGCCGGCATCGACATCGATACGGATGAGCCGGCCCTTCAGTTCGAGGAAGTCGGACTCCTTCCAGATGTCGGTCTCCGAGAGCTCGGTGCCGACAGCAATGACGACATCGGCGTTTTCGATGAACGTGTGCGCCAGCGGAGACAGGAGGCAGGCGCCACAGTTCAGGGCATGGGAGTCGGGCAGAGCACCCTTGCCGGCAATGGTGAGGAACACGGCGGCGCCAAGCCGTTCAGCGAGAGCCCGAAGGGGTTCGCCGTGGTCAATCGTCCCGCCGCCGGCGATGATGACCGGCTGCCGGGCGCCCCCGGCGATGGCGGCGGCCTTCTCGACCGCCGCCGGATCAGGCGCCAGGGGGCCCGTGATGGGCGAGGTCCTGACGGCGAACTCCGCTGCTTCGGCGATCCTGTCGATGGGAAGTTCGATGTAACAGGGCCGGGGCCTGCCGGAGGCGAAGGTGGAGAAGGCGCGATGGACGGCGCCGGGGATCTGGCGGCCGTCGAGAATGGTTTGGGCATGGGCCGTCAGCGGCCGGATTGCCGCCAGCTGATCGGAGATTTCATGGAGACGTCCGCGACCGGCGCCAAGGTCGCCGGCGCCGTTGGTGCTGGCAATCACCAGCATGGGCTGACTGTCCGCATAGGCGTTTCCCACGGCGGTGGCGATGTTGGTCACTCCGGGGCCGGTGATGACACAGCACAGCGCCGGCTTTCCGGAGATTCGCGCATGGCCATCGGCCATGAAGCCGCCGCCCTGTTCGTGACGGAACAGCACGTGGCGCATGCCTGAATCGGCGATGCCGCGGTAGTACTCCAGGGTATGCACACCCGGCATGCCGAAGACCGTCTCGATTCCGTAGGCCCGGACCAGATGCATAAGCGCCTGTCCCCGGGAAAGGTTGCCGCCTGCCATCCTCGCTCTCCTTGAAGCGCATGAATTGTGGATGGTAGCCTCCCGCACTTCGTACGGGAACGGGAAACCGCGATGTCCTCCAACCCCCTTCGCTGCCGCGAGCCGGAAGGAAACACACCTCAACTCACCGACTGGGGATGCAATTCCGAGTACGGTGTCCTCACCGATGTTCTGCTCGGACCGGCCGACCACTTCCACTGGCTGCCGACGAGCTCCATCTCCAGGGCCACACTCAAGCGCGGGGACCGGTTCGACGCGCAGCTCGCCATGAAACAGCACCGCGAGATGGTCGATGCCTACGAGGAAGCGGGTGTCAGGGTTCACTGGCTGGAGGCTGACACCGACCTGCCCTACCAGGTCTTCGCCAGGGATTCCTCCTTCATGACGCCCTATGGCGCCGTGGTCACCCAGATGGCCCAGTGGTGGCGGCGTGGCGAATACGGACCGGTCATCCGCTTCTATGTCGACAAGGGGATTCCGATTTTCGACATGGTGACGGCGGGGTCATTCGAGGGAGGCGATTTCGACATCATCGAGCCGGGGTGCGTTCTCGTCGGCTGGTGCGGAGAACGCACCCAGGAGCAGTCGGCGCATCAGGTCAGACAGTGGTTCGAGAGGGAAGGCTGGGAAGTCCGCGTGACACCGATCGCGGAACATTATGTCCACATCGATCTCATGGTCTGCATGCTGGCCGAGAAACTCTGCGCGGTGTGTCTCGACACGACCGAACCGGCCACCGTCGACTGGTTGAAGGCGAAGGGGATCGAGATCGTGCCGGTGGACTACCAGGATACCATGGCGCTGGCCTGCAACGTGGTCTCCCTGGGCAATGACAGGGTTATTGCGCCAGCCCATGCCGGAGATCTGGTGACTCGCCTGAAGGCCCTGGGTTTCACCGTCTATGACCCCGACGTGGACTGCTTTACCCGTGGCGGTGGAGGCGTTCACTGCATGGCGCAGTCGCTGCGCCGCGATCCTGTCTGATCTGCGACAGTCAATGTCCGGGCAGGTCATGATCGTTACCGGTGGCAGCCGCGGAATCGGTGCCGAGATCGCTCGCCTGGCGGGCAGTCGAGGCTATGATGTGGCCGTCAACTATTCTGTCTCGGGGGACCGCGCCGAAGAAGTCGCGGAGTCGGTCCGCGCCCAGGGCCGGCGCGCCGCCGCCATCCGGGCCGACGTCTCCCGGCCTGATGACATCACGTCTCTCTTCGAGGAGACCGACCGCCTGCTCGGTGCACCGGCAGTGCTGGTCAACAACGCGGGAATATCGATCGAGGCGCCGGTGTCTGACCACGAGGTCGACGCGGTCCGGCGGATCATCGACACGAATCTCCTGGGGCCTGCGCTGACCAGCCGTCAGGCGATCCGCCGCATGTCGACGGCGAGGGGCGGCGGCGGAGGGGTGATCGTCAACGTGTCATCGATATCCGGCGTCTACGGCGGGCTGCCGGGCGACGTCATCTATGCTGCGACCAAGGGCGGCCTCGATTCGCTCACCCTGGGGCTCGCCAAGGAGGTTGCCGGCGAGGGTATTCGCGTGTGCTGTGTGCGCCCCGGCCTCATCAGGACCGAAATCTGGGACGATGGCCCGGGGCAGGACGAGGTGATCAAACTTGGCAGGCATGCCGTTCCGCTGGGACGCATCGGCGACGTGGGTGACATCGCGAGGGCGGTTCTGTGGATGTGTTCCGACGAGGCAGCCTATGTCACCGGCGCCATTCTCAATGTCAGCGGCGGCCGCGAAACATTCGTGCGCGGCGGTTGAGCCGGAACCCTGGAGAACAGGGGGATGGCAAGGCGGATCGTGTTGTTCCGCACATCGAGTCGTTCCTGTGCCTGCGTGCCAACTGCATGTGCGGGCGCCGCGGCGCGCGACTCGACCCCAAGGTCTGCATTGCCGCACGATCGGCGTCAGTGAACGACTGCTGTCGAGCATGCGTTGTGGCCGATGCGTGCCGCACCTGGCACATGGTCCTCATGCGACAGGGCGAAGGGTCCAGGGCATCCGTTGTCGGTTCGGTGTGCCCCTATCGTCCGGTAAACCGGGGCTTGCGCTTTTCGGCAAAGGCGCGCGGACCTTCCCTGGCGTCGTCGCTGGCGAGCATGCGCGCGTAGATCGGCAGGCTTCCTCCACGCAGTGTCCGGAAGCAGTCGGGAATCGCCATGTGCATGGTGTGGCGCACCGCCTCCTTGGTGGCCTGCAGCGCCAGCGGTCCGCCCTCGGCAAGGTGGTCCGCGGTTTCGCGGGCGCGCGCCATCAACCCTTCCGCTTCCACGATTTCGTTGACAAGGCCCCATTTGAGCGCCTCTTGGGCACCCATGCGACGGCCGCTGAGCAGGATGTCCATGGCGACCGCATGGGGCAGGCGGCGGGGCAGGATCTGGATGGCGCCGGCGTCTGCGACAAAGCCCATGTGCACGTCCGGAATGAAGAAGGTGGCATGCGGCACGGCATACTGGATGTCGCTCGCCAGGGCGATTTCCCAGCCGCCGCCAACGGCATATCCGTTGATGGCGGCAATGACCGGTTTGTAGAGGTTCCACATTTCCGTCACGCCGGCGAAGCCACCGTCGACCGGTTCGTCCTCGCCGTCGCCACCGGCATCGAAGTCGCGCGCCGCCTCCTTGAGATCCCAACCCGGAGAAAAGAACTTGTCGCCGGCGCCGGTGACGATACCCACCAGGAGATCGGGATCGTCACGCAGTGTCGCGAAGGCGCGGGAAAGGCCTGCCGTCACCTTGCGGCCAATGGCGTTGGCCGGCGGATTGTCGATGGTGATTTCGAGGGTCTTGCCCCGGCGCTCGCAATGGACCACGTCATTCATCTGTTACGCCTCCCTGAATTCCATATATGTCATCGTCGCCATCCCGTCGCGCGTCAGTCACCTCTGCGTTCCGGTATCAACATGCTCGGCGAGTGTAGGGTTTCTCTGAGAATCGTGTAAAACCCAGGGGATCGCCTTCAGGCCGCGGGTCCGCATGAAGGGGCAGAGGATCGGGCGCAGGACGCCGGTGATCAATATGTCCCGACCGGTTCCGCGAGCCGCGTCGGGTCATCGAACCGAATGGGGAAAACAAGCATGGGCGATGTCTTTGTTTACTGGGACAACTCGAACATCTCTCACGAGGCGCAGCGGATAGCGGACGAGAGGAACGGAACCCCCGGCGCGAGCTATCTGGTGCGGATACATTTCGAAAACCTGCTCAGGCTCGCGCACGCCGACCGAAAGCTGAAAATGGCCCTCGCCGCCGGGTCGATCCCCCCGGAGATGCAGAGCCTGTGGCACCGCATGGAGAACGCGGGCGTGGAGATCATGCTGTTCGACCGGGGCGACTTCAGGCGGGGAGAGCAGAATGTTCCCGACGGCTGGCTGCAACAGCGCATGATGGAGAACGCCCTGAGATACTTCGAGACGCCCGGGGTTGCCGTTCTGCTGACCGGTGACGGGGCGGGCTACAGCGAGGGATACGGCTTTCACACGACGCTTGAGCTCCTGCACGGTCGGGGCTGGGGCATCGAGGTGCTTTCCTGGCGGCATTCCTGCAAGAGGCAGATGCGCGAATGGGCGGAGGCGAACGGTGTCTTCGTTTCCCTGGACGACTACTACGACGCCATCACTTTCCGTGAGCCGTCACGACCCGGATACCCGCTCGCGCCGCCCCGCGATGCTGATGAGCTTGATCTCAGCGGCAGGCCAATGGTGTAAGGCGGGAAGGGGCATCGCATGTCAGCGGCGGTCGAGAGCCGCGGGATTTTGGCGATTGCCCCGGCGCTCGCCATGGACGACGTCATTCATCTGTTGCGCCTCCCTGAATTCCATATGTCATCGTCGGTCATTCTCATCATGCAGTCGGCCACCAGGACGCCGCCACCCCTGGGCATGACGAGGAGAGGATTGATGTCGAGTTCCACGAGACTCGTGCGATGTGCGGAAACGAGACCGGCCACCGCCATGACGGCATCAACGAGGGCCTCCACATCACCGGCTTGCGATCCCCTGTAGCCGCCCAGAAGGCGCGACACCTTCAGGGATCCGATGGCGCGGTGCACATCCTCGCGTGCGACAGGCAGCAGGAGAACAACGCAATCCTCCACAAGCTCGACCAAGGCGCCGCCGGCGCCGATGATCAGCACGTGCCCGAAAGTGCTGTCGCGCGTCACGCCGATGATCATTTCGGCCACGTGGCCGGTGACCATGGTTTCAACGAGGATCTCCCTGACGCCGGTCTTGCGGGCAATGGCGTGCGCTGCCCGTGTGACCTCATCGCCATCGGCAAGGTTGAGGACGACACCGCCAGCTTCTGTCTTGTGGGCGATCGCGACAGACAGCGCCTTGGCGACCACCGGGTAACCGATACGCTCAGCCGAGCACGCGGCGGCTGCAGGAGAGGCGCATTCACCCGACGGAATCGTCAGGCCGGCGGCGGCAAGAATCTGCTTGCCTTCCCGTTCGTCAAGGGTCCGCACGTCGCCGGCGAGGGGTCGAGGCCGGGCAAGGGCGCGATTCAACGGCGCCGGGCGTGCCAGAAGCGCATGTCGCCTGGCGCCGTAGAGACATGCCCGCGCCAGGGAGAGCGCGCCCGCCCTGATGCCGTGGGTCATGGCGATGCCCGCCTCGTGAAACTCCCGGCGAAGCCTGATGGAGGTATTGTCGGGAAGTGACGAGGTGATGACGCCGGGAACGCGGTGCCGCAGCAGCGCGGTGCGGAATGCGCGCATGGCCGCCACGGCGCCATCATTCTGCGAGCGGGTATCAGGCAACTGTTCCGCGTCGGCGATCGCGTCGACCACCAGCAGCCCGGCGTCGATCCCGTGGCGCAGCATCACCGGAAAGATGGCTTCCAGGACGTCCTGCCGGCCCCAGTTCGAGGTGTTGTAGTCGAGTGGATTGGCAATCGTCGTGAAGGCCTGCATGTGCCGTGCGATGTCGTCATGCTGGCGCCGGTCAAGATCCGGCAGCTCGATGCCCAGGGGTTCCACGATGTCGGCAACGCATCCCGAATCGCCTCCTGAACATGTCATCACGGCGAGGCGGAGTCCTTCGGGAATACCTGTCAGCGACACCACCTTCGCGGTTTCAAGCAGATCCTCCGGGGTCTCCACCCGGATGATGTTGAGCCGGTCGAAGAGCGCCTGGTAGAATCTGTCATCACCGGCAAGGGAGGCGGTGTGACTCATGGCCATGGAAGCGCCCTTGCGGGAGACGCCTGACTTGAGCACGATGATGGGCTTGCGGGCCTTGAGCGCACGCACGGCGGCCCGGCTGAAGGCTGCAGCGTCGGGCAGCGTTTCCATAAAGAGGGCGAATGAGGTGACCGCAGGGTCATCGATCAGAACCTCGATGTAGTCGGCAAAGTCGAGAACGGCCTGGTTGCCGCATGAAATCACGTGGGAGAGCGGCGTGCCGCGCCGGCCGTTGGCCATGTTGATGCAGACGTTGCCGCTCTGCCCGATGAAGGCGCATCCCCTGGCGGTTTTCTCTCCCAGGGTCGGTGTCGCCATCACCAGAGCGCCGCTGACGAAATTGTTGAAGCCGTAGCAATTGGGTCCGATGACGGCGAGAGCGCCCGCCCGTTGCCGGAGATCCTGTTCCAGGGCAAGGCCCTCTTGACCGATTTCGGCATAGCCAGCCGCATAGCAGACGGCCCCTCCGGCTCCCATGTCGTCAAGCGCAGCAATCAGGTCGTTGGTCATCGCCCGGTTGACGGCAAGGAAGACGACGTCGGGCGGTGAATCGAGTTGGTCGATGGATCCCAGACAGCGTTGGCCGGCGATCTCCCGGCGCCGCGGATTGACGACGTGGATATCCCCGGCAAACCCCAGGTTGCGGGTCGCAGCGATGGCCGGTTCGAGGAAGGAGCCGCCAATATAGCAGATACTCTCCGGATAGAGGGCGCGCCGGAGGTTGGCGAGACGGGCCTCGCGGGACATGTCAGGCGGCCTGCACGGAGAATGGTGCATGCGGCATCGGCGCGGTGTGATTGCCGGCAGCCGGATTCCGGCCAGGCATGGGGACAATGCGAGAGGGCAGGCCATGACCGCGATCGATGGATCGGCCTACCATTTGGACATGCGTCCCAGGTCGCGGTCCATGTGGTCGCGCAAGGCCGACTCGGTCAGCACCTGCGAGGTTCTCACGACCGTCACGAAATCCCGCTGTTCATCCATCGGCACCGGCGCGCGCCGCGTCATGCGGTAGAGGGCGAAGCCACCGAGCAGCGTCATGGTCGCCGCCGGGAACCAGAAGTAGCCCGCCGGCCCGGCCAGCTGCATCATCGCACCGGCGATGGCCGGGCCGAGGATGCCGCCGACCCCGGCGGCAAGGAGCAACCCGCTGGACGCGGCCACCATCTGCTCCGGCAGGAGATGGTCATTCGTCTGGGCGATCGAAAGCGAGTAGAGCGGGGACACAAAGCAGCCGACAACCGCCACGGCAATGATCTGGACAAGGGGTTCGGGACCGGCAAACAGCGCCGCAATGCAGGCGACGCCGCCGCCCGTGAAAGCCACGATCGTCAGGATCCTGCGACGATCAAAACGGTCGCTCAGCCGACCGATCGGCCAGATCAGGATCATGCCTCCGAAGATGGAGGCTGACGTGAACAGGGAGACATGGCCGACATCCATGCCAAGGCCTGTGCCGTAGAGCGATGCGAGCCAGACAAGTGCCCCCGACGTGGCGCCGTTGGTGAAGCACCCGGCAACCCCCAGCGGCGATGACCTGACCAGTTCGACGACACCCAGCCTGGCCGGATTGTGGAAATGTGGCGCGGGATAGGTGGTGAGGGATACCGGCACCACCGCCAGGGAGACGAGAATGGAGGCCGTCATGAAGAGAACAGCGCCCGCGGGATCGGCAACATTGAGAAGCAGCGGTCCGACAGCCATCGATCCTGACATGACGATGATGTAGACGCCGAGCAGCTGGCCGCGTGTCTCGTTTGTCGACCGGGCGTTGAGCCAGCTCTCCGCAATGATGAAAAGACCGATGTTGCAGAAGCCGGTGAGGATGCGCAGAGCAGACCAGGCGGTCGCATCGATGAGGACCGCGTGACCCAGCGCCGCAATCGAGGCCAGGGAGGCGAGCGCCGTGAACACACGGATGTGGCCCACGCGCTCGACCAGACGGGGCACTGCGAGAGCGCCCAGAACGAATCCGAAGTAGTAGCTCGACATGATGATGCCGGTCACAAGATCCGGAAAGCCGGCCAGGGGCGCCCGCAGGCCGAGAAGCGAGCCCTGGAGGGCGCTGCCGGACATCAGCAGGGCGATGCTGACGATAACTGCCCAGACGCCGAAGATCGCTGCAATCAAGGACGACAATCCCCGGGGAGATGACGGTGCCGCCTATGCCCTATCGGGCCGCATGAATCCAGTCCGAAAATGCGGTGTGCCGCAGCCACCCGGGCCATGCCGTGCGCGCAGGGCCTTCAGAGGAGGAAGTAGCGTCTGGAGAGGGCGACGTCACCGACGGGAGGAACGTCAAGGAGGACACCGTCGGCGTGGACTTCGAAAGATCCCGGATCGACCCTGATATGCGGCAGAGCGTCATTGCGGACCATGTCCTTCTTCGAGAGATGCCGGGTTCCTCCGGCCGGCCGCAGTGTCCGCCCGAGACCGAGCCTGCGATCGAGGCCGCTGTCGATGGCGCGGGGATGGACGAAGAGAAAGGACACACTGTCGGGAGCGCCGCCGCAGGCGGGCCAGGCCTCGCGATACATCAGGGGCTCGCTCATCGACAGTGATGCCGCGGCGGTGCCGAACGTGCTCCATACCTCGGCGCCGGCCTTGAAGACCTGCTGTGCCTTGACCCCGAAGAACTCCGGACGCCACAGGACGATATCGGCGATCTTGCCGACCTCGATGCTGCCGACATCCCCGGCAATGCCGAAGGTGGTGGCGGGGTTGATGGTCACCTTGGCGAGGTAACGCAGGATCCTCGCATTGTCCGCGTTGTCGAAGGGCTCCTCGGCAAGTGGTCCCCGTCGATCCTTCATCGCCGAGGCGAGGCGCCACATGCCGGCGACAACATCCATCACGCGGCCCATCCCCTCGGCATCGGAGCCAGCCATGGAGATCGCGCCGAGGTCGTGCAGCACGTCTTCGGCGGCCATGGACTGGGGCCGCAGCCGGCTCTCGGCAAAGGCGACATCCTCGGGCGCGTCGCCTCTCAGGGTGTGGCACAGCATCATCATGTCCATATGCTCGCCCAGGGCATTGAGGGTGAAGGGATTGGTGGGCGTGGTGGAGGACGGCAGGCAGTGCGGCTCTCCGTTGCAGCGGATGATATCGGGAGCGTGGCCGCCGCCGGCGCCCTCGGTGTGGTACATGTGAATGGTGCGCTGGGCGATGGCTTCCATCGTCGCTTCGTAGAACCCGGATTCGTTCATCGAGTCGGTGTGCAGCTGGACCTGGAAATCGAGATGATCGGCGACGCCGAGGCAGGTGTCGATGAGGGCGGGCATGGCCCCGAGATCCTCGTGAATCTTCACGCCAATGACACCGCAGGCCAGCTGCTCCTCAATGGCCGCGGGGTGGCTGGCGCCGCCGCGGCTGAAGAAACCGAAGTTCATCGGATAGCGCCGGACGGCCTGCAGCATGATGGAGTTTGCCCAATCGCCGCCGCTGTCGACGGCCCAGCATCCCGCAAATCCGCCACCGATCATCGTGGTGAGACCCGCAGAAAGCGCGTGCCACACTTCCGCCGGCTGAAGGTAGTGGGCATGAACGTCGATCCCTCCCGGTGTGGCAATCAGCCCCTGTGCGTTGATGTGCTTGGTTCCCGGACCAATCACCATCCCCGGCGAGACACCGGCCATGAAGGCGGGATTTCCGGCCTTGCCGATGGCATGAATACGACCGTCCCGCACCCCGATATCCGCCTTGTAGATGCCGCCGACAGGGCACATGACGACAACGTTGCAAAAGACGGCCTCAAGGGCTCCCTCGTCGAGTCTGAGGCCGCCGTGGATGCCGGCGTCGCTGCGCAGGGTCTTGCCGAGGCCCGTGAGCGCTTCCTCGCCATGGGTCGCGTGATCATGTTCGATGCGGGCGAGAAGGCTGGTATCGCCGAGGCGGATGCGGTCTCCCGCGGTTGGTCCGAAGAGGGCGGCATAACGTTCCCGTTTCATGGTCGCCATGGTCACGCTCCCCGGAAGCCGCGCTCCCGGGCCCGGGCAAGAGCCCGGGTGCGGACGGCTGGATCGTTGATGTTGCCTTCGGTCAGGCGATTGAACCCCTGGATGTCTCCGCTTCCGGCAATGTCGGTCAGCATCACGGCGCGATGCTCGCCGGGATCGAACCGGGCGCTCGCCCCGGCGGGAAGATCAAGGCGCTTGCCGAAGGCCCGGGCACGATCGAACTCGAGGTCGCGGTTGGCTTCGAAGAAGTGATAGTGGCTGGACACATGGATGGGCCGGTCACCGTGGTTGAGGACAGTGATCTCGGTCTTCTCGCTGCCCTCGTTCAGCGCGATGTCGCCGTCACCGACAAGCAGCTCGCCGGGACGGCAGGCAGTCTCCACAGCCTCGCTTCCCGGGTTTACCGGCTGCCAGACGGTCACCGTCTTCATGCCGTCATCGAACTGGGCATCGACGTTGACGAGATCGATCATGTGCGCGACGCCGGGCAGGACGTCATCGGTCGTCAGGATCCTGGCGGCAGCACTGCGTACTTCGGCGAGCGTTTGTCCGTCCCGTGCGGCCTCCATGATTTCGTCGGCAATGAGCGCCACCGCCTCCGGCTGATTGAGCCTGAGGCCCCGGGCCCTTCGCTTGCGGGCGAGTTCCGCTGCCGCAAAGAGGGTCAACCGGTCGACTTCCGCGGGCGTGAGCATCATGGATCAGGTGTCCTTTCGGTCTTGCGATGTCGGCACTTTCGCTCAGTGATCGAACGCGCGGTGAATGACGCGGTCGCCAACCTCGAGACCGAGCCGTCTGGAGGTGCCGGCACGCACCTCGAGGACGCCGGCCGCCGGAGCGCCGGAAGGGATACGGGTCTCGTCGAGTGGCTGGGCATCGGCGGCGATGGAGACGATCACCCCGTGGCGGTCGAGAAAGATGATATCGAGCGCAAGATAGGTGTTTTTCATCCAGAAGCTGCGCGGCGCTTGCCTGGCAAAGAGAAAGAGCATGCCCTCGTCATCGTCCATCGCCTTGCGGAACATGAGCCCGCGGGTACGCTGCGCCGGCGTGACTGCGAGGTCCACATGGAAAGTCCATGACAGGTTGTCTGCGGTGACGACGTCCACGGTGTCCCGGGCAAATGCGATGTCATCCCCGGCGGCCGCCGGAAGAGCGGTCACGATCGCCAGGACAAGGAGCAGTCGGGAACACAAGCCTTGTCCCCGTTTCGCTCTTGGGCATACTCGGGTGCGCCATGGGAATGGAGAGAATGCTGTGGGTCGCATGGTCAGCCTCGCGGTCGTGCTCTTGTGTGTATGGTTCGTCCTCAGCGGCTCCACCGACCCGTTTCTTCTTGCATCGGGTGTGGTCAGTGTGCTGCTTGTCGTGATCATCGCCCATCGCATGGGAATGATCGACGAGGAAGGGTTGCCGATCCAGCTTCTTGGCGGCCTGCTTGTCTACCTGCCCTGGCTTGTCTGTCAGATTGCTCTCGCCAACGTTGCCGTGGCCCGCACAATCCTCTCCCCGTCGATGAAACTTGACCCCGGCTGTGCCTGGGTGCCGGCCAGCCAGAAGACGCCGGTGGGTCTCGTCGTGTTCGCCAATTCGATCACCCTCACGCCGGGCACCGTCTCCCTGTCGGTCATCGAGGACCGCATCCAGGTGCACGCTCTTTCGAGGAAAGGGCTCGAGGGCCTGCAGCAGGGCGACATGGACCGCCGGGTCAGCGCGGTGGAGGGCCGGCGCTGATGTTTGTGGCGGTGACGGCCTTGCTGGTGGTGTCCATGGCCATCACCCTGGTGAGGGTGGTGCGTGGTCCGACGGCCTACGATCGCATTCTCGCGGTCAATGTTCACGGGACGATGACAGTCCTGTTGATCGCGGTGACGGGCTACCTGACAGAGCGACCGGATTTCCTCGATCTCTCCATAGCCTATGCCCTGCTCAACTTTGTCGGCACCCTGGCGGCGTTGAAGTACTTCAGGTTCGGCCACCTTGGAGACGAACCGTGAGCATTCTCATTGACGTTGCGAGCTGGATCGCGTTGGTGGCGGGCGGTCTGTTGATGGTGACAAGCGCGCTCGGCATGCTGCGCCTGCCGGATCTCTTCACAAGACTTCATGCTGGCAGTCTGGCCGATACCGGCGGCGCGGGCCTGATCCTGCTGGGGCTCGTACTGCAGACCGAACCGGGGCTCAACACGCTCAAGCTGCTGCTGATCGGGTTCGTGCTGTTCCTGACGACGCCGGCGGCCAGCCACGCTGTGGGGCACGCAGCGCTTCTCGGCGGGCTCTCCCCCGGTTCCGGCGCTGCGGACGACAACCAGAGTACGGGTTCGTGACGGAAGATTTTTCCATTTTCGGACTCGTCGTCCTGCTGATCGTCCTGGCGCTCGCCATCGTCAGGCTGACCAACCTGCTCGCAGTCGCCATTCTGGCTGGCGCCATGAGCTTCATTCTGGCAACGGTCTACACGCTGCTCGATGCCGTCGACGTTGCCTTTACGGAAGCCGTGGTGGGCGCCGGCATTTCCCTTGCCCTCATGCTGGCGGCGATCTCATTGACGACACGCGAGGAAGCGCCGTGGCGGGGGCGCCCTGCACAACGGACCCTGGCGCTCCTGGTGAGTCTCGCATCGGGTGCGGGTCTTCTCTATGCCACCCTTGACATGCCGCTGCTGGGGGATCCCGCATCCCCGGCCAATCTTCATGTCGCCGCTCGCTACATCGCCGAGAGTTCGGCGGACACCGGGGTTCCCAACATGGTGACGGCGATCCTTGCCAGTTACCGGGGTTTCGATACTCTGGGAGAGGTCGCGGTGATCTTCACCGCCGGGATCGGCGTCATCGCCCTGATGCGGCACTGGCGCAGGGACGAGGCATGAGCGAGTTCATTCTGGTTCGCGTCGTCGTCAAGATCATGGTGCCGTTCATCCTGCTGTTTGCGCTTTTCGTGCAGATGCACGGTGACTATGGTCCGGGGGGCGGTTTTCAGGCCGGTGTGATCTTCGCCACGGGCATCATCGTCTACACCGTTGTGTTCGGGACCAGGAGAGCCGTCGAGGCGGTGCCCATGTCCGCTGTCATGGCCATGGTATGTTGCGGGCTGATTGTCTATGCCGGGACCGGCTTTGCGACGATGGCGCTCGGCGGCGAGTTCCTCGACTACAGTGTTCTCGATCACGACGCCCCCGTGCATGGACAGCATGTCGGCATCATCATTATCGAGCTTGGCGTCGGCGTGACCGTCGCCGGTGTGTTGACCGCGGTCTTTCTGGTGTTTGCCGAACGCAGGGCACGGCAATGAATCCGGTCGATTTCATCATCGGACACGCGTTGCAGTGGGGTGCGGTCGCACTGCTGATGATCGGGCTCTACATCGTCATGACCCGCGGCAACCTGATCAAGAAAGTGGCCGGTCTCAACATCTTTCAGGGCGGTGTTTTCCTGCTCTACATCTCACTCTCCAATGTCCGCGACGGCACGGCGCCGATCGTCCACGAGGACGCGGTGCTCTATACCAACCCGCTGCCTCATGTCCTCATCCTGACAGCCATCGTGGTTGCCGTGGCCACCACCTCACTGGCGCTCGCACTGATCGTGCGCATCCGCGAATCCTACGGTTCCATCGAAGAAGACGAGATGGCCAGGGTCGACCTGGGCTGACCGCATGGGTCTTGCCGATCAGCTTCCCGCACTCCAGGTGGCGGTGCCGCTCATCGGTGCGCCCCTGTGCGCGCTCATGGGCAGGCCCCGCCCGGCATGGTTGTTTGCTGTTGTCGTGGCGTGGCTCACCTTCGCCGTCTCTGTCGCGCTTCTCGAGCATGTTCTGGGTGCCGGCCCCATCCATTACGCCATGGGGGGCTGGCCCGAGATTCTCGGTATCGCCTATGTGATCGATCCTCTCAATGCCCTGGTCATGGTTCTGGTGTCGGGCATGGCCGCCATCATCATGCCGGCCACCAGGGCCGTTATCGATGTCGAGGTGGTCCACAGGGCGCGCCATCTGTTCCACACGATGGCGCTGCTTGCCCTTGCCGGAATGCTCGGCATCGCCATGACCGGCGATGTCTTCAATCTCTATGTCTTCCTCGAGATCTCGTCCCTGGCGAGTTACGCGCTCGTGGCCATGGGTGTCGACCGGCGGGCGACCCGGGCGGCATTTCATTATCTCGTCCAGGGAACCATCGGCGCCACGTTCATTCTCGTCGGCATCGGACTTGCCTACATGATGACGGGCACCCTCAACATGGCGGACATGGCCACCCGTCTTCCGGATGTCAGCCATACGGCGCCCATCCAGGCTGCGCTGGCCTTCATTCTCATCGGCACGGCCATCAAGGCGGCGATCTTCCCGGCCCACTCCTGGATGCCCAACGCCTACACCTATGCGCCGTCGCTGGTCTCCGCATTCTTCGGCGCCACGGCAACAAAAATCGGCGCCTACATGCTGCTGCGTCTCGTCTACAGCGTCTTCGGAGCGGACTACGCCTTCGGCGAAATGAAGATCGGCTGGTTGCTTGTACCCCTGGGGCTGGCAGGCGCTGTCGCCGGATCCATCGTCGCGGTATGGCAGCACGACCTCAGGCGCATGCTGGCCTACTCCAGCGTTGCCCAGGTGGGCTACATCGCCGCCGCCATCGGCTTTGCCAACCATGATGGACTCGTGGCCGCCATTGTCCATGTCTTCAACCATGGCCTCATGAAAGGTGCACTCTTCCTGATCATGGCCTGCGTCATCATGAGACTGGGCAAGGCGAACATGGAGAGCTTCCGTGGTCTGGGACGGCGCATGCCGGTGACCATGGGCTGCTTTGTCGTGGCTGGCCTGTCGATGATCGGCGTGCCGGGGACCGTGGGTTTCGTCTCCAAGTGGTATCTTGTGAGCGGCGCCCTTGATACCGGGCTGTGGCCGCTGGCGCTCGTCATTGTTGCCACGTCACTGATTGCGGTTGTCTACATCTGGCGTGTCGTCGATGTCGCCTATTTCTCGGATCCGTCGCCCGGAGCGAGAGACGAGGCGCCGGCGATGCTGCTGATGCCCGCCGTTGCCTTGTGTGTGCTGTGCGTGGTTCTTGGCATTTCCACCGACCTCACGGTTGGCGTGGCGGATGCCGCGGCGCGACTCCTTGGAGGAGCGCCGTGACCGGACTGCTGCTGCCTGCCCTTCTTGCGCCGATCGTCACCGCCGGAGCCGTCCTGGCGACCCACCGCTGGCCCAACGTCAGGGAAGCGACGAGTCTCGCCGGCGGAACGATACTGTTCATCGTCCTGGCCGTCATCGCGGTGAACAACGACACGATTCCGGAACTGGTTGTTGCGGAACCCGTCGCCGGCCTCGCGCTCAAGTTCGCCGTCGAGCCGCTGGGCGTCGCTTTCGCGCTCATGGCAAGCGGCCTGTGGATCGTCACGACAGTCTATTCGATCGGCTACATGCGCGGTCACCACGAGATGCATCAGAGCCGGTTC
Source organism: Alphaproteobacteria bacterium (assembly GCA_965200495.1). Classification (GTDB taxonomy): domain Bacteria; phylum Pseudomonadota; class Alphaproteobacteria; order SP197; family SP197; genus SP197. The sequence continues at coordinate 2,064,815 of CBDAUG010000001.1, forward strand.
TACGCCTTCTTCGCCATCGCCATTGCGTCGGCAATGGGTGTTGCCCTTGCCGGCAATCTTTTCACTCTCTTCGTGTTCTACGAAGCGTTGACGCTGTCGACATTTCCTCTGGTCAGCCATGCCGGAACGGCGGCAGCGAGAAGGGGAGGGCGAGTCTATCTGGGCGTTCTCATGGGAACGTCCATCGGTCTCTTTCTGGTGGCGATCATCGTCACATGGCAGGCGGCGGGGACGCTCGACTTCGTTCCCGGCGGCATTCTTGAAGGCCGGGTGACGGACCTGACAGCGGGAGTCCTGCTGGTGCTCTATGTCTTCGGCATAGGCAAGGCTGCCGTGATGCCGTTTCATCGCTGGCTGCCGGCGGCGATGGTGGCCCCGACTCCGGTGAGCGCGTTGCTGCACGCCGTCGCCGTGGTGAAGGCGGGAGTCTTCACCATTCTCAAGGTTTCATGGTTCACCTTTGGATTCGACGTTCTGCAGGACCTCTACGTTCTCGACATCCTGCAGTGGATTGCCGCCTTCACCATTGTTGCCGCATCCGTGGTGGCCCTGACACGCGACAATCTCAAGGCACGGCTCGCCTATTCGACCGTGAGCCAGCTCGCCTACGTCGTGCTGGCTGCCTTGCTGGCCGGCCAAACCGGCTTTGTGGCCGGCGGCCTTCACATGGTCACCCACGCTTTCGCCAAGATCACCCTCTTCTACTGCGCCGGGGCCATTCTTGTCGCGACCCTGAAGACCCGCGTGTGGGAACTTGATGGCCTGGGGCGTTCGATGCCCCTCACCATGACGGCTTTCACCATCGCCAGCCTCAGCATCATCGGCCTGCCGCCACTGGGCGGGCTGTGGAGCAAATGGCTGTTGTTCGAAAGCGCTCTCGCTGCCGGCCAGGTGCTGCTCCTTGCCGTTCTTGCGGTCAGCACCCTGCTCAACATCGGCTACCTGCTGTCGATTCCCCTGCGCGCCTTCCTGCGACCGGTGCCGCAAGGCACCGCCGCCACCTGGCACGAAGCGCCTGCCCCCTGCCTGGCGGCCATGGCCATCACGTCCCTGGGTTGCCTGGCCCTCTTCTTCTTCCCCGACGTCATCACGTCGTGGCTGGACAGGGTCTTCATCATGGCCGAGGGTCGCTGACATGCGCAACGGAAAACAGCGTTTTCTGGACAACCCCCGGACCGTCCGCTGGATCATCCGGGCGCTCTACGGCGTGTGTCTTCTGCTTGTGGCTGGCGACTTCGTGGTGCACCGGCACGTCAAGCATCCCTTCGAGGCGCTGTGGGGTTTCCACGCACTCTATGGCCTTGTCGCCTGTGTCGTGTTGGTGCTGGCGGCGCGTGGACTGCGCAGGCTCGTGATGCGCCGGGAAGATCACTACGATGATTAGCGTCGCACCCTTTCTGGTGTTCTTTGCCGGCGCCGCCATCGTTGCGCTGTCACCGGCACGGTTGCGTTCCATCATCCTCGTCGCCACCCCGCTTGCCGGTATCGTCAACCTGTGGTTTGGGGATCCCGCCGCGATTCCGGATGCCGCTCTCATGGACATCGTTCTTGTCCTCCACCACGGCGACCGGCTTTCGGAGCTCTTTGGCTGGCTGTTCCACCTCGCGGCGCTCATTGCGGCAATCTACAGCCTTCACACGAACGATCGCCTTCAGCAGGTCGCGGCCCTTGCCTATGCCGGCTGCGCCCAGGGCGCCGTCTTCGCCGGCGATCTCGTGACACTCTTCCTGTTCTGGGAAGGGCTGGCGTTGACGTCGGCGGCGCTGATCCTGGCGCGCCGCACACCGGGTTGTGTTGGCACGGCCCTGCGTTACCTCGCTGTGCAGGTCACATCGGGTCTGCTGCTGCTCGCCGGCGTCACCGTGCTTCATGCTGCCGGTGCGGGCACCGGTCTTGCGGTCATGGAGCTCGACGGGACGGCAGCCTGGCTCATCTTCATGGCGCTTGGCATCAAGTGCGGGTTTCCGCTGCTGCACGGCTGGATCATCGACGCCTACCCGGAAGCGACCGAAACCGGCGCGGTCCTGATGAGCGCGTTCACCACAAAGGTCGGGATCTATGCCCTGGCCCGGCTCTTTCCGGGAACCGAGGAGCTGATCTGGATCGGCGCGGTCATGGCGATGTTCCCCATCTTCTATGCCGTGATCGAGAATGATCTCAGGCGCGTCCTGTCCTACAGCCTCATCAACCAGTTGGGTTTCATGGTGGTCGGGATTGGCGTCGGCACCGACATGGCCATCAACGGCGCGGTCAGCCATGCCTTCAGCCACGTTCTCTACAAGAGCCTGCTTTTCATGAGCATGGGGGCGGTGCTCTACCGCACGGGCCGTATGGGGGGCTCGGATCTCGGCGGGCTTTATCGCACCATGCCGGCGACAACGGGGCTGTGCATCGTCGGCGCGGCGTCCATCTCGGCCTTTCCCCTGTTCTCGGGATTCATCTCGAAGGCGATGATCATGGTCGCGGTGATCGAGGAGGGCCATGACCTGATCTGGCTTGCCCTTCTGTTTGCGTCGGCCGGGGTCTTTCACCACGCTGGTATCAAGATTCCTTTCTTCGCCTTCTTCGCTCACGACTCCGGGCTGCGCCCCAGGGAAGCGCCGCCGGCCATGTTGCTGGCGATGGCGATCGCCGCCGCCGCATGCATCCTGATCGGTGTGTGGCCGGAGTTTCTCTACGCGATGCTGCCCCATGGCGTGCATTACGAACCCTATGCGTGGTCGCACATTCTCGCCCAGTGCCAGCTGCTGTTCTTTTCGGCCCTTGCCTTTGTGTTGCTCAAGCTCTACCGGCTCTATCCGCCGGAACTTCCGGGGGTCAATGTCGATGCCGACTGGTGCTATCGCTGGCTTCTGCCGAGGCTGGCGCGTCACGCTGCCCGATTGGCCGGCGACGCAGGCGTGCCCCTGCGCACGGCGGCGCGGGCGTTGATTGCCGGTGCGACGGGTGCCGGCCGGCGCTGGGGTGGACCATCCGGAATCCTGGCGCGCGACCCGATGACCGGCGCCGCGTCACTGGTGGTGCTGGTCGTCTTTGCCCTCGTGCTGGGACTGCATCTCGTGCGCGGCGTGTGAAGGAGCGCAACCATGAACCTGTCGGGCGAACATCGCATCAAGGCGCTGCGCGAAGCAGTGTGGCGCACTCTCGACGATCCAGCCATCCTGCGCCAGGCCATACCGGGTTGCGCAACCGCGGCGACCTTCTGTCGGGCCAGGGTGCAGGCGAAGATCGGTCCCGTTTCGGCGGTCTTCACCGGCAGGGCCGGCGTCAACGCCACGCCCTGACTGCTGCGCGGCACAAGTCGGCGCAGAACGACTCCGGATACACGGTCGGGAGCATCCGGCGGCTGCAACCGGTTCGCGCGCGAGAATGAACCGCACGATGTCGCCGACACATGCTGCAGGCTTCTCTCGCCCATGGAGCGATGGCGACAACCGCCGGCGCCTGCCATTGCGTCTCGATGCGCGGGCGCGGATCAGATCCTGTCGGCCAGAGCCGTGATGCCGCGTTTGTGGGTGAGAATTTCGTCGCGGCTCAGACCGTGAAGTTCATGGGGAAACACCAGCCAGCTCCCGGTCTTATGGATGTAGAAATCCGGCACGCGCCCGGTACGGTTGCTGTCCGGCTTGTAGTACACGGTCGCGATGCGCGTGTCGTCAGGCGTGTTGCGGCGGGCCTTGTGGCGAAGATGAGAGATGACGGCATCGATGCTCAGTCCGGTGTCGAAGACGTCATCGACGATGAGCAGGCCCTGATCGGCATTCACATGATCGATGATGTACTGCATGCCGTGCACACGGACCCTGTCGCGTGTCTGCGCGATGGACCGGTAGAAGGACGTGCGGATGGCGATGTGGTCGGTCTCGACACCGAAGAAGTCGAGAAGTTCCTGCACGGCGATGCCGACCGGTGATCCTCCGCGCCATACGCCGACAATGAAGGTCGGGCGGAAGCCGCTGTCGAGGATCTGCATGCCCAGGCGGAAAGAATCCTCAAGCAGGGAATCGGCGGTGATGTAGTGCTTGTCCACTGTCGTCGGTTCGGCAGATAACAGGACTGCCGGTGCTGCGTGCGCCATGGTCCACGACCCCAACCCGGAACGTCGGCGCGACTATGGTCATGCTGCGCATGCCGTTCAAGGCAATCCATCCACATGCTTGCCTGAAGCGGGGTCCGGTATCAGACCACCCGGTCAGCGGCGTGGGACGAGGTGACCGCAAAGCGGTAGCCGCCGGGTCCGTCAATGTGGAAAGTGTCGTGGATGCGTCCGCGTTCTATGGGCGTGGCGGCGACACCGGCGGCCGCGAAGTCATCGTGCGCCGCATCAATGTCGTCGACCATGAGATCGAAGGGCGCCGCGGTGCCGGGCTCCACCGCCTCGTGGGCCCTGTTCACCACGAGATGCGTGCCGCCGCGCAACTCGAGCACGCCGAAGTTGTCACCGCGGAAGATATCGCGCATGCCGTGGCGCACGAAAAAGGAGCACGCCCGGTCGACATCATCGACGTCGATTCTCACATGCCCCACCGCCAGTTTCGGTCGTCCATCGCTGCCCATCGACACGCCTCCCTTGCGGTCTGTTGCTGAAAGCAAATCCTGTGACGTATCGAAGATCGCCGGCCAGTCAACGCCCTACTCGGCCGGCTGGATGGCCCGGGTCTGCCGGAACATGGTTTCCCGGCCGGGCATCGGCCGGGCGGGAATCATGCAGGAGAGGGCGAGCGAGACGGCGGCCATGCCGGCGCCGACGAGAAACACGGTCATGCGCCCGTCAGTATCCGCAACCCAGATGATGCCCAGCATCCACGGCATGGTCACCGCTGCGATATGGTTGATCGTGAAGGAGACGCCGGCGGTTGACGCAATGTCGCCGGTTTCGGCGATCTTGCGGAAATAGCTCTTGATGGCGATGGCAAGGGCGAAGAAGAGATGATCAAGGATGTAGAGCGCGGCGGCCATCCAGGCCACATCAACAAACGCATAGGCGACAAAGATACCGATCAGTCCGACGTACTCCAGGATCAGCGCCGGTCGTTCGCCCCATTGCATGATCAGGCGTCCGATCCGCGGCGCCAGCCAGATGGCGATGACATGGTTGGCGGCAAACAGCGCGACAACGGCTTCCGGGCGATAGCCGAACTCGGCGACCATGAGAAACGCGGCAAAGCCGATGAAAATCTGGCGGCGTCCTCCGGACATGAACTCCAGCGCGTAGTAGAGCCAGTAGCGCCTGCGCAGGACGATCGTCATGGTCTGGTAGCCTGACTCGTTGAAACGCGGGAAGAACATCCAGCAGAAGAGACCCAGTGCAAGAGTGGCCGAGCCGGAAATCAGGTAGACAATCCAGTAGGGTGAATCCAGGAACTCGAAAGCGACGTAGACGAAGGCGTAGGCGACAAGGGATCCGGCGGCCGCCACTGCGGCCATGCGCCCCAGCACAAGCGGCAATTCCTCCCTCGACGTCCACTGCATGGAGAGCGACTGTTCCATGGTCGCCAGGTAGTGAAATCCGGTCGACATCACGATTGTCGTAAAATAGAGTCCCCAGACCGTGGGCAGCAGACCGGTGAGGGCGACTCCCAGGCCGAGGACACTGAGCGCAAGAATGGCGAAGGTCTGCTGGCGCCAGATAAGGAGCGTGTAGACGACCGTGAAAGCGAGGAACCCGGGTATCTCACGCACTGACTCGAGAATGCCTCGTTCCAGCCCGGTAAAGTTCACCACGTCGACGGCGAAATTGTTGATGAGCGCCGACCATGGCTCGAAGGCGACCGGGATGGACGCGGCGAAGATCAGCAGCAGGATCTGGGGACTGCGCCAGCCATCCTTCAACACTCCCTGCCAGTCACGAAAGAGGCGGCGGCGCATGGTTCAGCCGTCGAATCTGTAGGAGTCCGTGTCGAACCGTGGCTGGCCTGTCACGCCTGTCAGGCCGCCGTCGCAGACGAGCATGGTGGAGTTGACGAAGCTGGCATCGTCGCTGGCCAGAAAACAGATGGCGGCGGCACATTCTTCCGGCGCGCCAAGACGCCCGAGGGGGGTCGATCGGGCGTAGGCGGCGGCCTGTTCGGGGGCTGTCTCGAGGCTTCCCAGCATGCGCCTGGTGGCGATGGGGCCGGGACAGATCGCGTTGGCGCGGATGTTGTAGCGTCCGACTTCCCAGGCGAGGCATTGGGTGAGATTCCAGATAGCCGCCTTGGCGGTGTTGTAGGCGCCCCAACCGGGGTCGCCGGCGAGGCCGGAGATTGACGACATGTTGACGATGGCTCCGCCTCCCGTCGCCTTCATCCGGCGCACCGCAAGGCGACAGCAGATGACGGTTGACAGCACGTTGAGACGCCAAAGACGTTCCCAGTCAACGCTGGCCAGATCCTCGATGGTCCCGAACATCGAGTTTCCGGCGATATGAATCGAAACATCGAGCCGGCCTGCCGTCACGTCATCGAGTGTCGCGAAGGCTGCCTCGATCGCGGATTCATCCATGACATCCGCCACGACCGCGGTCACGGCCGCGCCGGCAGCCTTCAGTCGACCGACCGCATCCGCGAGACCGCCAGCGTCGTGGTCAACCGCGACCACGGTGGCGCCTTCGCCCGCCAGCCGTTCCATCGTTGCCCTGCCGATACCGCTGGCCGCACCTGTGACGAGGACGACCCTGTCTTCAAACCGGTTCATCGCCCCGACATAGCGCTTCCGGCTTGCCGGCGCCAGACAATCCAGGAATGTTCTGTCGTTCAGGGGGTGACGGGCGGGCGTTGGGCCTGCCAGGTGACGCCTTCCGAGCCCTGACCTGTCACGGTGCGGGCACCGACTCCGGGACCGTCTTGTCAAGGAGCACCGCAACCAAGGGTTGCACGGCGACCATCTCAGGGGGTCATCAACGTCACCGGCGGCGCCTGTGCCATGTCGCCGGCACCGCAGTCGCCGGCACCGCACGGGACGGCTATGCTGCTCTCCACGGCTGCCGCCAGGCCATCCGTGTCGAGACCGTCAAGACCGGGGACGCAGCCTACATGCCGTCCTGCGGATCTTCCTGATGGAACACGAAGTCTGTCGCGTCCAGACTGTCCAGCGCAGAATTCTGAAGCGTGATCGTGTCGCCGCCGTGTGCGGACAGGTCGATCTGAATGTCGTTGCCGACCGCCGTCAAGGCCAGGTCGCCGAACCCGCTGATCCCGGAGAACGCACTCAGATCAATGATGTCCTCGCCGTCGGTGAAGTCAATAACCGTATCATCCCCGTGGCCCGGGGCAAAGACGAAGGTGTCGGCACCGTCCCCGCCGGTCAGCGTATCGTCGCCGTCAAGACCCGTCATCGTGTCGTCGCCTGCCCCGCCCGTCAGGGTGTCGGCGCCCGCGGTTCCGGTGTACTCGTTCTGGTAGAGAACGAAGTCGGAAGCCTGCAGATCGCTCAACTGGACATCCTCCAGCGTGATCGTGTCCCCGCCGTTGAAGCCGAGGACGATCACGGCGTCGTCGCCCGCCTGATAGCCGCGCAGGTCGCCGATCGACGTGATGTTCGTGAAGGCGCTGAGGTCGATCCTGTCGCCTTCGACCTTGCTGAAGTCGGTGATCGTGTCGTGGCCGCTGCTCTGGTTGAACACGAAGGTGTCGGCACCGGTCCCGCCGATCATCGTGTCGCTGCCCTCGCCGCCGATCATCATGTCGTCGCCTTCGCCGCCGAAGATCATGTCGTCGCCTTCGCCGCCCATCAGCAGATCCTCGCCAGCACCGCCCTCCAGCCAGTCGTCGCCTTCGCCGCCGAAGATCATGTCACCGCCGCCCTCTCCGCGCAGCGTGTCGTCGCCCTCCATGCCGTAGATCATGTCGGCGCCGCCGTCGCCGTCAATTGCGTTGGCGTTTTCGGTACCGAAACGCGAGGTGGTCGAGCCGCTTGGCAAGTCGAACATGTCCTCGGTCAGGTCGTCGACGGACGTGATGCCTTCGAGCGTGATCGTGCCGCCGCCCCACTCGCCGAGGTCGATCCGGACGCCCGTCACCACGTTGTCATCGTCCGTGATGGTCGTGATGTTCGTGCTCAGGGCGTCCCACGTGACGGCTGCGTCGAAGCCGCTCAGGGCGATCCTGTCGCCTCCGGCCTTGCTGAAGTCGGTGATCGTGTCGTGGCCACTGCTCTGGTTGAACACGAAGGTGTCGGCGCCGGTCCCGCCGGTCATTGTATCGTTGCCGGTGCCGCCCTGGAGCCTGTCGTCGACATCGTCACTGCCGGTGAGGGCATGCAGAACAAACATGTCCTCGGTCACGTCGTCGACGGACGTGATGCCTTCGAGCGTGATCGTGCCGCCGCCCCACTCGCCGAGGTCGATCCGGACGCCCGTCACCACGTTGTCATCGTCCGTGACGGTCGTGATGTTCGTGCTCAGGGCGTCCCACGTGACGGCTGCGTCGAAGCCGCTCAGGGCGATCCTGTCGCCTTCGGCCTTGCTGAAGTCGGTCACGACGTCGTCGCCATGGCCCTCGTAGAAGAAGAATGTGTCGGCACCGGTTCCGCCGGTGATCGTGTCGTCGCCGGCCTGATTAATGATATAGTCATTGCCGGTGCCACCATCGATGGTGTCGTCGCCCGCTCCGTCGATGATGATGTCGTGGCCCCCGCCGCCGTCGATGGTGTCGTTGCTGTCGCCGCCCTGGAGAAAATCGTCGGAGTCGCTGCCCGCGAGCTGGTCAAGCACGAACATGTCCTCGGTCACGTCGTCGACGGACGTGATGCCTTCCAGCATGATCGTGCCGCCGCCCCACTCGCCGAGGTCGACCTGGACACCCGTCACCACGTTGTCATCGTCCGTGACGGTCGTGATCTTCGTGCTCAACTGCGCCCAGGTGATCGTCTGATCGAAATTGGTAAGATGGATCCGGTCGCCCTCGGCAAAATTGAAGTCCCGGACCGTGTCGTTGCCGTGACCCTCCCAGAAGGTGAAGGTATCCGCGCCGTCGCCGCCGGTCAGATCGTCGTCGCCCGCCCCGCCGATGATGATGTCGTTGCCCCCGCCGCCGTTGATGGTGTCGTTGCCGGAGCCTCCGAAAATATGCTCTGGATGATCCCAGCCGTTGTCTGAACCGATGATCGTGTCATCGCCGGAGCCGCCGAAGAGCCAGCCACCGTACCCGGTCGCGACGATGGTGTCGTTGCCGCTGCCGGCGAGAATGTCCTCGAAGACGCCTTCACTCCTGAGGTAGTCGGCATTGCTGCCGCCAAGGATGATGTTGAAGCCCCCGCCGCCGCCTGCAGTGTCGGCGCCGCTGCCCAGATCCATGACATCGATTGCGTTGCCGCCCTGAAGGTTTTCGCCGCCCTGGTCTCCGACATGAACGTAGATTGGTGTGGCCATCGACTTTCTTCCTGAGTTTCGTATGGATTACCCCCTATCATAAGGACGCAGTGCGTCCAGCGCCAACAGGATCGGACCACCCCTTGCAGTTTCGATTTTCCGGTTCTTCTCCGGGAATTTGATGCCCTTGAAACATGGCCCGTTTTCATGCTCAGCCGGATCCTTGGTCAGGGTGACGACGCTGCAGCCGCCCTGGCGGCGATATTCGACGCCGTCCATGGCCCGGTTGACCGGCAGCAGGCCGAGTCGTTCGTATCCCGCCCGTCCACAAGGGCATCGATGTCCGGTTCGCGCATCTCCGTCGGGTCGAACGGCGCGATGTTGTCGATGATCCCCACGACGTGCGTCTTCTCCTCCAGGCTCAAGATGACCTCGGTGCGGTACGGCCCGTCGTCGCCACCGTCGCCATCTTTGACGTTTCCACAGCCGAGAGGGCAGGTTTGCGTCTCCTGGCTCTGACGGCGCTGTGTCAGGAGTGCGCCACAACAATGTATGGCCCGTGTGCCGGATTTCCCTGTGATGAATGCTGTCCTGGCCGGGCTGTGGCGGGAATCCCCGCCGGATCGATACCGTGGCTCCCGACCATGCGGCCTTGCAGTCGGTTGCGGGATCGAGGCAGATCACGCGGACCATGCGGTGGGCCCGTGGCTGATGATGCCAACGCCGCCATCGTCGACATCCTGACGGGGGCAGCTGCCGGATTCTTCCGGTGCAGGCCTGTCGCTCCGCCAGGGCTCTCGGCGCAGCCCATCCGCGGGCGATGTTCTGCTGGTCCGATGACCTCGCCGCCCGCGCCGATGATTGTTGTCAGAAAGTCACGTAGCGTTTCGCGGCGTGGGGTGCGAGGAGCCTCGTGTGCTGGCGGACGGCTTCAGGGGAGAGATCTCTCGCCGGTGGTTGCTCGAGGACGAGATTGCCCTCGTGGCGGCCTCTCACGAGCATGGCGGAGACCGGTGGGCCACTCGTCCACCGGATGCGTCCCGGGAGATAGCGGATGCAGATTGCCGTGCGTGGCGTGTTGGTGGTGTTGGCGCCGGAACCATGAACCAGCAGGGCGTGGTGGAGCGACATGGCGCCCGGTCCGAGCTCGTTGTCGTAAACCGGCCGTGTCGCGGTATCAATGCGTACGGTCTGGCCGTGGGACAGCATGTTGTCCGCGCCGATACGTTCGTCGTGCGCCACGGGGCCAAGCCGGTGGGTCCCCGGAACGAATTGCATGCAGCCGTTGGCCGGGGTTGCCGGCGTCAGGGCAATCCAGGCCGTGACGATGTTCAGTGGATCGAGGTTCCAGTAGCCGGCATCCTGGTGAAATGAGATGTGGCGCCCGTCCCGCGCAGGCTTGGTCCAGATGTCTGCGCTCATCACCATGATGTCCGGCCCCGTCACCGGCGCCACCGCATCGAGGATCGCAGGCCGGCGGACCAGCCGGTCCATCCAGGTGAAGAGCAGGTAGGACTTGTAGTACCAGGGGTGCGGCAGGTCGACGTCGACAGCGTCAAGTCTGGCGAGGGTACGGTCAGCCTCTTCAGCCGACATGGCGATGAGCGGCGCCGCAAATCCCGAGGCGTGATAGGTGCTGATTGCGTGCCGTGTTCCTGATGTCGTCATTTTTGCAGTACACTCCGCCCCGCAAAGACTACCGTCAGGAGAGATCATGGGCAGGTTCTATTTTGATGACGATGTCGACCCGACTCTGCTCAACGGCAGGACGGTTGCCGTCATCGGCTACGGCAACCAGGGGCGCAGTCAGGCGCTCAACATGAAGGACCGCGGTGTCGACGTGATCGTCGGCAATATCGAGGACGAGTATGCCGAGAGTGCGCGCGCTGACGGCTGGGATCTCCTGACCATAGGGGAGGCGGCTGCCCGTGCCGATGTCCTGATGATGCTGACATCCGACGACAGTCAGCCCGATGTTTACGAAAACTGGGTGAAGAAATCCCTCAAGCCCGGTGATGTCATGTGCTTTGCCCATGGATTCAACATCCACTACGGCGAGATTGTCCCGGAGCCCGGGGTCGATGTCGTCATGGTGGCGCCGCGCATGCTCGGAGAGGGGGTGCGGGCGACGTTCCTTGAGGGCAGGGGCTTTCCGAGCCTCATTGCCGTGGCCCAGGACGGCAGCGGCAGGGCTCTCGACAGGTGCCTTGCGATCTCCTGGGCGATCGGCACCACAAGAATGGGGGCGCTGGAATCGAGTTTCGGCGAGGAGGTCCTCATCGACCTCTTCGAGGAGCATCAGCCGGGGCTCTACGCATTGCGTGCCATGTATACGGCTCTCGTCGAAGCGGGCTGTTCTCCCGAGGCGGTCATGCTGGATCTCTATGCGTCCGGAGAGAGCGTCAAGTTCGCCGAGTACGGGCGCGACCTCGGTGCCTTCGAGCGCATGAAGCGGACCAGCGCCACGGCCCAGTTCGGCCATCTCGTATGGTCCAAACAGTATTTCGATGAGGAAAAGACGCTCGAAGGCATGCGCCGGATGATTGCCAACATCAGGGACGGCAGCTTCATCCGTGCCCTGAAGGCGGAACGACAGAAGAATCGTCCGGCGGTCGAGACTGTCTGGCAGGACAACAACGATCACGACCTTGTCCGCCGTGAACACGACCTCTACCAGCTGCTCGGACGCCGGGAAAAAGATGCCCCGGCCCCCGGCAGCTGACGAGGTGGATGCCGCTTCGGGGACGGTCGGTCTCGTCCGGCTCCCGGCTCTCCGCCATGGCGCACGATAACGATACCAAACGCTCGCCGTGTGACGACGACTGGCGTCTTGGCGTTGATATCGGCGGAACGTTCACCGATTTCCAGCTCATGAACGCCCGGTCTGGCGAGGTGATCGCGCTGAAGACGCCGTCCACGCCCGAAGACCCGTCGCTGGCGGTGATGCAGGGACTCGAGGACATCACCCGGCGCCATGGCATCGACCCGTCTGCCATCGGCTACTTCGCTCACGGCACCACGCTCGCCGTCAACACGCTTCTCGAGCGCGAGGGTGCCTGCACCGGAGTGCTGATGACCCGCGGCTTTACCGATACGCTCGAGCTGCGCCGCCTGCGTCTTTCGAAGGCGAATGACTTCTTTGTGCCACGACCCGTTCCACTGGTGCCGCGGCGGCTTGTCCGTCCGGTCGACGAGAGACTGAGATCCGATGGCGAGGTCATCACGCCGCTGCGGCGCGAGGACGTGAACAGGCAGGTCCGGACGCTGCTGGAAGAAGGTGTCGAGACCATTGCCGTATGCTTCCTCCACGCATACCGCAATCCACATCACGAACAACTGGCAAAGCTCTGGATAAATGAGAGCTTTCCTCATGTCTATATCACCGTCTCAACAGACGTGTGGCCCCAGCAGCGGGAGTATGAGCGCGCTCTCGTCAGTGTCATCAATGCCTATGTGGGCGGTCGCATGGAGACCTATTTCACCACCCTCGAGGAGCGGACACGGGACCTTGCCATGCCATGCCGTGTCTTTTCGACAAAGTCGAACGGTGGCGTGATGACCGCTGCCATGGCGGCACGCCGGCCTGTCGAAACCCTGCTTTCCGGCCCTGCCTCGGGAGTCATCGGCGCCCGTCATATCGCCAGTTCCATCGGAGACGACCATGTCGTCACCCTCGACATGGGCGGTACCAGCGTCGACGTATCGATCATCCAGGAAGGCATCGGCCAGGCGACCGACAACACCATCGCAGACATCCCGGTCATCATGCCGGCCGTGGACGTGTCGGCGGTCGGCGCCGGTGGTGGTTCGATCGCCTGGACGGACAGTGAAGGCGTGCTCAAGGTCGGCCCAAGGAGTGCCGGCGCCCGGCCGGGTCCGGCGTGTTATGCCAAGGGCGGCATGCGGCCAACCGTGACCGATGCCTACCTTGTGGCCGGAATTGTCGCCGAGGACAGCCTTCTCGATGGCGCGATGGTTCTCGAACGCGAGCTGGCCGATGCCGCGATCGACCGGCTGGCGGCCGTCATCGACCGCACACGCAGCGAGACTGCTGATGCGATTCTTCAGGTTACGACCGCCAACATCTATGCGCAGCTGCTACCCCTGACGGCGCGGCGGGGGATCGACACCACGGGATTCTCCATGCTGGCCTATGGCGCCGCCGGACCGACGCAGGCCTTCATGCTGGCGCGTGAGATGGACCTGCGCCGCGTCATCGTGCCGCCCGCTCCCGGAACGTTGTGTGCCCTTGGATGCCTTGTTGCGGATTTCCGCGCGGATTTTGTCCAGAGTGTGTGGCGGGATCTCGACACGCTCGCGGACGGCGATCTCGCCAGCACCTATGCCGGGCTCGAAAGGAGCGCCCGCGCCTGGTTGGCGGAACAGGACGCCGGCGTGGCGGAGGTTCATGTCCTGCGTTCGGCTGATCTGTGCCATGTCGGCCAGTCCTACGAGATCAATGTGCCATTCCCGGATGTTCCGTCCCTCTCGACCGGGGATCTGACCCGTTGGTTTCTCGAGCGCTATCAGAGTGTCTACGGCTATCATGATCCGCAGGCGCCTGTGCGGATGCTGGAAGCGCGCCTGCAGATTGTCGGCGTCACACCTTCTCCTGCGCTCTTTTCCCGCTCCGCCGCAGGCAGCGGCCGGCCCCGCGGCGTGCGGCGGGTTCACGAAGCCGGCGACGTGGTCGAGGCCCAGGTATGGCGGCGCGAGGATTTGCGGCCACCGGAGACCTATCCCGGTCCTCTTGTCATCGAGCAGTATGACACCACGACGTGGGTGCCACCGGGATTTGTCGTGAGGATCGACGATTTCGGAAATCTCATCGGGGAACGAGGTTGATGGACGATCCTGTTCGCCTCGAAATCATGCTCAACCGCTTCCAGGCCATTGTCGACGAGATGGCGGGCGTCATTGCGCGCACGGCGCACACTGTCTTCGTCAAGGAGACGCAGGACTACGGCTCGGTTCTCGTGTCGCGTTCCGGAGAGGTGTTCGCCGCGCCGCGCCGCTACGGCGTGCTGATGATGATCGGCATGCCCATGGCGGGGACTCTCGAGCGTATCGGAGACGATGTCGTGGAGGGCGACATCTTCATCTCCAATGATCCGGATGCGACCCGGGGCATGGCGACCCATCTTTCCGATATCTACCTGTGGGCGCCGGTCCACGTCGACGGCGCCCTGCTGTGCTGGGCGTGGACATTCATCCATGTCTCCGACATCGGCGGCAGGGTGCCCGGATCGATTGCGCCGTCGAGCCAGGAGATCATCCAGGAAGGCTTGCGGATACCGCCACAGAAGCTCTACAGCGCCGGCGTCCTCAACCAGCCGTTCCTTGACATGATTTTTGCCAACTGCCGGACTCCGGAGGGCAACTGGGGCGACATGAAGGCCTGTCTTGCCGGACTCGCAACAGCCGAAAGAAGGCTGCGCCAGCTGATTGGTCAGTACGGCCGCGCGGTGATCGACGTCACGATCAACGAGGCCCTCGACTATGCCGAAACCCAGGCGCGGCGGGTGATCGCACACGTTCCCGACGGCAGTTACCGCTACACCGATTACATTGAGGCCGACATGGTGGGTCTTGGCCTGGTGCGCATCCATGTCACGCTGACGGTCGCGGGCGACGAAATGCTGCTTGATTTCTCCGGAACCGCCCCCCAGGTGAGGGCAGCTCTCAACATCCCCACCTACAACCAGGACGGCCACTGGATGCTGATCACGGGCCTGGTGAACTGGATGTGCACCCAGGCCCCGGCCATTGCCTACAACGCTGGCCTGGTACGACCGCTCAAGGTCGAGATCCCGAAGGGCACGATACTCAATCCCGAACCCGGCGCTGCCTGCGGAGCACGCTATGCCACCAGCCACAAGGTGTGCGACGTGACAGTGGGAGCCCTGGCGCAGGCGGTGCCGATGGAGTTGCCGGCGACGGACTCGGGCCAGGGATCCATCCTCCTCGTTTCGGTTCCCGACCTTGAAACCGGTGGTGCCAAGGTGTCGGTGATTCAGCCCATCGTCGGTGGGTCCGGCGGCCGACCGGTGGCGGATGGTGTCGATGGCACCATGGTGATTCTCAATTTTCTCAAGAACATACCGACCGAGATTTTCGAGAACGAGATGCCGGAAATCCTCATTCGCCACTACGGGCTGAGGGAAGATTCAGGCGGCGCGGGCCGCTACAGGGGCGGCACCGGAATCGAGATCGAGATCGAGACCTCGTCGCACTACACCTCGATCACGTCACGGTGCATGGAACGCTATGTCTTCGGCCCGCCCGGCAGACTGGGTGGACATATGGGGGCCACCGGATACACCAGGCTCAATCCGGGGACGCCGCTGGAACGCGACCTCGGCAAGATCGATATCCTTGAACTGGGACCCGGTGATGTCCTGAGAATCGGAACCCAGGGAGGCGGCGGTTTTGGTGACCCCCTTGAAAGACCGCCAGGCGACGTTGCCGCCGACGTGATGAACGGCATTGTGCATCGCTCCGCAGCGGAATGTCACTACGGGGTCGTGCTCGATGACGACGGCGTTATCGACATTGCGGCAACATCCGGCAGGCGCCAGGCCATCCGCGCGCAACGCAGCTGGGGGGAACCGCCGCTTTATGGATTCGGTGAGGCCCGGGAGGCCTGGTCGGCACTCTGGACCGATGATCTCGAGGATGCCATTTCGGCGGCGACCGACGACCTTCCCGTCCAGTTGCGGCAATTGGTGCACCGGCAACTCGTCGAGGACATCCGCAAGCGCCTCGAAAGCGGAGAAACCGTGCCGCCGGCGCGTGTTCCCGACCTTCTCGCCACGCTCGGCACAGCTGTGCAGCGACGCTAGGCGACATCCCCCGGGCTGGCGGTACGCTTCAGGCCATGTGCTGCAACGCTGCGCAAGACATCGCAAGCATGATCGCAAAGCGCCCCTCGCATCCTCTCAACGTCCTGACGTGCCTGCCCGGCGATGCGTCCCGGCGAACATGTCACAAGGCGAGACTGTTGCCGAGAACGATCTGGACAGCATGCCTTGCCGCTCCTGGCGCTTGACTTCCGGAATATCAATGAAGAGGCTCCCTGATTGCCGCACCATCTTCAGTGCAAAGAGTGAGTTGCGCCATGGCCATGCATGCAGTCAGACTGGAGAATTTCCGGTGTTTTCGTCATGTCGAGACGGCTCGTCTGGCACCGTTGACTCTGCTCGTTGGCGACAACAGCACCGGCAAGACCTCGTTCATGGCCATGATCCGGGCGCTCTGGGATATAGCCTATGATTTCAAGATTCCGGACTTCAAGGAGGAGCCCTATGACCTGGGGAGCTTCGATGACATCGCCCATCACAGAGGACGCAGAGGCGGACGGGCTGACACATTCGAAGCAGGGTTTGAGTTTACGTCCCGAGGTCCCGAGCGTGCCGCAAAGATTGTCAATGAAGGCGATGCGCGGCGATTTTCTGTCGTTTTTGAGAGACATGGAACCGCACCAGTTCCAGCGCGTCGACGACTGGCGCATGGCAGTGTCTGGATTGAAGAGCGTCTGACGGAAGGCGAGAGTCAAGAACTGCGCGTGGGCACAGCGAGGGGCGCATGGCGGCTTGCGACGGCGCGCTCACGGCCTGTTCCGGATCCATCGCGATATACCATGCGGCCTTTCTATTTTCCGCTGAAACCACATCTTTCAGAGAACCACGAAGATGGTAAGGCCAGATTGGAGCCTTTGGATCACTCGCCGGATATCACCGATGATGACCTGACTGAAGTTGAGCAGATTCAGTGCGGTTCGTACATGATGCGTCTGCGCCGCCCGGCGCCTTATGCCAGCGCACCAGTACGCTCCAAACCGCGTCGTACGTACGATCCAAGTCGAGCCGTGCCCGATCCGGAGGGTGATCACATTCCGATGTATCTCGCAAACATGTACTTCCGGAACAGCAAGGAATGGGCGCGTCTCAAGTGCGCATTGGAGGAGTTCGGGCGTGCGTCAGGCCTGTTTGATGAGATTGGGATCAAGCGGTTGGGTAAACGTGAAAGTGAGCCATTTCAGCTACAGATCAGAAAATGCGGCACGCGACTGAAAGGCCCTCCGCGCAACATGATCGATGTCGGTTACGGTGTCAGTCAGGTGCTGCCGGTCATGACCGAATTGCTGCGCCGTGATGCCCCGCCGATGTTCCTCCTGCAACAGCCGGAAGTCCATCTTCACCCAAGCGCCCAGGCTGCGCTCGGAAGCCTGTTCTGCGAGATTGCCAGCCCCGGGCGACAGCTCGTCGTCGAGACCCACAGTGACCATCTGCTTGATCGCGTGCGCATGGATGTGCGTGACAGTCGCGGAAAGCTGACCCCCGACGGAGTGTCGATCCTGTATTTCGAGCGCAACGATCTGGATGTCTGCATCCACTCACTCAAGCTGGACGAGGAGGGGAACATTGTCAATGTGCCGGAGGGTTACCGCAGGTTCTTCATGGAAGAGACCCGACGGTCACTGGGCTTTTGACCGTGTGCGCGATTGTCGATGCAAATGTTGCCTGGGAGGTATTCGGGACTGGCAGGCCCGAGGCCGGAGCGAAGTTCTTCGAATGGATCGATACGGGAAAGGGAAGGCTTGTTGTTGGCGGCAGGATCGCCGAGGAACTTGGCCAGTCAGCGCGGTTTCGAGAGTGGGCAAAAAACGCCCAACTTGCAGGGCGCTTGCACACCAGGAGCCAGGGAGTCGTTGCGGAGCGGACAGAAGCAATTGAAAGTCAGGGTTTGTGCACATCCAACGACGCGCACATCCTGGCCTTGGCGCAAGTGAGCGGCGCTCGCCTGTTGTACTCGAACGATCAGGCATTGCAGAGTGACTTCAAGAGCAGCATTCTGATCGACACGCCGCGCGGCAAGGTCCATTCGACACGTGAAAACCGCAGCTTTACCGATGCCCACAGGAGACTGCTGTCAAACAGGACCTTGTGTCGCCGCTGATCGAAGCCTGCGCAGTTGCAAGAATCTTTTTGTAGAGTGCAGGTGCGCCCGGCAGAGTAGACTTGGCGCACCGTCTGACTGGATTGCCGTGCCATGATACAGACACGCGACGAGCCCGGTTCCATGTCCGAAGATGAGTGGCAGGTTCGCTGCGACCTTGCGGCGTGCTACCAGCTGGTCGACCTCTACGGCTGGTCGGATCTTTCGAGCACCCACATCTCCGCGCGCGTACCGGGAACCGACGATGTGCTCTTCAACCCCTACGGCGTTCTGTTCGACCAGATCACGGCGAGTTCGCTGGTGAAGGTCGACAGCGGTGGCGAAGGCAACATCAATCCCGCCGGGTTTCTCATTCACCGGGCCGTCCACAATGCCAGACCGGACGTTCACTGTGTTCTCCACACCCATACGCGGGCCGGCAATGCCGTCGCCATGCAGGAGGCCGGATTGCTGCCGCTCAGCCAGAAGGCTCTCATCCTGATGGGCTGGATCGGTTATCACGACTTCGAGGGTGTGGTTCTCGACGCCGACGAACAGCAACGCCTTGTCCGTGATCTCGGCGACAACATGATCCTTGTGCTGCGCAACCACGGCCTGCTCACCTGCGGTGACAGTGTGGCGGCGGCCTTCGTGTGGATGCACCGTATGGAAGCCGCCTGCCGATACCAGGTGGACGGCATGGCAGGAGGCGCGCCGCTTCGCTATCCCGACGAGGATGTCCGGCGGAAGACCATCGAGCAGGGTCGCCGCATTCTCTCGCATGCGGGCCATGCGCGTTCGGGCATGGAGTGGTCGTCGCTGCTCACGCAGCTCGAGCGCAAAAGAGGATGCGCATGGCGGACATGACCTTCAGGCAGCGGTCAGGCCGCCGTCGATGACGAACTCGGCGCCGGTCACGAATGCGCTTTCGCCGCTGGCCAGATAGAGAATCATGTTGGCCACTTCGTGCGCCTGACCCAGGCGGCCGAGAGGGATCTGCGCCTCGAGTTTCCCGCGGGTGGATATCGGGTCGCGGCTGCGCCCGATGAGCGCCTCCACCATCGGCGTCTCGATGAACGCCGGATGCACGGAATTGCAGCGGATGTTGTAGCGCTTTCGGGCGCAGTGGAGGGCAACGGACTTGGTCAGCAGTCGCACGGCGCCCTTGCTGGCGTTGTAGGCTGCAAGATTGTGGCCGCCGACGAGACCGGAAACGGAAGAGAGATTGACGATCGACCCGCCGCCGGTTTCCTTCATGGCGATGACCGCATGCTTGCATCCGAGGAACGTTCCGTCGGCGTTCACGGCCATGACCCGGCGCCAATCCTCAAGCGTCGTTTCCTCGACGTTGGTCGACCGGCCCGTTCCGGCGCTGTTGACGAGGACCGCAATCGGTCCGTTCGCGCTGCCGGCTTCGGCGATCACCGACATCCATGACGCTTCGCACGTCACGTCGTGGTGAATCGCGCAGACCGCTTCGCCCAGGGGATCGGCGGCTGCAGCCAGGCCTGCCTGGTCGATGTCGCTCATCGCGACACGTGCGCCTTCCCTGAGGAGGTGGTGAACGGTCAGCAAGCCGATCCCCGAGGCTGCACCCGTCACAAGCGCCGACGTTCCTTTGAACCGTCCCATGATCTTTCATGCTCCATGCCGCCACAGACAGGGACGATAGGTGAGCCCGCGGCAGCGCGGCAACCTATGGAGCATTGCAGCGGCCGCCTCTCCGGCGCACCATGTTCTCTGCCGGATTATGGAGAACAACCCATGACGCGTGGAATCGATGACCAGGTGGTCCGGATGTCCGGGAGCGCATCGCACGCCATCGCACCTGCATACGGCGCATGAGCGTTGTCTGACGAGCGGGCCGCCGGCACGGCACGCTTTCTGCGTGACGACCTGGTGGCGCCTGGAGCGCCGTGGTCGGGCATTGTTCGTTTTGGCGAGGTGCTGAGCATTGTCGATCTTGAGGGTCGCCAGGGAGTCGACTTCCTGTGCTACAACGCCGCCGATACCGCGGAGCGCTATCACGCACCCACCACGGTCAAGAAGAGCGCAACGCTGCGGCTGACCCGGGGCCATGTGCTCTATTCGGACAGGGCGCGGCCACTCTTCACCATCATCGACGACACCTGCGGCTTTCATGACACCATTGCCGGCTGCTGCAGCGAATCTTCCAACGCGATGCTCTATGGCGTGACCGGCATGCCCGGATGCCGCGAGAACTTTCTCAAGGCGCTGGCGCCGCATGGCCTGGGCTGGAGGGACATCGTCTCCAACGTCAATTTCTTCTGCCACGTTCCTGTGCACGACGCATTCGAGCTGGCGCAGCGAACGTTCGTCGACAGTCCGTCCAAACCGGGCGACAGGGTCGATCTCAGGGCCGAAAGGGATGTTCTCGCCGTCATCTCACATTGCCCGCAAGTCAACAATACGGCGGCGGGCGGCCGGCCGACGCCCATACGCGTGCGCATCATCGCCCGCTGACGGGGGGAAGCGCGGAATCATCACGGACAGGAACTTGCGGGGATTGAGCCATGACATTCCAGATTGCTGAAACCTGGTTCGAACGCCGGCGGATTGACGACGACATCACGCTGATCCTTGAGCCCCATGTCGACCCTCTGGGGCGCTGCAACATCTGGCACGTCCGCGGCTCCGAGGCGGATCTCCTCATCGATACGGGCATGGGCATTGCTGAACTCAAGCCGGCGATTGCAGATCTCTTCGGCCACGCGGTCATCGCCTTTGCCACGCACACGCACTTCGACCACGTGGGCAGCCTCCATGAGTTTTCCCACCGCGTGGTATCACGCCACGAGGCCGTCCTCATGGAGGATGGCGACAATCGCTTTTCCCTCTTCAGAGAGGACATGGAGCCGGAGATCGTGGCGTGTCTGGAGAATGCCGGCTACGCACTGCCGGAGTGCCTTATCGATGCGCTGCCCCATGCCGGCTACGATGCCAGGGCCTACCGGGTCGAACCGGCGCGGCCAACCCGCATCGTCGATGAGGGAGACGTGGTTTCCATCGGCAACCGGTGTTTCGAAGTTCTCCATCTTCCCGGCCATTCTCCCGGCAGTGTCGGCCTCTGGGAGGAGGCGACAGGGACCCTGTTTTCCGGCGATGCGATCTATGACGGCCCGCTCCTCGATGAGTTGCCGGAGTCCGATGTCACCATGTACTGCCGGACCATGGAGCGACTGATGACACTGCCCGTGACAGTCGTTCACGGCGGTCATGAGCCAAGCTTTGGCAGGGAACGTCTTGTCGAACTGGCTCGTGCCTATCTTGAATCGCGGATGCAACAGGGCGCGTGACGTCGAATTCGGCGCATTGCACCTGCCGGTCACGACGGCACCTCACGCGATTTCATGATTCGACCGGAAAAGTTGGTGTGGAGAAGGGCACAAGTCGGTCGGATCATGCCGGTTGATAGCGCTGAACGTCGATTTCGTCGGCGCGTGTGCGCATTTGTGTCGCGTCGTGCCATGCCTGCATCCTGAGCAGCAGGTCCATGCTGAGGCCGAATGCCTTCTCGACCCTGAGCGCCATTTCGGGCGACAGCGCGGCGTTGCCGTTCACAAGGTCCGAGAGCGTCGCCCTTCGCACGCCGAGAATCCGCGCTGCGGCAGAAACGCTCAACCCCAACTCCTCAAGAGCCTCCATGCGGATGAAGGTGCCGGGGTGGGGAGGCATCATCCCCATCTTGATGCTGCCGCTGGTCATCAGTGGTAATCCTCCAGGTTCATGTGCTCGATAGTGCCGTTGCGTTCCTCGAACGTGATGCGCCAGTTGCCCGACACTGACACGCTCCAGTCGTTCCGGCGCCCGCCCGAAAGCCGGTGCACCCGCCATCCAGGCGCCGCCTGGTGGATGGATTCCCCCATGGTTTCGGCCAGGGCAAGCGCGGCCAGGATGCCGCGCACCCGCTCCGCCAGGTCCTGCTTCAGCAGCCGGGACGAGTTGTTCTCGAATAGCTGGCGCAATCCCCGATGGCGGATGGAGCGGACGATCATGTGCACAAATGTACGGCACGACCGTGCAGAGTGCAAGCAAACGATGACTTTTGCGGACAGGAGATGACTGGAGGATGAGACCGTTCGTCCGGCTCTTGTTGTGCGTCTCGCAAGTGCATATCTGGCCCGCATGGACCGGCAGGAATCCGCCCGTTTCGCCTCCGCTGCGAGGCTGCCGCGATGGTAGCGCCCATCGGCAAGATTGCCTCGCCCTCGCAAGCCGACAGCGCGGCATGACCTCCGGAAGGCTGTCTCGTCAACATCAAGGTTGGTGCGTGCCATGCGTATCGGGTACACCACAGGGCAACCCAGTGTCGCGCCGTCAGCAGCGGTGACGGGTTCCTGCGGCAGTGTTGGCTTGCGTGGTCACACGGATGTCGAATGCCATGTGGACATTGCCGGAGCGGGCCCATGGGCGCACAATCTCCAACCCTTGTCATCGGTTGCCGTCTGGTCTGACGGCACGCCGGGAAGAGACACGGGACGTGTCGATGGCAGTGCTTGATGATCGATTGGCCGTGAGCTCTGGCAGGACCGGGCATTGCCGGTGGCGCCGTCCGGGGATGTCCTTGCGAAAACCCGGGACAACGTGTTGTCTGACGCGTCGGCAGCGGACAGGGTCGTGGACTTCGAACTGATCGCCATCGCCTTCGGAGACGTGGCGTGGATCGCCATGGCCTTCGTTCTCGGCCTGCTGTCGCGGAGCGTCGGCTTGCCACCCATGCTTGGTTTCCTGGTCGCCGGATTCCTGCTCAACCTCTATGGAATAGCCGGTGGCGACATGCTGCGGAAGCTGTCGGACCTCGGCATCACCCTGCTGCTGTTCATCGTTGGTCTCAAGCTCCACGTTGGCATCTTTGCGCGACCGCAGGTATGGGCGGTCACGGGGCTGCACATGGCCATCATCGTGCCGCTGTTCGCAGTGGCCATCTACGTTGCTGCCATTCTCGGAGCACCCTTCTTCGCCGGTCTCGATCTTTCGCGCTCTCTCCTGATCGCCTTTGCGCTGAGCTTTTCCAGCACGGTGTTCGTCGTCAAGGCACTCGAAGAAAAGGGACAGACGGCAGCGCTCCACGGCCGCATCGCGATCGGAATTCTCATCGTTCAGGATCTGGCCGCCGTTGTCTTTCTGGCTATCTCTGTGGGGAAGTGGCCGACGTACTGGGCTTTGCTGGTCCTTCTCGTCTTTCCACTTCGGCCACTGCTCATGGTCTTGCTGCAGCGCGTCGGCCACGGAGAACTCATGGCTCTCTATGGTTTCCTGCTTGCCCTGGGCGGCGCGCAACTCTTCGAACTCGTCGGACTCAAGGGCGACCTTGGAGCGCTCGTGCTCGGCGTTCTCATCGCCAGTCACGCCAAGGCCGACGAGATGGCGAAGACCATGCTCGGCTTCAAGGATTTCTTCCTGCTCGCCTTCTTCCTCTCGGTCGGTCTGTCGGGTCAGCTGACCCTGGAGACGCTGCTTGTCGGCGCCGCGATCACCCCAATGGTGCTGCTCAAGTCCGCCCTGTTCTTCGGCCTGCTGACGGCGTTCAGGCTCCAGGCCCGCACCGCGTTTCTGGCGACGCTCAATCTTGGCAATTTCAGTGAGTTCGGACTGATCGTCGCGGCCATCGGCGTCGCACAGGGTTGGCTCGACGCCGACTGGCTGATCGTCATCGCGCTCGCGCTGGCCTTGTCCTGCGTCATCTCTTCCGCGTTCAACGTCGCCAGTGACCGCCTCTACACGCGCTACCGGCGTGTATGGAAGCGCCTGCAGCGAACCGAGCTTGTCGCCGACGACCGGCCGCTTGATATCGGCGCGTCGACGATTGCCGTCATCGGCATGGGCCGGGTCGGATCGACAGCATATGACACGATGCGTGAACTGCACGGTGAGACCGTCGTCGGGGTGGACATTGATCAGGCCACGGTCGAGCGCGAACGGGCCGGCGGACGGAAGGTGTTGCTGGGGGATCCCGGTGACGCCGATTTCTGGGAACGCGTTCAGATCGCCCATACACTCGAACTGGTCATGCTGGCCTTGCCGAACCTTGGCGCCAACCTCGCCGTGATCGAGCAACTCAAGGTCGCCTCGTTCGACGGTCAGGTTGCCGCGACCGCCAGATTCCAGGATGACATGGAGATGCTCGAACAGGCCGGCGCATCGACCGTCTTCAACGTCTATGCCGAAGCAGGCTCGGGCTTCGCCGCCGATGTGGCGGCAAGCATGCCGGCCATCAACCCGGCCGGGAGCAATGACTCTGCAACGTCGCCCGCAATCTCACCCGAAAGCGCATGAACGGGCGCGTTGCGCCCCCAACCATCATTGCGGCCATTTTCGTGGCTGCGCGCATTGTCGTGGCTGCGCATTGTTCAAGGGACGCCTCCATATGGCCGGAACAGGCATGGACTGGTGAGGTGAGCCACGATGGATGAACGAATCGACTGTGTGGTGATTGGTGGTGGGCTGGTCGGACTTGCGATCGCTCACGAGCTCGTCTGCAAGGACGTGTCCTGTCGTGTGATTGAGCGGCAAGGGATCGCGTGCGGCACGACATCGGCGTCCTTTGCCTGGTGCAATGCAACCTCCAAGCTGGAAGCCGATTACCATCGTCTCAACGTTGCCGGAATGGAGGGCCACCGAAGGTGGGCTGCCCGGTGGGGAAGCGAGGTGACGGGGCATCGCCAGCCGGGCTGCCTCATGTGGGCCGGTGAAGAGACGGCCACCAGCCTTGATGATCTCGAGCAGACATTCGAGCGTCTTCTGGCGCTTGACTATCCCTGTCAGCGCCTCGGCGGGCGCGAACTCGCCGATCTGGAACCGCGCATCGCCTTCGGCCGCGGGGCGGAAGGACTTTTCATGGCGCTGGATGGCTGGCTCGATGCGCCGCGCCTTGCCCGTCACCTGGCCCGGGATATCGTGCGTCAGGGAGGAGTGATCCATGAGCACGAGCCGGTGACCGGCTTCCTCGGCACGCCCCCCCTTCTGGAAGGAGTCGTGAGCAAATCCGGCGTGATCCATGCCGACAGCATCGTCATTGCCGCCGGAACTGGCACCGGTGATCTCGCCGCCATGGCGCTCGGCAGCCAGACGGCGTTACCGGTCGTGGGCGGCGATCCCGGTCTTCTGGTTGACATTGCCGGAGCAGGAGCGTGGCTCGACCACGTCGTCTGTTTTCCCGACGGCGGCGACGGGCTGCACATGCGCCCCGATGTCGAAGGGGAGCTGCTGATCGGTTCGGACGCCGCCGACGGCATGCTTCCCGACGAGGCGCACGCGCGGCGTCATCTCGCCGACAGGGTCCAATACTGGTTCAACGATGTCGATGCCAATGACGCGATGGGGCACATGACGGCGCGCATCGGACGTCGCCCCATGCCTGCTGACGGTCGCTCGATCGTTGGAAAACTCCCCGGGTGTGGCAATCTCTTCGTCGCCGTCACCCACAGCGGTATCACGCTGGCGCCAGCCGTTGGCACCCTGCTCGCCGACGAGATCGCCGAAGGATCGACCTCGCCCCTGTTGCGCGGCTTCCGGCCCGATCGGTTCACCTGGACATGAAAAAAGGAGTGCCTTCGCGCATTCGGCGTCAGATCTTGTCTCCGAGCGAACGGGTGCCGTCGATGACGTTCCTGCAGTGGCGGCGGGCATCATCGGGAGCGATTCCCGAACGTCGCCCGGAGCCGTGAACCGGGGAGGGCGGACGAATGACGGTACGGACAGGCGTGTTCCACACAGACCGCAAGGTGACACGTCACCGGAAACCTTTGTCCCGCTGTCGGCATTGCACGATACGCACGTGCGAACGCTGCAGCGCCACGAGGCCGATCCTGCGCCGCAAAACAGCTCCACAGCGGTCGGCCATGCCCTGTGTGGCGAACCTGAAGGAGACTTCTTCCGGGGAAACGTCCATACTACCGTGCGCGCGTGGTTCATGCCGACTGAACCTGCGACCCTCAGGATAGAAGACTTCGATCCGGCACGGCACGACCGCGCCGGTTTCGACTGCGGCGTCGACCGTCTGAACAACTATCTCAAGCTGAGCGCCAGGAAACAGCAGAAGGACGACATGACCCGTGTCTATGTCGCAGTCGAGGAGGGAAACCCGGAGATCCTGGGTTACCATGCCATCAACCTCGGCATGATGAACGTGGACGAACTCAGGCGGCGTCCACGCGGAGCCCCCGATCACGGAGAAATTCCAGTGCTGTTCCTGGGGCAGGTCGCGGTCGACCGGGCAGCACAGGGCAAGGGTCTCGGCAGCATCCTCATTGCCGACGTGGCCGGATGTCATGCAATCGTTCTCGATGTGATCTCGGACGGCGGCAAGACGGAATACGTCGGTCGCAGGGATTGGTATGAAAGCTTCGGCTTCACGCGTTTCGCGAGCAACCCTGCGCGCATGTTTCTTGCGCTGAAACATGTTCGGGCGGTGGTTTAAGTCGGTCTCTCGCGAAGCCGTTTTCCGGTCTTGTCGGGAATGTGCCCGTTTGTTGTGTTCGGCCTTTCTTCAAGGTGCTGAAGGCGCCATGTCCGACCCCATGGGTTGGCCTCGACATGAAAAGGGGGTCCTCCCGGCAGCAGGCCGGGAAGACCCCCTTTGAACACCTGGCGTCAGATCTTGTATCCGAGCGACCGGGCGCCGTCGATGAAGTTCCTGTACTGGGCCTTCTGCTTGTCGAGGCCAAGTTTCTGGGCAATCTGCACCCATTCCTCGGCCGCTTCGTCGAGCGCCTGCTGCGAGGTCAGCTCGCCTGAAATGGCCTTGGAGATGTTGCGCCCCAGGGCGTCGGCATACTCCGGCGCCCCTTCCCAGAAGAACTGCGGGTAGCCCACCTCGACGTTGGCAAGGCCGGCATCGAGGTGATTGCGGGCCCTTCCGAAGGTCTGGAAGATACCGTCGTTCGTCGGGTAGATGTCATTCGTCTCGCGCTGTGGATTGGGCTCGATGTACATCTGGGCCGCTGCATCGGTGTAGTGCGATGCGCCGAAGGGATCGGAGCCGCAGTATGGGTCGGCGACAATCCTGTCGGAGTAGTCGGGATGCGACATGCGGTAGATGAAGTAGAAGGCCGCATCCTTGATGTCCTGGGGCAGGCTCGCCGGAATTGATGCCGTCCGGCACCACAGGCTGATTGCCCGATGGACCACCTCGCCGTCGTCATGAATCCAGCCCGGCACGATGGCCGCGCCCTGATCTTCGGCGCGTTCCATGCCCTGCTGCTGGACCGTGAATTCGGCAAGATCGATCCACCACACCGACATGACGTCGGAACCCGACTGCCAGCGCTGAATGGTGGTTCCGATATCCATCGCTTCTGACCCCGGAGGTCCGAACTTGATGATCTCGCGATACATGTCGAGAGACTCGGCCGCCCGGCCCTGGTTGATGACCGGGTTCATGTTCTCGTCGAAGTAGTTGACGCCGGCCGATGCGGCAATGTCCATCCAGAAACCCCATCCGAAGTTCGGCGGATTGACCACCATCGACGTGCCGTAGATGCCTTGCGAGCCCAGTTCCTCCGTCATGAACTGCGTGACGTTGAGGAAATCGGGCCATGTCCTGGGGACCTCGAGGTCGGTCTGGAAGCGCCTGGAGTACTTCGACTGCAGTTCTGCATTCTCGAAGAAGCTCTTGCGATAATGCAGGATGTGAATGTCGCCATCGAGCATCACGCCATAGGTGTTGCCGGCCCACTTCGTATAGAACTCGCGGTAGGCAGGCATGACCCAGTCGAGATAGGCATCGCTGCCCTCGTACTGGGCGAAATAGTCGTCCAGGGGCTCGAGCTGGCCGGTTTCAGCGAAGGTGCCGAAGAAGAGCGAGGGATACTGCACCCAGTCAAACCTGGGATTGCGTGACAGCAGCTGCGGCAGGATCTTGGCCACGGCCTCGCCGCCGTCGTAGTTCTCGCGTCCCTTGATGCCGACACCGGCTTCTTTCATCAGATGCTCCGACAGCCACAGCGGCGCATGAAGCCAGTTCGAGTCCTGGAAATAGGTCAGCTCGACATCATTGAAGAGCTTCTTTCCGGGGGGAACGGACTGCGCACCCCAGGACAGCCTGCCGGGAAGCTGAAGGCCAGCCGCGGCACCAGCCCCGGCGGCGACGGATTTCATGAACTTGCGTCGTGTCCATGCACTGAAAACACTCATGAGATTCTCCCTCATTCTTGGTCAATATAGGGTCAGGATACACTCCTTCCCGGACAATGGGCACGAGAGACCATCAGGTCACAAGCGCTCCGGTTTCGGTATCGAAGATCATCACGTCCAGCGGGTCGAGGCTGAAGCCTGCATGTTCGCCCGGCGTCATCAGGATGTCCGGAGACGCAAGCGCCTGCAATGTCACATCGCCGGTCTTGATCGACAGGATGGATCTCTCCCCGAGGTATTCGTTGATCACCACCTTGCCACTGATTGTCGCGCCATGGTCGCAAAGATGAAGGTTCTGCGGCCGGATGCCCACCGTGAAGTCACGCCCGCCATGGGCATCAAGAACCGGCGTGCGCTCCGCGGCCACGTCAAGGACGATATCCGCGCCGGTCGCATGGAGCCGGACACGCTCCGCCTCATCCCGTCGCTCCACCGGAATGAAGGTTGTCGGCGGTTCACCGATGAAGTCGGCGACAAACACGTTGGCCGGGCGGTTGTAGAGCGCGTTGCGGTCGCCGACCTGCTGGAGTTCGGCATCCGACATCACAGCGACCCGGTCTGCCAGCGCCAGCGCTTCCACCTGATCGTGCGTGACATAGATCATGGTGCGTCGGAGTTCCTGATGAAGCCGTTTGAGATCAAACAGCATCTGGAACTTGAGGTGGGCGTCAAGGTGGCTCATGACCTCGTCGAGAATGAACACCGCCGGCTCGCGGATCAGTGCCCGTCCCAGGCTCACCCGCTGTTGTTGGCCGCCGGAGAGAACCGGCGGTTTGGCCGGGAGGATTTCGGTGATGCGCAGGAGTTCCGCGAGTTCCCGCGCCCGGCGCCGCCTCTCTGCCGGTGGCACACCGCGCACCTCGAGCGGGAAGGCGAGATTTTCCTCGACGGTGAAGTTCGGATAGAGAGCGTAGGTCTCGAAGGCCATGGCCACGTTGCGTTCCCTGGGCTCGAGATCGTTGACGCGCCGATCACCGAAGTGGATGTCGCCGGACGTGATCGGCTCGAGGCCGACGATCATGCGCAATGTCGAGGTCTTGCCGCATCCCGATGGCCCCAGCAACGCCATGAATTCCCCATCGCTCACCGCGAGGTCAAGATCGCGCACGGCGTGAACAGCCGCTCGTCCGGAGCCGTAGATCTTGTTGACCCTCGTCAGCGTGACGTTCGACATGTCAAAGAAGAAGGTTGCGCCCGTCTGACGGGCTGAAGAAGTGGAGGGCGTCAGGATTCCATGCCAGCGTCACCATTTCTCCATGATCGAACGAGCGTTCGGGCCGTGTGAGCGCCGTCAGTCTGACACCACCGGCGTCCACGATCATGATACCCGTGGAGCCCAGGGCCTCGAAGATGTCGATACGCCCCTCAAGCGCCACGCCTCCGGGCAGTTCGTCTGCCGGACGCAGGTGCTGGGGCCGCAGACCGACGGTGACCCTGCGTTCCTGCACCCTGGCCAGAGCCGCGCGTCGGGCTGACGAAACCGGCAGACGAAGCGAACCGGCACGGGCCTCGAGTCGGTCTTCTGTGTCGACGAACTCGGCTTCGATGGCATTGATCGTGGGTTGACCGAGATGTTCGGCAACAAACAGGGTCGCCGGCCGCTCGAAGAGTTCCCGTGGGCTGCCGACCTGGACCAGGCGGCCGCCGTTGCCCATGACAGCGATTCTGTCCCCCAGCGACAGTGCTTCGGCATAGTCGTGGGTGACGTAGACAGTCGCAACCCGGCGCAGATCTTCCAGGGTATGAAACTGGCTGCGCAACTCGTGCCGGATGCGCGCGTCGAGATGGCTGATCGGCTCATCAAGCAGGAAGACCTGGGGATCGGCGACCAGGGTGCGCCCAAGCGCGGTGCGCTGCTTCTGGCCACCGGAGATTTCTCCGGGCTTGCGCTCAAGCAGCATGTCGATGCGCAACAGGCGCGCGACCTCCCCGACGCGCCTCCTGATCTCGTCCTGGGGAAGGCCCCGCGCCTTGAGCGGGGAGGCAATGTTCGCGGCCACGGACATGTGAGGATAGAGGGCATAGCTCTCGAAGGTCATCGCGACGTCGCGCCGGTAGGGGGGGATACGTGTCACGTCGCGGCCGCCCACCAGAATGCGTCCGCGATCGGGTGTCTCGAGACCCGCTACCAGGCGCAGCAACGTGGTCTTGCCGATACCCGATGGGCCGACAATGACCAGGAACTCTCCCTCCTCGACACTGATCGAGAGATCGTCGATGACCGGAAAGTCCCAGCCCTTGCACAGTCCTTCGATCGCCAGGCGCGCCATCAGCCCTTGACCACCCCCAGCGAAAGGCCGCGCACCATGTAGCGGCGCAGCAGGATGAACAGGGTCACCGGGGGAATCATGGCGATCAGCGAGAATGCCATCTGCAGGTTCCACAGTGTCTGGGAGCCGTGCGCGAATGTGGGAATGACGATGGTGTAGGTCCTCACGTCGGTTCCGACGAAGAGGTTGGCGAACAGGTACTCGTTCCAGGCAAAGATCCAGCACAGCATGGCGACCGAGATCATTCCCGGCAACACCAGGGGCAGGGTGATGCGCAGGAAGGCGCGCAACGGTGTCCAGCCATCGAGATAGGCTGCCTCCTCGAGTTCGCGGGGCGCATCACGGAAGAACACCATCATCAACCAGGTGGCCAGCGGCAGATTGAAGACGAGGTAGAGGATGACGAGGGACCAGATCGAATCGGTCCCCCAGGGCGTCGAATCAAAGAGGAAGAACATCGGTACCAGGATGGCGACGGGCGGGAACATGCGGTTGGAGAGAATCCAGAAGGCGAGGTTTTCTCCCCCGGCCTGGCGCGGA
The DNA here is from genome assembly GCA_965200495.1 of Alphaproteobacteria bacterium. GTDB lineage: Bacteria > Pseudomonadota > Alphaproteobacteria > SP197 > SP197 > SP197. Next base: position 2,096,006 of record CBDAUG010000001.1, read on the forward strand.
AAGCGTGCAAAGGCATAGCCGGCGAGCGTACCCAGAAACAGTGACAGCAGCGTGTTGATCGTGGCGATGACGAAACTGTCGACGAGCGCGTCGAAATTGGTGGCCTCGGCAAAGACAGCGGTGAAATTGCCGAATGCGAAGATCTCGGGCCAGAACGTCGGTACCGTGAGATTGGTCTCGGCTGTCGTCTTGAGGGCCGTGATGATCATGAAGTAGAGCGGGAACAGCGTGAACACAAGCCACAGCCCCAGAAAGACCAGGAACAGCAGCCGGACATGCCGCCAGCGGTCATCGGGTCTGGCCTGGTCCGCCATCGCTCCTGTCATGGCTCAGGCAAGTCCCTGAGCGCGCATGACGCGCTTCATGTACTGCAGGAAAAGCGTGACGATCATGGCCGAGATGGCAAAGATGATGATCGCATAGGCTGCCGCTTCGCCGATCGCGAACTCGCGAATGCCTCGCTGGAAGGCAATGTAGGTCGGCAGTTCCGATGTCTGTGCCGGCCCTCCTGACGTCATGACATACACCAGGTCGACGAACTTGAAGGCGTCCGTGAACCGCAGGATGAAGGCGATGGCGATGACTTCCTTCAGCATGGGAAGGGTGATGCGCCGCACCACCTTCCATTGACTGGCGCCATCGACGCGCGCGGCCTCGTAGACCGCCGGGGGCAGGCTGACACGTCCGGAATAGATGATCAGCAATGGCAGTGCCGTCCAGTTCCACACGTCGGCGATAATGATGGACCACAGTGAAACACCGGCATTGAACCACTCGATGTGGGCGGAGATCAGGCCGAGGTCGAGGAGCGCCTGGTTGACGGCGCCGTTGGACGGCGTCAGCAGGAAGCGCCAGAGAACGCCCACAATCGAGGGTGGCAGCATCATCGGCAGGACGAGCAGTATCAGGATGATGGTACGCCACAGGTTGGACTTGACGACTTCGTAGAGTGTCAGCGCGAGGACAACTCCCAGGATGACCTGGAGTACGGCGCCGAATGAAAGGTACTGCAGGAGGTGGACCAGGCTGTCCTGGAACCGTTCCGAACTGAAAACCGTGCCGTAGTTGGCCAATCCGACATAGGCATGATTTCCGGTAAACAGACCGGTGATGTTGGTGTCGCGCAGCGAATGATAGAACATCCAGATCGTGGGGTAGACGACGATGGCGAAGAGAACGGCCACCGGCAGGCCGACCATGGCAATCGGCACCCAGCCGGCCACGATGAGAGGCCGCTGTCGCCTCTTGCCATCGAACCAGTCGGGATAGGTCGAGTGGTCACCTCTGACGATTGCCTGGCGCACGCTCAACACTCCGGGAGGAACAGCCACGCCGGCCCGTCGCGGGCCGGCACCCGATCCTGACGCATGAAAACCGGAAACCCCCGGTCATCGGGAACGGATGGCAGACGCTACACGAGATGCAGGCGTGCGTAAACGTGTCCCGACGCGAAACGCGGTTCTGGACAGTCCCTTCGACTCCGGTGAATCTTCTCCCTGTCCGGTTCAGGCGTGAGGAGACCATGGTGTGATGAGCAAGGTGCCCGGAGCCTATGTGCCGCAGACGCCGGAGAGCCTGCCGACATTGCTCGCCAAGGTGGCGGTGGTCCGTGATCTCCTCGCAGGCACACCCGAAACATGGGTCGTCGAGGAGGTCGGTGACGGCAATCTCAATCTTGTCTTCAAGGTGCGCGGGCCCGGCGGCGGCGTTGCCGTCAAGCAGGCACTCCCCTATGTCCGCCTGGTTGGCGAGAGCTGGCCACTGTCCCTGACACGGGCGCACTTCGAGCATCTCGCTCTCGTCTGTCAGGAGCGCCATGCCCCGGGGCTCACTCCGGCGGTTCTCCACTACGACGCCGCCATGGCGCTCATTGTCATGGAACTCCTCGAGCCTCATATCATCATGCGCCATGGCATGATCGACGGCGTTGTCTATCCGGTGTTTGCCGAGGCCGTGTCGACATTTGCCGCGGCGACCCTGTTCCACACATCTGATCTGGCGATGGCGGCAGCCGACAAGAAGGCTCTGGTGGCTGACTTCGCCGGCAACGCCGCCATGTGCGGCATCACCGAGAACGTGATCTTCACCGAACCCTACATGATGGCCGAGAACAACCGGTGGACCTCGCCGCAGCTCGACGGCATGGCAGCGTCCATTCGCGCCGACAGTGATCTCAAGGTAGCCGTGTCGCAACTCAAGGTGATGTTCATGTCATCGGCCCAGGCCCTGATTCACGGTGATCTTCATACCGGCTCCATCATGGTGACGCCAACCGACACCCGGATCATTGACCCGGAGTTTGCCTTCGTCGGTCCGATGGGCTTCGACACCGGGGCCGTGATCGCCAACCTGTTGTTGAACTACTTCTCGCAGATTGGTCATGAGAGCGCTCCCGGCGCCAGGGATGCGTACCGGACCTGGGTGCTCGACAGCGTCGAGGACTTCTGGAACGGATTCCGTTCCAGGTTCCTTGCCCTGTGGCGGAGCGAGGGCAGGGGCGATGCCTATCCAGCCGTCCTCTTCGACGATGCGGTGGCCCGTGTGCACCTGGCAAGCGAACAGGAACGTTACATGACGCAACTGTTCAGGGACACGCTGGGGTTTGCGGCAGCCAAGATGATTCGCCGCATCCTCGGCATTGCCCACAACATCGACCTTGAGAACATCGTCGATGCGGACGTGCGCGCTGCTGCCGAGTCCCGCGCCCTGATGATGGCGCGGGTCATGATGACGGCGCCGGAATCCTTTCCCTCGATCGAGGCCGTTACCGCCGCCGCCCGCCGATGGAACGCCACGACGGTGATCTGACGCATGCGGTGAACCCACGACCTTTGCCAGCGATGGTCGGAAGCATTTCAGGGTTTCTGCGCGCTGCTCCGCAGGGTCCCGGTCAGGGCTGTCATCGGGATTGCGTCCGCCCCGGTCTGTGAACAGGCGCTTCGTCGGCCGCCAGTGGTGTCCTGCCCACCACGGCATCGGCGATTTTCTCGGCCAGCATCAGCACCGGCGCATTGAGATTGGCGTTGACGTTGTGGGGCATGATCGAGGCGTCGACGACTCGCAGCGCTTCCGTGCCATGGACCCGGCCTTCATGATCGGTCACAGAATCGTCACCCGCGCCCATCCGGCAGGACGAACAGGGGTGGTATTCCGTGGTGCCCTGCGCGGAGAGCCAGGTGAGGATTTCCGTATCGCTGCGGACGTCGCTGCCGGGAATCGCCTCCTCGCTGCGCCAGGGATCGAAGGCCCGCTGCGCCGCCATGGTCCGTGTGCGCTTCAGGCCCTGTGTCATGGTTTGCCGGTCGTCCTCGTGATCGAGGTAGTTGAAGAGAATCGCAGGGTGCTGACGGGGATCGGCCGACTTCAGCCACACCCGGCCACGGCTCCGGGGTCGCATGAGGCCCATCGAGAACATGAATCCGGGCGCGACGCTGGCGTGAGCGCCGCCGGAGTAGCCGGTCATGGCGTAGAACTCGTGCTGCAGGTCGCAGTAGTCCGCGGCCCCGGAACTCGCGAAGAAGCAGCCCGTCTCGGTGAGAACCGAGGCCCCGGGACCGCGCTTTGCGACGAGCCACTCCAATCCTGTGGCCAGCCGTCGCCAGCCGGTGAAGCGATGGGAGACCGAAAGTGGCCGCTTTTCCCGGTAGCTTACCTGCACGATGAGGTGATCCTCCAGATTGCGCCCCACGTCCGGGACATCCGCGATGAGCGGGATGCCGTGCTCGGCGAGGTGCACAGGATCGCCGATGCCCGACAGGAGCAGGAGCTGCGGCGAATTGATGGCGCCGCCCGAGACGATGACCTCCCGGTCAGCCTCGAAGCGACAGATGCCGTGCGCGGTCTCGACCTCGACACCCGCCGCCCGCCTGCCATCGAAGACAATCCGGTGGACGAGGGCGCCGGTGACGAGATCGAGGTTCGCGCGGGCGAGTGCCGGCTTCAGGAAGGCCGAGGCCGCGCTCCAGCGGCGGCCCTGGCGCGTGAAGCTCTGGGCCACGTGAAATCCCTCGTGCCGCTGGCCGTTCTGGTCCGCGGTGACGACGTAGCCGGCTTCCTCGCCGGCCTTCAGGAAGGCCTGGTCGTAGGGATGATCGGCGCGGCAGGTCTCGATGTGCTGGGGTCCCTGGTCGCCGCGCCAGGAATCGGCTCCGCGATCGAAGGTCTCACTCTTGCGGAAATAGGGAAGGCAATGGGCGAACGACCAGCCATCGAGACCTTCGGCGGCCCATTGATCGTAGTCGCGGGGATTGCCGCGGTTGGCGACCATGCCGTTGATCGAGGACGATCCACCCAGTACGCGGCCCCGATGGGCGAGTACTCCGCGGCCCCCCAGGCCGGGTTCGGGTTCGCCGACGTAGCCCCAGCCGAAGCGGGGGGTGCGGGCCGCCAGGGGTGCCGCGGCGGGCATGGCGATGGTGAGCGCCCTGTCGGAACCTCCGGCTTCGAGCAGGAGCACAGAGATCCCGGGATCCTCGCTGAGGCGTGCCGCCAACACGCACCCGGCGGTTCCCGCACCGATGACGATGTAATCGTGGTGCGTGATACGTGTCATGACGGGTCTCGCCTGGGAGAACGGGCAGCGATCACGTCGTCACATCATGGCGGCCATGTCCCCCGGCTCCATCATCTGTTCGCCAGGAGATAAGGTGGCGACGATGCCGGGACACAGCGCCGTGCATCTTGCCCCGTCGTCCCAGCCGCAGTGGTGGGTTGCGCATGAGTGACCCACCGCCGTCATCCGGCGGCCCTTTGCAGGACAGAAAATCCATTCCATTGTCTCCGAGTCTCTTGCAAAACCCCCGGGGCGGCGGGTTTTGCAAGAGACTCGGAGAATTCCTCACAATATGAATAAGTCACCATGCACAATCGGCGCTGCAGTCTCAAGGTCCGGTTGCGCGTGTCGTATGCGTCATACGTCCTTTGGCGGCACTCCGAGCGATCCGGGTCAGGCGCCGTGACTACTTCGCGAAAGTCGGCCGATACGTTCCAGCAATCGCCTCGATCCGTCTCTCGAGCGACTCGACTGACGTCCAGACTGTCAGGCCGGCCAACAGGATCAGTACGGCCGCGAGACTGGCGAGGGGACTCGTCGTGACAGCGGCAAAGACAATCCTGGCGTGAAGGCGCGCTGCCTCGCCGCGGATTTCCGGGCGAAGCTCGCGCAACATGGTATCGTACTCGCGGCCCAACTGCCGATGGGGAATCAGGACGGCAATCAGCATCCCCAATACGATCAGCCAAGGCGTTGCCGGTCGATACATCCGGTCGGCCCAGCCGCGAAGCGCCCGCTGCATTTTCTCAGGAACGTCCTCGCCAGCTGCCAGGCGGTCGGCGTCGCAACCGGCCCGCACCCGGAATTCATGGGTTGCCTTCATGATCCGCCACCGAAGAAGGCCGTAGACAACCACGGCTGCAACGATATAGCCGACTTTCAGAAGCACGGCGTCAGTCATCGTCATCGTTCTCCATCGCACGGCGCCTAGCGGTCGGCCCCGAATCCGAGCGTGCGATACGGTACGCCTTTGCCAGAGTCGCTGTTGTCCTCGGGAACAGGCGCCACAGAACTCCTCCCAACACGACCAAGACAATCAGGAACCTCACAGTATCTTCCCTCGCGAAGTTCACAAGTGCCAACCCCACATCCGCCCAGCTCGCACCGGCGTGGGAGGCTGTATCAGGGTCTGACATATGGATTGATATGGAGATCGCGGATCATGGAGTTTTTCAAGGTGCCAAGGATCCTGCGTGTGAAGGTACAACAGGTATGCAGCATGCGGCATTGTCGGCACAGATATGGGCTTGACGCACGCGCGCGGCTGATAGGCCTCTTCCTTGCGGAGAGCGGGCGGCAGCCATCGAGGTCGATGATGACGGCGTCGCGGTCCTTGCGGGAACGGTTTCTCGCTTCGGCGTCAAGGATGCGCCAGCGCCCGGTGTGTTCGCGGGCGTCATCGAGGAACCGGCCGATGGCGTCCCGGCATACCCGGCCTTTCGCATCGGGCCTGAAAGTGCGGCGGCGGGAAGGCTGTCGCGCAGCAAAGGCGTCTCGCCTGAAATGAACCATCCCCATGAGGGGTCAGGAGATTGGGATACGCCACGATGAGTTGCGCCGCCGTGCAGCCTCAGAATGTTGGCCTGCTCGCCAAGGCGCGCGCTGCGAATCGCGTGATCGGCGATCGCCGGCCCGCCCTTCAGCAAGGGCTGACTGAACGCCAGGCTCAGGGTCCGGGTATCGCCGCTGCTGTCCGACAGCGCCTCGTTCCAGTTCATCGTCAGACTGCCGCCTGTCGTCGGAACAGGGATCATCACGCCCGCGCTGCCCGTGCCACTGCTCGACGTCTGGTTGCGGGTGGCTGAGGAATTCAGGCTCAAGCTGGGCGCCCAGCGGTCTTCTGCGATCTCCAGGTGAAGTTTCTGCACCTCGCGATTCTCGCGGGCCGTCACAAACGCGCGATTGTGCTCCAGTGCACGCCGCACCGCATCTTCAAGCGCCAGCTTCAGGACGCCCTCGTCCAGTGCGCTCCTGTCGTCCGGCTGAGGCCAATCCTGTGCCTGCAAGGGCGCCGTGCCGAAGACCATCATGCACAGCAGGATCGCCGGCGCCGCCCGCCCCTTGTGTGTCAGAGCTTGTTCCTGGAATTGCGGGGGGCCCGGGTCATGGCATGTCATCAGGCAGCGACACATGACGGTACCATGTGCCACGGACGAAGGCCACCCGGTCAGAGCCGATTACACGGACAACACCCGACAACCTCGAAACCAGCGCCGTTACATCATCACCGCCGGGTGTGCCTGCAATCGCAGAATCATGAGTGTTTGGATCGGACATCGCCAAGACGATGTGCCGGCACTTGCGTCATCGCGAGGGGCAGGGTCATGACATGGCCTGATCGTTGAGCGTCAGTTGGCGTTGCCCCTCGACCGAAACTCATCGCGCGACCATCGAGCCTGCCGGGTCTCATCGCTTCGGGAAGGGAATGACATTCCCGCGGTCTCTGGAATCGTTCGTGTGAACCGTGGCGGGCAACGGGTCGCCTTCTCCGTCTGCGGTCTTCGGACGAATCTCCACTTCGTACTCGATGCCGGGTTTGAGGTCGACAAATGTGCACGTGGGCAAGGGTGTCTCGAATCCGGGTCCCCACGGATCCGCTCCCTTCTCGCGTATGCGGATCACGTAGGTGACAGACGACTCCCAGCGAGCGTCGATCACCGCTCCGTCATCGGTCCGAAGCGATACGTGCCAGGCCTTGCCGTCCCACGCGATCTTCGGGGTCCCGGTGCCGCTCATGGTGGCGCCCATTCCTCGATGCGGTGCTCGGTGCGCAGCATCTGGCGACGGGCCTGAAGTCCCTCAAAGACATTTCCGGCATCCGCAACTGCCGAAGAGTCGAGCATCAGGGACGAGCGGGCTTCGGCAAAGAACCTCTCGCCTGCCCGCTTCACGTAGCCGTCCTGCCACCATGTGCAGATCCGATCCCGGGCCTCATCGAGAGCGTCCGCAGACGGAAGACGGGCGCGTTTCTGGTGCTGGTTGACGCGCCTGTCGGAGGGCAGAAGGTTCCACAAGGCATCGCATGGCCATGCCGCCCACGGCATGCAGTGATCGATGTTGAGTCGTGTACTGTTCAGCCTGCGCCCCGTCCAGACGCAATGAAGATCTCCGCTTTCAAGAAGTTCCCGGGATATCATGCGGGCGAATCGAACATCACGGCCGGGATCTGACCATCGCATGGCGGCTTCGACCTGTCGATGATCAAGCTCCGTGCCCTGTGTCGTGGCCCAGTCCGTCATCAGCTTCATCCACTCAGCGACGAGCGCGGGCTCGATCCATGCGTCATGGCGCATGAGGGAGTTCCAGAGATGGACGGGAATGCGAAGGTCGCCGAACTGCGCCAGATAGTCCCGTCCGAGCAGCAGGGACCGGGGTGCTGCGCCGGCTTTTGACCGGTGGGCCTCGAAGACCTGCCTCGCTGAACCCGGCAGGGTCATATGGCGGATGGGCATCCTGACCAGCGTTGCGACGGCATCGCGAAGCGCCTGGTGCAGACCACGGGCGTGTGAGCCCGAGAAGTTCTGGCCCACACGCAGGTCGAAGGCCGGGAGATCGCTGATGGCGTGCCAGCCCTGCCCGACAAATCCAAGATTGGTCAGGCCATCGCTGCCGGGCAGCTGTGGCAGCCCGACGTCGATCAGCGACTTGTAGAGCCTGAGCCAGTTGAGGGCGACAAGACCGAGAGGCACGGTCACGGTGTCGTCATCTGTGTGGCGCGCCATGCCAGGCGCGCCGTCGGCGGCCCGCGCCACCGCGCGAAGCAGACCGAGCTTGTAGGTCGATGATTTCCTGTCATTGAGAATGACATGACGCAGCAGGGGCAGGGCGCCGGTGCCGTCATCGGGGAGTTGCAGGGCCACCTGCTCCCAGCGCATGCCGGTGCGGCCCAGACGGTCGGCGTTGGTGGGTCCGGGCAGCGCCACGGCGCCGTAGCGACGGGCGAGAGATTCGACCTCGGCGGCGCTGGAGGGATACATGCCATCGGCGACGTCATCGCCGCCGACACGCAGTGCGAAGATCATGAGACCGCCGGGCCTGAGGAGGCCGATGAGCTTGCGCATGGCGCGCTGGCGATCATCGGGATGGACGTGCATCCACACTGCGTTGAGCACAATGATGTCGTAACTCATGCCCCGTCCAACGGCGCGGTCGAGCGATGGCAGGCCGTCGCGGATCCAGGAGACCCGCGATTCCGGGTGTCTGCGGCGTGCCTCGGCGAGCATTGTTGCTGAAGGGTCGACCGCGACCACCTCATGGCCCTTCGCAGCGAACCATGCGGCGTCACGGCCCGAACCGGCACCGACGTCGAGAACGGCGGCTGGCGGCGGCGGAAGGGAGCCGACACACCAGGCGTGAAGCGCGTCGGGGTCGAGCGACTCGTAGCGTTCGGCAAGGGCACGCCCCTCGGCGTCCTCGTAGCGCGTCAGTTGTCCAGGCGCAGCTGCCATCCCGACAGCATAGACCCGTCAGCTCACGGGAAGAAGGTCTCGCGGGTGATGGCGGGGGGATGTTCGACGGGTCCGTCGCCGCTATCTTGCGAACCGGCAACCGGAGAGACGCCATGGACCACGGGTTGATCAGCTTTGCCAGCGGCAACGCCAATCCGGAGACCTTTCCGGCGGCGGGATTCTCCGCTGCCGCCTCCGGGGTGATACGCACCATGGCGCAGGATCTCGCCACCTATCCAGGGAGTCTCGGTCATGAGGGCCTGCGCCAGCTGATGGCACGGCGCGAAATGGATCGCGAAGGGATCCGGGTTGATCCCGGACATATGCTGATCACCAACGGGTCGATGCAGGCCGTCACCCTGGCGGTCGGGACGCTGTGTGCCGGCGCGCACGACATCGTTGTCATGGAGGAACTCAGCTATTCGGGAAGCATCGTTGCCTTCGGTTCCATGGGCATCGAGATGGTGGGCGTTGCTGTCGATGACGACGGCATGGTGATGAAGGCGCTCGACGAAACGCTTCAGTCGCTGGCTCGGGCGGGCCGTCAACCCGGCTGCATCTACACTCTTGCCACATACCAGAATCCAACCGGTACGGTGATGCCGCGGTCCCGCCGCCTGGAGATGATTGCCATTGCCCGGCGCCACGGCGTTGCGATCGTGGAGGACAACTGTTACGCAGACGTACACTTCGACGGCGACATCCCTCCGGCACTCTACGCGCTCGATGGGTCCCCGTCCCTGATCTACCTGTGCTCGCTTTCCAAGATCTTCGCGCCAGGCGTACGCCTGGGCTACATGGTGGCGCGCCCGCCCATGCTTGATCGGATACTGGCCAGGCGTCACGACGCGGGCCCCAACACCCTGGCGTCCGCCATCACCCATGCATACCTGAAGGACTGCCTCTGGGATCATGTCGCCATGGCCAACCGGGCACTGAAGATCAAGCGCGATACGATGATGAACGCCCTCCGGCGGGAACTCGGCAACGCATGTTCCGTCGTCCGGCCGCCAGGCGGACTCTTCATCTGGGTCCGGCTGCCTGACGATGTCGATCCCGTCCGCCTCGTCGAGGTCGCGCGTGACGAGGGGGTGGAGGTTGTCGACGGCTCAAGGTTCCATGTGAGGAACGATGCCGGTGCGGCCATCCGCCTCGCCTTCGGTTTCCCGACGGTCGACGAGATCGACGAAGGCGTTCGCCGTCTCGGCGTCAGCCTGCGAAAGGTACGCGATGCGTCACCCAGGCCATGAGGACGCTTTGTGCGCGATGCGGATGACGGGGAACGCCGGCGCCGCAGCCTTGCTGATCGGTCGGGGCGGTGGAGTGCGCCTGCGCTCATGACGTCCGTTTGCGGATGCGGGCGTCGGCGCCTGTGGAGCACTCTTCAGCGGTTCGTTGACAGCCCTCCAGCCAGGAAATACGGTCAATTCACGAGTATGAGGGTCGTTTGCGACAGACTTTCCGTCACGAATTCAGGCGCACGTCTCGTGTTTCAGGTGGTCGCCTTTGCACTGGAGGTTTTCATGAAGCGGACTTTTGATCGTGCCGCCCGGCGGGCGGGGCAGGGTCTTTTGGTTGCAACCATTCTTGTGGTCGGCCTTCCAGGCGAGGCGGTGGCAGCAGTGCCCGAGGAATCGCAGTTCGTCTTCAACACATTCTCCTTCCTGGTGTGGGGCGCTCTGGTCATGTGGATGTGCGCCGGCTTCACGATGCTGGAGTCGGGTTCTGTGCGCACGAAGAACGCCTCGGTCATATGTCTCAAGAACGTAGGCCTCTATTCCATCGCCGGGCTCGCCTTCTACTTCATCGGCTACAATCTCATGTACGTCGATGTCTCCGGCTGGATCGGCACCTTCACCTTCCTCTATGGTCCGTCAGCCGATGAACTGGCCTTGCTCGACGGTGATGAGAGCGCAGCCGCAGCGGTCGTATCGAGTGGTTATTCGGTGATGTCCGACTGGTTCTTCCAGATGGTCTTCGTTGCCACTGCGGCCTCAATCGTTTCCGGCGCCCTTGCCGAACGTGTCAAACTGTGGTCCTTCTTTGCCTTCATTACCGTGCTGACGGCCATCATCTATCCCATCGTCGGCGCCTGGACCTGGGGAGGGGGCTGGCTCGGTGAGATGGGCTTCCAGGACTTTGCCGGTTCCACCATTGTTCACTCGACGGGTGGCTGGGCTGCCCTCGCCGGTGCAATCGTGGTGGGTGCGCGCCGGGGCAAGTTCCGGGCGGATGGCAGCGTCAAGCCGACCCCGCCTTCGAATGTTCCGGTGGTGACGCTGGGTGTCTTCATCCTCTGGCTGGGCTGGTTCGGTTTCAACGGCGGCTCGCAGCTCGCTCTTGGCGGCGCGGTCGATGCCGTCGCCATGAGCAACGTTCTCGTCAACACGAATCTTGCCGCCGCAGCGGGCTTCATGGCGGCGATCACTGCCGCCCGTCCGATTTTCGGACGCGTTGACTTGCTGGCGGGTCTCAATGGCGCGATCGCCGGTCTCGTCGCCATCACGGCCGGTCCGGATCTGGTCGATCACTACTGGGCGGTCATCATCGGCGCGGTCGGCGGCGTTCTCTGTACCCTCGGCATGAAGGTGATGGAACTGGTGAGGCTTGACGACGTGGTCGGTGCGGTTTCTGCCCACCTCGTCGCCGGCATATGGGGAACCCTGGCGGTCTGCATCACGGCCGGAGGCAACGTCGGTGTCCAGCTCACCGGCGTGCTCTCCATTGGTGCTTTCGTCTTTGGCGTGTCGCTCGTTCTGTGGTTCCTGCTCCAGAAGACGGTTGGCGTCCGTGTTTCCGAGACGGTCGAGGAAATTGGCCAGGATTCGGCCGAACTTGGTATCGAAGCCTATCCCGAGTTCGTGGTCATGCCCGATGCCGACGACGTGGAGGAGTTGAGGCAGCGCTGAAGGAAGGGATGCCCCGTTGAAGGATCGGCATCACTGGTGGCAACGCGGCGCCGTTGAGACGGCGTCGGCGATCCGTCGCCGGGAGGTGAGCGCCCTCGAGGTGGTGGAGAGTCACATCGCCCGCATGGACGAGGTCAACGCCCATGTGAACGCTGTCACCGTGCGCCTGGATGATGAGGCGCGCCTTGCCGCGCGCGCTGCCGATGAAGTCCTGGCCTCTGGCGCTCCTGGTGGACCGCTGCACGGAGTTCCTGTCACCATCAAGGAGAATGTCGATGTGGCCGGGCAGGCGACCACCAACGGCGTTCCTGCCTTTGCGGATAACGTGGCGAGCGCCGACTCTCCTCTCGTTGCCCATCTCAGGAAGGCCGGCGCCATCATCATCGGCCGTACCAACACACCGGAGTTCAGCTTCCGGTGGTTTACCGACAATCCGTTGCGTGGCGCTACACTCAATCCCTGGAACCGGGATGTGACGCCGGGTGGTTCGGGCGGTGGTGGCAGCGCCTCCCTGGCCGTGGGTATCGGCTGCATTGCCCATGGCAATGACGTGGGCGGTTCCCTGCGCTACCCCGCCTTTGCCTGCGGCGTGGCGACGGTTCGCCCGACACTCGGACGTGTCCCGGCATTCAATCCGTCAGCGGCAGCCGAACGTCCGCCCATGTTCCAGCTGATGTCTGTCCAGGGGCCGATGGCGCGCGAGATCAAGGATGTCCGTCTTGCCCTTGAGGTGATGTCGGCATGTGATCCCCGGGATCCGTGGTGGGTGCCGGCGCCGATCACAGCGCCACCTGCCGATCGCAAGCCAAGGGTTGCCGTCACCCCGGACCCCGGGGCCATGGGAGTCCATCCGTGTCAACGCGACGCGGTGATGACGGCGGCTGATGCTCTCGCATCAGCCGGATATGACGTTGTTGAAGCGGAACCTCCGCGCATTGGCGATGCCATGCGGTGCTGGGAACGCCAGATTGCCACTGAATTCTCCTTCTTCATGGAGCGGGATATCCGTCGCCATGGCGGCCATGCAATCAATCGCAAGATCGACTTCATGCAGGCCAATGTGCCGACACTCGATCTTGAGTCCTATCTCGCGCTGTTGTGTGAGCGACAGACCTTGTTGCGTGAATGGCTCCTCTTTTTCGAAGACTGTCCCCTGGTTCTTGGCCCGGTGTGCACGGAGCCGCAGTATCCCGTCGACGATGATCTCGTCAGCGCCGCGCGACTCGCCGAGATCTTTGTTGCCAACCGCCTGTTGACGATCGTCAACTTTTTGGGTCTGCCGGCAGCCGGAGTGCCGGTGGGGCTGGCGAACGATCTGCCGCTCGGCGTGCAGATCATTGGCACCCGGTACCGTGAGGACATGACCCTCGATGCCGCCGAAGCCATCGAAAACGCGACGGGAGTGCTCACGCCGCTCGACCCGCGCTGAATCGTCGCAGCCGTCGTGACGTCACGGCGGGGTATCGGGCATGATGGCGCCATGCCCCGAAGGCTCAAACGATCCGTGAGAACCGCAGTGATCGTCGCGCTTGTCGCCGGCGCCGCCACGATCGCCACGCTCCATGCGGCGCGCCACGGGATCGCCGAGTGGCTGATCGGCCGCAACCTTGGCGATGCGGTTGCCGGTTTCGAGGTGGCGGAGGTGACGTTGCGCACCGTCACCATGACGAATGTCGTGTTCAGCCAGCGCGCCACGCTCGAAGAAGCCCGGATCCATTGGAGCGTGGGCGGACTGCTCAGCGGTCGCCTCGACCGGTTGACGCTTGCGGGATGGAAGGCGGACTGGTTCACCCTTGCGGAGATGGCTGCCGACATGACCACGCTGGCGACAGACGTGGTTGTCAGGGAGGTGCAGGTCGACCTTTCCGGGCCATGGGGTGCGGTTGTGCTCAGCGTCGATTCGACGCTGACCGGTGAGCGGGCGGAGTGGAGCGGCAGAGGGACATGGCAGGCGGCAGCTTCGGGCTTGGACGGCGCTGGCGACCTTGCCTTCTCCTGGCGCGTCGTCGATGACCGGGCCGTGATCGACATCGAGCCTGCGACAGATGGCACGGCAAGGGGTGCCGGACCTGCGGCTGGCCGTATCGTGGTGGTGGGCATGACGAGCCGTCAGCCAGAGGTCGCCTTTCATCTCACGTGGCCTGATCTTGAAGCGGGCAACCTCGACATCGATGGAACCCTTGACGGCACGGGCCTGGAGGCGACGGCGACCCTTGCCGGCGACGGGAATCCTCTTGCCGCCGACATCTCTGTCACCGGCCGAGGCGGCGCCTGGCGCGTTGACGGGACGGTGACCTCGGGGACGTCGCTGCATGTCGCCATGGCGCTCGATGCCCGCATTGCCGACATGTCCGAGCCGGCAAGCTGGACGATCACGGGCGATGGCGTCATGCAGACGGCGGGTCTCAATCTGGGACCATGGCTGGCCATGGGAGAGGCGAACGCTGACGTGAAGCTTTCCCTCGAGGAAGGGCGATTGCGGGCATCGCTTGCAGCGCCGTTTCCCGTCGTGCTCGGTCTGGGCAATGGTCTGCGCCTTGATCTGTCGGTGGGCATGGCGTCGCTGGAGGCATGGCGGCAGGGTGACGGCGCCGAAGTGATCATGGCCCTTGAGACCTCGGGCGAGGTGGCAGGCCGGGGGCGGGGGCGGGCACGTGTTGCGGGTGATGTTGCACTCGACAGCGCCGGCCGTGTTGCCGCGCTCAGGATTTCCGATCTCGATCTCGTCATGGAGGGAGATGTGTCGGGCCGTGTCACCGGATCGGCCGAGGTCAGCGGTGGGCCGGATGCATGGCGAGGAGACATCGGCATTCGTGGTCTGCTGGATGAGGTGGTGACGGCCGATGCCACCCTCCGTAACGTCAACATCGACCTGCCGCTGACGCTGGCGAGCGGAAACGGCGACCATCTCCTGCGCAGCAATTCTTCGGGCCTCCTGCAGGTTGGTGAGGTGCGCAGCCCGGCTCTCCTCGTGGGCGGTGTGGACCTGGAGTTGCCTTTCGGAATCGATGTCATGGAGCGCGGCATCGGGGTCCGTCAGACGGACACCGGCTGGATCGACCTGCAGACGTTCACGCATGGTTCCTTGCGCCTGGTCAGGCCGCTTTCGATCAAGCTCGAGAAGCAGCCACTGCCACTCTTCGTCCTTGAAAGGCTGGGCAGGGATCTTTCCTGGGATCTGCGTCTGCAGCTCGACGATACACCGCTGCATGCTGTCGCTTTCGACGGCACGCCGCGTTCCGCGGCGATCGATGGAATTCTGCCCGATCTCGGAATCCGCCTCGAGAGGCTTGGCAGCCATTACCTGCAGGCAACCATGGAGGCCCGCGGCGGTGATCTCGTCGTCAGCGGCCCGGATGTCAGGGTCAGGGGTGTGCGTGCCCTTCTCAACTACAATTCCGGCCTGTCGCCCTGGCCACAGTTCAGTGCCGACGTCAGGCAGATCGATGATGTGAGAAACCCGCAACGATTCACCCGGGTATCGGTGGATGTGGTCGCGACACCGGTGTGGCCGGCGGGTGATGATGCACGCCTGTCGATGACCCTTCATACCGACAAGACCCGATTCTTCGGCGCCGTTGACGCCCGTTACATGACGCAACGAGACCGGTTCGAGGCCTCTGTCCGGGCAGCCAGTGCGTACTTCGAGGACCCGGGATTGCAGCCGGAGGATCTCTCCCCGCTCTATGGGGCGTTCTTCAGCGATGTCCGTGGAGGCGTCAATGTTGCGGGAACAGTCTGGTTTGAGGGAGAAGAGTCCGGTGCCGATCTCTCCCTGAACGTCAATGACGTCTCCGCCAGGATCGCCGGCGTGGAAGTGCGGCACGCCTCCGGCACAGCCACGTTCACCGGCATCCTGCCGCTGAAGACATCGTCTGTCCAGACGTTGACGATTGCCGGTCTCGACGCCCCCCTGCCGCTGCGTGATGTCGACGTGATGTTGTCCTGGCCCGGAGACGGCACGGTGGTGGTTGAGAGTGCGGCGGCGCGCCTGCCAACGGGGCAGCCATTCAGGATCGAGCCCGCAGGCCGTGATGGTCACACGATGACATTCCGTCTCTCGGGGCTCGATGCCGCATCCCTGCTTGACCATGCCGGAGTCGCAGGACTCCATCTGGAAAACCGCCTCGATGGCGAGATCGCAGTGTTGCCTGGCGAGACGGGTGTCGTGATCGATAACGTCGAGCTCCGCACATCGTCGCCGGGAGTCGTCGGCTTGGGCGGCAGCGCAGTGCGGGCCTACGACACCCTGGTGTTGCGCTACGACCGCCGGCATGGGACATCCGGATCAATGCGTGTCACGATGACGCACGGACGGTGCCGCATGCACCGGGAATTCTTGCCCGGTCAGGGCATCGATGTGCTTGCCGGTGCCATCGCGGCATGGATGGATGAGGCCCGATGCGACAGCACGTGAAGGATGGCGCCGGGACTCTCCCGGGGTCGATTGACGAGACCGCCCACCTTCCCGAATCGGAAGAATACGTGACGGGACGTGGCCTTGCCTGCGCCATCTACCTTGCTCGCATCCTGTTCGCACATGGCCACGAAGGCAGCCGGGCGCCGATGGACTGTTGGCTCAATGAGGGTCCACATCTTTGCGTTCGGCGCCCGGTTGACCGATGTCGCCCGCGAACTGGCGACACGCGATGCAGCAGCGAGCCTCGGTGCGACTGCGAAACGTGTGGAGGACTGGTCCGCCGGCACCAGGATCGGCGCGTGCCCCGGAGCCTTCAAGCGCGGCCGAGGTCGGCGTCTTCCCGGCCAGGGCATGATCGTCATTCTCGTCACCGGCGGGAATCCCGGGACCGAGATGGTGATCGTGCCGCAAACCGATCTGGCTCACCCCCTGTGACGCTGGCGGGAATTCCAGCCCCGCACATGGGGAATCCGGACAATGCCGGGGCGTGTCGACAGCTTCCTTGCGTGCCATAATCTCGCGAGTCCCGAAGGACTGGCGGAGCTTCTTTCCAAAACGGGACGCGGATCAGCGGAGGATAGGGCAGGATGGCTGAGAGCGGTCTGATGGACGATATCCTGGAAACCGCGCAGGCCTGGTCCGATGACGGCCACCAGGTTGTGCTGGCGACCGTGACCAGGACGTGGGGGTCAAGCCCCAGGCCTGAAGGGAGCCAGCTTGTGGTGCGCCAGGACGGCTCGTTCAGGGGCTCTGTGTCGGGCGGTTGCATCGAGACAGCAGTCGTCGAAGGTGCGCGCGAGGCGATGGTGGACGGCAAGGCGCGCACCCTTGAGTTTACCGTCTCCCATGAACGCGCCTGGGAAGTGGGGCTGACCTGCGGCGGCACGATTCAGGTCTTCATCGCGCCCCTGACATGAAGGGCGCCACGCTCAGAGCCCTCAACGCGGCCCGAAGACAGCGCCAGGGCGTCATTCATGCGACCTGGCTTGACAGCGGTGAGTCATGGCTGATCTATCGCGATGAAGATCCCGATGCCGACCTGTCCCGGGACATCGAGCAGGCCTTCCGGTCCGATCGGTCCCGCACGCTGGAGGTGCGGGGGCGGCCACTCTTCCTTCACGTCTTCAATCCGCCCGCGCGGTTGGTCATCGTCGGCGCCGTTCATGTAGCGCAGCCATTGGTGGTCCTTGCCAGAGCGACGGGTATCGACCCGGTGATCGTCGATCCCCGGCGCGCCTGGGCCGATGCCCGGCGTTTCCCCGATGTTCATGTGATCGAGGCATGGCCGGACGATGCACTGGCACAGCTGAAGCCGGATCACCGTACGGCTGTTGCCGCGCTCACCCATGATCCGCGCATTGATGATCCGGCGCTGATCGCCGCAGTCACCTCGCCGGCCTTCTACATTGGCGCCCTGGGCAGCCGGCGCAGCCACGCAAGACGCCTGGAGCGCCTTGCGGCTGAGGGGCTTGACGGTCCTGCCATGGCGCGGATTCACGGGCCCGTCGGTCTCGATATCGGGGCGCGTTCGGCAGGGGAGATCGCACTGTCGATCATGGCCGAAGTCGTTGCCGCCCGGCATGGCAGACTGCCATGAAGTTCGCAGACATGCCGGTGCGTGACTCCCTGGGCGGCATTCTTGCCCACAGTGTCACGATTGACGGGCGCTCCGTCAGAAAAGGGCGCTGTCTTGACGAGGCGCTCGTCGCTGAGTTTCTGGCTGCAGGTGTCTCGTCACTCTTTGTCGCCATGCCCGGGGCCGGCGATATGCTGGAGGACGAGGCGGCGACGCGGGTGGCGCGGGCCCTTGCGGGATCCCATGTGCGGGTGCTGCCTGCTGCGAGAGGGCGGGTCGACATCGTGGCCCGGGAGGCAGGTCTCGTGACGGTCGACTCACGCGTACTGAACGCTGTCAACAGCGTCGACGAGGCAGTGGCGGTTGCCACGTTGTCCGGTTTCGAGCCGGTGGGTGAGGGCGAGCGCGTGGCGACCATCAAGATCATTCCCTTCGCCGTTCCATCGACCACGGTCGCAGCCTGCATCGGTCTGGTGGAGACGCCGGCACTCGCGGTCGCCCCCTTCGGTGCCTGGCGCACGGGCCTCGTCATGACCACCTCGCCAGCGGTGAAATCCCAGGTCCTCGACCGTACCGCGAGCGTGGTGACAGCGAGAATGGAGGGTTTCGGACTGCGTCCGGGCGACAGTGTCAGGACTCCACACCGGACTGTGGATCTCGCCGACACCATCACCCGCATGGCCACGAGTCACGATATCGTTCTCATCTACGGCGCCTCGGCCATCGCCGACCGCAAGGATATCATCCCGGCGGCCATCGAGGCTGCGGGAGGTGTGGTCGATCACCTCGGCATGCCGGTCGATCCGGGTAACCTGCTGCTTCTTGCCCACATCGGCAGCACCCGTGTGCTCGGGCTGCCGGGGTGCGCCAGGTCGCCGCAACCCAACGGACTTGATCTCGTTCTGGGGCGTCTTGCCGCAGGTATCCGCGTCACCGGCACGGACATCCGGTCCATGGGAGTCGGCGGTCTCCTCAAGGGCCGGCCTTCGGGGGTCCTTCCCGTGGCCGGAAGCCGCCGGGAGATGCCCGCGGCGATTGTCCTGGCGGCGGGCCGCAGCCGGCGCATGGGCGCACGCAACAAGCTCCTGATGCCGATCGATGGCGTCCCGATGGTGCGCCATGCGGTGACGGCGCTTCTTTCGGCCGGCATTGAGATCATCCGGGTGGTGACCGGTCATCAGGCTCGTGGCGTGCGCGCGGCACTGGAGGGCTGTCCGGTCTCGTTTGTCGACAACGGGGATCACGAGGCCGGGCTCAGCACATCACTGAAGGCCGGGCTCGATGCGCTCCCCGCCTCCTGTGGCGCAGCACTCGTCTGCCTTGGCGACATGCCCGCCGTCAGCGGTCCGGCGCTGCGTTCCCTTGTCCGCGCATGGCAGGGTTCGCAGGCCAAGGCCATCGTCGTGCCGACGTGGAACGGGCGGCGCGGAAATCCTGTCCTGTGGGACAGCAGCTTTTTCCAGGCAATGCGCAGGGTGACCGGCGACGCCGGCGCCAGGCATCTGATCGGTGAATACGCGGACTACGTCATCGAGGTGGCGATGGACGACGCAGCCGTTCTGGTGGATATCGATACGCCGGAAGACGCAAGGAATGTTGTCATGCCCGTTGGCGAGGCAGACCGGGAGACGGGCGAGCAGTGAGCGTCACGATCGACTCCGTCAACCACGCCTCGCGCGTGATCGCAGGGCATGTGGTCAGAACCCCTTGTGTCCATTCGCGCACATTGTCCGCCATGAGCGGCGCCGAGGTGTTCGTCAAGTTCGAAAATCACCAGTTCACGGCCTCGTTCAAGGACCGCGGCGCCCTGGTGAAGATCGCCTCCCTTGGAGACGAGGAACGCTCCCGCGGCGTCATGGCCATGTCAGCCGGAAACCACGCCCAGGCCGTTGCCTACCATGCCCAGCGTCTGGGTATTCCGGCGACCATCGTCATGCCTGTCGGCGCGTCGGTTGTGAAGGTCCGGAACACGGAGCGCTTTGGCGCCCGGGTCATCCTGAGCGGCGAGACCATTGATGATGCGGCGGTGTCCGCCCACCTCATGGCGGCCGACGAAAATCTCGTCTTTGTGCATCCCTACCATGATGATCATGTCATGGCAGGGCAAGGGACTCTGGCCCTGGAGATGCTCGCAGATGCGCCGGATCTCGACGTCATCATCGTTCCCATCGGCGGCGGAGGGCTGATCGGCGGCATCGCCATTGCCGCGAGGGCGGTCCGTCCCGAGATGGAGATTGTCGGTGTCGAGGCCGAGATGTTCCCATCGATGTACCAGAAGCTCAGGGGCCTGGAGGTGAAGGCGGGAGGACGTACCATCGCTGACGGCATTGCCGTGAAAACGCCTGGAAAGAATGCCATTCCGATTGTCCGGGATCTCGTCTCGGACATTGTCCTCGTGAGCGAGGCCCAGCTCGAACACGCCGTCCAGACCTATCTGGAAATCGAAAAGACGGTGGCGGAAGGCGGAGGGGCCGCGCCGCTGGCCTGCCTTCTCGCCCGGCCTGAGCGCTTTCGCGGACGCAAGGTTGGTCTTGTCCTTTCCGGCGGCAACATCGACAGCAGGGTGCTTTCAATGGTGATCGAGCACGGTCTTGTGCGTGACGGCCGCATGGTTCGCCTCGGCCTGGAGATTCAGGACGCACCAGGTGTCCTGGCCAGGGTCACCGCGATCATCGGCGAAACCGGCGCCAACATCATCGAGGTGCACCACCAGAGGGCCTTCTCCAATCTCTCGGTCAAGCTCGCCGATCTTGATATCGTTCTTGAAACCCTCGACAGGGATCACATCGGGCGGATTGCAGACTCCCTGCGGGAGGCCGGATTCCGCGTTCAGCCCGTCAAGTCCATCCCCGGTTCGGGGCCGGTCTGACACCGTCGCGGGAAACAGTCCTCAACCCGCTGCCGTGTCATGGGTATGCGCTGATCGCGGGATCGGCTATGTCCGCGTCATGGAGGGAATCGATGCTGATGGGGCGTATGCCATGAATGACGGTACAGGCGACCCGTGCCGGAGAGTGATCTGTGTCGTTCACGGCGAATCGTCGAGCACCGGGCGCATCGGTCGCGTTCTCCGTGAAAAGGGCTATGAAGAGGTGCGCTGCTGCGTGAAGACCGGTGATGTTCTTCCCGAAGACTTTCACGATATCGCCGGTGCCGTCATCTTCGGCGGCCCGATGAGCGCCAATGATGACGGCACACTTGGCTTCATCGCGGCCGAGCTGCGCTGGATCGACCGGGTCCTCGAGGCGGGCACGCCGTTTCTCGGAGTCTGCCTGGGAGCGCAGATGCTGGCCCGCAGCCTCGGTGCTGCCGTGCAGCCACATGACGACGGCTGGCACGAAATCGGCTTCACGGATGTGGTTCCCACGCAGGCCGGACGGCCTGTGCTTGGCAATCTGCGCCATGTCTACCAGTGGCACTGCGAGGGTTTCGATCTTCCCTGGAACTGCGCACTCCTTGCCACCGGCGCGACGGAGCGCTTTCCCAACCAGATGTTCTCCTGCGGCCCGAACGTCTACGGCGTGCAGTTTCACCCGGAATGCACCATCGAAACGATCAGGGAATGGATGAAGGAGGGTGCCGAGGAACTCGACGAACGGGGCGCCCAGCAGCCTGAAGAGCAACTCGCCGACGCCGCCAGGTACGATCACCTCGTCGATGCGTGGATGCCCGGCTTCTTCGATCACTGGCTCGGTGCTGCCGCGCCCGGCAGGGCGGCGGCCGCATAGGGATCAGGGCCACTCCATGAGGGCCGCTTCCAGGAGGACGAGCCGGTCGTTTCCCCAGAACATCCGCTCGCCAAGCAAGAACGTCGGTACTCCGAACGCTCCGCGCCCGGTGGCCTCGGCGACTCTCGCCTCCAGGTCGTGGCGAAGACTGTCGCTCGTCAGGTCATCCCGGAACTTTCCGACATCAAGGCCGGCGGCTCCGGCAGTCTGTTCGAAGTCCTCCCGGACCAGCTTTTTCCCCGGAGCGATGAAGATGAGCGACATCACCAGCCTGGAGAAGGATTCCGCGACGCCCTGGCGTTCGCCAGCCATGCAGGCGAGCGCCGCCATCCGGGCGTCGAAGTCCAGCCGGCCAACCGGTTCCAGGTATGCGACGCCGTAATGGCGGGCCCAGGCCGCCGCGTCCTGCTTGCGGTAGTCCCAGTCGTACTGTCCCGTCTCGCCCTTGAAGGGATTGTTCCGGTTGTGGCCGGCCGCGATGAGCTGGTCGCTCTGCAGCGGCAGCCAGCGAAAGGAGCATCCCGTTGCGCGGGATATGCGTGCCAGCTGGGTCGAGGCGAGATAGGAGTAACGGCTGCCCGGACCGAAGTAGAAATCGACAACTGCCGTCATTCGGCGGCTTGCGGAACGGGCAGGGGCCCGCCTTCCATGGCTTGCATGACGAGCCTGTGAAAATGATGCACCGCGTGCTCGCTGATGTGGCTGCGAGCGCTGTCGACGATGAACCGGCCGCGGTCGTAACCACGTGACGTCAGGCCTGCGTGGACACTCTCGCAAAGGGCAATGTCCTCTGGCTGAAGCACGTCGACGACATAGTCGATTGCCGCCTCTGACTGATGCGTCAGCACGCCCCCCGGTGAATGCCAGTGGAGATGCTCGACGCAGCCTTCGGGCCCGTCAGGGAGCATCTGGAGAGTCATGAGATTGGGCTCGCCCGGCATCAGCCAGATCGTCAGGTTCGGCCACACGAAATAGCCGGCGTAACCGAAGTCGACGTCGCCGGTTTCGAAATCGTAGGCTGAGCTCCTGTTCGAGCGCGGCTTGTCCGACGTCTGGGCCGACCAGTACTGGTGCGTGCGATTGCGATAGGTGGGCATCTCCACCATGTCGACGAAGGCCGGGTGTGCCGGTTCGCAGTGGTAGCATTCCTGGAAATTGTCGATGACCACCTTCCAGTTGGCCTTCAGGGCAAAGTCCCTGTGACATGCCGGTTCGAGGGACGCAGCCCGCGGCATCCAGCGCAGGATGTCGTCCTCGAGGCCGGCGTACTGTTCGCTGAACGGGAGGGCTTGTGAGTTCAGATTGACGAAAACGAGACCAAGCATCGTGTCGACCCTGACCTGTCGCAGGGAAAACGCCGCCTTGTCAAAGTCGCAGACATTCTCGCAACCGCGCGCCGTTCTCAGGGAGCCGTCGAGATTGTATGCCCAGGCGTGGTAGGGGCAGGTCATGACGGGTCCCAGAATCCCGCTGCCGCTGAGAACGCGATGCGCCCGGTGCTGGCAGACGTTGTAGAAGCAGCGCAGGATACCATCACGCCCCCTGACGAGAGCGAGGCTTTCATCGGCGATGTCCACCACCCGATAGCTGCCCGGCTTCCTGAGTGTGCTTTCGTGTCCCGCAAAGAGCCAGGACCGGGCGAAAATGCGCTCCTTTTCCGCCTCGAAGATCAGAGGATCGCTGTAGTAGCGCGACGCCATCGTAAAGGAACGGGAGGGGTCGTCGTGAAGATCTCCCGGAAGAGTGTCATGGAGTGTCATCGTGGCGGTCCGCTGGCCATACATTGTCGCCGTACCATATGACCGTCTCCCGCAACAGCCAATCGAGATATGTCACACGGACTTTCAGGATTTTCTCGATGCCTCTGCGTGCTTCTGACGCCGAGGCAGACGTTCGGACTGCCGTGCGATGTCCTGTTTGTCGGCTTTCGTTGATGGACAAGGGGTTGCAGGTCAACGGCGTTGGGCGCCTCGCGTCCGCGAGAGACGAGGTCATCGCCGTCGTCAACGGGGTGGTTCCGCGCGTTCTTCTCGGGACTTGTCTTGCAGCCGGTGTCGCTGTCAAGCGAACAGTCGCCGGCCGTCACCGGCGCCCGGCACATCGTGACCGCTGGACCGGTGTTGATGTCAAGCGAACAGTCGCCGGCCGTCACGGGCCTTGTGATCATCAATGCCGGTGACGCGCCTTTGCTGGGGGGATGTCATGCCATGGGACCCTGCGGCCGGCACCCTTCGACAATTCTGTTGAATGCCGGCGCCCCCGGGCCTATCTGGTTCAGTGCTTGTCCAATCGCAAACCCGGTTGCACTCACGACGGCGTCATGCACCGATCCTCCCATGCATATTGCAGCAATCGCCTGTGCTGTCTGTTTCTGATGCCCGGCGCATGAAGGTTTTCCTGACGTCGGCGTATCGCCGCGCCTGTGGCGGCTGTTCGGCGATGGCGGTCTGAATGCAGGCGCCTCGAGAGTGGCCGGCATCAATCAGGTGATGACCCTGGCGAACCGTTGGAGAAATCGGTGACAGACCGCGTTACGCCAGCCGATGCCGGTGCAACACGGCGCCTTCCGATCCTGGCGTTCTGCGCCGGTCACATGGCCGTCGACTGGCCTCACGGCGCGCTCTGGATCCTGATTCCCGCAATCGGTGTTGCCATGGATCTCTCGCCATCGGACCTCGGGATGATGGTGAGTCTTACGGCAATCGGGGGCGCGCTGAGCCTGATTCCTGCCGGGATGCTCAGCGACCACACGAGGCGTCGGGGGACGCTCTTCGTCAGCACTTTCGTCTGGGTCGTGGCGGGCTACGCCCTTGCCAGCATGGCGCCGGATTTCTGGTCCCTGACGCTGTTGCTTGCCGTCGCCGGGATGGGCACCTCGGCCTGGCATCCCCTGGCGACAGGCACGCTGACGCAGAACCTGCCGGCGCAGCGGGCGCGGGTGCTGGGCATCCACGCCATGGGCGGCACCCTTGCCGAGGTCTTCGCGCCCGTGCTGACGGGCGCCCTGCTGGTCCATGTCGACTGGCGTGATGGCTTGCTCCTTGCCGTCGTTCCCGCGGCTGCCCTTGGCTTCGTTTTCCTTGCCCTGCGCAGCCGACTCGAGGTTCCCGTCGAGTCAGACGCGCGCATGGTCGATCTCAGGGACCTCGCGCGGCGCTGGCTCAGTCGGGCCGGCCTTCTGCTCGTGGCGATGATCAGTGTCTACAACATGGCCATCATGGCCGTGCTCGCCATGGCAACGCTCTTTATCGTGAACGATCTCGGCCTGTCCGAGTTCGGGGCAGGCATCGCATTCGCTGCGATGATCCTCGCCGGTGCGGTGCTGCAACCGGTGATGGGGCATCTTTCCGACACGCTGGGTCGGCGCAGGATCTTTGCCTTCTCCCTCCTGGCTGCCGCGCCTCTTGGATTTGCCATGCCACTGGTCGAAGCCCCCTGGCTCGCCCTCGCCTTCCTGATCATCATGATCGGGGCCTTCTACGGCGTTCGCTCTGTCGTGCTTGCTTCGGCGCTCGATTTCGCCGGCAAACGGGAAGGGACGACGTTGGCGGTGGCCTTCGTTCTCATGGACGGTGTCGGTGCGCTGGGCGCCCTGCTGGGTGGCTACGTCGGCGACATTGACCTCGCCTATGCGTTCTCGCTTGCTTCGGCGTTCGCAGTGGTTGCAGCGATCCTGTCGGCGGCCTCGACCCTTGCCGTTCCGCGCATACGAAAGAAACCGGCAACCTGATCGTTGCACCGTCAAGGCCGTCTGTGACAGGCAGTCGTGAGCACAAGACACTGCACCCGTTTCCTCACTTGTCGCACGCTCTGACTGCCTGTCCGGCGAACAGCTTGACATTGGCGTCCTCGAGTCCGGATCATCGGGCGATGAGATGGCGACCATGGCATTGACGAGGGCGGCATGGACGAGGGTGCCGGCGGAAGCGGACCTTCTGCTTGTCATCGACGTTCAGAATGACTTTTGTCCCGGCGGTGCGCTTGCTGTTCCCGGGGGCGACGAGGTCGTCGCCGTCATCAACCGCATGACGCCGCACTTTCGTCATTGTGTCGTCACTCAGGACTGGCATCCGGCGGATCATCTCTCCTTTGCCAGCAACCACGCCGGGCGGCTGCCTTTCGAGACCGTCACTCTGGACTATGGCGAACAGGTGCTGTGGCCCGATCACTGCGTTCAGGGAGGCCACGGGGCCTGCTTCCACCGCGACCTCGATTGGCGTCGTGCCGGTCTCGTTCTGCGCAAGGGGTTTCACCGCGCCATCGACTCCTATTCGGCGTTCCGGGAGAACGACAGGGCAACGCCGACGGGCCTTGCCGGCTATCTGCGCGAAAGGGGCGTCAGCCGCCTCTTCATCGTCGGCCTGGCGACGGATTTCTGTGTTGCCTGGACGGCTCTTGATGCGGTGGCAGAAGGGTTCGATGCCGTCCTCGTCGAGGATGCCTGCCGCGCCATCGATCTCGAGGGTTCACGCGCCAGCGCCATGTCGGCCATGGCAGGCGCCGGGGTCACGGTCATCCGCTCCACCGAGATCAGCGGCTGAGACCGGCCGCATGTGGTCGAGCGTGGGCCGGTTTCCTGCCATGAGTCCGTCGTGATGACGCTGCGGCTCCTGTCTTGCCCGTCATGCCGCAAGGCCATGCGCAACCGCCGGGTCGACACATCACTGATAGAGTTGTGCCGTTCTTTGCGCTCCGGCGACAGAATGGCCCGTACGCCGGCGGTCACTCCGGCACCCGCCGGAACAACAGCGCCGATGCGGCCCGGCAGACCAGCGGACCGCGCGCATGAGCGGTATGCGACGATAGGGAACACGGGTTCGAGGCCGGGATATCCGGCCTGCGCAATGAGCGGACAAAGAGGGCGATTTGATCACGATTGAGCCCGATGTCGCGCAACTGTTCGTCGCAGAGAGTCTCGAGCTGCCGGCGCGTACGCCGAACATCCCGGGCGTGGCGAATGTGATCGAGAAGGCTTGACATGAATGGCGCCCTGATCCCGGTCCGGGACGTAGGTCGCCGCGCAACAGGACGCCAGTGCTGTTGTGGCACCGCTGTCATGACGAACATGCATGCCTGGACGGCCGTCAGGCCATCATTGCCTGCAGCGCACCAGGATGTCGACTGCCATGGCGCCACAGCGATGGACGATCAGCGGATTGATGTCGAATTCCTCCAGGCAGTCGTCAAGGGAGACGGCAAGCCGGGAAAGACGTGACACGGCATCGGCGGCGGCCACACGGTCGAGAGGCGGCCGTCCACGCACCCCGTCGAGGACTGCTGAAACCTTCAGCCTGCCGATCAGCGCATCAGCCTCCTCGATGTTGACCGGCGGAACGAACATGACGGCATCGTCGAGAATTTCCACCAGGATGCCGCCGGCGCCAATGGTCATGACGGGTCCGAACACCGGATCGGCGATCATGCCGACAATCATCTCGACGCCGTCGGGCGCGGTCTCCTGCACCAGAACATCCGGTCCCAGAGTGGAGGCCATCGTGCGCCAGGCGGCACGGACCTCGGTATGGCTGGTGAGCCCGGTCACCACACCGCCGGCTTCCGTCTTGTGAAGAATATCGCTGTTTGCCGTCTTCAGAACAGCCGGACAGCCCGTGAACTCAAGGGCCGGGGCGAGATCTTCTTCGCGGTGGCATGTGCGGGTTCGCGGCGCCGCAAGACCGAGAGCCGAGAGGAGACCGGCAAGAGCCTCCGGTTGAGGCTGACCGCAGG
The DNA here is from genome assembly GCA_965200495.1 of Alphaproteobacteria bacterium. Taxonomy (GTDB): domain Bacteria; phylum Pseudomonadota; class Alphaproteobacteria; order SP197; family SP197; genus SP197. The sequence goes on from CBDAUG010000001.1 coordinate 2,123,366, forward strand.
AGAGTGCATCACGCCAGTGCCTGAGAGTGTCCCGGGGCAGGGGCGTCGCGGAACTGCGGCGTTTGCGCCGGTTGGCATGCCAGGTGATGAGATGGCGAATGGCCCGCAGTCCGGTCAGTGTGCCGCACAGCACCGGGATGCCCGCCGTGCGAAGCCGCCGCGCTTCGTCGTCATCAATCGTCGAGGTGATGTTCCCCATCATCATGCACGGCTTGCCTGATCTGCGGTGCACATCTTCGAGGGCCGCGCTCGATCGGTAGAGGAGCTCCCGTCCGCTCACCATGTTCGTGGCGAACACCACCACTCCGGCCTCCTCGGCGTTGCCGAGAATGCCGGTGACCTGCGGCAGGGCGTCATAGCCGTTCTCGCCCCAGTAATCGACCGGGTTGGCGGTATCGAGACCGGGGTCGAGAACCCTGGAGAGTGCCGCCTGAGTGGCGGCGGAAAACGCGGCAAGAGGTATGTTCTCGCGCTCGGCAATGTCGGTGATGAGCTGGCGTTCGCCTCCGGAATCCGTTTGCACGGCCACCGTATCGGCCGGCGGAACACGCCCGCAGGTCACCGCCTCAAGCGTGTCCATCAATTCGTCAAGTGTATCGACCGCAATGACGTTGTGGCGCCGGAACACGGCATCGAGCACCCTGGCGTCGCCGGCAAGGGCGCCGCTATGGGTGAGGGCGAAGGCGCGGGATGCCGCGGAACGGGCCAGCTTGAGAGCAACAAGGGGGATGCCGGCACGGTCGGCGGCCTCGATGGCGGCAAGGAAGCGCTCGCCGTCACGCACGGTTTCCAGGATCATGGCGACGGCTGACGTCGCCTCCTGGGCAACGAGATGGTCGAGGTAGTCGGCGACGCCTGTCACGAGTTCGTTTCCTGCCGACACGCCGATGGAAAAGTGCAGGGAGCGCCTGTTGCCGCCGAGGCCCGACCATGTCGAACCGCTGTGAGAGACAAGGCCGATGCGTCCCGGTCGATCGAGCCCCGGCAGATCGGTGAGCGAAAGACGGACATCCGCCCCGGTGTTGAAGAGGCCCATGCAGTTGGCGCCGCAGACCGCCATGCCCGCTTCCCTGGCAATGGCGGCGATCCGGGCCGGCAATGTCCGGCCGCCGTCTTCGGCGGTGACGAGGCGGCCGAGCAGAACGGCACCCTTCACGCCTGCGGCGGCGGCATCCTCCATGGCCGCAGCGACTCTGGAATCCGATACCGCCATGATGGCGCAGTCAGGGGTATCGGGGACGTCCCTGAGGATCGGGTGGCAGGGACGCCCGAGCACCTCGTCATGGCCCGGATTGACGGCAACGACGGTCCCCGAGAACCTTGGTCCTCCCGCGTGTTCGATGATCCGCCGGCCCGCCGCGTTCTCCCTGGGCGTCGCGCCGACAACCGCGACCCGTTGCGGGTTCAGAAGCGATTCGAGTGCCGTCATCCTCGACATTCCGGCAAAACAGGGGCATGGAACGGTCTTGCAGCTCCCGGGTCAAGAACGAAACAGGCATGACCGGCCGACTCATCCTGATCGGTACACCGATCGGCAATCTCGATGATGTGTCTTCGCGCGCCCGGGACGCCCTGCGATCGATCGATGCTCTCGTCTGCGAGGATACCCGTCGTACGCGAACGCTCCTCGAGCGTTTCGGTATCGACCGCCCGCGCATCGCATTCTCCTGTCACGAGTACAACGAGCGACGGTCCGTCGCCCGCATGGAGCGGCTTCTCGATGACGGGTTGACGGTCGGACTGGTGAGCGATGCCGGCATGCCGGGCATCAGTGATCCCGGCTATCTCGCGGTACGCATGGCAACGCAACGCGGTCATCCGGTCGAGGTCATTCCAGGCCCCTCGGCCGTCATTGCGGCGCTCGCAGTATCGGGCCTTCCCATGTCGCGTTTCTCCTTTCTCGGCTTCGCGCCGCGCAAGTCGTCGCAGCGCCGCAGATTCCTGGAGCCCATGGCCAGGCTCGACCATACACTCGTCCTCTTCGAATCACCGCGGCGTCTCGACGCCCTCCTGGCCGATGCCCTTGAGGTTTTGGGCGACCGCCGTGCCTCGGTGTCGATTGAACTCACCAAGATGTTCGAGGGAACCGAACGCGGCTGGCTTGCTGATCTGGCCGGTCACTTTGCCGGTGCGGTTCCGAAAGGTGAGGTCACCGTTGTCATCGCCGGCAACAACCGCAAGTTCATCCGGTCAGAGTGACGGGAAAGTCTCTCAGGGGCAGGGATAGGTGTAGCGACGGTGGACTTCCTCAATCGCCCCGACCAGCTCTTGCGGCAGTTCGACATCGACACTGGCAAGGTCGCTTGCAAGCTGCCCGGAGTTCATCGCACCGATGATGGTCGCGGTCGTGAAAGGCTGCCGGTTGACCCAGGCCAGCGCCATGACGCCGGGGTCGAGGTCGAAGCGGTGCGCCAGTTCGACGTATGCGCGGGTCGCCGGTTCGGCGTTCGGCGGTCCGAGATAGCGCTGATTGGAAGGGTACATGGTCATGCGTGCGCCGGCCGGCCGTGCGCCGCCAAGGTACTTGCCCGAGAGGGCTCCGGCGGCCATCGGCGCATAGGCAAGCAGACCGACGTGCTCATGGCGTGTGATTTCGGCGCAACCGGCCTCGAATGACCTGTTGAGCAGGCTGTAGGGATTCTGGTTGGAGACGATGCGCGGCAGACCCAGTGTCGCGGAGAGGTGGATGAATCGCATGGTGCCCCAGGGGGTTTCGTTGGAGACGCCGATGAAGCGCACCTTTCCGGCTTTCACGACACCGTCGAGTGCCTCGAGGGTTTCCTCAAGCGGTGTCGAATCATCGGTCTCGGGGTAGCGGTAACCCAGGGATCCGAACGTGGCGGTGGGCCGCTCCGGCCAGTGAAGCTGGTAGAGGTCGACATAATCGGTTTGCAGGCGCCGCAGACTGGCGTCGATCGCCCGTTCGATATGCCACCTGTTGAAACGTGGTTTGCCGTCCCGGATGTACGTGAAGTGATCGCCAGGACCGGCGACCTTGGTGGCGAGGATCACGCGGTCGCGGTTCGCCCGGCTCTTCATCCAGGTGCCGATGACCTCCTCGCTCCTGCCGTAGTGTTCGGCGCTCGACGGCACCGCATACATTTCGGCGGTGTCGATGAAATTGACCCCGTGTGCGAAGGCCTGGTCCATCTGCCGGTGGCCCTCGCCCTCGGTGCTGTTGCTGCCCCAGTTCATGCTGCCAAGACAGAGCAGCGAGACCTCGACCCCGGTCCGTCCGAGTTCCCGATACTTCATGCTGACCAGAATTCCCCATCGTGATGCAGGCGCATCATGTCCCGGACATCCTGAACCGTCCACCACCGTTGCGGAATGGATGGCCCGGTATGGTGCTGCGGGCCCATGTCGCGGGCCCATGTCGCGGACCCATGTCGTCACTGGAATGTCCTTCCTGACCGGCCAAGAGCCATGCCCACCCTGCTGGCCGCGAGCGCGTTGTGCAGGGCCTTGAGCGGAGCGATGTTGAGGCCTGATCCCCATGTTGCAGACAAGGTCAGGTCGACCAGACCTGGCTTGGCCGGAAGGAAGCGCTCCATGCGCAGCGTCAACATGCACGAAGCCATGGCGCCGCAACCGGGGCGCTGTTGCCGTGGCCGCCGCCGGCAAGGGAATCGAATCCGGGTGACGGGTCGCGTGCTGTGTGATTGCCGTTGCGGATTGCCGTCGCCTGCGCAAGTCTCCCGGATCAGCGGGACACGGCATCCCGTCGTGAACGTGTTGCAGGGTCAGGACGTGTCGGGGGTATGTGCGTGATGGACAAGAGGCTTCTTGAACTGATGACCCGACCGGAGCGGGACAGGGTCATGGCGCCGATCAGCGAGGCCATGACACTTCCCTCGCAGGCCTTCACGAGTGCAGCATGGCATGCACTTGAGGTGGCGCGAATCTTCGCGTGGAACTGGATCGCCGTGATGTTCGCCGCGGAGCTTCCGCGTGCCGGCGATGCACGGCCGTTCGAACTCTTCGATCAGCCGCTGCTGGCGGTCCGGGGAAGCGACCGCGCTTTGCGCGTCTTTCACAACATCGTTCCCTATGACGGCTGCCTTGCCCTGCTGCGTCCGGCAACCGGACTGCAGTCGATCGACACGCCCTACCACGGCCTTCGCTACGGTCTCGACGGCCGCCTTGTGGCCGCCCCCTACTGGGATGGCAGGCCGCAGGCCGGCCCCGAGGCCCTGGATGGATGGCCATGCGATCTCGTCGAGATTCCGAGCGCCGAGCGGTTTGGCACTCTCTTCATCAACCACGATAACGATGCGCCGAATATCGATGAGTGGTTGATGCCCTGGCGTCGCCTTGTGGGCAGCGACTTTGCCATCGACCGCATGCTTCCTGCCCGTGATGGCGACGGACAACCGCTCATCGAACAGAGAACCGTCAACGCCAACTGGAAGACCTACCAGGAAAACGCGTCCATCAACCTCCTCCACGAGACCTTCACGCACGACATCTACCGCAAGTCTCCGGAAGTTCCGCGGGTCGGCACGGCTGGAGAGCCCCGCTTCGAGATCACCATGGAGGGATCACTCCTTGCCTTTGCGCATGTGCGCGCGCAATCCGGCGCCACATATGACGAGATCCACCTTCCCTCGGCCGGTCATGATACCGGCGTCGTGCCGGAGCGGGGCTACTTCACGACGCTCTATCCCAATGTCAACATTCCGCTGCTCGACACCTTCGCCAAGGTCAACATTGCCCTGCCGTTGGGTCCGGATGTCACGGAGCTCAGACACCTGCGGTTCTATGCGCCCGAAGCGCTCGAGGATCCTGCCTTCCAGGAGCAGGAAAGGCAGGTGCAGGGATTGTTCGATGTCGTCCATGCAGAGGACAAGATCATGATCGAGGCCGTGCAGGCCGGCCGTCGCAGTCCGGTCTGCCGCCAGCACTACTACGCGCCGTTCTGGGACAGGCTTCACCATCGTTTCAACCAGCTCGTCATGGCGGACATGGAGCGGCATTGAGTGCGGTCTTCAGGACAGCCGGCGAAGGCGGCTTCCGTCAGGATCGGACACCATGAGATGCGGATTTGCGGATTCGATCCGCACGACATGGGATGGCGGGTGAGGGGTGACGGTGCCGGTGATGAGATCGACCAGGAGAACGGGCTGACCGTACCAGGCGACGTCAAGCGTCGCTGATCGATCCTCCGGCGCCACCAGCACCAGCGGGTTGCCGGCCTCCCGCATCTCAAGGCAGCGCCCGCCCGCAAGGTCCCTGGCGCTGACGGGCGAAAGCCCGTCGTCGATGATGTCGAAGGCTGCATGCATGTGGCGCACCACGTGATAGCCGGGACGCGGGTTGCACAGGCGGTCGAGAACGCCTGACCGGGGAAAGTAGCCCCGGTCAATGTCAACCAGGGTGTCGGCGAATACGGTGACGTTGGCAAAGGCCATCGCGGCCGCCATCGCCTCGGCAATCCGCCTGACGGTGAGGGCATCGTCCATGACCGGGCTGGCCGGACTGGTTCCGGCCATGCGCATGTGGACATGAGCCCTGAGGCCGAGGCCGGCTGCCAGGGTGCTGGCCGCCGCCACGGTTTCCCAGACCGGCATGTCGAGGGTGAGACGGAAGACCACGCCGGCGAGCACGCCATCAAGCTCCGGCAGCCTTGCGATGGCAGTGACTTCCTCTGTGTCGCAGGCAAGAAATCCCTGATTGATCGCATGGTAGTACTTGCCCGCTTCGGCGCGCTGCTCGTCGATCGAACGCAGGCGGGACAGAACGAGTGGTACACCGGCGTCCCTGGCCGCGGAAGCGATGGGGCCGGTGTCACGGTTGATGACATCGGGATTGACCGCGACATCCCAGGTCGCAAAAAGGTCACGGTTGCCTTTGAGCCGTTCCATCAGGTCGCCGGTGGGGACGCCGAACGACATGAGCGTGAAGAGGTGACCGTGCTCGCGAAGCACGGTCATGCGCTCAACGTTCTCCTCGTTCATGAGATCGCGCACCGGGACCCTCAGGGGGCGTACGGCCATGTCCCAGAGGGCGAGCAGCGGGTAGTCGTTGCGCACGGTCTTGCGATCAAACTCGTCGAGACCGCCGGTGGGAGGGATCTCGACGATTTCCATCCAGTTGTGGCGCATGTCGAATCCGAATGCGGCATGCCGGTTCTGGCGCGGATGGACGGCGGCGAGGCGATGCTCCGGCCCGATTGCCTGAGGCGTACCGGCGTCGAGCGTGTTTCCCCAGGTGCGCACGATCTCGACCAGGTGCCCGTTCTCATGGACATGGCAGACCGCATAGCCAAGCTTGGGCCGATCATTGCGCCCGAATTCGGTTTCGGCGCCAGGCGAGGCCCTCAGCATTTCGGCGTAGTCAAAGCGCACGAAGGCTGTCGACGGCAGAACGTAGCAGTCGGTCTGGTCGAGCCGGAGGTACCAGAAGTTGTGGACATGTCCGGCAATCAGGGCTTCGACCCGATGCCGGCGGGCGAGATCGAGCAGCCACGTGCGACCGGGCTCACCGATGTTGTCGTAGGTTTCCGCCTCGTCCGTGTTGAGGAGACAGGGAGGATAGTGGCTGAACAGGAAGATGCGGCGGCCGTGGCTTTTGCCCAGATCGTCCTCCAGCCAGGCGCGCTGGTGTTTCTCCGCCTCGAGCTGCGAGTTGATGATCTGGGCGTTGATGATCACGAAGTGGCACTCCTGATGATCAAAGGACGTGTACTGGTCCCCGAAATGGTGTTGCCACAGGGCGAGATGATCCTCGTTGATCCGGGCAGCAGGAGCCCAGTCGTTGGGCTTGTCACCGACATCATGGTTGCCGGGCGTGAGCCAGGCGGGGTGCTTGAGGGTGCCGAAAACTTCAAAGAAGCGCCGGGCCGCATCGGCATAGAGTTCAGGGATCGCCGGAACCGGGTGGACGATGTCGCCTGCGTGAACAACAAATGCGAGGTCGCGCGCATTGAGGTCACGCATGACATGACGCATGCGCCGGTTGGCAAGGCGTCCTGACTCGAAGGGCGAATTCGTCTCGTCCTCCCCTTGGTTGACGTGGGTGTCGGTGATGATGCCGAAACTGAAGAGATGTCTGCCAGGGGCAGTGGATCGTTTCCGGGACCCGGTCAAGACAGTACTCCCGTCAAATTGCTGACGTGACGCGCCAGTCTGGGTCGCTTCGCGAACGCCGGTCAATCCGCTGCCTGCCGGGCCTGCGATGAGGCAGGGATCTTGCGTCATGCGCGATGTGTTCCGCGAAACCGGTCATGAGCGTCCGGAGCATGAAACAGTGTCTCGGAGACAATCATCGGCGCCGCAGAGGCGATTGCTGCGACGAGTGCGCCCGGCTGGATCTTGTTGCGTGCGACTGTTTGATTTAAGTGAATGCGGGATCGCACTTTTGCGGGCGAAGGGGTGATGTCCGAGATCAGGTATGTTTCGACCCGCGGCAGCACGGCCGAAGCAGGCTTCGAGGAAATCCTGCTGGGTGGATTGGCCCCGGACCGGGGTCTGTGGATTCCCAAAACCTGGCCGGTGTTCACGGCCGGGGACTTTCGCGCCATGCAGGCCATGACATACGCCGAGATTGTGGCGCGCGTCGTTCAGCCCTTCGTGGCAGGCTGGATCGACCCGAAAGATCTGCTCGCCATGACACGCCAGGCCTATGCAGGATTCGATCATCCAGCTGTCATTCCCATGGTGCAGACGGCGGACAACGACTGGCTTCTCGAACTGTTTCATGGCCCGACCCTTGCCTTCAAGGATCTGGCCCTGCAGCTTCTCGCCCGCCTCATGGACCGGGCGCTCGAGAGGCAGGGAGAGCGGGTCACCGTTCTTGGCGCCACGTCGGGAGACACCGGCTCGGCTGCCATCGCCGGGTGCGCCGGCCGGCGCAACATGGACATCTTCATCCTGTTCCCGAAGGGCAGGGTCAGTGACATCCAGCGTCGCCAGATGACGAGCGTGGTCGCCGGCAACGTCCACTGCATCGCCATTGAGGGTACGTTCGACGACTGCCAGTCGCTGGTGAAGGCCATGTTCAATGACGCGGGCTTTGCTGCATCCCGCCGGCTGACGGCCGTCAACTCCATCAACTGGACCCGGATCGTGGCGCAGACGGCCTACTGTGTTGCTGCAGCAGTCCGCCTCGGAGCGCCGGACCGCAAGGTCGCCTTCTCGATTCCTTCCGCCAATTTCGGCGCCTGCCTTGCTGCCTGGTGTGCTGTCAGAACGGGGCTCCCTGTTGAGCGCCTGGTGGTGGCGACGAATGCCAACGACATCCTGCACCGCTTCTTCCAGACCGGACACTATACACCGCAGGGTGTCGTGGCGACGTTGTCGCCGAGCATGGATATCCAGATCTCGAGCAATTTCGAGCGTCTGCTTTTCGAACTGTACGATCGTGACGGCAGCTCCATCCAGCGCCTGATGGGGCGTCTGCCGCGTCTGGGGTCGTTCGACGTGACGGCCCGTGCCCTGATGCGCGCGCGCGCCATCATCTCCAGCCATCGTCTGGATGACGACGGCATCATCGGCGAGATGCAACGCATGAGGCGCGAACATGGCGTCACGGTGGATCCCCACACAGCCTGCGGTACGGCGGCGGCGCGCGCGGTTGGAATCGACCCGGGTGTTGCGGTGATCATGCATGCGCAGGCCCACCCGGCGAAGTTTCCGCAAGCCGTCGCAGCCGCGCTGGGAGAACCGCCGGACAGCCCTGCGAAACTCTCGCGAATCCAGGGTTTGGCGGAAAACATGACGACCTTGCCAAACGACATCAAGATCGTGCAGGGTTACATTCGCGACAACACGGAGGCGGACGGTTGACTGAGCGGCCGATGCGTATCGGACAACCTTGAGCCTGGATGTCACGCGCCTCGCCAGCGGCTTGAGGGTCGTTACGGACAGCATCGATGGTATCGGCTCTGCTGCGGTGGGTGTCTGGGTCAATGTCGGCGCGCGCGACGAGCCCGATCACCTCCACGGTATCTCGCATCTTCTCGAACACATGGCGTTCAAGGGTACGAACCGCCGCAGTGCGCGCATGATTGCCCAGGAGATCGAGGATGTCGGCGGGTATGTGAACGCCTACACCTCGCGCGAGAACACAGCCTACTACGCCCGGGTTCTCGGCGACGATCTGCCGCTGGCTGTCGATGTCCTCGCAGACATCCTGCAGAATTCCATCTTCGACGAGAACGAACTCGAAAAGGAACGCTGGGTCGTCGAACAGGAGATTGCCCAGGTTTTCGACACCCCGGATGATCTCGTCTTTGATCTCTTCCAGGAGTGCGCCTTCCCCGACCAGCCCATGGGCCGCTCCATCCTGGGGACGCCGGAAAGCATTGGCGGCATGACCCGCCAGACACTGCTGGGGCATATGAGAGGGCACTACACCGGCGAAAGCATGGTCCTGTCGGCTGCCGGAGCCGTCGATCACGGGGAGATCGTGCGTCTGGCGGAAGACCGGTTCTGCAACCTGCCTTGCTCGAACGGCCATGTTCCGCGCCCTGCCGCCTATTCCGGCGGAACCATCGACCGCAAGGATGATGTCGAGCAGGTCCACCTCGTCATGGGGTGCCCGGGGTTCGGTCTGCGCGACGACAGCTTCTACGCGGCCCAGTTCTTCAGCAATGCACTTGGCGGCGGCATGTCGTCACGACTGTTCCAGGAGATCCGCGAGGACCGGGGACTCGCCTACGCCATCTATTCGTTTCACATGGCCTGTGCGGACAGTGGCCTCTTCGGCATCTATGCCGGGTGCGCCCAGGAAGATGCCAGGGACGTGGCGAACCTGATTGTCGATGTCACGGCGCGCACGGTTGATGGGCTCGCGGATGACGAGATTGAACGGGCCCGCACACAGATGAAGGCGGGACTGCTGATGGGGCGGGAAAGCACGGCCGGGCGATGCGAGGCGCTGGCGCGCCAGATGCTGGTCTTCGGGCGTCCCGTGAGCGAGGAGGAAGTCATCGGCAAGATCGATGACGTGTGCGCGACGGATATCCGGCAATGTGCCGATACCCTGTTTCGCGGGACACGTCCTGCGATGGCCTGCATCGGGCCCGAGGAGGGCATCGTTCCCTGCGAGACGATTCAGTCGGGCCTTGGCAAGCGGGCCGGTGCGTGTTCGCCTTTCTGAGGAAACCGGCAGCGCACCAGCAGCCTGCCTGTCTCGAGAGTGTCAGGCTGGTGCTGCGACCGCCTGCCATCGATGACTGGCCGCAATGGGCAAGGTTGCGCAACGAAAGCAGGGAGTTCCTGCAGCCATGGGAGCCAACATGGCCGCGCAATGCGCTTGCCAGGGGTTCCTTCAGCCGACGGCTCAAGCTCCAGACGCGTGATCGCGAAGCCGGAACGGCGCTGAGCTGGTTTCTGATCCGGCGTGACGACGACGCGCTGATGGGCGGGGTGACGGTGAGCGATGTTCGCCGGGGTGTCGCGGGTTCGGGAACCCTTGGATACTGGATCGGCCGCTCCTATTCCCGTCAGGGATACATGAGCGAGGCCGTGGCTGCGGTGATCGACCATGTCTTTGGCGCGTTCGGACTGCATCGCCTGGAAGCGGCGTGTCTGCCCGCCAACGAAGCGAGCCGACGCCTCCTTGTGTCGAGCGGGTTCAGTCTCGAAGGGATAGCCCGCAGCTACCTCAAGATCGACGGCGACTGGCGCGACCACCTGCTGTTCTCCCTTATCGAATCGGAGTGGCGTCCGCCGCGCCCCGGGACCCCGGATCACTGACCGGGCAGGTCTCTGGCGCCACACGCCAACAGCAGAGTCGGCCCTGACCGGACGAAACGGGAAGAGTGTCAACGCAGTCGTCTGGCGGTCAGTTCGGCTTGCCGGAGCCGCCCACGTCGGTGGCCAGCATGGCCGGGTCAATGCCGAGCTTCGTCAGCGCCACCGTCCACTTGCCTTCAAGATTGCTGTCGAAGAGAAGCCCGGGGTCAGCATCACAGACCAGCCAGCCGTTGTTCTGGATTTCGGCATCGAGCTGGCCTGGCGCCCACCCGGCATAGCCGAGGGCCAGCAGACTGTTGCGGGGGCCGTCCCCCCTGATCATGGCCCTGAGGACATCGACGGTGGCGGTGAGAGCGATGCCGCCCGATATCTGCAACGTTCCGTCGCGCAGGTAGTCGTCGGAATGCAGCACGAACCCACGGCCCGTCTCCACGGGACCTCCGAAATGCACCGGGATTCCGTCACCGCTTTCGCCTGGATCAAGACCGAGGCGTTCGACAACATCGCCGACCGTGATGCTTTCCAGTGACTTGTTGACGACCAGTCCCATGGCCCCTTTGTCGTTGTGGGAGCACATGTAGATCACGGATCGTTCAAATCGCGGATCGCCGATTGTCGGCATGGCGATCAGGCAGCGTCCTTCAAACTGGCTGACGCCGTCCATTGGTTCGTTCATGAATCCATGTCCACGGTCGACCTTCATCATAGTCGTTGCCGAAAACGTTTGCATCACTGGTCCGTGAATTCCTGGCCCGCAAGGGGTTGAGGAAGAGCCGGGGCCACGCCATATACTGTGCACAGGTCAACCAAACCGGGCGATAGGGACAAGAACCATGACGATCAGGGTCGGCGACACCATGCCATCTGGAACACTTCACACCATGACGGCGGACGGTCCGTCGCCAGTCTCGACCGACGAACTCTTTTCCGGCAAGAAAGTGGTGCTGTTCTCCGTGCCCGGCGCCTTCACCCCCACCTGTTCGGCCAGGCATCTGCCGGGGTTCGTCAACCGGGCCGCGGCCATTCGGGCCAGGGGCGTGGACACCATCGCCTGCATGGCCGTCAATGACGCCTTTGTCATGGGTGCCTGGGCGCAAGACCAGAATGTCGGCGACAGTGTCCTCATGCTGGCCGACGGCAATTGTGAGTATTCGAAGGCGCTGGGACTGGAAAGCGATTTCTTCGGCAACGGCATGGGCATGCGCGGCAAGCGGTTCTCGCTCCTTGTCGAGGATGGCGTGATCAAACAGGTCAATGTTGATGAGGACGGCTTCGCCTCGACCAGTGCGGAGGCCATGCTCGAACAACTGGGCTGACCGCCCCGACCCGCGTGTCGGGACCCTGAACGGGCGCGTTGTTGCGCAGGTTCTGATCCTGTTGCGCCGGTGTACCGGGCAGCGGGGTGCATGGCCGTTGCGGCAAGTGGCGTACAGTGATCCGATCCTGTAGTATCCCGCTCGCTCAAGGGGGGATCGGATGGTGACGGATACACCTCTTCTCGATACGATCAGGGTGCCGCGCGACCTCAGAAAGCTGCCGGTTGGTGTGTTGCGTCAGGTCGCCGACGAGCTGCGCGCCGAGACGATTGACGCGGTGTCGGTCACCGGAGGCCATCTTGGAGCAGGTCTCGGAGTGGTCGAGCTGACCGTCGCGCTCCACTATCTCTTCGACACACCCGACGACCGGATCGTCTGGGATGTTGGCCATCAGGTATATCCCCACAAGATCCTCACGGGACGTCGTGACCAGATCCGCACCCTGCGCAAGGGCGGCGGCCTCTCGGGATTCACGAAGCGCGCGGAGAGTGAGTACGATCCGTTCGGCGCAGCGCATGCGTCGACGTCAATATCGGCGGCTTTCGGCTTCTCCGTGGCGCGCGACCTTCAGCAACGGTCGAACAGGGTGATCGCCGTCATCGGCGACGGCGCCATGACGGGGGGCATGTCGTTTGAAGGCCTCAACAACGCCGGCGCCAGCCCCAGCAAGCTGATTGTCATCCTCAATGACAACGACATGTCGATCGCCCCTCCCGTGGGCGCACTGTCGGCCTACCTGTCGCGCCTCATCTCGTCCAAGTCATACCGCTCCCTGCGCGAAATCGGCCTGCAGGTCTCGGATCGTTTCCCCGATACTGTGAGGAAGACCGCGCACAGGGCGGAAAGCTATGTTCGGGGGATGCTGACCGGAGGCACGCTGTTCGAGGAACTCGGCTTCTTCTATGTCGGACCCATCGATGGCCACAACCTCGATCACCTTATTCCCGTTCTGCGCAATGTTCGCGACGACAAGGGCGAGGGACCGGTTCTCGTCCATGCGATCACCCGCAAGGGAAAGGGCTACGCACCGGCCGAAGGGTCGAGTGACCGGTATCACGGTGTCGGCAAGTTTGATGTGACAACAGGCGAGCTCGCCAAGAGCACCAGCAACAAGCCAAGCTGGACACGGGTGTTCGCCGACAGTCTTGTCGACGAGGCGCGGCGCGACGACTCAATCGTGGCCATCACGGCGGCCATGCCATCGGGGACCGGCCTTGACCGCTTCGGCGACGTGTTTCCCGACCGTACGTTTGACGTTGGACTGGCCGAACAGCATGCGGTCACCTTTGCTGCAGGCCTGGCGGCCGAAGGCATGAAACCTTTCGCGGCGATCTATTCCACCTTCCTGCAGCGGGCGTTCGACCAGATCGTTCACGACGTCGCCATCCAGAGTCTGCCGGTACGCTTTGCCATGGATCGCGCCGGGTTTGTGGGTGCCGACGGGCAGACCCACTGCGGCGCCTTCGACATCGCCTATCTGGGTTGTCTGCCGGGCATGGTCATCATGGCGCCTGCGGACGAGGCCGAGCTTGTGCATATGGTGGCGACAGCCGTTGCCATCGACGACCGGCCGAGCGCCTTTCGTTATCCCCGGGGTTCGGGGATTGGAGCACCCCTGCCGGAGCGGGGCGAGGCTCTCGAAATCGGGCGTGGACGGATCATGCGCGAAGGCACGCGCGTCGCGATCCTCTCCTATGGTTCACGCTTGCAGGATGCCCTGGAGGCAGCGGTGGTGCTGGATGCCAGGGGCCTTTCGACGACTGTTGCCGATGCCCGTTTCGCCAAGCCCGTCGATGGCGAACTGATCATGCGTCTGGCGACCAACCACGAGGTTCTCCTGACTGTCGAGGAGGGGTCGATCGGCGGCTTTGCCACCCAGGTCATGCATGTTCTTGCCAGCGCAGGCCAATTCGATTCCGGTCTGATCTTCAGACCCGTCATCATGCCCGACGCCTTCCTCGACCAGGATGCACCCGAAAAGCAGGTAAGCCAGGCAGGGCTCGATGCCGCGGGCATTGCGGCGACGGTCCTCGCTGCACTGGGGCTGGAAGAGCATCGAGAGGCGATGGGCAATTCTTGAAGGCTCATGCCCTGAGTGCCGAGACCATCGTGACCGACGATCCCTGGACACACGTCAACGGTATTCTCGCGCGTTCCGGCACATCGTTCCTGTGGAGCATGAAGGTGATTGCGCCGGAGCGCCGGCGCGCGATGTACGCGATCTATGCCTTCTGCCGGGAAGTCGACGACATCGCGGACACTCCAGGCGACGTGGCCCCCCGGATGGCCGCCCTCGACGCCTGGCGCGAGGAGATCGACCGTCTCTATGGCGGCTCTCCCACCATGCCGACAGCCCGCGCGCTGGGTCCGGCCGTCAGGCGCTTTGAGCTTCCCAGGGAAGAGTTCCTGGCGATCATCGATGGTATGGAGACTGATCTTGCCGGGCGCGTTGAACTGGCAGCCACCGACGATCTTCTCACCTACTGCCGGCGCGTGGCGGGAGCTGTCGGCATGCTGATCATCCATGTCTTCGGTGTCTCCCGGCATCCCGGGCCGGTGATGGCGCAAACCATGGGAAACGCATTCCAGATCACCAACATCCTGCGCGATCTTGAGGACGACGCGCAACAGGGGCGGCTCTATGTCCCGAGAGACATCCTGGCGCAACACGGTATCAGGGATGCCTCGCCAGACGATGTCCTCAAACATCCGGCCTTTGCCGGCGTCTGCGCCGAAATGGCGTCGATGGCGCGGCGCCACTACGCCGAAGCCGACTGTCTTCTGGGCGAGATCGGCCGGCGGCGCATCAGACCGATTGTTGCCATGATGAAAGTCTACAGCGAAATCCTCGATCTCCTGGAACAGCGGGGCTGGACCCGGCTGGATGTTCCGGTGAAGCCGCCGAAGGCGCGTCTGGTATGGCTTGCATTCAGATACGGACTCCTGTGAAGGCCGCCTCCCTTGCCCGTGATCCACATTGTCGGAGCCGGCCTTGCAGGCCTTTCAGCTGCCGTTGCCCTGGCGGGCGACGGGCACACGGTGATGCTCCACGAAGCGGCCGCGCAGGCCGGAGGGCGATGCCGGTCGCTTCTTGATTCCCGGCTCAGGTGCCGGATTGACAACGGCAATCACCTGCTGATGACCGGTAACCGGCACGCTCTGGCATACCTCGATGCCATCGGCGCGGCCGACCGGGTCAGTGGACCGGCTCCGGCCGTCTACCCGTTTGTCGATATGCGCGATGCCACTCAGTGGGCCCTGCGACCCGGCAAAGGGCGGATACCGTGGTGGATTCTTGACCCACGGCGGCGTGTTCCGTTGACCGCACCGCTTGACTATCTTTCCCTGCTTTCGGTCATCGCCGCCGGTGAAGGACGGACGGTCGCGGAGTGCGTGGGGAAGGCGGGAAGACTTGTGGAGGGTTTCTGGGAACCTCTGACCGTGGCGGTTCTCAACACGCCGCTCGTGGAAGCTTCGGCGGGACTGTTGCGCCAGGCACTGAAGCGGACGCTCATGAAGGGAGAGCCGTGGTGCCGCCCTCTCATCGCCGGGCAATCGCTCTCGGCGACCTTCGTCGATCCGGCCCTGGAGTACCTCGCGCACCAGGGTGTCGACATCGCGATGTCGAGTCGTCTGTGCGGTTTGCAGACGACAGCCGGCAGGGTGGAGGCGCTGGACTTTGTCTCGGGAAGCATCGTGCTCGATCAGGGAGACAGCGTGGTGCTTGCCCTTCCTCCGGCAGTTGCCGGCGACCTCGTGACGGGCCTCGAGGTTCCGCGCAGGCATCAGGGAATCATCAATGTGCATTTCCGCCTGCCCGGCCCCGCCGCGCTTCCCGGTGGCCACGTCTTTGTCGGGCTGATCGGAGCCATGGTGCAGTGGATCTTTGTACGGAACGAGGTTGTGTCCGTCACAATCAGTGCGGCAAATGACATGATTCGGCTGCCACTCGACGAGATTGCGACGACGGCATGGCGTGATGTGGCAGCGGTCCTCGATGCCGACCCGCATGAGCTTCCTTCCTGGCGTGTCATCAAGGAACGGCGGGCGACGATTTCACAGGATCCCGAGACGATTGCGATGCGTCCCGGAACCCGCACGGCGTTCGACAACCTCTATCTTGCCGGTGACTGGACGGATACGGGTCTCCCGGCAACGATCGAGGGAGCCGTCTTCTCCGGCAAGCGTGCTGCCGAGGCCTGCCGGCAAGCATGACATACCGCGGTTCACCGCTTGAGGTCGAAACGAAGCCGATGCCCCGTTGACAGGGGGAATGCTCGATGCGGCATCCCGGGAACGATGTCCGGTTTCAGCCAGGCAGGCGTGCGCGCCGCACATTGATGATGATGAACGGCCGCATGCATCATGTCGCGAAGTCCCGTACCCGGGATGTGGCGAACCAATCCTGGAACGCCCAATTGTCTAGCCTCGATAACCAACGACCGCAATTGATGTGAATCTGTTGACGGACTCAGATCACCGGCGTGAGCGGGTCTTGTTCAGCGAGCAACATGTGAGCTGGCTGTAGGGATCATCCGTCTCTCCGATCGACTTCCGGCGCCACGAGGGTTCCGGTGCCGCCCGCACGTTTTCATCTCACTTGCAGTGTTTGGTATCAACAATCACACTATCACATAGAGGCGTGGTACAAGGGGTCCTGACCTGGGCCTGTATCGTTTCCCGCTCTTGTGATCTCTTTTCGGCTATGTGAATCCCCCGTTTCATGCGTCCTGGCCCGACGCAGGGCGTATCCGGCCTGATCTCATGCATGTGCCGCTTGCGGTTGATGGGATTATGTAGTGTAAGGTCTCCATCCCATGTCTGTCATGCCCCGATACTGGATCCATGCGGGCTGGAAGCGGACCCATGCTTCCCACAGTTTGCGGGTGCCGGGCCTTTAACGGGGCGTGATTCTCATATGGCGCCTGGCGAGGCTTCGTCTCAGACCGACGAGTTTGGTCTGTCGATGTGAAGGAGGACTCCGCCTGCTGTTCCGCGCTGCGGATGTGCGACGAGGCTGGCTATGAGGGGCTTCTGGCTGGCCCGCTGGCTGGAGCAGGAGTGGCGATCGAGACGGTGATTCTCGATCCGGCGAGCCTTCTGGTGAACCGCAAGGCCAAGCAGCGCAAGACCGACCGGATCGATGCGAAGAAGATGGTGCGCGCGCTGCTGGCATATGAGCGGGGTGATGCGGCGGTGCTGAGCCGGGTGCCGAGCATCGAGGAGGAGGATCGCAGGCGCCTGCTGCGTGAGCGTCAGCGTCTGGTCAAGGAGCGGACCGCGCTGACGAACGCCATCAAGGGACTTCTCAAGCTGCACGGCATCGTCGATCTGGAGCCGCGGGCCGCCGCCTTCGCCGCGACGTTCGCGGCCGCGACCACGGCCTGCGGCGCGCCGGGAGACCGAGCGGATCGTCGAACGGCTGGGCTTGGTCATGCGGCAGGTCAAGGCGATCGAGGCCGAGCGCGACGCGGCCGTATGCCGCACGCAGAGCGCATGCGCCGAGACAGACCGTGATGGAGGCGCGGGCCGATGCGTCGATCGCCATGCTGAGCCGGCTCAAGGGGATCGGCGTCAACGACGCCACCCTGCTCACCCACGAGGTCTTCTCCCGCAACTTCCGCAACCGCCGCGAGCTTGCAGGCTGGGTCGGTCTGACGCCGACCCCGTGGGCCAGCGGTGATGTCGGGCGCGACCAGGGGATCGGCCTCGCCTGGATCCGCGCCTGGCTCGTGCAGATGGCGTGGCGCTGGGTCCGCTTCCAGCCGGACAGTGCGCTGAGCCCATGGTTCCAGGCCCGCACTGCCGGTGCTCAGGGACGGATGCGCAGGGTCATGATCGTGGCCCTGGCCCGCAAGCTGCTGATCGCGCTCTGGCGCGATGCCAACACCGGTCTCGTACCGACAGGCGCCCACATCGCCTGAGCTGCGGAAACTCCGCGGCCGGATGCGGTCGGCTGAAGGGCCGGGTGGTGCGTGACCGGGCGTTTGCTGGGCTGAAAGATGCCGGTACACAGAGGGGTCCCACCTCCGGAACGTGGTGCCGGCAAGCACGCGGGATTGAGGGACGGACCGGCAAGACTGCCGGCGACCGCCCGGACAAGAGTTGGGTGCGCGCCACACGGCGCGACCGGTGCCAACGCGTTGCGATCCGGCATCACCAGACGCCGAACCGTCCCGACACAGGAGACACAACCATGCTGTAGACCGCTTCGCTCCCGTCGCTTGACAGAGAGGCCCTTCATAAGAGCAAAGGAGGCCAGAACAAGGCCCCGGCTTGTTGGCAGATGCCCGAAGCTGAGGGTTCCCCTTATCCGAATGCCATTGGATCACCGTCGGCGCGGACGGCGATGGGCCGGCTGCGGAGCACAGCCGCCGTGTGCCAAACCCCGACAGCATGGGGCTGGCTACGCAGTAGAGGAACGGCCGCAACTGGGCGATGCGCGGCCCGGGCGACGGCGATAGGGATCCGGCGCTCGGTCAGATCGCCGTTTCGCGCTTTCGCAGCAAGGCGACCGTCCGGCTCAGTCCGAGCCCTTCGAGGGCGGCCAGATAGGCACCCGCCGAACGGGGCGGATTACGCAGCGCTGCGCGGTGACTCTGGACGGCGGCGAGAACAGCCTCGGCGTCGGCCTCCAACAGTTCGACGACGAAGGCGTCGGGGTGCTGCGCGACAAGCCCATGGGGCGTCAGCCGGTCGGCCGGAAAATCCCTCAGATTGCGGGTGACGACGATATCCGCGCCGCCATGGATGGCCGCCGCCAGCACATGGTGGTCGTTGGGATCGGGCAGGTCGAGGGTGGCGATGACCGTCTGGTAGCCTTTCACGACGGCATCGGGGAAATGTCCGTCCATGACCGCGCGGGTCCTGTCCAGCACACGGGCCTCGATATCCGGCCGGTCGGCGAGCAGGCTGCGCATCCATTCTTCGTGGATGCCGGCGCTCCAGAGCGGGGCATAGAGATAGCGGTCGGCGAGACGCAGCAGCAGGTCGCGCAGACCGGCCGGATAGAGGACATTGGCGTCGAGCAACGCCGTGGGAGGGGGCATCGGCTATTGCAGGCCGAGTTCCTGGTCGCGCGCGGTCAGTTCGTCGAGCGCCTCGCGGCGGCGGGACTCCGTCTCGCGGCGCCAGGCGAGGATATCCTCGGAGCGGACGCGGCGGTGCGAGCCGACCTTGCGGCAGGGGATGCGGCCCGCGTCGAGAAGCTGGACCAAATGTGTCCGCGACACCTGCAACAGCTCCGCCGCCTGCCGCGTGGTCAGTTCGGCATGAAGGGAGGTGAGCGCAACGCCCTTGCCGTTCGCCATGCGGTCGAGGATGTCCCGGAGCAACCGCACCGCCGATGTCGGCAGAGCGACGGTCTCGTCGCCGAACCGGGCGGATACCGGCTGCGTGCCGTCGATCAGCGTCCCAAGCGCCCGGCCCGCCCGCTCCGCAAGCGCCGCATCGCGGTCGCTCGGAATGCCGCAAGCCGTGTCCGCGGTCGTTTTCGTTTCCATTGCGGTCGCTCCTTCTTCAGGACGGATCATGGATCATGAATGCCGCAAATGCAACAAGTAACGCAAGTGACGCCTTGCAGACAATCGGTATCACGCCTGTTGCGCAGCCATGCGCAGGGTCTCGTTCCCGGTCCGGAGACGGCTCCCGCCGCCACCAGGGCGCGTGATGGGATGTGCGGCGGTTGTGTGGTCGCCGGTTGCCGGCGAGGAGGAAACCGGGGGCATGGTGGCTGAAACCGTCATGGAATGGCGGCCGGCCCGCGCACTCCCTGCCCGGTTCCTGTCCGCAGTGATGCGGGGCAATGTTCCGTGACATCGGGCGCATGGTATCATCGTCGATGGCAAGACGCATGGCGTGGCCGGACCTCTTTCCTGATCGGGTCGCGAAGCTGAATGGCGTGATGGCGAAGGCAGTGGACTACATTGTGATTGGCGCGGGTTCGTCGGGTTGCGTGCTGGCAAACCGGCTGAGTGAGGATCCGCATGTGACGGTCACGGTCCTGGAGGCCGGTCCGTCGGATCGCAGTCTGTGGCTGTTGCGCATGCCGGCGGCGGCATGGCTGATCATCAGCGGCCGGCGCTACAACTGGCGCTACGTCTCCGAACCCGAACCCGGCATGGACAACCGCCGGCTGCTCTATCCGCGGGGCAAGGTGCTGGGCGGATCGTCATCGATCAACGGCATGGTGTATCTCAGGGGCAATCCCCTCGACTATGACCATTGGGCAACCAACCGCCTCGACAACTGGTCGTTCGCCCACTGCCTCCCCTACTTCCGCAAACTCGAAAGCACCGACCGCGGCGACGATTCCTTCCGCGGCCGCGACGGTCCGCTGGAGATCACCGTTGGCGGTGACAGCAGTCCCCTCTACCAGGCCTATGTCGAGGCCGGCCAGCAGGCCGGATATCCCTTCAACGAGGATGTGAACGGCTACCGCCAGGAAGGGGTCTTCTACATGGAGCGCACGGTCCTCGGCGGTGTCCGCAATTCCGCGGCGCGCGCCTGGCTTCACCCCGCACTCCGCCGTCCCAACCTCGAGGCTGTGACCAACGCCACCATCAACCGCATTCTTTTCGAAGGCAGCCGGGCGACTGGCGTCGCGTACATCGAGGGCGGTCGATCGAAGACCATGCGGGCCGAACGGGCTGTCATCCTCAGCGCTGGCACCTTCAACTCTCCGCAAGTCCTGATGCGTTCGGGGATCGGCAACGCTGATGAACTGCGGGAACACGGTATCGACGTGGTGCGTCATCTGCCGGGCGTGGGCCGCAACCTGCAGGATCATCTCGACTGGTTCACGCAGTACCAGTGCACGCAGCCGGTCTCCCACTATCCTGCGACACGGCCCCTTGGCCAGGCTTTCGCCGGTGCGGCGTGGCTGCTTGCCAAGCGGGGTGTTGCGGCCTCCAACCTCTTCGAGGCCGGGGGCTACTTTCGCAGCCGCCCCGGCATCGAATACCCCAACATCCAGCATCACTTCGTTGCTGCCGCCATGAATTTTGACGGGACGGTGCCGTGCAAGGATCATGCCTTCCAGATCCATATCAGCCAGATGCGCCCGACCAGCAGGGGTTCCGTCAGTTTGACGTCTGCCGATCCCTTCGAGCCTCCGCGTATCCGCTTCAACCACCTTGAAACCGAGAACGACCGCCAGGAATTCAGGGAGGGGCTCGCACTCACCCGCGAGATCGTCTCCCAGAAGGCCCTCGCCCCCTACCGTGGCCGGGAACTCACGCCGGGCGAGGACATCAGGTCCCGGGAAGACGTCGATGCCTTTGCGCGCCGTGCCGGAGAGACGGAACATCATCCGGCCTGTACCTGCAAGATGGGCTATGACGACGATGCCGTGGTCGACCGCGATACCCGGGTCCATGGTTTCGACAACCTTCATGTGGTCGATGCATCGATCATGCCGAATGTGGTCACGGCCAATCTCAATGCGACCTGCCTGATGCTGGGCGAAAAAGCTGCCGATCTCATTGCCGGACGGGAGCCTCTGGCTCCCGACTATACGCCGTTCCATCGGGCACGTGACTGGCAGACCACACAGAGATAGGCTGCATGCGGTGGCGGGGATTGCAGGAACGCTGAACGTGCGGCGCTGCGGCGAGGACAGCCCATCACGAGTTTGCCATGCAAGGGCCCTGCCGCGGCAGGGCCCTTGGATCGCCGGGGGTGAAGAGCGAAACGCCCTTCATGAACACTTGCTACGAGGACACTCCCATGATCGATGGACCGACGCCTGCAGAAATCGCCTCACTTGCAGAGATCGACACTCCGACCATCTGCAACCTGCTGGAAGTGGTGATGCCCGAAAGGCGCGGATTCGGTTTCACCGTCCAGCACCTTCATTGTCTGCGTCCCCATATGAAGCCCATCGTCGGATTCGCCCGCACGGCGACGATGAGAGCCAGGAATCCGGCCGGAACGACGCCGGAGGAGGCACGGTCCCTGCGTAACAGCTACCTTGACTACGTCGCCAGCGGTGATGGTCCCAAAGTGTGTGTGGTCCAGGATGTCGACGAACGCCCCGGCTACGGCGCGCTCTTCGGAGAAGTCAACAGCGCCGTTCACAAGGCACTCGGCTGTCTGGGACTCGTGACCGATGGCAGCGTGCGGGATATCGATCAACTGGCTCCCGACTTCCAGGTGCTCGCGGGCCTCGTCGCGCCATCGCATGCCTTCGTCCATGTCGCTCAATGGGCATGCGAGGTGAACATCAAGGGCATGGTGGTGCAGGGCGGGGACCTCATCCATGCGGACCGTCACGGTGCGGTCGTCGTTCCGCTGATGGCGGTGCGAGGCGTCCTTGACAGCCTCGATCTCATGGTGCGCCGTGAAGCGGTCATACTCGAGGAGGCACGACGTCCCGGGGCCACCGTCAAGGACATCAAGGATGCCTGGAAGCGATCTGACCAGATTCGGGAGTGAGGCAGCCGGCAAGCCATTGGCTGTCACGGATGGCGCTGCCACCTTGTTGTTGATTTTCATGGAAATACAATGACAAGGTGGAGAAATCTCCATGCCTATGGCTGATATCCATGCCCGGGCAGGGCTTTTTCCTGCTCGGCATGCGTCCGGGCGTTACATTGCGCAGACCGGACAGAAGTGGATTTCCTGCTCCGGCGTGGCAACGAGTTCATGGCGATCGAGGTCAAGTCCGAGCCGCGCTGTTACATCGGCAGGTTGTCAGGGTTGCGTGCGATCGAAGCACTCGCCGGCATGGTGAAGCGCATCCCCGTCTACGACGGCCGGAGATCCTTCCGGACGGCAGACGGAATCGACGTGTGGATCTTTGATCGACTGCGCCACGCGCTTGCCCGGAACGCTCTGTGGCCGTGCGTGTAGGCGGCGGTCTGGAACTGCGGGATTCTGGCGACAGGCCGCGCTTTTGCAAAGCCGCCTACAGTGACGTCATCAGCCTGTCTTGCGCAACTGACGACATGGGTAAATCCGGCGGACACCGGACCGCTGGATCAGTGAGAAATCCCGGCGTTCCACTGTTGTCAGGAATCAGGAATTGGACCATGATCAGGTGCTGGCTCCAGCGTCTTTGGCGAAAGGATGGTTTGACATTGCATCATCGACTTCCCTGCATTGTCGGCGCCTTGTTCCTCGTTGCCGGATGCGTCACCAATGAGGATGGCAGCACGGCCAACATCTTCAGCGACCTTCAAACCGTCATGTCGGGCAGTGACGCGTCGCACGAGCAGGGAGCTCTGCGCGATCAGGCCGACTCATACAGTGACTATGCCCAGGCCCGGGTGACCTCCGCGCTGGCCGGCGCGATCATCGGCGGCCTGATCGGTTATGCCGCCGGTGACGAGGAGGGTGCATTGCTCGGTGCTGCTGCCGGTGGAGCTGCGGGATACATCGGCGGGTCCTACCTGACGCGCGATCATTCCGATTTCCGCGCCTCCAGGGAATCACTGGACGAGGACATTGCCGTTGCCGAGGAACTGACTGAAGAATCCCGCAAGAACATTGCCCTGGCGCAGGCGGCGCTGGATTGGCAGAAACAGGATATCGAGCGCCTCAACAGAGAATATGAGGCCGGCGTCCTCGACGGTCAGAAGTATGAGAAGGCGCTGCTGGAAATCGAGAAGGATCGCGACAGCGTTCGCGCGATGATCGATGCCACGAGAGAACGTACCGCAACTCTCGACAAGAGCATTCGCAGCTATCGAGCGGCCGGGTACGGCACCTCGCGTCTTGATGCGGCTAAGTCGGCACAACACCAGCATATCGCCAGGCTTGAAGCGATCGAGGATGCCATGGTTGACCTGATTGCCGGTGCGCCTGATGGCGTGAAGAGGCCATCAGCATGATGGGCCTCGGCCGTCTCCGTGACAGCATGGTCGTTCGCCAGTGCCGCCATATCGTTGCCGCTCCGGTGGCAGCGGCTTTCCTCTCGGCGTGCATGGCGACAACGGGTGATCCATGCACAGACGCCGACAGGAACGTCGATCTCTTCATGCTTCTCGACAACTCGCTGTCCGGGACCTACGACGCCTGTCTTGATGACCTTCGCGACGATCTTGCCAGGGCGCGACTGCGCGCCAGGGTTCTTCAGGGCGAAGCCGACCGTCTCGAAGCAGAAGCCGAGGTGCTTGAGGGGGAACGCGCCGAGGCGGCGCGGCGCCTTGGCGAACTCAATGCCAGGCAAGCTGCCGCTCTCAACCGTCTTGAGGAAGCGAGAGAAGGCCGGGCAGTCGACCAGCTGGTTCTCAACGAGGTTCTGGACCGCGAACAGGCACTGGCAGACGAGCTTGAATCACACAATCGGGATGGTGGCATCGACGTGATCGAGGCACAGCGGTTCGAACGCCAACAGTCTGATCTCCTGGAACGCATTGACGTGCTCCTGGGTGACGGGTGATTGCTCACGAGGGCGTGTGATGCACCAACCTCATTTCGGCAGCGACAACGCGTCGGGCATGGCGCCGGAGGTCATCGAGGCCCTGGCACGCGCCAGCGCTGGCGGAGTCGATTCCTATGGTGGGGACACGCTGACCCTTGCTCTTGAAGAGAGGTTTGGCAAGATCTTCGAAACCGATGTTTCGGTGTTGCCGGTCGGCACGGGAACCATTGCCAACGCTCTCTCTCTGGCGTTCCTCACACCGCCCTGGGGCAGTGTCTTCTGCTACGAGGAGGCGCACATCGTGGTTGACGAGGCCAATGCACCGGAGTTTTTCACCGGCGGCGCCAAACTCATCGGCCTCGAAGGCGACCACGGGCGCCTTCACCCGGATACCTTGCGTCGCGCGGCTGCATCATTCGATGGTGATGATGTTCATCGCCCCCGGCCATCGGTGCTCTCCATCACCCAGGCGAGCGAGTGCGGCACGCTCTATTGTCCCGATGACGTACGTTCCCTCGCTGACACGGCGCGCGGTCTTGGTCTTGCCGTCCACATGGATGGCGCCCGCTTTGCCAACGCAGTCGCCGCCCTCGAATGCCGTCCTGCAGACATGACATGGCGAGCCGGTGTTGACGTACTCTCGTTCGGCGCCACCAAGAACGGCTGCATGGCGGCAGAGGCGATCATTGTCTTCGGTGACAGGAGAACGGACGTTCCCGTCCTGCGACGCCACCACAAGAGGGCCGGCCAGCTCTTCTCAAAGATGCGCTTCCTTGCGGTCCAGCTTGACGCCTATCTCGACTCGGGAAACTGGTTGAGGTGGGCGCGCAACGCCAACATTCAGGCACGCAGGCTGGCCGACGGTCTTGGGAAGATCGATGATGTCCGTCTCCTCCACCCCGTCGACATCAACGAGGTCTTTCTCGAGATGCCGCTTGCCGTGTTCGAGCGTCTCAGGCGCACGGGATTCGGATTCTATCCCATACAGCCGACCGGCAAGGAGACGGGTGTCCTGCGTCTCGTCACGTCGTTCGATACCTCTGCCGACGACATTGAGCGTCTTCTGACGGCCGCCGTCGGATCACAACCAGCGGCTGCCGCGTCTCTGTGAGAACCTGTCCGGTTTGAGCAGCGCGCTCAGCCGTCACATGCGGCAGGAATCGCCGTCAAGTATTCCAGGAATATCGCAGGCAGGCGTGGATGCGCGCCAACAGGAGCGCGTTTGAGCCCGCGCCTGACGCGCAGGGGAAAGAAGACGGCGAGCAGTCATTGCCCGATTTTCCTTCCGACGGGGATCATCATCACGAAGAACCCGCCGCGGTGCTGACGGTCCCCTTCCGCCTGACGACGTACGCCTGCGCGGCACAACGGTCTACACGAAGGGCGGTCCCCAAGTGATCCTGACGACCCGCGAGGCCGCGGCCCTGCTCACACTCTCACCCGACACCGCTTACTGCTCGCCTGTCGCACCACATGTCTCGCAACGCTCCATGAACGCGACCATGAAGGCGCTGCTCTCAAGTGAAATGACGGTTTTTCTGTCCTGTAAATGGCCGCCGGATGACGGCGATGGGTCGCTTGTGGTTGCCAGCGGTTTTGAACCGGCCCGCCCAACGCAACCAGAAAAACCTTTCACGGCGTTGGCGAACGCCTGCGATGGGATCGCCGTTGTGTGTCCTGCCAGTACGGCCTTGCGCGTGCAGGGTGCTCAGTGGTGCGATGACGGTCAGAGGGTGGTTGACAGGAACGTGATCATGCGCTCCCACGATATGCGGGCACTCGCAACATCGTAGGCGTCGCTCACTTCATTGAAAAAGGCGTGCTCGGCGTCGTAGCGATAGAGTTCGTGCGCCACGTCACCGGCGTTGAGGTCGTCCGCCAGACTGTCAACGGCTTGTGGTGTGCACCAGTCGTCGGTGTTGGCGAAATGCCCCTGGAACGGGATACGGATGGCCGATGCGTCGGCGAACTCCTTCGGGGGAATGCCATAGAACGCGACGGCGGCATCGCACTCGGCGACATGGACGGCCGCCGCGATGGTGAGGGCCCCGCCCATGCAGAATCCTGTGACCGCGACGCGGCCATTCGACAGGGATTTGAGATGGCGCGCTGCGCCGGCGGTGTCCTGGTGGGTGGCGCCCGGAAAATCGAGTCCCTCCATCATGTGACTTGCCTCGTCCGCATCCCCGGTTACCCGTCCCGCATAGAGGTCCGGGGCAAGCGCGTTGTATCCGTGACGCGCCAGGCGATCCGCCACGCCACAGATCTGATCGTTGAGGCCCCACCATTCCTGAAGGACGATGATACCGGGGCGGTCATGACCGGCTTCGGCCAGCCAACCCTTGGTGAAACCGCCGTCCGGACGGGTAAAGCTGATCATTCGGCCCATGGCTGGCCTCCCGCTTTGTCGTTGAGACGCCGGACTCTCTCACGTCCGGCGCAAGGCGCACAAGATCCTACAGTCCAGGCGGTTCGCGGTGGAGAGCGAACCGTTTCAGCACCGTCGTGACCGTTTCCCTGTCAAGCGCAGGCGCCGTGTGACCGTCGACACCGACCCTCTCCTCGCTGACCGCCAGCACATTCATGATGGCCTCATCGACTGCCTGGATGACGGCCTCGAAGAAGCGGTCAAGCCTGTGGTCGGGAATGATGGCGAGTGCGAGGTAAGGAGTATCCCGGGCGAGGGCATCGGCCGTTGCGAAGACAAGGAAGATGTCACCGGATCCATGACCGGAAATGGAACCGCCGCGGCCCACGCCCAGCGATACGCGCCGGGCGAGGCGCTTCAGCTGATGCGATACCATCGGGGCATCGGTCGCCACGACTGCAATGATCGAGCCTCTTTCCATGACGCAGGGATCGGACCCCGGAAGGAATTCGGCCATCGGGATGCCGTTCCCGATCCACCCTTCATCCCGTAGAGCATCATGCCGGTGCCGCCTCCGACGCTGCCCTCTTCGAGAGGGCCTCCCGCAGCGGAGTCGATGGCCTCGAAGACATGCTCGCGCTTGACGTGAAAACCGTTGATGTCATTCAGCCAGCCGTCCCAGGTCTCGCTGGCGACAGGCAACCCCAGTCGGCGCCCTGTGCGCAGGCATCGAAATGGCGGTTCAGCCACTCGATGGTGGCGTCACGGGCGACACCACAGGAGTGGGTATTGGTGATGGTGATCGGCCCTTCACTGTGTCCGGCTTCGTCGATCCACCAGCTTCCCGTCAATTCACCGTTGCCGTTGAGGCTGAACGGGCCCGTCCGCGCGGGAAGGCTGGCCCTGGCCTCGCCTCGCGGAATGATGTCCGTCACCTCCTTGCGCACGGGCCCGGACCCGACGACAAGCGGACCGCCGGCGCCGCGAATGAGAGTGGCGTCGCCGACCTCGACGCCAGCCACGTCGGTGATGGCGTTGAACGGTCCGGGAACACCTTCGAGAACTCCGAGCGCCCGGGCCCTGGGTTTTCCGGAAGGCGTGGCAAGGAGCGGAGAGGTCACGGATGCCATTCACGTATCGGTGGCGATTCCGGTGGTGCGTCAGGAGGCGCAGGATCCATCTCGTATGGGTCGCGTGACATCATCTAGCCAGGCGGCTGTCTCGCAGCTGACCAGAGGTCTCAGGCATTGTCGAACGTCGGCATGATAGGCATCGAGCCAATCGACTTCCTCGTCATTCAGGTCTTCCGGATTCACCAGGCGCCTGTCAATGGGCGCCCGCGTGAGTGTCGACAGGCGCAGCATCGGACGTTCCCCCGGCTGGCTGTCCTCTTCCACCACGACGAGGTTCTCGATCCTGATACCCCAGGCGCCGGTACGGTAGTAGCCGGGTTCGTTGGAGAGGACCATGCCCGGTTCGAGGGCGGTGTGACCGCGTCTGGAAATGCTCTGTGGGCCTTCGTGGACTCCAAGATGACTCCCGACCCCATGACCGGTGCCGTGATCATAATCGGCGCCGAGCTTCCACAAGGCCGACCGGGCCAGGGTGTCGATGGCGGCCCCGCTGGTGCCTCTGGGAAAGCGCGCGGTGGCAATGGCGATGTGCCCCTTGAGCACGGCCGTGAAGTAGCGCTTGTGGACGTCATTCGGCTCGCCGATGGCGATGGTGCGCGTCACATCGGTTGTGCCATCGGGATACTGACCGCCTGAATCGACCAGATACAGGGAACCCGCCTCGAACCTGCGGTTGGTGGCTTCGCTCGACCGGTAATGCACCACCGCGCCGTTGGGTCCGAATGCCGATATGGTCTGGAAGCTCCATCCCCGGTAGCCGTCCACACTGCGCCGGCACTCCTCGAGCATTCTTTCGGCCTTGAGTTCATCGACCGTCACGTTGCTTCCCGGGCGGGTGGACTGGTCGAGCCAGCACAGGAACGTTGTGAGGGCCGCACCGTCGCGAATATGACAGTTTTCCATGCCGGCAACTTCGGTCGCGTTCTTGACGGCCCGGGGAAGCGCACATGGGTCCTGCCCCACCAGCGCAGTGCCCCCGGCTGCCTCGATGTGTTCCTGCAACCAGACGGCGCCGGACTGGCGGTCGACGAGAACGCTCGCACCGTCAGCTGCCAGGCAGGCGAGGTCCCCGGCCAGATCGTCCGGCGGCCGCACGGCGACATGATCCGGGAGCCAGGAGAGCACATCGGGTGTGAACTTGCGGCGGTCTGCGAAGAGGGTGACGAAACCCTCCTTGCCGATGATGGCGAACCCGAGGCACACCGGCGTCCCGGGAAGGTCGCCGCCACGAATGTTGAGCAGCCAGGCAATGGACGTCGGGTCGCAGAGGACCGCTCCGGCGCATCCCTTCGCGGCCAGCAATGCCGCGACTCTGCCGATCTTGGATGACGCGGATTCGCCGGCGAACGCGAGAGGATGCGGGTGAACCGGAGAAAGCGGGGGAGGGGGCTGGTTGGTCCAGATGCGGTCGACCGGATTGCCGGGGCAGGGAACCAGCACGCCACCCGCCTTGTCTGCTGCCTCGCGAAACGCGCCGATTTCCGTAACGGTATGAAGCCATGGGTCGAAGCCCAGCCTGCCGCCTGAAAGGTGCTCTGCAATCCAGTCCCGGGGCGGCTCATTGATCAGGTGACAGGTGTCGAAATCCTCCGTGTTCACCTGCATCCTGACCTGAAGGGTGTAACGTCCGTCGACGAAGAGCGCCGCCTTGTCGTTCAGCACCACGGCGATGCCGGCCGAACCGGTGAATCCTGTGAGCCAGGCCAGCCGTTCGCTTCGCAGGGCAAGCATTTCGCCCTGATGCTCGTCGGCATGGGGCACGACAAACCCGTCGAGCTCCATCTCCTGCAGTGCACGGCGCAGGGCCTTCAGGCGCCGCGCCGGCGCGGGACTCCCGAAACCGAACGGGGCTCCTTGCGCCAGACGGCGTTTCAATGCCTGCAGCTGCTGCGCCAGGTCGTCGTCTGGCGCTTGAACCACAAGGTCGAGCCACCGGTCAGGGTCGACATCCTCCGGAGCGGCGAGGACGCCGGCAATCAGGCAGCGGACGTCGGCGACGGATTTTCCGGTGCGGGCGTGCGCCAGCATCCGGGCAAGGTGGCTGTCACCAAGGTAACAGGCTGGATCAACGATGGCGGATCGGGTCATGATGCTGGGTTTCCGATGACCTGGCAGAGGATAGTGGGGAGGCGGATGGACTGGCAACAGGACCTCGATGCATGACCGGGCGGCAAGGGTTGACCTCCCCGCCTCTGCGCACGGCTGCCCCGCCCGCCGCCGTGCCGATCGCGGCAACCGTCACCGTGACCTCTCCGCATCTGCCGAGGGCTGTCACATGGCCCCATGGGCTCCATGACCCTGCGGTACGGTTCCGGCCGGCAAGCAGCGTCGCGGGAGAGGCAACACGAGGATCCGCCATCAGGAACGCCGAAACTCCCGCGCCGAGACCTCGCCTGTGGCCCGCCACGGTGCCCGACGAGACCGGGAATGGCATGCCGTGGGCCGATGTCGTCGAACGGATGCCAGTTCTGCGGATGCGCCCAGGTGTTCCTGATGGCCGCTTTCTCAAGGATGATCGGCGGTTCATCCGAACATGTCCCAGGGCATGCGGCCCATGACTGCACGACGTCGGGAAGGTGATGACGAGGTCATCGCCGGCGTTATCGAGCAGGTTTCCTTCCACAACGAGGAGAGCGGGTTTTGTGTCCTGCGCACCAAGGTGCGGGGCGTGGCGCACCCGGTCAGTGTTGTGGGCCGGGCTGCAGCGGTGGCGCCTGGAGAATGGCTGACCGCAAGCGGTCTGTGGGAGACGGACCGCCACTATGGCCGGCAGTTCCGCGCCCGTTTCATGCGACTGTCCCCGCCGACGACGACCGAGGGCATCGAACGCTATCTTGCATCCGGGATGGTGAAGGGCATCGGTCGGGTCTACGCCCGCAAGCTGGTGCGCGCCTTCGGCGATCGCCTGTTCGACGTCATCGAGACACAACCCGAGTGTCTGAGGAACGTCGCGGGAATCGGAGACAAGCGTGCGGAACGCATTGTCGAAGCCTGGGCCGAACAGAAGGCGATCAGGGAGATCATGGTCTTCCTTCACGGCCACGGGGTCGGCGCCACGCGGGCGGTCCGGATCTACAGGACCTACGGCGCGGATGCCCTCAAGGTCATGTCGGAAAACCCCTACCGCCTTGCCCACGACATCCGCGGCATCGGCTTTGCCACCGCCGATGCCATTGCCATGAAACTCGGCATCGCCCGGGACGCGATGGTGCGTCTTCGCTCCGGCGTGAACCACGGGCTTCTGGAGGCCGCAGGCGAGGGACACTGCGGTTTGCCTCTCGAGGATCTGGTGTCAGTCACGGCAGAGCTTCTCGACTGTTCCGGGCCGCAGGTCCGTGAGGCTCTTGATCTTGAGCGTGCACAGGGACACGTCGTTGTCGACCGGATCGGCGCAAGCGACTGCGTTTTTCCCGCCGCTCTCCATCGTGCCGAGACAGGCATTGCCCGGATTCTGGACGGCCTTCTTCGCCGTCCGCCGCCGTGGCCCGACATCGATACCGGCAAGGCGGTCCCGTGGGTGGAAAGGTCCATCGGCATCGAACTCGCAGCAAGCCAGAAGGAGGCGGTCAGACGCGCACTGACAGAGAAGGTCATGGTCATCACCGGCGGCCCGGGCGTCGGCAAGACAACCATCCTCAACGCCATCCTCGCCATCCTCGCCGTCAGGAAGGTGACGGTGCTGCTTGCCGCACCGACGGGACGGGCGGCCAAGCGCATGAGCGAGGCCACCGGTCTCGAGGCAAAGACGATTCACCGTCTTCTCGAGATCGATCCCCGAAACGGCAGGTTCCGGCGCAACGCCGATGACCCTCTTGCATGCGCCCTGCTTGTCATCGACGAGGTGTCCATGGTTGATGTGCCGTTGATGCATGCCCTTCTTCAGGCATTGCCTCCGGAAGCGGCGCTGCTGGCGGTTGGCGATGTCGATCAATTGCCCTCCGTGGGACCCGGCAGGATTCTGGGCGACATGATCGCTAGCGGTGGTGTGCCGGTGACGCGCCTTGACAAGGTTTTCCGCCAGGCGGCCCGCAGCCGCATCATCATGAACGCCCACCGGGTGAACGATGGAATCATGCCCGAACTCGAACCGCCCGACAGCGCCAGCGATTTCTATTTTGTGCCGGCGGAGACTCCCGCCATGGCGGTCGAGCGCATCGTCAAGCTCGTCAGTGAGCGCATTCCCCGGCGCTTTGGCGCCGATCCGGTGCGCGATATCCAGGTGCTGTGCCCCATGAACCGCGGCGCTGTGGGCACCGTGTCGCTCAACGCCGAACTGCAGCGCGCCCTCAATCCTCATCGCTCCGGCATGGTCGAGAAGCTCGACCGCTCCTTTGCCAAGGGTGACAAGGTGATGCAGATCGAGAACGACTACGACAGGGAGGTCTACAACGGCGACATCGGCCATGTTGATCATGTCGTCGAGGACGAGAGAACGGTCACGGTCGCCTACGACGAACGCCTCGTGACCTACAGCTTCGCCGACCTTGACGCCCTGATCCCTGCCTATGCTGTGACAATACACAAGAGTCAGGGGTCCGAGTACCCGGTTGTCGTCATTCCTCTCCTTACCCAGCACTATGTCATGCTGCGCCGCAATCTCCTCTACACCGGCGTGACCCGCGGCCGTCGCCTCGTCGTCCTTGTCGGCCAGCACAAGGCCGTCGCCATTGCCGTCGGCAACGCCTCGGACAACCGCCGCTGGACACGCCTCGCCACGCAACTGGCAAGCCCCGCCGGCGTGTGTATCACAGACTCGCGGCATCCTTGAGACCGAAGACCGGCAGATCACCACCTGTGCGCCACACGAACAGACGTCCGTGATACACAACCTGCTTCTCGACCTGGACGCACAAACCCCCGATAGCGCTCGACAGACCGGCCCACATGTCGGCGGTTTTGGGCGGTATCAGCGCGTCGTGGATGCAGCGGGCGATGGCGGCATGATCGCCTGGACCGGCGCGAGGCGCCGAGCCAGGCGATGCGATCGATGCGAGTCAGGTCGAGCACGTGCCCGGCACGCACGGCAAGCTGCTTGAGATACTGGAGCTGCGTGCGCCGGTTGCCCTCGCGGAACGGGTGGACATGGTTGACGTCGCCCAGCACCGGACCGGGGACCCCGGAGAACCCGTCCGGCCCCAGCCCCGCGAAATACCCCGCCGCCACGATGCAGTCATGGATGTCCGCCATGACGGTCTCGATGAACCGCCTCGGCTGGAACCTTCTCTCGCCCTGGCGATGTCGACGGTGCGGATCGCGCCTGCCCGGGCATGGACACCCTATGCCATGTACCCAAATGATAACTGCTCACCCCCCTGATGACGATGTGGTGCTGCAGTGACGGTCGCTGACCGGCATGCAGCACTGGTGTGCGGGACCTTGTGTGTCTGCCTGTGGCATTGATGATGAACAGCCCGGCTGCGGTGGGGTTTTGACACGACAGTCGGACCTGGCTATCGGTGGTCATCGCTGGGTGACGGGGAGCACCGGTGGGTTACTTCGGATCCTGAGCGGGCTGTGTCAGGTGTTGCTGGGGCTCCGGCCGCCGCATGATCTCTCTGTGGAGACGCCCCTTGGTGGCGGGGCACTGATGCAGCGCAAGGCGCCGGCGCTGCATTCGATCGGCATCGACCGGGACCGTCGTGCGCTCGACGGGTTCGCCTGCGCCTACCGGGTAGAACTGATCCACGGCTGCGCCCATGAGGTGCTGGCCGGCTTCCCGTTCCGGGGTACGGAACTGGTTATGAGCGACCCGCCGTATCTGCAGGCGCTACCGCCACGACTACGCCGAGGCCGACCATGTCGCGCTGCTTGACCTGCTCAAGGGGCTGCCCTGCCAGGTCATGATCTCGGGCCATCCCTCGGCGCTCTATGATGAGATGCTGGAGGGCTGGCGCCGCATCGCCTGGCAGGTGACGACCCGGGCCCGGGTGCGTAGCGAGGTGTTGTGGTTCAACTTCACGCCCGGCAAGGCGCACGGGGTTGGCCATGCCGGGCGCAACAAGACCGAGCGTCAGCGCATCAAGCGCAAGGCGGCGCGCTGGGCCGGGAAGTACACGAGGATGCCGGCGTGTGAGCGCCAGGCGGTGATGGCGGCACTCATGGCTGTGGAAGCCTCCTGATGGCGACGGTGAACGCCGCCTCCCTGCGCGACGAGTTCGAGACCGCGAAGGCCCGCATGGCGGCGCTGCGCTAACGACGGCAAGGTGTCGGCACAAGTCGATGCGATGTTCAGGACCCTGATCACGCTGCTGAGCATGCTGATCGCCATCCTGCTGGAAAAGACAACCCGCAAGAGTGACCGCAACGCCCGGCGCTGCATGCCGACGAGACCGGCTTTCAGGGTCGATGGCAAGACCCGGTGGCTCCACGTCATCTCCGACGGCTCCCTGACCTTGAGGTTCCTGCACAACAAGCGCGGCAGGCAGGCCATCGACGAGATCGGCATCATCCCCCGCGACAAGGGCATCCTGATCCACGACTGCTGGGCCGCCTCCTTCGTCGACGCGTGCCTCCACCAGTTGTGCGGCTCCCACCTGCTGCGCGCACTGACCTTCGTCGTCGACTCCAACGCCATGCGCTGGGCCCGCCTGATGACGACGCTGCTCCGCCTGACATGTCACCGGGTCAACACAAGCCCCATCAAGACCCTGCCCGAGGACATCCGACGGACCGTGCGCACACGCTATCGAGCCATCCTCGAGCACGGAACCAGGGAACTGCCCGCGATCCCGCCACGCCCCAAGGGGAAACGCGGCAGACTCGCGAAGTCCGACGCGCACAACCTGCACGAGCGCCTGGTCAGGCACGAGGACTCCGTCTGAGCGCTTCATGGAAGACCCACACGCCAGCTTCACCAACAATGGCGCCGAACAGAAGATCCGCATGGCCAAGGTCAAGATCAAAGTGTCCGGGTGCTTCCGCACACAGTTCTTGAGCCGAAGCATGGTGCCGGATCTCAAGCGACCTCAACTCCATGGCCGCACAGGGCGACAATCCCCTCGTCGCCATCCAGATCGCGCTCGCCGGAGACGCCGCCAACATGATCAGAAAGCACGACGCCTGAACCGCCTCCACAGGGGGGGGTGAGCAGTCACCAGAATTCACTGAATGCTTCGCTGAATCTGCCTGCGTCAAGCAGTTCGATCGCATCGTCGATATCCTGCGCCACGACGTGCTGGCATAGCAGGGCACCCGCCAGGAAAGCGCACCACGTTCTCACGCACCGATGCAATGCCGCCCTCCATCAAGGTCTCCACCATGGCACATCCGGCAACGACGCTAACAGGAATAGTGTGATCTGCCGTGCGAACAGTTGCCCGGACGGGCGATGGACTGCGGGGCCGCTGCCATCAGAGTGACTCTTGTCCCCGCCCGGGGCCGAAGATCAGCCTGAGGCCCGTGGTGGTCGTTGCTGCGAGCTGGTTACCCGCTGCCTCGGTCGAGGCCGGAAGTTGCCAATGGTGATGCGCCTTTGCTCCCCGAGGCGTGTTCTTGTTGTCGGGTTGCTGTGGCATTGAATGGCTGGCGGACACGGTGTTTGCTCACAAGGCCGGGATTGTCCGGGTCGCAACGAAGACAGCATGACGTTGAAGGTCTGCTGTCGTAGAGTAGGGGCGAAGGGAGTCGGCAACGCTCGTCGCGGCAAGAGGGAAGCAAGAGATGGTCAAGCCGGTATCGGGAATGCCACGACGTGCGGCGCTCGCGACGGGAGCCGGTGGCGTCGTGGCGGCGATGGTGCCGACCCGACTGCGGGCCGAAGCCGACCTGACATTCTTCCGCATTGCTACCGGTGGTACGGCCGGGACCTTCTATCCGGTGGGCGCGCTCATGGCCACGGTCATCTCCGGCCCGCCGGGAGTGCCTGATTGTGACGAGGATGGCGGGAGCTGCGTGCCCGGGCTTCTGGCGACAGCCCTGTCGTCGGAGGGTGCGGTCGAGAACATCGGATCGGTTGTCTCGGGCGACGTGGAATCGGGGTTTTCACAATCGGATGTCGTCTACTGGGCCTACACGGGAACCGGCATCTTTGCCGGCAGCGATCCCCGGCGGCACTTGCGGTTGATCGGCAGCCTCTATCCCGAGGTCATCCACATCGTCATCAGGCGCGATGCCGGCATCGCTTCTGTCCCGGATCTCGCCGGCAAGCGGATATCGCTGGATGTCGAGGGGTCGGGAACGCTGGTCGCCGCACGAATCATTCTCGAATCCTACGGCCTTCACGACGCCGATCTCGATGCCCGCTACATCAATCACGGTCCGGCTGTCTCCATGTTGAGAGCAGGCGAACTCGACGGACTCTTCGTCATTGCAGGATATCCCGCGAATTCCGTGTTTGACCTTGTCGAAGAGGGAATCGCCGATCTCCTGCCCATCCCGGCGCAACACGCGCTTGGGCTTCTCGTCGATCATCCCTTCTTTTCCCTGTCGGTGGTTCCGGAAGGGTTCTATCCGGGTCTTTCCCATGTCACCACGCTGGCAATCGGCGTGCAGTGGATCGTGACGCAAGCCGCGCCCGACGATCTGGTCTACCGGATCACAAGGGCACTGTGGCACCCCAACAACCGGGAACAACTGGCCTCCGGGCATCCCGCGGCGCGCCAGATGAAACTCTCCAATGCACTGCTGGGCGCCGCAGTGCCGTTGCATCCCGGCGCGGCCGCCTACTACACGGAAGCCGGGCTCGATCTCTCTGATGTTCCGGTGACAGATTTCATCCCTGTTCAGTAGCCGCGCTTGAGGTCGACGACATTGATGAAGGGTTCGCCGGTGCGCAACCGGCGACAGTTCTCGGCGATCTGGAGGGCGGCGGTCTGCGGCACAGTCAGGGCCGCGATGTGCGGAAAGGTCAGGATCCTGGGATGATACCAGAATGGGTGGTCGTCAGGCATGGGTTCCTGACGCTGCACGTCGAGCGTGGCGCCGGCGAGCTGGCCATGATCGATCGCCCGAACGAGATCCTCTTCCACGACGTGTCCTCCCCGGGCCGCATTGATGAGAAAGGATCCTCTCTTCATCCAGGACATGGTGCGGGCATTCAGGATGCCTTCGGTTTCCCCGGTGAGCGGCAACAGGCAGATCACGACGTCACAGGGCGCAAGAAAGCGCTCGAGTGCGTCATGGCCGCAATGGCAGGTCACGCCATCGATGTCATGCGGCGATCTGCTCCATCCCCTGACCTGGTAGCCCATCGCCGCAATGACGCGGGCACAGTTGCCGCCAAGCACGCCGAGCCCCAGAATCCCCACCGTGACGTCACGCGGCAGCGGGACCTCAAGCTCCTCGTAACGCCGCTCCCGGTGGAGCTGGCGGTAGTCTTCCATGCGGCGCAGATGGTCGAGCATCACCATCACGCACCAGCCGGTCATCTGCGCGGTCATGGCCGGGTCGACGATACGCGTCAGGGTGACGCCATCGGGGACGAGATGTCGGGACGCCATGATGTGGTCGACGCCGGCGCCAAGGGACATGACGAGCCTGAGACGGGAAAAGCGCGCGAGATCGTCAAGAGGATGGTTCCACACCAGGGCGGCGTCGATGTCTTCCGGCGCGCCGCTGTCAGGGTGGATGCGAAAATCGAGGCCGGGAGAATGGGGGGCGAGACACGCCTCCCATACCGGACCATCGCTTTGTCGGCTCATGTAAAGAAGTGCCATCGTGCTTTCTCCGCAACTCAGGACGCGGGGTCTTGATCGGTCCGCAGCCATGTCCCGCCAGTGTCGTTGACCGCGGCCATGAGGGCGCGGGTATAGGCGGATTTCGGTGTTTCGAAGATGTCGTGAGCGCTTCCCGATTCGACCACGCGCCCGGCCTTCATCACCAGGACATGATGGCTCATTGCGCGCACCACCCTGAGATCATGGCTGATGAAAAGATAGGCGAGATCATGGTCATTCTGAAGCCGTCGCAGCAATGTGATGATCTGCGACTGCACCGACATGTCGAGCGCGCTTGTCGGTTCATCGAGGACAACGACCCTGGGCTTGAGGATCATGGCGCGGGCTATGGCAATGCGCTGGCGCTGGCCACCTGAGAACTCGTGGGGATAGCGATCCATCATCGCGGATTCGAGACCGACCTCGCCCAGAGCCTCGGCAACCATTTCACGACGGCTTGCCGGGTCGGATCCCATGCCATGGACCTTCAGACCCTCCTCGATGAGGCCGGCCACCGACATGCGCGGCGACAGCGAGCCGAAGGGATCCTGAAAGATGATCTGCAGTTCGCGGCGCAATGGTCTGAGATCCCGGAAACCCATGCCCTGCAGATTGCGATTCCCGTACCTGATATCGCCCTTGCTGGCGATGAGCCGCAGGATGGCCATCCCGAGTGTCGATTTTCCTGAACCCGACTCGCCGACAATGCCGATGGTCTCGCGGGCGCGCACCGCGAGGTCAATGCCATCGACGGCCTTGACATGGCTGGTTGCCCGCCGGAACACGCCGGCACGCACAGGGAACCAGACCTTCAGGTTTCCGGTTTCGATACGCCGCGCGCTGTCATGTGGAACCGGTTCAGGCCTGCCGCGGGGTTGTGAGGCGAGAAG
This sequence comes from Alphaproteobacteria bacterium, assembly GCA_965200495.1. GTDB lineage: Bacteria > Pseudomonadota > Alphaproteobacteria > SP197 > SP197 > SP197. The sequence continues at coordinate 2,161,790 of CBDAUG010000001.1, forward strand.
ATGTTGCGTCGAGGCATGCTGCGGGCGGGTGAAGACGTCGTCGACGGTTCCCTTTTCGACGATTCGCCCACCATCCATCACGGCGACCTGGTCGGCAAAGCGTTGGACGATGGAGAGGTTGTGGGTGATGAAGAGAACGGCCATCGACAGTTGTCGTTGCAGGGAGCCAAGAAGCGCGAGAATGCGGGCCTCCACCGTGACATCAAGGGCGGTCGTCGGTTCATCGGCGATCAGGAGGTCCGGATTGCAGGCCAGCGCCATGGCGATCATGACGCGCTGGCGCTGGCCGCCCGAAAGCGTGTGGGGAAAGTCATGCGCCCGGTGTATCAGATCGCCCAGTCCGACGAGGTCCATGAGTTCATGCACCCGCCTTGCGGCCGCCTGAACCGTCATTCCCTGGTGCACCACCATGGGCTCGGCGATCTGTCGGGAAATGGTATGGAGCGGATTGAGCGAGGTCATCGGTTCCTGGAAGATCATGGAAATCCGGTTGCCGCGCACCCGGCGCAGTGTGCGCTCCGGCAGTTTCGCGAGATCATCTCCCTGGAACAGGATCTCACCGGAGGAATGATCCGCGGCAACGAGGCCAAGAATGGAAAGAGCCGTGACCGACTTGCCGGACCCCGACTCGCCGACAAGGGCCAGGATCTGCGAGTGCGCGACGGAGAAGTTCACGTTCCTGACGGCCTCGATGGTGTGATTGTCCACCTTGAAGCTGACCGCGAGATTGCGAACATCAAGGAGTGTCATGACGGCAACTTCCGTGGGTCGAAGGCGTCGCGTACAGCTTCGCCGGTGAACGTGAGGAGCGAGAGCATCAGGGCGACGACGGCAAAACCGGTCAACCCGAGCCACGGCGCCTGAAGGTTGTTGCGCCCCTGGTTGAGAAGTTCTCCAAGCGAAGGCGAACCCGGCGGCAGGCCGAATCCGAGGAAATCGAGAGCGGTGAGCGTGGTGATCGAGCCATTGAGAATGAAGGGCAGGAAGGTCAGGGTCGACACCATGGCATTGGGGAGAACGTGGCGTACCATGATGACGGTGTCGCTGACTCCCAGAGCCCGCGCGGCCTTGATGTAGTCGAAGTTCCGGGTGCGCAGGAACTCCGCCCGGACCAGGCCCACGAGCGCCGTCCACGAGAACAGGACAAGGAGACCGAGAAGGGTCCAGAATCCGGGAACGATGACGCTCGCCAGAATGATGAGGATGTAGAGCACCGGTATGCCGCCCCAGACCTCAAGGGCGCGCTGTGCCAGAAGGTCGATCCAGCCGCCGTAGTAACCCTGGACCGCACCGGCGGCGATGCCGATGATCGTGGAGGCGAGTGTCAGCACGAGACCGAAGACGACCGAGAGACGAAAGGCGTAGATGACCCGCGCCGCGACATCACGGCCCTGATCGTCCGTTCCCAGCCAGTTTTCGGATGTCGGAGGGGAGGGCGCCGGACTCGGCAGGTCATAGTTGATGGTGCGATAGTCGTAGGCGATGAGGGGCCATATGATCCATCCGTCTCCCGCGTCGATGAGGTCCTTGACGAAGGGATCGCGGTAGTCCGCCTCGGTCTCGAAATCACCACCGAAGGCCGTTTCGGGATAGACCGTGAGCACCGGTAGGTGGAGAGTGCCGTCGAACCAGACCGCGAGCGGACGGTCATTGGCAATCATCTCGGCGGGCAGGGTGAAGGCAAAGAGAATGAGGAAGATTCGGAACGACCAGGAGCCGCGGCGGTTGGCCCTGAAATTGGCCAGGCGCCGCCGCGAGATGGGCGTCAGCCTGTGACTGCCGAGCCTCATCCGACGTCCCGGCTTTCGAAGTCGATGCGCGGGTCGACGATGACGTACATCAGATCGCCGACGAGATTCATGACGAGACCGAGAAGAGTGAAGATGTACAGAGTTGCGAACATGACCGGATAATCGCGGTCAATGGCCGCTTCGTAGCCGAGCAGGCCGAGACCGTCGAGCGAGAAGATGATCTCGATCAGGAGTGCGCCGGTGAAGAGGATGCCGATGATGGCCCCGGGAAAGCCGGCGATGATGATCAGCATGCCGTTGCGGAACACGTGGCCATAGAGGATCCGCCGCTCGCTCAGCCCCTTGGCGCGTGCTGTCGTGACGTACTGGCTGCGGATCTGGTCGATGAAGGAATTCTTGGTGAGCATGGTCAGTGTGGCGAAGCTGCCGATGATGAGGGCTGTCAGGGGCAGCGCCAGATGCCAGAAGTAGTCCGCGATCTGGCCAAGGGTGCTCATGTCCTCGAAACCCGGAGAGACCAGGCCGCGCAACGGGAAGAGCTTCCAGTAGGATCCGCCGGCGAACAGCACCACGAGAAGGATGGCGAACAGGAACCCCGGGATGGCATATCCGAGGATAATGGCGCCGCTTGTCCACACGTCGAAGGCGCTGCCGTCACGTCTTGCCTTGGCGATTCCCAGGGGGATGGAGACGATGTAGACGACAAGCGTTGTCCACAGTCCAAGGGAGATCGAGACAGGCATCTTTTCGACAATGAGATCGACGACGCGCCGGCTGCGGAATGCGCTCTCGCCGAAGTCGAAGGTGAGATAGTTCTCCATCATCAGGAGGAAGCGTTCGACCGGTGGCTTGTCGAGGCCGTACATTCTCTCGAGTTTCTCGACGAAGCCGTCCGGCAGACCCTGGGCTCCGCGATAGAGCGATTCGCCTGCGGTCTGAACATCGCTGCCGGAGCCTGCGACCCGCGCCGTGGCGCTGACAGCCGTGCCTTCGAGTTCGGCGAGAATGCGTTCGACAGGCCCGCCCGGCACGAACTGCACGATGACGAAATTGATCATCATGATGGCCAGCAGCGTCGGAGCGATGAGCAGCAGGCGACGAACAATGTAGGCGAACATGGCGTTGCCGTCGGTCAGTTGCCTTCGGACCCGATCCGTTCGCTCAAGGCCGCATCCTTCGTGCTGTCGATCCACCAGGCGTCGAGAACGATGCCGTCATCGGACGTGATGTCGGGCTGTCCGAACTTGTCCCACCAGGCAACCCGGTCATAGGTGATGTGCCAGTTGGGGATGACGTAATGGCCGTGACGCAGCACCCGGTCGAGAACCCGTGTTGCCGTGACGAGTTCCGCACGGGTGCCGGCATAGATGAGTTCTTCGATGAGGGCATCGATTGCCGGGCTTCTGATACCGGCAAGATTGTTGCTTCCGGGAATGGCGGCCGCCGCCGAGCTCCAGTAGTTTCTCTGTTCATTGCCTGGTGATCGCGACTGGCCAAATCCCGTCACCACCATGTCGAAATCGAAGGTGTCGAGGCGTTCCTTGTACTGCGCGGCATCGATGGGCCGGATCTCCAGGCGAACGCCAAGGCGTTCGAGCTGGGCACGGAACGGTTGGAGAATGCGTTCGAACGCCGGCTGGACCATAAGAAACTCGATCTCCATCGGTGTTCCTGCAGGATCGGTCAGCACGCCGTCCCGGACCATCCAGCCGGCCTCTGCAAGAAGGGCCCTTGCCTTGCGCAGATTGCTTCTGTTGTTGCCCGATCCATCGGTGACCGGCGGCACAGGCGCCTCGTCGAAGACCGCTGCCGCAAGACCGTCGCCATGGCGTTCCAGCAGGGCGCGTTCGGCCTCGTCCGGGACGCCACGCGCCGCGAGTTCCGAGTTGGAAAAATAGCTCACCGATCGCAGGTACTGGCCATGGAAGAGATTCTGGTTGGCCCATTCGAAGTCGAAGGCAAGGGAGAGCGCCTGGCGGACCCTGGGGTCGGCGAACTTCGCGCGGCGCAGGTTGAAGACAAATCCCTGCATGCCCTGGGGACGGCTGTGCGCAATCGTCTCGACGATGACCGAGCCGTTGTCGAAGATGCCGCCGTTGTAGGACGTTGCCCAGCGTTTGGAGTTGTTCTCCGAACGGAAATCGTACTCGTTCGCCTTGAAGGCTTCCATGGCGATGTCGAGGTCGAGATATTCATCGTAGCGTATGCGGTCGAAGTTGTAGAAACCGGCATTGACCGGAAGATCGGCACCCCAGTAGTTCTCATGGCGCTCATAGGTGATGGAGCGCCCCGGGTCGACATCGACAACCCTGTAGGGTCCGCTTCCCATGGGGAAATCGAGGCTTGCTTCCTCAAAATCCCGCTCCTCGTACCAGTGGCGCGGCAGAATCGGAAGCTCGCCCAGAATCAGCGGCAGTTCGACATTTCCGGGTCCGTCGAACGCAAAGCGAATCCAGCCACCGTCCTCGACGACAGCTTCCACGATGTTGGCATAGTAGGTCGCATAGAGCGGCAGACCGCTTTCGCGCAGGGTTTCGAGACTCCAGACCACATCGTCCGCCGTGACCGGTGTGCCGTCGTGCCAGCGCGCTTCAGGGCGCAGGCGGAAGGCGACCCAGGAGTGATCGTCCGGCACCCGCACGCGGTCGGCCAGCAGACCGTATGCCGCGGTCGGCTCGTCATTCGACTGCTTGAGCAGGGTGTCATAGAGCCTCGAGAGACCGGCCGCCTTGCGTCCCCTGAGGCTGTAGGCGTTGAGAGTGTCGAAGCCGCCGAAGCCGAAGAAGCGGGCTTCGCCGCCCTTGGGCGCATCAGGATTGACATAGTCGAAATGACGGAAAGCCTCGTCGTACTTGAGGTCGCCGTATCGCGAGATTCCATGGGATTCCCGCACCGTTTCGGCCGCTGCGGGCCCCGCTGCCAGGATCAGGACAGCAAGAATGGAAAGAAGACGCATCGTCGGCACTCCACGGGACCAAGGGCGAGAGGGAGTATGGCACGCCGTCATGGCCCGATGAAGGCAACCCGGGGAATGCATGGTGCGTTCCCGGCACGAGGCGACCGCATGCCTGTTCGCACCGCGGTTTCCGTCAACGCCGCCATCACCTGGAGTTTGCCGCGGAGCATCGCGGCACGTTTTCCCGGGTTGCCACGCCGCAGCATCTTTGCCAATGGGATGCTTTGGTCGGCACAGCATGGCAAAGACAGCGGGAAGGCAGAACGATGACAGGTGCAGCCGGCGCGGCCCGGGCAGATCGCGGCAGTCACGCAAGTCCGGTGCTGGTCTGGTGCCGGCGTGACCTTCGGCTTGCCGACAATCCGGCGCTCGCCTGGGCCGTCGGGACCGGTCGCCCCGTCGTTCCGGTGTTCATCCTTGATGATGAAACGGGCGATACTGCGCTCGGCGGCGCATCGCGCTGGTGGCTGCATGGCAGTCTGAGCGCGTTTGCAACGTCCCTGGAGCGCCACGGCAGCCGGCTTGTCCTGCGCCGTGGCCCGGCGCAGCCGGCCCTTGCCGGGCTCATCGCCGAGACCGGTTGCTCGGTGATCGTCTGGAACAGGCTCTATGAGCCCGCCAGCATCGCCCGCGATCAGCGCATCAAGGCGTGGTGCCGGCAACACGCAATCGAGGCGCGCTCCTTCAATGCTGCGCTGTTGTTCGAGCCCTGGGATATCCGCACGGGCGGTGGAACGGCCTATGGAGTCTTCACGCCGTTCTGGCGGCGCTGCCTGGGGCACGGTTTGGAGGCTCCGGGCGACGCCGTTTCACACCTTTCCGCGCCCGCTGCGTGGCCTCGCAGCGAGGCGCTGGAAGACTGGGGGTTGCGTATGCCGGCCCCGGACTGGGCGGCAGGGCTGCGGGCGACCTGGCGGCCGGGAGAAACCGCGGCTCGCGAACGCCTCGACGCGTTCGTCTGCGCCGCCGCTGCAGGCTATGGCGACGATCGGGACCGGCCAGGAGTTCCGGGTACCAGCATGCTTTCGCCCCACCTGCGTTTCGGAGAGATCGGACCTCGCCAGATCGCAGCCGCGATCGACGCGCGGGAACCCGGGGAAGGCAGCGACGCCTTTCTGCGCGAACTCGGCTGGCGGGAGTTCGCCCATCATCTCCTGTTCCACAATCCCGGCATGGAGAACAGCAACATGCGCCCGGCCTTCGATCGCCTGGCCTGGCGCGACGATCCGGCCGGGCTTGAGCGCTGGCAGCGTGGTCGCACCGGCTATCCGCTGGTGGACGCAGGCATGCGGGAACTCTGGACCACGGGCTGGATGCACAACCGCGTGCGCATGGTCGCGGCATCGTTTCTCGCCAAGCATCTGCTGATCGACTGGCGCGCCGGCGCCCGGTGGTTTGTCGACACACTCGTGGATGCCGACCGCGCCGGCAACAGTGCCGGCTGGCAGTGGGTGGCAGGTACCGGCGTCGACGCCGCACCCTACTTCCGCATCTTCAATCCGGTCGCCCAGTCACGGCGTTTCGACGGGCAGGGACGCTACCTGCGGCGCTGGCTCCCGGAACTTGCAAAGCTGCCGGACGCTTTCATCCATGCGCCATGGACAGCCCCGGACAAGGTCCTTCAGCATGCCGGCGTCAGGCTCGGCGAGACATGGCCCCTGCCTGTCGTCGATCATGTCTGTGCTCGCACGCGAGCGCTGGACGCCTTGCAGCGCGCCAACCGGGAACCCTACCGGTAACGACAGGGCAATGACCCTGATTTCCCGGCCGCTGTCCCCGGCTTTCACAAGGGTCGGCTGGTGCGCCGCCGCAAGCAACGCGAGACCGATGTCGCACTGAGGGCCTGCAGGGTCCGGCTCGCGCCGCCGAAGGACGCCACAGATCCAACGCCGGTCGACCTCGTTGCCGTCAGCGCCAGCGAGATCACGCCCGTCGATGATGCCAAGCCCCTGCACTGGCTGCTGCTCACCACCGAGGGCGAACCAGGGCCCGCACCAGGCAGAGCAGACCGTCGCCTGGTACGAGGCCCGCTGGTCCATCGAGACATGGTTCTGCGTTCTCAAGAACGGCACACGGCTGACCGACCGGCAACGCGACAGCGCCGACGACGTGAGAAAGTGCCTCGCCTTCGACGTCATCACCGCCTGCCACGTCCACGACCTGAACTTCATGGCGCGCACCGAACCCTCAACTCCGGCCAGGGACGTCATCGACCCGGAGATGATCACCTGCCTCTCCATCTTCCTGCGCCTGCTCGGCATCCGCCGGATCATGCGCTCGCCGCCGGACCCCGAACACCTGACCATCCGCACCTTCGTCATCGACCTTGCCAATGCCGCAGGATTCGACTCCACCAGACGACAACCCCTGCCGGGAACCCGCACACTGTGGGAAGCCTGGGTCCGCTTCCAGCCCGCATGGATCCAGTATCGGGGCATGACAGACATGGGATGGAGGCCGCCGTGAACGCCACAGTCAGCCGGCGAAAATCACCCCGAGTCAACAATGGGATGATGAAAGGATTGTATCCGGGGGCGGCCATGGAGCCGGTGAGGCGGCCAAAACGGCGCCATCATGCACGACCTGGAAAGACACGCTTGTCAGGGGGCCGTGTGTCTGTGCCGTCGGAACCATTCAAGCATGCGCTTTCGTGAGTCGTTTGCTGCCGCGCGGTCGTACCGCAACATCAATCCCCAGTAGACTTCATCCGGCCCCGGACTATCGAAAGCGTGATGCGCGCCGTCGTAGACGACAACTTCAAAGGGCGCTCCCTGCGCTGTCATGGCAGTGAGGCGGCAGGACATCGATCTCGAGGCCTTGTCCGCCGAGCCCGTCAGAACCAGCAGGGGCGTGGTGATGTCGTCGCTTGTATTGCCGGGATGGCACCCCGGATAGTACGACACCAGCGCTGTGAAGCGCAGTTCTTCCATCGCTACATCAGGGAAAGCTTCCCGCATTCGGGCGCCGTCGACCGTCAGTGGCCGCGGATTGATTGCAAGCCGCGTTGCCACGGCTCCGCCGTGACTCCATCCCGCCAGGAAGATGTTGGCGGGATCGACAAACGCCTGGGAGCGAAGCCACACAAGGGCGTGCAGGGCATCGAAAACGCGATACTGAACGGCAGCCCGATTTTCAAAGGAGTCTACGCACACCTCCCCGCCGGTCTTGCCGCGCGGTCCGAAACTGTCCAGAACCAGTGTCGCATAGCCGGCCCGCCGAAACGTCCGGGCGACATAGGTTGGATGATAGAGAGAACCGGCGCAGCCGTGCATGAGAACCACCGCCGGAAACGGACCGTCACCGGACGGCTTGCGAAGATCACCGACCAGGGTGGCGTTGTGCTGGTCGAGGTAGGGGCTCAGGGTCGATTCAATCGTGACGCGATTGCCGAGACAACCTGTCAGGACGAGGCAACATGCAAGCAGGGCCCCGGCGCAGGGATTCATGACAACGTCCTTCGTGGGGTGCGGAGAAAACGGTTGTGTCCCGTGGTGTAGCAGTTCTGGCTCCGCTGGCGGCTGTGGGCAAATGGCCTCCCCGCAGCGACTCTCACGAGTCAGGCGGCGGGGAGGCCATTTGCCCACAGCGGCGGCCATCGCGGTTCCGGTTAAGGTTGGGTTTCCACAATCCACCTGACCGGAGGAGGACCACGATGACACCAACGACATGATGACCTTGCAAGCCCTGTTGAAGAAGAGCTCCGACAACGATCTTCTGCGCGCGATGATCGAGTGCGCGGCCGGGGCGCCTGATGGCCCTGAACTTCGCTTGCCAGAAGTCCGGTCGAGCGGCGGGATCGGTCGCAAACGGACATCCTTTCCTGCCATGATCCGGCACGGCAATGTGCTCCACTTCGCCTGATCCACGCCCTGAAGACCGGTCTCCCCCGGGCGATCTTGCGTGGACCCTGCCAGAACGGCGGGCTCTCCGGGGCCTGCGCCCCGGAACCGGCCATGCAAGCATGGCCATCATGCGCCATGAATATCCTCAAGGCGACCAAAGGCAAGGCAAGCCTCAGGGTCAGAAGAAAACCGGCAGCCCGGGATGACGAATACCTCTTCCCGGCCATCAAGGGCGCCGCCTGATCCCTTCAGACCGGATTGCACCCTGTCGAACGCATCGGCCCCGGCATGGGCGTTGTGGGCCGACCAGCCCCCCGGACGCGGTCTCGACGATGCCCGCCTGAAGGCGCGGCTGTGGAACAACCGATGGGCCGCCCGTCGATCAGCCCCCGGCCGATGCGACGCCTGGACGTGCCGCGCCCGCCCGCGGTCAGGCGGTGCCGGACGCCCACGCCATATCTATTCGCCGAATACCGTGCCCGTATAGCCTTCGCCGTATTTCTCGTCCTCGTAGGAGTCGTGCTCCCGCGGCGTTGTATCCTTGATCGTGGCCGTCTTCACGCCCTTGAAATTCCAGTCGCCAAGCTTTTCGTTCCTCCAGACTCGCGAGCCGTACCAGCCATAACCCTCAACCTGAAGCCGTCGCATCCGGATATTGAAGGTCTCGTCGCTCTCCTCGGCGTCGTCCTCGAAGGTCTTCACCGAGATCGTCAGCGGACTTCCGGCGACGCCCTGGACGTTGTGCTGCCACGAATGCGCCGTCTCGTAGTCCGTTCCCTCGACCGCCGTGCCGCCGTCCGTGTCATACCACAGGCGGATGGTTGCGGAGGCGTGGCTGCCGTACTTGTGAGTCGCCGTGATCTGGAACTTCGCCGTCTCGCCTTCCTTGACGGTCACGTCCCCGGCCTGGACCGGGCCCGCCAGCATGAGGCCGGCCGCGAGAAGGAGCCCTGCCCCCGCCTTCTTCATGAAACCATCTCGTTCGTGCATCATCCTGACCTCCGATCTTTGAAATCATGATTCGAGAAACGCCCCGTTCGCAAAACAAATCCTCGATATTCGTCCAGCGGGCCGGACTAGAGGGTTATGGCGCCGTGGCCATAGCAGGGCGCTGGGCGCTTATTGTTTGAGGCCCGAAATCGTTGTCAAGGCAAACTTCAGGGCGCGATGCGGCGCGCGTGGGGATTCGCGAACCGCACCGGGCACGTCACGCCGCCGAGTGCGGCGCGTCCGGAACGCAGTCGGGGAAACGGCGTGGCGCATGACCCCTGTCCTTTCCCGGCGCGGGCCCTTCTGTTGCCCGCGCAAAACGGACTTTTCCACGTGATTATGGCAGAAAACCGGCCTTCCCGGCAACCGTTTGTGAGGCGGCACCGGTTTGTCTGTGGCGCGATGGAATATGTGTCCGGGCGCACCCTCTATCGCGGCAACCTGTTCGCGGTAGCACTCCTGCGACGAGGTCACTCCAGTAGTCGTCCGATCCCTCCACTGGTGCCAGGAGACCGATCTCCATTGGGTCCAAAAAGGGGCGTTCAGCCGTCCGCAAACGCGTCAACACATGGTGATGTCATCAATGCCTGACACGATGTGGCTGACGATACCGTAATCCCGGGCCTCTTGCGGACTGAGCCAGTGGTTGCGGTCCGTGTCCCGTGCCACCTGTTCGAGCGTCTGGCCTGTCTCGCTGGCGATGATGCGGTTGAGGCGGTCGCGCATCTTGAGGATTTCCCGGGCCTCGATTTCCATGTCGACGGCCGTGCCGCCGACGCCGCCCATGGGCTGGTGAAGCATGAAGCGGGTGTTGGGCGTGCAGTAGCGCCGGTCCCGCGCCGCACCGAGATAGATGTGTACGCCGGCACTGGCCACCCAGCCGGTCCCGATCACCGTCACAGGCGCACCGACGAAGCGGATCATGTCGTGAATGGCATCGCCCGACTCGACATGCCCCCCCGGTGAGCTGATCACCATGCGCACGGGTTCATGGGAGACTTCGCTCAGCGCCAGGAGCTGTGCGGTTGTCTCGCGCGCGACCTTTTGGTTGATCTCGCCGAAGAGCAGGATCAGGCGGGAGTCGAAAAGGATCCTTGCCGCTGCAGGGGTCCTGGAATCCCGCTCGTCCTTGGGCGTCGCCGGTTTTGTCATGCGCACTTCAGTCCGGTTCGATGGAAGCTGACGAATAGCAGTCGAGGGGTGATCAGGAAAGCCCCATGAGGGAGCGGGCGTAGTCCTGCGCCTCGAAAGGCTTGAGGTCGTCGGCCCCTTCGCCGACGCCTATGGCGTGCAAGGGGAGCTGGAATCGTTCACCGAGACCAACGACGACACCGCCGCGCGCCGAGCCGTCGAGCTTGGTGACGATCAGTCCGGTGATGTTGCACGCATCACGGAAGGTTTCGACCTGGGCGTGGGCGTTCTGCCCGGTGGTGGCATCGACCACGAGTACCCGGTCGTGTGGCGCATCGGCATTCATTTTGCCCAGAACCCGCCGGACCTTGACCAGCTCGTCCATCAGGTGGTGCTTGTTGTGGAGGCGGCCGGCGGTGTCGACGACAAGAAGATCCGCACCGTGCGACTGCGCTGTCTCGTAGGCCGTGTAGGCAAGGGCTGCGGGATCGCTGCCCTCCTTGCCGCTCACCACCCTGGCGCCGGTTCGCTGGCCCCAGATCCCGAGCTGTTCGATGGCTGCTGCCCGAAAGGTGTCGCCGGCGGCCAGCACCACCGAGAGGCCTTCCTTGCGGTAGGACTGCGCAAGCTTGCCGATCGTCGTCGTCTTGCCTGTGCCGTTGACTCCCATCACGAGAACGACATGGGGACGATGGGCGGGATCGGGACTGAGGGGCACGGCAAGCGGCTCGAGAATGCGCGCCATGTGTGCGGCGAGATCGCCGCGCACCTCTTCGTCCGTCACCTGGCGGTTGAACTGCCGGCGCGACAGTTCCGCCACCAGGGTGGCCGCCGTGGTCACACCGATATCGGCCTCGATCAGCGCGTCCTCAAGCTCGGCGAGGGCGGCGCTGTCGAGTTTCCTGGCGGTGACGATCGCACTGATCGACTCCTTCAGCCTGTCCGAGGAGCGCGTGAGCCCGGTGCGCAACCTCGCGAGCCAGCTGTCCCGGCTCACGGGCAGGGTTCCGCAAGCAGCCGGTTGCCGTCGCGGCCGGTGAGGACGAGTGACTGGATACTGGCGGGTGCAAGATCCGCCGGCGTCTCCACCGGAGCATGGTGTTCCGTGCGGCCCCTTCCCGGGGATTCGACGAGAACGGAAGATGTCGAGCCAACGAGGGAGTCGAGAAAGCCGGTTGCGGCGGCTGCACCGGCCTCGCGCAGCCTTGCCGCGCGCTCCTTTCTCACCTGGCGCGGAAGAGGCGGCATCCTTGCCGCGGGCGTTCCCGGCCGCTCGGAATAGGGAAAGACGTGGAGCCAGGTCAGGCCGCAGTCGGCCACGTGGGCCAGGGTATTGGCGAACATGCTGTCCGATTCGGTGGGAAATCCGGCAATCAGGTCGGCGCCGAACACGATGTCGGGACGCAGCCGGCGCACCTTCCGGCAGAACCGGACAGCATCGCGCGGCGTATGCCGGCGCCTCATGCGCTTGAGGATCATCGGATCACCCGCCTGAAGCGACAGGTGGAGGTGGGGCATGAGGCGCTTCTCGCCGGCGATTGCATCGACGAGCGCCTCGTCGACCTCGGCAACATCGAGGCTGGTCAGTCTCAGCCGCGGCAGTTCAGGAACGCCGGCAAGGATGGCGCGGACAAGCTCGCCAAGGCGCGGCCGTTGCGGGAAATCCTGGCCCCATGCGGTGATGTCGACCCCGGTCAGCACCACCTCCCTGCACCCGGACGAGACGACCTTGCGCACATCGTTGACGACGTCTCCAACCGCACGGCTTCTTGAGGCGCCGCGCCCCCGGGGAATGACGCAGAACGTGCAGTGATGATCACAGCCGTTCTGTATCTCGACAGGGGTGCGGGCCTTCGGTGCAAGGTTGAGGGATGGCGGTGCGGTTGGGGTCTTGGTCCACGTCTCGCGGTGAGTCTTGAGGGCGTTGGCCACGACACGATCGATTTCCGGCATGGCGGCCCACGTCTCGCGGTCGATCTCGCTGGCGCAGCCGGTGGCGACGATGGTGGCTGATGGATGCCGACGGCGCAGTCGGCGTACCATCTGGCGAGCCTGTCGCTCGGCTTCGGACGTCACGGCACAGGTGTTGACGACAATCGTGTTCTCCACACCGCCTGACTCCAGATGGCGGGACATGAGGTCCGCCTCCCGGGCGTTGAGCCGACAGCCGAAGTTGACCACGTGGCTCATGGCAGGATCTCCGGCAGGAGCGTTCCCCTGCACACCAGGCTGGCGGGGCCGCTCATGTGAACATGCCCGTTCCCATGCCAGTCGACGTCGAGGTCGCCTCCGGGCAGGACGACGGTCACATGACGCCTGGTGAGGCCGCGCCGGTGACCACAGACAGCGATGGCACATGCCGCGGAACCGCAGGCGCGGGTGGCCCCGGCGCCACGCTCCCAGACCCGCGCCCGCACTCTCGAATCTGTCTCGACCGTGACAAAGCTGATGTTGGCCCCCTGCGGGAAGAGCGCGTGCCTTTCGAGCAGCGGTCCCACTGTCGCCAGATCAACGGTGTCGCAGTCTTCGACAAGGAAGACGGCATGGGGATTGCCGATATTCACACAGACGGCCGGCACCGGCGCGGCATCGCCGAGGTCCACCTTCAGCGTGTCCAGCGGCTTCGTCAGTGGCAGGTCCTGCCAGCCGAACCGGGGCTGGCCCATGTCGACATCGAACATCCCGCCTGCGCACCGGCGTGCCTGCAGCAAACCCGAACATGTTTCAATTCCGGCGTCGTCGCGCCCCGTCTCTTCCATGAGCAGCCGGGCGACGCAGCGGGTTGCGTTGCCGCAGGCTTCGGCCTCGCTGCCATCCGGGTTCCAGATGCGCATGAAGACATCGCCCGCGGCAGACGGTTCAAGGCGAATCACCTGATCGCAGCCCACACCGACACGGCGGTCGGCAATGGTGCGGATCGCGCGGACGGGGAGCGGCGTGTCATGTTCCCGGGCATCGACGATGACGAAGTCGTTGCCCAGGCCGTGCATCTTGACGAAACTGACAGGATTCATGGCTCCTGCTATATAGGGCTGTGCGCAACGCGCGTCCATGCCCGCCCGGCAAACGAGGTGACCTCAGATGACGACGCTCAATCGCCTGCCGGTTCTCGAAAGACGGCGAATCCAGGCTGAAGTTGTCAGGCCTCTCTGGCAGGCCATGAAAGCCGAGATTGGCGAGGCCCGTGCGCGCCGGGTTCTCTCGGCGGCGATTGTCGAGGCGGCCATCGCCGAGGGGCGCGCGTTCGCCGAGAAGAACGGGGGTCCCGGCGGAATCCGCGGATTTCTGTCCTTCCAGCATCTCTGGGATGCCGATGGCGCCCTTGAGACCGACGTCACGCATGCCTCGGATGACGAATACGCCTATCGTGTCACGCGCTGCCGCTATGCGGAGATGTACAGGGAGATGGGACTGGCCGACATCGGATTCGAACTCTCCTGCAATCGCGACGCGACATTCGCGACAGGCTATGATCCGCGTATCCGCCTCAGCCGCACCCAGACCATCATGCAGGGTGCGGAGCACTGTGATTTCCACTACCGGATGGTCCGAGACGAGACCTGAAGTCCCAAGGGGGCCGCTCCATGTTCGACAGGCTTTCCAGCAACCTCGAGGGAATCCTTGCGCGGCTGCGGCACAAGGGCTCCCTGCGCGACAGCGACATCGACGCCGCCCTGCGTGAGGTGCGCGTCGCCCTGCTCGAGGCCGATGTCGCACTCTCTGTCGCCAGGGACTTTGTCGAGACAGTCCGCACGCGGTCACGCGGCGCCGAGAGGCTGCGGGGTGTCAGTCCGGCCCAGCAGGTCATCAAGCTTGTGCATGATCATCTCGTCGAGACGCTCGGCTCTGACACCACCGAGCTTGATCTCGCCGGCAATCCTCCCGTCGCCATGATGCTGGTCGGACTCCAGGGTTCCGGCAAGACCACAACCACAGCCAAGATCGGTCGCTGGCTCCAGGAAGGGCAGGGGAGGAAGAAAGTCCTCATGGCCTCCCTCGATGTCCGCCGCCCGGCGGCGCAGGAGCAGTTGGCTGTTCTTGGCGAACAGGCGGGGGTCGCGACCCTCCCCATCGTTGCCGGGGAAGCTCCCGTTGCCATTGCCCGGCGCGCTCTCATGGCGGCGCGACGCAGCGCCACCGATGTCGTTCTCCTCGATACCGCGGGCCGGCTCCACATCGACGACGACCTGATGGAGGAGCTGGCCAGCGTCAGGGAACTGGCTTCGCCCCGCGAAGTGCTGTTCGTGGCGGATGCCATGACCGGTCAGGACGCGGTCAACAGCGCCAGGACCTTTCACGACAGCGCGCGTGTCACGGGCATCGTGCTCACCCGGATTGACGGTGATGCCCGCGGCGGGGCAGCGCTTTCCATGCGGCAGGTCACCGGGTGCCCCATCAAGCTGATAGGAACCGGCGAACAGCTCGACCGGCTCGAACCGTTCCACCCCGATCGCCTCGCCGGCCAGATTCTTGGCATGGGCGATGTCGTGAGCCTGGCGGAAAGGGCCGCGCGGGTCGTGCGGGAAGAGGATGCGCAGAAGCTGGCGAGCAAGATGGAGTCCGGGCAGGGGTTCGACTTCGACGACCTGCGCCTGCAGATATCGCATATGCGCCGCATGGGTGGCATGCACGGCCTTCTCGGGCTGCTGCCCGGCGTGGCCCGGGCACGCCGGGAGATGGCGGCCTCAAGACTCGACGAGACCGCCCTGTGCCGCATGGAGGCGATCCTCTCATCGATGACGGCCGCCGAGCGCCGTAATCCGCGCATCATTCACGCCAGCCGCAAGAGACGCATCGCCGCCGGTTCGGGCACCCGTATGCAGGATGTCAACAGGGTCATGAAAATGCATGCCCAGATGAACGGCGGCATGAAAAAGGTCCTCAAGATGGCGAAGAAAGGCCAGCTTCCGCCTGGTTTCGAACTGCCTGACTCCGCAAACCCGTTGTCCGGCATCGATGTGCCGGGGGGATTGAAGTTTCCCTGAAACGGGACCGGCGCCGGGGCCCGAACCCCGGCGCCGGTGTCACGACGATCAGGACCCGTTCATGGCGGCATCGACCATCGGCTGCCAGACATCCGTGTTGTCGTCGAGCCAGCGGTTCGTCACCGCGATGAGATCCTGCTGCTGATTGTCGATCAGATCCATCATGATTTCCTGGGGTCCGTTCGCCAGTGTGAAGCCCTCCAGGAATCGGGCTGCGGCGGGCCATTCATCACGCATGCCGGGCCACGCAATCTTCATGATTCGCGGCTTGTGAAGGCTGTACCGGTTCACCAGGTCCTCGGGAATGTCGATCCATCCGGTCTCATGAACGGACAGCACCCAGTGAGGCGCCCAGAACATCATGACGAGCGGCGCATGGCGTTCCACCGCCGAATTGAGTTCCGCGATCATCGTTCCTTCACTGCCCGCCGGAACGACATCGAATGGGAGCCCCTGTTCGCGAACAAGGTCGCCGCCGCGACTGCGCCATTCAGCCGGATAGTCAAGGAAACGGCCATTGGGAATGGTCTCCGTGGAGGCGAAGAGTGCGTGGCAGTCAAGGAAGGCCTCCCAGGACGGAAGGCCCGGGCACTCATCTTCAAGGTAGAGCGGGTACAGCCATCCTTCCCGGGCATCGAGTCCGAGATCACCCACATCAAGGATGGCGCCGTCCTCGATCATGACGGGAAACACCTCGCCCATGTTGTTGCTCCACAACTCGGGCGAATAGGTGATCTCACCGTCGGCGATGGCCTGCGGCGCGGACAGCAGCGAGATCGCCACATACTCGACATTGTAGCCCATGCGCCGGAGAATCTCTCCCGAAACGGCCGAGGAGATCTGCGCTCCGGTCCAGTTGTGCAGCGGCACGACGATCGGCCTCTGTGATTCGGGCGCATCCGCGCCGGCCGGGCCCGCGAACATGAGGGCGGCGCCCGCGGCGAACAGCAGTTTTCTTGCAATGCCCATAAGTTCAGACTCCTGATTCCTGCGTTACATGGCGTGGCGAGTGTGCCTTCACGTGCCAGGCAATGCGAGTCGCTCCCGCGTCGGTCGGGGTGTACTATGGCGCGGCGACGGTTGCAGCCACCTGCTCACGTCGCTCCCGCGGCGGCGGGGATGTCTTGATACTGTGGATGGCAGCGTGCGGGGGCGAGAGACCATGAGCCGGACGACGGTCAATGCGATGTGTGCCGTGTTTCCCGGAGCGCTGCACACGGATCCCTGGGGAGACGGCCATGATGCGTGGAAGATCGGCGGCAAGATGTTCGCCTGCATGGGCGCGACGGACGGGGGCGTTTCCGTCAAGACGGACAGCATCGAGACCGCCACGATGCTGATCGACGCCGGCATCGGCAGGAAGGCGCGCTACTTTCACCGGTCCTGGATCAACCTCCCCTTTGACTGCGCGCAAGACCAGCTGTGGCAACGCCTTGCCGTCTCCTACCGCATCGTGCGGTGCGCGCTCCCGGCCCGGGTGCGCGCCGGGCTGCCGCCGCTCGAGGATCCTGTGATCCTGCATGCGCGATACCAGGCAGCGAGGGCCTGACAGGCTCAGGACGCGATGCGCCCCAGGTACCAGTCAGTGAACGCCGCCGAATAATTCTCCAGGACCGCATAGGGTCCCGGCGCGTAGCGTGAGGAGTTCACGCCCTTCTGGTTGTCGATGATGATCTTCGTGTCCTCGATGGTGGTCACGTCCCACATCCAGACCAGGCGCTTGAGGTCGACGTCACGATCGGGGTCGGCGTCGCCACGCACGTGCCAGGTGACGAGCACCTCGCTGAATTCCGGGGTGACGGGCGTGAACCGGAACATCGTGAGATGATCGGCGCACAGATAGGCATAGGACAGCGGACCAAGGGTGAAGGCCGTCTCGCCACCATCCCAGTGTTCCAGGGCGCCAAGCAGGGGGGCGACCGGCCGCCCGTTCTCGGAAAGTGTCACGTAGCCCTCGCGAATGGGCTGGCGCCATACGCTGTGAGGCTGGCGCGGGTCGCCCATGTCGCCATCCGACCAGCCCACGGGGAGGCCGAGCTTCCTTGTCTTCTCGGCCCAGGCCTCGACCACCGGACGGTAGGCCTCCGGATCGCGATCGTGCGCCTTCACGTAGGCATTGACCATCGTGTACTCGGGATGCGCCGGCGAGCAGTGATAGCATTCGCGGAAGTTGTCAACGACGAGCTTCCAGTTGGCATGGGTCGGATAGGTCTCGCGGTGCACGATCTTCGTGTCCTTGAGGCCATGCAGCCCGGCATAGGAGTCGAGCACATCGGCAATGCCGCAGAAATCTGCGACATGCGGATCGTCGGCGCCGGCAAGGCAAATGAAGATGAGGCCCTGGGTCACCCGCACCGAACAGGCATGAAGCGGGTAATCCGTCTTGTCGAATCCTTCGGGCATGGAGCGTGCGGCGATGAGGCGGCCGTCAAGATCGTAGGTCCATGCGTGATAGGGGCACACGAGCTTGCCCGCGTTGCCGCGTTCCTCGAGACAGATATGGCTGCCGCGATGGCGGCAGACATTGAAGAAGGCGCGGACCTCGTGATCACGACCGCGCACCAGGATGATCGATTCCGCGCCGATGGGGTAGACAAGATAGTCGCCCCGCGAGGGAATCTCGCTCTCATGGGCGACATAGAGCCATGATCTCGAAACGACCCTCTCCATGTCCCGCCTGAAGATGTCGGCATCCCGGTAGAAGGGCTGCTCAAGGGTGAAGCCGGATCGTTGCCGGGCGATCAGATCATCCACCGCAGGGGTGTCGTGCGCCTGCATTGTCGCCTCCCGTTGCTGCTGCAATCTATCCCACGTCCTGCCGGGACGTGAAGTCCGGACAAGGATGGAAACGACAGCCTACTCCTCAGCTCCGGGGCGACCATGGAGGCGGCCCGGTCACGAGGTGCCTGGACCTTTCCCGCGCACGAGCGAGGTCGGCATCGTCGAGACGGGAGGCGAGATCGGCAAGAAGTTGCCGGGAATAGAGATAGCGTGCGCCAGGGCCCGTGTTCTCCAGAGCTGCCATGGCCCAGGCGCAGGCCTCCACTGCGTCGGCAGGAACGCCGTCACCCGCGGCGTAGCGTCTCGCCATGTCGTGCTGGGCATCGAGCAGTCCCCAGCGCGCCGCGCTCAGAATCTGGTCGCTCGCCGCAACACCCGGCGGACGCGTGTAGTTCACCCCCGGAGTGCTGCGCCCGAGAACAAGAAGAGCGTCTGGCGAGCCGGCCGCTTTGGCTCGTGTGAGGATCTGACCTTTCAGGTTGTTGATGAAGAACGCGCCCCAACCTTCTGTCAGCATCGCTGCCAGGGACCAGATGGCACGGGGGTGGCGGTGGCGTGCAGCAGCAAGATACCAGTCAGTTGCCTGTTCGATGTGGGGCATGCCGATCCTGCCGAACCTTGCCATGTCGCCCATCAGCAGGGCGGCCTGGGGATCGCCGCCATCTGCCAGGGGCTCCAGGAGGTCGTGTGCTTTCGCGTACTCGCCCTGGCGAATGAGCAGCCGGGCCTGTGTCACGCCGGGGCTGTCGGACCCGGCCCATGCGCCGGGCCACGTGACGTCCGGAAAGTTCCGGTCGACCGCCAGTGTCATGATCCAGGTTTCGGGTGGTGTGCCTTCGATGATGATGGCGACGCCGTCGCGGACACGCACCAGGCGTTTGGCGGAGCCGGGCCAGCCGAGCCAGGACTCGTAGAACAGGCTGTAAAGCCACGACGCCATCGGCGTCAGGCTGGCCGGGCCGGCTTCCACAGGCGGCGCGGGGGGCAGGGACGATGGCGGCGACACGACAAGAGCGGCGATGCCGGCAGCGAGTTCAAGTCGACCGCTGAGGTCGTCCCAGGGGGCGGCCATGATGACCTGTATCTGTGTCAGCCCGGCGGACGCCTCTTCGAACATGATGATGCTGAAGGTCCGCGCCGGGTCATCTGACGCATCCGGACGCCCGACAAGGAGCGGTCCTGCGTGTGGATCGTCGATCTCCTCGAATTCTGCGGCCTCGATCAGTCCGCTGGCGACGGCGGCTTCGACCACGTCGGAGCGCGTCACCGCAAGCAACGCATGGTCATCTGCCGCCGGACTGAGGGCAGGCCCGGCAATGAGCCCAAGGAACACGACAAGTCCCCGGGTGGTGGATCCGGGCAGCGCAAGGAGACGGATCATGGATCCCCGGCAGGTGACAATCAGGAAGCCGGATCACCGGTGTTTGCCGGTGATCGCCACGAGGCGTTTTGATAATGCGCGGCGCTGTTCTAGTCTAGTGCCGCGAAATTCACTTCCCTGTCAGGGCAGTCGCCGGTATGAAGGAGGACTGTAGTGCATGATGCAACAGGCGGAGAAAGTGACCAGGATGGCGTTCAGGGGACTGCCGGAATGTTCGGGACCGGGTGAATGACGGACAGCATGCCAGGTCCGGATCAGGGGGACAGCCAGCCCCAGGTCCGGTTCGAGAACGTCCAGAAGACCTATGACGGCGAGGTCCTGGTGGTGAAGGATCTCAACCTGGCGATCGAGAAGGGGGAATTCCTGACTCTTCTTGGACCGTCGGGGTCAGGCAAGACGACGACGCTCATGATGCTTGCCGGGTTTGAATCGACAACCCACGGCGACATTGTGCTCAACGGGCGCTCGTTGCGCCTGGTCCCGCCGCACAAGCGCGATATCGGCATGGTTTTCCAGAACTACGCCCTGTTTCCCCACATGACCGTCTACGAGAATCTCGAATTTCCGTTGCAGTGCCACAAGGTTGAGAAGTCTTCCCGGGAAAGGAAGATTGCTGACGCCCTTGCCATGGTCGAGCTCACCGGTTTCGAGAGGCGCCGCCCGGCCCAGCTTTCCGGCGGTCAGCAGCAGCGGGTCGCTCTGGCGCGCGCTCTCGTGTTCGAACCGCAGATCGTCCTCATGGACGAGCCGCTGGGCGCTCTCGACAAGAAGCTGCGCGAGCAGATGCAGATCGAGATGAAGCACATTCACCAGAACGTGGGCCTGACATTTGTCTACGTGACACACGATCAGAGCGAGGCGCTGACCATGTCGGACCGCATCGCGGTCTTTGATGACGGTGTGATCCAGCAGCTCGATGCGCCCGAGGAACTCTATGAGCGGCCAAAAAACGCCTTCGTTGCCCAGTTCATCGGCGAGAACAACCGGCTCAGGGGCAAGATCACCGAGATGACCGGGGACCTTTGCGTGGTCGAACTGTCCAGTGGGCATGCGGTCAAGGCCCTGCCGGTCAATGTCACCTCCGTGGGACAGCACACGACCCTCTCGCTGCGGCCCGAGGTGGTGGTGGTCGGCGCCGCCGAGGGTGACGGATGCGGCGACATCTTCACGGCGGTGGTGCGCGAACAGATTTACATGGGCGACCATACAAGAGTGCGCATGGAGGTTTTTGGCCACGACGACTTTGTCGTCAAGGTGCCGCGCGGTTCGGCTCATGGAGTTCTCGAACCGGGACAGGAAATCAGAATCGGCTGGCGGTCGGGCGACTGCCGGGCGCTGGATGCCGCCTGACATGAGGGCAGGTATCCTTGTGGAGAGCCGCCGTGACGCGGCACAGTGAAGCAGGGTCTTCCCTGACCTTGCCTGATACAACCAGCGTTCCTTATGGAGGGAGATGACAATCATGAAGAAGGTATGGGGAGTTTCAGCCGCGGTCCTTGCCGGCGCCGCGCTGGCGGGCCTGCAGGCTCCGTCGGCCGTGCTGGCGCAGGACACGATTACCGTGGCGTCCTGGGGCGGAGCCTATTCCGCCAGCCAGCGCGAGGCCTACTACAAGCCGGCGGCCAAGGAAATCGACATGACCGTCCTCGAGGATGAGTGGGGCGGCACCCTGTCGGAGATCCGTGTGCAGGTCGAGACGGGCGAATACAAATGGCATGTCATCGACTCGGAGTCGGGAACAGCCATGGCCGGATGTGACGAAGGCCTTCTCGCCGAACTCGACTGGGACATGCTCGGCGGCATGGACCGCTTCTTCCCGGGGGCGGCGCTCGACTGTTCAGTGGGCACGATCTCATGGGCAACCATCTATGCCTATGACGGGGATGCCTTCTCCGGTGACAACACACCGACCACGATTGCCGATTTCTTCGATCTCGACGCTTTCCCGGGCAAGCGCGGTCTCTATGCCAACAGCCCGGCGGCGTCCCTCGAAATGGCACTGATGGCCGACGGCATTCCCGCCGACGAGATCTACGCCTACCTCACCGATCACGAGGAAGAGGCCATCGATCGCGCCTTCGCCAAGCTCGAAACGATCAAGGACGAGGTCATCTGGTGGGATACCGGCGCCATGGCTCCGCAGCTTCTCGCTGACGGTGAGGTCGCCATGACCACGGCCTGGAACGGACGCATCTACAATGCGGTCGTCAAGGAAGGAAAGAACTTCGTCATCGTCTGGGACGGGCAGACCATTGACTACGATCACTGGGTCATTCCGGAAGGGCATCCCGAGTACGATCTCGGCATGAAGTTCATCGAGTATGCCAGCCGCCCTGAAGTCATGGCCCGTCAGTCGCAGTACATCTCGTATGGTCCGACGACCGCCGAGGCGGGCGCACTCATCAATCCGGACATTCTGCAGCATTTGCCGACTGCAGCGGCCAATCTGAAGAATGCCCTGTGGGTGGACACCATCTGGTGGGCTGACCGCGAAGAGGAGTTGACCGAACGCTTCCAGGTCTGGCGTTCGCAGTAACGATCACGTTTCAGGGAAAGCCGGGACGTTGCCGTCCCGGCTTTCCCTGCCGCTTTCCTTGTTGAGCGTTCCGGAGACAGCAGGACATGGTGGCAACCACAGGCAACCATGACGTGATGCGCACAGCCGACGGCGTGCCGCTGAAGATCAAGCTCCGACGCGCCGAACGCATGCGCAAGGTGTGGGCCCTTGCCCTTGTGGCGCCGCTTTTGCTGTTTCTGGTCGTCGGCTTCATCCTGCCGATCATTTCCCTGCTGTCGCTGTCCGTCGAGGACCCCGACCTGACGGAAGGTTTTCCGCGAACGGCCGAGATGTTCCAGGAATGGGATGGCGAGGGATTTCCCCCGCCGGAGGCCATGACCACCTTTGCCGAGGAGCTCGCCGAGGCTGGACGCGGCGAATTCGGCCGGGCGGCAAAGCGGCTCAACTATGACATCAGCGGCTTCAAGTCGATGGTGAAGAAGACGGCCCGCAAGTCCGAGCAGCTGGCGTTGCTTGCCCCCGATCAGATCCACCAGGGATTCATCAGGATCGACAAGGACTGGGATGATCCTGCCTACTGGTATGCCATCAAGAACGCCTCGAGCTTCTACACCGACTACTATCTCCTTTGGTCGCTCGATCTGCAGCGCGACAAGGAGCGCGCCATTGTCGGCGTCTCGCCCGACAGGGCCATCTATGTCGACGTTCTCCTGCGCACGATCGAGATCAGCTTTGCCGTCACCCTGCTGTGCTTTCTGCTCGGCCTGCCGATTGCCTATCTTCTGGCGACATTGCCGACTCGCATCAGCAACCTGCTGTTGATCCTTGTCCTGCTGCCGTTCTGGACCTCCCTGCTGGTGCGTACGACCTCCTGGCTTGTGCTGCTGCAGAACGAGGGACTGATCAATGACATGGCGTTGTGGCTGGGCCTGTGGAACGAACCCCAGGAACTGATCCGCAACCGGCTCGGTGTCTATGTTGCCATGGTTCACATTCTCCTGCCGTTCATGGTGCTGCCCATGTACAGCGTGATGAAGACCATCAACCCCTGGCACATGCGCGCGGCGGCATCCCTCGGCGCACCGGGCTGGAAGGCCTTCCTGAAGGTCTACTTTCCGCAGTGCATGCCCGGCGTGGCCGCAGGCACACTGCTCGTCTTCATTCTTTCCCTGGGTTACTACATCACCCCGGCGCTCGTCGGCGGGCCCGGTGATCAGATGACCAGCTACTGGATTGTCCAGAACATGGGGCGCACGGCCAACTGGGGACTGGGCGCAGCCCTGTCCGTCGTGCTGCTGGCGCTCACTCTCGTCATGTTCTTCATCTACAACCGGTTTGTCGGTGTTGACCGGCTCAAGGTGAACTGACCATGGCCATGCCATCCTACGCCACGACATTTGACAGGATCTGGTATGTCGCGTTTCGCGTGATCTGCTGCCTGATCTTCGCGTTCCTGTTCGTGCCGATCATCGTGATCATCCCGCTCAGCTTCAATTCCGAACCCTATTTCACATACCCCATGCCCGGCTTCTCGCTGCGCTGGTACGAAGAGTTCTTCACGAGTCCGCAATGGTTGCTGGGTCTGCAGAACAGCATCATCGTCGGTATCTTTGCGACCCTTGTGGCGACGGTGCTGGGAACCCTGGCGGCGCTGGGCCTCAACCGCGCCGAGTATCCGGGGAAGTCGACGATCCTCGCGGTCCTCATCTCCCCCATTATCGTGCCGATCGTCATCACCGCAGCCGGCATGTTCTACTTCTATGCCAAGCTCGGACTGACCGGCACGCTTGCCGGCCTCGTGTTCGCTCACGCAACGATCGGCGTGCCCTTTGTCGTCATCACCGTCTCGGCCACCCTGGCCGGCTTCGATTACAATCTCATCCGCGCCGGTGCGAGTCTCGGGGGTGACCCCTTGCGTGTCTTCTTCCGCATCACCCTGCCCCTCATCCTTCCCGGCGTGGTGGCCGGAGCGCTCTTCGCCTTCATCACGTCGTGGGATGAACTCGTCATTGCGATTTTCCTTGCCGGCACCGAAGAGCACACCCTTCCGCGACGCATGTGGTCGGGTATCCGCGAACTCCTGTCGCCGACGATCATGGCAGTCGCCACCATGCTCATCATGACATCGGTCCTGTTGATGATCGTGATGGAACTGCTGCGCCGCCGCAGTGAACGGCTGCGCGGCATCACCCCCTGACGTCCACGTCCCGGCTTGCCGTCGCGCAGGATGCCCTTTCGCCATCCTTGTCCATCCGATCCTTGTTCATCCGATCCTTGTTCATCATTGTCGCCTGCCGGGTTTGCCGGATGGAGCGTGATCAGGGACGTGTCTGCGGCGCCGTGAGAGGGCGATGAATCTCGCCAGGGCCTTCCTGACGGTCAGCACCCTGACGGCCGCGAGCAGGGTTCTCGGATTTGTGCGGGACGTGCTCTTTGCTGCAGTCCTTGGAACGGGGTGGGTGGCCGACGCCTTCCTCGTCGCCTTCAAGCTCCCCAACTTCTTTCGCCGTCTGCTGGCCGAAGGCGCCTTCAATACCGTGTTCATTCCTCTCTTCGCGCGCAGTCTTGAGGGCGAGGGCGAAGCGGCCGCACGGCGGCTGGCAGACGAGGTCCTGGCTGTTCTCGCCGTGGTTCTGGCCGTGCTGGTCGCGCTCTTCGAGGTGGCGATGCCGTGGGTGGTCACGGTCCTGGCGCCCGGATTCGTCGACGAGCCCCACAAGTTCGACCTGGCTGTCGACCTCACCCGCATCACCTTTCCCTACATCCTCCTGATTTCGCTGGTGGCGCTCTTCGGCGGCATGCTGAACTCGACCGGGCGCTTTGCCGCCTATGCCGCCGCACCCATCCTGCTCAATCTCAGCCTTATCGGCGCGGCGCTCCTGGTGCATGTCGTCGACGATGCCGATGCGGGCCGGCTGGTCTCGTGGGGCGTGACATGGGGTGGCGTCCTGCAGCTTGCACTTGTCCTCCATGCCGTCAGGCGCGCCGGCATGATGCCGCGTCTTCTGCTGCCGCGTCTGACGGCGGGTGTCAGGGAACTGCTCCGCCGTTTCGTTCCTGCGGCTCTCGGCGCCGGCGTCGTTCAGGTCAATCTTCTCATCGATCTCTGGGTTGCCTCGTTCCTCTCCACCGGCGCCATCTCATGGCTCTACTACGCCGACCGGATCAATCAGCTGCCGCTGGGCGTCGTCGGCATTGCCGTCGGCAGCGCGCTGCTGCCCCTGCTGTCAAGGCAGATCGAGGCGCGCGATGAATGCGGGGCCAACGAAAGCCAGAGCCGCGCCCTTGAGCTCGTGCTGGTTCTCACCCTGCCGGCGGCGGCGGCGCTCATGGTCATCGCCCATCCGGTCATCACCGCCCTCTTCGAGCGTGGCGCCTTCACCGCTGCCGACAGCGAGGCGAGCGCCGCCGCCCTCAGGGCCTTCGCTGCAGGACTTCCCGCCTATGTCCTGATCAAGGTGCTGGCGCCCGCTTTCTTTGCGCGCAAGGATCCCGGCACCGTTCTCAGGGTCGCTGTCGTGGGCCTGATGAGCAACGTCGCCGTCATGCTGGCCCTGGTCTGGTCCCTGGGTCATGTCGGTATTGCCCTTGCCACCGCCACCGCGGCGTGGATCAACGCCATCATGCTCCTTGTGATCCTGGTCCGCCGGGGCCACTTCAAGGCTGACCATCGACTGAGGCGGCGTCTGCCCCGCATGGTCGCGGCGACAGGCATGATGACGACCGCTCTGGCGGCGGCCCACCTGACCCGCGAGCGGTGGTGGGCTGCCGGCGACCATCACGTTGCTCTCTACCTCCTGGTCCTCGTGGCGCTCGGCCTCGTCGTCTACGCGGCCACCGCGCGCCAGATCGGCGCCTGGGCCATCACCGACCTTCGCGCCATGATGCGAAGGTCCCCCGGCCGGACAGGGTGATGGCAGGCAGTCAGAGAAGACATCCGTGTCGCAGGCCGCACGCCGACGGCGATGGAGCGGACACTGACAGGTCCGCACAAGGGGGTCAGGCGCGGCGCCACACGGAGAGTGCGATGATGGCGAGGCCGAAGAGCGCGATGGCGCCAGGCAGCCATGCCTCGCGTTGACGGGCATCCGACAGCGCCTCGATGGTGTCGTCAACCGAGATCAGCGTCACCTCCCCGCTGTCGAACTGCCAGACGAGGGTTGCATCGTCGGGCTCGGACGCATCGGTCCACAAATGAAAGACATGAGTCCCCGACATCAGGGCTTCCTTGAATTCCTCATAGTGAGGAAGGTCGCTGCGATAGCGCACAACCCTCCCGTCTTCCTCGAGAACGGCCTGCACTTCGAAGGGATCGGGAACGAGAAACCGCACGACAGCACCGCGCCGCTTGCGGATCTCCATGGCTTGCGCGACGCCGTCTTCGACGGCGACGAGATCTTCCGGCGCGGGGTAGTCGTGACGCAAGGGCTCGAGAACAAACCAGACGCCCACAAGCGTCAGGATCCCTCCGGCAACCACTTGCCCCGGCAGGCGACCTCCCAGCGTCGCCGCAAAGCGTCCAATCATGATCCGACCGCGACGAGTGACGCATGAAGTGTCTCTGCCAGCGTGTCGACCTCGTCGTGCGTGATGATGAGCGGTGGCGACAGGATGAGTGATTCTCCTGTCGCGCGGACGAGAAGGCCGCGCCTCCAGGCCTCTTCGCGAACCATGGTGGCGACGCCGCTGTCGCCGCAAAGCTCCACCGCCGCCATCATGCCCACCCCGCGGACCTCGCCGACAAGAGGGTGACCGGCGAGATCCCGCAGGCGTTGCTGCATGTGGGGAGCGGTCACGCTGCGGCATGTCTCGACAATGCCCTCGCGCCGGAGAATGTCGATGTTCTCCAGCGCCACGGCGGCCGCAACGGGATGGCCCGACCACGTGAATCCATGTTGAAACTCCCCGCCCTCTTCGATCATCACGTCGGCAATCCTGTCGTGCACGAGGATGCCGCTGATGGGCTGATAGCCTGACGAGAGTCCCTTGGCGATGGTCATGATGTCGGGTTCGATGCCGAACGTCGTGCTGCCGAACCACGCGCCGGTTCTGCCGAAGCCGCAGATCACCTCATCGGCGATGACGAGGATGCCATACCGGCGGCAGATTCTCATGATCTCGGGCCAGTAGCTTGCCGGAGGCACGATGACCCCACCCGCCCCCATGACCGGTTCGCCGATGAACGCACCGATGGTCTCCGGGCCGGCCTCGATGATCAACCGTTCGACCGAGCGGGCGGCGGCAACACCGAAGTCTTCCGGATCCATGTCACGTCCATAGCGGTACCAGTAGGGGCAGTCCGCGTGGATGAATCCGGGAAGGGGCAGGTCGAACGGGGGGTGCATGTCCTCGAGGCCGCACATGCTTGCTGCCGCCATGGTCACGCCATGGTAGGCATGGCGTCGGGAAATGATGGTCTTGCGGGACGGCTCCCCCCGTGTGTTCCAGTACCAGCGCACCATCTTGGCCGCCGTGTCGTTCGCCTCCGATCCGGAATTGGCGAAGAACACATGGTTGAACCCGGCCGGAGCAATCTCGGCCAGGCGCCCGGCGAGGCGGGTGGTGGGCACGGTCGATGTCTGGAAGAAGGTGTTGTAGTAGGGCAGCGCGAGGAGCTGGTCATGGGCTGCCTTGGCAAGTTCGCGGCGCCCGTACCCGATGTTCACGCACCACAGGCCCGCCATGCCATCGATCACGCGATGACCGCTCGACGTGGTCAGGCAGACCCCGTCGGCTTGCGCAATGACGCGAACGCCGGCGTCATTGAGGACGCGGGCATCGGTAAAGGGATGCAGGTGGTGATGACGGTCGAGGTCCTGAAGTGACTGCGTCAGACTGTTGTCCATGGTGTCATCCCTGTGGGTTGTCCGGTGGCGGGGCGATCGCTCCATTGTATCCGGATTGAGGACAATCACGGAGTCGGCGACGTTGTTGCGCGACCGCGTGACAGTGATCGTACAGCAGGGATCACCCGTGCGCGCCGCCCTGCCGAAGCAGGTCAACGGCCGACGGCGTAGCACTGACGACGCGGGCTGGCGGCAGCGCGCAGCACGCGGCCCGTCTTGGAGGCCATCGTCATGGAATTGTAGTGACTCCAGCGCGGATGGATCCGGAGGTCGTGACCCCTGCGATCGAGGTCCTCGAGTGTGGACCGGGGGAAATGATCCTCGACGGCCAGATGTCCGGGCATCCACTCGCGCGGGTAGAACGAACTCGGCATGTGATCCGTGTAGAAGGACGGCGCGTCAAGGGATTCCTGGAGGGTCATACCGTGATCGACATGGCGCAGGAAGGCATGGAGGGACCACTGGTCCTGATGATCGCCCCCGGGTGTGCCGAAAACGAGGCGCGGTTCGCCATGGTGAAGCGCCAGGGTGGGGGTCAGTGTGGTGCGCGGTCGCTTGCCCGGCTGCAGTCCGTTGGGATGGTTGTCATCGAGCCAGAACATCTGCCCCCTCACCGAGACCGGAAAGCCCAGACCGGGTACGGCAGGCGATCCCGTGAGCCAGCCGCCCGACGGTGTGCCTGAAATCATGTTGCCGTGGCGGTCGATGATGTCGAAATGGCAGGTATCGCCGTGGCGCCGGGCCACGAATGCGGCCCATGTGTTCCCGGCGTCGCTGCTTTCGAGGGATGTCGACGCGTGGGCCATGTTGGTGGATCCCTGCGCCCGCAGCGGGATGGTGCCACCGTAGCCCTCGATCGTTCCGGGGCGCATCTCCAGGCTGGCGGCCTCCCCGACGAGCCGGCGCCGGTCGGCGCAGTAGTCCTCCGACAGCAGTTCTGCGAGCGGCACCTCGACAAAGTCCGGATCACCGTAGAAGGCCTCGCGATCGGCAAGGGCAAGCTTGCTGCATTCCTGGATCACATGGACGAATTCAGGGCCGGACGCATCCATGTCCGCCACGCCGAAACCCTTGAGGAGGGCGAGCTGCTGGAGCAGGACGGGCGCCTGGGACCAGGGTCCGGCCTTGCAGACGGTATAGTCCCCGTAATCCAGCGTCAGCGGCACCTCGACGCTTGCGCGCCAGCGCGCCATGTCGTCACCGGTGAGAAATCCCGCATGGGCCTCGCCGCTGGAATCCATGACCGGCTCACGCATGAACCGGTCGATCGCTTCGGCGACGAATCCCTCGTACCAGGCGTTGCGCGCCGCCTCGATCTGGGTCTCGCGGTCACCGCCGGCCGCTTCGGCCTCCTTGATGATCCTCTCCCATGTTGTGGCCTGCATGGGAAAGCGGTGAAGGTCGCCGGCCTCGAGAGCGCCGTCACAGTAGGCTTCAGCCGACGTCGGCCAGAATTCCTCCATGAAGGGGCGTGCTGCGCGCAGGACACAGGCGACCGTCGGCGTGAGCAGGAATCCGTCGCGGGCGATGGCGATGGCCGGCGCGAGAACCTCGCGAAGCGTGAGGCATCCGTAATCGCGCAGCAGAAGCATCCAGGCGCCGAAACTGCCGGGCACGACGACGGGCAGATGCCCGGTCCCCGGCATGATATCGAGTCCCATGTTCCGAAGCGCCTCGCCGGAGATCGACGACGGCGCCACTCCCTGACCACAGATGACGTCGACCCTGGCTTTCTTCTCGCTCCACAGGATGAGGGGAACATCGCCGCCCGGACCGTTCTGGTCAGGTTCGACCACATGCAGGACACAGCCGGCCGCCACCGCGGCATCGAAGGCATTGCCGCCGCGTTCCAGCATGGCCATGCCGGCGGCGCTGGCCTGCCAGTGGGTGGTGGTGACCATGCCGAAGGTTCCGACAAGTTCCGGGCGGGACGGGATCATGGCAGGGCTCCTTCGTTGGCCGACAGCGTAGGGCACGCCTGAGACGTGTGCCAGCCGGGCAGGCAGCAGATGTCTGTCCCGTCAACCCTGTTCCAGCCAGTCCTCCGGGCCTCCTCCGGCGCGCTCGATGTCGAGATCCATGACGTCGTCGGGCGGCCCCTCGGCCCGGCCATTGGGGCGTGCGGCGTCGCTCTGCGTTCCGATGCCCGCATGCCGCATGGCGGCCGGCGGGGGTTCACTCCAGAACTCGCGCCAGGGTTGCAGCCATTCACCGCCCCTGCCGGAGCCACGCACACCCTGGCCGATGAGGGGCTCGCCGTCGACGACGATCGTCGTATCGGGGCGCTCGTTCCAGAATGCGATGTGTCCGGCGATTGCCGCCACGGCGGGCAGCGGGCGGACATACTGCCAGCATGCATCCCGGTACCAGGCGCCGTCAATGCGGGCATGGTGATAGCGCGCGCGACCCTTGTAGGGACAGAGCGTGTAGGTGGTGCTGGGTTCGAACAGTGCGCAACGCACGTCTTCCCGCGGCACGTAGTAGCGCGTCACCAGTCCGGTCTCGAACAACAGCACCGGGCTTCGTGTGGCGGCAACGCGGTGCCCTGCGATCTCGACCCTGACGGACCGCGCGGCCTGCACCGCATCCACCCTCAGGAACGGATCGCGCGCGTGTACGTGAATGCGTTCGTCCTCCTCCCACCAGGCATCCATGCTGTGCCAGTCGAAACCGTAGTATCCGCTGGTATCGGGCGAGCCTTCCTTCGGCCGCAGGTAGCGCCACACGGCGAAGCGCGCACGGCGTGATCCGCTGTCGAGATGCCAGTAACTGGCCGTGCCCTTGTAGGGCGACATCGTCGTGTAGTCGGTGGCCACGAGAAGGTCGCTGCGCACGTCGTCTTCGGGAAAGTAGTAGACCGGCAGGAACCCGTGCTGCCGCAGCAACATGGTGCGCCCGGAGTCCGCGACACGGATGCCGTCGAAGTGGACATGCACCCGGCGCGGACTTCGGCGCCATTCGTTCGTTCCGGTCTCTCCCCTCACGACATGTCTCCTTTTCCTGACGTCACGCGGATTGAGCCTACCCCGGGCGCCCTGATCCACGAAGCGAACAAGAACCCGTCATGCATGGCGCGCCGCTGGCGACGGTGGCACAACTCCCCGGTCATCGGCAGGCTTCGATCCCCGCGCCTGAAGCCCGTGCTTGCCGAGGCGGCGGAAGGGATCGGTGAGGGGGCTTCAGCCATGTCCGGCACGGCTGCTCATGCCATGGTGCTTTTCGGAACCGTGCCTGGTTGATGTCGCCGGATATCCGATCAGCTGTTCGCCGATGTCGAGGAGCAGGCGGTCCCTGCCGCGGGGTGCCACGAGCTGGAGACTTCCCGGACACACCGTTGCGTGCGAAGGCCAGGGGAATGCGAGAACCGGGTGTCCTGTTTGATTGAAGGGAGACGTGTAGCGGATCAGGGCGTGAAGGATGTCCCGGTTCGCGGCGCCAACCCTGACATGCGTCGTGTCCCTGGGCGGCGGCATGACAGGGAGTGTGGGCACAAGCAGCATGGTGACGCTGTCGAACAGATCATCAATCCGCTGTCGATTGCGTTGACGGCGATGCTGCGCTCGCGCGTAATCGCTGTCCGACACGGCCCGGCCTGCCATGATGGCGAAGCGCGCAACATCCGGCATGGACGCGAGATCGGCATTGCGAAGATCCTCGAAGAGAGCGGATGCCTCACGGAGCGAAAGGGTCATGTGGACCGCCAGGAGATCGTCGAAATCGGGAAAGGGAACATCCCTGGTAACTGCTCACCCCCTGATTGTGTGTGATGTTGTTGTGACGACGAGGTGTCTGCGTTGACAGCGTAGCCGGATGGCTCTATCGGTGGTTTTGTGAGCGGCGGGGAGCGCCGGTGGGATACTTCGGATCCAAGGCGACGAGCGGTCTGTGCCAGATGCTGCTGGGGCTCCAGCCGGCCCATGATCTCTATCTTGAGACGCACCTTGGCGGCGGCGCGCTGATGCAGCGCAAGGTTCCGGCGCTGCGTTCGATCGGCATTGACCGGGACCGGCGTGCGCTGGAGGGCTTCACGTGCGCCTATCCGGTGGAGTTGATCCACGGCTGCGCCCATGAGGTGCTGGCCACCTTCCCGTTGCGGGGCACGGAACTGGTGTACAGCGATCCGCCGTATCTGCGAGCGACCCGGCGGTCGCGGCGGCGCTACCGCCACGACTACGGCGAGGCCGACCATGTGGCCCTGCTTCATCTGCTCAAGGGTCTGCCCTGCCAGGTGATGATCTCGGGCCACCCCTCGGCGCTCTATGACACGATGTTGGCGGACTGGCGCCGTGTCGCCTTTCAGGTGACGACCCAGGCCCGGGCGCGCACCGAGGTGGTGTGGTTCAACTTCGCGCCTGGCAGGACCCACGGGGTTGGTCATGCCGGGCGCAACGCCACCGACCGTCAGCGCATCAAGAGGAAGGCGACGCGCTGGGCCGAGGGCTACCGGAAGATGCCGCCGGCTGAGCGTCAGGCGGTGATGGCGGCGCTGATGGCGGTGGAGGCCTCCTGATGGCAACGGTGAACGCCGCCTCGCTGCGCGACGAGTTCGAGGCCGCGAAGGCCCGCGTCGCGGCGCTGCGCAAGGACGGCAAGGTGTCGGCGGAAGCCGATGCGATGTTCAGGATCCTGATCACGCTGATGAGCGTGCTGATCACCATCCTGCTGGAAAGGGCAACCCGCAAGACCAGCGCCAATGCCAGCCTGCCGCCGTCGCAGACGCCGCAGGACGAGACGGCACAGCGTGCCTCCACAAGCAGCGGCAAGGGGACGCGCGGGAACGGGCAGACCAGCGCCACCCTGCGCAAGGTGATCCATGAGGAGACGGTCACGGTCGAGACCTGCGAGGCCTGCGGCGCCGACCTCTCCCACGTCGATCCCGTCGACCGGGAA
This sequence comes from Alphaproteobacteria bacterium, assembly GCA_965200495.1. GTDB lineage: Bacteria > Pseudomonadota > Alphaproteobacteria > SP197 > SP197 > SP197. The sequence goes on from CBDAUG010000001.1 coordinate 2,194,861, forward strand.
CGGCGCATCCTCTACGACATCGTCTTCGAGGTCGTCGAACGCCGCGTCGAGGCCGAGGTCAAGGAATGCCCGGCCTGCCGTGACCGCACCAAAGGGCGCTTCCCCGATACCATGCCGGGGCCGCTGCAGTACGGCCCCGGCCTCAAGGCCTTCATCATCAACCTGCTCATCGCCCCCATGCTCTCCCTGCGGCGAGCCACAGCCCTGGTGCAGGCGATCTCCGGTCTCACACTCTCCGAGGCCACCTGCCTGAGCTACGTGCGGCACCTCCATGAGGCGCTCGCATCATGGGAGGACAACGCCATCGCCATACTCCTGGAACGTCCGGCGCTCCATGCCGACGAAACCGGATTCCGGGTCGACGGCAAGACCCGGTGGCTCCACGTGTTGAGCGACGGATCCCTGACCCTCAAGCGCCTGCACAACAAGCGCGGCAGGCAGGCCATCGACGCAATCGGCATCATCCCCCGCTACAAGGGCATCCTGATCCACGACTGCTGGGCCTCGTACTTCGTCTACGAGACGTGCCTCCACCAGCTGTGCGGCTCCCATCTGCTGCGCGAACTGACCTTCGTCGTCGACTCCAACGCCATGCGCTGGGCCCGCCTGATGACGACGCTGCTCCGCCTGACATGTCACCGGGTCAACCAGAGCCCCACCAAGACCCTGCCCGAGGATCTCCGACGGACCGTGCGCAGGCGCTATCGCACCATCCTCGAGCATGGCTTCAGGGACCTGCCCGCGATCCCGCCACGCCCCAAGGGAAAACGCGGCAGAATCGCCAAGTCCGACGCGCACAACCTGCACGAGCGCCTCGTCAAGCACGAAGACTCCGTCCTGCGCTTCATGGAAGATCCCCATGCCAGCTTCACCAACAACACCGGCGAACAAAAGATCCGCATGGCCAAGGTCAAGATCAAGGTGTCCGGGTGCTTCCGTACCCAGCTCCACGCCGAAGCATGGTGCCGGATCTCAAGCTACCTCAACTCCATGGCCGCACAGGGCTACAACCCCCTCGTCGCCATCCAGATCGCCCTCGCCGGAGACGCCGCCAACATGATCAGAAAGCACGACGCCTGAACCGCCTCCACAGGGGGTGAGCAGTTACCATCCCTGAACATCACGCTGCCTCTCAGGGCCCGGGTGAAGTCATCGAGCACCGAGAGCACGTCGCTGGAAGCTTCGCGGATGGCGGATCGCGGTATCCCGATCGACACCGGCTGCGGGATCGCACAAGGCTGGGAGTCAAATCCTGGCGCCAGAACACGCATGACGGCAACGATGGGAGCAATCGAGCCGGCAAGTGGACCCACATGATCGCACGACTCTGCAAGCGGACGGATACCCCTCAGCGACACGCTTCCCAGAGTCGGCTTGAAGCCGAAGACACCGCAGCAGGCAGCGGGAATTCGGATCGAGCCCCCGGTATCGGTCCCGAGTGCGACGTCACAGAGATCCGCAGCCACGGCTGCGGCTGATCCGCCGCTGGATCCGCCGGCGATAAGCCCGGGGCCGAGCGGGTTGATGACCCGGGGCGTGGTCACACCGAAGGCGCCGCTGTCGGTTCGTGTGACACCCGGCACAATGGCGCCAGCACCTCTCAACTGCGCCACGACCTCTGCATCCTCTGCCGGAAGGTGGGTGGCGTTGTGATCAAGGCCCGCATTGCACACCGCGGGAACGGTATCGATGTTGTCCTTGATGGCGACCGTGACGCCCGCAAGCGGAGCATCAGGGGGTGATTGCCGGGCCTCCCGGCGCGCGGTGTTCTGCAGAATTTGCGAATAGGCATTGATCCGGGGATTGAGATCGACCATCCGCCGAATCAGGTGTTCGCAACGCTCCGCATTCAGCACATGACTATCCATCATCGGCCCGACGACGGTTCAGGTCGTTCACGAGACACGGAAGTGCCGGCTGCCAGTTCGCCGCAACGGGCGAGGTGCAGCCGGCACGGCCGCGTGATGTCAGGCCAGTTGGCAGCCGGGAACAACGGGCGCTATGGCGCCGAAGTTCTCGATGATGTCGTAAAGGCCGTCCGACCGGCACCGTCCGATGATGCTGTTGGTCGCAAGGTGATTGTTGCTGCCGTCAAATGACACCGGACCCTGCGGTGCGTCCAGGGTGAGACCGGCCATGGCGTCGATCACCTGTTCGGTTTCGGTGCTGTCCGCCTTCTCCACCGCCTTCGCATAGAGCCAGGTGGCCACGTAGGTGGCTTCGGCAATGGCGTTGACATAGCGGTCGGCGCCGAACGCCGCCCGATAGTTGGCGAGAAAGGTGTCGTTTGCCGGAGTCTGCAATGACGAGAAGTAGGACTGGTTGACAATGATGCCCTCGACGTTCGCTCCATCGACTGCAGTCGTGAACAACTCGTCGAGACCGTTGGTCAGCAACTGGCCGCCCGGTTTGTAGCTGGCAAACTGCTTGAGAAAGGTCAGGGCATCGGCCCCGGCGAAAAGCTCCCAGACACAGTCGGGCTGGGCTGCCCGGATCTTGTCCAGCGCCGGTCCGAAATCCTGTGTCCCGAAGGGGAAGAACCCGGTTCCCAGCGTGGTCCCTCCGGCCTGCTCGAATGCCTGGGAGATGGCCTTTGCCGTTTCCTGTGGCCAGGCATAGTCGGACCCGAGGATGTAGACGGACTTGCCGACGTTTTCCGTGATCCACGGAACGAACGGATCGACGGACTGGTTGGGAATCTGTCCGGTGCAGGCGAGATACCGCTCGCACTCGCCACCTTCGTAGTAGGTGGGATAGATCACCAGTTTTTTTGCAGGCGCCGACACGCTGAGTGCTGCGGCGCGCTCCAGGCTCGTGATCATGCCGACGATGACATCGACGTTGTCCTCGAAGATGAACTTGCGGGTCTTGTCGATGGCTCCGCGTGTGGTGGTCTGGTTGTCTTCAACCAGGTAGGTGACCTCGCGACCGCCGGCGCCACCGGCAGCGTTGATTTCGTCAACGGCCATCTTGAAGCAGTTGAGCTGGGTTTCGCCCAGAAGGGTCTCGAGGCCGGTCAGGGCCGAATGAAACCCGATCGTGATCTGATCGGACTGTGCGCGGAGGATCGATGGCATGGCAAGGCCGCTGGCCAGGACCGATGCACCGGCACCCTTCATCACCGTTCTCCTGGATACTCCGTCACTGTTGGTGAGATTTCGCGTGATCATCTGACATTCTCCTTGCTTGGTTGTTGACCCGCTAGAGGGCCAGGGCTTCGAAGACCTTGTCCCCGTCTTCGAGATCCTGCCGGGTCAGGCGGCGGGAGATTTGGCCCTTCGCCATGACCAGACATCGGGATGCTGTCCGGCGCGCCAGTTCGATGTTCTGTTCCACCAGCAGGACGGTCAGACCAAGTTCACCGGTGAAGGTGTGAAGAAAGTCACCGATCTGGTGGACGATCGAGGGCTGAATGCCTTCCGACGGCTCGTCCATGAGCAGCAGCATCGGATCGGCGCACAGGGCGCGCGCGAGGCAGAGAATCTGTTGTTGCCCGCCCGACAGCGTACCGGCAGATTGCTGCAGGCGGTCACCCAGAATGGGAAACATGTCGAGGATGTCGTCGGGGATTGTCCGCCGGCCGTCTGCCCGACTGCGCAGCCCGACGATGAGATTCTCCTCGACTGTCAGTCGCCCGAAAATGCCCCGGCCCTGAGGGAGATAGGCCACGCGCGCCTTCGCCAGACGATGTGGCGCCCATCCGGTCACGTCGATGCCGTCGAGTCGCACGCTGCCCGAGGTCGGCTTGACGAGACCGACAAGGGCCTTGAGCAGGGTCGTCTTGCCGACGCCGTTGCGGCCAATGAGAACGAGCGTTTCGCCCCTTTCGAGGGTCAGCGAGATGTCGTGCAGGACAGGCAGAACACCAAAGCCCGCACCAAGATCCCGCACCTCAAGCATGTCAGGCCCGCCCCAGGTAGATGTCCCGTACGAGGGCGTCTTCCTCGATCTGTGAGAATGTGCCTTCGGCGATCACCCGTCCCTGGTGCATGACAATGGTGTGGCAACCAAGCGCGCGCACAAAGCTCATGTCATGTTCGATCGCCATGACGGCCGTGGTCTGCGCCAGCCTGCGCACGAGCGCAGCGGTCTCCAGGGTTTCGTCGAGAGTCATGCCGGCAGTCGGTTCATCGAGCAGCAGCAGCCTCGGTTCCGACATCAGGGCCATGCCGATCTCGAGCCATTGCTTGTGCCCGTGAGCGAGATTCCCGGCCACCTGATGGCGTATCGCTGTCTGGCCTGTAAGGTCGAGCATGGCTGTCAGCCGCTGCGCGTGTTCCGCCGCGGATCCTGGCCTGATGACAGCCGTTTCGAGATTCTGCGCAACCGTCAGGGTCTCGAAGACGCTTGGGATCTGGAACTTCCGGGCAATGCCCCGTCTGGCGAAGCCATGGAGCGGCAACCCGTGCAACGGGACACCCTCGAAGACGATGTCCCCGGTGTCTGGCCTGATGACACCCCCCAGGATGTTGAAGAGCGTGCTCTTTCCGGCGCCATTGGGTCCGATGATGCACTGGAGTTCGCCGGGCGCAATCGCAAGAGAGATGTTGTCGACGGCTGTCACGCCTCCGAAGCGCTTCGAGAGGTTGCTGCCGGCAAGAAGCGCCCCGGATGTCATGCCCGCCTTCCGCGCTCGAGAACCATGCGTAACGCGCCGAGGATTCCTTGCGGGAACACGAAGACGGCCAGAATGAACAATCCGCCCATGAACAGGGGCCATAGCTGGACGTCGATGCTGCTGATTTCCTGTTCCAGCCAGATCACCGCCATGGCGGCGCAGATCGGACCGATCAGGGTGCCGCGGCCGCCGATCGCAACCCAGATGATGACCTGGGTTGAAAGAATGAGGCCGACAACATCCTTGGCGACGAATCCAACCGCCAAGGCATAAAGGGCTCCGCCGAGTGCAGCGATGGCTGCGGAACCGACGAACACGGCAAGAAGGTGCCCGGACGTGTTGTGACCGAGTGCCTGGGCACGCTGTTCGTTGTCATCGATAGCCCTGAGGATTGATCCGTAACGGCCCCGGCAGATCATGGAGAGGGCGGCCGTGACAACGGTCACGACCGCCACCACAAACCAGTAGAGGCCCTCGGGCGGCAAGGGCGCCATGCCTCGCGGGGATGGAAAGTGCAGCGGCGGTATGCCGAGAAGACCGGCATCGCCACCGGTGACGTCCGAAGACCGGCATCGCCACCGGTGACGTCCGACCAGCCGACGACGACATGTTCGGAGATGACCGCCAGGGCCAGGGTCACGATGGTGAAGTAGGAGCCGCGAACACCGCCAAATATGAGGAAGTACCCGACGATCAGTGCGATGGCCATGGCAGCACATATGCCGGTTGCCAGGCCGAGCCAGGAGCCGACAGCGGGATCCAGCCCAAAGCGTGTCGAGATGATGGCTGCTCCGTAGGCGCCGGCACCGAAGAATGTGGCATGACCAAAACTCAGAACGCCGGTCTTGCCCCACAGGAAGTCGAGAGCCAGCGCCAGCAAGGCGAAAAGCATGGCATCTCTCAGGAGTGCTGCGGCATAGGCGCCGACCATCAACGGAGCAAAACAGACGAGTATCAGCAGAAACCCCGACGCGGTGATCACGAGACCGGGTCCTATCCTGCGCCGGGCCGATGTCACGCAGTCCATGCCTACACCTTCACCAGCCCGCTTGGCCGCAGGCGAACCAGCACGATGGCAAGCACCAGGACCAGCGCCTGCGAGAGCGTCGCCGGAATGGCGTAGGTGAAGAGTGTCTCTGCGCCTCCTACCAGAGCGCTGCCGGCGACCACACCCGGAACGCTTCCCGCACCCCCGACAATGACGACGAAGAAGGACCGGGCGAGATAGTTGACACCCATCTGCGCAATGACGGCGGTGAGAGGCGCCAGCAGGACGCCCGCCACGGCGGCGAGTCCGGTTCCCAGGGAAAAGGCGATGGCATGGACACGACGCGTATCGATTCCGAGCGCCTCGGCCATCTGCGGATCCTGGATGGCGGTGCGCAGATCGAGGCCGAACCTCGTCCTGCGAATCACCAGGTGAGTGGCAACCATCGTGGCGATCGCCAGGGCGATGAGCACGATCCGGTAGGCGGGGTAGGCTGCGCCAAAGAGATCGACAGAGTCGGTGATCGGCGAGAACACCTTCTGGGGAGCGGCGCCGAACGTCAGCTGAAGGGTTTGCTGGATGATCAGCGACAGCCCCCAGGTTGCCATGATGGTCGCCAGGGGGCGGGCGTACAGGAAACGGATGATGGACTGTTCGACAAGGAGGCCGACGAGGGCGCCGACCATCCCTGCGACAACCAGGGCCAACCAGAAGTTGCCGCCGAGACCCTGGACGACGGCAAGACTGAAGGCGCCGATGGTGATGAAATCGCCATGGGAGAGATTGATGACGCCCATCAATCCGTAGATGATCGCCAGCCCGAGCCCGACCAACATCAGAATACTGACAAGTGTCAGCGCGTTCAGCACAATCGGAAGGATGACGTCCATGACGATTCCGGACTGCCGTTCCAGTTCGACAGGGCGGACACAAGGTCCACACTCAGGATCATGCTGAAACGCGGGTGGTGGCAGTTCTATACCAAATGCCTTACATTCACTTCATAGTTTGATGAAGTGACAACGACGATGCTCGGATCCGTTGCCGATATCGACCTGCGTCTCCTGCGGGTTTTCCTCACGGTCGTTCGCTGTGGCGGCTTCGCTGCCGCCCAGTCCGCACTCAATGTCTCCCAGTCACAGATCAGCATGCAGATGAAGCAGCTTGAGGAACGGATCGGAACGCGCCTTTGCCATCGGGGGCGTGGCGGTTTCTGGCTCACCCGGGAAGGTCGTGATGTTCACGATGCCGCGAGGGCCCTGTTCCGCTCCATCGACGAGTTCCGTTCGTCCGTCGCCTCGACCTGCGGCCGACTTGGCGGCCGGCTGCATGTCAGCGTCATCGACAATTCGGTTTTCAACGAGGGATGCAGGCTTCATGCCGCGATTCATGCGTTCAAGGAGAAGAACCCTGTCTCGGAAGTCGGACTCGATGTCGTCGCACCCGACGAAGTCGAACAGATGGTGCTGTCGGGCGCTTGCGACCTTGGCATCGGTTTCTTCCCGGCCCTTCGTCAGGGGCTGGAATACAAGCCGCTCTTCACGTCGCGTATGGATCTCTATTGTGGCCGGGGCAATCCTCTCTTCGCCAAGGCGCCCGATAGCCTGCAACCGGATGAGGTCTTCGCATCGGAACATGCCGCGCGGGGCTATGTTGCCACGGCCCAGTTGCCGACGTTCGAACGCAAGTTCTTCGTGGGCGCCTCATCGTCCACGGTCGAGGGACTTGTCACTCTCGTGCTGTCCGGCCGCTACACCGCCTATCTGCCTCGACACTATGCCAGACACTGGGTGGATGCCGACCTGATCCGTCCTGTGCTGCCCGGGCTGATCGGCTACACGTCTCTCTATGAGATGGCGATCCGCAAGGAAAGCAGACGCAACAATCTACTCAATCTTTTCATTAAGTTGCTTGTTGATCTTCATCCACAAATCGAAGAAAAGGACTTTCGCATCGGCACCGACGTCCCGGACTGATGCCTGCCAGAGCATTGCGCGGCTGCTGCAGCGGGTGAGGCGTGGCGTGCACCACAATACCGTTCGCGGGTCCGTCCCGACGGCTTCGAGGCCCTCGCGGAGCGCCGGCAGGGCCTTGTCGCGTGGCGCGACACGACCGACCGTGCCGGCCGCAGGCTCCGCGACAATCGGGGGCCTGCCTGGCTCAGGGCAGGTTGAGTTCGGCCAGGTCCGGAACCGGACCGTCCCATCGGGGATCGCCGGACCAGGTTGCCCAGGAGGCATGGATCACGCGGTCGCGCTCACGCCAGTCGTCGAGCACGAAACTGATCCAGAATTCCATCATTTCCTCGTCCGATCCCCAGCCCCACGTCACGGTCTTCGGCGGCAGCGTCGGGTTGTAGGGATTGGCAGACGTGTTGTCGAACCGCAGCCAGCCGTCGATCGTGCTGCCGGCTGGAAGACGGACCGGTTCCCGGAAGAAATAGATGTTCTGCCATCTGAGATCCCATTCCTCGACATGGATCAGCGGTATCTGCGTGCCGTCCGGGAGGGTCGCGATCGCCTTGGCCTCGGCGCCGAGGTAGTGCATGTGCGGCATGATGTCGACAAGGGTCAGGGACGCCGGAATCTCCATCCGGACGTGGCGCCAGTAGGTGTCCGATTCGGGAGGAATCGCAAGCTGCTGGGTGCCGATCACGAGACCGTCAACCCAGTGGGCGACGGCATCGTCGGCAAACGTGAAGCCGATTCGACTGCGGTCCTGCGTGGCCTTGCCATTGAGGTGATAGTGGATCTCGAACACGATGTCGCCGGCGCCGGCCGGGAGCCACAGGGCATGATCGTCGGGCAGGACATAGGGATCGACGCCGGGTGTCCAGCCTGCGATACCCCATGTCTGCGCTTCGCCGCCGTAGTCGAAGAAGCCGCCCGTTCCGAAGACGGAAAAGCCGGGTCCATCGTCCCTGGCGTCGGCGCGGCGTGCCCGGCCCGAGTAGTCGACAAAGATGTTGGCGTGGTGAACGACACGGCTGTCGCCGGGCTGGAATTCGACGGCGCTGATGGCGCGCTCCTCGAGGAGTTCGAAGGGGATGACGAAGTACCGGTAGATGTCAGGACCGGTCGCGGGAATGGCGAAGGCCTCTTCCATGGCGAGAACAAGGTCAGGTTCGCCGACGCGCCACGCGGGGTCCGGCCACACCGTCTTCGGCAGTGCCTCCGCGTCCTCACCGAGCGGCGCGCCGGCTTCGGCCCATGCCGCGAGGAGGGCGACTTGCCTCTCGGAAAGGTGCCGCTCGTCACGGAAGGCGCCGAATCCCCTGGCGGCGCGCCACGGCGGCATGATCTGCTCTCTGGTCACGAAGGCCAGCATGTGGGCCCGGCGCCTGGCATCGACATACGTATCGAGAGGGAAGGGGGCGACGCTGCCGTTCCTGTGGCACTCAGTGCAGTTGGCCGCGAGCAGGGGAGCGATATCCCGGTTATAGGTCACGGACTCGGGGAGGCGGCCCGCATCCCAGCCCTCGAACACGCAGCCGACGGGCTTTGTCGAGACGGGCCGCGCATCGTCATCAGTTCCCACCGCCACGATGGCGTCCCTGAGGTCGTGGCGGGTGATCCGGTTGCGCAGGACGCCGATCGTTTCGAAACGATCGTCGATACGGCCGCGATACATCACGTCATCTCCGGTATCGATGACAAAGGCCTCCGGGGTGACAGCGGGATTGAGGCGCAGTGCGAGATCACCGGAGGGATCGAAGATGACGGGAAAGTCGAAACCGTGGTCGACCACGAAGTTCCGGGCTTCGCCCACCGTGAGGTAGGGTCCCGACATGACCCCGTAGAACGAGGCGCCGTGGGTTTCGGCAAACATGGCAAGGTCGTTGAGTTCGGGAGCGTAGCGACTGGAGACCGGGCAGAAGGCGTTCATGAAGAGGAGGACAACCGGACGGACACCGGTATCGGTCCCTATGCGATGGACATGGCCGTCAAGATCGACCACGCGTGTGCCGTAGACATGCGCCTGCCGGTTGCTGTCGGCGGTGGTGGCCCATGCCATGCCGAAGAGCCAGACTAGGGTGGCAAGGAGAAGGACATGCGTCACGGTGGCCTTGTGGCGTCGGTACATCAAACCAGCCCTCTTCCGGTGCTCGTGGATGACAAGTGTGGCGCGTCGTTGTAGATTGTCAATAATGACAAACAACATGTCCCGCAAGACATGGGCAAACCGGGATGGCATCCATGGCCCGTCCTGACCTTAGCGCTGAACGGTCGCAACAGATCCTCGATGCGTTCTCGCGGTGCGTGGCGCGTCTGGGCTTCGATGCCACGTCCCTCGAGGAGGTAGCCGGTGAAGCGGGAGTCCGCCGTTCGATCATCCGCCACTACATCGGCAATCGCGACGACCTGGTTGCGGCGTTCCTGGATCACCTGGGCATTCGCCTGCAGCGGCAGAACGATGACATGCGCGCCTGGTTCAGCGCCAACCCCGGGGTCGGCGACCTGCCGCACTACCTCTTCGCGGATGTTTCCAACGACGAACTGCCGGTGATCGAGTCGGTGTATGCGGCCGGCCGCCGCAACCCGGCGATTGCTTGCCGCCTTGAGGGCTGGCAGCAGGGCTTCGCCGATGCGCTTGAGGATGTGTTGCGCACCTCTCTGCCCGATGCGGATCAGGAAGACATCGCAGCCGTTTCCCACGGTCTCGCCGCCATCTACAACAACCATCAGTCGATGCTGACCCTTGGAGCACCGCCTCGCTACAGCGCGATGGCGCTTGCAGCCGCTGAAATGCTCATCGCCGCACTTGTCACGCGAGCGCGGCCATGACGCGGCCAACGATGTGTGGCAGCGCTGCCCTGTGCTGTGACAACCTTGCCGCCCATCGGGACGACCGCCAGGCAGACGTTCTCGACTGGGGGTGCGGGGATGGCGAGGTCGGTGCGCTGCTTTGCGCTCTTGGATACCGGACCGTTGATGGTATGGATACCGCGTTCGGCATGCTGGCACGCGCGCGCGAGCGCGGCGTTTATCGTCGGCTCTTCAGCGCCGCATCGCCGGATGATCTGCCGGATCGCAGCTACGACGCGGTGGTCGCATCACGCAGCCTCGCAGGTGAGGATGCGTCCCCGGACGTGCTCCACGGTTTCGTCAGGCTGCTGAGGGCGGGAGGAGTGATGTCCCTTGCGGTGGCGCCCCGAGGCGGGTTGGCGGACGCTTGCCGCAGGATGTGCAGGGCAGGAACCCTGTTGAAGATGGAAGCAACCTGGGACAGGCTTCCGGCAACGGGACAGCCGCAGGTGCGGTTTCTGGTTCTTGGACGATTCTAGCCGGGGTTATGCAACATGCAGATCAACATGCGGGGGCCGGCCGGTCGCTACAATGCGCCCTATGGCGGAATCGCGACATTCCTGCGCCAGGACTACTGCGATGACATTGCCACTCTTGACGCTGACTATGCCATTCTCGGCACGCCGACCGACGAGGGATCCCCCTTCATGGGCGGATCGCGTTTTGCCCCGCGTTCCATCCGCGAACATTCGCTGAGGTTCGGTTCGGACGGGTACTACGACATCCTCACAGACAAGTCTTACCTGGTCGAGGAAACGGCAAACCGGCGTATCGTCGATGTCGGGGACAGCGACGTTCTGGAGACCAATGTCGCAGGGACATTCGACAACATCACTGCCGATGTCTCGGGCATCCTCGAACGCGGCGCCATGCCGGTCATCATTGGTGGCGATCACTCGGTGACATATCCGGTGGTGAGGGCGTTCCATGAACCCATGCATGTCATGCACTTTGACGCCCACATGGACTATCGACCCTTCGTTCACGACCTGAGATTCACCAACGGTCATGCCTTCCGTCACATCAAGCCCATGTCCCATGTGCTGTCGCTGACACAGATCGGCATCCGCAGCCTGCGGAGCGCCCTTCAGGAGTTCATCGATGCGCGCGCCGAAGGCAGCCACATCGTCACCATGGATGAGATCCGCAGACTCGGGCCTGAGGACTTCGTGCACCAGACCTTCCCGCGAGGCGAAAAGATGTACGTGTCGATTGATGTCGATGTCCTTGACATGTCACTTGTGCCGGGCTGTATCTCCGCGGAACCCAACGGCATGCTCTATGCCGAACTGCGTGACATCCTGCGCGTCACGGCGCGACACATGGACGTCATCGGTTTCGACTTCGTCGAAGTCAATCCCAGGCTCGATGTCGGCACCGGCGTGACGTCCTACCTCGGCGCCCACACCATGGTCGAATTCCTCGGCGCCATTGCCGAGGCGAAGGCCGCCAAGAGATAGGCACCGCGTCAGATGAATCACGTGGCGATGGAGGCGAAGTGAGGATATCGCCGGGCACCACCGTCCGCCTGAAGAACGATCCTGGACGTGGCGGAGAATTGCGGAAAGGTGAAAACGTCACCGCCGGCGGGCGCATGGTTGAGGCAAGGTCCACAGTGTGGAGGAACGGCAGTTCGCATGCGTCGAACAGTTTTCGCGCATAGATCTCGAAGTCGAACCAGTCTTGAGCGGGTGAGATATACCCGGCCAGTGTGGCAATTGGATCATCGTCGTGACCGCTTTCGTCGACGTAGCAGACCAATGCCATCAAATGTGCTCCGTGTGAGTCATGGCCACAGCGACAGCCGGACCGCACTGAGCGGCCGGCGGGGCATCGCCACCATGTCGTTGTGTGGCGCGGTGATCAGTCCGCAGTCTCGAACAGGTGCAAACTCAAACCGCCATATGCGGCTGATAGCGCCGTACTGCAATTCGGTCTTCGTATCTGCGCGCTTGCACGAGATCGTAGGCCGTCTGGCGTCGCAGCCAGAACTCTGCATTGGACCAGCCTGCCTTTTCGAGGCGGATGGCCATTTCGGGAGAGATCCCCGCGTGACCGTTGACAACCCGGGAAAGAGTATGGCGGGCGACGCCCAGCACCTGTGCCGCTTCGGTCACGCTCAAACCGAGTGGTTCGAGACAGTTTTCGCGAACACTGCGTCCGGGATGAGGGGGGGCGATCATCGGCATGCTCGTGGCTCCCGTCAGTGGTAGTCGACCAGGTCGACGTCGTAGGCGTCGCCGTCTTCAAGGCGGAAGGTCATCCGCCAGTTTCCGGAAATCGAGATGCTCCAGTGTCCCTTGAGATGGCCCTTCAGCAAATGAAGCCGGTAGCCGGGCAGATCAAGGTCGGAGGGCTTGCAGGCATCGTCGAGGTCGGCCAGCGCCAGTGCTCCACGGTCCGAAAGCTCGGGTCCTACCCTGTTCGCATCTCCACGTTCATACATTCGCTTGAGGCCGCGGTGACGAAAGCTCCGAATCATGACCATGTGTACCGCATGTCGGTACACATATCAACCAAAACCGGCGGGTTCCGCGAGGGTGTGGAGACTTGCGACCTCCTGAAAATGATTCACAGTCTTTGCCAAGAGCTTTTGCCCGCCATAAAATTCATGTTGTCAACGATTTATTGGTTTTCTGGCGGGCACCAGTACATCCCGGCGCACAACCGTTCGCGCCGTCTCGATGCCGGCCTCGCCCTCGATGGTGAGCGGCATCCCGTGCAGCGGCTCGATCCCCTTCTTCAGGCGCTGCGGCGGGACCTCCTCAAGGGCCGAAACGGCCATCATGCGGATGGGCGCGGCACCCGCCGCGTCCTTCGGGAAGAGCAGGTCCACCGGCGTCGCGCGCAGCGTCAGCCGCGCCGCCCGTTCTCTCGCGCTCGCAGACCGTGACCACGCGCGTGTTCGGGCAGGCGTGCGCGCGATCCGGGCCAGCGATCCGGCGGACGCTGTCCTTGTCTTCCTGCTAGCGGACGTCGGCGGCGGCAGGTCGCCCGACTGCGTTCACCGCCATGCGGGCATGGACCAGGATGCCCGAGGTCGCCTTGCCGCCGCCGGCAGGCTCATCGAGGCCCAGCCCGCCGTCGTATCCTTGATGGCCAGCACCAGCCGCGGCACCGCTCCACCGTCTGCGCGCAATGCGAGACCGGCATGTGCTCCATCGTCACCACCGCGTTCGACAGCAATCGGCAGGCCACCGTCTGTCTGTTCCGCATGCCCCGGGAAGATCACCGGCAGACGCTCGCCAGGACGACACCCATCTGCACGATCCGGCTTCTGACCCGGCCGTCGGGATGCGGGCGGCTTGAGCCAGACTGCGCGGCGCACCCCCGAACGACGCCCCGAGGTGAGTTCCGGACAGCACTTTCATCCCGCCGCCCGGTCGCTCAGGCGATGCGCCTCGATCGGACGCGACATCCGCTGCATGGAGCGCGTGCACGCCGATCTTCTCACCCTGTGGGCTTCTTAATCCCCACCACCCGGCTCTTGCGGCTGATCTCGATCGCGCCAGCCACTGTGACAGCGTCGGCACCGGCCGGCGCCGCGGGTTCGACCCCCTGAGGACATCGTCAGGGTCTCCTCGTCACGTGAGACAAGGGCGGCACTGTTGCGCCGACCGCCCTGCGGCCCTCATGGGATCCGGTGGAGGGTTGCCGGGTGAAAATCCGGCAGAAAGAGAGGATGGCCGCGACTTTTTCCGCGAACCGTGCGCCGGTCGCCCGGACCTCGGGGCCGGAGTCGTTCCATGGCAAACACATGGCGCGAGCGGATGGCGCGGGGCGACACGACGTCGTGTGTGGCTTCCAGCATCCGGGCGAAGCGAAGCGCTTCCTCGGCGACCTCGGGGAGAGGCTGATCCACGACGGACTGGAACGGCATCCAGACAGGACCCGGGCTCATCGATTCCACCGCACCTTGCGGCGGATCAGGGGAGAACGCCTCGAGGTGCGGCACGATAACCGGGACAAAGTGGCCGGCTCAGGGACCATGCCGTGCCGGGCAGCGGTTCATGTCCCACTGCAGGCGACCGCTCATGCGCGCCCTTCGGCGGCGACCCCAAGGCGATCGCACGACAGGGGAGGAGATCGACACCCTCATCGCCGCCCGGCATCCGCCACCCGTGGCCAGGCCAACGGCTCGTCGTCGGGACCTGAAGGACGAAGAGCGCGATTCTTGATCGCGAGACTCACGTCACACCGCCTTCGGGATTGATTGACCAGTCAGAAAATCTGGGTGATGCTTTCGGGGTCCGCAAACCAGGTGGCGTGGACTCACATGAAACCCGGGGCCAGCGGGCTGCGGGCAGGTGACAATCTGGAGGATCACATCCATGGATATCAGGGATACCATCAAGCGACTTGAAAACAGGGAGTTGAGCCGTCGGGAGCTCGGTCAGGCGATGGCCGCGGTCGGGCTGGTGTCGACGGTGATGCCGTTGACGGCGGCCCATGCCGAGGATCAGGCGGTCTACTTTACGTGGTCCGGTTATGACGTGCCGGAGCTCTGGCCCGGCTATGTCGAAAAGCACGGTGTGGAGCCGGATTGTCCGGTCTTCGGTGACGCCGAGGAGGCCTTCACCAAGGTGAGGGCCGGCTTCGTCGTGGATGTCATGCATCCATGCAGCGGCAATGTGCCACGCTGGCGGCGCGCGGGCGTTCTCCAGCCCATCGACACATCGAGGCTTTCCAACTGGAAGGATGTGGTTCCGGCGCTCTCCAACATCCAGGATGCCCGGCACGATGGACAGCAGTGGTTCGCTCCTTTCGAGTGGGGGCAGACATCGATCACCTACCGCACGGACATCGTCGACTGGCAGGGCGAAGAGGAGTCCTGGGGGCTGCTCTGGGACGAGCGCTATGCCGGCAGGCTTTCGATCATCGATGCCGCCGAGGATGCCTGGTGGTGTGCTGCCATCTACGCCGGGGTCGACACCGACAATCTGACGGAAGAGGATCTGACAAGGGTTCTCGATGTCTTGAGACAGCAGCGTGATCTCCTGAGGTTTCGCCAGAGCGACATGACGACGGTGGAACAGGCTCTCGCCTCCGGGGAACTCGTCGCAGCGATGACCTGGAACGATTCGCCCTTGAGACTCATCGGACAAGGCATTCCGGTGAAGTTCGCCAATGTCAGGGAGGGCGCGCTGACCTGGGTCTGCGGCATGGCGCTGACCAGCAATGCGCCCCACTACGACAAGGCCCATGATCTCATCGACGCCATGCTGGCGCCTGATGTCGGGGAATATGTGATCATGGAGTTCGGTTATGGTCACTCGAGCGCCGCGGCGTTCGACCGTGTCAGCGATGACGACCTGGCCGCCCGCGGGCTTTCGAGGGATCCATCCGACATCCTGGACAAGGGCGTCTTCCTGATGGCGCAGTCCGAGGAGATCGAGACCAGGATCAACCGTGACTGGGGTGAGATGATCGCCGGTTTCTGACCCGGCATCGCACCTTGCCGTCTGAAAGACGGGAACCGGGACCAGGCTCGGTCCCGGTTCCTGTTTCCTTCTTCACAGTCAGGTGACGCGATATGCCCCATGGTGCACCCCCGGCTGCGAGTGCGTTGCCAGCGAACCGCCGCCTTGCCGTTCGCCAGGCACGGCGACAGCAGCTGATCGACGCCACCATCGAATCGATCGCCCGGCGGGGATTCTCGGGCACCACCCTGGAAACCGTCACCAGGGGCGCCCGGCTGTCGCACGGCGTGGTCAACTTTCATTTCCGCACCAAGGAAGATCTCTACGTCGAGACTCTGGGTCATCTGGCGCGGGAACATTATGAGCTGTGGCGCAGCGCCATGCTGCGTGCCGGCCCGGACCCGGCGAAACAACTGCAGGCCATCCTGGAGGCGGATTTCGACCGCCGGGTCTGCTCGAAAAAGAAACTTGCGGTCTGGTTCGCCTTCTGGGGCCAGGCGAAATACCGGCCCGCCTACCTCGAGATCCACCACCGCTTCGATGACGAGAGGTATGTCGAGATCTGCCGGCTGTGCCGGGAACTGGTGTCAAGCGGCCCCTACGAGGGCGCCGACGCGGACGGGATTGCCCGCAGCATCGAGGCCCTGATCGACGGTCTGTGGCTCAACCTGCTCATGTATCCGCGGGACATCCGTCGCCAGACCGCGAGAACGGATTGCCTGGCATATCTTGCCACGGCCTTTCCCCATCATTTTGAACGGCCGGCGGCCGGTGGCTGCAAGGCCTGATGCGATGGCAAGGGATCCGCGTCACGACATCCTGTTCGAGCCGGTGCCCATCGGGCCGTTGATCGCCCGCAACCGGTTCTACCAGGTGCCGCATTGCACAGGCAGTGGCTGGCAGAGCCCGCACATCCTTGCCGGGCTGCGCGCCATGAAAGCCGAAGGCGGCTGGGCCGTGGTCAACACGGAGTACTGTTCACCCCATCCTTCTGTTGACGATACGCCCTATCCCATGGCGTCGCTCTGGGATGATCGCGACATCCGGGCGCACGCCCTGATGACCGACCGGGTTCACGCCCATGGTTCGCTTGCCGGCGTGGAACTGGTTCTGGGTGGCGCAAGGATTGCCAATCACCTGACCCGCCAGGTGCCGCTCGGGGTGGTCAGCATGCCGCTCGCCACAGGAGAGCCCTTCCAGACGCGGGCCATGGACCATGACGACATCCGCGAGATCAGGCGCTGGCACCGCAATGCCGCGCTGCGCGCCAGGCAGGCAGGCTTCGACATTGTCTACGTCTATGCCACCCATGACTATCTGCTGTCGCAGTTTCTCTCGCCGGTGCTCAACACGCGTTCGGACGAGTATGGCGGCTCGCTTGCCAACCGGGTGCGCCTGGTACGCGAACTCATCGAGGATACGAAGGATGCCGTTGGCGGGACCATGGCTGTCGCGGTGAGATTCTCTGCCGAGACCAACGGTGGTGGCGGCGATGACGGCACGCCGGTTCCCGGCGAAACCGAAGACATCCTGGGCCTGCTGGGGGATCTGCCAGACCTCTGGGACATCAATGTCAGCGACTATTCCCTCGAAATGGGACTGTCGCGCTTTGTTGCTGAAGGGGCCCTCGAATCCTACGTTTCAACCATCCGTTCCCTGACGACGAAGCCCATCGTGACTGTCGGACGTTTCACCTCGCCGGATACCATGGCGGCCTGGGTGAGGAAGGGGCTGGTCGACTTCATCGGCGCGGCGCGGCCGTCCATCGCCGATCCCTTCCTGCCCAGGAAGATCGAAGAGGGACGCATCGAGGACATCCGCGAATGCATCGGCTGCAACATCTGCTACATGGGCGATGCCCGCGGCGCGCCCATCCGCTGCACCCAGAATCCCACCATGAGCGAGGAGTGGCGCCGCGGCTGGCATCCGGAGGTCATCGCCAGCCGGCATTCCGCGTCGCGTGTTCTCGTCATCGGGGCGGGGCCGGCCGGGCTCGAAGCTGCCCTGTCCCTGGGAAGAAGGGGCTATGACGTCGTTCTTGCCGAGGCCGAGCGCGCACTCGGTGGACGGGTGACGAGGGAGGCCAGGCTTCCCGGACTCGCCGAATGGGCACGTGTGCGCGATTATCGGGTGACCCAGTTGAACGGGCTTGCCAACGTGGAGATCTATCCTGCGAGCAGGCTGGGTCCCGGAGATGTCCTCGATGTGGCGGCCGACCATGTCGCTGTGGCGACAGGGGCGCACTGGAGAGCCGATGGTTTCGGTGTCAGCAATCGCGCAGGCATTGAATCCCTCGGTCCCTGCGAGAGCATCTTCACGCCCGACGACATCATGGCAGGCCGGTTTCCTGGGGGCCGTGTCATCGTCTACGACGATGACCACTACTACATGGGTACAGTCATGGCCGAGGCATTGCGCGGCCACGGCCTCGAGACCACGCTTGTGACACCCGAAGATGTTGTTTCAGCCTGGGGCGGGCTGACCCTGGACCGCTGGCGGGCCCGCAGACGGCTGATGGAGACCGGTGTCGGCATTGTCGTTGCCCATGAGCTGGTTTCCTTCGATGGCCGTCGGGCCCGCCTGGCCTGCAGCGCCGGGGGCGGGGAACGGGATATCGATGCGGACGCGATCGTTCTCGTGACGTCGCGCGCGCCTGATGATGCCCTCTATCAGGCGGTTCGCCGCAGCATGGAAACAGGGGACAAGGGCGCGCCGACGACGCTGCAGCGGATCGGCGACTGTGATGCGCCGGCTATCATCGCTGCGGCGGTCTACGCCGGACACCGTTACGCCCGCGAACTCGGCGCCGACGTCGATGCCGACAATCCGCTCAGGCATGACCGGGTCGACGTGGAGGCGAGCCATGACAACTGACGATATCCTGCCGACAGCCGAAATCTGGTTTGCCATCGAGGCCCTCGATGGCGGCATCATCCGGTTTCGGGAGGACCACATCGATTCCTATGCCGTTGGTGATATCTGGCTCGTCCGTGGCCGCGACAGGGACCTTGCCGTCGATACGGGCACAGGCATTGTGGCGCCCGCGCCTCTCGTCGAGGCCGTGGCCGGCAAGCCCGTCACCGCTGTTGCCCTCAACTGCTACTACGACCATGCCGGCGGCTGGGCGAGTTTTTCCGACCGGGCCTGCCATCCCCTCGACGCGCCGGAACTGCGCGTGCCCACCCGGGAAAGCGTCGGGGCCGGAACCTATCTCAACCGCAACACGCTGTGGGCGCTGCCCCGTGAAGACTACGACGTGGCCGACTACACGATGACACCGGCCGAGCCGACGCGTCTTGTCGAGGAGGGATCGCAGTTCGACCTCGGCGACCGCGTTCTTGATGTTCTGCATGTTCCCGGGCGTTCACCAGGCGGCCTGGCGATCTGGGACAAGGACAGCGGAACGCTCTTCACCAGCGACATGCTCTATGACGGTGACCACGGGCCCGCATGGCCGCCTCCTGAACCGGTTGCCTACTGCGCCAGCCTGCGGCGCATGCGCGAACTCCCGGTCAGGCGCGTCTGCCCGGGTCACTATGGTGTCATGGGCGCCCGGAAGATGCGCGAGGTCATCGATCGCCAACTCGGCGATCTCGAACACGCCGCCGGCGGAATCACCTGACACAGGGCGACAGGGACCGCCTGCGAGCAGTGATGGTCAACATGACGCTGTTTGACCGCATCGAAGGGGGACCATTGATCGTGTCAGTTGTGCCTGTCGACCGGCTCGGCCGCCTTGCGTTCCGGGAGACCGTCTCGTATGCTCTCGGTGTGGATGCGTTGGCACGATGCGGCGTCATCGCCTGTCCGGGCCCAACAAACGCTCGCCCCAGAGGGGTGTGGCCATGGTCAGAGCGCCCGGCCATGTTGGTGAGATTCCCCGTACATGCCAGAGGCCTCAACGAAGACGCCTCCTTCGCGCGGCAATGCGCTCGCGGTGGATGATGTAGAGACCTGCACCAATGATGACACTGGCGCCGATCATCACTTCCCGGCTTGGCCACTCGCCCCAGATCAGCAATCCCAGCACGATACCCCAGACGAGCCCCGTGTACTCGAACGGGGCGAGCACGGAAGGCGGCGCAATACGAAAGGCCGCCGTCATGGCGTACTGGGCGAGTCCTGCCATGAGGCCGACGGTGGCGAGGACGAGAGCGTCGTCCCAGTCAGGTGTCTCCCAGACGAAGGCAACCGCGATGGTGCTGAAGGTGGTGAATGCCAGCGCGGTATAGATTGAAAGCGAGGCGGTGGTGACCACGCGACCCAGCACCCGCGTCATCATCATGCCGATGGTGAACATGATGTTCGAGCCTACCAGGAGCGCCGCGCCTTCCCATGGAATCTGCCCGCCCGGCCGGACGACGAACAGCACGGCCGCGAATCCGAGAAGCACCGCGCTCCAGCGGTGCGGGCCGACCGGTTCCTTCAGAATCCATGCCGAGGCTGCGGTGATGAAGATGGGCGCCGCCATGCCGACAGCAACGGCGTCGGCCAGGGGCATCAGCGGCAGCGCGAAGACAAAGCTCGCAAAGGCGCAGAACCCGACTGTACCGCGCAGCAGGCTGAGACAGTGAAGCCGCAGGGACATGCGTTGCAGGCCTCCCTGACGGCTCGCCAGAAGAAAGATCGGTACCATGCCGAAGAGGCTGCGCCAGAAGAGGATGACAAAAACGGGGTAGGTTGCGGCATACCACTTGCTGGCCGCGTCGTGCAGCGCCCAGAGACCGACCGCCAGCACGATCAGGGCGATTCCCAACTGCGGACGATCATGACCCTTGAGCGTTGCGTTCACGTTCTGTCCTGCTCACCTTGCGTGCGGGTGCCAGGGGCCTTGTGAATGCCGCCCTGCGATGCGGTTCTGCCCGGCCTTCAATCGGGATGCATGCTGACACATGTCAGATCGTCGACGCTACCGACGCGCCGGCTGCAACGCCAGTCGACGCGGTGCGCGTGCCGCTTGCGGCCCGCCACGTGCGGCGTTGCCTATGAGAGAAGGGTGGCGACCTCCCGGGCGACGGCCCGACCGTTGAGCCAGGCGCCGCCGGCGAGCTGGTACCACGGCGCGGCGGTGGCCTCGCCGGCAAAGAAGATCCTGTCGGCGACGGGCCGGGCAAGCCCGGCTCGCGCGTCATGATGGCCCGGAAGCGCCGCGGCATAGGCGCCGCGCGTCCAGGGATTGCTGTCCCAGTCTGTCGCCAGTCCCCTGACGACGTGCTTGTAGACGTCATTGCCGAAAATCGCAGCAAGCTCGCCCAGGGCGAAGTCGATCGCGGCATCGGATCCTGCCGCCGCCAGTTCGCGTCCGAAACGCCCTCCCGTGAAGCCGATCATGAGATTGAAACCGAAGGGAAAGGTGAGGAAATAGCAGGCCCGTGCCGGCAGCAGGTTCTCCACGTGGTAGGTCAGCCAGTTGTTGTCACCCAGGCCGAACCGCTCGCCGTCGAACTCAAGGGCGATTTTCATCAGAAGTCCCATCGGCAAGCGGTCGATGGCTTCCTGCTTCCACAATGGAAGGGCGGGAGAAAAGGAGATGTCACCGGAGGCCAGCACACCTGTGGAAACGGTGACGATGCAGGCCCGCGCCCTGACGGTGCCCGCAGGCGTTGCCAGCGCCACGCCGTCACCGCTCCAGTCGATCGCGGTGACCGGAGTCTCAAGCGTGACCGGCAGGCCATATCCGTCGCGGGCGACAAGCGTGCCGAACCCTTCGCGAACCCTGTAGTAGGCGCCGATGTCGCCGTAGTTCCAGTTGTCAAGGGTGGACAGCTCGTCGAAATCGACAGCGAAATCCATGGCTCCCATCCACGTCTGGGACACACCGGAAAACGACATGTCCGGTGGAACAACCGTCGATGCGGCAACATCGAGACCATCGCGCCCTGCCTTGTCGAGAGCGCCGTTGATGGCGTCCCAGGCACGGTCGTACTCCCCCCGTTCCTGGCCACTCGCCTTGCGGCCGCCGACGAAGAGCGATTCTCCGGCGCCACTGTGATCGAGCAGCGTCAAGCCCCACGCGCGCGCCATGGCGATGTAGGGAAGGTCTGCCGGGCCCGTGATCCAGGAACATCCGCGGTCGAAGGGGACACCGAACGTATCGCTGTCCGTCCAGGCCCGTCCGCCGATTCGTCCCGCAGCCTCGAGGACGACGACCGACAGTCCCTCCTGCTGCAGGGTGCGGGCCGCGGCGAGACCGGCCGCGCCGGCTCCCACCACGACGACATCCGGATTGCCGGGAAGACCCAGAGCGCCCGAAGGCAACGCCATCGTGGCTCCCAGACCGGCCAGAAACGACCGGCGGGAGAATGACTGCGCATGAGTCATGGTCGATGAGATTCTCCCGAAGTGTTGCCCGCACGCGCCAACGGGCGAGCATCCTCAATATTTTCTGACCGGTCAATCAAACGTGAACCCGCGGCACGCCATCATCCGCGATGCAGGACAAGGGCGCCGACCGTTCAGTCGGCCCCGCAGCTGCGGGCATGGGCGTTCAGATACGGTGGCGTGACGCGCGGCGTCGGCGTAACAGCAGGAGCAGGACGCTGATGACGCCTGTCGCGATCCACAAGGGGAATCCGAGAACCGGCAGGACGATGTCGAGCCACAGGTCGGGGTCGACATTCTTCTCGATCAGGGCCTGCAATCCGACGAGACTGTTGGCATCAATCTCAGCCCAGAGTCCGCCGATGGAAAGGGACGTGTAGAGAATTGCCAGCACCACGGTGATGATGACAAAGAGACTTGTCATGATGAAGCGCAATTCGGACAACTCAGCCTCCCTTGTGCTGCCGGATGGTCCTGGCACGGCGTGCAGTTTAGCCGACATCCTTCGTTGCGTCATCGTTACCCTGCCCGGCTGGCGGCGCTGCCCGACGCGGCTCAGTAGCGTTTCGGGATGTATCGGGCGTAGAAGGCTCCCACCGCCATGCCGAGACCGGCCCAGGCGAAGACCGTCGACAGCGGAAGGACCAGAAGCACGACGGCGAAGAGGCTCTGGGGAACGATACGACCGAACTCCCTGTAGGTCGTGTAGAGGGATATCATTTCTGCACGTTCGTGAGGATGGACCGCGCGTACGAAGGGTGCGTTGCCGACAGCATCAATCCATGAGGCGCACAGGCACGCCATCAGGAGCAGGCCGATGACGACATCGGGCAGAACGGCGAGAAGGGTTGCCGCCACGGACACCGCGGCAGTCGCGAGATAGCCGACGATGAGATGCCGGCGCATGCCAAGCGAGGCGCCCAGACGCCCCCACAACGGGGCCAGCATGACGAAGAGGCTGCCGACAGAAACGATGAGACCGGCGTCGGCGGCGGCAAAACCGTTGTTGACGCAGTAGATCGGGGTGTAGATGAAGAAGACGGACCACCAGGACGAACGCACCAGGGCCAGCACGTAGGCGAGACGCAGCCGCGGCTGTCCGGCGAAGCGCGGAATGAAGCGCAAGGGGTTCGAATGGCCGCGAACCGTTCTCGTCGATGGTGTCACGTAGCGCCGCCAGATGATCCAGGCGCCCGTCGAGAGCGCCAGCAGCGCCATCACGGCGAAGGGAGCCCACAGTCCGGCGCGCGATGAAAGCTGGACACCAAACCAGGGTCCCATGGCGAAGGCGAGACCGAGCACGGCCATGCGCACCGCCTCGAAACGCGCGAAACGTCGCCGTTCCACCCTTTCGATGGTGATCATGTTGATGACGATATCGACGGAGAAGAATCCCCACGTGTAGAGAACGACGGCAAGAAAAAAGGCGACGCCGCTGCCCGTTGGAAAAAGGAGGGCGGACAGCAGGATGTTCGTCAAACCGAGCTGCATCAGACGGTAACGTCCCATGCGGGCGAGCAGGTGTGGCAGTGTCAGCGCTCCTCCCAGGCCCATGATTCCGACAGCCGTGAAGAGCATGCTCACCTGTTGGGTGCTGCCCAGAAGCTCGAATGCCCGCAGCGGAAAGACGGTGATCGGTATGGCCAGGGCAAGGACCATCAGACCCAGCATGAGGGCCAGTTCGAAGGCATGGGGAATGCCCTCGATGTTCAGCATTCGAACGAGACGAACCGGCACGAATGCAATCCCCGCACGGATCACCCATCATCGCTCCCGCCTTGGCGGCAATGTCAAGTACCCGACGAGGAATTTCAGGGCCCTCAGCCGGTGACGATCTGGCGAATCCTGGCGGCGACGGTTTCGGGCCTGTGGCGGAAGAGCGAACAGTGCCCCAGACCCTCCAGCAAGTGGAAGTGGCCATCGGCCGCCGCTTCGGCCACCAGGCGGCCGCGCGCCGGCGGCGTCTGCATGTCCTGGTCGAAGGCGATCACGTGGAGCGGCCGCGTGCAGCCGGCGAGTCGGTCCATGGCCGAATACTCGAGACATGCCTGCCACTGGGCGGCGAGCATGTCACCGTCACGCTCGGCGTACGCTGCGGCCACCACGGGTTTGCACCTCTCCCACATCGCGTTGTCGCCCAGAACCTCGCTGGGGTACATCAGCAGGGCATAGTGGGCCAGCGCGAAGTCGGCAGGCAGGCGGTGACCCGCTTCGCGGAAACTGATCTCGGCCTCCTCCCATTCTGCGATGAAACCGCCCTTGCCGCCTGATGTTCCCATGGCGATTCCCAGGCGTACGAGTTCGGGCCAGGCCAGGAGCATCTCCTGGACGACGAGCGCGCCCATGGAGAGGCCGACGATCACGACCGGAGGATCGCAGACTTCCCTGATCAGGTGCGCGACATCATCGGCATAGGTGGCGATCGGCCAGGGGGGAGGGCGGTGGCTGACCGTGCGTCCGGCGCCGCGTGGATCAAAACTCGTGCAGCGGTAGTCGGGAAAGAAGCCGAACTGCTCCTCCCATTCCCCGCCTGTCTGGTCCCCGCCCGGACACCAGACGATGTCCGGTCCGGCTCCCGAACGGACCCAGTGGAGGGACACATCGGCGGTATTCAGCGTGGCGTGGTCCATGGCGGATTCCTTCAGCCGGTCAGCCGGGCGGGCTGGATCGGTCCCGGCGAAACCCACAGGCAGAACGTGAAGAGCGGTGTGGTGCGGGTGATCATCTCGTGGGGAAGCCAGGGGGTGTTGTGAACCGGCTTGCCCGGCGGGCGCTCCCGGGGCGGGGCGTCATCCTGGCCCCACAGGGTATCGCCCCCGAAGGGATAGTATATTTCCTCGGCTTCGTGATGGTGACGCGGGTAGTGTTGTCCGGGGCCAATGACGAAGAAGGCGGCCACGACGCGGTCGTGCGGAATGAGCGCCTCGAAGCCCAGAATGTTGGTGTAGCAGTAGTTGTTCATGTAGCCGTCGCCAAGGCTTTCGCGATAGTGCTCGCTGCGAATCCAGCGCAGCGACGGCTCGAGTGCGGCAAAGGCCTGTGCGAGATCCGCCATGGGACCCTTCCGCGCCATGGAGAGCGCAGCAGCGAGATGGCGACAGCCCGGCAGCCGCCGCGCCTCCTGGATCCGGTCCGGCAGTCGGGCAGCGGAGAGTTCACGGGAGAGAATGGAAAGCGGCGGCGACGTGGCCGTGTCTTTGTGCTGCGCGATGAAGCGCAGGATTTCCCGGCGCACGCGTTCGAAGGCCGTGTCGAGAGCATTGTGGACCATGACCTCTTTCCTCTCATGCGTCTGCCTGCCATGGTGCCCGGGCAAAGCGGTCGAAGAGTGCGGGCAATGGATCAGGGAAACAAGCCGGGGTGGCTGACGCCGGCAACCGACTATGGGCCGCTCGCGCTGTTTCTTGCCGCCTACCTGCTGGCCGACCTGATGGTTGCGACAGGGGTGCTGGTCCTGGCGACGCTCGGCGCTGTGGCGCTGGGATATCTGGTGGCCCGGCACGTTCCCAAGATGGCCGTGATGACAGCGGCCCTGGTCTCCGTTTTCGGCGGTCTCACTCTCGCACTGCAGGATGCGACGTTCATCAAGATGAAACCGACGATCGTTCAACTGCTGTTTGCCGCGCTTCTTGCGGGCGGTGTCGCCATGGGGCGTTCACCGCTGAAGTGCGTCATGGGTGGCGCGTTCGATCTGGTTGATGATGCCTGGCGCATCCTCTCTGTCAGGTTTGCGCTCTTCTTCACGGCGATGGCCGGTCTCAACGAACTGGTCTGGCGCACCCAGGACGAAGAAACATGGGTGTTCTTCAAGGTTTTCGGAATCCTTGGCCTGACGGTGCTCTTCGCCGTTGCACAGACACCGTTCCTGATGCGTCACCGGCCTCCCGACAGCCCGGATTGAGGGCGTCAGCCTACCGTGCCTGAATAGGAAGCCTGGATATCGCCACCCTCGCGGAAGTAGAGCCGCGACGCATCGCGCAGCGGCTGGAAATCCCAGGGGGTTCGCCTGCCGGTGTCGAGGGCGGCGCCAACCAGACGTCTCGAGGCCTGGCTGCGGCGCACTGCCGCGTCGAGCGCCGGGATGTCCCAGGTCCTGTCGACGGCCGTTTCCAGTACAGCGCGCACCTGAGCGTGATCAGGGCATCGTGCGAGGTTGCGGCGTTCATCCGGGTCTGCGTCGAGATCGAAGAGAAGCGGCGGATCAGCGGGAGACGAGATCAGCTTGCAGGGCCCCTTGCGCACCATCACCAACGGCGCCGGCACACCCTCGGCGGTGTACTCGGCACAGACCAGATCGGACCAGTCATCGTCATTGCCTGAGCTCAGGGGCATGAGCGAGGCGCCGTCAATCGGCGCTGCCAGTTCCGGAAGCGCGCCGTCGTACGCCACGTCGAGCAGGGTCGGGAGGAGATCGATGTGGGAAACGTTCGCAGCCTGACGGCGTGGGGCAAAGGCAAAGGGTGCATGCACGATCAAGGGAACCCGGACCGACCATTCGAAGAAGGACATCTTGAAGAACAGGCCACGCTCGCCGAGTGAATCGCCGTGATCGGAGGTGAAGACGACGAGGGTGTTGTCCGCCGCGCCGATTTCGTCCAGCGCCGCCAGCAGCCGGCCGACTTTTGCGTCAACATAGCTCGTGACCGCATAGTAGGCGCGGCGCATGCGCACCACGTCCGCCTCGCTGATGGCGGCGAGATGACGCCCGGTCAGGAACCAGTGCCGTCGGCTGTGCGGATCGCGCTCATCGGGCGGGATGTCCGGAACACGGGGCGGATCGACCCTGGCATCGCGGTAGCGATCCCACCAGTCAGGTGGAGCGAGATAGGGATCGTGAGGCGAGATGAATGACGCCGTGAGCGCAAACGGCCGCCCGTCATTGCTGTCGGCATGTTCGTGCAGCCATCGGACCGCCTCGAATTCCACTTCATCATCATAGGCGATATTGACGCTCCGCCGGTGCGGACCGGCATCGAGGACCGCATGCATGCTGTGATACCACTCAAGCCAGCACTCGTCGTCGAGACTCCAGTCCGGCGACCACAGGAAGTCGGCAGGGTAGACATCGGTCGTGACGCGTTCTTCGTATCCATGGAGCTGGTCGGGGCCGACGAAGTGCATCTTGCCGGCAAGGCAGGTGCGGTAACCGGCACTGCGCAGGTAGTGATGGATGGTCGGTGTGGAAGCGGGAAACTCGACGGCATTGTCGTATGCGCCGATTCTCGAAGGCAGACGCCCGCTCAGCATCGAAAACCGCGCCGGCGCACACAGCGGAAAGTTGCAGTAGGCGTTCTCGAACACCACGCCGTCCCTGGCAAGGCGATCAAGGTGCGGGGTATCCACTCCCGTCCCGCCATAGGCGGACAGCACCTGCGGCGCGAGTTGATCGGCCATGACAAAAAGGATGTTCGGGCGTTTCGTCATCGAGCTTGTCCTCGTTGGTGGCGCAGCAGTGAGAGATCAATTCCCGCATTCCCGACGGCGGCAGGTTCGCATGGCGGCGGCGCTCGATCAGGCAGCGCCCTGCTCCGCCATGTCCTTTTCGCGAGCCTGTTTGGCATCGGCCCTTTCAATCGCGTCATTGAGTTCCGCGGCGGTGCACAATCCGGCAAGCACCGGGTCCTTCATCTCGATCATGCTCGAGTTACGGTGGCTCCCTTCACGGATTCTCTCGATGGTTTTTCTGGTGGTGCCGATGAGCCTTTCGATCTGCGCCGGCGACAGCTGGGGATAGTGCTTGATGAGATAGGCGATGGCATCGGGCTTGTTGCGACGTTTCGAGATGGGCGTATAGCGGGTGCGAGAGGTTTTTCGGGGTGTTGCCTCACCACGGTTGGCGAGTTGCATGGTGGCGGACGGATCCGCCTGACAACGGTCCAGCTCCTCCTTGGTGACCTGCCCTGTCTGAACGGGGTTCCGGCCGATCAGATCCTTTTCGATCTCACCGTCGGCGATGTTCTGGATTTCCAGTTCGTGCATGCCGCAGAACTCGGCAATCTGGCTGAACGTGAGAATCGTGTTGTCGATCAGCCACACGGCTGTTGCCCGAGGCATCAGCAACTCTTGCGACATGGTTTATCTCCACACCAGCTGTTCGCGAAGGCGGCAGCGGGACGTCCGGCGTTCTTCGGCAGCCGTACTCGGCACGGCACGCAACACGGCGCTGCCTCGCCCTGACCATAGAACACCGGGAACGGACGTGACAAGGCATGAGCGCGTCGATGATTTCCCGCACGCTGCAGGGTGGTCGGCTTTCAGCCCATGGACAGCACCACCTTGCCGACATGATCGTCGTCGAGCATGTCCTGGGCGCGGGCAGCCTGTGCGAGGGGAAGCGTGGCATGAATCACCGGTTTGACCCGGCCGCTCTCAAGCAGGGGCAGAACCTCACGTGCGAGTTCGGCGGCGATGAGGCCCTTTTCGTTCACCGACCGGGCACGCAGCGTCGAGCCGGTGATCGTCGCCCGCTTCATCATCATCGGCGCAAAATCGACGGTCGCCCTGGAGCCGGACAGGAATGCGATGAAGCACAGGCGGCCCTCGGTCGCCAGAAGACGGATATTGCGGGGAATCGTGTCGCCTCCCGCCATGTCGAGAATGACGTCGATGCCGCGTCCCTGCGTCAGTTCCCTGGCGAGAGCGACGAAGTCGTCCCGGTGATAGTTGAAGGCCCGTTCAGCGCCGAGCGCCTCACAGGCCCGGCATCGCGAATCGCTTCCGGCGGTGGCGAACACCCGGGCGCCCCTCGCCTCGGCGAGCTGGATGGCGGTGGTTCCGATACCGCTTGCTCCGCCATGCACGAGGAATGTCTCGCCACCCGAGAGCCGGCATCTCTGGAAGACATTGGTCCACACGGTGAAGAAAGTCTCAGGGACTGCGGCAGCCACGGTGTCGTCGAGGCGGTCGGGAACCGGCAGGGCCTGGGGAACGGGAACCACGCAATACTCTGCATAGCCCCCCCCTGACACCAGGGCCATGATGCGCTGTCCCGGTTGGAGAGCCTCGCTCGATGGTCCATTGGCGACCACCTCTCCGGCAATCTCGAGGCCCGGAACATCACTCGTTCCGGGCGGCGGCGGATAGGTGCCGGCACGCTGCAGGATGTCCGGCCGGTTGACCCCCGCCGCGTGGATCCGGACCAGCACCTCGCCGACGTCCGGCCGGGGGATGGGGCGGCGCACAAGACGAACCACACCGGAATCGCCATGGCCGTCGTACACGATGGCATGCATGGTATCAGGCATCGCCGTTCTCCCGTGCGCCCTTTCTCAACGTCCGTGTCCGGGCTCGTGTCCTGTCAATCCATCGCAATCAGCGGCGCCTGATGGGGGATGCATCGCGCCGGGTGCTCGCCCCGCGTCATCAGCTGAAGTGGTCCGGCGCATTCTCCAGGGGGACGCGAGGTCGCTCGCCATCCCGGCAGTGTGTGCACACTTTCCGGCAACGAGTGTGCTATGGTCAACATTGGGACAGGGTCGGGAGATTGCCGGAAACGTCATGGCCGGGCATTCCAAGTGGAAGAACATCATGTACCGCAAGGGTGCGCAGGATGCCAGGCGCGCCCGCCAGTTCACAAAGGTGGGGCGCGAGATCGCCGTCGCCGCGCGCTCCGGTCTGCCTGATCCCGATCACAATCCGCGCCTTCGGGCGGCCATTCAGGCGGCCCGGGCTGTGAACATGACCCGAGAGGCCATCGACAGAGCCATCAAGCGCAGTACCGGAAGCGATGCGGCGGCCGACTATGTCGCAATGCGCTACGAGGGCTATGGCCCGGGCGGCGTGGCGATCATCGTCGAGGCCCTGACCGACAACCGCAACAGGACGGCTGCCGAGATTCGTGCCGCGTTTTCGAAGAATGGCGGCAGTCTCGGAGAGACGGGCAGCGTGTCGTTCATGTTCGAGCGCACGGGCCAGATCGTCCTTGCAGCACAGGTCGGCGACGAGGACGAGGTGTTCGAAGCAGCGCTCGAAGCCGGCGCCGGAGACGTGATGTCCGACGCCGACGGTCACATCGTTCTGTGTGCTCCGGAGGATTTCGGCGCCACCAGCGATGCCCTGGTGGCGCGATTCGGCAACCCCCGCGAAGCCGGTCTCATCTGGCGGGCCTCGGTCGTCACCGCGGTGACGGAAGACAAGGCGGCAACCCTGTTGCGGCTGATCGGGGATCTCGAGGACAATGACGATGTCCAGTCCGTGGCGGCCAATTTCGAGATTGCGGATGACGTGATGGAACGACTGGTTGCCTGAGGTGCGTCATGCGAATTCTGGGACTGGATCCCGGCCTCCTGAACACCGGCTGGGGAGTGATCTCGATCGATGGTTCTCTGCTTCATCATGTTGCGCACGGTGTCATCTCGCCCCGTCCGTGCCTTTCCATGGCCCAACGCCTGACAGAGATCCATCGCGGCGTCAGCAGCCTGCTCGTGGAGCAGACTCCCGATCATGTTGCCATCGAGGAGACGTTCGTCAGCCTGAATGCGGACAGCACCCTCAAGCTCGGGCTGGCCCGCGGCGCAGCCCTTGTCGCGGCTGCCGCAACCGGCCTCGAGGTCAGCGAGTACGCGACGCGGCTGGTGAAGAAGACCGTGGTCGGAACGGGAAAGGCGGAGAAGCACCAGATTGCCGCCATGATCGGCATTCTGCTTCCGGCCGCGAAGGGCGCGCGCCACGACGCCGCGGATGCGCTGGCAGTCGCCGTCTGTCATGTCTATCACGCGCGGACCTTTGAGCGCATTCGTTCCGGAACGCGCGCATGATCGGGCGTCTGACCGGTCGCCTGGATGTGGTGACAGACGACCGGGTGATCCTTGATGTCGAGGGTGTGGGCTACTGCGTTGTCTGCTCGGCGCGCACTGTCAGTGCCCTGGCGGGCCAGGGGGGTGATGCCTGCCTCCTCATCGAAACAATGATCCGCGACGACCGGATCGTTCTCTACGGATTTGCCGACGCCGCCGAGCAGGCGATCTTCAGGATGCTGACCACGGTTCAGGGGGTTGGTCCCCGCGGTGCCCTCGCCATCCTCTCGGTGCTGGGTCCCGATGACCTGGTCGATGCCGTGAGAGCGCATGACAGGCGCGCGATCGCAAGGGCCAGCGGTGTGGGCCCCAAGCTCGCAACGCGGATCATCACCGAACTCGCGGACAGCCTGGAGACCATGGCGCCGCCGTCCGCAGCCGGTGAGGGAACGGCGGCGGGCGGGGTCGAGTCGGACGCGATTGCCGCTCTGGTCAATCTGGGATACACGCGCTCGCAGGCGTGGCGGGCAGTCACCTCGGCGCGCCAGACCGCGGAGGCAGGACTGGACGCGCTCATCCGGGCGAGCCTGAAGGAACTGGCGCGATGACGGACGAAAACGGACGACTGGTGGACGCGACCGGGACGGATGGCGAACAGGCGCCGTCCTTGCGCCCGCGCAGATTTGCGGAGTTCATCGGCCAGACAGCGGTGACCGAAAGCCTGATGACCGGAATCCGCGCCGCCCGTGGCCGTCGTGAAGTGCTTGATCACGTGCTTCTGCATGGTCCGCCCGGTCTCGGCAAGACAACCCTTGCGCGCATTATTGCCAATGAACTCGGCGTCAGATTTCACCAGACGTCGGGTCCTGTCATCATGCGCGCCGGCGATCTTGCTGCCCAGCTCACCAACCTCGATGAGGGTGACGTTCTTTTCATCGACGAGATTCACCGCCTCAATCCTGCCGTGGAAGAAGTGTTGTATCCGGCCATGGAAGACTTTCAGCTGGATCTCATCATCGGCGAGGGTCCGGCGGCACGGTCGGTCCGGATCGACCTGCAGAACTTTACCCTGGTCGGCGCGACAACGCGCGCGGGCCTGATCACCAAGCCGCTTTATGACCGCTTCCTGATCCCGCAACGCCTCGATTTCTACGACGCCGATGCCCTTGCCGTGATGCTCCTGCGCCTGGCAGGGGTCATGCATGTCACCCTGG
Organism: Alphaproteobacteria bacterium; assembly: GCA_965200495.1. Taxonomy (GTDB): domain Bacteria; phylum Pseudomonadota; class Alphaproteobacteria; order SP197; family SP197; genus SP197. The sequence goes on from CBDAUG010000001.1 coordinate 2,226,962, forward strand.
CTGCCGACGGTGCACGGGAACTGGCGGCCAGGGCGCGCGGAACCCCGAGAGTGGCCGGCAGGCTGCTGCGCCGGGTTCGCGATGAAGCCTTTGACATGGTGGATGTCATCGACGCGGTCTTTGCCCGGCAGGCATTGGAGAAACTGGGCGTTGACGAAAAGGGCATGGACGCCATGGACAGGAGGTATCTCGCTTGCATCGCCCACAACTATGGTGGAGGTCCGGTCGGTGTCGAGACCCTCGCGGCGGCGTTGTCCGAGCACAGGAATGCCATCGAAGACGTCATCGAGCCATTCATGATGCAGCAGGGATTCATCAGGCGCACGTCCAGCGGCCGTGTTCTCGCCGCCGCCGGCTGGCGTCATCTGGGGCTTCCTGTTCCCGCGGACGATACCCCCGATCTCTTCGCAGACGCGCGGACGGATGACTAAACCGTTCGGCAGGATCAGGACACGGATCTACCATGAAGACACCGATGCGGGTGGCATTGTCTACCATACCGCGTACCTGCGCTTTGCCGAACGGGGTCGCACGGAACTGCTGCGCTCTCTGGGACACGATCACCGGAGCCTGCGCGTGCGGGATGGCGGCGGCTTTGTTGTGCGTTCCATGACTGTCGACTATGCATCGGCCGCAAGGCTTGATGACGAGGTCGAGATCGAGACAGAGGTTGTCGCGGTGAAGCGCGCCAGTCTCCTTGTGCGGCAGGCCATCGTGCGTGATCGCCGCACGCTCGTTTCGCTGGATGTGCGCCTTGCGTTCCTCGGCGCCGCTGGCAGGGCGATGCGTCTTCCGGCAGCGCTCCGGGAGACATGTGACCGATACGCTGGCAAAGGAAACTGAACCCGTGGAAGCGACTGTACTTGCTGATGTGTCGGCCCATGGCGACATGTCCGTGTGGAGCCTGTTCTGGCGTGCCGATGCCGTTGTCAAGTTCGTCATGCTGCTGTTGCTGGCGGCCTCGGTCTGGTGCTGGGCCATCATCTTCGACAAGGTCAGAAGACTGCGCCAGCTTGGAGCGCGAGCGGCGGCGTTCGAGCAGGCATTCTGGTCGGGTGGTCCGCTCGACGAACTCTACAGGAACGTCGACGGGCTTGCGCCGCACCCGATGACGACGGTGTTCAAGGCTGCGATGGACGAGTTGCGGCGGGCCATGGGTCACCAGGAGATGATCGCCGACAGCCGTCTGCGCGCCGACCTCAAGCAAAGGATCGGCCAGGGGATGCAGATCAGCATCGACCGCGAGATGGATGGTCTTGAACGTTACATGGGACTGTTGGCCACTGTGGGCTCCACGGCGCCCTTCGTCGGACTGTTCGGCACCGTCTGGGGTATCATGAATGCCTTCACGGCCATCGCGGTCGAGCACAGCACATCGCTTGTCGTTGTTGCTCCGGGCATTGCCGAGGCGCTTTTTGCCACGGCACTCGGCCTGCTGGCGGCCATTCCCGCCGTGGTGGCCTACAACAAGCTTTCCGGTGACCTTGACCGCTACGCCAGTCGGCTCGAGAGCTTTGCCACGGAGTTCCACGCGCTGCTGTCGCGCCAGCTTGACGAGCACGGCGGCTGATGGCGGTCCAATTCACCACGGCCAGTGCCAGGCGCAGCGCCCGGGCCGGGCGCCGGCGTCCTCCGATCAGCGAGATCAACGTCACGCCCCTGGTTGACGTCATGCTCGTTCTGCTGGTCGTGTTCATGGTCACCGCACCGCTGCTCACTGCCGGTGTCGAGGTTGATCTTCCGGAGGCTTCCGTCAGTGATCTGGCAGGCATGGATGAACCCGTCGAGGTCACAATCTCGGCCTCGGGCGAGATCTGGCTTGGCGAAACACCGGTGGAACTTGATCAGCTCGGACCGCGCCTGGCTGCCATCTCGGACAACAATCCCGATGTGCGAGTCTTCATCAGGGGAGACAGGAATGTGGCCTACGAGGAAGTCATGGCCGTCATGGGTGCGCTGACCGAGGCCGGTTTCCGTCACCTGGCGCTGGAGGCGCGACGCTTTGAAGGAGATTCCTGAAGGCGTGTCTCCCGTGGGCTGGGCCGGATCGATCGTCTTTCATGTCCTTGTCGTCACGCTTGGCCTGATGGGGCTTCCCGAACTGTGGCGTACGCCGCCGCCCGTTGCCGACAGCGTCACGGTCGATGTCATCACGGTTGCAGAGGAGAGCGTGGCGCCGCCGGAAAGTGTTGAGCCCGAACCCGAACCCGAACCCGCACCCGAACCTGCGCCGGAGCCCGAGCCGACGCCCCCGAGTTCCGCCCGGACAGCCCCCGCCAACCCGGAAGAGACCCCGCCTGCCGAGGAGTCCGCGGAACAGCCCGTCGAGCCCCTGCAGGTGAGCGATGCCGTTCCGCTCCCGGTCACGAAACCCGATGCTCCGTCGCGTCCGGTGCAGGACGTGTCCTTCACGAGCGTCAGCGAAAGTCTGCTGGTCGACCGCAGGGACCGGGCGCCGGAGGAGCATTCCACCACCTTTGCCGATGTCGCATCGGCCCTTGACGGCGCGCCCGATGTGCCCGTTTCGGATGTCGAACTGGCCTCCCTGCGCCGCAGTATCGCCAACCAGGTGACAAGGAGATGGATCATCCAGAGCGGCGCCATCGATGCCCGGGACCTCATCGTCACCATCAAGGTGGTGCTCTCCATGGATGCCCGTGTCGTGCGCGCACGGATTGTCGGTGTCGAGGGAGGACAGAGCGAGAGAACGCGGCGGGTGGCGGCCGAGTCGGCCCTGCGGGCCGTTCTCTTTTTCCGCGATCATCCCTTCGAGAACCTGGACGGCAGCCGTTATGACATCTGGAAGGAACTGATCGTTCGGTTCGACCCCAGCGCCCAGTTCTGAGCGACGCCGTCACGGGCATTGTGCGAATCGCCGTCTCGCTTGCAGGCAGCCGGCCGGATGGTTCGGCCACGGCGTCATTCGGCGCTTGATTCGCGCGCGCAGTTGCCGGTATCAACACAGGATGTGCGTGGGAGGCGACAGCCCGGACGTTCGGGAGACAGGACGACACAATCAATGATCGCATATGTCACCAGGTTCATTCTGGCGGGGGTTTTCTGTGCAGCCCTGTTCATCGGCAGGGCTGATGCACAGCTTGATGTCGGTGTGACCGAGGGGCGTGCCGATCCGGTTCCCGTTGCAGTGACAGATTTCAACGGCGTGGGCCCGCTGGCCGACCTGGGGGCCGACATCGCTGCGGTGGTGAAGGCCGATCTGGAGTTCTCCGGGCTTTTCCGCGCGATTCCGCCTGGCGCCTTTCTCCAGGATCCGACATCGCTCGGGGAGGACGCGCAGCCGCGTTTCGACCTGTGGCGCAGGAGCGGGGCGCAGGCACTCGTGACCGGCTGGGTGTCGACCGAGAGTGATGGTCGTATCCGGGTGAGCTTCCGCCTGTTCGACACGCTTGCCGAAGAGGGGCTGGTGGGTTTCGTCTTCCGTGGCGGTCAGGGAATCTGGCGGCGCATTGCCCACAAGGTCTCCGATGCCGTCTACCGGCGATTGACCGGTGAAGGCGGCTATTTCGATACCCGTATTGCCTATGTTCACGAGGAAGGCCCGCAGACGGCGCTCACCAAGCGCATCGCCATCATGGACTATGACGGGGAAAACCACAGATTCCTGACGTCGGGAGACCACACGGTGCTGACACCGCGATTCTCGCCGACGATTCAGAAAATCGCCTATTTCTCCTACTTCAACGAGACCACGCCGCGCGTCAACTTGCTGGATCTGGAGACAGGACGGCGCGATGTGCTGGGCGACTTTCCGGGCATGACCTTTGCGCCGCGATTTTCGCCTGATGGATCAAGTGTGATCATGTCGCTTGCCATCAACGGCAACACGGACATCTATGTGATGAATCTCGAAACCCGCACCATCAGGCAGTTGACGGACGGCTCCCATATCGAGACGTCACCGTCCTACTCGCCGGACGGCTCACGGATCGCCTTCACGTCGGATCGCTCGGGGCGCACGCAGATCTACGTCATGAACGCCGACGGCAGCGAGCAGAATCGCATCAGCTGGGATCTCGACAACCGGGCCTCCTATTCGACACCCGTATGGTCGCCGCGCGGCGATCTCATCGCCTTCACAAAGCACATCCCGGACAGCGACTGGGCCATCGGCGTGATGACCCCCGAACCGGGCGAGGGAGAAAGGCTGCTGGCGTTCGGCGATCTTGTCGAGGGGCCGACCTGGTCGCCCAACGGGCGTGTCATCATGTTTGCCCACGAAACCTACGGTGCCAGCGAGGGTACCGAGAGGGTCATCAAGAGCATCGACCTGACCGGATATGTCGAGCGCACGATCCGCACACGAGGCGCCGCGAGCGATCCGGCATGGTCCGCCTTGATTCCCTGACTTGCGGTCGTCTATAGAGTGCAGGGTGTTGTGAACCGACAGCCGATGTTGAGGTTGACAGCCAGCGCTGTTTGCGGTCATTAGTGGCGCGTTTTGTTGGGGTATATTGGGGATCTATCCGGAAAGGGGGCTTTTCCATGCGTTTCAAACTGATTGCGGCCCTGGCAGCGGGTCTTCTGCTGGCTGCGTGCGAGTCCACCCCGGAGGTCGCCGAAGAAGACGACAGCGCCGGCGTTGTCGATGTCGCCGAGGAGATTGCGGTCGAGGCCGACCCCATTGATCCGAGGTCCGAACGCTACATTGAGGACGTTCTTGGCAAGCGGGTCTTCTTTGCCCTCGACAGTTCGGTGCTCAATGCGCGCGCCCAGTCGACCATTCGCCGCTGGGCCGATTGGATGAACGACTTCAGTGATGTCAATGTGATCATCGAGGGCCATTGCGACGAACGCGGTACCCGCGAGTACAACCTGGCGCTCGGCGACAGGCGCGCCAATGCCGTCAAGGATCATCTGGTTGTCCTGGGCATCGATCCCAATCGCATCACGACAATCAGCTACGGCAAGGAACGCCCCCTCGTGCTCGGCCATACCGAAGCCGCGTGGGGACAGAACCGCCGGGGTGATCTGACCATCAGTTGACCCCGCTCGGGAGGGCTGGATGCAAACATCCAGCCCTCGTGAACCCGGACCGGTGCTGCAGAACACCCAAGAATGTGTTTGTCGGGTGTGATGTTCGCCGGCGTTCCTGGAGAGCGATGGTGGCCATGAAAAGAGTCCTTCTGGCAGTTCTTGTCATTGCGTCAGCCGGTCCGGCCGGTGCTCAGGATGGGATGGCTGAACTGGCGCAGACCCTGGAAAGCCTGCGCAGGGATGTCACTGATCTCCAGGCGTTCATCTACAAGACAGATTTTCCCGAAGACGGCGGCATTGCCGGCGCGTCCTTTGATGGCAGCAAGCTGCATGCCGCCATGCAGCAGATCGAAGAATCACTGCGACATCTTGCGGGGCGCATGGACGGCCTGGAATTTGCCCAGCGTCAGCTTCGTGAACAGCTTGCCGCTCTCGAGGCCGATGTCGCCGCGCGGACCGCCACCGGCGCCCTCGCCTCGGAGACGCAAGACGGCGTGCTGCCGCAGGATCCGCAGACCGGGACGCTCGCCGAGGAGGGTCTGTTGCCGCCGGGAACGGAAGCGGAGAAGTATGATCACGCCTTCTCGCTTCTGCGCAAGGCCGACTACGAGGCGGCCGAGCGTGCCTTTTCGGCATTCATCGACGAGTACCCGGAAAGCGAACTGGTTGGCAATGCATGGCACTGGATCGGATCCATGGACTTCGTGCGCGACCGGTTTCGTGAAGCGGCCGTTGCCTTTCTCAAGAGCTATCAGGAGGCTCCGGAAGGGCCCAAGGCCGCGGGCAGTCTGCTCAAGCTTGGCACGTCCCTGGGGCAGCTTGGCAAGCAGGGGGAGGCCTGTGCGACGTTCCGCGAGTTCATGGAGCGGTTTCCCGACGCGGGGGAGGCACTGCTCGGTCAGGCGCGCGAGGCGGCGGCCGCCACCGGGTGCACCTGACTTGCGCCGCACCGCAGCCATCCTTCACGATGCTGGCCGAGGCAGCTGAAGAGCCTCTGGGAGGTGTCGAATTTGCCGGAGCCATGGCGGCACTGGCTCCCTTTGAAACCTCTCCGCGCCTTGCCGTGGCCCTTTCCGGCGGGCCCGACAGCACGGCGCTTGCCCTGCTGGCCGACGCGTGGGTGCGGGCGCGGGACGGCACGATGGTGGCCTTCATTGTCGATCATGGTCTGGGCGAGGGATCCGCCGGCGCGGCACGGGCAACGGCAAGACGCTGCGCGACGTGGGGCATCTCTTGGCACATTCTCACCTGGAAGGGGCCGAAACCGACACGGGCCATTGAGGAGACGGCGCGCCACACACGCTATCGTCTTCTGGGTACTGCCTGCCGCCGCCACGGTGTTCTCCACCTTCTGACAGCACACCACCTTCAGGACCACCGGGAGACGGTTGCCCTGCGCCGTGAAGCCGGCAGCGGACCCATGGGGCTGGCCGGCATGTCCCGTTGTGTCGAACGCCCGGATTTCAGGATTCTGAGACCCCTTTTGGGTTTTCACCCTGCACGACTCAAGGCGACACTTCTCGAGAGGGGCGAGCACTGGCTCGATGACCCCATGAACCGCGACCCCAGGTTCGCCCGTGTTCGTCTGCGCCAGCGGGGTGTTCCCGACTGTGGCTCCGGCCATGCCGAAAGGCGCATGGAACTGGAAGGCGCGCTCGCCGGCGTTTTGCCGCACATGGCTTGCGTCGATGACCAGGGTGTGGCGACATTCGACCGCCCTGGCTGGCAATGCCTGCCGGCTGATATCCGTCGCCTTGTTCTTGAGCGCCTGGCGATGACCGTGGGCGGGCATGCCTATCCGCCAGCCACCCGCAAGACCGAGCGGCTGGCGCGTCTGCTTGATTCGCACGAGACGGTGGCCGTCACTCTTGGTGGTTGCCGGTGGCAGGGTGGCGCAGAGGTGACGGTCAGGCGCGAGCGGCGGAATCTTCCTGTCATGGATGGGCATGGCGGGGAGGGAGAGATTCTCTGGGACGGACGGTTTCGCGTCACGGTGCCGGACGGGCCCTGGCGCATCCGGCCTGACGGCGGTTCCTTGCCGGTGGTCGAACGGCCTTCGGGCGATCCCTGGACTGGCGACGGCCGGTCCATCCGTTTCGCACCCCGACAGCCCCTGACGGGCCCGCTCTTCTCGCGTGGCGCTGCGGAAGCACCACAATGCGGCGCGGGCACTGGAAATTCGCTCATCCAGTCACCATAATATCTGTCGGATCAGGGTATCGGGACACTCTTTGAGCAACTTCGGACGCAATCTCGCGCTATGGGTGATCATCGGTTTTCTGCTGATCGCTCTCTTCAACCTCTTCCAGCCTTCAGATGACGGCGAACGGGAGATTGCCTATTCGTCCTTCCTGCAGGCGGTGGCTGCCGGGCAGGTGCAGGATGTCACCATTCAGGGGAACCGGATCACCGGCCACGAGGCCGGTGGCCAGGGTTTCTCGACCTATGCTCCGGATCATCCCGGTCTGGTGCCGCTTCTTGAGGAGCATGGGGTCATTATCTCCGCCGCTCCCGCAGATGAAGGAATGCCCTCCATCTTCAGCATTCTGCTTTCCTGGTTCCCGATGCTGCTTCTCATCGGCGTGTGGATCTTCTTCATGCGCCAGATGCAGGGAGGCGGCGGCAAGGCCATGGGATTCGGCCGCTCCAAGGCCAAGCTGCTGAACGAAAAACAGGGCCGTGTGACCTTCGAGGACGTGGCCGGTATCGACGAGGCCAAGGATGAGCTCGAAGAGATCGTCGAATACCTGAAGAATCCCCAGAAGTTCCAGAAGCTCGGCGGCAAGATTCCCAGGGGTGTGCTCCTGGTTGGCCCACCGGGAACCGGCAAGACCCTCCTGGCGCGGGCCATTGCCGGCGAGGCCAATGTGCCGTTCTACACGATTTCCGGTTCTGACTTTGTCGAGATGTTCGTCGGCGTGGGCGCCAGCCGCGTGCGTGACATGTTCGAGCAGTCCAAGAAGAATGCCCCGTGCATCATCTTCATTGACGAGATCGACGCCGTGGGGCGGCATCGCGGCGCCGGACTGGGAGGCGGCAACGACGAGCGTGAGCAGACGTTGAATCAACTGCTTGTCGAAATGGACGGCTTCGAGGCGAACGAGGGCATCATCCTGATTGCCGCCACCAATCGTCCGGACGTTCTCGACCCGGCGCTGCTCAGACCCGGGCGCTTCGATCGCCAGGTGGTGGTGCCCAATCCTGACATTCTCGGTCGCGAGAAGATCCTCAAGGTGCATACGCGCCAGACGCCGATTGCCGCCGATGTGATTCTCAAGACCATCGCCCGGGGCACGCCGGGCTTTTCCGGGGCCGATCTTGCGAATCTGGTGAACGAGGCCGCACTGCTCGCGGCGCGCCGGTCCAAGCGCGTGGTCACCATGCGGGAATTCGAGGACGCCAAGGACAAGGTGATGATGGGGGCCGAGCGGCGTTCCATGGTCATGACCGAGGACGAGAAGAAACTCACCGCCTACCATGAGGGCGGCCATGCGCTGGTCATGCTGTATGTGCCGGGGCACGAACCCCTTCACAAGGTGACCATCATTCCGCGCGGACGGGCGCTGGGCGTCACCATGTATCTTCCGGAGCGCGACCGGCTCAGTCTGTCGGAGCGCGAACTCAAGGCCAAGCTTGCCAGTCTCTTCGGAGGCCGCATTGCCGAAGAGATTGTGTTCGGCAAGGAGAACATCACCACGGGCGCCAGCAACGACATCAAGGTGGCCACCGATATCGCGCGCCGCATGGTCACGCAGTTCGGATTCTCCGACAAGCTGGGTCCGTTGCTCTATGGCGACAACGAGGAAGAGGTCTTCCTCGGCCACTCGGTGACGCAGCGCAAGAATGTTTCCGATTCGACGGCCGCCGTCATCGATTCGGAGATCCGTCGATTCATCGATGAGGGCGCCGACACGGCGCGTGAAATCCTGGAGTCCCGGCGCGACGAGCTCGAACTCCTGGCGGACGCCCTGCTCGAGCATGAAACCCTGACGGCAGACGAGGTGCGGCGGGTCATCAGGGGCGAGACGATTATCCGCGGCGACAGTGACGAAGGTGAACATCAACCGCCGCCGCGTCAGGAATCATCGGTTCCGGCCACGGGCGAACGGGGAGGGGCAACGGCCGGACCGGAGCCCGAACCGCAACCGGGGCATTGACCTCACAGATTGTCGACACTGACCCCGAGAGCCTCGCCGCCGCGTTCACTCCCGGTTGCAGACCGTACGTGCGGCCGGTGCAGGGAACGGGATCCCTGGAGATCATCGTGCGCAGGCCGGACGGGCTGTTTGCCGCGAGACTGGACGCGGCGGACCTGGACGCCTGGGCCGGGCACCTGCCGGAACCTGCGGCCCGGCGTCTTGCCACTCTCGTCAGCCGTCTTCGTTCGCCCCCGCGCGTGTTTGCCGGACTCGATCTGCAAGAACCCCGGGTCATGGGGATCATCAACACGACACCCGACAGTTTCTCCGATGGCGGCATGGCTCTCGATCCGCACGATGCCGTGGCCCGGGGCGAAGCCATGCGCGAAGCCGGCGCTGCCATTCTCGATGTCGGCGGGGAATCGACCCGCCCCGGGGCCGAACCGGTGGATTGGCGTGTGGAATCGGATCGCATTGTGCCCGTGGTCACCCACTTTGCCGGTGTCGGTGCACGGGTTTGCGTTGACAGCCGCAAGGCGGAGGTGATGCGCATGGCCATTGCCGCTGGCGCTGCACTTGTCAACGATGTCAGCGCACTCACCCACGATCCATGGTCCATGGATGTCGTTGCCGGCGCCGGCGTGCCCGTCGTTCTCATGCACGCGCTCGGTGATCCGCGCACGATGCAGGACGCGCCAGCCTACGGTCATGTCAGTCTCGACATTCACGACTATCTCGAGAGCAGAATTGACGCCTGTCTCGAAGCCGGCATCGCCCGCAGCGCCATCGCCATTGACCCGGGGATAGGGTTCGGCAAGACAGTTGCCCACAACGTGACCTTGCTGCGCCACCTGGCATTGTTTCATGCTCTCGGCTGTCCCATTCTTCTGGGCGCATCGCGCAAGAGCTTCATCGGCCGGATCACGGGCGAGGAAAGACCGGCGCAACGCCTTGGCGGAAGCATCGCGGCAGCGCTGGCCGGGGTGGCAGCGGGTGCACAGCTCCTGCGGGTCCATGATGTCGCCGATACGGTGCAGGCGGTGAAGATCTGGTCAGCCATGGCGGAGCCGGTATCGACATGAGACAGATGTTCGGAACCGACGGCATAAGGGGCCGCGCCAATTGCGAGCCGATGACTGTCGAGACGGCGTCGCGGGCCGGGATGGCGGCCGGAGTCCATTTCCGCAGGGGCGATCACACGCACCGCGTCGTGATCGGAAAGGATACCCGGCTTTCCTGCTACATGATCGAGTACGCCATGGCCTCGGGGTTCGTGAGCGTCGGCGTGGACGTCCTGCTCATCGGACCCGTTCCGACACCGGGTGTGGCCACTCTGACGCGTTCGATGCGCGCCGACCTCGGTGTGATGATCTCCGCATCCCACAACTCCTTCGAGGACAACGGCATCAAGCTCTTCGGGCCCGACGGCTACAAGCTCTCCGACAGGGTGGAAATGGCCATCGAGAAAGGCATGGCCGGAGACTTGTCGGCAGCCAGGGTCGACGCCCGTCATCTGGGCAGGGTGCGACGTCTGCAGGGCGCCCTCGGCCGCTACTCCGAGTTCTGCAAGAACATCTTTCCGAGAAATCTGCGTCTTGACGGGCTGAAGATTGTCATCGATGCCGCCAACGGTGCAGGCTACCGGGTGGTGCCCGAGGCGCTCTGGGAACTCGGCGCCGATGTCATGGCCCTGGGCGTTGACCCGGACGGCATGAACATCAACCGGAACTGCGGTTCGACGGCGCCCGAGACGATGCAGGGCATGGTGAGGCAAGCCGGCGCCGATATCGGTATCGCCATCGACGGAGACGCTGACCGCGCCGTCTTCGCTGATGAGAGCGGCGCACTCGTTGATGGTGACCAGATCGTGGCATTGCTCGGCGACTGGCTCAACCGGCGCGGAGAACTTTCCGGCGGTGGCGTCGTCGGCACCGTCATGTCGAACCTCGGACTTGAACGGTTCTTCCAGAAGCGCGGTCTTCGTTTCGAACGCACGCCTGTGGGAGACCGCTACATCGTGGAACGCATGCGCGACAGGGGCTGCAACTTTGGTGGCGAGCCTTCCGGTCACATGGTCTTCGGCGATCATGCGACAACCGGGGATGGCCTCATCGCCGCCCTGCAGGTCCTCGCTGTCCTTGTCGGGAGCGGGCGGCCCATGAGTGAGATCGCAAGGCAGTTCGAGGCCGTTCCGCAGGTGGCGAGCAATGTTCGTCTCAGGGGCGGAGCGTCACTGGCATGCGAGGCGGTTCAGGCGGTCCTGGCGTCGTCGCGTGACCGTCTCGCTGATGACGGGCGTCTCGTGGTACGCGAATCGGGGACCGAACCGTTGATCCGGATCATGGTCGAACACCCCGACGACGTTCTTGCGCGACATCTCGTGAGCGAACTCGAGAGCGCCCTTGGCCAGGCAGCCGGCGACGCCTGATCAACGCCGTGCGCTGTCCCTTCTCGTGTACCGGCGAAGCGTTCAGGGTCAATCCCGCAGCAGTCATGGTGCTGGGGTGGTTGCCCGGCATCACGCTTCAGGGAACGATCTCGCCCCGACGGCCTTCCTTCTCCGGCGCAGCCGGTCGCGACGACCGGCTGCGCCGGTTCGCACCCGCCGTCGAAGGCCCGCTTTGCGGTCACGCAACCCTTGTGCCTGCATGCGTCATCATGACCGACACGACGGCAGACAAGGTGCGGTTCATCACGGCGTGCGCCGCCGGAACGACGTGCTTGTCGCCGGCTTTCCGGCAGAAACACCGGTCGCATGCGAGGTGTCCGATGACGTCGTCGCAGCCGTGGGAAGCACGCCGACGGAAACCCTGTGTGGCAGCCATCATCTCTTCGTCCATGACAGCAAGACCGAACCTGACATGCGGGACCTTTGTGCGGCGCCTGAAGGACAGGGAAGGAGGCGTGACCGTCAGCGCTCCCTGCTCACGTGATGCCGCGGACGCCCCCTCCCGGCTCCTTGCCCCTCATCATGGAATCCCGGAAGATCCTGTCACCGGTTCGGCCCGTTGCATGATCTTTTCCTGTCGGGTCGGTCGCCCGGGAACCCGGACCATCCACGCCCTTGAGGTGTCGCAGCGCGGCGGCGAGGTCCGTTGCCGATGGCGAGATGACAGGACCGATATGGCCGGCAAGGCGGTGACGTTCATCCATCGCGTTGCCTCGATACCATCATGACGGGAGACCTTGACCGGTTGCGCACCATGCTCGACGACGCCCGGCATGTTGTCGTCTTCACGGGTGCGGGAATCTCGACGGAATCGGGCATTCCGGATTTCCGCAGCCCCGGCGGTATCTGGTCGCGCACCGGGACGATCATGTTTGATGACTTCATGACCTCCATCGAGGCGCGGCGCGAATCGTGGCGCCGCCGCAACGAGATCGAGCGTGACATGACCGGAGCAAGGCCCAATGCGGGCCACATGGCCGTGGCCCGCCTCGTGGCCACGGGCAAGGTGATGACGCTCATCACGCAGAACATCGACGGACTGCACCAGGCGTCCGGTGTTCCCGAGGGGAAGATTGTCGAACTTCACGGCAACAGCACCTATGCCGTCTGCCTCGATTGCGGCGAGCGTCATGACATCGCGCCAATCCTCAAGGCCTTCTGCGCTGATGGCGTTGTTCCCCTGTGTCGGGCCTGTGGCGGTATCGTCAAGACAGCGACCATCTCCTTTGGTCAGCCGATGCCCGCCGAAGCGATGGAAAGGGCCCGCCGGGCGGCGCTTTCGTGCGATCTCTGCCTCGCCATCGGGTCCTCGCTCGTGGTCTGGCCAGCGGCCTCCTTCCCGCTCCTGGCCAAGCAGAACGGTGCGGCTCTCGTCATCCTCAACCGCGAGCCCACCGACCACGATCCGCACGCGGACCTTGTCCTCCACCGTGAAATCGGCCCGACCCTGTCGGCAGTGGTCGCCCCTGCCTGACATGTTCTGGCGGCGCACATCGACGCAGGGGCCCGGGACACAAGCCGGTTCGCCTTGTCGCCATCTTCTCTGATGGCGGCGATGACGCGGAACCTGCCAGCGGATCGCATTGTGGGGACGGACCATGAACCCACCACAATCCGGCCAGCGCGGTCGGGCGTGGAGGGCCTTCGGGGTGATGGTTGTCGACCTCACGGGCGTGTGCGATGCCGATCGAGGGTTGACAGGGCGCCTGGCAGGTTCAATAGTTTGCGGAGCCGCTGAAACCTGCGGGAGAGACCGGTCTGCGGACCGGCGCCGAAGGTGCAATCTGTCCCGAAATCTCTCAGGCAAAGGGACCGCAGGCGAATGGCTGCTCTGGAGAGAAGAAGGCGCTGATGCGTCTTCTCGCCGAAGGGGAAAGCCGGCGTTCCGGTGATGCTCTCAGGTTCGGTGACAGAGGGGGCACGGTGTGCATCTGCGCGCGCCCCCTGCAACGACCGGGACAGATTCCGTGACCCTGGATGACACTCTCCTCGCAACCCCGCTTGATGGATTCCACCGCGAACTCGGAGCCCGCATGGTTCCCTTTGCCGGCTATGCCATGCCGCTGCAGTACGCGACCGGCATTCTTGCCGAGCACCGGCACACGCGCAGTCTCGCCAGCCTCTTTGATGTTTCCCACATGGGCCAGGTCCGCCTTTCGGCCAGGCCCGGAGCGTCCATGGAGAGTGTGGCCCGGGCGCTCGAGCGCCTGGTGGCGGCCGATATCGTCGGTCTTGGCAACGGAAGACAGCGTTACACCCAGTTCACCAACGGCACCGGCGGCATCCTCGACGATCTGATGGTGACCTCGCTCGGCGATCATCTGTGGCTGGTGGTGAACGCATCCCGCAAGCATGATGACGTCGAACGCCTGAGGGTGCTGATCGGCGAGGAGTGCGATATCGAGTTTCTGGAGACAAGGGCTCTTGTCGCCCTGCAGGGACCGGCTGCCGTGGCGGCCTTCGCGCCGATCGTTCCGCAATCGCAGGGCCTTTCCTTCATGCAGGCGGCATTGTGGTCCCATGAGGGCGAGACGCTCATGGTCAGCCGATCAGGATACACCGGGGAGGACGGCGTCGAGGTATCGGTTTCGTCGCGTGGTGTTGAATCCCTGGTCCGGCGTCTTCTTGCCAGCGACGATGTCAGGCCGGCCGGGCTCGGCGCGCGCGACAGCCTGCGCCTGGAGGCCGGCCTGTGTCTCCACGGTCACGATATCGATGCCACGACGACTCCTGTCGAGGCCGGACTCGCCTGGTCGATTCACAAGCGGCGGCGTCGTGAGGGTGGTTTCCCCGGCGCCGACGTCATTGTCTCGCAATTGCGTGACGGCCCGCCGAGGAGCCGGGTCGGTCTGGTTCCAAGGGAACGCGCTCCGGTGAGAGAGGGAGCAGCCATCCGCTCTGCATCGTCGGGCAGGCCTCTCGGGACCGTGACGAGCGGCGCCTTCGGTCCGACGGCGCAAGGGCCGGTTGCCATGGGCTACGTGGCCAGCGAAGAGGCCGCAACAGGTACTGTGGTCGAGGTCGAAAGACGCGGTTCATGGGTGGGGGCTGAAATCCGGTCACTGCCTTTCGTGTCGCACCGCTATCACCGATCATGACATCGCTCACGTGAAGGGAGAGAACACGATGGGGAGCAGACGCTACAGCAAGGAACATGAGTGGATCGATGTCGACAAGGATATCGGGACCGTCGGCATCTCCGACTATGCTCAGGAACAGCTCGGCGATGTTGTCTTCGTGGAGTTGCCGCAAGCAGGGCGCGACGTGGCGCGCAACGACGAACTGTGCGTCGTCGAATCGGTCAAGGCGGCCAGCGAGGTCTATGCTCCCGTCTCCGGCCAAGTCGTTGCGGTCAACGATGCGCTCGGCAATGACCCGGCCGGAGTCAATGCCGATCCCTATGGTGCGGGCTGGTTTGTGCGGATCCGGCTTGCAGATGTCGGGGAGCTCGACGCACTGATGGATGAGGACGCCTACAGAGACTATCTCCTGGAGATGGCCTGATGCGCTATCTGCCCCTCACCGATGCCGACCGCGCCGCCATGCTTGATGTTGTCGGTGTGGGCAGCATCGAGGACCTCTATGCCGATGTCCCCCAGAAAGCGTGGTCCGAGGAACTTCTCGACCTGCCGCTCCATCAGGGCGAAATCGAGGTCGAGAGGACTCTCTCGGCCATGGCGCAGAAGAATCTGCACGCCGGCAATGCACCGTTCTTTCTTGGCTGCGGGGCGTATCGCCACCATGTGCCGGCAGCCGTGGACGCTCTCATCCAGCGAGGCGAGTTTCTCACGTCCTACACGCCCTATCAGCCGGAGATCTCCCAGGGCACCCTGCAGATGCTCTTCGAGTTCCAGACCATGGTGGCCAGGCTGACGGGCATGGAAGTCGCCAACGCCTCGATGTATGACGGCGCCTCGGCGGCGGCGGAAGCCGTTCTCATGGCAAGCCGCGTGACAAGGCGGTCGAGAGCCGTCCTGTCGGGCGGGCTTCATCCGCACTACCGCGATACCGTTGCCACCTACGTGCGCCATGCCGACCTTGAGGTCGTGACGTTGCCGATGGCCGTCCGGGAGGCCGGCCTTGAGGCGCAGATCGATGATTCGACGGCGTGTGTCGTCGTGCAGACCCCCGATTTCTTCGGCCGCCTGCATGACTTCTCGGCATTGGCGCAAGTCTGCCAGGAGGCGGGAGCTCTCCTGGTTGTTGCGGTGAGCGAAGTGGTGTCGCTCGGCCTTCTCACCCCACCGGGCGACATGGGGGCCGATATCGTTGTCTGCGAGGGGCAGTCCCTGGGCAATTCCCTGGGATTTGGCGGACCCTATGTCGGTCTCTTTGCGACCAGGCAACGCCATGTGCGCCAGATGCCGGGACGGCTGGCCGGTGAAACCGTGGATGCCGATGGACGCAGGGGCTGGGTCCTGACCCTGTCGACGCGCGAGCAGCACATCCGTCGCGAGAAGGCGACAAGCAACATCTGTACCAACGCGGGCCTGTGTGCCCTCGCCTTCACCATCCATCTTGCATTGCTCGGGGAAACAGGCCTTGCGCGGTTGGCGATGCTCAATCACGAAGCGGCGCAGCGGACGATGGAGCGCCTCCTGGCGATCGAGGGAGTCTCCACGCCGAACGATGGGTTTTTCAACGAATTGACACTGCAACTTCCGCGGCCTGCCGGGGACGTCGTCGATGAGCTCGCCGACCGGGGCATTCTGGGGGGGGTGCCGGTGTCGCGTTTCGAGCCCGTGAACGGCGCTGTCGCGAACCTCATGCTGGTCGCCGCAACGGAAATGACGACGGCCGCAGAGATCGATGCACTTGCCGGTGCGATGCAGGAGATCCTGTCATGACAGACGTGACATCGGGTGGCCATCGCGGCCTGGTCATGGACGAGCCGCTGCTGTTCGAACTCGACAGTGGCGCACGCAGCGGAGTCGATCTTCCCCAACCGGAGGGCAGGGCGCTGAAGCTGGGCGGCGTCGGGCAGCGCGGTTCCATCGGCCTGCCAGGTGTTGCGGAGCCCGAGGTGATCCGTCACTTCACGCGGTTGTCGCAGAAGAACTACGCGATCGATTCGGGTCTCTACCCCCTGGGATCGTGCACCATGAAGCACAATCCCCGGATCAACGAGAAGGTCGCCCGATTGCCGGGGATTGCCATGGCGCACCCCTTGCAGCCACCGGCGACGGTACAGGGTTGCCTGGAACTTGTCGCCACTCTGGCGCACTGGCTCACCACTCTCACCGGCATGCAGGGCGTGGCCATGTCGCCGGCGGCGGGTGCGCACGGCGAGTTCGCCGGTCTCATGTGCATCCGCGCCGCCCTCACGGCAAGGGGTGACGCGCGCCGCAGGATCCTCGTTCCCGAATCGGCCCATGGCACCAACCCGGCGACGGCGGCGCTCTGCGACTACAGTGTTGATACCGTGCCGTGCGATGCGAGAGGGCGTGTCGACCTGGACGCCTTCGAGCAGGCGCTCGACGACGATGTCGCCGCTCTCATGCTGACGAATCCCAATACCTGCGGGCTCTTCGAGAACGACATCATGACGATCGCCGCCATGCTGCACGCCGCGGGAGCCTTTCTCTATGCCGATGGCGCCAACTTCAACGCCATCGTCGGCCGCGTGAGACCCGGAGATCTCGGTGTCGATGCCATGCACATCAATCTTCACAAGACCTTCTCGACTCCCCACGGCGGCGGTGGCCCGGGAAGCGGGCCGGTGGTTCTGTGCAAGGAGCTGCTGCCCTTTGCGCCCGTGCCGCGTATCGAGGCCGATGATGATGCGTGGCGGTTGATCGAACACGACGGCACCGGACGGGCGTTTGGTCGTCTGCGCAGTTTTCACGGGCAGATGGGCATGTTCGTGCGGGCTCTTGCCTACATGATGAGTCATGGCGCCGACGGCTTGCGCCAGGTCGCCGAGGACGCCGTGCTCAATGCCAACTACGTGCTGGCCCGTCTTTCCGGCGCCTACAACGCGCCGTTTCCCGGACCCTGCATGCACGAATGCCTGTTCGATGACCGAAACTTCAAGGACACGGGAATCGCGACGCTCGATATCGCAAAGGCGATGATCGATGAGGGATACCATCCCATGACCATGTACTTTCCGCTCATCGTTCATGGTGCCATGCTCATCGAGCCAACGGAAACCGAAAGCCGCCAGAGCATTGACCGGTTCTGCGATGTCATGATGCATCTGGCCAACGAGGCGAGGAAAGGGAACCGGGAACTCTTCCACGGTGCGCCGCGCCTTGCTCCCTGGAAGCGACTCGATGAGACAGCCGCTGCCCGTCGTCCCGTTCTGACATGGGAACCGGACAGCACGTGACCTGACACGCTGCGCGATGGGCGCTGTCTCGGTGAGTGTCCCGTTCGATGCGCTGATCCTTTCAACGCCCGTGCCGTGCTGGTGCGCAATCGATTTCCGGGGCGGGCGGTTGCTGGCCTCACGGGTTCCTGACGCGCCCGGCAGGGCGCGAACCGGCGGCCTGCCCATGACATCTGGCGTGACCTTGCACGCGGTCACGTTCCCGATGGACGCCGACGCCCGGCGCTCTCGCGTCCGGCCACGTGACCGTGTTCAACGGAAAGCGGGCCACGCATGCTTCGCCGATCACGCACGGCACGTCTCCCCGGCACACCGGAATGGTCGAACGCCAGGCCGCATGGGAACAACCACAGGAAACATCGTCTCGGGATGCTCACAAGGAACCGCAGCGGCGGTCCGCTGAACACCCGCCGCACCGGCAGGCGACACCGCTCGCCTTCCCGTTCCCTGCAACGCTCAAGGGTTCGCCGGAGCGCGAACAGCAGTGCCCAACAGAACCGCGCCCCTCTGCGGCGATCGGCCCATGGCCGATGAGCTGCGCTGGCGGCCGTGACAGCACGCCGTCACGTGGACGGCGGATGGCCACAACAAAGAACACCATGGGGAAAAACTCCTCGGCGACTGCCATCAAACACCAAGCTCGAAAACCGCGCCTTGCAGCCAGAATCCCGCGCTTCCATAAAACCGCCGACAGTGCGCGAGGTGCTGACAGACGGGTCGGCAATCTCCCGCAGCCGACACGAAGGCGGCGCCCGCAGAGTGAGCGATACTTCCCCGATGAGCGCTCCGGCAAGGGAGTCAAAACAAGTTAACGCGTATGGGGACACATCCCGCCCCGCCAGAGTGTGTCGGGTGGTTGCCTTCGGTCACGACCGTGACGCTGCGTTCGGCATTCACCTGCAACGCCGGCTTGCGCCGGTTCAGGCGAGGCGCTGATCGAGTTCGTCGATGGCCTCGTCGACGAGACGTGCCTGTTCGCCGTCGTCAAGCCGGGCGTGGATGAGTTGCGCGGTGGCGCCAAGGGCGAGGTCGACTGCGGCTGCGCGGACCTGGTTGACGGCGTCGGCTTCGGCCTGGCGGATCCTCTCCTGTGCCGCCTGGCGCCGCTGGGCCAGTCTGGTCTGGAGTTCGCGGGAAGCGTTGCGCTTCAGGGTTTCCGCTTCCTCATGCGCCCGCGCCATGATTGCGGCAATCTCGGCTTCCGCCTCACGATGCTTGCGCCGGTAGGAAGACAGCAGTTCCTTTGCTTCCTCGTTCAGCGCGTTCGCTTCATCAAGTCTTCGTGCGATCTCGCTGCTGCGCCTGTCGAGCGCGGACAGAACCATGGAGGAAAGCGGTTTGCCGACAATGGCAATGGCGATCACGAAGGCTACGGCCACCCAGAACGAAGGATCCTCGAGCAGGTGCTCCATGGGTCAGTTTCCCCGCGCCGCCGCCAGCGCCTTGAGTGCATCCTCGTCGCTGACCTCCGCCCCGGTCAGCCGCCGGGTTGCCAGGCGCGCCGCTTCCACAGCCACGTTCTCAAGGTTGGCAAGCGCTGCTGTCCGGGCCTTGTCGATGGCCCGTTGTGCATCCTCAAGTTCGCGGCCGGTCTCGTCATCGAGCGCCTGAAGTTGCCGCTCTCCCTCCGCGGCCGCCTGCTCGACAGCCTCGCCGATGATGGATCGTGCCCTGTTGCGGGCCTCATCGAGAGAACTTTCGTACTCGAGACGCGCCCGGTCGGCGTCGGCCCTCGCCTTCTCGGCGCCGTCGAGATCCTGTTCGATCCTGTGCGTGCGATCGGTCAGGACGCGGCCAATGCGTGGCAACGCGACGTACGCCATGATGGCATAAAGAAACACGAAGCAGACCGCGAGCCAGAATAACTGCGGCAGAAAGTGCCAGAATTCCAGTTGTGGCATGGATCGTTGTCCTCAGGGCCGCAGACGCCTCGGGTGATCAGAAGACGAAGAGGAGAAGAAGGGCGATGAGCAGCGCGTAGAGCGCCACCGCCTCGACGAGGGCGAAGCCGATCCACATGAAGCCCTGGACACTGCCGGTCGCCGCCGGATTGCGTCCAACTGCGGTGATCATCGAGGCGAAGATATGGCCGATACCGGCGCCAACGCCGCCCAGTCCGATGACCGCAAGGCCAGCGCCAATGAGCTTTGCAGCTTCTGCATCCATCATGAAAGGTCCTTTCCAGTTCGAGGGGGATGTGCCTGGACGGGAGGCAACCCGTCAGTGCATGTGAATCGCGTCATGCAGGTAGATACAGGTCAACACGGCAAACACATAGGCCTGCAGGAACGCAATGGCGAATTCGAGAAGGGTCAGTCCGATCACTGCCGCCATGGGGATCGCGCCGGGGAGGATCCACAAGGCCCCCAGCGGGGCAATGAAGCCGGCGAACACCTTCAGCATGGTGTGACCCGCTGTCAGGTTGGCAAAGAGGCGCAGGCCCAGACTGACCGGGCGAATCAGGTAGGACAGGATCTCGATGGGGATCACGAGGGGAGCGAGAAAGCCCGGGACACCGTGGGGAAGGAAGAACTTGAAGAAACCCAGTCCATGTTTCACGAAGCCGACGATGGTGACCCCGATGAAGACGACAAGGGCGAGTCCGAACGTGACAACGACCTGGCTCGTCACGGTAAAGCTGTACGGCAGCATGCCCAGCATGTTGCAGAAGAGGATGAACATGAAGAGGGTGAAGACAAAGGGAAAGAACGGACGACCCTGATCCCCGACGTTGTCCTGCAGCATGTTGGCAATGAACTCGTAGGAGACCTCCACCAGGGACTGCATGCGCCCCGGGACCATGCTGCGTCGTGCGATGAACACGGTGGTGAAGATGATGACGAGCGCGGTTGCCGCCATCATCCAGATTGCCGAGTTGGTGATTGCAAGGTCGAGGTCGCCGATGCCGAACTCGACGGCGGACGACACTGCAAACTGATCAAGCGGATTGTGACCGGAGTCAGTTGCCACGCCTTTGATCCTCTTCGTCGTTCACCGGACCGCGCCGCGACCCGCGAGTCATCATTCCTGCGGCCCTCACCACATTGATGACACCGGCCGCCATGCCCATGATCAGAAAGATCACCAGGAACAACGGCGCGGTATCCAGTTCCCCGTCAATCCAGAGTCCCAGAAAGACGGAAACGGCAAGGGCAGCAACCATTTCGACCGCCATGCGGACGGCCATGCCATAACCGGACGCCTGTGCTCTCCCCGTGGTCCTGCCACCCTTGCCCTTGCTTCGGGCTGCAGCGATTCGTGTCTCAAGATCGGATGGATCATCCGCCATGTCGTCTCGCCAGCCTGGCAGTCAAGGCCACCGGAAAAAGCGGGCGCACATTAGATAAGGCGTGGCAGGCGTGTCAATCGGCTTTGCCCGATTGACACGCCCCGTGCCTTGATTTCACATGCGACCGCGCTCAACGGGGGATGGGACATGGGAGAAACGCGTGGACGGCGCGGGGGACGGGCCAGACGCCATCGCGAGCGTATCGGCGCACCCATCATCCAGCAGCGTTACATCACGCGCGAGATTCCGGTCTACGAGCTTCTCGACGAGGCCGGAGTCGACCTGCTGCACCACACCTCCATGCAGATCCTCGAGGAAACCGGCATCGACTTCCTCGATGACGAGGCGTGCCGCCAGTGGAAGGAGGCCGGGGCGGACGTCGCCGGGCAGCGGGTGCGGGTCCCGCGGGCCCTGATCGGGGACCTTCTCGCCAAGGTGCCGGAAAGCTATGTGCAGCTGGCGCGCAACCCTGAGCGCAGCGTCGTCGTCGGCGGCAGCAACACGGTCTTTGCACCGACCTTCGGTTCGCCCTTTGTGCGTGATCTTTCGAACCGGCGACGCTATGCGACACTCGAGGATCTGCAGAACTTCATCAAACTCGCCTACATGTCGCCGGTTCTGCACCATTCTGGAGGAATCATCTGCGAGCCGGTGGATGTGCCGGTACCCAGGCGCCATCTCGATATCGTCTACTCTCACATGAAGTATTCCGACAAACCGTTCATGGGCGTGCAGTCCGCACCCGAACGTGCTCTCGATTCGTGCCGGTTGTGCGAGATTCTCTTCGGCGCCGATGTCATGCGCGAGAACACGGTGATGACGTCCGTCGTCAACTGCAACTCGCCACTTGTCTGGGACGGCTCCATGCTCGGCGCACTGCGTCACTATGCCGGGCACAACCAGGCTGTTCTCGTGACTCCGTTCATCATGGCAGGAGCCATGGCTCCGGTGGTGACCGCCGGCGCCATTGCCCAGCTCAATGCCGAGGTCGTGTCGGGCCTGGCCTATGCCCAGATTGTTCGTCCCGGAGTGCCCATGGTCTACGGCAGCTTTCTTGCGACTGTCTCCATGAGATCGGGAGCGCCGATGATGGGTACGCCGGAGACCTTGCAGATGATCTATGCGGTGGGACAGCTCGCCCGCCGCTATCGGGTTCCGCTGCGCTCCGGGGGCATGCTCAACGGCGCCAAGATCGCCGATGCCCAGGCAGCCTATGAATCGATGCAGACCATGACGGCCACACTGCTGGCGGGGACCAACTTTGTGCTGCATGCCGCCGGCTGGCTCGAGGCGGGGCTGACGGCCGGCTACGGCAAGTTCATCATGGACACCGAACAGGTGGCGATGCTGCAGAGTTTCTGTCGCCGGCTCGATCTTTCGGAGAATGGCCTCGGTCTCGAGGCGATTCGCGAAGTTGGTCCGGGCCATCACTTTCTCGGTTGCGCCCATACCAGGCGCAACTACCTCGACGGGTTCTTCATTCCCGAGATTGCCGACAACAACAGTTTCGAGCAGTGGCAGGCCGAGGGCGGACTCACCCATGATGAGCGCGCACTGGCCACCGCCCGCCGGCGCCTCGAGGCCTACGAGCCGCCGCCGCTTGACGAGGCCCGTGACGAGGCCCTGCAGGATTTCATCTCCCGGCGCAAGGCCGAGCTTCCCGATACCGTCACCTGACGGCGCAGACTGCTCACAGACCGGCAAGCGCCGGGACAAGGTCCGCCATGCGGTCGATCATGCGGTCGGCGCCCAGCGATGCGGGCGGCACCCCGGCATAACCGTAACTGACGACGACACACGGCATGCCGGCGCCGTGGGCGGCGGCAACATCGGCGTGACTGTCTCCCACCATGACGGCATCCGTGGCGGCCACATCAAGGCGGTCGAGAACGATCGCGAGATGAGCGGGGTCGGGTTTCATCACGCCTGTGTCGCCGCCGACCACCGCGCCGATGGCCTCTTCGAGGCCGAAGGCTGCAACGACATGATCGGCGCCCGCCTGGCGCTTGTTGGTACACACGCCGATCGCCGTGCCGTCCCGGCGAAGCGCATCAATGGTTCCGGCAACGCCCGGGTAGAGACTTGAAAGGCGCGTGCTGCGCGGCAGGTAGAACCGGCGAAACCTGTCCTCGATGGCAGATGCCGCTTCTTCGGGCATGCCCCCCGTCAGGGTCATGGCGCGTTCAAGCAGACCCGCCCAGCCGTTGCCCACCATGTCCCGCACCGCGCCCTCGGTCAGGGCCTGGCGTCCGAACTCGGCCATCACCATGTTGATGGCATCGGCGATATCGGGCGCACTGTCGATCAGCGTGCCGTCGAGATCGAAGATGACGGCACGGAATCTGTGTCGCTGACGATCTGTCACGTCCGCGCCCGTGGCAGCCGACGATGACGGCTGTATGGTGTCATTGAGTGTTGCAATTCTTGACTTCGGTCAGCGTGCTTGAGTGTGGCACCAACCGGTGGTTGCCGAAAGGGGTACTCATGAATTCCGCTCTGGCCCTGAAGAATGTCGCCGTGGTCGTGCTTGCGGCAGGCCGGGGCACGCGCATGAAATCTGACCTTCCCAAGGTCATGCACACGGTTGTCGGCAGACCCATGGTCAATCACGTGATCGCCGCGGCTGCAGCGATCGGGCCCGAACGCATCGTTGTGGTGACCGGGCCCGGAGACAACCACACGGCCGAGGCCGTCAGGCCTGCCCGTGTCGTCGTCCAGCAGCGCCCGCGCGGCACGGCCGATGCGGTCAAGGCAGCTTGCGATACTCTTGAGGGGCTGGCCGATGACGGCGATGTCGTGGTGCTGTTCGGTGATGCGCCGACGCTGCAGGCGTCCGCCATTCATGACCTTGTCGCAGTGCGACGCAACAGGGGTGCCGTGGCCTCGGTCCTGGGTGTGCACGTCACCTCCGACAACCGCTACGGGCGGCTGGTGACCGGAGCCGACGGCTCCCTCGAGAGAATTGTCGAGTTTCACGATGCCAGCGAATCCGAGCGTGCCTCGACGCTGTGCAACTCGGGCATGATGAGCATCGAGGCGGGGCGTCTTGGTGCATTCCTTGACGAGGTTTCCAACGACAACACCAAGGGTGAATTCTATCTCTCCGATGTCGTCGCGATTGCCCGGCGCCGGGGCCTTGCGACCGCCGTTCTCGAGACCACCGATCCCGACGATACCGTCGGCGCCGATGATCGCGTGGACCTCGCCCGTTTCGAAGCGGTCATGCAGCGCCGCCTGCGTCATGCCGCCATGGCCGCCGGCTGTTCAATGATGGCGCCGGAGACGGTGTGGCTCTCCTGGGATACGGTGGTCGGACGCGATGTCGTGATCGAACCGGATGTCGTGATCCGTCCGGGCGTGACGATCGGCAATGGCGCCATCATCCGCAGCTTCAGCCATCTCGAGGACTGTGAAGTCGGCGCCGGCGCCGTGATCGGCCCCTTCGCACGACTGCGTCCCGGAACCCGCATCGGCGCCGATGCGAGAGTCGGCAATTTCGTCGAGATCAAGGCCTCGACGCTTGAGGCCGGCGTGAAGACGAATCACCTGGCTTATGTCGGGGATGCCGAGGTCGGCGCCGGGACGAATCTCGGCGCCGGAGTCGTGATCTGCAATTACGACGGCGTGACCAAGCACCCGACGCGGATCGGCAGGGACGCCTTCATCGGATCGAACGTTTCCCTTGTGGCGCCGCTCACGATCGGCGACGGCACGATGGTCGGCGCCGGCAGCACGATTACCCGGGACGTCGGCGACGATGCCATGGCTCTCGAACGGGCGCCCCAGACGGTTCGCGAGCGCCTGGCGCCCCGGTGGCGGCGCAACAGGTCGGGCGCCGGGGACTGACAGGGCATGTGCGGGATCATCGGTTATCTCGGGAGCGGCGAGGCGGCTCCGGTTCTCCTCGACGGACTGCGCCGGCTCGAGTATCGCGGCTATGACTCGGCGGGCATTGCCGTGCTCGGCGATGCGGGGATCGTGCGCCGGCGCGAGGCCGGCAAGATCGCCAACCTCGAGGCCGCACTGACGGCGAACGGCGTGACGGGTGAGGCCGGCATAGGCCATACCCGATGGGCGACCCATGGAGCGCCCACGCGCAGGAATGCCCATCCCCACATGACCGGCCGGGTTGCCGTCGTCCACAACGGCATCATCGAGAATTATCGCGCGCTGCGTGAAGACCTGCGCGCCGGGGGGTGCTGTTTCGAGTCGGACACGGATACCGAGGTGGTGGCGCACCTGTTTGACGCGTTGCTGGAAACCGAAGGGACTCCGTCAGCGGCGATGATGGCCCTGATGGACCGTCTCGAGGGCATGTTCGCCCTTGCCCTTCTCATCGAGGGCGCGGACGTGGCCATTGCCGGAGCGCGGCGGGGAGCGCCGCTGGCGGTGGGCTGGGGCGAGGACGGCCTCTTCCTTGCTTCCGATGCCATCGCCCTTGCGGGTCACACCCGCCAGGTCTCCTACCTGGAAGAAGGCGATCTCGTCCTTGTCCGCCGCGACGGCATCGATGTTCTCGATACGGGTGGCCGTCCGGCGGCGCGCCCTGTGGTGGATATCGAACTGTCCGGCGCGGTGATCGGGAAGGGGAGCTTCCGCCATTTCATGGAGAAGGAGATCCACGAGCAGCCGGTGGCGGTCGGCGAGACCCTGGGCCGCTATCTCGACCCCGAGGCGGGTTCGATCACGATCCCCGGAGCGTCCCTCGGCCCCGGCGCGGTTGAACGGATGACCCTGATCGCCTGTGGCACCGCCTACTACGCGGCTCTCATCGGCAAGTACTGGCTTGAACGCCTGGCCGCATTGCCCGCCGACGCCGACATTGCCTCGGAGTTCCGCTACCGCCGGGCGCCCATGGTCGAGAACGGTCTCGGTGTGTTCATCTCGCAGTCGGGAGAGACCGCCGACACCCTTGCCGCCATGCGCTATGCCCGTGATCTGGGAAGGACCGTTGTCGCGGTGACCAACACCGAGACCAGCACGGTGGCGCGTGAGGCGGACCTTGTGCTTGCGACCCATGCCGGGCCGGAGATCGGTGTGGCCGCGACCAAGACGTTTACCTCCCAGATTGCCGTCCTCTTCTGCCTTGCCGTGGCCACGGCACGGGATCGCGGGGTCATTGATCGTCATGAGGTCGCCCGCCTTGCCGGTGTCCTGACCACACTGCCCTCGACACTGGCGCGCGTCATCGCCATGGAGGACGCGTTCCGGCAACTCGCCTGGGAGATCGCCGAAGCGCAGCGTGTTCTCTACCTCGGTCGAGGCACCTCTGCAGTCGTCGCCATGGAGGGAGCGCTGAAGCTCAAGGAGATCAGCTACATTCACGCGGAGGCCCATGCCGCAGGAGAGATGAAACACGGGCCGATTGCGCTGATCGACGAGCACGTTCCGGTCATCGTCGTCGCCCCGGGCGATGATCTCTTCGACAAGACGATGTCCAACGTCGAGGAAGCCAGGGCGAGAGGCGGCAGGATCATCCTCATTACCGATGAGGCGGGTGCGGCCGGTGCAGAACCCCTGGCCGACAGAATGGTCGTCCTGCCAACCGTCGATGCGCTCGTCACGCCGCTGGTTCACGCCATCCCGGTGCAGATGATCGCCTACCATGCGGCCATGCGCAAAGGCACAGACGTCGATCAGCCGCGCAATCTCGCCAAGAGTGTCACGGTGGAGTAGGCCCTTGTCCGCCGTTTGTGGCCGAGCTCGTGCGAGACGGCCCAGTGCTGTCGTCACCATGCTGCGCGGGCAGGCAAGATTGGCGCGCACGAATCCCCGGGTCATGGCGCCGAATGCGTTTCCTGCCCGAACAGGCGGGTTTTGTCCCCTCCATGAGTTTCTCTTCGTCAAGACCGGTGCCTGCGGTGTCGCGCCATCACCAGGACCACGGCGCCGGCACGTGCGCGCATGCCCCTGGCGTCGACGGCAGCCATGGTGCCGGCGACGTGATCAGGCAGCGCGTCAAGCCAGGCGCCGCCGGGCGCATAGCCGGCGAGAGCGGCTTGCCGGGATGACACCCCATTCTCCGCTCCGGCGCACGGCGTCCTCGACCCTTGCAGGAAGTCCCCGGGATGCAATCACGAGAGTGCTGAGGCCCAGGCCGACGGGGTTCATCGTCTTCGAGAGACCGTTTGCCGCCATGACCTCGACATCGAGGTCGTCGCAGAGCGACAGCAATGGCACAGGACGTCCGGGAGGCACACACGAGATCGCCGTGCATTTCGTCGGCCATGACGCGGTGTCGCGCAGCGATCTCCGCGAGGCACCGAAATTCTTCTGCCGTGACGTTGCGCCCGGTCGGGTTGTGGGGGCTGCACAGGATGAAGAGCCGTGCGGCAGGCTTCTTCGCATGCCTCGAAGTCGGGGTCATGGGAGTCTCCCCGGCGCATCATCGCGCAAGCGACGACGCGATGGCCGTTGAGGAGAATGGCATCGAGAAAGGGCGGGAACGCAGGCGTCATCACGATAGGGGGTCATCGCGCTGGGTTTCTGCATTGTCCCATCCCTGCTGCTGCGGGCGCAGAACCGGTTGGGGCTCAATCCGACGCAGCTCGCCGTGCTGATGCAGCTCTGCGACTTCTGGTGGGAATGCGATCGGAAGCCCTTTCCCGGCAAGGCGGTTCTCGCCGAGCGGCTGGGCATCAGTCCCCGTCAGGTGCAGCGCCACATCGTGGACCTCGAAACGGCGGGCCTGGTCAAGCGTGTCGCGCGTCGGGCCATCCATGGCGGAAAGCTGAGCAACCTCTACGACCTCGGCGGGCTGGTGGCGCGACTGAAGAAGCTCGAAGTGGAGTTCCGCGAGGTGGACGAGGCCGCCAGAACGGCCCGCAGAGCTGTCTCCAGACGGGGATATCGTCAAAACCGTACCGGCGGTGCGGCGAAACTGTCATGAGTGGATTGGGGAGTGAAACACGAACCCCGGGCGCATACCGGGTGGCAGAGGCGGGTCCGGGGTGTACGCAATGAATATGGCGGACCGGGGCCAGGACGTCAACGACTTCTGCTACGCGGACGACGTTCTCGCTGATATCGAGGTTCTCCTGTCGCGCGAGCGCCTCGGCACATATCTTGATGCCGCCCGGGAAGACCGGGAAGAAGCGGTCCGGCTCCATGTCTGGAACACCGCGGTCAGCGCCGCCTTCTACGGACCGCTGCAGGTCCTGGAGGTCGCGCTGCGCAACGCCATGAACCGAAGACTTGGCGAACGATACGGCGTGGCTTGGTACGACAACAGCCGTGCGGGTTTGGACAGGGGCGCCCTGGAGCGGATCGCGAACGCCAGGGCCGACTTGGCGCGAGACGGGCATGGCGACGATTCGCGCCGGGTCGTGGCGGCCTTGTCGTTCGGCTTCTGGGTTTCGTTGCTGGGTCCCGGGGGCCGTGCGGCCGCAGGGCGCAGGACCAACTACGAGATGACGCTCTGGCGCCCGGCGCTGCGCGGCGCCTTTCCACATCGCGCCCCGCTGATTCGCAGACAGGCTCATCGGCCGTTGAACACCTTGCGGACGCTGCGCAACCGAATTGCTCACCATGAACCGATATTCGCGCGGAATCTCGTCGAAGACCATGAGCGTATCATGGAGGTTGCCGGATGGCTCTCGCCAGCGGTCCGAGCATGGATCGAACACCACAGCCGCGTTCCGTCCGTTCTCGACTCCAGGGGAAGCGCCGGCGATGTTCCGTTCTGACCGGTTGCTGTCTGACGCTCGGCGACCTGACGGTTCGTGAAGCGGGGCGGCCGTTTGCATCGGTGTTCGGACGCTGTCCGGAGGCCCGACGCCAATGTGTCCGTCACGGACCGATGTTCCGGGGTGGCGCAAACGGGCGATCGAATGCCAGGCCCGGGTCAGGCGAGCGCGGCAGAGGCGTCTTGCCATGCCGAGGTGGAGCGTCACCCGGTGGCGCTCGTCGGGCGTGACGTCGCCCTTGCCGTGCCGGCTCTTCGCCTGGCCGACGATAAGGCGGCGGAACGTGCGATCGTGGAAGATCGCGTCCGGATTGCCGACTGTCAGTTGTCATCCTGACTGTTCCGGCTGATGCCCTCCGGGAATTCCACCGCGACGTCGTCTGCGGCCGGTCCACCTCGTCAACGAAATCATCTACAACAGGCTTAGGCCAACGCGCACCCCTCGAT
Source organism: Alphaproteobacteria bacterium (assembly GCA_965200495.1). Taxonomy (GTDB): domain Bacteria; phylum Pseudomonadota; class Alphaproteobacteria; order SP197; family SP197; genus SP197. The sequence goes on from CBDAUG010000001.1 coordinate 2,256,296, forward strand.
CGAGTGGACAGCGGACAGGAAAACCATGACCGAATGCGATTACCGACCGGACCGTCAGAAGATCGCAGAAGCGATCGCCATCATCGCCAGAGCGTCCGCGGACGCGGATGCAGCCGCGCGCCGACCGGGCAAGAACGACGCACGATTCAGCCCGGCCGCCTGGCAACGCGAGTTCACGCTTCGCACAGGGCTGGCGCTGTCGCGGTGCGAAGTCCAGTCACTGCTCACGACGGACGAATGCGACCCGGTGACAGGCAATCCGAAAAAGAAACCGGAGATCTTCTGGCATCCCGCATGGATGCTGCACGAGGCAGCCAAGCTCGGACAGGTCGTGGAACATCTCGATGCCCCGGACGACGGTCGTTCTGTTCAGTTCGATCGATCATCGATAGCGGTCATCGTGCTGCTCGCTCTCGCCGTCGAACTTGCGTTGAAGGCACTGCAGTGGACGAACGGAACGGTCGGCCACCCGACCGTACGCACGACCTGCTCAAGCTGTTCAAGCGCCTGAAGAAGGACACGCGCGAACGGATTGAAGCGAACATGCCGGAGGTTCCGGGCATGTTTCCGGATATGCCGCAATGGCCGGGGATAAGGACCGCGCTGTCACGAGCCAGGAACGCCTTCATCGACTGGCGATACCCGTACGAACACCACGGCCTCTTCGTCGAAACCCCTGTACTGAAGACTGCCCTCAAGGCCATTCTGGCCGTGCAGCCCGTCCACGTCGTGCGGGGCCAGACACTCGGAAATCAGGGGCGCCGCCAGTAATCGACGAGAATGCCGACAATCCGCGGAGCGCTGCCTGCGGGGAGGGCTGGCGCTCGGCGAGAGCCTCACAATGACCGGGAGGCCGTCGAGTCACACGCAGGTTCAAGAGCAGACGAGGCCGGCAACCGCGGCTCGCGGTATCGTCGACGTTCGCCTGCAAGTGGTGAACAGATGCGGTGCACTTGCTAGCCCATCTTTAACATTGAGTGCAAAAAACGATTGAGAATCAGTGGGGTAGGATTCGCAGTGGCACGACAAGTGGGATCGCGCGGCTCAGTGGCCGCTCGCCGGGCTCAGACGAGAGGCCCGCCTCACACGATGGTCTTGCGGACGTTGCGCGGCGGCGGGGCGATGCCCATGGCTCAGATGATGACAGCCTGCTGGTCGTCGGGCAGCGCCGTCTTGCGCACGTGCAGGGTGTGTCCGTCCTGGCGGGTGAAGGTGGTGGTGGTGCGCTGCAGGGGCCTCAGGGCATGGCGTATGGTGGACCAGCTGTCTGACGCGCCGGCCCGCTTCATGCGCGTGCGCAGGAGCTGCACGGCCTGGTAGGCGAGGACGGAGATGAAGAGGTGGCCGTCGGCGCGGCGCTGCTTGTGATGGAAGATGGGGCGCAGCCCGAGCTCGGACTTGAGCGAGCGGAACACGGCCTCGACGTCGGTGAGGGTGACCCAGGTACGCCACAGGGTCTCGGCGTCGAGATCGAGGATGTTGGTGCGCAGGCAGGAGACGCCCGGGTGGCTCATCATGGATCCCTCGGTCGGCTTCCATGTCCAGGAGATGGCGCGGGCCTTCTTTCCCTCGTCATCGGGAGTGACGGTGATCTCGCAGTGCCGGGCGACGCGGGCGTTGGCCTTTTCGAGGCGTCCGATGCGGCGCTGGATGTGGTCAAGGGCCTTGCGGGTCCTGGGCTTGGACAGCCCTTCGTCGAGCTTCTTCAGGCCCTCCTCGAAGCGCCGCTGGAAGCGCTCCAGGATGCCCCGTTCCCTGGCCTCGCGAGCCGTCGAGTGACAGCGCAGGAGAACCTCCCTGCAGGGCGTGCCATCCTCCTCCTGGCTGTCGACTTCGTCGGTGTCGACATCCACCGCCTGGCCGGACGCCGTCACCACCGTGGTGAGCTCCCGCGTGGCGTCAAACACCCGTGTGGTGTCGCGGGAGACGACGAGATAGCGGTAGCCCTCGCGGCGCAGCCAGGCGAGGTTGGCCTTCGTGGCGATGCCGCGATCCATGATGACCACGGCCCCCTGGGACGCCCCCAGGGAGGCCAGCATGGATTCCAGTGTCGCGGCCTCGGCAACGTTGCCGGCGAGGACGCTTGAGCGGCGGACAAAGCCCGAACCGTCGAGCACCAGACCCAGGGTCAACAGCGGCGCGTCCGTGCGCCTCTCCTTCGAGTGACCCCGCCTGGCCTTGGGCTGGCCTGAGACCTGGCCCTCGTAGAACGTGTTGGTGAGATCATAGAGCGTGACTGTCGGCTTGAGGCCGAAGAAGCTCTCCACCCTGCCGAAGAGATGGTTCTCGATCTCTTCCTGGTGGGCGAGAAGACGGTCCGAAGCCCGGTAGAGCGCCATGGCGCTGACACGGGAGAAGTCGAAGCCCAGCATCTCGCCTGCGGCACTCGTCTGTCTCAGCCAGCGGTTGGTCTCGCGCTCCGATCCCGGGTGCGCCATGCGGGCGATGATGGAGCCCAGGGCACAGCAGCGCTGGCGCCGGTTGAAGCCCAACGCGTCAAGCAGAGCGGGAAGGCGCAGCATCTCCAGGGCCTGCCATGCGGCATGCTCGACGCCGATGGTGCGCCCGTCCATGTCGCAGGCGGACCCGACATCGACGGTCTCCCAGTCCGCCCCGTCCGTCTCCCCGCCCTGACGCTCCAGCAGGCGCCCGGCGATGCGCCGGGCCTCGGCCTCGATCTCGGCAGGGAGAGGTTCCAGGGACAGCGTGGGCCGGCCCTTGATCAATTCCTCGATGCGTTGGCACAGAAGGGCCCAGTCGGCCTTGTCGATCGCGAAGTGGCGGCCGAGGTTGAGCAGGGTGATCTGGCGCACCTTGCCGCCCTCGCGGCGGGTCTCGACGAGGCGCTGCGAGAGGCGTGCGGAGCCGTCCCTTGCGGTGCCGGTCCTGGAGGCGCGGATGAACATGGGGTGACTGGAGGGCTTGGGAGGCGCGGCGCAAGGGGCTGACCAAAGAAAATGGCACGACAAAGGAGGTTCGGACACCGCCCCGGATCGGGCGACATGGATAACATAGTGTTATCACACGACATTGACACAACACCGTCAGAGCCACGAGGTGCAAAATATGCCAAATTAACCCCCTCGGCTGTGGAAAACGTTAAAGATGGAGCCTCTTGCAAAACTCCTGAGTTCGAGGTCCGCGAGGCTTGCCTGCGGGCCTTGGCCACGGCTGACGGTGTTCCCGGGGGCGAGATTCCGGCGATGTTCGGCACTGCGGCCGCGCCAATAAGAACAAAATGACACCATGCCAGGCGTCGGGACAAGCGTCTCCAGGCCGCCCCTTGCACAAGGTGCGGCGCGGTCCCGACAGACCTGACGGGAGCCGCCCTACGGGACGGCGAGACGCATCACCTGATCGGCGGTCAGGGCGAGCAGGCCGACCATGAGGTGGCAGGCGACCTTGGCGGCTCCCCGGACACGGACATGGCGGCCTCCGCATTCATCCTTGAGACGGCCGTTGGTCCTCTCGACACCGCTGCGGGTGCGAAAGCGCACGCTTGCGGCATCGCCATGACAGGCCGCACGTCGTGCCCGCGCCTCGCGTTCAAGGTCGGCCTTGAGTTCCTTGTTCCGACGCGGATTGACATCGATGATCGCTACGTGGCCAAGGCACATCGCTCATCGCGTGGATCTCCCTGGCGTCATAGGCGGCGTCCATGAGATCGTCGAGGTGCGTCACACGCCCGGCTGTCATCAGCGCGAGTGGGATCGCAACCTGGCTGTCATGGACACCACGCCGAGGTAAGAACGGCACTGACAGGCACGCCACAGTCTGCCGTGTCGATGTGCAGCTTGTAGCCTCGCCACGTCTCAATGAACCCCTTGGCGTTCCTCTTGCTTCCAACATCGCAGGCCTTCGGCAACTCGTCGAGCATGTCTTTCGAGGTTCATGCTGTCGGTCTGCCGCTCAAGACGGGTCGATTCCTTCACTCTTTCTTCGCCCTTGCGGGGACGGCCGCGCTTGCGCCTGGGCTTGTCGCCCGCCCGGGGCTTCGGCGCCGGCTTCTCCCGGCCCTCAATGGCCGTCGAATCCCGCGAGACATGACCGACAAGCTCGTCGCCCAGCGTCTCCTCGACCAGATGGCCGTGCATCCTCTCCGCAAGACGCGACCGCGAGAACGCGCCAAAGGCTAAGCGAGAACGTCGCCTCGCTCGGGATCTCCGCACACCGCGACCAGCCGCATAGCCGGCGCAGCGTCGCGTCCGTCTGCACCCTGTCGATCAGGTGGCGCGTCGTCGGCAGGTCCCACACGGCCTCAGGCATGAAAGCCCGGGCCAAGGCACATCGGTCTTCCCGGGGGCGACCCGGTGAGCCCCACGCCTGACCGGCAAAGCGCTCCACCCGAACCAGGTCGAGAACCGTCACGAAACGCTGGTGCCGTTCGAGAAGGGGGCCGACCTCCTCGGCCAGATCAGGGAACAGTTCTCCTTGAAATCGGTTCCACAAACCGGATATCGTCGCTGACAGGGACATCGGGTTGTCTCCACGGGTACAGCAAGCGAGAGGAAGTGGACATTCGTCATGATCGGACCGCGAGAACACCGTGCGGTGGCGAGGTGGCTGCGGCAGAACAGCAAACGACCCACTGTCGCTCTGGGCCTCTGGGCAGAACTTTTCGCGGAGCTACGCTACGACACGGGCGAGATCATGCTGAACCGGGCCGAGCTCGCGGAAATTCTCCGGATCCACCCAAATCACGTTTCGGGAATCATGGCGGAGCTCGAGGGGATCGGTGCCGTCTCCCGCCGCCGGTCCGGCCGAAGTGTGCGCTACTACATGAACCCGACCATCGGCACTCACCTCACCGGCAAGACGCGTGACGAGGCCCAGGCCGGGGCGCGCCAACTCGAGCTCAAGCTGATCGACGGCGGGATCTCGTAGGAAGCGCACGGGCTGAATGAATAGGCATGACAGACAAGAACTATGCTGATCTCGCCGCGAAGGTGGCGGCATTGGAGGAGCGGATGAACACCAGGCAGGCCGAGTACAAGACCGACATCGCGATGCTGGAGGCGGCCAACAGCAAGCGCCACGTCCAGTTGATTGCCGTCGTGCTGGCTGCGCTCGCGCTTGCGGTCGGCCTCATCAAGTTTCTGCCCTGATCGATTCCAGACCGCCGGTCTGATCGTCGCGGCCCTGAAGCTCATTCCCTGATCCACTCTTGACCGGGTCCGCCGGTGCCGGTTCGGCGAAACTGTGACAGTAATGTCACGAGTTCCGCGCACCTGCCTCTCATGCCACGGCCCGATCCGCCTCACCGGCCGCCGCGGACAACCGCCGGCGATCTGCGCCGAGTGCGCCGAAGAGATCCGTTCCCAGCCGCCCTGGCCAGGGATCCGGTGTGAAGCATGTGGGGGTGGGTTTTCAGGGCGAATCCCGGGATCCAGGGAGGCCAGGGGCGAGGCCGACTGGAGTTGATCGCCGGCGGTCAGGGCTGCCCTCGAGGCGTGCCTTGACGCCTTCGCGGTCCGGCCATGATGATGGCCGGACGACGCGGATCGCGCCCGAACAGCCGGGAGGAATGTCATGGACAGCCTCGAAGTGTGGATCACGCCGGCAATCCTGATCGCTGGCTTTGCCAGTCTCTGGCAGCGGATTTCCGGCCTGCGCAAGGACGTGACCGTGCTCGCGGAACGCATCGCGCGTCTCGAGGGCAAGATGGACTTCATCGAGGGCTACATCACCCGCCGCAACGAACCGGAACCCGCCGCGTAGGCACCTCCAGGCGCGCCAACCCGAGCCGATCGCCGGCGGCCGCGGCGGACGGCGGCTCTCGCTTCTGCAGGTCTCGATGCCTGGTGCACGGAGCCCGCGGCAATACTGTCACAGTTTCGCGAACCGGCAGGACCGGGTTCGGCCGCTGGGCTGTTCAACGCGTCACGGATGCCGTCCTGATCGCCCTGGGAGCCTCCAGGAGGCCGCTGACGCGCGGAACACCCATCAAGGGCCATCAGGGGGCACCCAAGGGGCGCTGACGCGCCCTGTGAGGCCTCCAGGAGGCCGGGAAGGGGTTGTTTGGGTGGGTGAGGTGGTTTGGGGTTGTTTCGTGGATCGTGCACGGGTTCGGGCGCGGCCGACAGGCCGCCTGGCACGGTCTGGGGGTCAGCTCGACCCCTTGCCGAGCCGGTTTGTTTGTTTCGTGCGCCGTCAGGCCCCGTTTCGGGTCGGTTGTCCACAGATGAGGGGGGGGGACCTACAAGGGGGACCTACAAGGGGGGGTGCTGCGGGCGGACATCGGCACGATCGCGCGCATTTCCGCCAGCTATGGAGGGCGCTCCAATGCGCGCTCGCAGAGTCTAGTGATTCTTGGGAAGGCGTTTGTTGTGTAAAAACAATGATTCGAGGGTTTGACACCTACCACCTGATGGTAAGAGATGATACCACTGGATGGTAGGTGTCGGGAGATTGCTCACATGTCAGCATCAGTACACACGTTCCGCTCGAAACGGGCCAGGCTCAATGCCAGACAGGCCGAGGAGACACGCCAGTTCCTTCTCGACTTCGGAGAGGAACACCGCCTCCCGGAAGAGGCCCTGGGCCGCGTCATCGCGGCCATAGACGCAGAAATGGTGTCGTATTGCACAACATCACGATACCTCGCAGGGGCACCCGACTCCCAGGCCGCTTCTTGAAAAACATCACCGGATCCCGGAAAAACCCGCCGCCCAGGGGGTTTTGCAAGAGGCTCGATGGGCTAAATCGGTGAAATCCTCGCCAGCATCGGGCTGCATGTGTTCAGTCAGCCGGAGGGCTGCCACGACCCGATGGAACCTTTACCCGAGACCTCCTTGGGTAAGACGCCAAGCGCGAGCCGACGCATAGACCTATACGGTGTGGAATGCATGCCGTCCAGTTTGCGGGGAACGGCCGCGACCGCGGGATGGTGAAGCCGAGATCCGCAAGGGCGCCTCGGTCTACGCCGTCGGCTCGTTCGAGAACAAACTTGGTCGAGAGGACGATGCGATTTACAAACTGAACGTTCTGTGCAATCGTGACGCCGAGGATATACACTTGGGACGGGGGTTGAAATGGCCAGTTCGAGCGCACCGGCGGGCGGGACGATGGGACTTCTCCTTGAAGAATTCCCGGTGTTGTCGGGCGCCGCCAGGAACTTCGTTCGCAGACATCCTCGCGAGGCGCGTGTGGCCGTCGCCGCCGCGTTGGAAGCGGTCGCCGCCCAGCGGGAAGTCGAGGACGTCGCGGACGTGCCGGAACGGCTGCGGCCGTTCGTGGTCCGGCGGAATGCCGATGAGGGAATCCTCGGCGTTTCCGAGGCGGCGGCGCGGCTCGAAGTATCCCGCACGACGGTCTACGAGTGGGCGCGGACGGCAAGGTTGATCGCGTGGAAGACCACCAAGCGCGGCTTGCACATTCCTGCGACGCAGATTCTCGGCGCGGGACGGGTCGTGCCGGGTCTCAAAGATGTTGTGGACACGATCGGCAACCCTGAACTGGCCTGGGCGTTCCTGACCCAGGAATGGGCCTTCGAGAACACGGTTGCGCTGCCGCTTGACCTGCTCAAGGACGGCCGGATTGACGAAGTGCTGGACGCGGCGCCCGGCTTCGGCGCCACGTTCACATGAGCGGAGGCCCCTATCGCAGAAGCCGGATCACTCCCGTCCTGACAGCGGCGCCCATGCCTTCCAGCTACAGGATCATGGCGCGCCGCCATCGGTCGGACCCGCTCGGGACGAGCCCGGCCGATTCGAGGTTCTGCACGCGAAACGGCGGTTTCACGGTTCTCTACGCCGCGCCCGAATTCACCACGGCGTTCGTCGAGACGGTGGTGAGAGACAGGTTCCGAGGGCGCCAAGGCTGCGAGATCGCGGTGAAGGAAATCACGGCGCGGGTCTGGGCGCGCATTTCCATGCAAGCGGGTGCGGCGTTGACGCTGCTGGATCTGCGCGGTGACGGCTGCACAAGGATCGGTGCGCCGACCGATGCGGTAAATGCGAGAAACCATGCGGCAGGCCGGGCATTTGCGAAGGCCATGCATACGGATCATGTCGATGTCGATGGCATCGTCTACAGCTCCCGCCTCACCGGAGAGGATGTTTACGCGGTGTTCGATCGCTCCACAGAGAAACTCGCCTCGGCGGAAACCGGATTGCTTGAGGATCATCCGGAACTGCCGGAAATCCTGGAGCGATACGGCATCGGTCTCGTCGCGTGAAGCGATTGAGGCGTTGGGAATCAGTCGCTGCCGACAGGCGCGGCGGGACACTATGTGTCCCGCCGCGGTAGCGCACGACCTTCAGACCCGCAACCTGAACCTCAATCCCTCGCGTGCTCAGCTCCCGTCCGTCCGACAATCCGGGGTTGCCGCGGCAACAAGCGTGGTATATATAACCGGCTATAGACTGGAGGCTACCGTGACCACTGCCGCACAGCAAAGAGCGAACAGGAACTACCGTGCGCGTCTGGAGCAGCGCGGATTCAAACGCTTTGAGGTGATGGCGCTCGAAACGGACCGGGAGCTGCTGCGCACTCTGGCGCGTCGCTTGGCCGACGACTGGCCGGAAGCGGATCGGGCGCGGGCGGCGATCAGAGAACTGGTTGCCGATGAACCGCCGCAGAAGCCAGGCGGGATTCTCTCGGCGTTGCGGCGCTCGCCGCTGGTCGGGGCCGACCTCGATCTTTCGCGGGCGCGGGTCGGCGGGCGTAGGGTCGATCTTTGACGCGTTATCTGCTCGATACCAACATCATCAGCAATGCCGTCAAGCCGCAGCCATCCGCACTTCTGGTCGACTGGATGACCGTGCAGCAAGACGAAGACCTGTTTGTCACTTCGCTGACCATCGCCGAAATCCGGCGTGGCATTCTGGAACTGCCCAGCGGCAGGAAGAGAGACGGCCTTGAAGCTTGGTTCACTGGCAATGAGGGGCCACAGGCGCTGTTTGCAGGGCGAATACTGTCGTTCGATTACAGGGCCGGCCTGATCTGGGCGCGCCTTATGGCGGAGGGCAAAGCTCAGGGCCGACCGCGAAGCGCCCTCGACATGATCCTCGCGGCGGTAGCGGAGGCGAACGACTGTATGATTGTCACGGATAACGAACGGGATTTCAGGGGGCTTCAGATCGTCAACCCCTTGCGGTAGGAAGCGGAGGCGAAGAGGTGTGGCATCAGAAGCGTGGGCGATAGACGCCATCGACAGGAAATATGCTGACTTGCGTGCGACTCCGGTCGAAGCTGTGAAGATTTACGGACCACTCTCCAGGCGCATTTCATGCCTGTAGCACCGCATAGAAGGCGTACAATCTCGTATTCGCGTGCGCGGTGGATGAATGCGCCGGGAATGTCGCTTGAAGCAGCCTTGAGACTGTGTCTGGAGAACTGTCCTGACGTGGATGCTACTCGGCTCCCTCTTCGGAACATGAATGCTGAGCTTCGTCATCGAAGACTGAATCATGGTGCGGTCTACCTTCATATAGCCGCGTGGACCGAGGGTGAGCCGGCCTCTATCGTTCCGCACGATGTAGTTGGGGACGAAGCCGATCTGGACGAAAGAGCGCCCGACGACACATGGGACTTCTTGGATGGCGATGGAATGGTTCTCGTTGCGGATGACCATTGCCTGCTGATGCCAAGCGGCTTGCACCCAAAGGCGCTCGAACTCTATTTGAGAAACTTGCTCCAACACGGGCGCGAAATATGCCGGGCAGCGATTCCAAATAACATTGGTAACTACTCGCACGATTTGGAGAGTAATTCGTCGATCAGGGCGTGATCATTTCGACAGCTTTTCCGTTGAGCGCGATCTGGATGGCGGTGAGAGGGTTGTATCCCTGGTGCGCCATGGACTTGAGGTCGCTGTAGATCCGGCACCATGCGGCGGCGTGCTGTGCCGAGCGGAAGCACCCTGAGATCTTCTGCTTGACCTTGGCCATCCTGATGTCTCGTTCCGAGCGGTTATGCCGATATCGGCATAATCGCTCAAGGTGATCGCGCGCGGGTGCGGTGCCGATCTGTCTGTACGCTGAGGCGGTCATGGCCGCGCCAGTTCTGCGTTGGAGGCCCCCAGCATCTCGCGCAGGAATTCCTGCATCCAGATCGGCAGTGCGGAAAAGCCAGCCTCCAGATCGTCGAGGATCGCCTGGCCATGTCGGGGGTCCGCGAAAATGCGTCGCAACGCGGCCCGGATGCGTTGCCGTTCGTCGTCCTGGGACAGCATGTCCTGCATCCAGTACAGGGCCTGAACTACCCTCATTGCCGGCCGGTTGGCCCAATAGAGGCGGCTGGGCGCCGCGTATCGGAAACGGATTTCCTGACGACCCAGCTTGATCGGCTTCAATCTCGCATCGACCAGAACCTCAATGCGCGCCGGCACCGTGGTGGTGAGGCCGAGCTCGTTGGCGGCGGTCATGCCGTCGATGACGGCGCGCGCCTGGTCCCGGCGGGTGACAGCACGGATGACCGCGCGGTAGTCGGGCACGGTCGGGCATCCGGTCAGCCCGTTGGTACGCGGGCAGTCGTAAAGACCCCGGACGATACGGCGCAGATTGCCGGTAGCAACCAAGCGCTGGAGGGTCTTGTCGACGGCGTCGCGATTACCGAGGTCGGCAAAGTCGCCAGGGACCCAGACCTCATCCGGGTCGGCCGCCACCCGGTCGAGGATGCGGGAGCGCAAACCGGTATCTTGCGTCACGACTGCCATGTCCGAAATATGGCACATATTTCCGACGATGCAATCTTCGGACAGAAGACGCGATGATGCAGACGCAGCAGGCAGGACTGTTGCAATCCCTTATACCAATCCCGATAAGTCTTTTCCGGTAAAATTATGAAATCACGTGTGGTGTCGGAGCGACATTTCTTGCCCATGTGCGGGTTGTGATGGACGAAATTCTGTCGGCATCCTGGCGGAGTGCGTTCCAGGCATCGGTGATGGCCGCGCGGACATCGTCCACGGTCGCCAAGACCCGGTTGGCAAGACAATTGCTCTTGAGGAAGCCGAAGAGGTTTTCGATCGGATTGAGCTCCGGGCTGGTGGGCGGCAGGCGCAGCAGCGTCAGGTTGTCCGGGATGGCGAGATCCGTCGAGCGGTGCCAGCCGGCACCGTCGAGAACGACGACGCCATGGCAGCCCGGTGTGACCGCTCTGGAGATGGCAGCGAGGTGGCGGTTCATCGCGCCGGTGTTGGCGCGGTCACAGACGTGGCCGACCGCAACCGCATCCTGAGCCGGGCGGCGGCGAAGAGGTAGGCATAGCCGCAAGCGTTGATCCCGCAGGATGCGTGGCCGCCTGCCCTTGCGTCCCCGCGACAGCATGCCCTTGTTGCCCGGCGCGGGCTTCGTCTGCGAAACCATCCTTCGATCGTCTCGGCCGTCACCCGTGTCAGGCACCGCATCGAGCACCAGGGCACGGAAGTCCCGGCGACATGCCTCCTGTCTCGCAGGATCCGCCTTGGGATGAAGCGGACGTGGCGAGACATGAGAGAACCCCATGGCATGGAAGGGTGCTGCGCACCGTCTCCGGACTGACCGACACGCCGCACGTCGCCTCAACCTTGTTCCGCAGGTCAATCACACGCCAGCGGCACACGCCATCGGCGTCAGCATCCGCGCCGGCTTCGACCCACGATGTCAGCGCCGAGCGCTCCTCAGTGCCAAGATGAGGCGGACGACCGGGGCGCGGCAGGTCAGCAAGACCCTCAGGCCCTCCTGTATTGTAGCGGACGATCCAGTTGCGGAGCGTCTGCACCGTCACCCCGAATGCCTCGGCGACCATGTTCCGCGACTCTCCCTTCCGGAGCATCGCCAGCGCCATCAAGCGAAGCGCCGTGGTCGCCGATTTGCTCTTCCATGCCAGGTTATGTAAGTCTTCTTCTGTGCAATCGGTCCGGGTGATTGAAACGGGCGCGGTCATACCAAACCTCCTGTGCCGACGGTCTTCGAGAAACCTCAACATAGGACAATCATCGCGCCGATTGCACCCCACATTTTGACTGCGCATGAAAATTTCGACCGTTAAAGACTTATCGGGATTGGTATGATCGAACGAGTCAATCTGCAGAAACCGGATCTCATCGCCTCCCTTGGGGCCGATGCTCAGCTTCCCTATGTCGCTGAAGCCGCTGCCTGATCCCGCCCAACCCCTCCGCAATGTGCTGAAACGGGCCCGGGAGATCGAGGCGTGGCTCAAGGATGCGACCGAAGAGACGTGGACCGCAATGTGCGGGGCAACGAAACCACCATTCTGGCTTCCGAGCCTGGCATCAGGCCCGGGGACCAGTGTGCGAATGTATCGCACAGGGTGGCATCGAAGATTCACAGAAGTTGCTGAATCGCTTCCGCAGAGATTGCCCCAATGATGCGGCAATCCCGGTTCTGGATAGAATTGTCCTGATCGCTCCGGAGAATATTCACCTGAACTCATTGATGTATGAGCCGATCCTCGCGATATGTCAGACGCACACCTTCGCAAGACGTACAACGATGTCAAGGCGCTCTGATCCGCCGCCGTTGGGGGCCGAGATTTTCATGCCGGCCCCGTGCGCATCTCCCGGAGGAAGATCATGACCCGCCACCGCCTGCCCATCGGCATCCAGTCCTTTTCCCGCCTGCGGGAAACCGACAGCTACTATGTCGACAAGACCCCGCTGATCCAGGACTTGATCGCACGCGGCGATCACTACTTTCTCTCGCGCCCCCGCCGCTTCGGCAAGAGTCTGCTCCTCGACACAATCCGGACCCTGTTTGCGGGGGAGGAGGACCTGTTCCGGGGACTGGCCATCCATCCGCACTGGGACTGGTCGGTGAGCCACCCGGTGCTGCGGCTCAGCTTTGACGGCAAGTATGACGGACCTGAGGCAATCGAACGCAACATTCTCGTTCAATTGCAGGCGATCGAACGCAGTACCGAGCTTGCCGTGTCATCATGGCAAACGGCACCGGAATACCTGTTCGATGTGCTGGGCCATCTCCATCGTCAGGCCGGCCAGCGGGTTGTCGTTCTGGTCGATGAGTATGACAAGCCCATCCTCGATGCCCTTGATGACCCCGCCCGGGCCCGGGCCAACCGCGACTATCTGCGTGGCGTCTATGGCATCATCAAGGGCAGCGCCGAACACGTCCGCTTCGTCTTTGTCACCGGCATCAGCATGTTCTCCAAGGTCAGTTTGTTCTCGGGCCTCAACAATCTCAAGGACATCAGTCTCGATCCCCGCTTTGCCACCCTCTGTGGCTACACCGATGCCGATCTTGACACCGTCTTTGCCCCCGAACTCAAGGGGCTGGACCGCGAGGCGATCCGCACCTGGTACAACGGCTATCACTGGCTGGGCGGGGAGCGGGTCTACAATCCCTTCGATGTGCTCCTGCTCTTCGATAACCGCACGTTCAAACCCTACTGGTTCCAGACCGGCTCGCCGACCTTCCTGTTCGAGACCCTGAAGGCCCGGTCGGTCAGTTTGACAGAACTGGAGGGACGGAGCGCCGAGGAGTCTTTGGTCGCGAAATTCGATGTCGATGACATCGGCATCGAGGCCCTGCTGTTCCAGACGGGCTATCTCACCATCACGGACGCGAGACAGGAGGGCCACCGGACTGTCTACCGACTCGACTATCCCAATCGGGAGGTCGAGCTCAGCCTGAACGATCAGCTGCTGGTCACCCTGAACCCGCAGGGCAGGGTGCCCCTGGACGAAGGCAAGGCCTTGCGTGACCGGCTTGAGGCCGGCGACTTCGCGGGCTTTGCGGAGACGCTCAAGGCCTGGCTGGCCAGCATCCCCTACCAGTGGCACACCACAGGGGATCTGGCCCGCTATGAGGCCTGGTACGCCAGTCTCCTGCATATGTGTTTCCGGGCCATCGGCATCGCGGTGCACAGTGAGGCGTCCACCAGCCACGGGCGGGCCGACATGGTGGTCTTTCTCGGGGAACAGGTGTTCATCCTCGAATTCAAGATGGCGGACAGTGCGGACGACGCGCAGACAGTGCTGGAGACTGCCTTCACCCAGATGCGGGCGCGGGGGTATGCCGAGACCTATCACGGCCAGCCGGTCCATCTCGTCGCCATCGCCTGTGGCCGTGAGGTGCGCAACCTTCTCGAAGTCCGGGCCGAGCCGACCGCCACCGACTGATGGGGTGGATCACGTCAGTCGGCTCTCAAGCCCAACGGCTCCGGCACGAACGGTGAGTTTACAGCCTTTCATCAGTCCACTGTTCACTCGGGGGATTGAACGCCGTACAAGTCTGGCATGCAAGTTGGACGACGTCAGTTTGATGCCGAAATGCTGGATTGGTTGCGTGAGGCGGTCACGCAGCCCGGGATGACGCGTGGCCGTCTGGCTCAGGACCTGTGTGAACGTGCGGGCTGGCGCAACGCTTCCGGCGTTCCTTTCATGCTGTTCGTCCTCCGCCTCGTCGCCGCACCGCGCGGGCAGGGCTACCGGACGACGCTGTGCGCACTCTGGGAACAATGCACGGCTGCCGGCGTCGCGCTGCCGCAGGACGAGCCTCCCGCAGCGTCGACCGCCTGCGCGGCGCGCGAGAAGCTCGACGAAGCCGCGTTCAGGCGCCTGCACGCCGCGATCCTTGCCACCGGCCCCGACTGTCCGTCCTGGAAGGGCCGCAGGATCCTCGCCGTCGACGGCTCGAAGATCACCCTGCCCAGGGAACTCGCCGAGAACGGCTTTCGCGTCCCGGATGGCGCCCACGATCCCCAGGGCATGGTCAGCGCCCTCTATCGCCTGCGCAACCGCATCCCCGTCGACTTCGACCTCTTCGACCATGAGAACGAGCGCACGGCCGCCCTCGCGCACCTCGACCACGCCGCACCGGGCGACGTCATCGTCTACGACAGGGGCTACGACTCCTTCGCCATGGCGCTGCCCACCAGGAGCGCGGGCTCGACGTCGTCTTCCGCATCAAGAAGACCGCCAATCCGGCGTTCGACGCCTTCATCGCCTCAGGCGAGAAAGAGCGGACCATCACCCTCGACGCACCCCGCGATGAGACCGCACTGCGGGGCCGCACACTCCGCGTCCGCCTCGTCGCATATGGCGCCGGAGACACGCAATACTGCCTGGCCACCTCCCTCCACGACAGCACCCCCTTCAACCTCCGGGTGCTCTCGGACATTGACCATGGGTGCTGGGGGTGGAGAAGATGGACAAGACCGGCAAGGCCGTGATCGAGAGCTTCCACGCCAGGTCCCCGCGCGGCGTCCGCCAGGAACTCTACGCCGCGTTCACCCTCGTCACCCTCGTCCGCCAGTTCTCCAACCGCTGCGACGACGACATCAACGGCGGTGACGGAGAGGAGGACCTGCCTGCCATGCGCAGCAACGTCAGGAACGGCCTGCGCCTCGTCGGCAAGGAGATCGAGGCCCTGTTCCTCGTGCAGTCCGTCGCGCTGTCTCCAGCGCGACAGTCCATGCAGCCAAGAAGCACGTGGCAGACCAGGCACGCCGCCTGACATCACCAGGGGACGCCAGAACAAGGCTCCGGCTTGTTGGCACATGCCCGCGCTGAGGGTTCGCCTTATCCGAATGCCATTGACCCGCGACCTGGAGAGCCTCCAGTGCCTCCCGGTCGGCTTGTGCCAGGCGCTGCGCAGGTTCAGCCGGGCGAAGAAGATCCTTTCGTTCTGTCATGGCGCACATCCCCTCTCATATGCGCAGATACATGACACTGTCGCCTGCCTCGTCGCTCGCAACCTTCTCTGGCGCGACCCCGTTGCCGGCAACGGATTTTCGACCCGGGTCGGTAATGGTTCCACCCGATGAAACAGAGCGCGGACCAGGTTTTCCGCAGTCGCCCCTGGAGGTCCACCTCGGGATCGAGTTTCGGTCGGCCTCTCATCATTTGGTCCAATCCGCGACCGCTCGCATCATGGAGTTCTCCGGGTTCATCGGTCACCATCGACCTCACCGATGGACAGGCGGCGCCTGATCTGTTCCATGATCTTGCGCCGTTGCTCCGGTGTGTAGTGCGACGGATCGGGAGCGTTGTCGGTCATGCCCATCGAGTCCGAATACACGGTGGGCACACTTGATCGGGTAAGTCCGTAGGCACGTAACCGGGCGTCATCCCCTTCTTCAGTGATGAGCGGCCTCCTGGGCCATCAACTCTGTTGGAATGGCGGCGAACGGATAGGACTTCGGATCCGAATCCATTGCGCGCTTCACAACGACGTTCTGCCCTGCCGCTCGGTAGAGGTCCCTGATGGCTTCGGGCACTTTCACCCACAGGGCATCCATGTCGCGTTCTGCGACCAGAAGACCGCGAAGATCCTTGCTCTCCGCAAACAGAAGGCCAGTCTTGCCCTCGGTGACCCGAACACGGACGATGCTCACCATGTTCGTGGATGCACTCCTGGACAACTCCTCCTCTTTCGTTGATGGGCGTTCCATGTGATGGAGTCTTCCTTAACCATACAATCCAGCACCTGTTTCCAGTCGGCGTTGTCTCAGTTTGAAGTCTGAGCAGTTCAAACACCGTTGCCGTCATGGTTTGGCCATAGCTGGTCAGAAAATCCGGTTCAGGAGACATCGCCGGATCCCGGGAAAACCGCTACCTTCATGAACATTTGCTATGGTGTTCGTTCTCCTGCTATAAGCCCTTCGGTTGATCGACTTCGTACAGGGCAAGGCCCATGAGGGCCGTGCCGGGGGAGGTGGTCTGTAATATTGTCTCGGTTGCTTTGCCAGAGATTCCGCATCCGGCAGCGTGAGATGTTCAGTGCGGTTCACGCGGCTCCTCGCGCACCATGCCGCGATCTGGACCCGGCCTCCTTTTTTGACTTGACAGCCGTTTCTGACCTTCACACGATTCGGTCGTTCGGTCGTTCGGTCGTTCGGTCGTTCGGTCGTTCGGTCGTTCGGTCGTTCGGTCGTTCGGTCGTTCGGTCGTTCGGTCGTTCGGTCGTTCGGTCGTTCGGTCGTTCGGTCGTTCGGTCGTTCGGTCGTTCGGTCGTTCGGTCGTTCGGTCGTTCGGTCGTTCGGTCGTTCGGTCGTTCGGTCGTTCGGTCGTTCGGTCGTTCGGTCGTTCGGTCGTTCGGTCGTTCGGTCGTTTTGCGTCCTGCGCAGGGCCGCCTCACCATCACCGTCTAGCCTCCCTTACATTTCGCGGGTGCGCCCGTACCGCACTGTCGGTCGGCGGTGCGGGTGGTGTCGCATTGACGGCGCGCCTCGCCGCGCGGACCGTGTAGTCCCGGATCTGCGGTGATGGGTTCGACCCGTCCAGCCCACGCGGGCCCCGCGGCCGGGCCCTTCCGCAACCGTGCGGCGCGCTTCTTCGGGCTGCTGCTCGCGGCGCTGTTCCTGCTGCCGGGCGCGGCCTCGGCCTCGGACGATCCCATCGTCAGAATCGAGAAAGTGACCCTTGAAGGCAGCACGACGGCAATTCCTTCGACCGGCATTGACGAAGGTCAGACGATCCTTGTTCACCTTGTGGCTTCAGGCGGGGATGAGCAGTACATCAAGCTGAAATTCCGGGTCGATGACGACTCTAACCTCGACTTCCTGAACGTTGGCTATACGCACAACAATCCGCATGAAGGCGTGGGCGAGGGGGATAACAAGAGGGAGTTCCATTACAAGAATCAGTCACTCACCGGCACTGGATCGGGCGCCTCAACGATCAGGATCGAGACCAAACAGGACCCGAAGAAGTGCAGGGACGGGCGTATCAGCATCACCCTGCTTGACGGCGACGACAGCGACGACAGGAAGGGCGAATACGGGATCAATCCAATTTTACGCGCGTACTCGACCAGGGAAATTCTGGTGAAGGATGTCGGCCCGTGTCCGGTGATCTCGATCGACCCGGATGCGGCCCTGGAGCGTGACGGCGTCACCGAGGGCGGCACCTTCGACTTCACGCTGAAGCGGATCAATCCAGTGGACAACGACCCGCAGGTGCGCCTGAACTGGGAGGTCGCCGACGACAGCACCCGCGACTTCCTGCCGAGCGCGCAGGAAGGGCGCAAGTCCCACGATCTGGAGGCTTACTCCATCGGGGACGGCGGCGCACGGGGCGCGGAGCACAAACCCCAAGTGCAGACCCAACTTGATCCTGGAAGCGGTGGCGGCACGGTCACGGTCAGGCTGCTGGAGGGCGACTACTACCTCGGAGCGAAGCAAGAGCTCGAAGTGCCCGTGAATGACGACACTGGCTACGCCGACCGGGTGCTCAGCATCCCTGACCTCAAGGTGGCGGAAGACCACCGCTACCGCGTCCCTGGACAACTGTCGTTCGTCCAGGGTTTTCGGTTGCCGGTTGAGCTGTCCGGCGACATCTCCAAGAGCGCGACAAACCCCAGCGTCAGGGTCTCGTTCGTCAGCAGCGGTGGCGGCTGCGAGGCCACCGCGACTTTCGGGGATCTGGGGCGACTGGGAACTGGCACCACTGTTCTTCCGCAGACAAGCTTCCCTGAGCCGAAGGTGCTGGAATGGGACAGGAGCCGCCGCGAGTCACGGGAAAGGTTCTTAGAAAGTCTCCTGATGAACGACCAGTACCACGAGGGTGACGAAACCCTCTGCGTGAAGTTCGATCAGCCCAAGGCGCTCAGGCTGCCCGGCGGTGTTCAGGAGTACTTCGCCACGATCACCCTCACGGACGACGATCCGGCGCCGACTATCGCGGTCGAGAAGCCGCGTGCCGACGAAGGCGACGGCACTCTTGACTTCACGGTCACGCTGACCAACCCGCCCCAGGGCAAGGACGTCACGGTGAGGTACGAGGATAACGACAAGGGCAGCGCGACCTCGGGCACCGACTACACGGCGCTCACGGCCGGCATGCTCACCTTTGCCGCCGACGCGGGCGATGCACCTCAGAAGAAAGTCGTCTCGGTGCAGTTGAAAGACGACAGCATGGTCGAGGACGACGAGACCGTGGCGCTGCGTTTCAGGCGTGCGCAGAATGCCGACTTCGGGAACAACGCCCACGGCATCACGGTCCGCGGCGTCATCACTGACGATGACTCCAACGAACCGCAGGTGCGGCTGCGCGAGGCCGCGCCGGGAGCGGGTCCGGTGGCGGTGCAGGAGGGTGGGACCGCGGTCTTTCATGCCGACATCTGGGTCCACGAGGACGACGAGTGGAAAATCGGCACGCTCGATCAGGACGTCAGGATAAGCTGGCATGTCACAAGCGATCCCGACGCGACAGCGACTGCCGCCTTCGCTGATTTCGCCCCCGGCTTCCGGCAAGACGGCTTCGGCACGACGGGCCGTTACACATTTCTCACCATCCTCAAGGGACAGAGCAGCATCGCGCTGCGGGCGCCCACCTTGTCCGATTCGACCGAAGAGCCGACGGAGACGTTCCGGGCCAGGCTCTTCCAGGCGGTTGAATTGGGAGCCGAAAACCTGCTCACAGTCACCAGCGGTTTTGCCAGGGGCGCCATCTACGATGGCCCGGCCCTGCGCATCGCCGCGCCCAAGGGACCGGCGACCGAGGGCGGCCGGCTGAAGTTCCCGGTCACCCTCGGCGCGCCCGCCGCCACCGACATCAGCGTCGCGTGGAAGACCGAATCGCTCGCCACCCACACGGCCGAGGCCGGCAAGGACTACACCGCCGCCTCGGGCACGCTCGTCTTCAAGGCCGGGGAGACCGACAAGGTCATCCGCGTGAAGACCCTGCAGGACACCATCGACGAGCCTGCCGAGAGTTTCTCGGTGGTGCTGACCGACCCGAACGTTGCCGGTCTCGATCTGGGACCGCTGCGGGCCCGCGGCATCATCCGCGACGACGACAAGCGCCCGGCCATCACCATCGCCGATGTCACCGTCGAGGAAGGGAAGAAGCTCACCCTGCCGATCACCCTGGACCCGGCGCCCGCGGTGCCGGTCAAGCTCGAGTGGCGGGTGCGCGCGTCGGGCGACTACCCCGCCACCCGCAGCGCCGACTATACCGGCGATGTGACCGGCACGATCACCGTCGCCGCCGGCGAGGCGAGCGCCAGCATCAAGTTCCCCACCATCGACGATGATGTGGACGAAGCCAGCGAGACCTTCGAGGTGGCGCTCATCGTTCTGCGCGAAGAGCCGCTGTTCTTTTCAAGCCAGCGGACCAGCCAGACGCCCGACATCCTTGCGCCGCTCACCGCCACCGCCACCATTCTCGACAACGACACGCCGCGCCTCACCATCGACGATCTGGAGGTCAGGGAGGGAGACGACAAATCGGCAGTGTTCACCGTGCGGCTTTCCAGCCCGCGCATCTATGCGGTGGAGGTGGAGTTCAAGACCGAGGACGGCGGCGGCCCGCAAAGGCCGAATCTTGAGGGTAACCTGGTTCCTGCGGACAAGGCCCGGGGTGCCGGCCGGGCCAGGGACTACCACGGCGTCACGACGCCGGTCACGGTCCGTTTCGCACCGGGAGAGACCGAGAGGAAGCTGGCGCCGATCAAGGTGGTGGACGACGACGAACTGGAGAGTTTTTCGGAGTACTTCCAGGGCATCATCTCCCTCCCGTCCGGCGCCGACAGCACCAAGGCGGCCATCGCCAAGGGCACCGGCCTCGTCAGGATCGCCGACAACGACACCACGCGCTACTGGATCGCGAACAAGGACACCACCGTGCGCGAGGGACGGTCGGTGCGCATCCGCGTCAAGCGCGACCAAACCGCGTTCGCAGCGTCGGGCCTGATCGGCTGCCTTCAGGGGACGGGACCCCAAACCACGCAAGGTCACGCCGGAACCGTTGACAGGAGATATCACACCCTTCCCGACCGGATCGACGTCTATACCAGAGACGAGAACAACGCGGCGAGCGCGTGCGGCCAGGCCGGTGACGGGGCACTACCGGCCTTTTTTTCGTTCGCCGCGGGTGAGGATGAAGCGAGCTTCTGGGTCCGCACCGTCGATGACAGCCGCAAGGAGCCCGACGAGACCTTCATCGTGTGGTTCGACACCGCGGGGGCCAGTGGCGGCAACGAGGACTTTCCGAATGGAGTCGCGCCACAGGACAACTACAGAGGCAAAAAGATCTTCACCATCCTGGACGACGACGACATCCACCGCTTCCGGGTGGTCAGCGCCAATTCTCCCTGGGAAGGCGAGGATGCGCATTTCGACATTTACGTCGACAGCGACGCGGGTCTGGCGGCGCTGAAGGCAAGCACCAACCCGTTCGTCACGATCACTCTCGGTGCCGACACCGATACCGCCAAGAAAGGCGTCCACTACAACCGTGCCGGCAGTAACAAAGTCCTTCTCGACCTGTCGTCCGTCACCGACAAGTCCCAGCCGGTGGGGAGGGTCAGCGTTGAAACCGTCCAGGACGAGGTGCTTGACGGCGACAAGACCGTATCGATCTATTTTTCGGAGATTCATGCCGGCGTGAGCACAGTATTGCCGTTTCGTGCCGCCCACGGCGGCGGCACGGCGACCGCCACCATCCGCGACGACGAGGCCTATCACTTGTTCATCGACGATGCGGTGGGGGACGAGGGCGACGCCGCAGCCGTCCGGCTCTCCCTGTCGAAACCCGCGGAACAGGACTTCACGATCCGCTTTCGCACCAGGCAGGGCACGGCCAAGGCCCCCGGAGACTTCACCGCGTGCGGTTCGAAGGATGAGAGCTGCGTGCTGATGTTTCCCGAAGGCGCCACCGAGGCGCGGTTCATGGTACCGACCACGGAAGATGCCGTGCCCGAGGAGACCGAAGAGTTCAGGGTCGTCATCGAGGAGGTCGACTACGCCAACCTCGTCATCGATGATCTCATCGCCGTCGTGAAGATCCGCGACGACGATGCCCGGTCGGTGACGATTACCGGCCTCGCCGACGCCGACGTGCCGGAGAACGGTGCCTGGACCTCGCCCACGCCTGCCTGGGAAGGCGCACCCGACGGCGGCGTGGCCTGGACCCTCGAAGGCGACGATGCCGAACATTTCGCCATCGACCCCGACACCGGCGTGGTGACGCTGCCGGAGAAGCAGAATTTCGAGGCGCCCGCTGACGCGGACAAGGACAACGCCTACGACGTCACCGTGCGCGTCACCGACGAAGACGGCAATACCGCCCGGTTCGCGTTGTCGGTGACGATCACGGATGTGGTCTACGGCTACCTGTACCTGCGGGCCAGCGATCTGGCCGACTCCAGGGTATCGGTCGACGAGGACACGGGCAGGGTGAGTGCCGAGGAAGGAGTCGCCCTGACGGTGCCGGTGACCTACGGCAACAGAACAGCCGGGGACGGCGGCACCTTCACGTACGCCGCGCGGCCCGCCGGGGCTCCGGGATACCTGGAGTTCAGCTTTGGCTCCTCGCTGTCGGGCACGGCGAAAGCCAGCGATATCGTTGATCGCAGTGCAGGCAAGCCCGGCATTCGTTGGGCGAATTCTGATCAATACGGTTCTGTTCACACAGTAGATCTTGTCGACGACGGGCTTGCTGAAGGCAACGAAACGTTTTCCGTGACGTATACGCCGGAAAACGACGACGTGCTGGTGCGGATCTGGACCGGTACGAAGCACATCGATTCCGACACCCTGCAGATCGAGATCGTCGACAACGACACGCCGGGCGTGACGGTCTCCCCGGTCATCCTGTCGCTCGACGAGGCCGACGATGCCACGACCCAGGGCAGGAACGAGACCGTGGGCACCTACACGGTGGTGCTCGATTCGCAGCCCGCGGCGGGCACGGTCACGGTCGCGGTTGAAAGCGGCGACACGAGCATCGCCACGGTCTCGCCGGCCGCGCTGACGTTCAACGCCACCAACTGGAACCGCCCGCAGACGGTCACCGTCACGGCCGTCGCAGACGCCATCGACAATGAGGACGACGAGCGCACCGTCACCGTCACGCACACGCTCACGGCGGCCGGCGAGGGCACCGACTATGGCGCCGTGACCGCGGATCCGGTGACCGTCACCGTCGCCGACGACGACGCCCGCGGGGTGACGGTCGCCCCGCCCCGCCTCACCGTGCGCGAGACCGATGACGCCACCACCATCGGGAAGAAGGAGAACGAGGCTGCCTACACCGTCGTGCTCGATTCCAGGCCCGCCGCCGGGACGGTGACGGTCGCCGTCGCCAGCGGCGACACGAAGGCCGCCACGGTCTCGCCGGCCCGCCTGACGTTCACGACCGCCAACTGGAACCTCCCGCAGACGTTGACGGTTACCGGCGTGGACGACGGCACCGACAATCCGGGCGACCGGCGCACCGTCACCGTCACCCACAGCGTCACCGCCGCCGGCGACGGCAACGACTACGCAGGAGTGACGAGCGCCGACCCGGTGACGGTGCTGGTCACCGACGATGGCCACGCTCCGGCGCTGGAGATCCGTCCGCTGACGCTCGTCCTCCAGGAGAGCGACATCGCGTCCACGGCCGCAACGAAGGAAAACGAGCAGACCTATGAGGTGCGGCTCAATTTCGTGCCGTCCGCCGACGCCAGGGTCGCCATCAGCCTTGCGCCGGCGACGACGCGCCTCAGGCTCGACAGGAACGCGCTCACGTTCACCGAGACGAACTGGAACACGTGGCAGACGGTCACGGTGACCGCGGTGAACGACAACACACCGAACGACCCGCTGGCACAGGAGGTGGCAATCCGCCACAGCGTCACGGGCGCCGGCGGCACGCAGGTGGCTGCCGGCAGCGTCACCGCGACGGTGTACGACGACGACGCCGTGAACCAGCTCAGCGTCGACTCGCCGTCGGTGACCGAGGGCGACAGCGGCGAGGCCACCCTGACCTTCACCCTGACGCTGGCGCGGCCGGCCAAGGAAAGCCTGTCGGTGCTCCTCACCCCGTTCACGGCGGGCGCCACCGCCACTCCGACGCCTGTCGGCGCCACCCCGGCGACCCCCGGACCGACGCACGATTTCGACCGTGCGGACATCGACAGCGCTGAGGTCACCTTCGCGGTGGGCGACAGGACCGGGACTTTCGGCGTGACCGTCTACGGCGACGTCAGGCACGAAGGCGACGAAACCGTCAGGGTTCACGTCCAGTCCCGCAAGCCAACGAGTCTCGTTCTGGCGCCCGGCCTGCCGCGCGAAGGCACCGCCACGGGCATCGCCAACGCCGTTGCCAGCGGTACCATCACCGACGACGACGCCGCACCCGACGGCATTGCGCTCTCGCTGGAGCCCTACACGGACAGGCGAACCCCGACCAGCACCCCCGAGGAACGGAAGACCTGGAGAGAGTTCAGGGTTCTGGCGGCGACGCTCGGCGACACCGTCTACGGCGAGGACGTGACCATTACACTCGGCATCGGCGGCGACGGGGACACGGCGACACCCGGCGTGGACAAGGATACGACACCTGGCAAGGACTTCGACGGGAAATTCCGGCACGCCGCCAAGGACCATCAGTCGGTGGGCCTCATCCTTCGCGAAGGCCTGAGCTCGGTTGCGACCTCTAACGTCTATGTCGATTTCCACCTTCGCCCGGTCGACGACACGCTGGACGAAGCCGACGAGGTCTTTTCCATCACTGGCGTCTCGGGCGACATTGCAGTCACCCCCGCAACGCACACCATCACGGACGACGACGATCCACCGACAGTCTCCGTGGCTGACGCTGCCGCCGTCACCGAGGGCGACGATCCTGCCACGCCCACCAACATGACCTTCACGGTCACCCTCTCGGCCGCGAGCGGCCAGACGGTCACCGTGCCCTACACGCTCTCCGGCACCGCCACCGAAGACGAGGACTACACCGCACCCGACCCGCTCTCCCTCGCCATCGCGCCCGGTGCGACCACCGGCACGATCACCATCCCCGTCAAGGGCGACGAGACCGACGAGGCCAACGAGACCGTCATCGTCACCCTCGGCACACCCACCAACGCCACCATTTCCACCGCCGACGGCGCCGGCACGGCAACCGGCACCATCACCGACGACGATGTGGCGGCGCTCTCCATCGCCGACGCCAGCGTCGTTGAAGGCGGCACGGCGACCTTCACCATCACGCTCTCCATTGCGAGCCTGACCGACGTCACCGTCACCGCGACCACCGCCGACGGCACCGCTAGGGCCCCCGGCGACTACACCGCAAAGACCGAGACGCTGACCATCGACGCCGGAGACACCAGCGCCACATTCGAGGTCGCCATCGCCAGTGACACGATTCCCGAACTCGACGAAACCTTCACCGTCACCCTGTCGGCAGCGACGGGCGCCACCATCGACGACGGCAGTGCCACCGGCACCATCACCGGGGCGAAAGCGCTGCTGTCGGTCAGCGACGCAACCGCGCGGGAAGGCGGGGACCTCACCTTCACCATCACCCGCACGGGCGATACCACCGGTGCCGCATCGGTGGCGTGGACCACCGGCGACGACGCCACCGAGGGCGCAAGCAAGGCCGCCGCCGGTACCGACTACACGGCCGTCGCCACCGCGCAGACCGTCAGCTTCGCCGCCGACGACACCGCCAAGACCTTCACTGTGACAAGCCTCGCCGATACTCTCCTCGACGGCGACGAGACCTTCGCCGTGACGCTCAGCAATCCCACCGGCGCCGCGCTCGGCGACGCCACCGGCATCGGCACCATCACCGAGGGGACGACCGGCTACAGCATCGCCGACGCATCAGCCGCCGAGGGCGACGCACTCACCTTCACCGTCACCCGCAGCGGACTGACGGGCATCGCCTCCAGCGTTACGTGGAACACCGCCGACGACACGGCGGACGGTGCCGACAAGGCGACCGCGGGCACCGACTACACGGCGCAGACGGCGGCGGCGACGCTCAGTTTCAAGGCGGGCGACACCAGCGCCGCCATCACCGTCGCCAGCATCGAGGACGCCCTCGACGAGGCCAACGAGACCTTCCGCGTCGTGCTGAGCGCACCAGACGGCAGCGGCGCGCTCACCGACGCCGAGGCCACCGGCACCATCACCGACGACGACGATCCGCCGACGGTCTCGGTGGCCGACGCTGACGCCGTCACCGAGGGCGACGCTCCGGCGACGACCACGGACATGACCTTCACGGTCACCCTGTCGACCGCGAGCGGCAAGGACGTCACGGTACCCTACACGCTCTCCGGCACGGCGACGGCGGGCAACGACTACACCGACCCGGCACCGAAGTCGGTGACCATCGACGCCGGCAAGACCACAGCCGCCATCGTCATCGCCATCAAGGGCGACGAGATCGACGAGACCAACGAGACGGTGATTGTCACGCTGGGCGCCCCGACCAACGCCACCATCGGCAGCGCCGAGGGCGCCGGCACGGGAACCGGCACCATCACCGACGACGATGATCGCGGCGTGACGGTGTCCAAGGCCGAGCTGATGCTCGCCGAGGCCGACGACACTGCCACCGAGGGCACGACGGAGCACATCGGCACCTACACCGTCGTGCTCGATTCCAGGCCCGCTGCTGGCACGGTGACCATCGCCGTCGCCAGCGGCGACACCAAGGCGGCCACCGTCTCACCGCCGCGCCTGACGTTCAACACCACGAACTGGAGCACCGCACAGACGGTGACCGTTACCGCCGTCCCCGACACGGTGGACAATACCGACGACGAGCGCACGGCGACCATCACCCACGCCCTCACCGCAGCGGGCGATGGCAACGACTACGGCGGCGTCAAGGTCGCGGACGTGGAGGTGACCGTCACCGACGACGATACCGCCACGCTGTCCATCGCCGATGCCACGGCTGCCGAGGGCGGCACCGCCACTTTCAAGGTCACGCTCTCGACGGCGAGCGCGGCGACGGTGACGGTCACCGCCGCCACGTCCGAGGGCAGCGGCGCGCAAGGGGCGACGGATCCGGAGGACTACACCCACAAGGCGCAGGCGCTGACCTTCGCCGCCGGGGACACGAGCAAGGACTTCACCGTCGCCATCGCCAGCGACACGGAGCCCGAGCTCGACGAGACCTTCACCGTGACGCTGTCCGGTGCCACGGGCGCGGCCATCGACGACGGCACGGCCACCGGCACCATCACCGGCGCCACATCGCTGCTGGCTATCGGCGACGCCAGCGCGGCGGAGGGCGGGACGCTCACCTTCACCGTCGCCCGCACGGGCGATACGAGCACCGCCGCGACTGTCCAGTGGCGCACCGGTGACGATCCCGCCGACGGCGCGAAGCAGGCCACGGCGGGCACGGACTACCGTGCGCAAGCCACCGCCGGGACGCTCAGCTTCACGGCCGGCGAGGCGAGCGCGAGCATTACGGTGGCCAGCATCGAGGACGTCATCGACGAGCCGGACGAGACGTTTCTGGTGATGCTCGACAATCCCAGCACGGGGGTCGCCATCGTCGAGGCCACCGGCACCGGCACCATCACCGACGACGACGATGCCCCTGACGGCATCGAACTCTCCGCCGATCCGACCTCGGTTGCGGAGAATGCGGCGACGGCCGCCACCGTCACGGTAACGGCGACCGTCACCGGCGGCACGACCTACGGCGCGCAGACCACGGTCGCCGTCACGGTGGGCGACGCGGACGACACCGCAACCTCCGGTGGGGACTACACCGCCGTGCCCGCGTTCGACATCGCCATCCCGGCGGGCGCCGCGAGCGCCACCGGCACGTTCAGCCTCGACCCCACCGACGACGCCATCGCCGAGGGATCCGAGACGCTCACCGTCTCCGGCGCATCCGGCGACATCGACGTGGACGGTGCGGAAGTCACCATCACCGATGACGAGGGCACGCCGACCGCGACGCTCGTTCTCTCCCCCGCAGCCATCGACGAGAGCGGCGCAAGCAACAGCAGCGCGGTGACGGCGACGCTGAGCGGGGCGAGCAGCGAAGACCTTACCCTGACGGTGGCGGCGGGCGCGGGCGTGACGCTGAGCGCCAACACGGTGCTGACCATCGACGCCGGCGAGACGGCAAGCGAAGGCGTGGTGACGCTCACCGCTGTCAACAACGACGTGGACGCCGCCGACCTCGCCGTGACGGTCTCGGCCACCGCGAGCGGCGGCAACGGCGTTGCCAACCCGGCCGACGCCACGCTCACCATCCGCGATGACGACACCCGCGGCGTGACGGTCGCGCCCGAGAGCCTGAGCGTGCGCGAGACGGACGATAGCGCGACCAATGGCGAGAACGAGAACGAGGAGACCTACACGGTGGTCCTCGACTCCGCGCCCGCCGCCGGCACGGTCACGGTCGCCGTGACGAGCGGCGACACCAGGGCGGCCACCGTCTCCCCGCCGAGCCTGACGTTCAACACGACGAACTGGAGCACCGCGCAGACCGTCACCGTCACCGGCGTGGACGACGCCATCGACAACACCGGTGATGAGCGCACCGTGAGCGTCACCCACGCGGTCTCCACAACCGGCAACGGCAACGACTACGCGGCGCTTGAGTCCGCCGATCCGGTGACGGTGATCGTCACCGACGACGACGCGGCGCCGACAGGCATCACGCTGACCCTCGACGAGAACACCATCGGCGAGAGCGACGCCACCGCGACCACGGTCACGGTCACCGCCACGGTGAACGGCAGCACCCGCTATGAGGGCGGCAAGACCGTGACGGTGAGCGTCGGTGGCGGCACGGCGACCTCGGGCACCGACTACGTGGCGGTGGCGGCGTTCAACATCGTCATCCCCGCCGGCGAGGCGAGCGCCACCGGCACGTTCACGCTCACGCCCACCGACGACGAGGTGGACGAGGATCGCGAGACCATCGACGTGACCGGCACGCTCGCGGGCGTGACGGTCACGAAGGCCACGATCAGCCTCACCGACGACGACACCCGGGGCGTGACGGTCACCGGCTCGCCGCTGACGCTTGCCGAGGCCGACGATCTGCAGACCGAAGGCACCAAGGAGAACGAGGGCACCTACACCGTGGTCCTCACCAGCCGGCCGACGGCCAGCGTCACGATCAACCTGTCCGCGGGCGCCGGTGCGCCGGTGACGCTCGACAAGACCAGCCTCATCTTCGCTCCGGCCGCATGGAACACGGCACAGACGGTGACGGTCACGGCGGTGGACGATGCCTACGACAACCCAGGCAACAGACGCACGGCGAGCATCGCGCACACCGTCGTGGCGGGCACGAGCGACTACGGCGGCGTCACCGCGACGCCGGTGTCGGTGACGGTGACCGACGACGACGCCGCGCCGTCGGCGATCACCCTGACGGTGGACGCGGACACGGACACGCAAGGTGTCCAGACCTCGGTGGCCGAAGGTGGCGGGGCGAAGACCGTACGGGTAACGGCAACGATCACCGGGACTTCGCGTTTCCCCGCCGAGACGACCGTGACGCTTGCGGTCGGCAGGTCCACCGACAGCGCCACCGAGGCCACCGACTACGAGAACGTCGCCGACCAGACCATCACCATTCCCGCCGGTGCGGCGAGCGGTTTCGTCGACTTCACCCTGACGCCCAAACAGGACGTCCTCGCCGAGGGGGTGGAGAGTATCAGCCTGGACGGCACGTCGGGCACCCTCGACGTCACCGACGCCGCGATCACGCTGACCGACGACGACGCGGCACCGACGGGGATCACGCTGACAGTCGACGAGAACACCGTCGGCGAGGGCGACGCCACCGCCACCACGGTCACCGTGACCGCCACGGTCAACGGCGCCACCCGCTTCAAGGACACGACCACCGTGACGGTCAGCGTCGGCGGCGGCACCGCGACCTCGGCCGTGGATTACGCGGCCGTTGCCAACTTCAACGTCGTCATTGCCGCCGGCGCAGCCACCGCCACCGGTACCTTCGACCTCGACCCCACCCAGGACACCCTGCACGAGGGCACCGAGATCCTCGACGTCACCGGAACCTCCCGCGTCACCGTCGCCAAGGCCGAGATCTCGCTCACCGACGACGAGACCGTGCCCGTCGCCACCCTGGTGCTCACCCCCGACGCCATCGCCGAGGGCGCCAGCGCCACCGTCACCGCCACCCTCTCGGGGGCGTCGAGCGAGGTGGTGACGCTGACCGTGGCGGCCGCTCCGGGAACCGACACCGCGACGGCGGACTACACGCTCACGGGAACCACGCTGACCATCGCCGCCGGGGCCACCGCCTCCACCGGCACGGTGACCGTCGCCGCCACCGACGACAAAGTGGACGACGCCGGCAAGCAGGTTGCCGTCAGCGCCACCGCCACCGGCGGCCACGGCGTCGCCAACCCCGCTGCCGTCACTCTCGCCATCACCGACAACGATACGCGCGGCGTCGATGTGACGCCGACGGTACTGAGGCTCGACGAGGTGGACGACACCTCGACCCAGAACGAGACCGAGAACGCGGACACCTACGAGGTGGTGCTGACGAGCCAGCCGACGGGCACCGTCACCGTGACCGTGGGCGGCGCCGACGCCGCCATAGCCACGGTGGACACCGACGCCGACACCAGGGGCGACCAGACGACGCTCACCTTCACCGCCACCGACTGGGACGATGCGCAGACCGTCACCGTCACCGCCGTCAACGACGACATTGACAATGCCAACGACAGGCGCACCGTCACTCTCGCCCACACGATCGCCGGCGCCGACTATGCTGCCGTAGAAGCCGGTTCCGTCGCCGTTACCGTCACCGACGACGACGGCGCGCCCACCGTCGCCGTCGCCGACGCCAGTGCCGTCACCGAGGGCGACGATCCGGCAGGGACCACCGCCATGACCTTCACGGTGACGCTGTCGAGCGAGAGCGGCAGGGACGTCACGGTGCCCTACACGCTCGCCGGCACGGCGACGGCGGGGGCCGACTACACGGATCCCGCCACCAAGTCGGTGACCATCGCCGCCGGTGACACGCAGGCCACCATCACCATCCCCGTCAAGGGCGACGAAATCGATGAGCCCGCGGAGACGGTGATCGTCACACTGGGCACCCCGACCAACGCCACAATCGGCAGCGCCGAGGGCGCTGGCACGGGTACCGGCACCATCACCGACGATGACGCCCGGGGCGTCACGGTCGCTCCGACCAGCCTCATGCTTGCCGAAGCCGACGACCCCGCGACCGAGAGCGTCGAGGAGAACGTCAAGACCTACACCGTCGTCCTCGACTCCGAGCCTACGGCAACGGTGACGGTGACGCTGACGGTGCCCGCCGGGCTCGCCGTGGACACGGACAGCGACACCGACGGCGCACAGACGACCCTCAGCTTCACTGCAGCGAACTGGAACGATCCACAGACGGTGACGGTTACCGCCGCCAATGACGCCATCGATCAGGGCACGAGCCGCACGCTGTCGATCGCCCACGCTGCCTCGGGTGCCGACTACGCCTCTGTCTCCCGTGCGCTTTCGGTCACCGTCACCGACGACGATGTGCGCGGGATCGTCTTCACCCCGTCGAGTCTGATCCTCGACGAGGTTGATGACGGGGCCACCCCGGATGAGACCGAGAACGTGGACAGTTACACGGTGGTGCTGGCGAGCGAGCCGACCGCCACCGTGACGGTCGCCATCACCAACCCGCGCGATTCGCCGGTTGGGATCGACAAGACGACGCTGACCTTCACGACCGGGACCTGGAACGTCGCGCAGACCGTGACCGTCACGGCGCAGGACGACGATCTCGACAATGCCGACGATGCACGCAAAGTCACGCTGGCCCACGATGTCAGCGGCGGCGATTACGGGGAGGCGGAAGATTTCGGGGTCGCGGTGACGGTGACCGACGACGATGCGGCCCCGAGTTTCGCGATCGCCGACGCATCAGCGGCGGAGGGTGACGCCGTCACCTTCACCGTCACCCGCTCCGGGGCCGCCGGGGCGGCGGCGACGGTCAAGTGGACCACCGCCGCCGACACGGGCCAGGACGCCAGGCCGGCCACCGCCGGCACCGACTACACCGCCGTCACCACGGCGCGGACCCTCTCCTTCGCCGCCGGCGACACCACCGAGACCTTCACCGTCGCCACCGCCGAGGACAACCTCCACGAGGGCGACGAGACCTTCCTGGTCACGCTCACCGCACCCACCGGCGCCACCATCGCCACCGGAACCGCCACCGGCACCATCACCGACGACGACGCGGCACCCACCGCGCTCACGCTGACCGTCGACGCCGACACCGGCACCGAGGGCAACCAGGACAGCGTCGCCGAGAACGGCGGCGCCAAGACCGTGCGCGTCACCGCGACACTCGGTGGAACCTCGACCTTCACCACGGCCACCACGGTGACGGTCAAGGTTGGCACGAACGACGATGACGCCACCGAGGACACGGACTACGCCACCGTCGCCGACCAGACCATCACCATTCCCGCCGGGCAATCGAGCGACCATGTCGACTTCACGCTGACGCCCACCCAGGACACCACATGGGAGGACGACGAGACCATCAGCCTCGACGGCACCGCGGGCACGCTCGACGTCACCGATACCTCCATCACGCTGACCGACGACGAGAGCGCACCCGTCGCCACCCTGGTGCTCACCCCCGCCACCATCGCCGAGGGCGCCAGCGCCACCGTCACCGCCACCCTCTCGGGCGCCGCCAGCACGGCGGTGACGCTCACCGTGGCGGCCGCTCCCGTCAGCCCCGCCGCGGCGGGAGATTTCACGCTGAGCGCCACCAAGACGCTCACCGTCGCCGCCGGCGCCACCGCCTCCAGCGGCACGGTGACCATCACCGCCACCGCCGACGCCATCGATGACGCCGGCAAGCAGGTCACCGTCAGCGCCGCCGCCGCCGGCGGCCACGGCGTCGCCAACCCCGCCGTCGTCACCCTGGCCATCACCGACGACGACACACGCGGCGTCACGGCGACGCCTGACGCGCTGACGCTCAGCGAGGCGGACGACACCGCGACCCAGGACGCGACCGAGAACCGGGACACCTACCAGGTGGTGCTGACGAGCGAACCGACGGGTCCTGTGACGGTCGCCATCACCAACCCCGACAGTTCGCCGGTGACGCTCGCCCCGGCGGCGCTGACCTTCACCGCCGGCAACTGGGACGATGCGCAGACGGTCACCGTCACCGCCGTCGACGACGCCATCGACAACACGGGCGATGAGCGCACCGTCACCCTCGCCCACGACGTCAGCGGCGGCGGCTACGGCGCCTCCGAGGACTTCAATGTCGCCGTCACCGTCACCGACGACGAGGACCTGCCGACGGCGACCTTGGTACTCACCCCCACATCCATCAGCGAGAACAGCGGCAGCACCACGGTGGCCGCGACGCTGTCGGGCGCCTCCAGCCAGGCGGTGACGCTGACGGTGGCGGCCGCGCCCGTCAGCCCCGCCGTGGCGGCGGATTTCACGCTGAGCAACGCCAAGACGCTCACCATCGCCGCCGGCGCCACCGACAGCACCGGCACGGTGACCATCACCGCCACCGACAACGACCTTGACGCCGCGGACAAGACGGTGACGGTCTCGGCCACCGCCGCCGGCGGCAACGGCGTCGCCGCCCCGGCCAGCCAGACGCTGACCATTGCCGACAACGACGATCCGCCGACGGTTTCGGTGGCCGATGCGGCCGCCGTCACCGAGGGCAACGATCCGGCAGAGACTACCGCCATGACCTTCACGGTGACGCTGTCGAGCGAGAGCGGCAGGGACGTCACCGTGCCCTACACGCTCGCCGGCACGGCGACGGCCGGCGACGACTACACCGACCCCGCCACCAAGTCGGTGACCATCGCCGCCGGCGATACGACCGCCGCCATCACCATCCCCGTCAAGGGCGACGAGATTGATGAGCCCGCGGAGACGGTGATCGTCACGCTGGGCGCCCCGACCAACGCCGGCATCGGCAGCGCCGAGGGCGCCGGCACCATCACCGACGATGACGCCACCCCGACGGCAACCCTGGTGCTCACCCCCGCCTCCATCAGCGAGAAGGACGGCGTCAGCACGGTGACGGCGACGCTGTCGGGCGTCTCCAGCCAGGCGGTGACGCTGACGGTGGCGGTCGCGCCCGTCAGCCCCGCCGTGGCCGGGGACTTCACGCTGAGCGCCACCAGGACGCTCACCATCGCCGCCGGCGCCACCGACAGCACCGGCACGGTGACCATCACCGCCAACGACAACGACCTTGACGCCGCGGACAAGACGGTGACGGTCTCGGTCGCCGCCACCGGCGGCAACGGCGTCGCTGACCCGGCCAGCCAGACCCTGACCATCACCGACGATGACGCGGAGCCGACGGTTTCGGTGGGCAATGCGAGCGCCGTCACCGAGGGCGACGATCCGGCCGCGACCACGGCCATGACCTTCACGGTGACGCTGTCGAGCGAGAGCGGCAGGGACGTCACGGTGCCCTACACGCTCGCCGGCACGGCGACGGCGGGGGCCGACTACACGGATCCCGCCACCAAGTCGGTGACCATCGCCGCCGGTGACACGCAGGCCACCATCACCATCCCCGTCAAGGGCGACGAGATTGATGAGCCCGCGGAGACGGTGATCGTCACGCTGGGCGCCCCGACCAACGCCGGCATCGGCAGCGCCGAGGGCGCCGGCACGGGCACCGGCACCATCACCGACGATGACGTCCGGGGCGTCACGGTCGCTCCGACCAGTCTCACGCTTGCCGAAGCCGACGATCCCGCGACCGAGAGCGTCGAGGAGAACGTCAAGACCTACACCGTCGTCCTCGACTCCGAGCCTACGGCAACGGTGACGGTGACGCTGACGGCGCCCGCCGGGCTCGCCGTGGACACGGACAGCGATACCGGCGGCGCGCAGACGACCCTCAGCTTCACCGCGGCGAACTGGAACGATCCGCAGACGGTGACGGTCACCGCCGCCAATGACGACATTGATCAGGGCACGGGCCGCACGCTGTCGATTGCCCACGCTGCCTCGGGTGCCGATTACGCCTCGGTGACCGCCGCGCTTGCGGTCACCGTCACCGACGACGATGTGCGCGGGGTCGCCGTCACCTCGTCGAGCCTGACGCTCGACGAGGTGGACGACACCGCGACCCAGGACGCGACCGAGAACGAGGATACCTACGCGGTGGTGCTGGAGAGCCAGCCGACCGCCACCGTGACGGTCGCCATCACCAACCCGCGCGATTCGCCGGTAACATTCACCCCGGCGTCGCTGACCTTCACGACCGGGACCTGGAACGTCGCGCAGACCGTGACCGTCACGGCGCAGGACGACGCTCTCGACAATGCCGACGACGCACGCAAGGTCACGCTGGCCCACGACGTCAGCGGCGGCGACTACGGGGCGGCGGAAGATTTCGCGGTCGCGGTCACGGTGACCGACGACGACAGTGCGCCGAGTTTCGCGATCGCCGACGCCAGCGCGAACGAGGGCGACGCCGTCACCTTCACCGTCACCCGCTCCGGGGCGACCGGGGCCGTGGCGACGGTCAAGTGGAACACCGCCGCCGACACCGCCGAGGACGCCAAGGCCGCCACCGCCGGTGACGACTACACCGCCGTCACCACGGCCCGCACCCTCTCCTTCGGCGTCGGCGTGACCACCCAGACCTTCACCGTCGCCACCGCCGAGGACACCCTGCACGAGGGCGACGAGACCTTCCTCGTCACGCTCACCGCACCCACCGGCGGCGCCACCATCGCCGACGACGAGGCCACCGGCACCATCACCGACGACGACGCCAAGCCCACCAGGCTGACGCTCACCGCCGACGCCGACGACGACACCGACAAT
Organism: Alphaproteobacteria bacterium; assembly: GCA_965200495.1. Classification (GTDB taxonomy): domain Bacteria; phylum Pseudomonadota; class Alphaproteobacteria; order SP197; family SP197; genus SP197. The sequence continues at coordinate 2,291,810 of CBDAUG010000001.1, forward strand.
GTCCAGACCTCCGTGACCGAGGACGGCGGGGCGAAGACGGTGCGCGTCACCGCCACCCTGGGCGGCACCGCGACCTTCACCACACCGACCACGGTGACGGTCAAGGTGGGTGCCAGCACCGACAGCGCCACCGAGGCCACCGACTACGAGACCGTCGCCGACCAGACCATCACCATCGCCGCCGGGCAATCGAGCGGCTCCACCACCTTCACCCTGACGCCCACCCAGGACGTCCTCGCCGAAGGCAACGAGAGCATCGCGCTGGACGGCACGGCCACCGGCCTTGAGGTGACCAACACCTCCATCACGCTGACCGACGACGATGCGGCGCCGACAGGCATCACGCTGGCCGTCAACCCGACCTCGCTCGGCGAGGCGGACGCCGAGACCGAGATCACCGTGACCGCCACGGTCAACGGCGCCACCCGCTTCAAGGACACGACCACGGTGACGGTCAGCGTCGGCGGCGGCACCGCCACCTCCGCCACCGACTACACGGCGGTCGCCAACGTCACCATCACCATTGCCGCCGGCGCCGCGAGCGCCACCGGCACCTTCGATCTCGAGCCCCTCCAGGACACCCTGCACGAGGGCACCGAGACCATCGACGTCACCGGCACCTCCCGCGTCACCGTGGCCAAGGCCGCCATCTCGCTCACCGACGACGACAGTGCGCCGAGTTTCGCCATCGCCGACGCCAGCGCGAACGAGGGCGACGCCGTCACCTTCACCGTCACCCGCTCCGGGGCGACCGGGGCCGTGGCGACGGTCAAGTGGAACACCGCCGCCGACACCGCCGAGGACGCCAAGGCCGCCACCGCCGGTGACGACTACACCGCCGTCACCACGGCCCGCACCCTCTCCTTCGGCGTCGGCGTGACCACCCAGACCTTCACCGTCGCCACCGCCGAGGACACCCTGCACGAGGGCGACGAGACCTTCCTCGTCACGCTCACCGCACCCACCGGCGGCGCCACCATCGCCGACGACGAGGCCACCGGCACCATCACCGACGACGACGCCAAGCCCACCAGGCTGACGCTCACCGCCGACGCCGACGACGACACCGACAATGTCCAGACCTCCGTGACCGAGGACGGCGGGGCGAAGACGGTGCGCGTCACCGCCACCCTGGGCGGCACCGCGACCTTCACCACACCGACCACGGTGACGGTCAAGGTGGGTGCCAGCACCGACAGCGCCACCGAGGCCACCGACTACGAGACCGTCGCCGACCAGACCATCACCATCGCCGCCGGGCAATCGAGCGGCTCCACCACCTTCACCCTGACGCCCACCCAGGACGTCCTCGCCGAAGGCAACGAGAGCATCGCGCTGGACGGCACGGCCACCGGCCTTGAGGTGACCAACACCTCCATCACGCTGACCGACGACGATGCGGCGCCGACAGGCATCACGCTGGCCGTCAACCCGACCTCGCTCGGCGAGGCGGACGCCGAGACCGAGATCACCGTGACCGCCACGGTCAACGGCGCCACCCGCTTCAAGGACACGACCACGGTGACGGTCAGCGTCGGCGGCGGCACCGCCACCTCCGCCACCGACTACACGGCGGTCGCCAACGTCACCATCACCATTGCCGCCGGCGCCGCGAGCGCCACCGGCACCTTCGATCTCGAGCCCCTCCAGGACACCCTGCACGAGGGCACCGAGACCATCGACGTCACCGGCACCTCCCGCGTCACCGTGGCCAAGGCCGCCATCTCGCTCACCGACGACGACAGTGCGCCGAGTTTCGCCATCGCCGACGCCAGCGCGAACGAGGGCGACGCCGTCACCTTCACCGTCACCCGCTCCGGGGCGACCGGGGCCGTGGCGACGGTCAAGTGGAACACCGCCGCCGACACCGCCGAGGACGCCAAGGCCGCCACCGCCGGTGACGACTACACCGCCGTCACCACGGCCCGCACCCTCTCCTTCGGCGTCGGCGTGACCACCCAGACCTTCACCGTCGCCACCGCCGAGGACACCCTGCACGAGGGCGACGAGACCTTCCTCGTCACGCTCACCGCACCCACCGGCGGCGCCACCATCGCCGACGACGAGGCCACCGGCACCATCACCGACGACGACGCCAAGCCCACCAGGCTGACGCTCACCGCCGACGCCGACGACGACACCGACAATGTCCAGACCTCCGTGACCGAGGACGGCGGGGCGAAGACGGTGCGCGTCACCGCCACCCTGGGCGGCACCGCGACCTTCACCACACCGACCACGGTGACGGTCAAGGTGGGTGCCAGCACCGACAGCGCCACCGAGGCCACCGACTACGAGACCGTCGCCGACCAGACCATCACCATCGCCGCCGGGCAATCGAGCGGCTCCACCACCTTCACCCTGACGCCCACCCAGGACGTCCTCGCCGAAGGCAACGAGAGCATCGCGCTGGACGGCACGGCCACCGGCCTTGAGGTGACCAACACCTCCATCACGCTGACCGACGACGATGCGGCGCCGACAGGCATCACGCTGGCCGTCAACCCGACCTCGCTCGGCGAGGCGGACGCCGAGACCGAGATCACCGTGACCGCCACGGTCAACGGCGCCACCCGCTTCAAGGACACGACCACGGTGACGGTCAGCGTCGGCGGCGGCACCGCCACCTCCGCCACCGACTACACGGCGGTCGCCAACGTCACCATCACCATTGCCGCCGGCGCCGCGAGCGCCACCGGCACCTTCGATCTCGAGCCCCTCCAGGACACCCTGCACGAGGGCACCGAGACCATCGACGTCACCGGCACCTCCCGCGTCACCGTGGCCAAGGCCGCCATCTCGCTCACCGACGACGACAGTGCGCCGAGTTTCGCCATCGCCGACGCCAGCGCGAACGAGGGCGACGCCGTCACCTTCACCGTCACCCGCTCCGGGGCGACCGGGGCCGTGGCGACGGTCAAGTGGAACACCGCCGCCGACACCGCCGAGGACGCCAAGGCCGCCACCGCCGGTGACGACTACACCGCCGTCACCACGGCCCGCACCCTCTCCTTCGGCGTCGGCGTGACCACCCAGACCTTCACCGTCGCCACCGCCGAGGACACCCTGCACGAGGGCGACGAGACCTTCCTCGTCACGCTCACCGCACCCACCGGCGGCGCCACCATCGCCGACGACGAGGCCACCGGCACCATCACCGACGACGACGCCAAGCCCACCAGGCTGACGCTCACCGCCGACGCCGACGACGACACCGACAATGTCCAGACCTCCGTGACCGAGGACGGCGGGGCGAAGACGGTGCGCGTCACCGCCACCCTGGGCGGCACCGCGACCTTCACCACACCGACCACGGTGACGGTCAAGGTGGGTGCCAGCACCGACAGCGCCACCGAGGCCACCGACTACGAGACCGTCGCCGACCAGACCATCACCATCGCCGCCGGGCAATCGAGCGGCTCCACCACCTTCACCCTGACGCCCACCCAGGACGTCCTCGCCGAAGGCAACGAGAGCATCGCGCTGGACGGCACGGCCACCGGCCTTGAGGTGACCAACACCTCCATCACGCTGACCGACGACGATGCGGCGCCGACAGGCATCACGCTGGCCGTCAACCCGACCTCGCTCGGCGAGGCGGACGCCGAGACCGAGATCACCGTGACCGCCACGGTCAACGGCGCCACCCGCTTCAAGGACACGACCACGGTGACGGTCAGCGTCGGCGGCGGCACCGCCACCTCCGCCACCGACTACACGGCGGTCGCCAACGTCACCATCACCATTGCCGCCGGCGCCGCGAGCGCCACCGGCACCTTCGATCTCGAGCCCCTCCAGGACACCCTGCACGAGGGCACCGAGACCATCGACGTCACCGGCACCTCCCGCGTCACCGTGGCCAAGGCCGCCATCTCGCTCACCGACGACGACAGTGCGCCGAGTTTCGCCATCGCCGACGCCAGCGCGAACGAGGGCGACGCCGTCACCTTCACCGTCACCCGCTCCGGGGCGACCGGGGCCGTGGCGACGGTCAAGTGGAACACCGCCGCCGACACCGCCGAGGACGCCAAGGCCGCCACCGCCGGTGACGACTACACCGCCGTCACCACGGCCCGCACCCTCTCCTTCGGCGTCGGCGTGACCACCCAGACCTTCACCGTCGCCACCGCCGAGGACACCCTGCACGAGGGCGACGAGACCTTCCTCGTCACGCTCACCGCACCCACCGGCGGCGCCACCATCGCCGACGACGAGGCCACCGGCACCATCACCGACGACGACGCGACGCCGACGGCGAGCCTGGTGCTCACCCCGGCCTCGATCAGCGAGAAGGGCGGCGTCAGCACGGTGACGGCGACGCTGTCGGGCGTCTCCAGCCAGGCGGTGACGCTGACGGTGGCGGCCGCGCCCGTCAGTCCTGCCGTGGCGGCGGACTTCACGCTGAGCGCCGCCAAGACGCTGACCATCGCCGCCGGCGCCACCGCGAGCACCGGCACGGTGACCATCACGGCCACCGACAACGCCCTTGATGCGGCGGACAAGACGGTGACGGTCTCGGCCGCCGCCACCGGCGGCCACGGCGTCGCCGCCCCGGCCAGCCGGACCCTGACCATCACCGACGATGACGGGGCGCCCACCGCGGTGATCCTCACCGTGGACGCTGACACCGCCACCGAGGGCGTCCAGGACAGCATCGCCGAGGACGGCGGCGCGAAGACCGTGCGCATCACGGCGACCCTGACGGGCACCTCGACCTTCACCGAGGCGACGACGGTGACGGTGGAGGTGGGCGCCGGCACCGACAGCGCCACGGAAGGCACGGACTACGAAACGATCGCCGACCAGACCATCACCATTGCTGCCGGGCAATCGAGCGGCTCCGTCGATTTCACGCTGACGCCCACGCAGGACGTCCTCGCCGAGGGCACGGAGACCATCGCGCTGGACGGCGCGGCACCGGGCCTCGCCGTGACCGACGCGGAGATCTCGCTCACCGACGACGACGCGGCGCCGGCGGGGATCACGCTCACGGTCCAGCCCGACACCGTCGACGAGGCGGACGGGGAGACCGAAGTCACGGTGACCGCCACGGTGAACGGCGACGCCCGCTACGAGGATGCCACCACCGTGACGGTCAGCGTCGGCGGCGGCACCGCGACCTCGGGCGTGGACTACGCGACCGTCGAGGCATTCGCTATCACCATCGCCGCCGGTGCGGTCAGCGGTACGGCGACGTTCGATCTCGAGCCTGCCCAGGACACGGTGCACGAGGGCACGGAAACCATCGACGTCACCGGCGCCTCGGGCACGCTCACCGTGACCAAGGCCGTGATTTCGCTGACCGACGACGATGTGGCGCCGAGCTTTGCCGTTGCCGATGCCAGTGCGGCGGAAGGCGAGGCCATGACCTTCACGGTGACCCGTTCGGGAGCGACGGGGACGGCGGCGACGGTCAAGTGGGCGACTGCCGCCGACAGCGGCGCGGGCACCGCCTCGACCGCCGACTACACGGCAGTCACGACGGCCGAGACGCTCTCCTTCGCCGCCGGTGAGACCACCAGGACCTTCACCGTGGCCACCACCGAGGACACGCTCCACGAGGGCGACGAGACCTTCCTGGTGACGCTCAGCGACGCCACCGGCGCGGTCATCTTCGACGGCGAGGCCACGGGCACCATCACCGACGACGACAGTGCGCCGGTGCTCTCCGTCGACGCCCCGAGCGTGGGCGAGGGCAACGCCGGCGCGACGGCCGACCTGGTGTTCACGGCCGCCCTGTCGGCCGCCAGCGGCCAGACGGTCACTGTGGACTACGCCGACGCCGGTACCGGTACCGCGACCTCGGGCACCGACTACAGGGCGCTCGCGAACGGCACGCTCACCTTCGCGCCCGGCGAGACCAGCAAGACGGTCACCGTGACGGTCACCGGCGACGCCGTGGAAGAGGCCGACGAGACGGTCGTGCTGCGGCTCTCCGCGCCCATCAACGTCTCCCTTGACGGCGGCGCCGCGGTGCTTGATGCCACGGGCACCATCAGCGATGACGATGAGCCTCCTCTCACGCTGTCGATTGCCGATGCCCGGGCGCGTGAGAGCGATGGGCGTCTGGTCTTCGAGGTGCGCCTGAACCGCCCGGCGCCGGAGCGGGTGACGGTGCATGCCGAGACGGTTTCCGGCACGGCGAGGGAGGGTCTGGACTTCCTGGCGTTTGCCGGATCGGTGGTGTTTGACGAGGGCGCACAGGCAGCGCAGGTCGCGGTGCAGATCCACGACGATGCCATCGACGAGAACTCGGAAACCCTGACGGTGGTGTTGAGCGATCCGCGGCCGGCGTCCGTCATTCTGGAACGGGCTGTCGCGACGGGGATGATCATGAACGTCGACCCGATGCCGGCGGCATGGCTGGCGCGGTTCGGGCGCACGGTGGCGCAGCAGGCGCTGGACGGCATTGCGGCACGCATGACGGCGCCGCGCGAGTTGGGCCTTGTCGGCGAGATCGGCGGAGAGGGCATCATCCTCAAGCCCTCGGCGGCCCTGTCGCAGGGGACGGTGCTGGCCCGGTGGGATGCGGAACCGGTTGACGGCACGACGGACGGGGACACCCGGCGTGCCATGGCGCAGGTCGCGCAGGCGTTCGATTCGGGGAGACCCGATGCGGAGGCATTCGCAACGGATGATGTCACGGGGAACAGCGGTTTCGGCGATGCCCTGTCGCGGAACACAGCCGGGGGCGAACCCGGTTCCTGGTCGTCGCGGGGGATGGACGGCACGGAGCTTCTGCTCGGAACGTCCTTTGCGCTGACCGGGGCGACGGACCCGGACCATGGCGGCAGCCTTGCCTTCTGGGGCCGGGCTGCCCGGGGAAGTTTCGAGGGCAGGGAGGGCACGCTCGGTCTTGATGGCGCGGTGACCACGGGCATGCTGGGGGCGGATTATGCGCGCGACAACTGGCTTGTCGGTCTGCTGCTGACGCGGAGCACGGGCGAGGGCGGGTATGTGAGCGAGGGCGCTGCTGGCGGCGATGTGGAGGCATCGCTGATCGCCGCGGTCCCCTATGCATCCCTGCAGGCCTCCGAGCGCCTGAGCCTGTGGGGAACGCTCGGCTACGGTGCGGGTGACGTGACGCTCACCACCCGGCTTGGCGAGACCCTGAAGACAGACATCGGCTGGACCATGGCGGCGGCGGGGATGCGGGCCGATATGCTCGAGATGTCGCGGGCGGGTCCGGCGCTGGCACTGACGTCGGACGTGATGTGGGCGCGCACGGTCTCGCATAAGACGCATGCCCTTGCGGCGTCCGAGTCCGACGTGACGCGGCTCAGGCTCGGTCTGGAGAGCGGTTGGGCGTTCGATCTTGAAGACGGTGGCGCCCTGACACCGAGACTGGAGGCAGGCGTGCGCCATGACGGGGGCGATGCGGAAACCGGCTTCGGGGTGGAGGTCGGCGGCGGGCTTGGATGGACCGATCCGGAACGGGGCCTGTCGCTGGACCTCACGGGTCGCACCCTGCTGGCACACAGGAACGAGGACTTCGAGGACCGGGGCTTCTCGGGGGCGCTTGCCTGGGATCCCGATCCGGCCTCCGAGCGCGGTCCGTCTCTTTCGTTGCGGCGGGACTGGGGCGGCCGGGCCGAGGGTGGCGTCGACGCGCTGTTCGCCGGCGATTCCCCGGAGGACGGTCCGGGATCGCAAGGCGGCAGCAATACCGGCAGCTGGAAGATGGAGGGAGCCTGGGGGACCCCGGTCTTCGGCGGGCGCTTCACAGGCAGTCCGCATGCGGGCGTCGGCTTCGCCGGGGACGGCCGCGACATCGGCTTGGGCTGGCGGCTGACGCCGGAGGGTCCTGACGCGCCCGACCTGTCGTTTGGCATCGGCGCAACCCGCCGCGAGAGCGACACGCACGCGCCGGAACACGCCCTCGAGGTCACGTGGGGGAGCACCGGCAAGCGCGCACTGGACTGGCGCGTGAAGGCATCACACACGGAGCGCGACGGCGCGGCGCCGGAGATCGTGATCGGCATCGCATTCGCCCTGCGCTGGTGAGCGACCCAAACACGCACCTGGAAATCGTTTGACCGGGGTGCGATGAACCGCCTGATGCGAGCAGAGCGCAGCGTGCCCGGGAAGAAGAACGGGAAGGTTGATCCGACTCGCTCATCAGGTTCGTTGATGCTGTCGCGTATGGCGTGTAAGTGATTGGAGGCTGTCGCAACGTGCATCGTGCAGGATGACCGGCTGGACTGCCCCGGTGTGGCAATCGAGATACGATGTGACAGAAGAACGCTCGGCTGCACCACTGGGGAAACGCGATTCTCCGTCCACCACCCCAACGGCCGAGACAACGGGACAGTGGTTCTCGGGGAGGATCGAGTTGTTTGCGGAGATGTTGTTCGGCGGCAACGGCGATTCCGCAGATATCTCAGGCGCCTGCCAACGCTTCGGCCCTGACGTCGAGCAGGTTCCGCGCCTCGCGCCCGCAGGCCACGGCGATGAGATGGACGGGCTGCCCGCGGTACCGGTCGGCATAGCGCCGCTCGCGCATCTGGGCAAACGCAGCACCCAGGGCCGCCTCTACGTCGTCCGCGCTCTCCGCCATCTTGAACTCGATGACGAACACCTCGTCTCCCAGGGGAACCACCATGTCGGCGCGCCCATGGCTCGATGCCTCCTCCGAACGCACCTCCACACCGATGGCCCGCAGGCACATGTGCAGCAGGCTCGCATACCACGCCTCGTAGCGCGCAAGATCCCCCGTCGCATGCCACTGGTAGGGAATGCCCGCAAGCCAGGTCTTCAGACACTCGGCAAACATCCCGAACTCATGCGCCTCGAGATGCGCCCGCAGGCTCCTGCCTTCCTCAAGGGGCAGGCGGTTCCTGCCATCGAGATGCGCCAGCAGATGATCGTTCAGGCTGAGCCGTACCTCCATGTTGGGATAGTCCAGACGATAGAAGGTCCGGTACCCCTCCCTCGTCTCTTGCGTGATGGTCAGATAGCCGCTCTGGAACAGCAGTGCTTCGACGCCGATGTCGTCCACGTCGAATGTCGAGACCAGCGACCGGTCGGCGACCCGGTTCTCCAGTTCCAGCGCACTGACCGACCGGGCCTTGAGTGTGTCGAACAGGAAGGTCGGCGAACCGGTCTCGAACCAGTAGGGACGGAACTCCCTGTTGTCGAGAAGCAGCAGGACGTCATAGGGGTTGTAGAGCCGTGTCTGCCCAAGCCAGTTGTAGCCGTTGTACCAGGTGCGGATCGCGTCGCGGTCGAGCCCGTCAAGCTCCGGGGCGAAGACCTCGTCGAGGTCGTCGTCCGTGTAGCCGCAGAGCGTCGCATAGCGCGGATCGAGGCTGATGTCCTTGAGATTGTTGAGGCCCGAGAACAGACTCACCTTCGAGAACATGGTGATGCCGGTCACGAAGACGAAGCGGACATGCTCGGCGCTGTCCTTGACGATGCCGTAGAAGCCCCGCAGGTACTCCCGGTTGGCCGTCGCCAGCGCCGGGTCAGCGAGCATGTCGAGGATCGGCTTGTCGTACTCGTCGACGAGGATCACCACCCGCTGGCCCGTGGCGTGATGGAGACGGTCCAGGAGGTTGCGCAGGCGTCGCGGGCCGGTATCGGATGTTGATGCCGGGGTGAGGCCATAGTTGCGCTCGACGGCCTCGAGTTGCTCAATGACGTCGCCTTCGATTTCCCCGGGCGTGCTGTATCTCCCGCCGAAGCTCAGGCGCACGACGGGATGGGTGAGGGACCAGTCCCAGTGCTGATGGATCGCCAGCTCCTCGAACAGGTCCTTCCTGCCCTCGAACAGTGCCTTGATCGTGTCCACGAGCAGGCTCTTGCCGAACCGGCGCGGTCGCGACAGGAAGTAATGGCGACCGCCATCCACCAGCTGCCCGATGAGAGGGGTCTTGTCGACATAGTAGCTGCCGGTCTCCCGCAGGGTGGCGAAATCCTGGATGCCGATGGGCAGGCGTTTGTGCATCATGGGTCGCTCCCGCGCCGGCAAGGGGTTCAACGCACCGCAACCATGCCACACAGGAACGAGGACTTCGAGGACCGGGGCTTCTCGGGGGCGCTTGCCTGGGATCCCGATCCGGTCTCCGAGCGCGGTCCGTCCCTCTCGCTGCGGCGGGACTGGGGCGGCCGGGCCACCATGGCGTCGTCGTTCTTGACGGCGATTCCCCGGAGGACGGTCCGGGATCGCAAGGCGGCGGCAATGCCGGCAGCTGGAAGATGGAGGGAGCCTGGGAGACCCCGGTCTTCGGCGGGCGCTTCACCGGCAGTCCGCATGCGGGCGTCGGCTTCGCCGGGGACAGCCGCGACATCGGCCTGGGCTGGCGGCTGATGCCGGAGGTTCCTGACGTGCCCGATCTGTCTTTCAGCATCGGCGCAACCCGCCGCGAGAGCGACACGCACGCGCCGGAACACGCTCTTGAGATCGTGTGGGGGATCACCGGCAAGCGCGCACTGGACTGGCGTGTGAAGGCATCGCGCACGGAGCGCGACGGCGCGGCGCCTGAGATTGCGATCGGCATCGAGTTCGCGCTGCGTTGGTGAAGGGCAGGGCAGACGCAAGCACGCACCCGCGAGCCGTTCGACCGGGTGCGATGAACCGCCTGAGTGAATGACGGAGAAAGCGGCCGATTCTTCGGTCCGGCGTCCGTATCACGCTGTTGGTGCTGTTGGCGAGGGTGCCAACCGACACGGGCAGCCCGTGAGGCTGTTGCCCGGCGGCGGAGAAGAACAGCTCGAAGGCGAATGGCGCGGACGTCTGGCAGGCAGGCTGTCCAATGTTGCCAGTCGATGGCAGGAGATCAGGCGGTGAACCTGCCCGCAAGACACATTGTCGAAGGGGCAAGGCGTCGGATGATGCACAGCGAGCGGGCTTCCAGGAGCGGGAAACGTCGTGTTACGGGAATGCGGCATGGTCCCGTGGATCCCTTCGCATGCCTTCAGCATGACTCCTCTCCCATGCAGATGGCCGAGGTCGCACCTGTGATCCTCCCGGCAGCAGCCTCGATCTCACGGTCGACGACGTGCGCATAGCGCAAGGTCATCGAAACCTGCCGGTGACCAACTGGAGGCAGGCGTGCGCCATGACGGGGCGATGCGGAAACCGGCTTCGGGGTGGAGGTCGGCGGCGGGCTTGGAACGACCGATCCGAAACGGGGCCTGTCGCTGGACCTCACGGGCCGCACCCCGCTGGCGCACAGGAACGAGGACTTCGAGGACCGTAGCTTCTCGGGGGCGTTTGCCTGCGATGAACTGCCTGATGTGAGAAGGGCGCAGCGTGCCTGGGAAGAAGAACGGGAAGGTTGATCCGGCCCGCTCATCAGGTTCACAGATGTCGTCTTGTATCGTGCAGGATGACCCTGCTGGACTGCCCCGGTGTGGCAATCGAGATGCGATGTGACAGAAGAACGCTCGGCTGCACCACTGGGGAAACGCGATTCTCCGTCCACCGCCTCAACGGCCGAGACAACGGGACAGTGGTTCTCGGGGAGGATCAAGTTGTTTGCGGAGATGTTGTTCGGCGGCAACGGCGATTCCGCAGATATCTCAGGCGCCTGCCAATGCTTCGGCCCTGACGTCGAGCAGGTTCCGCGCCTCGCGCCCGCAGGCCACGGCGACGAGATGGACGGGCTGCCCGCAGTACCGGTCGGCATAGCGCCGTTCCCGCATCTGGGCAAACGCAGCATCCAGGGCCGCCTCTGCATGATGAGCGCTCTCCGCCATCTTGAACTCGATGACGAACACCTCGCCTCCCAGGGGGATCACCATGTCGGCGCGCCCGTGGCTCGACGATTCCTCCGAACGCACCTCCACACCGATGGCCCGCAGGCACATGTGCAGCAGGCTCGCATACCATGCCTCGTAGCGCGCAAGATCCCCCGTCGCATGCCACTGGTAGGGAATGCCCGCAAGCCAGGAGCGGAGCCGGTCGGCGAATCCGGCAAAGTCGTGATCCTCAAGAAGCGCACAGAGGTTGCGTCCCTCACCGACAACCTCCGGCACCGCCTTGCCCAGGGACTGCAACAGACCCCGGTTCAGACTGATCCGCACCTCCATGTTGGGATAGTCCAGACGGTAGAGCGTGTCGAAGCCCTCTTTTCTCTCCTCCGTGATGGTCAGATAGCCTGTCTGAAACAGCAGCGCTTCGACGCTGATGTCGTCCACGTCGAATGTCGAGACCAGCTCCTCGTCGGCCAGGCGTCCCTCCAGTTCCAGCGCACTGACCGACCGGGCCTTGAGCGTGTCGAACAGGAAGCGCGGCGAGCCGGTCTGGAACCAGTAGGGCTTGAACGTGCGACTTCGTAAAAGCAACAGCACGTCATAAGGGTTGTAGAGCCGTGTCTGTCCAAGCCAGTTGTAGCCGTTGTACCAGGTGCGGATCGCGTCGCGGTCGAGCCCGTCAAGCTCCGGGGCGAACACCCCGTCGATGTCGTCGTCCGTATAGCCGCAGAGCGTCGCATAGTGCGGATCAAGGCTGATGTCCTCAAGATTGTTGAGGCCCGAGAACAGGCTGACCTTCGAGAACATGGTGATGCCGGTGACGAAGACGAAGCGGACATGCGCAGCACTGTCCTTGACGATGCCGTAGAAGCCCCGCAGGTACTCCCGGTTGGCCGTCGCCAGCGCCACATCGCCGAGCACGTCGAGGATCGGCTTGTCATATTCGTCGACGAGGATCACCACCCGCTGTCCGGTGGCATGATGGAGACGATCCAGGAGGTTGCGCAGGCGTCTCGGACCGGTATCGGATGTCGATGCCGGGGTGAGGCCATAGTTGCGCTCGACGGCCTCGAGTTGCTCAATGACGTCGCCTTCGATTTCCCCGGGCGTGCTGTATCTCCCGCCGAAGCTCAGGCGCACGACGGGATGGGTGAGGGACCAGTCCCAGTGCTGATGGATCGCCAGCCCCTCGAACAGGTCCTTCCTGCCTTCGAACAGTGCCTTGATCGTGTCCACGAGCAGGCTCTTGCCGAACCGGCGCGGTCGCGACAGGAAGTAATGGCGACCGCCATCCACGAGCTGCCCGATGAGAGGGGTCTTGTCGACATAGTAGCTGCCGGTCTCCCGCAGGGTGGCGAAATCCTGGATGCCGATGGGCAGTAATCTGCGCATCATGGGTCGCTCCCGAGACGGCAAGAGGTTGAACGCGCCACACTTTTGGTGCTGAAACGAACAGCGACACACACTGTAACAAGAGGCGTTTTCTCTCAAGCAGTTTCGCCGGGCGCAAGCGGTCGGTTGGATGGCGATCACCCTTGATCTGTCGGTTGAGGATGCGGTGCGCAATGAGCTGAAGCCGGATGTCCTTCTTCGGCTTGGTGGCCATGTCCTTGAGTGGTTCCATCGGTGCGCGCCGTGGATGCGCGGTGTCCGGACGAAGGATTCGCGCCAACGCGATGGAGGGCGCCGCCGTCATCTTCACCGTTACCTGCTCCGGCGCGGCGGCGGCGGCGGTGAAGTGGAACACCGCCGCCGACACGGTCTACGACAAAGACTACATGGGACTTGACACAACCCGGCTCGAATTCACGCCGTCGGACTGGGACGAGCCGCAGGCCGTCACGGCCACGGCGATGGGCAAGGGCGATTCCGCCGCCGCGAAGCATGCCATGACGGTCATACACACCGGGAAATCGTTCGACCGGGTGCATGAACTGCCTGATGTGAGAAGGGCACAGCATGCCTGGGAAGAAGAACGGGAAGGTTGATCCGACCCGCTCATCAGGTTCACAGATGTCGTCTTGTATCGTGCAGGATGACCCCGCTGGACTGCCCCGGTGTGGCAATGGAGATACGATGTGACAGAAGAACGCTCGGCTGCACCACCGGGGAAACGCGATTCTCCGTCCACCGTCTCAACGGCCGAGACAACGGGACAGTGGTTCTCGGGGAGGATCAAGTTGTTTGCGGAGATGTTGTTCGGCGGCAACGGCGATTCCGCAGATATCTCAAGCGCCTGCCAATGCTTCGGCCCTGACGTCGAGCAGGTTCCGCGCCTCGCGCCCGCAGGCCACGGCGATGAGGTGGACAGGCTGCCCGCGATACCGGTCGGCATAGCGCCGCTCGCGCATCTGGGCAAAGGCGGCATCCAGGGCTGCCTCTGTGTCGTCCGTGCTCCCGGCCATCTTGAACGCGATGACGAACACCTCGCCTCCCAGGGGGATCACCATGTCGGCGCGCCCGTGGCTCGATGCCTCCTCCGAACGCACCTCCACACCGATGGCCCGCAGGCACATGTGCAGCAGGCTCGCAGACCACGCCTCGTAGCGCGCAAGATCCCCCGTCGCATGCCACTGGTAAGGAATGCCCGCAAGCCAGGAGCGGAGCCGGTCGGCGAATCCGGCAAAGTCGTGATCCTCAAGAAGCGCACAGAGGTTGCGTCCCTCACCGACAACCTCCGGCACCGCCTTGCCCAGGGACTGCAACAGACCCCGGTTCAGACTGATCCGCACCTCCATGTTGGGATAGTCCAGACGGTAGAGCGTGTCGAAGCCCTCCTTTCTCTCCTCCGTGATGGTCAGATAGCCTGTCTGAAACAGCAGTGCTTCGACGCCGATGTCGTCCACGTCGAATGTCGAGACCAGCGACCGGTCGGCGACCCGGTTCTCCAGTTCCAGCGCACTGACCGACCGGGCCTTGAGCGTGTCGAACAGGAAAGTCGGCGAACCGGTCTCGAACCAGTAGGGACGGAACTCCCTGTTGTCGAGAAGCAGCAGCACGTCATAGGGGTTGTAGAGCCGTGTCTGGCCGCGCCAGTGATAGCCGTTGTACCAGGTGCGGATCGCGTCGCGGTCGAGCCCGTCAAGCTCCGGGGCGAAGACCTCGTCGAGGTCGTCGTCCGTATAGCCGCAGAGTGTCGCATAGCGCGGATCGAGGCTGATGTCCTTGAGATTGTTGAGGCCCGAGAACAGGCTGACCTTCGAGAACATGGTGATGCCGGTGACGAAGACGAAGCGGACATGCTCGGCGCTGTCCTTGATGATGCCGTAGAAACCCCGCAGGTACTCCCGGTTGGCCGTCGCCAGCGCCGGGTCAGCGAGCATGTCGAGGATCGGCTTGTCGTACTCGTCGACGAGGATCACCACCCGCTGTCCGGTGGCGTGATGGAGACGGTCCAGGAGGTTGCGCAGGCGTCTCGGGCCGGTATCCGATGTCGATGCCGGGGTGAGGCCATAGTTGCGCTCGACGGCCTCGAGTTGCTCAATGATGTCGCCTTCGATTTCCCCGGGCGTGCTGTATCTCCCGCCGAAGCTCAGGCGCACGACGGGATGGGTGAGGGACCAGTCCCAGTGCTGATGGATCGCCAGCTCCTCGAACAGGTCCTTCCTGCCCTCGAACAGCGCCTTGATCGTGTCCACGAGCAGGCTCTTGCCGAACCGGCGTGGTCGCGACAGGAAGTAATGGCGACCGCCATCCACGAGCTGCCCGATGAGAGGGGTCTTGTCGACATAGTAGCTGCCGGTCTCGCGCAGGGTGGCAAAGTCCTGAATGCCGATGGGCAGGCGTTTGTGCATCATGGGTCGCTCCCGCGCCGGCAAGGGGTTCAACGCACCGCAACCATGCCACACCGGCACCACACCTTTGGTGCTGAAACGAACAGCGACACACACTGTAACAAGACGCGTTCTCTCTCAAGCGGTTTCGCCGGGCGCAAGCGGTCGGTTGGGTGGCGATCACCCTTGGTCTGTCGGTTGAGGGTGCGGTGTGCAGGGAGCTGAAGCCATGTGTCCTTCTTCGGCTTGCCGGCCACGTCCTTGAGCGGCCCCATCGGTGCGCCCTGTGGACGCACGGTGTCCGGACGAAGGATTCGCGCCAGTGCGGCGCAAGGCGACGCCGTCACCTTCACGGTGACCCGTTCGGGAGCGGCGGGCAATGGCATTCGGGTAGACTTGCGTCTCAGCCGGTGACTTTTTGGCGACCACCAAGATGCTGACATGGAGTGATTTTCCGCGCCCGGCACGTTTTCTTCCGCGAGGCGCTTCACAAGCGGTCGCCCATTCGCATGCTGGCGTCAGGCAGGTGCGGGAATCGTCCATGGACCAGCGGATCATCGATCTTGCGTCGACCGCCTTCTCGGGACGCCGGGTAAACCGGCGGCAGATTGCCGACATCCAGGAGACTGTGGCGCTGTTTGCCCACGACAGCCGCAACGAGCTGGCGAAGACGCTCTGCGAGCACCTGGGCTGGAAGACGGCGAAGGGCGCCTACAGGGTCGGGGCCTGTCTTGGCATGCTCGAGACGCTCTTATGAGAAGTCCCTTTGTCAAGCGCCGGGATCTGTGTATCCGGAAATGCCGTGTTTGACCCGTTCAGCCATCGCCTCCAGCACGGGATCCGGTGACCGAAACTTCATCCCGGCGACGGTCATCGCCAGCAGGGGAAGGCCGCCATTTGCCGTCGTGCGAGCCCACTTGGCAGCACTCGTGCCGCGCCTGTCGATCGCCTGGTTAAAGTCGAAATCCGTCATTCCCATACCCGCTGCCGGGGTCTACATTCGCCCTTGTCGGCACGCCGTCCTTAGTCTTCCCCGGAACCTTGTGAGGATTTCCCATGAATCTCAGTGACGCAACCCTGTTTCGCCAGCAATGCTACATCGACGGTGCCTGGTGCGACGCTGATTCGGGCGATACCATCGATGTGACGAATCCGGCCACCTCCGCTGTGCTCGGAACCATTCCCCGGATGGGTACGGTCGAGACCCGCAGGGCCATCGATGCAGCGGCCGCGGCGCTGCCGTCATGGAAGGCCAAGACAGCGAAGGAACGGGCATCGTTGCTGCGCCGCTGGTTCGAGCTCATGCTTGAGAATCAGGAGGACCTGGCGCAGCTCATGACTCTCGAACAGGGCAAGCCCCTGGCCGAGGCGCGTGGCGAGATCGCCTATGCGGCAAGCTTCATTGAATGGTTTGCCGAAGAGGGCAAGAGGGTCTATGGCGAGACGGTACCCCAGCACCTCGCCGATCGCCGTATTCTGGTGTTGCGCGAACCCGTCGGTGTTGTGGGTGCGATCACGCCCTGGAACTTTCCCTCGGCCATGATCACACGCAAGGCAGGACCGGCGCTTGCAGCGGGTTGCACCATCGTCTGCAAGCCGGCGACCGAGACACCCTATTCGGCCTTTGCTCTCGCAGAGCTTGGCGAACGGGCCGGGTTGCCCAGGGGTGTTCTCAACATTCTGAGCGGCAAGTCGGCGGAGATCGGCAGCGAACTCACAGGCAATCCCGTGGTCCGCAAGATCACGTTCACCGGCTCCACGGAAATCGGCAAGATGCTGATGGAACAGGCGGCGTCCACGGTCAAGAAGGTCACCATGGAGCTTGGTGGCAATGCGCCTTTCCTGGTGTTCGACGATGCCGACCTCGATGCAGCCGTCGAGGGTGCCCTCCAGTCGAAGTTCCGCAACATGGGACAGACGTGCGTGTGCGCCAACCGGATCTATGTCCAGTCTGCGGTCCACGATACCTTCGCCGAGAAGCTTGCGGCACGGGTCGCCGGGATGAAGGTGGGCAATGGCCTCGAAGAGGGCGTCGTCCAGGGACCGCTGATCAACCGGGCCGCTGTCGACAAGGTTGAAGAGCACATTGCCGATGCCTCGGCAAAGGGTGCGCGAATTCTCGTCGGCGGCCAGCGTCACGCGCTCGGCGGCACCTTTTTCGAGCCGACCGTGATGGCCGGCGTCAACCCCCAGATGCTTGTGGCGCGCGACGAGACCTTTGGCCCGCTTGCACCACTCTTCCGCTTCGAGCGCGAGGACGAGGCAGTGGCGCTGGCCAACGACACGGAGTTCGGTCTTGCCAGCTATTTCTATGCCCGTGACATCGGTCGCATCTGGCGTGTGAGCGAAGGCCTGGAGTACGGCATCGTCGGCGTCAATACCGGCATCATCTCCACTGAAGTGGCGCCGTTCGGCGGGGTCAAGGAATCTGGAATCGGGCGCGAAGGAAGCCACATGGGCATCGAAGAATACGTTGAATCCAAGTACGTCTGTGTTGCTGGCCTCGACAGCTGACCCGAGATTGCCCCTGAAATGGGTTCCTTCGACTACGATCTCGTTGTCATGGGCGGCGGTTCGGGCGGCGTGCGCACGGCGCGGTTCTCCGCGGCGGCGGGTGCGCGTGTGGCGATTGCCGAGGAACGCGACTGGGGCGGAACCTGTGTCAACGTGGGGTGCATTCCCAAGAAACTCTTCGGTTATGCCGCGCACTACAGCGAGGAGTTCCAGGATGCCGGGCGCTACGGCTGGTCATCCACGGCGCCCTGTTTCGACTGGCCAACACTCCGCGACAACAAGACTGCCGAGATCCGCCGGTTGAACGGCATCTATGTCACCATGCTGAAAGACGCAGGCTGCCACATCCTCGAGGGCCGTGCTCGCATTGCCGGTCCGCATGAGGTGGAGATCAACGGTCAGCGTCTGCACACCGCGAACATTCTTGTCGCCACCGGCGGCTGGCCGCATGTGCCCGACATCCCCGGCAGTGAGCACGCCATCACGTCGAACGAGTGCTTCTTTCTCGACGAACTGCCCGAGAGCATCGTCATCGTCGGTGGCGGCTACATTGCCGCGGAGTTCGCCGGGATTTTTCACGGCCTTGGCGTCGCGGTCACCCAGCTCTACCGGGGAGAGCTCTTCCTGCGCGGCTTCGATGACGACATGCGCCGCCATCTCGCGGGGGAAATGCGGACGAAGGGGATCGACCTCAGGTTCTCCAGCGACGTGGCGTCCATTGCTCGGGCGGCCAGCGGATTTTCCGTTCGCCTGACCGGCGGCGCCTGCCTGGAAGCCGGCCTCGTGATGTATGCCACCGGCCGCCGGCCGCTGACCTCCGGTCTCGGACTCGAGGAGGCCGGGGTGAGTGTCAACGATGACGGCACCATTCCGGTTGACGACTGTTTCCGCACAAACGTGCCGTCGGTCTTCGCCATCGGCGACGTTCTCGGCCGCCTTGAACTGACGCCGGTGGCGACCGCCGAGGGGATGATGGTGGCCGCGACGCTCTTTGGCGACCGGCCGAAGAGCGTCGATTACGAGAACGTGCCCTCGGCTGTCTTCAGCCAGCCGGAGCTGGCCACGGTGGGCCTGACGGAGTGCGCAGCGCGCCAGCGCCATGGCGATGGCGTCGACATCTACATGGCGCGTTTCCGGCCGCTGCGCCACACGGTCTCCATGAACGACGAGATGATCCTGATGAAGCTTGTCGTGGCGGCGGCCACGGATCGCGTTGTCGGTGTCCACATGGTGGGACCGGATGCCGCCGAGATCCTGCAGGGTTTTGCGGTCGCCCTGAAGGCGGGCGCCACCAAGGCCGATTTCGACGCCACCATCGGCATCCACCCCACCAGCGCCGAGGAATTCGTCACCATGCGCCAGAAGATTGCGTGACAGCTCAGGAGGACATGTGGTGCCGGGTGCGGGACTCGAACTCGCGACCTACCGCTTACAAGGCGGTTGCTCTACCAACTGAGCTAACCCGGCGTCGGCCGCTACGTAGCACGGGAACCTGTCCCTTGTGAAACACTCCCGCCCGGGGGACCCGGTCTCGGGCGTGTTCCCGAACACGGCCCGTGTTCGTTGAACCATGCCCAATGCACAGGGAGTGTCTGTCAGCAGTCCGTCACGGCTATCGGACCACCGCTCATCGCATGATGCGCACGTTGCGCAACAGATTGGCCCCGAAGAGCGCCGACTCCCGACTCAACCCATCTCGCGATGAACACATTTGCTGCTGCCAAATGGCATTGAGTGAGATAAACTGCAGAGAGCTACGTTTCGGAATGTTCAGGAACGGGTGCTGAGCCCCCGGTTCGCGTTCGAGCTTCCCGGACCGGAGCCGAGCCACCATACCTGTGGCCGGTCCGCCGCAGGCAATGCCATGGCGTCGTCGAGAGCCGGCAGCCGAGCGATCGCTGCGCCGTTCCTCTCCTCGGCGAGGTGCAGTTCGTAGAGCTTCTGGAGGTTGAGCCAGAACTCGCCGGCAGTGCCGAAGAAACGCCCGAGTCGGAATGCCGTGTCACCCGCACGATGGCGTTGTTGATCGAGGTGAGGGAATGACCTCATGCGGTGGCGTGCCCGGCACGATTGCCGCGATGTCCGGCCAACCGATGGGCAACCGGACAGGGAGTGTATCGGGAAGCCTCGTCGGGACAGATGCGATACGGCTCGCAGTGAGGGCACGTGAGGTCGGCCGCTGCATCGCGCCGGCGCATGCGGGCGCTGAGCGGTTCATCGATGACGCCGCCGCTTCCCGACAGTGACCGGGAGCACATCACCGGATCCCGGGAAAACCTCTACCTTCGGGGGTTTGCAAGGTGTTCGTTCTCCTGCCATAAGCCCTTCGGCTGATCGACTTCGTACAGGGCAAGACTCACAAGGGGGGCACCGGGGGAGGTGATACCAAACCAGAAAAATAATCACCGATACGATAGGATCTGTATTTCGCAGTATAGAGGATCATCACACCGATCACACTCCACATACAGGATGCGAATTATTCGCAAGAGTCTTTATCTTGGTTGGTTTGGTATGATCCGTGTGGTTCTCGGGGAGGATCGAGTTGTTTGCGGAGATGTTGTTCGGCGGCAACGGCGATTCCGCAGATATCTCAGGCGCCTGCCAATGCTTCGGCCCTGACGTCGAGCAGGTTCCGCGCCTCGCGCCCGCAGGCCACGGCGATGAGATGGACGGGCTGCCCGCGGTACCGGTCGGCATAGCGCCGTTCCCGCATCTGGGCAAACGCAGCATCCAGGGCCGCCTCTGCATGATGAGCGCTCTCCGCCATCTTGAACTCGATGACGAACACCTCGCCTCCCAGGGGGATCACCATGTCGGCGCGCCCGTGGCTCGACGATTCCTCGGAGCGCACCTCCACACCGATGGCCCGCAGGCACATGTGCAGCAGGCTCGCATACCATGCCTCGTAGCGCGCAAGATCCCCCGTCGCATGCCACTGGTAGGGAATGCCCGCAAGCCAGGAGCGGAGCCGGTCGGCGAATCCGGCAAAGTCGTGATCCTCAAGAAGCGCACAGAGGTTGCGTCCCTCACCGACAACCTCCGGCACCGCCTTGCCCAGGGACTGCAACAGACCCCGGTTCAGACTGATCCGCACCTCCATGTTGGGATAGTCCAGACGGTAGAGCGTGTCGAAGCCCTCTTTTCTCTCCTCCGTGATGGTCAGATAGCCTGTCTGAAACAGCAGCGCTTCGACGCTGATGTCGTCCACGTCGAACGTCGAGACCAGCTCCTCGTCGGCCAGGCGTCCTTCCAGTTCCAGCGCACTGACCGACCGGGCCTTGAGCGTGTCGAACAGGAAGCGCGGCGAGCCGGTCTGGAACCAGTAGGGCTTGAACGTGCGACTCCGTAAAAGCAACAGCACGTCATAGGGGTTGTAGAGCCGCGTCTGCCCAAGCCAGTTGTAGCCGTTGTACCAGGTGCGGATCGCGTCGCGGTCGAGCCCGTCGAGCTCCGGGGCGAAGACCTCGTCGATGTCGTCGTCCGTGTAGCCGCAGAGCGTCGCATAGTGCGGATCAAGGCTGATGTCCTCAAGATTGTTGAGACCCGAGAACAGGCTGACCTTCGAGAACATGGTGATGCCGGTGACGAAGACGAAGCGGACATGCGCAGCACTGCCCTTGACGATGCCGTAGAAACCCCGCAGGTACTCCCGGTTGGCCGTCGCCAGCGCCACATCGCCGAGCACGTCAAGGATCGGCTTGTCGTACTCGTCGACGAGGATCACCACCCGCTGTCCGGTGGCGTGGTGGAGATGGTAGAGAAGGGCCTGCAGGCGCTCGGGACCTGTACCGGTGGATCGGGCCGGATCAAGCCCGGCGGCATGTTCGATCAGTTCCAGCTGCGTGAGGATGCCGCGCTCGATGTCCTCCGGTTCGTTGTACTTCCCGTCGAAGCTCATGCGCACGACGGGATGGGTGAGGGACCAGTCCCAGTGCTGATGGATCGCCAGCTCCTCGAACAGGTCCTTCCTGCCCTCGAACAGCGCCTTGATCGTGTCCACGAGCAGGCTCTTGCCGAACCGGCGTGGTCGCGACAGGAAGTAATGGCGACCGCCATCCACGAGCTGCCCGATGAGAGGGGTCTTGTCGACATAGTAGCTGCCGGTCTCCCGCAGGGTGGCGAAATCCTGGATGCCGATGGGCAGTAATCTGCGCATCATGGGTCGCTCCCGAGACGGCAAGAGGTTGAACGCGCCACACTTTTGGTGCTGAAACGAACAGCGACACACACTGTAACAAGAGGCGTTTTCTCTCAAGCAGTTTCGCCGGGCGCAAGCGGTCGGTTGGATGGCGATCACCCTTGATCTGTCGGTTGAGGATGCGGTGCGCAATGAGCTGAAGCCGGATGTCCTTCTTCGGCTTGGTGGCCATGTCCTTGAGTGGTTCCATCGGTGCGCGCCGTGGATGCGCGGTGTCCGGACGAAGGATTCGCGCCAACGCGATGGAGGGCGCCGCCGTCATCTTCACCGTTACCTGCTCCGGCGCGGCGGCGGCGGCGGTGAAGTGGAACACCGCCGCCGACACGGTCTACGACAAAGACTACATGGGACTTGACACAACCCGGCTCGAATTCACGCCGTCGGACTGGGACGAGCCGCAGGCCGTCACGGCCACGGCGATGGGCAAGGGCGATTCCGCCGCCGCGAAGCATGCCATGACGGTCATACACACCGGGAAATCGTTCGACCGGGTGCATGAACTGCCTGATGTGAGAAGGGCACAGCATGCCTGGGAAGAAGAACGGGAAGGTTGATCCGACCCGCTCATCAGGTTCACAGATGTCGTCCTGTATCGTGCAGGATGACCCCGCTGGACTGCCCCGGTGTGGCAATGGAGATACGATGTGACAGAAGAACGCTCGGCTGCACCACCGGGGAAACGCGATTCTCCGTCCACCGCCTCAACGGCCGAGACAACGGGACAGTGGTTCTCGGGGAGGATCGAGTTGTTTGCGGAGATGTTGTTCGGCGGCAACGGCGATTCCGCAGATATCTCAAGCGCCTGCCAATGCTTCGGCCCTGACGTCGAGCAGGTTCCGCGCCTCGCGCCCGCAGGCCACGGCGATGAGATGGACGGGCTGCCCGCGGTACCGGTCGGCATAGCGCCGTTCCCGCATCTGGGCAAACGCAGCATCCAGGGCCGCCTCTGCGTCGTCCGTGCTCCCGGCCATCTTGAACTCGATGACGAACACCTCGCCTCCCAGGGGGATTACCATGTCGGCGCGCCCGTGGCTCGACGATTCCTCGGAGCGCACCTCCACACCGATGGCCCGCAGGCACATGTGCAGCAGGCTCGCATACCACGCCTCGTAGCGCGCAAGATCCCCCGTCGCATGCCACTGGTAGGGAATGCCCGCAAGCCAGGAGCGGAGCCGGTCGGCGAATCCGGCAAAGTCGTGATCCTCAAGAAGCGCACAGAGGTTGCGTCCCTCACCGACAACCTCCGGCACCGCCTTGCCCAGGGACTGCAACAGACCCCGGTTCAGACTGATCCGCACCTCCATGTTGGGATAGTCGAGCCGGTAGAACGTGTCGAAGCCCTCCTTTCTCTCCTCCGTGATGGTCAGATAGCCTGTCTGAAACAGCAGTGCTTCGACGCCGATGTCGTCCACGTCGAATGTCGAGACCAGCGACCGGTCGGCGACCCGGTTCTCCAGTTCCAGCGCACTGACCGACCGGGCCTTGAGTGTGTCGAACAGGAAGCGCGGCGAGCCAGTCTGGAACCAGTAGGGACGGAACTCCCTGTTGTCGAGAAGCAGCAGGACGTCATAGGGGTTGTAGAGCCGTGTCTGGCCGCGCCAGTGATAGCCGTTGTACCAGGTGCGGATCGCGTCGCGGTCGAGCCCGTCGAGCTCCGGGGCGAAGACCTCGTCGAGGTCGTCGTCCGTATAGCCGCAGAGCGTCGCATAGCGCGGATCAAGGCTGATGTCCTTGAGATTGTTGAGGCCCGAGAACAGACTCACCTTCGAGAACATGGTGATGCCGGTGACGAAGACGAAGCGGACATGCGCAGCACTGCCCTTGACGATGCCGTAGAAGCCCCGCAGGTACTCCCGGTTGGCCGTCGCCAGCGCCGGGTCAGCGAGCATGTCGAGGATCGGCTTGTCGTACTCGTCGACGAGGATCACCACCCGCTGGCCCGTGGCGTGGTGGAGACGGTCGAGGAGGTCGAACAGACGCTCCGGCGCGGTGCGGCAGGTAGCAGCCTCAAACCCCGCATGGCGTTCGATGATGTCGAGTTGGGTCAGAATGTTCCGCTCGATATCCTCCGGTTCGTTGTACTTCCCGTCGAAGCTCAGGCGCACGACGGGATGGGTGAGGGACCAGTCCCAGTGCTGATGGATCGCCAGTCCCTCGAACAGGTCCTTCCTGCCCTCGAACAGCGCCTTGATCGTATCCACGAGCAGGCTCTTGCCGAACCGGCGTGGTCGCGACAGGAAGTAGTGGCGACCGCCATCCACGAGCTGCCCGATGAGAGGGGTCTTGTCGACATAGTAGCTGCCGGTCTCCCGCAGGGTGGCGAAATCCTGGATGCCGATGGGCAGTAATCTGCGCATCATGGGTCGCTCCCGAGCCGGCAAGAGGCTGAACGCGCCACACACTGTAACAAGATGCGTTCTCTCTCAAGCGGTTTCGCCGGACGCAAGCGTTCGGTTGGATGGCGATCACCCTTGATCTGTCGGTTGAGGATGCGGTGCGCAATGAGCTGAAGCCGGATGTCCTTCTTCGGCTTGGTGGCCATGTCCTTGAGTGGTTCCATCGGTGCGCCCTGTGGATGCGCGCCAGCGCCGCGTCCATCCGCATGATGGCCGCTTCGGCCCTTGAGGAGAGCCCGCCACAGCGCCTGAAGAAGGGGAACGAGCCGCGTGATGCACTGGCTGCAACGGGACTGCGAGGCCCGGATGCTCGCAAGCAGCGCGCCCTGGCCCCTGTTCCGGATACAGTCTGCGAGGACTGTGCGGACCGGCAGCGCGCACCGCGCCATATCACGGGAACGTCCGGCCCGGCGCTCAGGCGCCTGCCTGATCGTGACGATGTCTCCTGCAGCAACCACCGACAAGACGCGTGACGACGAGGAGGCCGGGACGATGTCTTCTGCGGGAACTGATGGCTGCGCACCTGGAGGAAGGCATACATGACGGAACTCGCACGGGGATTGCCGCTGAAGTGGGTGTGCGTTCCCTGCGGATACAACATGATCGGCGAGATGCCGGACGTCTGTCCCTTTTGCGGCGCCCGCCACGATCGCTTCGTTTCCTGGGAGTTCGGCGAGGCGTGTTATCGCGTGGAAGAAAGGGATGTCACGGACGGCGTCAGCCAGCTCCTGTCACGTCCGCGTCTCGGCCTCGAGCACGCCTGCTATCGCATCGAGACCGACGAAGGGCCGGTGTGGATCGACTGTCCCGGCGCCTTCAACCGCACGCTTGCGCCGGTGGGCCACATCTTCTTCACCCACAAGGACTTCATGGGCGCCTCGAACCAGTACCGTGCGCAATGGAGCGCAGGCGTCCATATCCATGAGGCCGAGACGACGAGTCCGCTCGCCGCTGCCTTCCCCGTGGATGACGCCTTCCGTGGCGATTTCACGTACTGCGGTATCGAGGCCTTCCACATCGGCGGCCACACTCCGGGATTCACGGCCTACCTGTGGCGCGACGTGCTCTTCGCCTGCGACGACGCCTTTCCGCCGGACGACACCATGCGGCTCAATCCCTACAGCGATGAAGGGGAGGTCGCGAACCGGGGCCACCGCCTGCTCGCCATCGCCCGCGAACGGCACCCCTGCCTGGTCGCCGGCTACAATTTCGTCATCCCCGGCGACGCGTGGATGCGCTGGTTCGAAGCTGCACTTGAACGCGCGACGTGATCATTCTGGCCGAGGTGTCTGTCGCGCTCCATAATCCGTGAAAATCGGCAATTGAATTCTGGATTTTCACAGATTATGAGTGCGTATGCTCATTGATCGGCCTGCCATCCGCGAGCGCATCCGGGAAGCGTTCTCGGTCCATCCTGTGGTTGCCCTGACCGGCCCGCGCCAATGCGGCAAGACCACGCTCGCCCGCATGATCGCGACCGCTGACCCGCAGGCAAGTACGTTCCTTGATCTCGAGAGCGCGGTGGATCGCCGACGGCTGCAGACGCCGGAGCACACATTGGCCCGTCTCACCGGTCTCGTGGTCATCGACGAGATACAGCGCGAGCCCCTCCTCTTCGAGACCCTCCGGGTCCTTGCCGACCGAAGCGACAATCCGGCACGGTTTCTCGTTCTCGGGAGTGCGTCGCCGACACTGATCGCCGGTGTTTCGGAATCGCTGGCCGGACGCGTCGGGATCGTCAATCTGGGTGGATTCGACCTTCTTGAGATTGACCCCGCCACGTGGCGCACCCTTTGGCTGCGTGGCGGCTTCCCGCGCGCTTACCTGGCGCCGCACGAGCGTGCATCGGCGATGTGGCGAGAGAGCTTTGTCCGGACATTTCTGGAGCGCGACATTCCCCAACTGGGCATTACCGTTCCTGCGGAGACCCTGCGCCGGTTCTGGACCATGCTGGCCCACTATCACGGTCAGATCTGGAATGCGGCAGAGTTCGCCCGGGCGCTCGGGGCCAGTGAAGGGACAGCGCGACGCTACCTCGACATCCTGACCGGCGCGTTCATGGTGCGGGCACTCCCCGCCTGGTTCGCCACCATCGCCAAGCGCCAGGTCCGCTCGCCGAAGATCTACGTGCGCGATACCGGACTGCTCCACAGCCTTCTCAACCTCGATGCTGACGATGAAGTCTCAGGCCACCCCAAGGTCGGGGCGTCCTTCGAAGGTTTCGCGATAGAGCAGATCGCAGGCGCGTTCGCAACCGACGCCGTGTACTTCTGGGCGACGCACGGCGGCGCCGAACTCGACCTGCTCGTCATGCGTGGCGGCAAGCGCTACGGCTTCGAGTGCAAGCTCGCCGACGCCCCCGGCACGACGCGCTCCATGCGGGTTGCCCTGGATGACCTGGAGCTGGAGCATCTGTGGGTGGTGTATCCCGGTGACGAGGCCTACCGGCTCGACGATCGGATCTCGGTCCTGCCGATCAGCGATATCCGTAATCTCCCCTCGCGATGCGGACCTCGCGATATGATGGCATGACGCTTCAGCCCATGTCACTCCATCATCCTGACCGCGCGGTGCGGATTTCGTGGAGGGCGATGGCGGCGGCGCTTGCCACGTTGAGACTGAGGCCGCGGCCCGGGGTGGCGATACGCATCAGCTGATCGCAGGTCCCGGCAACGAGACGGCGCAGCCCGCTCCCTTCGGCGCCGAGGACGAGGGCGGCGGGGAGCGGCATGGGCGCCCGGCCCAGGGTGAGGGGTGCGCCGGCGTCGAGGCCGGTAATCCAGAAACCGCGCTCTTTGAGGTCGGTGAGGGCGCGGGCAATGTTGGCGACACGCACCACAGGCACCCATTCGAGAGCGCCGGAGGCGGCGCGGGCGAATGCCGCCGAGGGCGGTGGCGCGTGCCGTTCCTGCATGACAACCGCCGCCGCACCGAAGGCTGCGGCCGATCGCATGATGGCGCCGGCGTTGCGGGGGTCGCTGATGCGGTCGAGGACGACGACGATGTCCGCTGATTGGGGAATGTCGTTGATGGCACGGCGCGGTAACGGATGGACGAGCAACGCCGCTCCCTGGTGGCGCTCGTCACCATCAAGCAGGGCAGTGATCGCCGGTGGCGCCATCGCCTTGCAGGCGATCGGCTCGCTGCGTCCGGCGATGAGCGGCGCCAGTCGCTCAAGCGTCTCGCGCGTGGCAGCAAGGCGCACCACGCGCCGCTGCGGATTGGCAAGCGCCGCTGCCACCGGATGGTGCCCGTGGATCCACAGCGGCCGCTCGAACTTTTGTTGTGACGGGCGCTTGCGGACCATGGCATTGTGCTATATACGAGCACTCAACCATTTGGAAATCCGGCGTGGTCGTCAACGGTGCAGGAGGCACTGCCCGCTGTGCGGCTGCTGTCGGGTTGAACGTGTCACGAAACCAACCATCAGCACTGCATGTTGCCCGGAGGGATGCCTGAGCGGTTAAAAGGGACGGGCTGTAAACCCGTTGGCTATGCCTACGGTGGTTCGAATCCACCTCCCTCCACCATCCATGGTCCACTGTCCGTGGCGCAGGGGGGCGGTAGGCGGGTGTAGCTCAGTGGCAGAGCCCCAGCCTTCCAAGCTGGTTACGCGGGTTCGATTCCCGCCACCCGCTCCACTCACCAGGGATCATGTTGCCAGGGATCATGTTGCCAGGGATCATGTTGCGATAACCAGAGCCCCCCTTGTATGAGGATGGGCAGTGACCAGGAAAGGTCGAGAAGGATGGCCAAGGAGAAGTTTGAGCGTACGAAGCCGCATGCGAACATTGGGACGATTGGGCATGTGGATCACGGCAAGACGACGCTGACGGCGGCGATCACGCGGATTCTGTCGCGCACGGGGGGTGCGACGTACACGGATTATGCGTCGATTGACAAGGCTCCTGAGGAGCGTGAGCGCGGGATTACGATCAACACGGCGCATGTTGAGTACGAGACGCAAGGGCGTCACTACGCGCATGTCGACTGTCCTGGTCATGCTGATTATGTGAAGAACATGATCACGGGTGCGGCGCAGATGGACGGTGCGATTCTGGTTGTGTCGGCGGCGGACGGCCCGATGCCGCAGACGCGCGAGCATATTCTTCTGGCGCGTCAGGTGGGTGTTCCGGCGATTGTGGTGTACCTGAACAAGGTTGACCAGGTTGACGACGAGGAGCTTCTGGAGCTTGTGGAGCTGGAGGTTCGGGAGTTGCTGGACGAGTACCGTTTTCCTGGCGACGAGATTCCTGTGGTGCGTGGTTCGGCCCTTGCGGCGATGGAGGATGGCGATGCGGCGACGGGTGAGCAGTCGGTTCTTGCGTTGATGGCGGCGGTTGATTCCTACATTCCGACGCCGGAGCGTGCTGTTGACCGTCCGTTTTTGATGCCGATTGAGGATGTGTTTTCGATTTCGGGTCGCGGCACGGTTGTGACGGGTCGGGTGGAGCGCGGGATTGTGAAGGTTGGCGACGAGGTTGAGATTGTTGGTCTTCGCGAGACGTCGAAGACGGTGTGTACGGGTGTGGAGATGTTCCGCAAGCTTCTTGATTCGGGAGAGGCGGGGGACAACATCGGCGTTCTTCTGCGTGGCACGCGTCGCGATGACGTGGAGCGTGGCCAGGTTCTGGCGCGTCCGGGGACGATCACGCCGCACACGCGTTTCAAGGCGGAGACCTATGTTCTCACGAAGGAGGAGGGCGGCCGTCACACGCCGTTTTTCACCAACTACCGTCCGCAGTTTTACTTCCGGACGACGGACGTGACGGGTCATGTCCAGCTTCCCGAAGGGATCGAGATGGTGATGCCCGGAGACAACGTGACGATGGATGTGGAACTGATTGCGCCGATTGCCATGGACGAGGGTCTGCGTTTTGCCATACGCGAGGGCGGCCGTACCGTCGGTGCCGGCGTCGTCGCCGACATCGTCGATTGAGAATCGAGGCAGGGGAACGATCGTCAAGGAGTGTAGCTCAACGGGTAGAGCACCGGTCTCCAAAACCGGGGGTTGCGGGTTCGAGTCCTGCCACTCCTGCCACCGGCGGCCCCCTTGATTGAAGCGCAGGGAAACAGCGGATCAGATCATGGCGAAAGTGTCACCGGCCGAATTTGTCAGACAGGTCCGGGCCGAGGCCATCAGGAAGGTGACCTGGCCGACAGCCAGGGAAGCGGGAATCACCACGCTCACCGTTTTCGCGATGATCGTGCTCGTCGCCATCTTCTTTTTCCTGGTCGATCTCGTGCTCGCGGAGGGCATCCAGATCATCCTCGGGCTGGGGAGGCAGGGGCTGTGAGCCATCGCTGGTACATCGTCCATTGCTACTCCGGTTTCGAGAAGAAGGTCGAGAACGCGATCAGGGAGCGCGCCGAGGCCGGTGGCATGACGGAGCAGATCTGCCAGGTGCTCGTGCCCTCGGAGAAGGTCACCGAGATGCGGGGCGGCAAGCAGATCTCCACCGACCGCAAGTTCTTTCCCGGCTACGTGCTGGTGCACATGGAGCTGACGGACGCCACCTGGCACCTGGTCAAGGACACGCCGAAGGTCAGCGGATTCCTCGGCGCCGGCAACCGTCCCGCGCCCATTCCCGATTCCGAGGCGGCGCGCATCATCAGCCAGGTACAGGAAGGGGTCGAGCGGCCGCGACCATCGATCACCTTCGAGATCGGCGAGAGTGTGCGCGTGGCCGACGGACCGTTCACGTCGTTCAACGGCACGGTCCAGGAAATCGACGAGGACCGGGCGCGGCTGAAGGTCGCGGTGCTGATCTTCGGACGTCCCACGCCCGTCGAGCTTGAATACACCCAGGTCGAGAAGACCTGAGACGTTCACGACGCTCACCAGGGGATGAAAACCTAGAAGACAATGGCCAAGAAGATCGCAGGCACGATCAAGCTCACGGTTCCGGCAGGAGCGGCAAATCCGTCGCCTCCCATCGGTCCTGCGCTCGGTCAACGCGGCCTCAACATCATGGAATTCTGCAAGGCCTTCAATGCGGCGACGCAGAATGTCGAGCAGGGCACCCCGGTGCCGACGGTGATCACGGCCTATGCGGACCGCTCGTTCACCTTTGTCACCAGGACGCCGCCGGCAGCATGGTACATCAGGAAAGCCGCCGGCCTCGAAAAGGGCGAGGCCTTGCCTGGTCGCGCCGTTGCCGGATCGCTGACCATGGGGCAGGTGCGCGAGATTGCCGAGGCGAAGATGACGGACCTCAATGCAAACGGTATCGAGGCGGCATCACGGATTATCGCCGGAACGGCGCGATCCATGGGCGTCGAGGTGGTGGAGTAGGGGCATGGCAGGACACGGAAAGAAACGCGAGGCTGCCTGTGCGGTCGTCGATCGCGAGCGCGACTATGCTCTCGAAGAGGCGATCGAGGCTCTCAAGGAGATGTCCTGCGCCAGGTTTGACGAGACTGTCGAACTGGCGCTCAATCTCAATGTCGATCCGCGCCATGCCGACCAGATGGTACGCGGCGTGGTCAGCCTGCCGCATGGCACCGGGCGTGTGGTCAGGGTTGCGGTCTTTGCCCGCGACGCCAAGGCTGGCGAGGCGCGCGACGCCGGCGCCGACAAGGTTGGTGCAGAGGATCTCGCCCAGGACATCCAGGAAGGCGACCTCGGTTTCGACCGCTGCATCGCCACGCCCGACATGATGCCTGTGGTCGGCCGGTTGGGAAAGATACTCGGGCCGCGCGGGCTCATGCCCAACCCCAAACTCGGCACCGTCACCATGGACATTGCGAGCGCCGTGGCCGCCGCGAAGGCGGGTCAGGTGGAGTACCGTGTGGAACGCGCGGGCATTGTCCACGCCGGTGTCGGCAAGGTGTCGTTTCCGGTCGAGAAGATC
The DNA here is from genome assembly GCA_965200495.1 of Alphaproteobacteria bacterium. GTDB lineage: Bacteria > Pseudomonadota > Alphaproteobacteria > SP197 > SP197 > SP197. The sequence continues at coordinate 2,323,245 of CBDAUG010000001.1, forward strand.
GCCGAGAACACCCGGGCGCTTGTGGATGCCGTGGCCAAGGCACGGCCCCAGGCTGTCAAGGGAACCTATATGAAGCGGGCAACGCTCAGCACCACGATGGGGCCGGGTGTCCACGTTGCCACGCAAAGCCTCGTGGCCGCTTGACGGGTCGCGGGACCATGTGACGGCTTCGGCCGTCCGGCGGCATGCTCCGGTGTGTCGCAACCCTGTCCGAGACTGCCGGTACCCGAAGGCGGGTTCAATGGCGATGTCGCCGGCACGAGACGGGAGACCAGCCGGTTCCGGTAGTCCGGGACCGTGAGGGGATTCCGGGGCAGGACACCAACGTCCCCTCGCCTGCGTTGAGCAGGTGAGGTGGACAACCAGTGAACCGGATCGACGGGTTTCGGCCGGCGTTTCGATCTGATGGAGGAGTCCTTTGGAACGTTCAAGGAAGGAAGAGATCGTCAGTGAACTCGAGACTGTTCTCGGCGGAGCCGGGATTGTCGTCGTCGTGCGTCACGAGGGTCTCACAGTTGCCGAAGCGACCGAGCTCAGGCGTTCGGTGCATGATGCCGGAGCCAGCTTCCGGGTGGTCAAGAACCGACTGGTTCTGCGTGCCCTGCAGCAGGCCGGGATGGAGGCGATCGCCGCGTTGTTCAAGGGACCCTCCGCCATTGCCACGGCAACCGATCCCGTGGCCGGAGCCAGGGTCACCGCAGACTATGCGAAGAAGAACAGCAAGCTGGTCATTGTCGGCGGAACCATGGACGGCCGGACCCTCGATGCGGACGGGATCCGGACGATTGCCCAGCTGCCGTCGCTCGACGCACTGCGTGCCAGGCTGATCATGCTGATCAACACGCCGGCGACGAAGATTGCAGGGGTTCTGCAGGAACCGGGAAGTCGTATCGCCCGCCTGCTTGATTCCCGGCAATCGGCAGAATGATCCGGTTCCGCCACAACCGAAACACCCCAACTGGAGTTAAGAAATATTATGAGCAAGATTGAACAACTCGTTGAAGATCTTTCGTCACTGACCGTCATCGAGGCGGCGGAACTCTCGAAGCTTCTCGAGGAAAAATGGGGCGTGAGCGCCGCCCAGCCTGTTGCCGTCGCGGCAGCACCGGGAGCCGCTGGAGACGCAGCGGCCGAGGTCGAGGAAAAGACGGAATTCGATGTTGTTCTGACCGGCTTCGGCAGCAGCAAGATTCCCGTCATCAAGGAAGTTCGCGCGATCACGGATCTTGGTCTCAAGGAAGCCAAGGCGCTTGTCGAAGCTGTACCGAAAGCCGTGAAGGAAGGTGTTTCAAAGGACGAAGCCGAAGCACTGCAGAAACGTCTCGAGGACGCCGGCGCCACCGCCGAGGTCACGTAGGTCGGCATGTCTTTCCGCCACACATGTCTTTCCGCCACAAGGGAACCACCCCTTGTGGCGATCCTGTGTGGCGATCCTGTTTCCTGCCGGCGGCGGGACGGGCGTTAGCGCATCGTGTGGTACTGATCGATTACAGGGGCTGAAATCATGGAAAAGCACAGGAACAGGCGTTCCGCCATGCGGCGCAACTTCGGGCGGATTCCGCCCGTGATCGACATGCCCGATCTGATCGATGTACAGCGCATTTCCTATGATCATTTCCTGCAGCGCGACGCGGCGCCCGACGAGATTCTCGACGAGGGTCTCGAGGGCGTGTTCCGTTCGGTGTTCCCGATCAGTGACGTCTCCGACCGCGCCGATCTCGAGTTCGTGCGCTACCAGATTGAACCGCCCAAGCATACGGAGATGGAGTGTCTGGCGCGGGATCTGACCTATGCGGCGCCCTTGCGGGTGAAGCTGCGCCTGGTTCTCTATGACGTCGACCGGGAGATCGGCAAGAGGGAGGTCCGCAACGTCAAGGAGCAGGACGTCTACATGGGCGATATTCCGCTCATGACGGACAAGGGCACGTTCATCGTCAATGGCACCGAGCGCGTCGTGGTCTCGCAGATGCACCGCTCACCGGGAGTTTTCTTCGATCACGACAAGGGCAAGACCCACGCCTCGGGAAAGTTCCTGTTTGCCGCCCGCGTCATCCCCTATCGCGGTTCCTGGCTGGAGTTCGAATTCGACGCCAAGGACATCGTTCACGTGCGCATCGACCGGCGTCGCAAACTGCCCGCCACGACGATGCTCTTTGCCCTGGGCTATGCGTCCGAGGACATTCTCGAGACGTTCTACGACACGGTGCCCTTCGTGCGCGTCCACCAGGAGTGGACGCTGCCTCTCGAGGACGCCGCCCGGGCGGGCGGCGTCCTCGCATACGATGTCATCGATCTGGCGAAGGAACGTGTGGTGGCCGAAGCCGGCGCGACCCTGCCCAAAAGGGGAAGGACGTCGCGGAATCTTGCCAGTCACGTCAGGGATGACGCCCTTGAAGGGCGCTGCCTTGCCGAGACCGTTGCCGATCCGGAAACCGGCCTCGTCATTGTCGAATCCGGGACGGTGCTGACCCGTCGCGAGCTTTCCGCCCTGGGCTCCCTTGACCTCGACGAGATCACCATGTTCGGCGGTGATTCGCCGACTGTCATCCTGCGCTCGGGCGAACACAAGAAGTGGTTCGTCCTCTTCGATGTCGCCGCTGCGAGCGGTGGCGAGCTCGCTCACGATCTTCTTGACGTCCGCTCGGGCGCGGTTGTCGCCCCGGCAGGAACCCCGATCACGGACGCATGGCGTGACGACATCCTGGCAAGGGCCGGGGAGGGGCCTCTCGGTGTCGAGGTGGCCCGCGACGAGCTCGAAGGGCGCACTGTGGCCGCTGACGTTCCGGGTTCCGGCGACTCGGTGGTTGCCACGGCCGGAACCCGTGTCGACGGCAAGCTGCTCAACAAGCTGGTGCGCTCCGGCATCGAGAGCATGACACTGTTCGAGCAAGGCGGCACCGTGACCGCCAGGCGTCTCGTCCGGCCGGGCTGGAAGGTGCCGTTCGACGCGTCGGAATCGTCGGCCCTGCTGGGCACCAAGCTGACGCGTGATCTCGTCAATGCCGCCGATGGCGCCGTCATGGCGACAGCCGGCACCAAACTGACCAGGCTGCAGCTGCGAAAACTGGCAAAGACCGGACTTCAGGAGCAGTTCGTCGGTGATGACCTGCTTGTCGGCAGGTTCCTTGCCGGAGATCATATCGATGAGACGAACGGGCTGGTTCTCGCCGAGGCCGGCGCCGAAATCGATCGCGAACTGCTCGATCTTCTCGCCAGCCATGGCAACGACGAGGTGACGACCCTCGACATCGATCACGTCAAGGTAGGCCCCCATATCTGCAAGACTCTCGGTGTCGACAAGGCTTCGAACCGCGAGGAGGCGCAGATCGAGATCTACAAGGTGATGCGACCGGGTGATCCGACCACGCCGGAAGCCGCTGCGACTCTTTTCAGGGGCCTCTTCTTCGATGCCGACCGCTATGACCTGTCGACAGTCGGTCGCGTCAAGATGAACGAGCGCCTTGGTCCCGATCATGGTGAAACCGGTCGCGTGCTGACGCCCGCCGACATCATGGCCTGTCTCAAGACACTGGTGGAACTGAGGGACGGCAGCGGTGACATCGATGATATCGATCACCTCGGCAACCGGCGCGTACGCTCGGTCGGCGAATTGCTCGAGAACCAGTACAGGGCGAGTCTGCTGCGTATGGAACGGGCGGTGCGCGAGCGCATGAGCCAGGCCGAACTCGACAAGGAAGTGCCGCACGATCTCATCAACGCCAAGACCACGGCGGTGGCGGTGCGCGAGTTCTTCGGAGCCTCCCAGCTCTCCCAGTTCATGGAGCAGACCAATCCGCTTTCGGAACTGACCCACAAGCGCCGCCTGTCGGCGCTTGGGCCGGGCGGGCTGACACGCGAGCGCGCCGGCTTCGAGGTGCGGGACGTGCATCCGACCCACTATGGCCGGATCTGCCCGGTGGAGACGCCGGAAGGACCCAACATCGGTCTGATCAATTCCCTGGCCACCTTCGCCCGTATCAACCAGCACGGATTCATCGAGAGCCCCTACCGCAGGGTCGAGCTGGTTGATGGCGAGCGCCGGGTGACCGGCGAGATCGAGTACCTCACGGCCATGCAGGAGCGCCTGCATACCATCGCCCAGGCCAATGCCCGGCTCACCGAGGACGGCCGTTTCGCTGACGAGCTTGTGTCGTGCCGCCGCAACGGCGAATTCGTCATGGCAGAATCGTCCTATGTCGACATGATGGACGTGTCACCCAAGCAGTTGGTGTCGGTTGCCGCCGCCCTCATTCCGTTCCTCGAGAACGACGATGCCAACCGCGCCCTCATGGGATCCAACATGCAGCGTCAGGCCGTGCCGCTGATGCGCGCCGAGGCACCGCTCGTCGGAACCGGCATGGAAGACGTGGTGGCGCGGGATTCGGTCTCCACCATTGTTGCCCGCCGGGGTGGTGTTGTTGACCAGGTCGACTCCCAGCGGATCGTCATCAGGGTCAATGAGGCGGAAGCTCTCAACACTCTCAATGTCGACATCTATCCGTTGCTGAAGTTCCAGCGCTCCAACCAGAGCACGTGCATTCTCCAGCGTCCGCTGGTCAAGACCGGCCAGCGGGTGGAAAGGGGCGAGATTCTCGGCGACGGACCATCGACCGATCATGGCGAGCTGGCGCTTGGCCGCAACGTGCTGTGCGCCTTCATGCCGTGGAACGGCTACAACTTCGAGGATTCGATCCTGATTTCCGAACGCATCGTCAGGGACGATGTCTTCACCTCGATTCACATCGAGGAGTTCGAAGTCGTGGCCCGCGACACCAAGCTTGGACCCGAGGAGATCACACGCGACATTCCCAATGCCGGTGACGAGGCGTTGCGCCATCTCGACGAGGCGGGCATCGTCTACATCGGCGCCGAGGTCGAGGCCGACGACATTCTTGTCGGCAAGATCACCCCGAAGGGCGAGAGCCCGACAACGCCTGAAGAGAAACTGCTGCGCGCCATCTTCGGCGAAAAGTCCTCGGATGTGCGCGACACCTCGCTTCGCGTGCCTCCCGGGGGACAGGGAACGGTGGTCGAGGTGCGGGTCTTTTCGCGTGCAAGCTACGATACCGACCAGCGCGCCGAGACCATTCACAGCGCCGAAGTCGACCGCCTCGAGCAGAACCGGGCCGACGAGCACTCGATTATCGAGCGAACGGTTCAGGCGCGCCTCCTTGATTTGCTCGACGGCGGCACCGTCAAGCGCGGACCCAAGGGTGTGGCGCGCGGCAGTGTGCTTGACCGCGAGCGTCTGGACTCCCTCACCCACGGCCAGAGATGGCAGATCGTCGTCGCCGACCGTGACACCATGGAGGCTGTCGAGGAACTCAAGGCGCGCTATGACGACAGGATGGCGGATCTCGAGAGACTGCACCGGGGCAGCCTGGAGAAACTCGAGGCGAGCGACGAATTGCAACCTGGTGTGCTCAAGATGGTCAAGATCTTTGTCGCCGTGAAACGCAAGCTCCAGGCGGGCGACAAGATGGCGGGCCGGCACGGCAACAAGGGGGTCATTTCCCGCATCGTGCCTATCGAGGACATGCCCTATCTTCAGGATGGGACGCCGGTCGACATCGTGCTCAATCCGCTCGGTGTGCCCAGTCGCATGAATGTCGGGCAGATTCTTGAAACCCACCTTGGCTGGGCCTGTGCCGGTATCGGCAGGAAGATTGGCCGCATGGTCGACAGCATGACCATCGAGATGCCTCTCGACGGCGACAGGGTGTCGACCCGCGACGACCTGCGCACCCTGCTCTCCGGGGTCTATGGCGAGGCTCCGGAAAGCGGCCGTTTTTCGGCGATGAAGGATACCGAGCTCATGGAGTTCGCCAACGAGCTGAGGTCGGGCATTCCCGTCTCCACTCCGGTGTTTGATGGTGCCGGAGAAAGGGAGATCACGGACATGCTCGAGCTTGCCGGCTTTTCCGCCAGCGGCCAGGAGATCCTCATCGACGGGCGGACCGGGGAACCCTTCGACCGGCCGGTCACCGTGGGCTATCACTACATCCTGAAACTGCATCACCTCGTCGATGACAAGATTCACGCCCGCTCGGTCGGCGCCTACAGTCTTGTCACGCAGCAGCCGCTTGGCGGCAAGGCGCAGTTCGGCGGCCAGAGATTCGGCGAGATGGAGGTGTGGGCCCTGCAGGCCTACGGTGCGGCCTACACGCTCCAGGAAGTCCTCACCGTCAAGTCGGACGATGTCGCCGGCCGTACGCGGATCTACGAATCCATCGTCAAGGGTGATCAGTATTTCGAGGCGGGCATTCCGGAGAGCTTCAACGTTCTGGTCAAGGAAATGCAGGCGCTCGGCCTCAATGTCGAGCTTGAACAGGCAGGCTGACCGCCGGTCAACGGGAGACAGGGCATGAATGAGTTGATGCGCATATTCGGTCAGGCAACCGGTATCGAAAGCTTCGACCAGATCAGGATTTCAATCGCCAGTCCCGAGACCATCCGGTCGTGGTCCTTTGGCGAGGTCAAGAAGCCGGAAACCATCAACTACCGAACGTTCAAGCCGGAGCGCGATGGCCTGATGTGCGCCCGTATCTTCGGCCCGACCAAGGATTACGAGTGCCTGTGCGGCAAGTACAAGCGCATGAAGTTCAGGGGTATCGTGTGTGAGCGCTGCGGGGTCGAGGTCATCAAGGCGAAGGTGCGCCGTGAACGCATGGGACATATCGATCTTGCGGCTCCGGTTGCCCACATCTGGTTCCTGAAGTCGTTGCCGAGCCGCATCGGTCTGCTGCTCGACATGACCCTCAAGTCTCTGGAACAGGTTCTCTACTTCGAGCAGTACATCGTCACCGATCCGGGGCTGACGCCGTTTGAACGCGGCGAGTTGCTGACCGACGCCGAGTATGACGAGGCGGTCGACGAGTACGGCGAGGACGCCTTCAGTGCCGGCATGGGCGCCGAGGCCGTGCGCAGCATGCTGTCCATGATCGATCTGCATGACGAGAGCGCGGCGCTGCGCGAGGAGCTCGCGGAGACGAATTCGGAGGCCAAGCGCAAGAAGATTGTCAAGCGGCTCAAGCTCATCGAAACCTTCCGTGAGTCGGGCAACAGGCCCGAGTGGATGATCATGGAGGTCATCCCGGTCATCCCGCCCGAACTGCGGCCTCTGGTGCCGCTCAACGGCGGGCGTTTTGCCACCTCTGATCTCAACGATCTCTATCGCCGCGTGATCAACCGCAACAACCGGCTCAAGCGTCTCATGGAACTGCACGCACCGGAGATCATCGTGCGCAACGAGAAGCGCATGTTGCAGGAAGCGGTCGACGCGCTGTTCGACAATGGCCGGCGTGGCCGCACCATCACGGGCGCAAACAAACGGCCGCTGCGCTCGCTTTCGGACATGCTCAAGGGCAAGCAGGGACGTTTCCGCCAGAACCTGCTCGGCAAGCGGGTCGACTATTCCGGGCGTTCGGTGATCGTCGTCGGACCGGAGCTCAAGCTTCATCAGTGCGGCCTTCCCAAGAAGATGGCCCTCGAGCTCTTCAAGCCCTTCATCTATTCCAGGCTCGAGATGTACGGCAAGGCGTCGACGATCAAGGCAGCCAAGCGTCTCGTCGAGCAGGAGCGGCCCGAGGTCTGGGACATCCTCGAGGAGGTGATTCGCGAGCATCCTGTGCTGCTCAACCGGGCGCCCACGCTGCACCGGCTTGGCATCCAGGCCTTCGAGCCGGTTCTGATCGAGGGCAAGGCGATTCAGCTCCACCCCCTGGTCTGCGCCGCCTTCAATGCTGATTTCGACGGCGACCAGATGGCGGTCCACGTGCCGCTGTCGATCGAATCGCAACTCGAGGCCCGGGTCCTCATGATGTCAACCAACAACATCCTGTCGCCGGCCAATGGCAAGCCGATCATCGTGCCGTCGCAGGATATCATTCTCGGGCTCTATGACCTTTCGCTCGAGATTGCCGGCCAGACCGGCGAGGGCATGGTGTTCCGCGGCATCGGCGAGATCGAACATGCCCTGCATGTCGGCGCCGTGCGGATGCATGCGAAGATTCGCGCACGCCGCTACGTCGATGATGGAGAGGGCGGCCGGACCTCGATCATTGTCGAGACCACGCCCGGACGCATGATGCTCGCACGGTTGCTTCCCGACCATCCCGAGCTCCCCTTCGATCTCGTCAACCGGGTCCTCACCAAGCGCGAGATTTCGGGCCTCATCGACAGGGTCTACCGCTACTGCGGCCAGAAGGAGACGGTGCTCTTCTGCGACCGCATCATGAACCTCGGATTCCGCCACGCCTGCGATGCCGGCATCTCCTTCGGCAAGGATGACATGGTGATCCCCGACGGCAAGGAATCCCTGGTGCGCGCCACCCAGGAGAAAGTGCGCGAGTACGAGAAGCAGTACATGGACGGCGTCATCACCCAGGGCGAGCGCTACAACAAGGTCATCGACGAGTGGTCTCACTGCACCGACAAGGTGGCGGACGCGCTGATGTCCGGACTCTCGCAGCCGGGCGGCGAAGACGACAGCCGGCGGATGAACGCGATCTACATGATGGCCCATTCCGGCGCCCGTGGCGCACCGGCGCAGATCAGGCAGCTTGCCGGCATGCGCGGTCTCATGGCCAAGCCCTCGGGCGAGATCATCGAAACGCCGATCATCGCCAACTTCAAGGAGGGTCTTTCGGTTGGCGAGTACTTCAACTCGACCCACGGCGCCCGCAAGGGACTGGCCGATACGGCTCTCAAGACAGCCAATTCCGGCTATCTGACGCGCCGCCTGGTGGATGTTGCGCAGGACTGCGTTGTCGTCACCGAGGATTGCGGCACCACCGAGGGAATCGATGTCAAGGCCGTGGTTCAGGGGTCGGAAGAGATCGTCTCCCTGGCCGAACGGGTGCTTGGCCGGTTCACGCTGGGCGCGGTGGTCAACCCGAAGGACGACACGGTGCTGGTCGAAGCCGACACGATGATCGAGGAACGTCACATGGAGGCGATCCGGGATTCGGGACTGGAGCAGATCCGCATCCGCTCGGTGTTGTCGTGCGCAACGCGGCTCGGGGTCTGTGCGCGGTGCTACGGACGTGACCTTGCGCGTGGCACGCCCGTCAATATCGGCGAGGCCGTCGGCGTCATCGCGGCGCAGTCCATTGGCGAGCCGGGCACCCAGCTGACGATGCGGACCTTCCACATCGGCGGTTCTGCCCAGCGCGGTGACGAGACGTCATCCATCGACACCCCGGTCGCCGGCGCCGTCGGTATCCGCAACTCCCAGCTCGTGACCGACAGCGACAACAACATCATCGTCCTGGCGCGCAACAGCGAGGTCTTCATCATCGACGATGACGGCCGCGAGCGGTTTGCCAAGCGGCTGCCCTATGGATCGCGTCTGCTGGCCGGGGCCGAGACGTCAGTCGAACGGGGCGACACCCTGGCGCGATGGGATCCCTACACCCGCCCGGTGATCACCGACCGCAGCGGCCAGGTCGCCTTCAGGGACCTGACGGAGGGCAAGACGCTGCGCGAAACTCTCGACGAAACCAGTGGCATGAGCAGCCAGGTCGTTGTCGACTGGGCGCAGCAGTCGCGCGGCGCCGGCCTGCGGCCGCGCATCGTCGTCAGTGCGGATGGAGACGATGAATCCAAGGATTTCGAACTGTCGGTAGGCGCGGTGCTTTCCGTGGAGAACGGTCAGCAGGTGCGGCCGGGAGACGTGCTGGCGCGAATCCCCCGGGATTCCGTCACCAACACGGATATCACCGGTGGTCTGCCACGGGTGGCCGAACTCTTCGAGGCGCGCAAGCCCAAGGACCACTGGATCATCGCCGAGAACGATGGCCGGGTGGCCTTTGGCAAGGACTACAAGAACAAGCGGCGCCTCCACGTCAAGTCGGAGGATGATGAGGAGTCGCGGGAGTATCTGTTGCCCAAGGGCAAGCACATCGTCGTCAACGATGGCGATGAGGTGCGGCGCGGCGACATTCTCATCGATGGCAGTCCGGTGCCGCATGACATTCTCCGGGTCCTCGGCACCGAGGCTCTCGCCAACTATCTCATCGACGAGATTCAGGGTGTGTACCGCCTTCAGGGCGTGCGGATCGACGACAAGCATATCGAAGTGATCTGCCAGCAGATGCTGCAGAAGGTTGAAATCAGCACGCCGGGCGACACCATGTTCCTCGTGGGCGAGCAGGTCGACAAGAACGAGTTCGAGGATGCCAATGCAACGATAAGGGAACGCAACGAGAGGGATGCGGACACGGCAGAGCGGGTTCTCGAGGAGGCGACGGCAACGCCGGTTCTCCAGGGGATTACCAAGGCCAGTCTGCAGACCGGTTCGTTCATCTCTGCTGCCTCGTTCCAGGAAACCACGCGGGTGCTGACCGAGGCCGCCGTGACGGGCAAGCGCGACACGCTTGCCGGCCTCAAGGAAAATGTCATCGTCGGCCGTCTCATTCCTGCCGGGACCGGACGCGTCACCCAGCGTTTGCGCAGCATCGAGGAGATGAACCGCCCCCGGTTGCCCCTCGAGGACGAGGACATGCCCGATGGCGGCCATCTGTCGCTGGAGAGCGACGCATCACATCTGGTTGCGGAATAGGAGCCGGAATTTTCGCCGCTGCAGGGACTTGACCGCGTGATGGGCGGGCTCTATGGTGCGCGTCCCCTTGCCGCCCTTCGGGGGAGGGGAAGGGGAAACCCTTGAACACACTCCCACGATCCCGGGGCGCGGGCCACACGGGAGAACGGGCAGTGTCGTGTTTGTGTGAGTGTCGTGTTCGTATGAAGGAACGGAAGCCAGGCGCATGCCGACAGTGAACCAGCTCATCCGCAAGCCGCGCAAGCCGCGGCGGCCGCGCAACAAGGTGCCGGCCCTCGAGGCCTGTCCGCAGAAGCGCGGCGTGTGTACCCGTGTCTACACGACGACGCCCAAGAAGCCGAATTCGGCCCTGCGCAAGGTGGCGCGCGTCCGTCTGACCAACGGCTTTGAGGTCACGAGCTACATCCCGGGTGAGGGGCACAATCTGCAGGAGCATTCGGTGGTCATGATCAGGGGGGGGCGCGTCAAGGATCTGCCCGGGGTGCGCTACCATATCATTCGCGGCACTCTCGATACCCAGGGTATTGCCGCGCGCCGCCAGAGCCGTTCCAAGTACGGCGCCAAGCGCCCCAGGTAGGAGAGGGACCCCGCCATGTCACGCCGCCGCGCCGCCGAAAGGCGGGATGTCCTTCCCGACGCACTCCATGGTGACATCGTGCTCACCAAGTTCATCAACAGCGTCATGCGCGATGGCAAGAAGGCGGTCGCCGAGGGCATCGTCTATGGCGCCCTCGACAGGATTCGCGACACCACCGCGCAGGATCCCATCGGCGTCTTTCATCTGGCCTTGAACGCGGTCAGGCCGGCTGTCGAGGTGCGTTCCCGGCGTATCGGCGGGGCCACCTACCAGGTGCCTGTCGAGGTCGGTCCCGACAGGCAGCAGGCGCTGGCCATCCGCTGGCTTATCGGCGCCGCGCGGGCGCGTTCCGAAACCACCATGGTCCAGCGCCTTTCGGGCGAGTTCCTGGATGCCTCGCGGCAGCGTGGTGCTGCCGTCAAGAAACGTGAAGACACCCACCGGATGGCGGACGCAAACAAGGCGTTTTCGCATTACCGCTGGTAGCGGTCGACGCTGGTAACCCGGGGCCCTCCGAAGCGACCCCAAGGACGAGCAGAAATGACACGACGTCACCCCATAGAGCGCTATCGCAACATCGGCATCATGGCCCACATCGATGCCGGCAAGACGACCACGACCGAGCGTATCCTCTACTACACCGGCCGATCACACAAAATCGGCGAAGTCCATGAGGGCACGGCCACCATGGACTGGATGGAGCAGGAACAGGAGCGTGGCATCACGATCACCTCTGCGGCGACCACCGCCCACTGGCGCGACCATCGGATCAACATCATCGACACCCCCGGTCACGTCGACTTTACCATCGAGGTCGAGCGCAGCCTGCGCGTCCTTGACGGTGCCGTGGCGGTCTTCGACGCCGTCTCGGGAGTCGAGCCACAGTCCGAAACCGTGTGGCGCCAGGCTGACAAGTACGGTGTGCCGCGCATCTGCTTCGTCAACAAGATGGACCGTGTCGGTGCCGATTTTTTCCGTTGCGTCGCCATGATCGTCGAACGTTTCGGCGTCAGGCCGGCGGTGCTGCAACTGCCTGTGGGGACGGAAGGGGACTTCCGCGGCGTCGTCGATCTCGTGACCATGAAGGCCCTGATCTGGCACGACGATGTCAAGGGAGCGCGCTTCGAGGAAACGGACATTCCCGCAGCGTTGCAGGCTGACGCCAGCGAACGGCGCTCGCAACTGGTCGAGACCGTTGTCGAACATGACAACGACGCCATGGAAGCCTATCTCGATGGGGTCGATCCCGACGCCGAAACCCTCGTGCGGTGCATCCGCGCGGGAACGCTCGAGAGAACCGCTGTTCCGGTGCTGCTCGGCAGCGCCTTCAAGAACAAGGGTGTCCAGCCACTGCTCGACGCCGTGACCTGCTATCTGCCATCACCCCTCGATGTGCCGCCGATTCGCGGTGTCGCAGCGAAAACCGGTGAAGACGTGACACGGGAAAGCAGTGACGATGCGCCGTTCGCTGCTCTTGCCTTCAAGGTGATGGCCGACAAGTATGTCGGCACGCTCACCTTCGCCCGGATCTATTCCGGGGTCCTCAAGACCGGTGATCAGCTGTTCAACGCCGCCAAGGAATCCCGTGGACGCGCCGGACGCATGCTGCTCATGCACGCCAACAGCCGCGAGGATATCGACGAAGCGCGCGCCGGCGACATTGTTGCCCTGTGCGGGCTCAAGGGGACGACCACGGGCGACACCATCTGTGCGCCGAAGGAACCGGTGGTCCTCGAGCGCATGGAGTTTCCCGATCCGGTCATCGAGGTCGCGGTGGAACCGAAGACCCGCGCCGACCACGACCGCATGGGGATGGCGTTGACCAGACTGGCTGGCGAGGACCCGTCCTTCAGGGTGTCGACGGACGAGGAGTCGGCGCAGACGATCATCAGGGGCATGGGTGAACTGCACCTCGAGATCATCGTTGACAGAATGCGCCGTGAATTCAATGTCGAGGCCAATATCGGCGCTCCCCAGGTTGCCTACCGGGAGACGCTGACACGACCCTTTGACGTCGACTATGTGCACCGCAAGCAGACCGGCGGCGCCGGTCAGTACGCCAGGGTGTGCATTCTCTTCGAGCCGGGGGACTCCGGTTCGGGAATCGAATTCGTCAGCCAGATTGCCGGCGGCAATGTGCCGAGGGAGTACATCCCCTCGGTCAAGGCCGGGATCGAGAGAGCGGCGGTTTCGGGTGTCCTGGCAGGTTTTCCGATGACCGACTTCAGGGCGACACTCCATGACGGCGCCTTCCATGCTGTCGATTCCAGCGCCATGGCCTTCGAGGTGGCGGCGCGCGCAGCATTCCGCGAAGGCGCCCTCGCAGCGGCGCCGAGGCTGCTTGAGCCGGTCATGCGGGTCGAGGTCGTGACACCCGAGGAGCACATGGGAGACGTCATGGGCGATTTCAACAGCCGCCGCGGGCAGATCCAGGGTCTCGAGCCCCGGGGCAATGCCCAGGTGGTGCGGGCCCGGGTGCCGCTCGGGACGATGTTCGGGTATGTCAATGATCTGCGCTCGATGAGCCAGGGACGGGCGACCTTCACCATGCATTTCGATTCCTATGAACCCGTGCCCGACATGGTTTCTGAAGAGCTGCGGGCCCATATCGCCTGAACGCGAGCCACCCTGAAAGGACAGACAGAGGCAACCTCATGGCCAAGGAGAAGTTTGAGCGTACGAAGCCGCATGCGAACATTGGGACGATTGGGCATGTGGATCACGGCAAGACGACGCTGACGGCGGCGATCACGCGGATTCTGTCGCGCACGGGGGGTGCGACGTACACGGATTATGCGTCGATTGACAAGGCTCCTGAGGAGCGTGAGCGCGGGATTACGATCAACACGGCGCATGTTGAGTACGAGACGCAAGGTCGTCACTACGCGCATGTCGACTGTCCTGGTCATGCTGATTATGTGAAGAACATGATCACGGGTGCGGCGCAGATGGACGGTGCGATTCTGGTTGTGTCGGCGGCGGACGGCCCGATGCCGCAGACGCGCGAGCATATTCTTCTGGCGCGTCAGGTGGGTGTTCCGGCGATTGTGGTGTACCTGAACAAGGTTGACCAGGTTGACGACGAGGAGCTTCTGGAGCTTGTGGAGCTGGAGGTTCGGGAGTTGCTGGACGAGTACCGTTTTCCTGGCGACGAGATTCCTGTGGTGCGTGGTTCGGCCCTTGCGGCGATGGAGGATGGCGATGCGGCGACGGGTGAGCAGTCGGTTCTTGCGTTGATGGCGGCGGTTGATTCCTACATTCCGACGCCGGAGCGTGCTGTTGACCGTCCGTTTTTGATGCCGATTGAGGATGTGTTTTCGATTTCGGGTCGCGGCACGGTTGTGACGGGTCGGGTGGAGCGCGGGATTGTGAAGGTTGGCGACGAGGTTGAGATTGTTGGTCTTCGCGAGACGTCGAAGACGGTGTGTACGGGTGTGGAGATGTTCCGCAAGCTTCTTGATTCGGGAGAGGCGGGGGACAACATCGGCGTTCTTCTGCGTGGCACGCGTCGCGATGACGTGGAGCGTGGCCAGGTTCTGGCGCGTCCGGGGACGATCACGCCGCACACGCGTTTCAAGGCGGAGACCTATGTTCTCACGAAGGAGGAGGGCGGCCGTCACACGCCGTTTTTCACCAACTACCGTCCGCAGTTTTACTTCCGGACGACGGACGTGACGGGTCATGTCCAGCTTCCCGAAGGGATCGAGATGGTGATGCCCGGAGACAACGTGACGATGGATGTGGAACTGATTGCGCCGATTGCCATGGACGAGGGCCTGCGTTTTGCCATACGCGAGGGTGGCCGTACCGTCGGTGCCGGCGTCGTCGCCGACATCGTCGATTGAGAATCGGGGCAGGGGAACGAAGGCCATGGCGGGACAGAACATCAGAATCAGGCTCAGGGCCTTCGATCATCGTCTGCTCGACCAGTCGACCAGCGAAATCGTCTCCACGGCACGGCGCACCGGCGCCACGGTCAAGGGTCCCATTCCCCTGCCGACAAGGATCGAGAAATTCACGGTCCTGAGAGGGCCCCATATCGACAAGGAGTCACGCGAGCAGTTCGAGATTCGCACCCACAAACGCCTTATCGACATCGTCGAACCCACACCGCAGACCGTCGATGCGCTCATGAAGCTCGACCTCGCGGCCGGAGTCGATGTCGAGATCAAGCTGTGAGGTGAGGGCGATGCGTTGTGGCATGATCGCCAGAAAGCTGGGAATGAGCAGGATATTCACGCCTGACGGCGGCCATGTCCCGGTCACCGTGCTCGAGGTCAGCGCGAACCGCGTGGTTGCCCGGCGCTCCACGGAGCGCGATGGATACACGGCCCTGCAGGTCGGTGCCGAAGACGCGCAGGCCCGGCACCTCAACCGGCCCCGTCGCGGGCATTTCGCTGCAGTCGGCCTCGAGCCGCTGCGCAAGCTTGTCGAGTTCCGCGTCAGCGATGAGGCCGTGTTGCCGGTTGGCGCAAGGCTCTCCGTTGAGCACTTCGTGCCCGGCCAGAAGGTCGATGTCACCGCCGTGACGCGGGGCCGCGGGTTCGCCGGCGCCATGAAGCGTCACAACTTTGGCGGCATGCGCGCCACCCACGGTGTCTCGGTGTCCCACCGCGCCCATGGTGCAACAGGCAACAGCCAGGACCCGGGCCGTGTGTGGAAGGGCAAGAAAATGGCCGGGCACATGGGCGACGTGAGAGTGACGGTACAAAATCTTGAGGTCATTGCGACCGACGCCGGCAAGGGCCTCATCATGGTCAGGGGCGCCGTGCCGGGTGCGCCCTCCGGCTGGGTGTTGATCCGGGATGCGGTGAAATCTCCGCCCGGAGACGATGTTCCCTTTCCCGGCGCCCTTGTGGGTGATGACGATCGGGTGGGTGATGACGATCAGCCGGATCAGACGTCATGAAGATCGACCTGCTTTCCTTTGACGATGGCGCAAGGGGCGATATCGAACTGCCCGAGGACCTGTTCAGCCTTCCCGTCAGACCGGACATCCTTGCCCGCGTGGTGCGCTGGCAGCTGGCCAAACGGCGCCAGGGCACCCACATGACGAGGACGACCGGCGAGGTCACCGGGACCACGGCCAAGTCCCGGCGCCAGAAGGGTGGCGGCGCCGCCCGCCATGGCAGCCGCAAGACCAACATTTTCCGCGGCGGAGCCGTGGCCCATGGGCCGCGCCCGCGCAGTCATGCCCACGCGCTGCCCCGGCGCATCCGCGCCCTGGGACTGAAGACGGCGCTTTCCCTCAAGGCAGGGCAGGGCAAGCTTGTCGTGGTTGACAGCACCCGGATCGGCGAGGCCAGGACGGCCCGTCTCAGGTCCCGCCTGAAGGAGATGGGCATCACCAATGCGCTCGTCGTCGATGGACGTGAGGTTGACGCCGGTTTCCGGCGCGCCGTCTCCAACATTCCCGGGATCGACGTGCTTCCCTCCCGCGGCATCAACGTCCATGACATTCTGCGTCACGACACGCTGGTTCTGACCAGCGATGCCGTGACGGCGCTGAAGGATCGACTCCAATGACGCCCGAGAAGTGCTACGACATCATTGACCGGCCAGTCATCACGGAAAAGTCGATGCGCGGCGCCGCGTGGAACCAGGTCACCTTCCAGGTGGACCGCAGGGCAACCAAGCGAGAAATCCGCCAGGCCGTCGAAACCATCTTCGGTGTCACGGTCAAGGCGGTGAACACCATGAATCAGGCAGGCAAGGTCAAGAGATTCCGTGGCCGCCCGGGCCGTCGCAAGGCCGTCAAGAAGGCGGTGGTGACGCTGGCCGAGGGGCAGCGGATTGATGTGACCGGGACACTTTGACCATGGCGCTCAGACCCCACAAACCCGTGACACCAGGCAGGCGCGGCCTCGTCCAGGTTGACCGCCGCCATCTTCACAAGGGGCCGCCGGTCAAGGAATTGACCGAGGGACTCAACGGGAAGGGCGGACGCAACGTCCACGGCCGCATCATGACCCGCCGGCGTGGCGGCGGGCACAAGCGTCGCTACCGCAAGGTCGACTTCCGCCGGACAAAGTTTGATGTACCGGCAACGGTTGAACGGCTGGAGTACGATCCCAACCGTTCTGCGCATATCGCTCTTGTGCGCTATGAGGACGGGGAACAGTCGTACATCCTTGCTCCCCAGCGTCTCGCTGTCGGCGACCGCGTGGTGTCGGGTTCGCGGGTTGATATCCAACCGGGCAATGCGATGCCGCTGCACAATATTCCGGTGGGTACCGTGGTGCACAACATCGAGTTCAAGACCGGCGCCGGCGGCAGGATCGCCCGCTCGGCCGGCGCCTATGCCCAGCTGATCGGCAAGGACCAGGGCTACGCCCAGCTGCGCCTGAAATCGGGCGAAATGCGCGTGGTGCGCGGCGAGTGCATGGCCACCATCGGTGCGGTATCGAACCCCGAACACCAGAACCGCAAGCTCGGCAAGGCCGGAAGGTCGCGCTGGCTCGGCAAGAGGCCGTCGGTGCGTGGTGTCGTGATGAACCCGGTGGATCATCCCCATGGCGGCGGCGAAGGGCGTACAAGCGGTGGCCGTCATCCCGTGACTCCCTGGGGCAAGCCGACCAAGGGTGCGCGCACGCGCTCGAAGAAAGCCAGCGACAAGCTGATCATCGCCCGTCGCCACCGCAGAAAACGCTAGGAGATCCGACGTGACCCGATCTGTCTGGAAAGGCCCCTTCGTCGACGGCTATCTGCTGAGGAAGGCCGATGCCGTGCGCGAGTCCGGGCGCAAGGAAGTGATCAGAACCTGGTCCCGGCGCTCGACGATCGTGCCGCAGTTCGTGGGCCTCACATTCGGCGTCTACAACGGTCGCCGGCACATTCCCGTGCTGGTGACGGAGAACATGGTGGGCCACAAGTTCGGTGAGTTTTCGCCGACCAGGACCTACTACGGACATGCCGCCGACAAGAAGGCGCGGAGAGGCTGACGCCATGGCGAGACGGCACACACTGACCGATCCGGACGATGACCGGGTGTATGCCCGGGCCCGTTCCCTCAGGGTCAGTCCGCGCAAGCTCAACGAGGTGGTGGCGCCGATCAGGGGCAAGGCCCTTGACCGGGCGCTCAACGACCTGCTGTATTCCCGCCGCCGTATCGCCGGTGATGTGCGCAAGGTCCTGCTGTCGGCGATGGCAAATGCCGAAAACAATCACGGCCTTGATGTTGATCGCCTGGTCGTCAGTGAGGCCACGGTGGGCCCGGGCCTCACAATGCGCCGTTTCCGGCCAGCTGGCCGCGGCCGCGTCCACCCTTATCGCAAGTCGTTCTCGAATCTCGAGATTGTGCTGCGCGAAAGCCAGGAAGGTGAAGACTGATATGGGACACAAGGTCAATCCTGTCGGCTTGCGTCTCGGCATCAACCGGACATGGGATTCGCGCTGGTATGCCAGTGGCGCGGGCTATGCCCGAATGCTGCACGAGGATCTGGCCATACGCCGCATGGTGCGCAGCCAGCTGTCGCAGGCAGGCATCTCCAAGGTTGTCGTCGAACGCCAGGCATCCAGGGTGCGGGTCCTGATCCATACGGCGAGGCCCGGTGTCGTCATCGGCACCCGCGGCAAGGGCATCAAGTCGCTGAGCGAGAGTCTCCAGACGCTGACCGAATCGACCGTTGCGGTGAACATTGTCGAGATTCGCAAACCCGAGGTGGACGCCTACCTGATTGCCGAGAACATCGCCCAGCAGCTGGAACGGCGGGTCTCCTTCCGTCGTGCCATGAAGCGGGCCGTGCAGTCGGCCATGCGGCTGGGAGCCGAGGGGATTCGCATCAACGTCGAGGGACGTCTGGGTGGCGCCGAGATAGCCCGCGCGGAATGGTATCGCGAGGGCAGGGTGCCGCTCCACACCCTGAGAGCCGATATCGACTTCGGCCGGGTCACGGCCAAGACCGCCTACGGAACGCTCGGCGTCAAGGCCTGGGTCTTCAAGGGCGAGGTGTTCACCCACGATCCAGGGGCCCATGAGCGTCGTGAAACAGAGCTTCACGGTACACAGGCGAGGGTGTAACAGTCATGCTTTCTCCGAAGAAGACGCGTTACCGCAAGGCCCAGAAGGGTCGTATCCACGGCAATGCCAAGGGATACACGAGCCTCAATTTCGGTGCCTACGGCATGAAGGCCCAGGCCGCAGGCCGTATCACCGCGCGGCAGATCGAGGCGTCCAGGCGTGCCATCACCCGTTACATGAAACGTGCCGGGCGTGTCTGGGTGACGGTCTTCCCCGATGTGCCGGTGTCGACCAAGCCGGCCGAGGTGCGCATGGGCAAGGGCAAGGGCTCGCCCGAGTACTGGATGTGCCGGGTCAAGCCTGGGCGGGTGATGTTCGAACTCGACGGCGTTGACGAGACGACAGCCCGTGAAGCCATCAGGCTGGGGGCCGCGAAGTTGCCGATACCGGTGCGTTTCATCCAGCGTCATTCCGGAGGCATGGCATGAAGGCTGTCGAAGTCCGGGCCCTGAGCGTCGACGAGAGGCGCGAGCGGTTGCTTTCCCTGAAGAAGGAGCTCCTGAACCTGCGCTTTCAGCAGGCCAACGGCCGCGAGGGCAACACGGCGCGTGTGCGGCAGATCCGCCGCGACATCGCGCGCATCAAGACTGTTGAAGGTCGGTCCAGGGCCGGCCATGAAGGAGGTGCCTGAGTCATGCCGCGACGTACGATGCAGGGAGTGGTGACAGGCAAGTCGGGCGACAAGACCGTCGTCGTCAGGGTCGACCGGCTTATGAAGCATCCGCTCTACAAGAAGACAATCCGCCGATCCAGGCGCTATCACGTCCACGACGAGACCAATGAGGTCCAGGTCGGCGACAGGGTTCGCATCAGTGAAAGCAGGCCGCTTTCGAAGCTCAAGCGGTGGACGGTTCTCGAACCTGCAGTCTGACCGGCGTGACCGTTGGGAGAAGTGATCGATGATCCAGGCTGAGACCAATCTCTTTGTGGCCGATAACTCCGGCGCGAGGCGTGTGCAGTGCATCAAGGTGCTCGGCGGCTCGAAGCGCAAGACCGCCAGTGTGGGCGACATCATTGTCGTCACGGTCAAGGATGCCGATCCCCGGTCACCGGACCGCAGCGCCAAGATCAGGAAAGGCGATGTGGCACGCGCCGTGATCGTGCGTACCGCCAAGGAGATCCGCCGACCGGACGGTAGCGCCCTGCGCTTCGATCGCAACGCCGCGGTGATCATCAACCGGCAGAATGAACCGGTGGGCACACGCATCTTCGGGCCGGTCACGCGGGAACTGCGTTCGCGCCATTTCATGAAGATCATTTCGCTCGCTCCCGAGGTGCTGTGATGGCTGCACGGATCAAGCATGGCGACCGCGTGGTCGTGCTCGCCGGTCGCGACCGGGGACAGCAGGGTGAGGTTCTCAAGGTCCTGCCGCGCCAGGGCACGGCCATTGTCTCCGGAATCAACGTGGCACGGCGCCACGTCAGAGCGACGGCAAGAGACCCGGGTGGCATCGTGACCAAGGAACTCGCGATCAATCTTTCCAATCTGGCGGTGGCTGATCCCGTCGACGGCAGACCCACCCGTGTCGGATTCCGCACGCTCGACGATGGCCGCAAGGTCCGCGTGGCCAAGCGTTCCGGTGAAGTGATTGACGGATGAAGGAGAGCAACGCCATGGCTGCGCCGCGTCTCAAGGCAATGTATGACAGCACCATCCGTCCGGCAATGATGGAAACGTTCGGTTACAGGAACATCCACGCCGTGCCCCGGCTCGACAAGATCGTCCTCAACATGGGTGTGGGCGATGCCGTGCAGGATTCGAAGCAGGCCGATGCCGCCGCCGGGGAGCTGACACTGATTGCCGGACAAAAGGCGGTCGTCACAAGGGCCTCGCGTTCCGTCTCGAACTTCAAGCTGCGCGAAGGCATGCCTGTCGGCGCGCGGGTCACGCTGCGCGGACGCCGCATGTACGAATTCCTCGACCGCCTCGTCACCATAGCCCTGCCCAGGGTGCGTGACTTTCGCGGCGTCAGTGCGAAGAGCTTCGACGGCAGGGGCAATTTTGCCATGGGCCTGAAGGAGCAGATCGTGTTCCCGGAGATCGACTACGACCGGGTCAGCCGCATTCGTGGGCTCGATATCGTGATCTGCACCACAGCCGGGACCAACGATGAAGCCTGGCGCCTGCTTGACGGCTTCCGCATGCCATTCAACAGAACGTGAACATCTGTCGAGGGAGTTCCCAACGAAAGGACCATCATGGCAAAGAAGAGCGCCATCGAAAGAAACAAGCGACGCAAGAAACTGGTCGCACGCTTTGCTGCCAGGCGGGCTGCACTCCGCGCCCAGGCGAACGCACAGGACCTTCCCGTCGAAGAGCGTTTCCAGGCGCGACTGAAGCTCGCCAAGCTGCCGCGCAACTCATCGAAGGTCAGGGTGCGCAACCGCTGTGCCGTGACCGGCAGGCCGCGCGGTTATCACCGCAAGTTCGACATGTCCCGGGTGATGCTGCGCGAACTGGCCTCCGATGGCCTGATTCCCGGCATGATCAAGTCAAGCTGGTGAGCGAGGTGAGACAAGCGTCATGACGATGACCGATCCCCTGGGCGACATGCTGGCCCGCATCCGCAACGGACATATGCGCGGCAAGTCGCGCATCAACTGTCCGGCGTCGAAACTCAAGGAAAACGTGCTCGGTGTGCTCAAGCGCGAGGGCTACATTCGTGATTGGCGCCGCACCAGCGAGATGTCGTCGCGCCCCGAACTTGTCATCGAGCTCAAGTACTACGAAGGCGAACCGGTCATCCGGGAGATCGGCAGGATATCCACACCCGGACGCCGCATCTATAGCGGTGTCAGGGGCATGCCCGGCGTCTACGGCGGTCTGGGCATTACCATCATGTCAACGCCAAAGGGCGTGATGACCGATGACGAGGCACGGGCCGCCAATGTGGGCGGCGAAGTGCTGTGTCGCGTCTTCTGACGCTGTCTGCGCGGAAGGAAAGGCAAGCCATGTCCCGGATCGGAAAGAACGCGATCGCCGTGCCCGAGGGAGTCGATGTCACGGTTGGCGAGTCCTCGATCGAGATCTCCGGAGCGAAGGGATCGCTCATGCGGTCCTTTCTGCCTGAGGTGTCCGTTGCCGTCGAGGGGGCCACTGTGGTGGTCACACCGAATGCGTCATCGCGACAGGCGACGGCCCTGTGGGGGACAACGCGCTCCAGCATTCAGTCGATGGTGACGGGGGTCTCGTCGGGATTCCGTCGCACACTCGAACTCCAGGGCGTCGGTTACCGGGCGCAGATGCAGGGCAATGTGCTGCGACTCCAGGTCGGCTACAGTCACGACATCGAGATCCCGGTGCCCGAGGGTCTCGCCATCGAGTGCCCGAGCCAGCAGGAGATTGTCATCAGTGGTATCGACAAGCAGCGTGTCGGCCAGCTCGCCTCCGAAATCAGGCGTGTGCGGCCACCCGAGCCATACAAGGGCAAGGGGATTCGCTACCACGGTGAACTCGTGCTGCGCAAGGAAGGCAAGAAGAAGTAGGGGCGGTCATGAAGACGGCAAGAGAACTCGAGGCGCGCCGCAGGGTGCGCACGCGCCTCAAGGTAAAGGCACGGGCTGCCGGTCGGCCGCGGCTCTGTGTCTTTCGCTCGTCACGAAACATCTATGCGCAGATCATCGAGGACGGCGCCGGGATCACCCTGGCTTCGGCCTCCAGCATCGACAGCGGGATCAAGGGCGAGATTGCAAACGGCGCCACGATCGATGCGGCGTCGCATATTGGCAAGGCCATTGCCGAGCGCGCCATCGCCGTCGGCGTGACCGAGGTGATCTTTGATCGCGGCGGTTACCGCTATCACGGTCGCGTCAAGGCACTTGCCGACGCCGCCCGTGAGAGCGGCCTCAAACTCTAGAACGTGTTCTGGAAGGAGTATGCGGATGGCATCATCGGGTCGTGAACGCAGCGGCGGACGCCGGGGCGGCGGTGACAACCGGGAAGGGAGCGAGTTTCTCGAGAAGCTCGTCAGCATCAACAGGGTCGCCAAGGTCGTCAAGGGCGGCCGGCGCTTCGGGTTTGCTGCGCTCGTCGTTGTCGGTGACCAGAAAGGGCGCGCCGGTCATGGCGCCGGCAAGGCGCGCGAAGTGCCCGAGGCGATTCGCAAGGCCACCGAACAGGCTCGCCGCAACATGATACGGGTGCCGCTGCGCGAAGGGCGGACACTGCATCACGATGTGACCGGACGCTATGGCGCCGGGCGCGTGGTCCTGCGTTCCGCGCCACCGGGCACCGGCGTCATTGCCGGCGGTCCGATGCGCGCCGTCTTCGAGGCCCTGGGCGCCCAGGACGTGGTCTGCAAGTCGACCGGCAGCGCCAATCCGCACAACATGGTCAAGGCGACCTTCGATGCGCTGGCGCGTACGATGTCGCCACGGCAGGTGGCGGCCAAGCGCAACAAGGCGATTCGCCCGATCCAGGGCTCGAGGGCATGATGGAACAGGCAGCAACCGGGCGCATCAGGGTCACGCAGACCGGCAGCCCCATCGGTCGTCCGGCGGACCAGCGCCAGACACTCGTCGGCCTGGGCCTGGGGCGCATGGCGAGAACGCGTATCCTCGAGGATACGCCCGCGGTGCGCGGCATGCTGAGGAAGGTGCATCATCTTGTGGACTGGGAAGAGATCGGCGGGGACACCGACTCATGAAACTCAACGAGATCCGTGACAATCACGGCGCCACCCACGCGCGCAAGCGCCGCGGACGTGGCATCGGTTCCGGCCTTGGCAAGACAGGTGGACGTGGCCACAAGGGTCAGAAATCACGTTCCGGCGTGGCCCTTGCCAGCTTTGAGGGCGGCCAGATGCCCATCTATCGTCGCCTGCCGATGCGCGGATTCAAGAACCCGTCGCGCAGGCGTTATGTGGAAGTGACACTGGAGCGCCTGCAGCGGGCCATCGATTCGGGCAGACTCGACGCCAGCCAGGCCATGACCGGGGAAACCCTGCACGCGGCCGGCGTCATCAGGCGGCTTCGCGATGGCGTGAGCCTTCTTGGTTCGGGCGAACTGGCGGCGCGCATCGAGATCACGGTTGCCCGGGTCACGAAATCGGCGCGTCGGCAGATCGAGGAACGCGGCGGCACGGTCAACGTGACCGCCGGTTGACGACAAGGGGCATGGCAATCCGTCAGGATCAGTTCGCCGGCCAGCTCAATCTGGGGGCTATCGGCAAGGCGACGGAACTCAGGAAGCGCCTGTGGTTCACCCTTGGCGCACTGGTGGTCTATCGATTGGGCACCTACATCCCCATTCCGGGTGTCGATCCCTCGATCCTGGGCGATATCTTCCAGCAGCAGGCCGGCGGCATCCTGTCGATGTTCAACATGTTTGCCGGCGGCGCCCTGGAACGCATGACGATCTTCGCGCTCAACGTCATGCCCTATATCTCTGCAGCCATCATCATGCAGCTCATGACGGCGGTCTCGCCGCGCCTCGATCAGCTCAAGAAGGAAGGCGAATCGGGACGCAAGACGATGAACCAGTACACCCGTTACCTGACGGTGGCCCTGTGCATCGTCCAGGGCTACGGCATCGCCGTCGGTCTCGAGGCGATGGCGGGAAGTCAGGGTTCGGCGGTCATCGAACCCGGGCTCTTCTTCCGCTTCACGACGGTCGTCACCCTGGTGGGCGGCACCATGTTCCTGCTGTGGCTTGGCGAGCAGGTGACCCAGAGGGGTGTCGGCAACGGTGTGTCCCTCATCATCTTCGCCGGTATCGTCGCCAGCTTCCCGGGCGCCATTGCCCAGCTGCTGGAACTGGGCCGGGTGGGCTCGCTTTCCGCGTTCACCATCATGGCGATCTTCATTGGCGCGGGCCTGATCATCTACTGGATTGTGTGGATGGAACGTGCCCAGAGACGCATCATCGTTCAGTATCCCAAACGCCAGGTCGGCAATCGCATGTTCGGCGGCGAGAGTTCCTATCTCCCCCTCAAGCTCAACACGGCCGGCGTCATTCCTCCCATCTTTGCCAGTTCCATCCTTCTGATGCCTGCGACCTTTGCCAGCTTCTCGGCAGTGGGAAGCGGTTCGAACTGGTTGACGGAAATCACCAGACTGCTGGGTCGCGGCGAGCCCCTCTACCTGCTGATCTTCGGTTCGGCGATCATCTTCTTCTGCTATTTCTACACGGCGGTGGTCTTCAATCCGGCAGATACCGCGGACAACCTGAGAAAGAACGGCGGCTTCATTCCGGGCATCAGGCCGGGCAAGAACACCACCGAGTACCTTGATTTCGTTCTCACCAGGCTGACCACCGTCGGCGCGCTCTACCTGGCCTTCGTGTGCCTGCTGCCCGAGTACCTGATCGGCAGCCTTGCCATTCCCGTCTTTCTCGGCGGCACGTCGCTTCTCATATGCGTCACCGTGACCATGGACACGGTTTCCCAGATCCAGTCTCATCTGCTGGCGCACCAGTACGAGGGACTTATCCGAAAGGCCAAGCTCAAGGGGAGGCGGCGATGAAGCTGCTTCTGCTCGGTCCTCCGGGGGCGGGCAAGGGAACCCAGGCGCATCGTCTGATGGCGCGCTACGGCGGCATCCCCCAGCTTGCGACGGGGGACATGCTGCGCAAGGAAGTGGCCGATCGCAGCAAGATCGGCCTGACCGCGGCCGCGTTCATAGAACGCGGCGAGCTTGTCAGCGATGACCTTATCATTGCCATGATCGCGGGACGCATCGAACAGGAGGAATGCCGGAATGGCTTCATCCTGGACGGATTTCCCCGGTCTCCGGTTCAGGCCAAGGCTCTTGACGCCATGCTGTCGTCGCACTCGAGCGCCCTTGATCGCGTCATCGAGATCGGTGTCGATGAAGACATTCTCGTCAGCCGCATCACCGGACGTTTCACCTGCCGCGCCTGCGGGGCAGGTTACCACGATGTTTTCCACAAACCCGCCACGAGCGGCGTGTGCGACGTCTGCGGCGCAACGGACTTCGTCCGGCGCGCCGACGACAACGAGGAAACGGTGCGCTCGAGGCTGGCCGTCTACCACTGCCAGACGGAGCCCCTCCTGCCGTACTACGCGTCCCGCGGCATTCTCGTGACAGTCGACGGCATGGCGGCCATTGATGCGGTGACCGAGCAGATACTCGCGGCGCTTCCGGCGTCTTCGACGATTGACAGCGACGGCGCAAGCCGACTATGATGGCGATCTCGTCCGCCAATCAAATTCATCCATATCCCCTTCAGTTACTGGCCAGGGAGAGACGGCTTTGGCGCGCATTGCAGGAGTGAACATCCCGACGTCCAAACGGGTGGAAGTGGCGCTCACCTATATTCACGGGATCGGCCGCACGAGTGCGCGCCAGATCTGCCGTGTGGCGCGCATACCCGATACCAGGCGTGTCAACGAACTCACGGACGCGGAAGTCGTGCAGATCCGCGAACTGATCGACCGCGACTACAGGGTGGAAGGTGATCTGCGTCGCGAGGTGGCCATGAGCATCAAGCGGTTGATGGATCTCGGATGCAACCGCGGTATCCGTCACCGCAAGGGACTGCCTGTCCGGGGCCAGAACACGCACAACAATGCGCGAACCCGCAAGGGCAAGGCGCGGCCGGTCGCCGGCAAGAAGAAGTAGAGTCCCGAGCATGGCACGTGAAGCAACCCGCGTCAGGCGGCGCGAGAGGAAGAACATTACATCGGGCCTCGCCCATGTGACCGCTTCGTTCAACAACACGATGATCACGATCACCGACGCCCAGGGCAATGCCATCTCCTGGTCGTCAGCGGGGTCCATGGGTTTCAAGGGATCACGCAAGTCAACGCCCTATGCAGCACAGATGGCCGCCGAAGATGCTGGCCGCAAGGCCCAGGAACACGGGGTCCAGACTCTGGAAGTCTATGTCAAGGGCCCGGGTTCGGGACGTGAATCGGCCCTGCGCGCCCTCTCTGCAATCGGTTTCCAGATCACGGCCATCCAGGACGTGACCCCCATCCCGCACAACGGGTGCCGACCGCGCAAGCGTCGCCGGGTCTGACCCTTAGACATCGTGACCCTGATGGACGCCGCGATGATGGCAGCGTCACCAATGAGGTAGTGGACAAGCAATGGACAAGAACTGGACGGCTCTGATCAAGCCCAGGAAATTGCAGATCATTCCGGGAGTGGATGCTTCGCGAGAAGCGGACATCGTTGTCGAGCCTCTCGAAAGGGGTTTCGGGACAACCCTGGGCAATGCCCTGAGAAGGATTTTGCTGTCATCGCTGCGCGGGGCCGCGGTGGTCGGCGTGCGCGTCAACGATGTCGTTCACGAGTTCTCCTCGATTCGCGGTGTGCACGAGGACCTGACCGACATCATCCTCAACATCAAGGCGCTGGCCATCAAGATGCACAGCGACCATACCCCCGATCAGCCGCGGCGCGTCTTTCTCAACGCCAGCGAACCCGGCGCCGTGCTGGCTGGCCGCATTGACGGTGGTGCGGACTTCGAGGTGCTGGACCCCGATCATGTCATCTGCACACTTGATGCAGGAGCCAACCTGGAAATGGAACTCCATGTGGCAACAGGAAACGGCTATGTCCCGGCGTCGCGCAATCGCGACGAGGAGACGCAGATCGGGCTGATCCCCATCGACGCCATCTACAGTCCGGTGCGCAAGGTTGCCTTCAAGGTGGAGAACAGTCGCGTCGGACAGGTGACGGACTACGACAGGCTTGCCATGTCGGTGGAGACCAACGGCGCTGTGAATCCGGAGGACGCAGTGGCTCTGGCAGCGCGCATTCTCCAGGAGCAGCTGCAGCCTTTCGTCAATTTCGAAGAGCCTCAGGATCTTGTCGACCACGACGCACGCGAGCCGGAATTCAACAGGCACCTGCTGCGCAAGATCGAAGAACTGGAGCTCTCGGTGCGCTCGGCCAACTGTCTCAAGGGAGACAACATCGTCTACATCGGCGACCTCGTGCAGAAGTCCGAGGCGGAGATGATGCGCACACCCAACTTCGGTCGCAAGTCGCTCAACGAAATCAAGGAAGTGCTCGCGCAGATGCACCTCGGCCTCGACATGAACCTGCCGGACTGGCCGCCGGAGAACATCGAGGAACTGGCGCGGCGCTACGAGAATCCCTTCAGCTGACGAGGACAGGGTCATGCGACACCGGCATTCGGGGCGCAAGCTCAATCGAACGAGCGCACACCGTCGCGCCATGCTGCGCAACATGGCAGCGGCGCTGATCAAGCACGAGCAGATCACCACGACCCTTGCCAAGGCGAAGGAAGTTTCTCCCTATGTCGAGAAACTCGTCACCCTTGGCAAGCGCGGTACGCTTCATGCCCGACGCCTTGCTCATGCGAGGTTGCGCGACGACGCCATGCTGATGAAGCTGTTCGATACGCTGGCACCGCGCTATGAGGATCGCGCAGGCGGCTATACCAGGGTTCTCAAGGCGGGTTTTCGCTACGGCGACAGCGCGCCTCTGGCGGTCGTTGAGTTCGTCGACCGGGACGAAGGTGCCAAGGGCCAGGATTCGGGCCCGCCGCCGCAGAGCCGGGACGAAGACTGAGTTTTCCTGCACACGCTCGCTCTCGTCAGCGTACTCCGTCAGGGAAGATGCCGCCGCTCCGCCCCGCGCGGTCGTCAACCTCGATGATCCAGAGATCGGGATCGTAGGTCTCCTGGCGCGCCAGATAGTGATCTGCGCCGGCTTCATCGAGGACCTTGTGCATGGTGAACGTGTCATCGTCGCGCGACACCTGCAGGATGCTGACCTCATCTGTTTCCCTGACCAGTTTGAGCCAGATTGCTCCGGCGCCCGCATCGCCGCGCCGCAGGATGTAGACAGGCACGGCCGCCAGGTCACAGCGGCGCAGGAAGGCCTGGACCCAGACAACAGAGGCAATCCGGACGGACAAGGGTTCAGACTTTCCGGCAAGCGTGGTTCATGCGTGCAGCAATCCTTGCGGCAGAACGGCGCCATGATGACCGTTTGCAGCGCCAGGGGCCAGCCGGCCGGTTGCCGCCTTGACCGCGGTCAGTGCACCATGGCGCTCTGCCGGTTGAGGAAGGACGAGGTGCGTGACAGGTCTCTTTGAAGACGGGATGCCACGGCCACTGGCCGATCGCATGCGTCCGGCAGCGCTGGAAGAGGTTGTTGGCCAGGACCATCTGCTCAACGCGAGCGGTCCGCTGGGCCGCATGGTCGCGCAGGCGCGTCTGGCCTCGATGATCCTCTGGGGACCGCCGGGTACCGGCAAGACCACCATTGCCCGGCTCATCGCCGAACGGGTCGATCTCGCATTCGACCCCGTTTCGGCGGTGTTTTGCGGTGTGGCGGACTTGAGGAAGGTCTTCGAACGGGCTCGCTCGAGACGCGCCACGGGTCTTGGCACACTGCTGTTTGTCGATGAAATCCACCGCTTCAACAAGGCGCAGCAGGACGCCATGCTGCCCGTCGTCGAGGACGGCACCGTTGTTCTTGTCGGCGCCACCACCGAAAATCCCTCCTTCGAGGTCAATCAGGCGCTGGTATCGCGATGCCAGGTGCTGGTGCTTGCGAGGCTGTCGCTGGACGCGCTGGGTCAGCTTCTGCGGCGGGCCGAGACACGCCTGCAACGGACCATGCCGCTCGACGATGACGCCCGTCTGGCCCTTGCCGCCATGGCCGATGGCGATGGCCGCTTCCTGCTCAACATTGCCGAGGAACTCCTGGCCCTGGATGTGCCGACACTTCTGGACCGTCATGGCCTGGCGGACGTCGTGCAGCGCCGGGTCCCGGTCTACGACAAGGCCGAAGAGGGCCATTACAACCTCATCAGCGCCCTTCACAAGTCAGTGCGGGGATCTGATCCGGACGCCTCCCTCTACTGGCTCGCCCGCATTCTCCAGGCAGGAGAGGATCCGCTCTTCGTTGCCCGCCGCGTCATCCGCATGGCGGTCGAGGACATCGGTCTCGCCGATCCCGCCGCGCTCACCCAGGCCGTGGCTGCGAAGGACGCCTTCGCCTTTCTCGGATCGCCGGAAGGGGAACTGGCCATCGCCCAGGCCGTGCTCTACTGCGCCACCGCTCCCAAATCCAACGCCGTCTACCGCGCCTATGGGGCGGCCGACAGGACCGCACGTGTCGGGGGAAGTCCGATGCCGCCGAAGATCATTCTCAATGCGCCGACACGCCTCATGGAGGATCTGGGCTACGGCGAGGGCTACGCCTATGACCACGACACGCCGGCCGCCTTCTCCGGACAGGACTACTTTCCTGAAGGCATGGCGCGCCAGCAATTCTACCGACCTGTGGAACGGGGATTTGAGCGCGAGATCACAAGGCGCCTCGCCTACTGGGAGCGACTGCGCCACCGGGCGGGAGAGGATGCATGATCAAGGCCTGCCTCGTCGTTGCCGCCGGTGGCGCACTGGGCGCGATTGGCCGCTATCTGGTGACGGCCGGCGCCGCGGCGTGGCTGGGAGGCGGATTTCCGTGGGGCACTCTCATCGTCAATGTCGCAGGCTCTTTCGTTCTTGGCATGGTGGTCGGGGTGCTGTCGGTTGCCTGGACGCCGCCCGCAGAGATGAGGCTCTTTCTCGTCACCGGCTTTCTGGGGGCATTCACCACGTTCTCCGCCTTTTCCCTTGATGCGGTGAGCGTGTTCGAGCGCGGGCACTACCCGCTTGGAGTTCTCTACGTCGTTGCCTCTGTGGCGCTCTGCGTCCTTGGACTTGTGGCCGGACTTCGCCTCATGCGTCTGATTCTCGCATGACCGCTGTGATGTACCTCAGTATCGCCGGCCCTGAGGCCGGAATGCGCCTTGATCGCTGGTTTCGCCGGCGATTTCCCCATGTCACCCACGGCCATCTCGCGAAACTCCTGCGTACGGGCCAGATTCGCCTCGATGGCGCTCGATGCAGGGCGGGAACACGGTTGCAGGCGGGTCAGGCGGTACGCCTGCCGCCTCTTGCGGAGGCGCCGGAGAGGCCCCGGCCGGCCCGCTGGTTGCCCGACAGCGCCGACCTCAAGGACATCGCCGCACGGATCATTCATGTCGACGAGTGGGTCATGGCCATCGACAAGCCGGCAGGTCTCGCCGTGCAGGGCGGCAGTGGATTGTCGCGCCACCTCGACGCCCTGCTGGACGGGCTGCGCTTCGGCGCAGCCGAGAGGCCACGCCTGGTGCATCGTCTCGACAGACAGACCAGCGGTATCCTGCTGCTCGCGCGCCATGCGCCGGCGGCGCGCGCCCTGCACGCCTGCTTCAGGGCCGGCAAGGTCGAAAAGACCTACTGGGCACTCGTCGCCGGTGTCCCGGACCTGCCACGGGATGGCCGCCTTGCCATGCCGCTCGTCAAGAGGGGCAAACCGGGACGCGAGCGCGTCGAGGTTGCCGAGCAGGGGGGGCGTCGCGCCGTGACACATGCGCGTATCGTCGCAACCGCCGGCCGCGTCGCGGCCTGGCTGGACTTGCGTCCGCTGACCGGGCGCACCCACCAGCTCAGGGTCCACTGCGCCGCCATCGGCCATCCCATTGTCGGTGACGGCAAGTACGGCAGTCATATGCCAGGGCGGATCACGCATGTGCGGCGCCTTCACCTCCACGCACAGTCGCTCTGCCTGCCTCACCCTGATGGCGGCGTTCTGACTCTGGGCTGCGCCTTGCCGCAGGATCTTGCACAGACCTGGCATGCACTGGGGTTCAGCGTGAACGGGGAGGGTCCATGAAACGCCGGTACGCGGCTGTTGCCGTCGCCGGGAATGAAGGAGACTACCGCATCGAACTCGACGGCCGGCCGGTGATGACGCCAGCACGGCAGCTCCTGAGTATACCCTCAAGGCCCCTTGGCGACGCCATTGCCGGGGAGTGGGCCTGCCAGGCAGATCGCATTGATCCCGTCACCATGCCCCTGATGCGTCTTGCCGCAACGGCCATCGACCGCGTCGCCGGCGATCCGGAACGCGTCGTTGCCGGTCTCCTCGCCTGGGGCATGAGCGATCTCGTGTGCTTTCGCTCTGATCATCCGGTCGAACTGGTCAGGCGCCAGGAGGCGCGCTGGCAGCCTCTTGTCGACTGGGTCGCGGCAGAGCACGCAGCGTCGCTCGCCGTCACCAGCGGAATCATGCCGCAGGAACAGTCTCCTGAAGCAATTCTCGCTCTTCGCTCCGTCCTCGCGGATCTTGACAGTTTCCGCCTCGTTGCGGTCCACAGTGTCGCGAATACGACGGGTTCTCTTGTCATTGCCCTGGCCCTCCTTGCCGGGCGCCTGGGCGCACAAGAGGCCTTCTCTGCCGGCGCCCTCGACGATCTTTGGTCTCTTGAAGTGTGGGGCGATGACGCCGAAGCACGCCGCCGGCTGGGTGTCAGACAGACGGACATACGTGAGGCTGAACGGTTTCTCGGTCTGCTTCGTCATCAGTCATGAAGCTTGCTATGCTGGACACGTGAGCTCGCAGCAGGCGGAACCGGATGATGCAGCACGTGATCGATGAACTGACAAAGCGCCGCACCCGCGCCCGTGAGGGTGGTGGAGAAGGGCGCCTTGCACGTCAGCACGCCACGGGAAAACTGAGCGCACGCGAACGCATCGAGTTGCTGCTGGATGAGGCCTCCTTCGAGGAATGGGACATGTTCGTCGAACATCGCTCGGCGGAGTTCGGCATGGCCGACCAAAGGGTGCCGGGTGACGGGGTGGTGACCGGATGGGGGACCATCAATGGCCGCCTGGTCTTTGTCTTCAGTCAGGATTTCACCGTGTTCGGAGGCTCGCTTTCGGAATCCCACGCCACGAAGATCTGCAAGATCATGGACCGCGCCATGCAGGTGGGAGCTCCGGTGATCGGTCTCAACGACAGCGGCGGTGCGCGCATCCAGGAGGGTGTGGACTCGCTTGCCGGATATGCCGAGGTTTTCCAGCGCAATGTTCTTGCCTCAGGTGTCGTGCCGCAGGTGTCGCTGATCATGGGCCCCTGTGCCGGAGGAGCGGTCTACTCCCCGGCGATGACCGATTTCATCTTCATGGTGAAGGAGACCTCGTACATGTTCGTGACCGGTCCCGACGTGGTCAAGACGGTGACCCACGAGATGGTCAGTCACGAGGATCTTGGCGGTGCCGTCACCCACACCACGCGATCCGGCGTCGCGGATCTCGCCTGGGACAACGACGTCGAGGCCCTGGCGCAGACACGGCGCCTGATGAGCTTCCTGCCCGCCTCGAATCGCGAGACTCCCCCGGTTCTCGAGACCGCCGATCCCGCTGATCGGGTCGAACCTGCGCTGGACACGCTGGTGCCCTCCAATCCGAACAAGCCCTACGACATCAAGGAACTCATCGGCAGGGTGGTGGATGAGCGGGATTTCTTCGAGATCCAGCCGGCTCACGCGGCCAATATCGTTGTCGGGTTCGGGCGGATGGAAGGCTCGACGGTGGGCTTCGTCGCCAACCAGCCCATGGTGCTGGCCGGCTGCCTCGATATCGAGGCGGCGCGCAAGGCGGCGCGCTTTGTGCGCTTTTGCGATTGCTTCAACATTCCCCTTGTCACCTTCGTCGATGTTCCGGGATTCCTGCCCGGAACCGATCAGGAACACGGCGGGATCATCAAGCATGGCGCAAAGCTCCTCTATGCCTACGCAGAGGCAACGGTCCCGAAACTCACCTGCATCACGCGCAAGGCCTATGGCGGCGCCTATGTCGTCATGGCGTCGAAGCACCTGCGTGGCGATATCAACTATGCCTGGCCGACGGCGGAGGTGGCGGTCATGGGATCGAAAGGGGCAGTCGAGATCATATTCCGTTCCGATCTCGACGATGCCGGGCGCATGGAGGTGCGCACGGCAGAGTACCAGGAGCGCTTCGCCAATCCCTTCATTGCGGCGTCACGGGGATTCATCGACGATGTCATCATGCCCCGAAACACACGCCGCAGGCTGTGCAACGCGCTTCGCATGCTGCGCCGCAAGGAATTGCGTAATCCCTGGAAGAAACACGATAACATTCCCCTGTAATCAACCTGGTACCGTGACATGTTCAACCGCATTCTCATCGCCAATCGCGGGGAAATCGCCTGCCGGATCATCACCACGTGCAGGGCGCTGGGCATCGCCACGGTCGCGGTTCATTCGGAGGCCGACGACGATGCGCTCCATGTGCGCATGGCTGACGAGTCCTTTCCCATCGGACCGCCGCCGCCCGGTGAAAGCTACCTTGCCGTCGACAGGATCATCGATGTACTCGTGAGGTCGGGTGCCGAGGCGGTCCACCCCGGGTTCGGTTTTCTTTCCGAGAACGCGCGTTTCGTCGAAGCGGTCGAGACCGCCGGGGCTGTCTTCATCGGTCCACCCGCCAGCGCCGTGGCTGCCATGGGCGACAAGATCGAATCCAAGAGGATTGCGAAGGCGGCGGGAGTCAGCGTGGTTCCGGGCAGCGAGTCCGAGTCGCGTGATGCAGACGCTGCGCTCGCCGCTGCCCGCGACATTGGCTATCCGGTCATGATCAAGCCTGCGGCCGGTGGCGGCGGCAAGGGGATGCGGGTGGTCGGTGACGACGATGAACTCATCGAGGGTTTCCGGGCCTCGCAATCGGAGGCGGCCACGGCCTTCGGTGACACCAGGGTCTTTCTCGAGAAGTTCATCACCCGTCCCCGCCATGTGGAGATCCAGCTTCTCGCGGACAGTCACGGCGCCGTGGTGACCCTGAACGAGCGCGAGTGCTCGATCCAGCGGCGTCATCAGAAGGTTGTCGAAGAAGCGCCAAGTCCGCTCATCGACGGCGCGACGCGCCGGGCGATGGCCGGCGAAGCGAGCGCCCTGGCGCGGGCCGTCAACTATCGTTCGGCGGGCACCGTCGAGTTTGTCGTCGACCCCGACAGGAACTTCTACTTCCTGGAGATGAATACCCGTCTCCAGGTCGAACACCCGGTGACGGAGTTCATCACCGGCGTCGATATCGTCGAACAGATGATCCGCATTGCTGCCGGCGAGCCCCTCGCGTTCACCGCCGATGATGTCGGTATCGACGGCTGGTCCATCGAGGCGCGGGTCTACGCCGAGGACTCACGCCGCGGTTTTCTGCCTTCGATCGGCCGTCTCGGCACCTACCGGCCGCCGCAGACGAGTCCGGTGCTGAGGATCGACAGCGGTGTGGAGGAGGGTTCCGAAGTCACGATGTTCTACGACCCGATGATCGCCAAGCTCGTGGTGCACGCCCCGGACCGGCCGGCCGCCATCTCTGCGATGCGCCAGGCGCTCGATTCCTTCGAGATCAGGGGTGTGCAGCACAACATCGACTTTCTGGCGGCGATCATGCGCAATCCGCAGTTTGCCGCAGGCGACATGACCACCGCCTTCATCGATCAAACCTGGCCCGAGGGTTTCTCGGGCGCGCCGGTGACGGAGCGTGAGAGGACGGTGCTGACCGGTGTGGGCCTCCTTGCCCACCTCAGGGTTCTCGAGCGCGGGCGCAGGATCACGGGCGCCTTGCGCGCTCCGGGCCCGCTGGCCCGTGACTGGGTCGTGCAGTTTCTGGGCGAGCAGTTCGAGGTGTCGGCCTGGCTGACGCACGATGGCATCATCTGGCGGAGCGGCGCACGTGATGTCATGGTCGAGAGTTCCTGGAAGCCGGGCCAGACACTGTTCCAGGGCGAGGTCGATGGTTGCCCGGCCACCGTCCAGGTGGAGCGCATGGGCATGTCGTGGGAACTTGTGCATGCTGGCGTTGCCGGGCAGATGACCGTGCTCTCAAGGGGAGAGGCAGCGTTGATGGCGCGGATGCCGTCAAGGCCCATGGAAGATCGTTCCCGCCTTGTCACGTCACCGATGCCCGGGCGGATCGTCGATCTTGCAGTCGCAGAAGGTGACGGCGTCGAGATCGGCCAGGTGCTTGTCGTCATCGACGCCATGAAGATGGAGAACGTGCTGCGCGCCGAGCGCGCCGGAGACATCGCGAAGGTCCATGTCGCCGTCGGCGACCTGGTTTGCGTTGATTCGCCTCTCCTCGCATACGCCGCTTCGTGACCGCCGCCGAGGGTCATGACACGCGTGTCCTGGTGACGGTCACCGGCCCAGGTTCGAAGATATCTGTGATTGACTCACACAACTATATAAAAACATTAGAAAATAATTCCCTGGCCCGGATCGTGCATGCGCGCCTTTCCACGGCGCACATGAGAAAAGGCGGCTAATCCTCCGCATGGAGGTCGGCCACCAGGTCGTCGATGTCGCCGACCGTGACCTGTTCGCCCCGCCGCGCGGCCTCCTGCCTGGTCTTCTCGTCGATGCGGGCGCGAACGACGGTGAGCATGCCCCGATCCTCCGAATTGAACCACAATGCAGCCCGGCTGCATGACGGATATCCACGTCGCGACGTTCCGGCGCCGGCGCGGCGGGAATCGTGCAGGGGGCAGGTCAGGCCGCTGCGAACTTGCGGACCGCGACCGGATCGCGGCCCTGCCGGACGTGCCAGAGGTCGTACTGCATCTGCTGTGTGAGCCAGCTCTCCGGGCTGCCGCCGAATGCCTCCGACAGCCGGATCGCCATTTCGGGCGAGATGCCGAGACGGCCGTTGAGCAGCATCGACAGCGTGTTGCGCGAGACCGCGAGCCCCTTGGCGGCCTCGGTCACGGTCAGTCCCAGGGGGTCCAGGCACTGACGCCGGATGAAGGCGCCGGGATGGGGCGGATCGTGCATCAGCATGGGCGTTGCCTCCCTAATGGTAGTCCAGGTAGTCGACATCGGCGGCGTGGCCGTCCTCGAAGCGGAAGACAACCCGCCAGTTGGCGCTGACCGTCACCGCCCAGTAGCCGGCATACTCACCCCTCAGGCGGTGCAGCCGGAAGCCGGGCAGGTCCATGTCGTCCGGGCTTGCGGACGCATTCAGGCGAACCAAGATGTCGCGCACTCGCTCGCGGTGCTCCGGGCGGATGCGGCGCTCGTCGCCGCGTTCCATGAGGCGCCTGAGCGCCCGGCTCCTGAAGCTCTGTATCATGGCCGACCGTAAAGCGCCCTATGGCGGTTGTCAAAGTGCCGCGACGGTCCGGCGTTCGCAATCATGATGACGCCGCAATGTCGATGCGCTCGCCCCAGGGCTTGCGGTTCCAGTCGCCGGGGACATCTCCGTAGTTCACCCAGATCACGTCGAATGCGGGCTCGGCGTCGGGATGGCGCGAGCATTCCATGTCGGTGAGAGAGAGGCAGACGCCCGGCCGGACATCGTGTTCCTCCAGCACGGCTTGGCAAGAGGCTGTGCGAAAAAACTCCCCTGCGTTGGAACCCGCGCAATATCAAGGAGTTGCGCTCAAAGAAAAATCACCCCCGAAACAGCAAACCTATCCGAATACCATGGCCCGGCGAACCCGTCCGGCCCCAGCCCCGCGCAATACCCCGCCGCCACGATGCGGCGGTGGAGGTCCGCCATGCCCGTCTCGATGAACCGCCTCGGCTGGAACCAGCTGCCGTCCTTGGCGATCCCGACTGTGCGGACCTTGCCCGCCCAGGCGTCAACGTCCTGGAACAGTTGGCGGTGGATCGACTTCAGGTTGGCAAGATCAAAGTCGCCCGCCGGGACGGGCTCAAGAAGGCGCTGGGCGACCAACTCGCGCTCGGCTGCCTCCAGTTCTGGCGCGTCCCGGATGCCCAGCCTGTTGCGGAGAACGGTGTAGAGCACATCGCTGGTCTTGCGGTCTGTGCGCAGCTTAACGATCCATGTCGGTGAAGACATCGCGGAACGTCTCTTCCATGGCCGAGCGCACCGCATCGCCGTCAACCTCGACACCGAGTGCCGCCAGGGAGGTCACGCCATGAGATCTGACGCCGCATGGCACGATACGTGAATAGGGAGCGAGATCAGGGGCGCGGTTGATGCTGACGCCATGAAACGTCACCCAGCGGCGCACGCGTATGCCGATGGCCGCGATCTTGTTCTCCCGGCCGCAGGAGTCGACCACCCAGACCCCGATACGGTCCGCTCGGCACACACCTTCAACCCCGAAACGCGCCAGCGTCCGGATCAACCAGGTTTCAAGGTCGGCGACAAAGGCATGCAGATCGCGTCCCCGGCGGGCGAGATCGAGCATGACGTAGGCAATCTGCTGACCTGGCCCATGCCATGTATAGCGACCGCCGCGCCCGGCAGGAAAGACCGGGATGTCTCCGGCATCGATGAGCTCGTCCTTGCGCGCGCTCGTTCCCGCCGTGAAGAGGCTCGGGTGTTCGAGCAGCCACACCGTTTCCGGCGCCTCGCCGGCGCGAATGCCGGCAGCCGTCTCTTCCATGGCCCGCACCGCATCCGGATACGCCACCGGCCGTTCACTCACCTTCCAGCAAACAGATGTCATGGAAGCCAGCCTAGCAGATCACCCCCATAACCCGGAACCCGGCCTCTCCTGGCGCTCCTGAACCGCCGCCGACAATGCGACGACTGATGGTCCGGTCGGGTGGTGATCGAAGGACGTTTCGTCCTGTTTTGCCGGGATTCGTGGCTGCGGGGCCGACCACGCCCCGGTGCCGGCCGATTCGTTTTCGCGATCATGTGCCCTGGCGGTGGCGCCCGCCCGGATGCTCATCACTCAGGGCTGGGCCAGGACGGCGATGGCTGCGCTACGGCAGAGCCGCAGCCGACGGCGAGACTCTCCGCTTCGCGGCGGCTGGCGAAGACCACTTGAGAGCGCTATGGTATCGAGGCTGCCCCGGTGCCCCTATAGCCATGGAGAGAACGTCATGAACGTGACAATATTGCCCCCAATGCCATTTGCCCCCCCCGGAATTCTGGCAAACGGCCGCTGACGCTCGTCGCCGCCACGCTGGCGGTACTGACACTGGCTGCCCCCACCTTCGCCCAGACGCCGACGGCTGAAATGCGCAATTTTCTCATTGGTGAATGCGCTGGAAGTACATGCGCAGAGAACATCACGGCCTGTCCGCGCCAGATCAGTGTGAGGTTACGCCCACCTCCGACGACGGACACAGAAGTGCGCCTCATCGCCCTGACGCGCTCCGGCCACAACCGGCTCTACGACTATGGTGTGCCAGTCTATGTGGACGAAACAGACACCCGGATGATCCGTTCCAGCACGATGGTGACCATACCGGCCGGAGACTCAAGTTTTTGGCCCTCTAACATCTGCTGGAGAAACGACCACCTCGTCACCGGCGACAGCGAGGTCGAGATCGTCATCGTCGGCGGGGCGGGCTACCGGGTGGACCCGGCGCGAAACAGCCTGGTCTTCACCATCATCGAGGATGATGACTGCGCCAATCCGGGCAATCACACGGTCTACGTGCCGGTGGGCGGCAACATGAACAATACCTGCGTCTGCCGGACCCGTGCGGTGGCGGCGGAACTGTATCCGGGATCGGTTCAGCAGGCCGACGGTCAGGACTGGGATCACACCATCGATGATTACTACGTCACGATCAACGGCAACCGCTCCCTGCGCTCGTCCACGGACTATTCGAACTACTGTCCGGAATCGCCCTATCAGGGGCCGGGGACCTGAGCGCAGACCAGGTCTGACGCAAGGGGCGACCGGTGGGCCGCCCCTTGCCTGTCGACCAGGGCCTTGCCACGCGACGGTGATCGTGTCGTTTGGCGGTCAGGATCGCGTACCGGGATCGTCAGCGGTGCCTGTACGGACACCGCCGGTAGCGGCTTTCCGGACCGGTGTGGCGCGGCTGGCAGTCAGGAAAAACCAGCCGGGGTGAACCTCAGGGTCATCCCATGCTCGTTCTTCTTGACAGCGAACCATCCCCCGGCCCGGAAGCCTGGAAAACGAATCGCCTTTCAAGCCCGAAAGAAGCCGTTTCGGCGCTCGAACGCCCATCGCTGACGGTAACGCCTTGATGCCTCATCCGGCTGCCAAAGGGCACGTTCACCGTAGCGTGGGAAAGTCCTGACCTCGTCTTGCGGCGTCTTGGAGGATTGGCTATAGGTGCGGATCTGCCCGTCAATGCGGTCGTGGCGGAATTGGTAGACGCGCAGCGTTGAGGGCGCTGTGGGCGAGAGCCCGTGGAAGTTCGAGTCTTCTCGACCGCACCATTTCAGCACGCGCACCCAGGGGACGTGTGCCATGACCCATGCATCATTCCCGGCAACCCAGGATCTCCACGGGCTGAATCCCGCCCTCCTTCGGGCGATCATCGATGCTGTTGATGCTGAGGATCTCGTGCGTCTCGAAGCGCTGGTGGTTCCCCTGCATGCTGCCGACAAGGCGGATCTCCTCGAACAGATGGGCGCCGCACAGCGCCGCATCGTGATCGAGGCTCTTGGTCAGGAGATCGACGCCGAGATCCTTCCCGATCTCGATGACGCTGTTCTCGGCGACATACGCAAGGAACTCGGCCTTGAGACCTTTGGCCGGCTGGTGGGCAGGCTCAATTCGGATGATGCCGTCGACGTTGTTTCCGACCTTGACGACACAGTCCGCCGGGAAGTGCTCTGGATGCGGTACCGGCGCCCGAACGCCGGGTGGTGGAGCAGGGACTCACCTTTCCTGAAGACAGCGCCGGACGTCTCATGCGCCGCGATGTCGTGGCGCTGCCGGTGTTCTGGAACGTCGGTCAGACCATCGACCATCTGAGAGGTGCAGGCGATCTCCCCGATGAGTTCTATGCCGTCCTTGTCGTCGATCCCGGTCACCGGCCCCTGGGTGTCATCGCCCTGGCAACGCTGATTCGCAGTGACCGTCAGGTTCGACTGACCTCACTCGTCGAGGGTGATCCCCTGACCGTGAAGGCCGACACCGACCAGGAAGAGGTTTCCTGGCTCTTCCAGCAGTACGGGCTTTCCGAGGTGGCTGTCGTCGACGACAACGACCGGTTGCTGGGCACCATCACCTTCGACGACATGGTGGACGTGTTGAGCGAGGAATCCGAGGAGGATGTGCTGCGCCTTGCCGGCGTGGCCGGCACCGACCTCAATCAGGGGGTCATCGACACCACGCGCAAGCGCTTCTGGTGGCTCTTCATCAACCTTGGGACCGCCGTCATGGCGTCCATGGTCATCGGCATCTTCGAAGGCACGATCAGGGAAATCGTTGCCCTTGCGGTCCTCATGCCTATCGTCGCCTCGATGGGGGGCAATGCCGGGACCCAGACGATGACGGTGGCGGTGCGGGCCCTGGCGACACGCGATCTCACCCGGGCCAATGGCGTGCGGGTGATTGCCAAGGAGATTCTGGTCGGCGCCCTGAACGGCATCCTGTTTGCCTCCATCACCGGGCTGGTCGCCTGGGTATGGTTCCAGAGTCCCATGCTCGGCGCCGTCATCGCCATGGCCATGGTGGCCAACCTCGCAGTCGCCGGATTCATCGGCGCCGCCATACCTCTGGTGCTCGACAGGTTCGGTATCGATCCCGCAGTTGCCGCGAGCATCCTGCTCACCACGGTGACGGATATCGTGGGCTTTTTCGTCTTCCTCGCCCTGGGAGTCATGTTCCTGATCTGAGGCGCCGGGGAGCGCGTGTCAGGTGGGCCCGGTCACGTATCGGATGCGGCGTCAGGTGTTCTGGAGGATACGGGCGAAAACGTTGCGGTCGATGTTGCCGCCCGACAGCACGAGAACGACCTTACGTCCGGCCATGCGGTCGCGCTCACGCAAGAGGGCTGCCAGGGGTGCGGCGCCGGCACCCTCGGCCACGTTGTGGGTGTCGGTAAAGTAATGCCGCATGGCAGCAGCGATATCGTCCTCGCTCGTGGTGACGATGCGCTCGGCGCCTGCATTGATCTCGCCTACCGCATCATCGTGAGGCACACGCACCGCCATGCCGTCGGCGATGGTGTCGCAATGGTTGGTGGTCACGGGTGCGCCGGTGGCAAAGGAACGGGCATAGCAGGGGGCGTTGTCGGCCACCACGCCAACCACGGCGGCGCCGGACGCCAACGCATCGCGCGCCCTCAGGGTGCCGCACAGGCCCGAGCCCAGACCGATCGGCACATAGACCGTGTCGATGTCGTCGTGACGTCGGAAGATCTCGAGGCCGTAGCTTGCGACACCGCAGACAAGGTCGTCGTGGAACGAAGCCAGCATGTGAAGTCCGTGGCGCGCGGCAAGATCCCGCGCGTGAACCAGGGCCTCCTGAAAATCGCGTCCATGTTCGATCAATGTCGCACCAAGTGCGCACATCGCTCTGTTTTTTTCGACAGAATTTCCGTAAGGCACGACGATGGTTGCCGGGATGCCCGAGAGACCGGCGGCAAGGGCGACACTCTGGCCGTGGTTGCCGCGGGTTGCCGCGATGACCCCTGGAACGTCGCCTTCGCGCGCCTTGAGCCTCTCCATGTAGACGAGCCCGCCGCGAATCTTGAAGGCTCCGATCCGGGTGTGGTTTTCGTGCTTGACCCAGACTTCGGCGCCGCTGCGCCGACTGAGCAGCGGCCAGTGGTGAAGAGGGGTTTCGTCAACGTGGCGGCGCACCAGCCGCTCGGCCGATAACAGGACATCAAGAGAGGTCATGCATGATGTTCCGCCATGATGGCATCGAGAGCCGTGGTCAGGCGGTCCACTTCGTCTGGCGTGTTGTAGTGAACGAGTGAACAGCGAACGACGCCGTCGGCGGGATCGATTCCCCTGGCCTCCAGAACCCTCGGGGCATAGAAATCACCGGCGCCGGCAACGATGCCGCGGGACTCAAGAAGGGCGGGAAGCTGCTGGCTCGCCATGCCGTCGACGGTGAAGCTGAATGTGGGCGCCCTGCCGGCGTTGTCGGCCTGCCGGCGGCCGACAAGACGAATCCGGGGGCGGTCTGCAGCCCACGCCAGGAACCGGCCGCAGAGAAC
Organism: Alphaproteobacteria bacterium; assembly: GCA_965200495.1. Lineage (GTDB taxonomy): Bacteria > Pseudomonadota > Alphaproteobacteria > SP197 > SP197 > SP197. The sequence goes on from CBDAUG010000001.1 coordinate 2,366,092, forward strand.
AGCTTCATGATTCCGGATCAGGTTGAAGACCTGGCGATAGCGGATGACCGGATCGCCGGCAGGCTCGTCGAGATGATGCCCGGCCAGGGCGTCGAGATAGGTACCGACTCCGGCTGTTGCCGCTGTCAGCTCGTGATTGGGCGCCCCGGGGTTGAGCTTGAGCGGGATATCGCCCTCGCCATGAAAATGGAAGTACTGCCCGGGCAATGCGAGAAGATGCTCCCGCTTCCCGTACATGACGCCAAGATGTGGTCCGAAGGTCTTGTAAAGACTGAACAGATAGTAATCGACATCGAGCGCGCGGACATCGATGGACTCGTGTGGCGCCATCGCGACGCCGTCAACGCAGGCCCAGGCCCCGGCGGCATGCGCCATGGCGGCAATCTCACGCACTGGATTGGGGCCACCGGTAATGTTGGAGCAGTGGGAAAAGCACACCAGCCTTGTTCTTTCATTGAGCAGGGCCTCAAGGGAGCCCGTCTCCAGTTCCGCCGTCTCCGGATTGACCTGCCACTCCCTGATGACGAAGCCACACTCGCGAAGACGCCGCCAATGGTTGTTGTTGGCCTCGTGATCTAGGTTGGTGACGATGATCTCGTCGTTCTGGCGAAGCCGGGAGCGCATGGCCATGGCCAGGGTCTGCACGTTGCGCGTCGTCGAGGGGCCGACGATCACCTCGTCGGCCGACGCGTTGAGCAAGGCGGCAGCCACCGCCTGACCGTCGGCCATGCGCTGTCGCGCGTCGCGCGCAATCGCTGCGTTGTCGCCGGGCTGGACCTGGCACTCGCTCATATAGGCGCTGACCGCCTTGATCACCGTGTGGGGAACAAGACTGCCGCCGGCATTCTCCATGAAGGCCCACGAATCGTTGAGCGCAGGAAAGAAGGACCGGACGTAACCGGTGTCGAGCGGGAGAGGGGCCACCTGAGATGTTCCTTGGCAATGGGGGCCGCCATGTCGCCACAACAGTCACGCAACATCAAGAGTCTTGCCGCCACACCCGCACGTCCACGGCCCGGTTCAACGCCTCCTCCGCCCTGGAACGGCGCTCCTCGATCAGGCCCTGGAGGCCCGCGACATCCGCGGCGCGGAGCGTGTGCAAGCCAATCTTCTCGCCCTGCGGGCTCTTGATCCCGACCCCCAACTCTTCCGGCTGATCTCGATCGCGCCATACACTGTGGTAGCCTCGGCACCGGTCAGTGCCGCGGGGTCGATCCCTGGGGACATCGTGAGGTCTCCTCTTCATGAGTGAAAGGACGGCACTGTCGCGCCGACCGCACAGCGGCCCTCATAGGATCTATGACCACCATTGCTTCCTGCCGCTCTTTGTCACCTGCGGCGAGCACGTCCTGTGCTGCCGCTTGCGGACGGCTGACAGGGGCGCGGCGGATGGCTCGCTTGAGGAGCTGTCGCGGATCGTGGCGCAGATCCGTTGCGCGTGGCCCTCGACCCGGATCATGGCCCGCGGCGATACCGGCTTCGGCAAGGACGAGATCATGGTCTGGTGCGAGGCGCATGGCGTCGACTATGTCTTTGGATATCCCCAGAACACCCGGCTGAACGCCATGATCGCGAGGACGCTCGAGAGGTCGAGGCGGCGCTGCCTGGTGTCGGGCAAGGCCTCCAGGCGGTACCGGGACCTGCGGTATCGCACACGCACCTCACGGTCCCGCGCGCGCCGCGTGGTGGCCAAGGCCGCATGGCTGTAAGGGACTGCGCGGCAAGAACGCCCGCTACGTGGTGACGAACATCTCGAGGAAGAAGGGGACTCATCGGCCGCGTGCTCGACGCCGAGCAGGTGCAGGCCGTGTGCGCCGGCTTCGGTCTCGACGGCGGTCCCGCCATGACCGGCGCGGAGGCCTTCGAGGCCGTCATGGGACGCGGCAACGCGCTCTCCCTCGCCAACGGCTGGCGGCTCGCCCGCCGCCGGCTCATGGGCGCCGACCGCATCAAGATCGAGGGGCCGGCCGACACCGACCTGCCGGCGCTGCGGCGAGTGGGGTGCACGGTTGAGATCGTCTCGTTCCGCGCCCGGATGTTCACGCCCAACGCCGGCGCTATGGGACGCATCCTCGACCGCTGGCCGCTCGCCGCCTGATCCTTGCCCGTGCCGCCGGCCCGCCGTCATCGACGGGCCCGGCGCTTCCACCGTCGGCGCGGGCGGGATAGACAGTCTCGACGCGCCGGCCCCGCATTCCCGACAAAGGATAACGCCGCCATGACCGCGCAGACCCTGCCGGACTGCCCGAACTTCTGCTTCGTGCCGGCCTACGATGTCGAGACCGACGTGCAGCAGATCCGCATCGTGATAGAAGACCTGGCCGGACACGTTCCGACCGCGCTCATCGCGCTCACGCTCGAAGATGCCCAGTCTATCTGCGACAAGCTGAACCGGAGGCTCGGCTACGATCGCGAGGCCTGGACCGCCATGGCCGCCTCCTCCATGCGCGCCGAGGACGATGATCCCGAGAGCAATCCCTGGCACTGATGCGCCGATCTGCTTGTCCGAGTATGGCGAAACCCCTATAGTGCGGAGATGGCAGCGGCATGATGAAACCGGTCGAATGGGTCGGCTCCAGCAAGGCGGATCTGAAGCGATTCCCGGACCCCGTACAGAACCGCATGGGGTTTGCGATCTACCGCGCCCAGCTCGGACGCCAACATCGGGACGCGAAGCCGCTGAAGGGCTCCGGCTCGGGTGTCGTGGAAGTCGTCGCGCGCCACGACAGCGACACCTTCAGGGCCGTCTACACGGTCCGGTTCGAGGCCGCCGTCTATGTCCTGCACGCCTTTCAGAAGAAGGCGAAGCGCGGCATCGCGACACCGAAACGGGAGCTCGACCTGGTCCGCCGCCGATTGCAGGTCGCCGAGCGGCATTATCGTGAAACCCATCGTGGAGACTGACGCCATGGAATCCAAAGATACCGCCGTCGAACGCGGCAGCGGCAATGTCTTCGCCGATCTCGGCTTTCCCGACGCCGACGCCCACATCGTCAAGGCCGAACTGGTCAGCCGCATCGACGACATCGTGCGCGACCGCGGCATCACCCAGACCGAGGCCGCACGGCTGCTCGGCCTGTCCCAGCCCGACGTGTCGCGGCTGCTGCGCGGCGACTTCCGCGAGTATTCGCTGGAGCGCCTGTTCCGACTGTTGACCGCGCTTGGGCGCGACATCGACATCGTTGTTCGCCAGCCGCGATCCGCGGAAGGCGGCAAGCTGCGCATCGCCGCCGCCGGACCCGCCTGACGCCCTGCAAGGGAACACCGCAGGGGGCGATTGTCTCGGCCTGCCTTGCGAACGTTTGCCTGCACCACGTGCTCGACGACTGATTCCACAACACATGGCGCAAGCGGATGGCCGGAGGCGACACCATCATCGTGCGGTACGCCGATGACTTTGTGTGCGGCTTCCAGCATCCGGGCGATGCGAAGCGCTTCCTCCGGGACCTCGGGGAGAGGCTGGCCCATTATGGACTGGCACTGCATCCGGACAAGACCCGGCTCATCGAGTTCGGCAGGTTTGCGAGAGTGAACCGCCGCAAGCGGGGGCAGGGCAAGCCGGAGACGTTCGACGTCCTCGGCATGACGCATTTGTGCGATCAGTCGAGGACGGGCAAGTTCAGGGTCAGTCGCAAGCCCTCCCGGAAACGGGCGGGTCAGCCGCACCCTGCGGCGGATCAAGGAAGAGCTGCGCATGCGGTGGCACGACAACCGGCACAAGACGGCCAAGTGGATGGGGCGGGTCATCACCGGCTGGCTCAATTACTATGCCGTGCCGGGGAGCGGCCCGGACTTGCAGAGGTTCCCATACCACTGCAGGTGATGGCTTCTGCGTGCCCTTCGGCGACGGTCCCACGTGCGGCCTGCCTGCGTCGAAGCTGCGCCGGCCGCTCTCCGGCAGCGCGGGTCGTTTACCGGGTGGCGGAGACCGCGGCCCCGCGGGCGACGCAGCCGGTCAGAGACCGAGTTCGCTGTGCGAGCCGAGGCGCACGAGATCGAGGTGCTCGGCGTCGGGCCTGCCGTAGATCAGCACCAGGTCGGGCCGGACATGGCAGTCCCGGTGGTCCTTCCATTGCCCGCCAAGCGCGTGGTCGCGGTGGCGCGGCGCGAGCGCCCGGTCCTCCGCCAACTCGGCCACGACACGGGCCAACTCGGCGTCCATGGTCCTGGCGAAGCGGCCTCTCTTCTCGCGCCGGTAGTCCCGTTTGAAGGCCGCGGTCCGCCTAATCCTCCGCATGGAGGTCGGCCATCAGGCCGTCGACGTCGCCGACCGTGACCAGATCGCCCCGCCGCGCCGCCTCCATGGCCGCGACGGTCTCCGCGTTCGGCACCAGGGGCTCGAAGGGCAGGCGTTTCTCGGCCGCGATCCGCACCATCATCAGGCGGAAGGCGTCCGAGACGGTGAGGCCGATCGCGTCGAGCACGGCGGCGGCCTCCTCCTTGGTCTTCTCGTCGATGCGGGCCCGAACGACGGTATGCATGCCTCGATCCCCCCTGTTGGGCCACAATGTAGCCTGTTCGGATCGGCGGTGTCCATGCCGCCAGCGGCAGCAGGCCCCGGCCCTGCTTCGCAGCGACCGCGATCAGATCCGGTTCGCCGCGGCCTCCATATATCGCAACCGGTCCACGATCCATCCGAACGTCGGCGCGTCACCCAGGATCATGTCGCGCATGGCCCGGTAGTCCCGCGCGACGGCCGCGTGCAGTTCGGGTTGCGGGACCAGCCGGAGCGATCCCGGAATGGCTTCCTCGAACCGTTTCCAGGCCTGTCGGAAGGCGATGAGATTGTGGGTCCGGACCGCGTCGAGCAGGGCGGTGTCGGCAAGCGCGGACTCGCCGGTTGCGGACGCCGCGATCATCGCGGCGTCGTAGTAGTGGCGCGAGACCCGGTCTCTGTCCGCCGGCAGCCACCCGGCGTCGCGACAGCGACAGTGCAGGCCGTGCAGGATGAGGAGCTTCTCCCAGAAGGTCCGCTCCGGCGCGAGCGTCGCGACGCTGCCGACGCCGCACCGCCAGTCCGGGAGGTCGTCTGCGATGCAGGGGTAAATGTCGCGGACAACGCCGGGGTCCACGGCCGAGCGCGCCCCGGCCTCGATTTTCACGCGCGGCGGCACATAGGCGGCATCGGCGCCGGGATAGAGGGCGGGATAGGCGACCAGGAGCGTCTGCCCGCCGGCGTCGTCCGGGTCGGCCTCAAGGACGCATCCCTCCGTCAGCCCGCCGACCGCTGCCGTCAGGGCGGCTTTCAGGTCGCCCTGGACATGGCGGCCGCAGGCCCGCGCCAGCTCGTCGAACAGCGCGCTCCGGCGCTTGTTCGACAGACCGGTGGCGGGTCGTCGGGTCGCGCTCGCCGGCGAAGCCCAGCCCATCTTTACGCTTGATCAGCGCTGAAACTTCGGCTAGCCGCCTTTTCTCATCGTTCCGCCAGAAGGCGGGTTAAGGGGCTGCATGGTGCGCCCTGGGCGGCGTCATGGCCGTGTGAGCCTGCCGCATGGAGGCCCGGAGGCACGGAGTGACGTGTGACCGGGGTGTGCGGGGACCGGCAGAGGTCCTCTGACGGCGTCGGTGGCGTGTTCCAGGCAAGCGCATCCACACTCCTGGTTTCCGGGAGCATGAGGCAGAAAGACGCGTGGCGGGAAGGAAGATCAGCCCGGCGCCAGCATCTTCCATGCGGCGGCAAAGGCGGCCTTGTCGGGACAGGCGTTGGACATGGCGATGTGGATGCGGCGTGCGGAGACCCGCACTCACAGCACCGATCCGGATGAGTTTCCAAGGTGAGCGTGGCAGGGCTGGCACGACCGAGCGGGGTCCTTTGCGAGGCTGCGCCGCAGGCGGTTGGAGAGACCATGGGCGAAGGCCGACAAGACAGAGCCGGACGACGTTGGCATCAAGGAGGTTCGATGACGAGCGTGCGGCGAAGAGATCGCAACCGACCTCTTTGACACGATTGTCCGCATCGCCCCTGGCGCAGGAGAAGTCCTCGTAGAGGGCCTGGCCGGGGCGGTCGAGCGAGGTGACGATGGTACGGCTGTTCTCCTTGCAGGGCTGGCCGTCGCCCTGCCCGGCAAGCGCCTCGGCCTTGGCAATCACCCGACGCTCGGCGGACCAGGACTCCTGCGTCCTATAGCGGAAGGTGCAGAACCGGCGGCATGCCCGGCCGGTCTCCAGGGTCTCGGCCATGGCCTCCTCCATAGCCTGTGCACGCAGCGTCGCCAGCCTGGCGTTGCGGGCCAGACCCAGCACATCGTCGACGTTCTCCTCATGCTCGATGACCGTCATGATGGCGTCGCGGCAGAAACCCGAGTCGGTGCGCACGATGATGCGCGTCGTCGGCCACCTGACGCGGATCCACAGCGATCACGCCCTCAAGTTCCTCCCTGATCCCGAAAGCCGCATCCTTCGCCGCGGTGCGCAAGCGCACCAGAACCGGGTGCCGGTCGACGCACATCAGCACCGGCAGGTAACAGGACCGCGGTAGTCACCATGGTCGAAGCGCTGCTCCTGGGTGCCGTGCAGTGCAAAGTCCGTGGCGTCGATGTCGAGGACGATCTCGAAAGGGCTCTTCCTCGTCCTCTTCATGAAGCAGCTCCACCAGAAGGTCGTCCATCTTCTCGAAGTCGGCGACGATCTTCGAGGGCCTTCGTGCCATCCATGCCCACAGGCCGCCAGTTCCAGGCGGTTCAGCGTGCTCTTGCCCGCCAGGGGTTCGCAGTCCTCGCGTCTGCTCTCCAGGCACCCCAGCACCGCTCCGGCCACAGGATCCTTGGCCGAACTCGTCTGTGGTCGTTGAGATCGTCAAGACCGGTCAGGAGACCCAGGATGCGCTGGCCCACCAGGGTGCGCACCTCGTGGACGACCAGCGCGCGATTGCGCGCATCGTCGAAGCACGCGGCCACGCGCGCGAAGAGATCGAGCGATCTCTCGGCAAGGCCGACGAGCAGGAGCCCGCCATGGGAGGTGATGGTACCGCCCGAGACGTCGGCTTCGATGCGCCCTGGCCTGGCGCCGTGCGGGGTTGGACAGGAGAACTTGGCCGGGATACACTGTGTTGTCATGAGGAACGCCTCTGTCTCTTGTGTTGTTGGTCTTATAACAACAGATTACAGAGATTTCCTCATGGCGCCAACAAGTTAGTATGCACAATCCGGGCTAGCGTTCCCGGAGCCGCGAGAGACTTGAAGCGATCCAGCCAGGAGTGCGTTCGCCCGGAAGTGATGGTTCGTCTTCGCTGCGGGCGAGTGTTCTCAGACCGTCTTCGGTGGTTGATCCCAGCCGGGTGGGGTAGGCGAGCCACCACACCAGGGGTACGCCGATCATCCAGAAGAAGATCTGCCACACCCAGAGGGAAGAAAGGCCGAGTGCAGCCGCCTCGTCCACGAAGATCGGCTCGATGAAGAATGTATTGCCCAGAATGGCGCCTGGACCCAGCGCGAAGAACGCCCAGATCAGCACCAGGGACCATGTCGCGGTTCTCGAAGCCGGTCTGCCGAATGGCACGCGCCACGATGCCCGGAACTCGCCGTGCAGGCGATCGCGAACGTCACGTCCGGCACTGCGTCCGGTGAAGATGGAGACGAGAAGGACGGCAACGACGTTGCACATCAGCCCCCAGGCAGCCGAATGGACTGTCAGGGGCCAGCGACCCCAGGGCAGGTCGACGAACAGCCCCTCGAAGAACACGAGTCCGGGAGGTTCGGTGAAGACGACAACAAGTCCGCCCAGTATGACGCCGGTCAGCACGGCACCGCGGCTGATCCATGGTATGAAGGCGAAGCCCAGAAGGGCAGGGGCCAGCTGCACCGACAGGGGCAACACCGCGCTGGCGAGGATTGCCGAAGTGAGCGGCAAGAATGCCGCCAGGATCGCCACTGGAATGAAGGCACCGGCCAGGGCAATGCGTGTTGCCAACCGCTGCTCTTGAGGGGTGAGCCCCGGAAGGACATCGTGAAACAGCAGGTCCCGCGCGAGCTGCAGGGTTCCCCCGGTGACGAAGAAGGCGACCGTCAGCTGGGCGGCGACGACAAGGCCGAGAATTGCGACCGCTCCGGAAAGCACATCCACCCCGGCCAGCACTGCGACAAGGGTGGCCACGTCGCCGTCCATGCGTGCAGCAAGGAAAGGGATGGCAAGCACCAGAACGGCCCCGACAAGTCCCGCCATGAGCCATACGTGCGTCACCGCGAAGGCACGTCCCGATCCGGTGGTCATGGCGAGATGGAGAAACGTCGGCGACAGCACAATGCCGACCATGATGAGGGCTGCTGACATGATGCCGACAGTGGTGAAGATACCGCCAGCCGGCATCTCCTTGCCCGCACCTGCAGCATACTGCACGACACCTGGAATGCGGTCGGCGAGAATGCCGTCGGCCACCGGGATCGACGTTGTCAGGAACCCCGGGTCCGCAAGCATGCCTTCGCCGAAGAAGAGTGCGGTCACGATGGCGACGACGACAATGGCGGATTGCATTGCGGCGACCAGGACGACGGCGCGCCACCCGCCGATGACAGCGGGCACGAAGAGCGTGAAGGCAAGTGTCCAGATGGCGCCCTGGCGCGGTATGGCGCCATCCGTCGCCGTATCGATGATGGTGCCTGCCTCGGCCAGCACATGGGCCGCGAAGGGAAGGGTGAAGAGCGCTGTCAGTGCGACTGCGAAGAGGCGCAAGGCGGTGCTTCGGTAGTACCAGCCGATCATCAGCCCGGGACTGGCCAATCCGGTGATGCGTGCTCCCAGCCACAAGCGCTTGAGGACAAGAATGGCGGCCAGCGCTGCGATGATGATGCCGACGCCAACATGACTGGCCTGCAGTCCGTAGCGCTCGACGAGGGCGATATGGCTTGTCAGACCGAATCCGGCGAGCACCACGCCGGACGCCGTGAACGCGAAGGCCCAACCGGGAATGTCGTTGCCGCCGTCGAGAAATGTTTCGGGTGCGCGGCCAACGCGCGTGACCATGGCGGCAATGTACACACCATAGAGTGCCAGCACGGCAGCGGCTGTGGCGAATGCTGTCGTCACAAGTGTGAGCGATCTCGGCGCACCTCGGAAGATGGCCGCGGATTGTTGTCGCGGATGATGTCGAATTTTTCGAACGCAGCGCGTGCGCCATGGCGTGTCACCATGGTCAGGGCTGCGATCACGACGAGAGCCGTCATGCCCATTGCAATGGTGAGAAAGTGGGATTCGTAGAACCCGTCTACCAGAACCATTGCGCCAGCAAAGGCATTCAGCGCTGCAAGAAACAGGACCATACCGACACCGGTCTCCCGCGCCGTGAATCCGGTTCCCAGAGCAGCGTTGACAATGATGTGACCGGCATATCCGGCGAGGATGATGAGAAACCCTCCGGCAACCCACCACGATCCGTCGGTGGCGAACCCGTGATGGAACAAAACAGACGAGACGAGGCCGAGAGGCAGCCAAAGGGCCATGACCAGGGCATGACGGTCAAGCCGGGCCTGTTTTCCGGACACCACTGCTCGCTACCTCAGGTATCGTCGCCGTGCGTATTCTTCGGCGCGCTCTCGGGAAAGTTGCGGAAAGACATGCCGCCGGCGGATCCCAGATTCTTGAGCGGCAACCCGATCTCCTCCATCAGTCCATCGACGAACGCCACCTGCGTGCGGTACTTCATGGCCGAGTTGACCACCCGGTCCGAAACATTGTCGGACCCGCTTCCTGCCAGCCCGCCTGCGCCCTCCGACGGACTGTTCAGCCCGGGCAGGCCGTCAACCTGGAGAATCTTGATGGATTCGATATTCTCCATCGGCCTCACCGATTCGCGGATCACTTCTGGCAGCGTCCTGACGAGGTGCTCGTAGATGGCGCTGCGACGACTCTCGTCGGTGCGCATGTTCTCGGCCTCGTTGAGCTTCCTGTGGCCGTCGGCGTCAGTCTGGTAGCGCACCTCGGCAGCTTTCGATTCAGCAATCTCGGCTTCGGCTCTCCTTTCCATGGCGACCTTGTGGCCTTCGGCATTCCGCACGAGTCGCATGTACTCGCGCTCGACCTTGGCCTCGGCGTCAATGATCTCGATACGCTTGTTGCGTGCCGCGATCTCCTCGGCCCGGACCGAATCGATCCGGGCTTCCGTGGCGGCAAGGCTGCGCCGCGCCTCGGCTTCACTGGTGAGTGCGACGGCTTCCTCGATCTGCTTGTTGATCACGGCGATCAGGCGCTCCTTGTCAGCGATCTCGATCTGCATGTCCTGTTCGATCTCGAAGCGGTCGATGAACTTGCGTGCCGCGATACGCATTTCCTCAAGCGCCCTGTTGGCAGAGATCGCTGCGTCCTCGGTGTTTCGGAAACTTCCGGTCTCGGCGAGCTTGATGGCCTGCTGCCTCGCGATGTCGCGTTCCGACACCTCCTGATCCGTCTGGAGGCGTGCCATTTCTACGTCGAGGCGCTTGGAGATTGCTGCGCGCTCTTGTTCGCCCGCCGCCTGCTCTGATGAGACCCGGACCTCCTTCTCGGCCTCGACTCCGAGGAGTTCGATTTGCCTCTCCTTGGAGATCCGTTCCGCTTCGACTTCCCGTTCCCTATCAAGGCGGGCCTTCTCAACCTCGGAGTGGGATTGCGAATCGAAGACTTCGATTTCCATCTGAGACCTGATGGATGCTTCACGGATCTGGCGTTCACGCTCGATCCGCTCTGCCTCGATCTGCTGGCGGCTGTGGATGCGTTCTGTTTCGAGCGTCGAATGGGTTTCGATGTCGACCAGTTCCGTCTCGCGCTGCTTCTCGATCTCCTGGGTGCGGATATGGTTCTGTGAGCGGATGCGTTCGAGTTCGATGGCCTGTTCCTTGGTGATGCGCAGGAGCTCGCTTTCCTTGTCCGCCTTGAGTTTGGCCTCGACCACGGCGATCTCTGAACTGGAGCGCTCCGCTGCGACCTCGGCGAGTTGCATGGCCTTGCGGTTTTCGATGTCCCGGACCTGATTGATCCGTGCGATTTCCAGGTCGCGGTCGATCTCGAGTGCTCGCTGTTCCGCCTCGAAATCCCTCATCTTGATATCGATACGGGCCTCGTTTTCGATCTTGTTGCGCAGTTTGCGGCGATCCTCGACCTGCTCGGTCAACTGTGTGAGACCTTCGGCGTCAAAGGCGTTGGAAGGGTTGAAGACCCCGATGTCTGACTGGTTGAGAGATGTCAGCGATGCGTTCTCAAGTTCGAGTCCGTTGCTCTCGAGAGTGCCAGCAGCCAGTTCTGCGGCCTGGCGGATGTATCCGCCGCGATCCTGGTGGATTTCCTCCATGGTCATGCGGGCGGCGACAGCTGCCATGGCATCGACAAAGCGGCCGTGAATGACTTCCTTGACAGCCAGCGCGTTCTGGGTTTGGGCGCCAAGCGTGCGCGCGGCGGTGGAAACCCCGTCGCGTGTCGCGATGACGCGGACAAAGTACTCTGCGACCAGATCGATCCGCATCTTGTTCTTCGTGATCAGCGATTGTTCGCCAGTGCGCCGGACCTCGATCGGGATGGCGTTCATGTTGACGACAGTGATGTCGTGGATGATCGGGATGACGAGAGCGCCGCCCCCCATCACGACTTTCTCGCCGCCAGCGCCCGTGCGCACAAAACTCTGATCCTTCGATGAATGACGATAAAGCCAGTGCAGCAGATAAACCCCGACAGCGATCAGGATCGTCAACAGAATGATGATTGCGATAGCGTCAGCACCGGTCATTGTCAGGTCCTCGTCTTGAGACTCGCGCCTCGTGCGGTTGAATGGTGATCACGTCAGAACCGTTCCTGACCTGCGACAGCCAGGATGATGAGCGAGGGCACAATCAGATTGATCAGGTCAAAGAGCGTGTAGAGTGCCACGATACTCGGTGACTGCCCTGTTGCGATCACCACATCGACGAAATGCAGGATGGGATAGATCGCCCAGCCGACGGTCATGATGAGGCGGATCCAGAAGTACCCCAGACGCACCGCGCGACTCTCCCGGCGCACGGTGTCGGCCAGGGGACCGAAGTAAAGTTCTCCCAGGATATAGAGCCAAAAGCCGATTGAGAGCAGAACACCGAGAGTCGGATTGAAGAAGCCTGCATCGCCGAGATAGCGCGCGAACACCATGAGCAGCGCGGCAGCTGTCGTGCGCCAGAAGATGCCCACGGGCGGTTTCGCCAGGGCGCGCACAAAGAAGTACATGGCCGCGACCTGGAGTGGGTGCACTGTAAACCATGCGGCAAAGCGGATGCCCCCGCTTGATCCTCCCCCGTGCAGCCAAAGGGATGCCGCGCCGGCATAGTGCAACGCCGATGCCAAGGTGGCGACGGCCACCATTGAGACCGGAATCCGCCAGTTATCCGCAGACCAGCTCAGGCCAGCGAGACATAGGACTGCAGTGGAGAAGGTGGCCAGCGCGGCGATGACGAAGCTGCTGGCAACGACGTGCTGCGAGGTATAGAGAACTCCGAACATGTCCCCCTCCCTAGACTTGTGTCCTGATGTGCGCCAAACGTCCGTAGAGAGCAACCATCGGCAGGATCAGAAGGCCGAAAATGAACTGCTGCCATTCGTATGCAAGTCCAATGCCGATCAGAAACGAGCTCAGCACCTGAAGCACAAGGACACCGATGATCGTGAACCCGTAGCCGCCGTAGCCGCCAAGCAAGGACGTGCCGCCAATCACGACGGCTGCCAGGGTCGTAAACAGGTAAGGATCGCCGACTCCGATGAAACCACCCCCCGACCAGCCGAGAAGCAGCGCCCCTGTCAGGGCGGCGAACACTCCGGACAGAACATAGGCGAGGGTCCAGTAGGTGAATTCCGAGACGCCGAGCAGCTTCGCTGACTGGCGGTTGCCGCCAAGGCCGTAGAGGTGGCGTCCCCATGCCGTATGGCGCAATCCGGTGATGACAACCGCGGCAATGGCCACCCAGATCAGGATGGTGGGTGGAAAGGCCATGCCGAAGGTCTCGCCGTTCATCGCTGCCAGATTCTGAAGCCATGGGGGAACCGTGCCGAAGACGTTACCACTGAACGCCGTGCCGATTGATGTCAGGATCTGCACAAGACCGGCGATGCCGAAGCCGATACCCAGCGACACGATCAGCGCCTGGCCCTGTAGTTTGAAGCTCAGGACCCCGTTCAGCAGACCAATGAGACCACCGACAAGAAGAACGAACCCGAAGGCCACGTAGGAAGGAACACCGAGGCTGATCAGAAACAGCAACCCGATGTTTGCGGCACCGATCACGAAGGGGATCGAAAGGTCAAGTCCGCCCATGAGGGCCACCAGTGTCTGGCCGACGCAGGCGATGCCGAGGAAGGAGGCGAACAGCAGAATCGCCTTCACGTTGGTACCGGAGAGAAACCCGTCGATGGTGAACGAGGAGATGACGATCAGGGCCGCAAGCACGATCAGCCCGATAAAGGCGCTTCGTCCGTGGGCGAAGCGCCCTGATACCTTGAAGGCGAACAAAAGGATCGCCTCCAGAACCAGGAAGGCGACGAGATTGGTCACAGTCCGGAAGGACTCGACCGAAGCGGTGACAAGGAGGTAGGCGACAAGCAGCAGGCCCATGGCGATGATCATCACGCGGTTCGACTGCCACACGCCCCTTGCCCCGCTGGCAGGTGCCCTGCTGGCAGGTGCCCCGATGCCAGTCCTGCGAGACTCGAAGATCACCACGATGTAGTTGAGGAGCCATAACAGCACGGCCACCGACACGACAGTGGAGACGATGACGTCCTGGGCCGCCAGCCCCTGAGCGAATCCGACGCCGAAGCCGATGGCGGCCACGATCAGTGCCGCAGCCAGGTTGATCCAGATCATGAACGTCGAACGCGGGATGGGTATCAGCTGTGTCCTTGAACCGCGTTCGGCGAAAGGCTGTTCTTCAGTCATGGTGCCATGCCTTCCAGCAGCGTCACGTCACCCTGGACCATCACCAGCGTGAACAGCGCGATTACAAGCGCCCCAAGCAGGACGTAGGCGAAGAGACCGAGTCTCTGCCGGCGCGCCTCGGCGCTCATCAGCCTTGCCGCCAGCGTCGCTGCGGCCGCGGCGATGACGACGGCAAAGACCATTCTCTGGAGAAGCGAGAACTGCGGAGCTGCCGCCTCGACTCCCGAGGGGACGAACAGAAGATAACGTGTCGCAAGATCGGCGCCGTGCGCGACGACGAGACCTTCCGACGGAAGGGAGGTGCTGGAGGTTGCCACATGAAGCAGGATACCGCCAACGATGGTGCCGAGAACCAGAAACGCGCTCCACGGCGAAATGAACGCAATGTGCCGGGCAACGATCGGGACCAGAAGGGTCAGCAACAGGGACAGCACCAGGATGATGCCGTAGCTCATCTGCGTGACGAATGCCTGTATTGCGCCAAAGTTGAGCGTGGCGAGGACGTAACCGATCAGGTAGAGGTTCAGTGCACCGAGAAGGGCGCCGGTGACACCGCCCCGGCCGCCTGCCAGGCTCACACCGCCGAGTACAAGCGCGGTGACGGCCGTCAGGGTCATGGTCGTACCCTGGGTCGGGTCCCCTGAGGCAATCAGAGCAGTATAGCAAATTGCACCCAATCCGACGAACAGGCCGGCGATGACATGGGCGCCGATGCGCACGACATAGATGCGCACTCCGCTCGTCCAGGCCGCACGCTCGTCGTATCCCATCATCCTCAAGTTGCTGTAGAACCGCGTCAGCGTGAACAAGAGCCAGCCGACGGTGGCGATCGCGACAATCAGAAGCACCGGCGAGAAGATCGTCGTGCCGCGGCCCCAGCTTGCCATCCACTCCGGCGCCAAACCACCCGGGCGTGGGAGGATGACGAGGTTGATACCCGACAGCGCCAGGAATCCGGAGAGGGCGACGATGATCGGCTGAACCCGGACCCAGATCACCACAATCGCGAAGAGCAGCTGATAGAGAACGCCCAATCCGAGCGCCACCAGGAAGACGCCGAACGGGCCGGTCACCAGATCCAGCATGTTCAGCTTGACGATCGTGACGTTGATGAAGGCAAGTAGTGGGCCGACGGCAAGATCGATGGTGCCGCGGCCCGCGATGGCAAGTGACATCAGCGCGTAGGTCGCAAGTGTAAGCGGAGCGGCAACGATGATGGCGCTGCCGAAACCCGACATTGAGACGAGATGCGGACCGCGGATGGCGGCTGCCGACAGCAGCACCATGATGAGCACGATCGGCACCAGGAGATAGGTGCTTGTCGTCGATGACCGTTCCGACATCCCGTTCGGGCCCGCAGCCATGATTCAAGCGCCGGGCGGAGCCATTGCTCAAAGTTCAATCACGCGGCGCGGGTCCGCCTTCGAGGCTTGCTGTGGCCGGACGACAGGACCGGACAGCGAGCGACCTTCCCCGCGTCGCTGTGGATCATTCTGCAGAATCTTCTTGAGAACGGGCGCCACGACATTCTTGAACTTTTCCGGATCCTCTGAGGTCGGAAAGTGGCCACCGGAGAAGATGATGCACTCGCAGCCCTTGACCTTCTCCGCTGTGCGCTCTGTCATTTCTGGTGTACAGGCGAAGTCGTAGTCGCCGGTCATGAAGTAGATGGGCAGCCGCCCCGAAATCCTGTGCACCTTGTCACGGTAGTCGCTATCGACGGAATAGTAGTAGAGATCCCCCTTGAAGACGCCCGGTCCGCCCTGCGCATAGTACCACCACGTTTCCCAGCGATACTGGTCCGGACTCTCCGGCGACATCAGGCCGAACACGGATGTCGCCACGGCCTCGCCTCCATGAACGTGCGGATGATGCAATGGATCGATCCACCACCCCGGTGAGTGGTCGCAGGCCTCCAGTGCAATCAGCGCCGAAAAATCGTTCTCGTGGTTGAGGGCGAGTTCAAGGCAGATGTTGCCGCCCATGGACTGGCCCATGATGACCGGCTTGTCGAGGTCGAGGGCCCGGCAGAAGGCGACAATGAACTCTGCGTAGAACCTCGACGTCAGCTTGTATTCATCCTCCATCAGGTAGAAGTCCTCGGGCGGGATCGATTTCCCGTGCCAGGGAAGATCAAACGCAATCATGCGGAAATTCGATGAGAAGTCCGGTTCGCAAAGCTGATGGCGATACTGGCGACAGTCGGTGCCGGCGGTATGCAGGCAGACCATGGGAATACCTTCGCCAGTTTCCTCGTAATAGGTCCTGTAGGTCTTTCCTTCGCAGGTCACGTAAACGTAGCGTCCGATGATGGGATCATGCGGGTTCATCGTTGTTCTCTCCGTCAGATTTCGCGCATGAGTGCAAGCATGCGGGTCAGTGCCCGCACGTTTTGCCAGAACGACAACTGATTGCCGTCGATAACCAGCTGCTTGTGCAGTGGATGCGCCATGGCCCAGATGTCGTTGAACATGGGCGGGGGCACAGGCTGGCTGAACTTCTCCCATGCGCTTGAGGGTGCACGCAGGGCAAACTCGAAACCAAAGTCGTTCGGCGTCAAGCCCTCGGAGATGCGAACGATCTTGCCTTTCTGGACCTCGAACAGGAATTCGGTGTCGTCAAAGGCGATCAGGAACCGGAGATTGAAGAATCTGCCGATGGTCGGCAGGATCCGGTCTTCATTGACGCGACGCGCCCAGCGCTCGACCCATTCAATGTCGAAACTGGATCTGCGGCCATATCTGCTCATAAGGTCCTCCTGTCGGTTCAACAGCAACGTGCATGGCTCATGCAGCGGGTAACGGAGTGCGGGCGGGTCCGTAGACCGCGGTAAACGATGCCTGGTCGATTGCGACCGGGAGGACCGCTGCGCCGAAAGCGGCGAGGTCCGCGTCTGCTGCAATGTCAATTCCGGGCACCTTGAGTGCGTAAAGCGTGAAGACATAGCGATGCTGTTTGTCAGGAGGCCACGGACCGCCCCAGCCTCGGCCGAAGCCTGGAATGGCGAAGGCCACAAAGTCGCAGTTGAGTTCGATCGCGGCGCCCGGCAGCGCCTGGCCGCTGGCTCCTTCGGGCAGTTCGCGGATGTGATCGGGAATGTTGCAGACAAGCCAGTGAGCGAAACTTCGCGGGAAACTGAAGGCTTCAGGCACGTCCGGGTCGGTGACCGACAGGGCGAAACTTCGCGTGCCGAGCGGTACGCCAGACCAGCAGAGAGCGGGCGATGTGCTGCTCGATTCACAGAACCGGTCGGGTATCACCGAATCCTGGGGAATATCCGGCGCATGGAAGAGAAAGTCTGGCGGGCCCACCTGATCCTGCCAGTCGTTTGAGGACAACAGCGTCACCGGTCGGCCGTGTGGCCGTCCTTGCGCCACAAACGGCGTCGTCGTCGATGGTTGCCCTTGTCGGTCAGGATCATGACGTCGGTCAGGATCATGACGTCGGTTAGGATCATGACCGTCTGATGACGAGACCGTGCCGCCACGCCGGCCGAACATGGCATTGAGAATATCGTGACCGTTGAGCGGCGAGGAGAACTCTGCCGATATGGTGCCGTGACGGAACACATGCACCCGGTTACAGAGACCGAGAAATTCCTCGATTTCGGACGACAGGAACACCACGGCGTTGCCGCGCGCCACGAAGGCCCGGAGATTGAGATAGAGGTCACGTTTGGCACCGACGTCAATGCCGCGGGCAGGATCATTCAGTGCCAGGATCGAGGGTTTTTCTGCGAAGGCGCGCGCGATCAGGACCTTTTGCTGATTGCCGCCCGAGAGGGATGTGACAAGATCCTCGGATGATCCCATCCGCACATCAAGTCGCCCCGATTCCCATTCGAAGACCGGGCGGAGTTTTGTGCGGTTGATCAGGTTGAGCCAGCCTCCGGCCCGGTACTCTCGGTAGACAGGCAGCAACAGGTTTTCGAAGATGTTGAGATTGCCGAAGATTCCTTCCTTCGCGCGGTCGCCGGAGACATAGGCAATGCCGCTCTCGCGAGCCGTCCGGAGATTGTCGATCGCGACTGCCGTGTTGTTTCGGACAATGGCGATGCGGCCCTCCGCCATCGTCTGTACCCCCGCAATGGCGCGGACAAAGTCGGCGTGTCCGTGCCCGTCGAGTCCTGTGATTCCGACGATCTCGCCGGGATGGATTGTCAAGTCGAAAGAACTGGCGCCGGCCCAGACCCGTGCTTCGATAATGCGCAGAAGAGGGTGATCCGAAAGGCGGGAAACCGGGTCCTGCGATGGGCTCTGCCGGTGCTGCCCTTTCCCGGCGATCATGTCCACAATCCGCGCTTCGCTGATGTCCTGCCCGGCCAGGGTGCCGATTGCGCTGCCGTCACGCAGCACGGTGGCGCTGTCGGCAATCCGCACCAGTTCGGCGATACGGTGGGTGACGATCATGATCGTGCAACCTCCGGCCTTCATGCGGCGCATTTTGGTGAACAGCCGTTCCGTGGAGTCGAAGTCGAGTGCGGCCGAGGATTCGTCGAGGATCAGAACCTTGGGATCGGTCAGGATCGCCCGGGCGATGGTGACCCACTGTTTGATCGACAGGGGAAGTTCGCCAACGGCAACATCAAGGTCGAGTTCGAAACCCAGGAGTTCAATCATCAGTTCGCCCGCTGCGCGGTAGCGCTCCTCCCTTGCAACGGGAGTGCCAAGCAGGCTGTCTGCTCCGAGATACAGATTGTCGAGAACTGAGCACTCGTCGGCGACCAGAACTTCCTGGAAGACATTCGAAATGCCGAGTTCGCGGGCTTCATAGGGAGAGCTTGCGGATTTGCCGAGAATCGAGACGTGCCCACGATCCGGGATCAGCACCCCGGAGATCACCTTTGCGAGCGTGCTCTTGCCGGATCCGTTGCCGCCAATGATGGCATGAATCTCGCCTGCCGACGCGCGCAACGAGACACCGTCGAGGGCAACGGTCGGGCCGAAGGCCTTGCTGACGTCGGAAATCTCGACGGTAGCTGCGACCACGTCAGATGTTCCGGCAGACCCGCAAGGCTGGACTCGCCACTGCCCGGCTTTCAGGGCAGTGGCGAGTCATGATCCGCTTCTTTGGGATAAACTGAGCCAACCTTTACTGTGCGGCCGGATGCGATGCCGGATCGTACATCTCCGGATCTGCCGGGCGCAGGAAGAAGTTGTCCAGATATTCCTTGCCCGCCCAGGCTTCGACGCCGACATGGTACCAGTCTGCCGAGTTCTCGTCGCAGTCTTCAGGAATAGCCGCGAGCATCTGGTCCCTGTTCATCGATATGGGCTTGGCAAGGATCGACTGAACCTTGGGGCCCTGCCCCTGAAGTGTGCGCATCATGATGTTCCAGGACATCTCGAAATCGTCACCGGGAGGCCACGCATGGATCGCGCCCGAGACGTAGTCCGGATGGTTGCGCCAGTAGCAAAGGGCGCCGAGTTCGCTGCCGATGGTCACCGGCACCATGTCGCGACCCGACTGCTTCAGGGCACGCAACGCGCCAAGTTCGGAGGCGGACTGAATAATGATGCCATCGAGTTGGCCGGGGTTGGTCGCCATCCATTTCTGGATTTCGGCCTGGGCCACCTGGTCTGTCCACATTCCGGCGATCTGGCCGACAGTCTCGATATCCGGGTAGTCGGCGAGTGCTGCCTCAATGCCAACGTTCTGACTGTCAGAGGCCGATGTACCCGGGATTCCCTCGACATTGAGAATGTTGCCGACGCCGCCGATTTCGCTGGCCATCCACTCGCCCATCATGCGCCCACCGACGACGAAGTTGGCCGACGAGTTCACCGAGTAGGGACTGGTCAGGTAACCGACCGCTGAAAACGTGGGGACACCGCGTTCGTAGGCATAGGCGACGGTCTGGTTGAGTGCCGTGGGATTCGAGCAGCAGACGATCAGTGCATCGACACCCTGGTCGACGAGCTGGCGCATTTGCTGGATCTGAACCGAATCGTTGAGGTTCGACTGCGTGATGACGACCTCTGAGACAAGACCGAGCGCGGTCCATTTTGGAATGATCTCGTTCTGCAGCCGGTTCATGACGGCGGCGCGCCAGGTGTTGCCGGCATAACTTGAGGCATAACCGATCTTCCATGGTGGCGGGTTCGGGGCGATGAAATCGCGATAGGGGCTTTTGCCCACAGGCTGGACCGGATCCATGAATGCCGGGTCGTAGAGTTCGTCGCGGATGTCTTCAGGCAGTTCTTCGACTCCGGCCGACACCGGTGCTGCGATCATGGCCGATACGCAAACAGCAAGTGCCGGCAAGAATGCGGTCGTGCAGCGTTTCATGGGTCCTCCCTTCAAGGTTCTGTTTCAACGGACCGACATGACTGCTGACGCTTCAGCGCGATGTCACTGCCGGCCCGCCCGGGAAATCTACACCACATCTGCAACAACGGAATAGTCCGGAGTAGGACGATCCCACGCTCAATTCGGGGACTGTTGTTGATACCACCTGTTGTTGCGTTGCATGCGCGCGGGCGCGGGATTTGAGGGGCCTTGCGGCAGAGGTCGCGGCGGGCGTCACCGCGGACATCGAGCGCCTGATCGACGGTCCGGCTGATGGCCTGGACTTCGAGGTTGTTGAACGTGTGGTCCGGGAGACGGCGCTTGGCACGGCGGCCTCGCTTCTGGCGGCTCGGCTGAACGCGACCTTATCGGACGGCGAGGCGGCTGCACTGCCCTGTGACTGTGGCGGCATCGGTCGTCGCCGGGGGCGTCGTTCCAGGGTCCTTGTCACGGCTCCTGGGCCTGTGACCCTGGAGCGGGCGTGGTCTCACTGCGAGGTGTGCGGCCGCGGCTTCAGCCCGCTAGACCGGGCCCTTGGTCTGGAGGGGCATGGTCTCTCGCCCGCGGTTTGAGCGCATGGTTGCGATCACGACAGCGGAACCCGGCTTCGCCGGAAGCAGCACACTGTTGCGCGAACTGGCCAGCCTTGAGGTCGAAGCCAGACAGGTGGAACGCCAGGCTGAAGCCCTGGGTGGCGAGATCGCTCAGATGAGAGAAACGTCATCGAGGTGGAGCCGCCGACTGCGGTGACGCTCTGTCCCGGCCTTGTGCACCGGGATCCCGGTGCACAAGGAGGAAAGGGAGGGCCGTCACGGCAAGCAGGCGGGCGGCACGGCGCGGTCAAGCTTGCTATCATCTGGTCAGCCGACAGCCGCCCCAGGGAAGGCAAACCGGTCCGCGCTTGGCGGGTCTGTCACCTGCAACGCGCCATTGAATCCATCGCCACCCGTGATACCGACAAGGAGCTTGCGGTCTTTGCCCGGCGGATCCTCACGCGAGAGGGAGCGCCGCGACTTCTTCGGCGTCGAACGCGGGTTGTCCTCGGTGATGGCGCTGCCTGGATATGAAACGTCGCCGCCAAGCATGTGCAAAGACGCCATCCAGATCGTCGCTCTCTTCCATGCCAGGGCACTCTGCGGATAAGGACAGCGATCTCGCCTGCCAGTGGGGCAAGCAGCGGCGCGCCGCACTCGACCAGGGGTGCTTCGACCTTGTCATCGCCGCGCTGGAGAAACACGCAGACCGCGGCGAGGAAGCAGCGCGCAACGTCACCTGCCTTAACAGAACAATCGCGCACACGTATGGACGACCCCCGGTTCCGTGCCCGGGGCCTGTGCGTCTCCACCGGCGTGGTCCGAGGGAGCATGCGCGCCAGTCATCGCCGACCGTCTGAAGAACGGCGGCATGCGCCGTTCACGGCAATCGCTTCGATGGCGTGTCGGGAACGGCGCGCCGCCTGACCCAGGCAGGGTCGCCGCACAATACTGTCAAAGCACCCACTCCGCAGCTCCGCAAGGGCGCGACCGGGTGCCGAGGGAATCGGCTCTGACCGGGTGGCCTTCGTCCGTGGCACATGGTACCGTCATGTGTCGCTACCTGATGACATGCCATGACCCGGGCCCCCCGCAATTCCAGGAACAAGCTCTGACACACAAGGGGCGGGCAGCACCGGCGATCCTGCTGTGCATGATGGTCTTCGGCACGGCGCCCTTGCAGGCACAGGATTGGCCTCAGCCGGACGACAGGAGCGCACTGGACGAGGGCGTCCTGAAGCTGACGCTTGACGATGCGGTGCGGCGTGCACTGGAGCACAATCGCGCGTTTGTGACGACCCGCGAGAATCGCGAGGTGCAGAAACTTCACCTGGAGATCGCAGAAGACCGCTGGGCGCCCAGCTTGAGCCTGAATTCCTCAGCCACCCGCAACCAGACGTCGAGCAGTGGCACGGGCAGCGCGGGCGTGATGATCCCTGTTCCGACGACAGGCGGCAGTCTGACGATGAACTGGAACGAGGCGCTGTCGGACAGCAGCGGCGATACCCGGACCCTCAGCCTGGCGTTCAGTCAGCCCTTGCTGAAGGGCGGGCCGGCGATCGCCGATCACGCGATTCGCAGCGCGCGCCTTGGCGAGCAGGCCAACATTCTGGGGCTGCACAGTGCCGCGGCGAGTCTGATTTCGCAGACCGTAGGGAAATATCGTGCCTTGATCAGTGCGGTGCGGCAGGTGGAGCTTGCCGAAGCGGCGTTGCGCCGGGCGCAGGACCAGCTGGCGACGACGCGCGCGCTGATCGAGGCCGGGCGGGTGGCGCGGCGCGAGGCGATTCGTTCCGAGGCGACGATTGCCAACAGGGAGCTTGCGCTGGTGACGGCGCGCAATGCTCTGGATGCCGCCAACCTGGACCTGGTTGATCATCTGGCTTTCGAGGACGCCGTGCGGATTCATCCGCTGGCGTCCCTGAGGGTGGAGCGCCGGGACGTTGACCATGCGTCGGTGCTGGAGGACGCGCTGCGCCTGCGCCCGGATTTTCGCCAGGCGCAGCTGAGTGTGGAGTTGGCGCGGATCGCCCTGGAGAAAGCCCACAACAACCTTCTGCCCAATGTGAGTCTCCAACTCAACATGTCCCGCACGTATCACTTGCAGGCGAACATACCGGCGGATATCGACAGGTCGGTGTCGCTCAATGCCACGATACCGCTGAACGATCGGCAAGCCGATGTGGCCCTTGTGGATGCGCGACTGAAACTGCGACAGGCGGAACGCAACCTGACAGGGCTGCGGGCGTCGATCGATATCGCAGTTCGGCGGGCGGTGACCGATGTGACGGTGAATCTGCGGCGGACCGATCTGGCCCGCGAGGCGCGCGAACTGGCGGAATCGAATCTCGAGATCGAGAAAAGGAAGTTCAGCGAGGGGCTGGCATCGAGTACTGATGTGGCGACCTCGCAAGACAACCTGGTCCAGGCCGAGCGGGCCGAGGTGGATGCGATCGATGCCTATCTGACGGCGTTGAGAAATCTGGACCAGGTATCGGGCCGGACGCTGGAGCGCTGGAATGTCCGGCTGGAGACGCTGCCGCAATGATCAGTCCGTCCCCGACATGCACAGCTCCCTTCTGGAAGACCTTATCGGATGGCGATCCGGCCGTCAGTTTCGACGGCCGGATCGAGATCGCCAGCCCGCGGCTTTCTGCCGCATGTCCGGTGTCGAGCGCAGGTTCATCGGGATGTCGTGCGTCTGCCTGACGGCACGGCACCTGACATCCGCGCTGTCGTCATCGGCCACCTCGTCGGGGTCCATCCGTCGCTTGGGCAGCCACTGCCCGGGGCCAAAGGGTCTGGCAGGGGCTTGTCAGCCTCAACCGGGCGAGAAAAGACAAGAACAACCTTGCAAAGGCCGCTGAAAGGCTCGCCACGGAGCCGGGAGACATGAGCCAGCTGTCCGGCCGTCTCATGTCCCTCGTTCCTCCACGCTGCCGGTCCGCCGTCCGGGGAGGGGCCGGCGGTCGCCGCGGACAGCCGTTTCGTCCGTGTCTTCACGCTGTCCGGGAACCCGGTCTCTCCTGACCGGCGATCACCGGGGAATCACCAGGGAAACACCGCCCAGGGCGTTGGCTGCAGCAGACCCTGATAGTGCGTGCAAGTGTCCCCCTCCATCCTGAAGAGCAGTTTTCTGTCCCGATCGGTCGCGATGTCGAAGTGCGGATCCTCCTCCAGAGGTTCCGCATGCTGCAAATACGCCGAGACATCGACGTATGCCAAAAGGAGCGGACCGTCATCCGTCATGAACCAGAGAGTCTCATTGTGGTCGCGACCCCTGTCCAGGGTCGCCTTGAAGCGGTTGCGCTCCATCGACTCCCCGTTTCCGTCACGGATCTTCCGGCTGAACCGGACATAAACCTCAGGGGTGTCCTCGACCCCTTGCGGAAACTGGTCCCACCCCGTGGTGTGTACCTTGACGCAGAACCTTTCATTGCATCCGAGGCTGCCACCGCTTTCGCATTTCTCAAGAAAGACGGCAGGCCGTTCCTGCGCGAACGAAACACCTGCCATGATCAGCGTGGCCGCCGCTGTCGCAACCAGTCTTTTCATCGTCCGTTTGCTCCACGAGTGGACAAGGATCATACCGGAGGCCGCGCGAAATCAAGGATTCTGCTTCGCGCGGCGCGCGGGCGGCGGCGCGTCACTCGCCCTGCAGTCCGGCGATGGGGTCCATGCGGGCGGCCTGCCAGGCGGGCTGGATGCCGAAGACGAGGCCGGCGGCGGTCGCGGTGGCCAACCCGCTGACGACGGACAGCCCGGAAATCATGAACTCCCAGCCGGTCAGGAAGCGGCATATGCCCCACGTGGCGGCCAGCCCGACCGCGACGCCCAGCAGCCCCCCGGCGAGCGTCAGGATGACGGATTCGATGAGGAACTGGCTCAGGATGTCGCGCCGTCGCGCTCCGATGGCGACGCGGATCGCGATCTCGCGCCGACGCTCCGCCACGCTCACGAGCATGATGTTCATGATGCCGATGCCGCCGACGATCAGCGAGATGCTGCCCACCGAACCGAGCAGCAGGGAGAAGGTTCCCATCTGCGCCTCCATGCGCGCGATGAGTTCCTTGGCCGTGACGATCTCAAGAGTCAGCCCGGGCGCGCGCCGTGCGAAGTGGGCGCGCACCGCGTCCGCCGCGTCCTCGTGGAAGACACCTGCGCCGGAGCGTGCGACGATGACTTCGATCTCGGGGTTGACCGCCGTCCGGATGGCGGTGGTGACCGGCACGAAGACCGAGCGGTCGGCGTCGACGTGGAAAGGCAGCGCGTAGCTTTCCGGGTGGTTCTCCAGGACGCCGACGACGGTGAACAGCCGCTCCCCGATCTCCATCACCGTGCCCACCGGGTCCGCGGTGCCGTTCCTGCGGACCGTCCGCGCGATCTCGGCGCCGAGGACGGCGAAGTCGCGGTTGACGTCGAGGTCCGAGACGAACCGCCCGCTCTCTATCGCGAGCCCGTTGATCGCGGCGAAGGCGGCGGTGACGCCCTGCACCTGGCCGCTTCCCGCCGGTCTGCCGCCCGCCCGGAACTGGTCCTGGCCGAGCACGCGGGGCGCGACGGTGGCGATGGCGGTGGTCTGCGGGGCGAGCGCGAGGGCGTCGGCGAGCGCGATGGAGCCGTCCGGGGAGTTGAAGGATTTCCGGATCACCAGGATGTCGGTGCCCAGCGCCTCGAACTCGCTGCGTGCCTTCTCCCGTGCGATCTCGCCGAGCGAAACCATGGCGATCACCGAGGCGATTCCGGCCATGACGCCGACCATGCCGAGCCCGGTACGCAGCCGCGCGCCCCTCAGGCTGTCGACCGCCTCACGGGCATTGGCACCGAGGACCGACAGGGCGCGGGCCATCGCGCACACCGCCCCTACGCCGCCGCGCCGGACGCGGGCCGGGATGCTTCCGCCGCCGTCCCGGCGGGGGAGGCCTCCTCCAGCAGGCCATCGCGGATGCGCGTCTGCCGGACGCACCGGCGGGCGACCTGCGGGTCGTGGGTGATGACGATCACAGTCAGCTCCCGGTCGGCGTTGAGGGCGTGCAGCAGTCCCATGACCTCCTCGGCGGTGGCGGCGTCGAGAGCCCCGGTGGGCTCGTCGGCCAACAGCAGCGCCGGCTCCCCGACCAGGGCGCGGGCGATCGCCACGCGCTGTTTCTGGCCGCCCGACAGCTGGCCGGGGCGGTGACGGACGCGTTCGTCCATCCCGACCCGCTCCAGCATCGCCTCGGCGTCGCGCAGCGCACGGCGCCGCGCCGCGCCGCGGTAGAGCAGCGGCAGCGACACGTTCTCGCGCGCGGTCAGGCGCGGGAGCAGGTGGAATGCCTGGAACACGAAGCCGATGCGCCGGTTGCGCAGATTCGCCAGTGCGTCGTCGCCGAGGTCGGCGATGTCGCGCCCGTCGAGGACGTATTTCCCGGAATCCGCCCGGTCCAGCAGGCCGATGACGTTCATCAGGGTCGTCTTGCCGCTGCCCGAGGGTCCCATGATGGACAGGAGATCCCCCGTGCGCACGTCGAGGTCGATGCCCCTGAGAATCTCCGTGGTCACGGGTCCCGTGCGGAAGGATCGGCGTATCCCTCGCAGCGACAGGACCGTCTCCGGTGGATGCCTGTCCCCGCGCACCGTCACCACGGCACCATCACGATCTCGCCGGCATCCAGGCCTCCGGTGACCTCCACGGAGTCGAGCGTCGTCAGCCCGGTTTCCACCGTGCGCTCGGAAACCTCGCCGGTGGCCGGGTCGCGCACCCGGAGCGCGGGTGCGCCGTCCGCTGACCGCCCGATGGCGGTCAGGGGCACCAGCAGGGCGTCGGGGCGCGCGTGCACGACGACGGTGACGAACGCTGACATGCCGACGCGCACGCGCCCGCGTGCGGCCTCGTCCAGCGGATCAAGGAGGACGGTGATCCCGAACTGGGGGCCCCCGCGCCCGCGCTGCGCGCTTGCGCGCGTGGCGACCCGCTCCACCCGCCCGCCGACGCGGATGCCGGCGAAGCCGGGCCCCGTGATCCAGGCCATCTGGCCGGGCCTGACCCTGTGCAGATCGATCTCGTCGACGGCGGTGACCACCGCGAGGCGGTCCATGTCGGCGACCGAGAGCAGCAGCTCGCCCTGGGAGACCGCGCGCCCCCGGGCCAGCGGCTTTGTCTGGGGCCCCTCTGCCACGATCACCACGCCGCCGGTCGGGGCGGTCACCCGCGCCTGGTCCGCGCGCTCGCGCGCTGCGCGCAGTCGCTCGGCCGCCGATTGCGCCTGCAGGCGGACCACCCGCAGCGCGTCGCCCGTCCCCTTGGCCGCCACCCGTTCAAGCTCACGCACCGCGTCCGCGACATCCTCCGTTCGGCTCGCGTAGCCGCGCTCCGCCTCCTCGGCCTGCGTCGCCGGAACCAGCCCCTCGCCGAACAGGAACCGGGTCCGGTCCAGCGAGAGTGCGGCGGCGTCCAGCGCGATTTCCGCCTGCCGCAGCGCGCGCCGCGCGCGGGTCATGTCCGGGCCGGCGTCCCAGTCCTCGAGTTCCGCGAGCCGTTCGCGGGCCTGGATGTCGTCCACCTCCGCCTGCCGCAGCGCCGCCGCCAGCGGCCCGGTGTCGAGATCCACCAGTGACGCGCCCGCCTCCACCACGTCGCCGGGCGCGGCGTGGACCGCACGGACATGGCTCTCGATCGGGCTGATGACCTCCGAGATCCGCCCTGGCGAGAGGGTGCCGCGCAGGTCTATCGTGGAACTGAATTCCCGCGGCGCCACAACGAAGGGCGCGCGCCCGTCTCCCGCTGCGCCCGGCGCCCCGGCCGCCGTCGCCGCCGGGGCGCGGGCGGCTCCGATGAGCGTGTCGAACGCGTCGAGTGGGCGCAGGTGCCAGGCGCCGATGCCAACGAACAGGACCATCACGCACCCGGCGGCCACGCCCCGCACTGTACGCACCCGCCGGGTCAGCGCCTGGAGCGCCTCGTTGCGGGCCTCCAGGTCCCGATAGGCCCCGCGCAGCTCGTCGAGCTGCGCGGCGATCACGCCGGCCTGCTCCACCTCCCGCTCGCGCAGCTCCCGGATCTCGGTGACGTCCGAAACCGTGACGACCACCGCGCACCCCGTCCCGTGCTCGCCAGCCAGCGGCGCCGCCGTCACCGTCAGGGACCGGCTCTCTCCGTCGGCAGGGGCGATCCGCACGAGGCGGCGTGCCACGTCCCCGCCGCGCGCCGCGGCGTCCAGGACCGCCTCCGTGAACTCGTCCAGTCCCTCCCTGAGGACGAACAGGGATCCGAAATCCCGCTCCCCAAGGTCCGCATCTCCCAGATCGAACATCCGGCGAAAGGCCGGGTTGGCCAGCCGGACTGCCCCGTCGGAGGCGATCACCAGGACGCCGTCCGACAGGCTGTCGAGCAGCGCGGGCGGCATCGCGCCGGAGGCGGGCCCGCCCCTTGCGGCGTCTCCCGTCACGGTTCCGGCGCCCCCTTCAGCAACGTCTTCCCGAACGACAGGGACTGGCTGCCGTCGCCGTGGAGCCGTCGCGCAAGCGAGAGCGACGCGCTTGCGCTCCCGGGCGCGCGGACGGACATGTTCAGGCCGGCCGCCCCGCTGGCGTCACCGGCTCGCGCCGACCTCCAGCCGAAGTCCCCGTTCCAGTGCCTCGCGCATTCGTCGCGCAGGTCCGGGTTGCGCGCCATCGCCAGCGTGCACCCCCGGGGTTGCGTGGTGTGGTCGGTGCGCGTCACAGCGATCATCGCCGGCATGCGACCTCTTGCAGTGTTTTGACAGCCACAGAATAGAGAATCACCACACCGATCACACCTCGCGCATCGCTGATCCCCGCCGCTCCCGGTTGCCCGCGCCGAAGGCGTCCGGAAACCCGCGGCGTGGCTTGTCCGATCCCGGCTTTCCCGTTCCTCCGCTTCCCGAACCGGCCTTTCGCCCGGGACACGATCCCGGCCGAGCGCGGCCTGTCGCCAGAATCCCGCGCTCTTAAACCGCCGCCGACACCAGTTGAAGGAGGGCGGCCCGCAGGCCGCCCCTTGCGACCGAGTGTCCGTTGGACAGGCGGGCCGTCACCTTGGCAGCCGCTCGTCCAGGATCGCCTCGATCCGGGCCTGGCCCTTCGCCAGTTCCGTGATCGCGGTCCGGTTCTCGCGGATCTCCTCGCGAACTTCCTCGCGAAGGGAACCGATCTCTCCCCACAGGATGCCGAATCCGGCAAGGCCAGCGACGGCAAGCCCGCCGATCAGCCACATCTGCGTCGGCCGATCGAAGCCCTGTACGGAGCGTCGCGAGAAGGTCTCCTGCAGGAAATCGAGCTGCTCCCGCGTAAAGCCGTGCCTCGTTTGTTCCGTCGTCTCGGCTATCGCCTACTCCTCCGGCTGCCCACGACACATCCTATGAGCGCCGCCTGCACTCCGCAAGGGCGCGCGACCGGGCGCCTAGTCCGGATTGCGCATATTGACTTGTTGGTGTCATAAGGAATTATCTGTAACCTGTTATTATAGGATAAAAACAGTATTCAACGTGCGGTGAGTGACCGGCGGCCTGATGGGCGGCACGCGACCAGGTGGACGGGCTGCAGTTGAAGGGGCTGTCGTGTTGTCGACATCTGCCATGGCGATGTCACGAAGTACCTCTCCGGGAGTTGCTCTCCTGGATGTTCGGAGGGCGCCGAGCATGACGTTCATGTCACCGCCACAAGGTAACGCACTCACGACAAGACAACACTCCGCCGCTCGTGGCGACGGAGTGTCCGTTGCATCACAGGCGCCGGGTGCGAACGGCAGGATCATGGCAGTCTGGCATCAGTCGTCCGGAGACGATTCGGCGACGGCCGGGGTCGTGTCGAAGGGCAGGCGCACCGTGAACTGGGTGTAGGCATCCGGCTCGGTGTCGACCGTGATCGAACCGCCGTGTTCGCGAACGATGTCATTCGACATCGCCAGCCCGAGGCCGGTCCCCTGGTCCGTCGGCTTGGTGGTGAAGAAAGGATTGAAGATCTTGTCGATGACGTCGTCCGGGATGCCGGCGCCGTTGTCACGTACCGAGACCTCGATACCGTCCTCGAGCTTTCTGGAGCTTATCGTGATGACCGGATCGAAGGCGGCCTGGGGGTCTGCCTCGCGCAGCTTGCGTCGGCGATCATCGGCGGCATAGCAGGCATTGCTGATCAGATTGAGGAAAACCCGCCCCATATCCTGGGGTACAATGCTCATTTCCGGCACGTCGGGATCAAGTTCGAAGACGAGTTCTGCCTGGAAACTGTTGTCTGTTGCCCGGGCGCTGTGATAGGCGAGGCGGGCGTGCTCGTCGACAAGCGCATTGATTGCCGCAGGCTGACGTTCACCCGATCCACGGCCCATCATCAGCATGTTCTGCACGATACTGTCGGCGCGCGTGCCATGCTGGCGGATCAGCCTGGTGTTCTCGACCAGGTCATCGACAATCTCCTGAACGAGAGCACGGCGTTCCTTGGTTTCTTCGTTTTCTTCGATGTCGGCAAGCAGCGCCTGGATCTCCTCAACCATCTCATCGAGCAGTTCTGCCGATCCTTCGGCGAAATTCTTGATGAAATTGAGAGGATTGCGGATCTCGTGCGCGACACCGGCAGTGAGTTCACCGAGCGCTGCAAGCTTTTCGCGCATGACGATCTGGTCCTGGGCCTTTTCAAGGTCGGTCAGGGCCGTCTCGATGAGCTCGTTCTTCGCTTTGAGTTCATCGGCCATCTTCTCGACAAGATTGAGTCGCTGAACCTCAAGGGCATGCTGCCGGAAGACTTCCAGCGCAGAGGACATTTCGGCAATCTCGTCACTGCCGCGCACGTCGATTTCCTTTTCCAGGTCCCCCTCGGCCATGACCCGCATGCGCTCCGACAGCCGTGACAGGCGCCGGACGAGGCCGCGGCCGATGTAGAGCCAGGAGATCAGGACAGCACCCACCACACTGGCCATGCTGATGCCGAACAGGAGATTGCGCCCGGTCATGATGGCCTTCTCGGAAGCGTCGGTCGAAGCGATGGTGGCGTCTTCGGCCACGCTGACCAGTCTTTCGATATTGCTGACCAGGTTGAGTGCCAGTGTCTGGTTGAGTTCCAGAATTGTCTGCAGTTCCGCTTCGGCTTCGAGTTCCCGCCAGCGGAGGTCGAAACCGCTACCCTCGCCGCTCCCGAGCCGGACCATGTCGACAAAGAGGCTCTCGATTTGTCGTCGGTGTTCATCGTCCGGGAGAGTGTCGAGGTTGTGCTGTATTCCCCTCACGACAGCCTCGAACCGCTCCTTGAGTGGCTCGAGATGAGAGATGCTGGACGTGTTGAAGACTGTCGCCAGGATTTCGAACGCGACTTTTATGCCGGAGTCGATCTCTGACAGAACCCGGTATCGCAGAATCTCGCGATCGGTGAAACTGAGGGTGCGGAACTGCGGCTCCGCATCGAGCCTTCTGTAGCCTGTCACGGCATAGAACAACTGGTCGTCTATGGCCGGCACGAGAAAATGGTTGAGTTCCCTGGAAAGCACGGTCGCCTGGTCCGTGAGACGCGCTCGCGATTCTTCCAGAGCGAAGATGTCCCACATCAGGTCTTCAATATCGACAATGGTCTTGACCAGGTCCTGGCTCTGGGTGCGGATGGGCTGGAACTGTTCATCATCGCCGCCGAGTTCTTCAAGCAACTGCAGTTGTCTGACGAAGTTGTCGCGATTTTGCTGGACTTCGAAACCGGTGTACGTGAGATCAAGCTGAGAGGTGGACGAGGTGAGTTTCGGTGCTGCCGCCGCCAGGGCGCCGCTGTACTGGGCGATTCCGAAGGCCGCGGCAATGGCCGGAACCGTTTCCTCGCTGATGTGCCGCTGGGCATCCGCCACGCGATCGAAGGAATACCAGCCCACCATGCCCGAGATGATCGTCATGGTCACCGCCCCCATGATGGCGATGATGAGCTGTGTCGAAATGCGTGAACGCAGATCGTAGAGACGCCGGAACATCGTCACTCCCCGCTGGCGCCGGCTGTCTCGACAACCTTGCGGTAGTGTCCCTGATCGTCGACGACCGTCAGGTAGACCGCGTCGGATCCCTGGTTGTCGTCTCCGAACCGGATCGGGAATCCGCCAAGATCGATGACCCGATCATGGGCCATCGCTCCGAGGAAGCAGGCCCGGTCAGGGGATTCGCCACAGCCTTCCAGGATACTGACGACCAAACGGCCCGCCAGGTAGCCTTCCAGCGACACGAAGTCCACCGAAGCGTCCGGAAACAGTCGCCCCAGAAGCTGCCGGTAATGCCCGACGACGGACGGAGTGGCGATCGCCCTGTCGTCGCGGATCTCGTCGTCGCGGACCTCGCGAAGCTGACCGCCGTCGATGATGACAGCACCGTCGTCGTCACCCGGTGGCGGAACCACCTGGGTCACGAAGATGCCGTTGCTGTCAGGTCCGAGCTGTTCGATGAGCGCATTGCTGCCGACGAATGAGATCGTCAGGAAGAGAGGATCGAAATCGATCCGCCTCGCCCAGGCGATGAAGCGGGCGACCGGATCATACGCGCCGACGAGCACGACCGCATCGGGGCTGGCAGCGCGAAGGTTGAGAAGGCCTGTCTTGACGGCCGTGGTATTGCGGAGGTAGGTGCCGGTCCCGACCATCGTGAGGGCACGACGCCCGAGAGCGCGCTGGACGCCGCGCAACCCGGCCTGGCCGAACGAATCGTCCTGGTAGAACACGCCAATCCGGCTGATGCCCAATGACCGGGTCAGGAAATCGACAATTTTTTCGGTTTCCTGATAGTAGGATGCCCGCAGGTTGATCACATTGCTCCACTGCCGGTCCCGCAGGAAGGCGGCGCCGGTAAAGGGCGCGATATAGGGAACGTTGTCAGCATGCGCCAGGGGCACCGCAGATCGTGAGGTGGGTGTGCCGACGGCACCGATCAGGGCAAACACGTCCTCCTGGTTGATCAGTTCCATCGTGTTGGCGATGGCGGCTTCCGGCTCGTAGGCATCGTCGAGCGATACGAGTTCGAGAGTGCGACCGAAAACGCCGCCTGTCTCGTTGGCTTCGGCGAACGCCATTTCGATGCCGCGGCGGAACTCCTTTCCAAGATTTTGAGCTGGCCCGCTGAAAGCTGCCGACTGTCCGAAGGTGATGGAATCGTCGTCGACGCCGGTTTCCTCGGCATGGGCAAGTCCGGCGATGAGGGCGAGAGCGGCAGCGCACAGGCGGAGCATCAGGGCCCGTTGCATCAGTTCCTCCGTTTGGAGAGAACCACGTGGTTCTTGTCGTCGTCCCGCCAGTACCGGACGTCGTCCACGAGTGTCTTGACGAAATGAACGCCGAGCCCGCCCACCTGGCGATCCGCCAGATCCGAGTCCGTGTCGGGCTCCGGGGCATCCTCCAGCGGATTGAAGGGGCTGCCATCGTCAACGATGAGGACTTTCACTTCGTCATCGTCAGACTCGATCGTGACCGACATGTCGTGATCAAGCTTGTCGCCGTGCGCATAATTGACCACGTTGGTGCAGAGTTCATCGAGAACCAGCCTGATCTTGAATTCGAGATCGGGCGTCCATCCTTCGGCAAGAGAGAACTCGTCCACGACGGTCTCGACTTTCTGCAGTTCCTCGATGGTGGTCCTGATGATCAGGGTCGTGCTGGCTGCCACACCTTTCACTCCGACCGGTAGAGAGTGAGGCAGGTGATGTCGTCAAACTGCGGAGCCTCTCCCGAGAAGTTCTCGACCGCCCGGAAGACGGCATCGTTGGCTTCTCTTGCACTCGTCGGCGGCGCCTCGCTGAACAGTGCCGTCAACCTTTCCAGGTCGAACTGGTCCTGCTTCTCGTTCTCGGCCTCCGTCACGCCATCGGTGTAGCAGATGGCCATGTCGCCGGGCTCAAGGCGAATCTGCTCTTGCGTGTACTCGACGCCGGGGACCACGCCCAGGGCAACGCCGCCGGCGGTGCCGAACATGGTGTGGCTTCCGTCCGTGTGGATGATGATCGGGGGATTGTGACCCGCATTGGCAAAGGTGAGGACTCCGGTGGCGGGGTCATAGATGGCAAAGAACAGCGTCACGAACATCGATGTCTCGTTGTTCTCGTTCAGCAACTCGTTGACTTCCGTCAGCACCTCGCTCGGCGAGGTCCTGCCGACGGCCGCACCCTTGAGAAGGGTACGGGCCGACATCATGAAGAGAGCGGCCGGGACGCCCTTGCCGGAAACATCCGCTATGGCCAGACCGATTCTGTCGTCGGGCAGGTTGAGAACGTCGAAGAAATCGCCACCCACATCGCGGGCGGGTTCCATGTTGGCAAAGACCTGGTAGGCTTGGGTTGCAGGAAAGACTGTCGGAAGGATGGCCTGCTGCATCGACCGCCCGACACTGAGCTCGTTCTCGAGGGCAACGAGCTTGTCGCGCGACTGCAGGGCCTCGCGGAGCATCGCGAGATGTCGCAGGGTACGGTCGATGGTGACCCTCAGATCATCGAAATCAAGGGGCTTCGTCACGAAGTCGAAGGCGCCGCGATTCATCGCGGTACGGATGTTCTTCATGTCGCCGTAGGCGGAAACAATCACCGAGCGGATGTTGGGATCCACCTTGGGGATCTGTTCAAGCAGCGTCAGGCCGTCCATCTCGGGCATGTTGATGTCCGAGAGAACCATCTCGATCTCCGGGTCCTTGTTCAGGGCCTCGAGAGCCTCGACACCGTTGCCGGCAAATGTGAACTCGAATTGCCCGCGCCTGATCTCCCGGCGCATGCGTTGCAGCATCAGGCGCTCGAGATCCGGTTCATCGTCAACAACAAGTATCTTGCGGAGTTCAGTCATAAGGCGCCCATGTCGATGTTGAGCCCGAGGCAAGCGGGTGGTGTGATTTTACTTTTCCTGCGTGGCGTCAAGCGCCTCGGCCTTGTCGGCGCATACCTGAATGATCTTGTCGAATCCCGCGATTGAAAACACTTCCTGGATGGAGGGTTGCAACGAATGGAGCGCCAGTTTCGCATTGCGCCCCCACAGGTTCTTGGTAATCACGAGCACCGCCCTGAGGCCGGCGCTGTTGATGTAGCTCAGATTGCCGAAGTCGACGATGACTCTCTTGATGTCATCGGTGATCGCTCTTTCCATCAGGTGCTGGAACTCGCTGACCGTGGCGCTGTCGATGCGGCCGTTGACGGCGGTGACAAGGACATCATCCTCTCGCTCTGTCCTGACTTCCATGGTTGAGACCTGCTTTCTCCTGTTGGCGCCGAAATGGAGTACACCTCAGGCAATCGCATGATTCCCGATGCGCACCCTGGAAACCTAGAACGCGTCTGTTTGCTGTTCAAGTCTGTCGCTCATGTCTTTGTGCACGAGCCGAGGATCGTTCCGAAGTGCAGGTGCGCCTGTCGCGCCGCATGTTCGATGGAATCGACAAGGGCATGGGAGACGAGCTGTCCTCCGAGTCGCTCCATGAGCGCGGTGTCAGCGAGATTGCTGATCCCTTCCTCGTTCCCGCTCAGTCTCGCCATGCCCTGGAGATTGTTCCAGAGCGCCGTTGTTTCGCCGAGCTCGATGGCGATGTCTTCGGCGACGAGTGAGAGATCTCTGGCGCATTCGAAGACGTCGATGGTGTTGCCGGCGAGGACCGCTGGCGTGTCGTGAGCGTAGAGGAGTTCCAGGTACTGCGCGATGAATTCGACATCAAGCAGCCCTCCCGGCATATGCTTGATCGTCCCCTCGCTGGCGCGGTTTTCCTCGCGAATGCGCTCGCGCATGTCGATGACGTCGCCGGCGAGCGCTTCGCGGTTGCGCGCTTGAGTGAGAACGTCGAGACGCACCCGTGCGAAATCGTCGCCAAGTTGTCCGCTGGCGATGATCACCCGGGCCCTCGTAAGGGCCTGGTGCTCCCAGGTCCATGCGTTCCTGTGCTGATAGGATTCGAAGGAATCGAGCGAACAGGCAATGGGTCCGGACTTTCCGGAGGGACGCAGTCTCATGTCCACCTCGTAAAGACGCCCCTCCCGGGTCGGCGCCGTGATTGCCGTGATCAGGCGGCGGCACAGACGCGCATAGTACTGGGTGGCTGGCAATGGCTTGCGGCCATCCGATGCCGCCTCACTGCCGCTCTGATCGTAGAGAAACATGAGGTCGAGATCCGAACTGACTGTCATTTCCCGGCTGCCAAGTTTGCCGAAGGCGACGACCGCGAAGGAACCTCCGGGTATGCGGCCATGCTCTGCCTCGAATTCGCCTTCGACCGTGGGCAGCAGGGCGGCTATGCAGGCGTCAGCGATGTCGGAGAGCGGGCGAGAAGCCTCGACGGGGGTCAGCATGCCCTCAAGCAGGTGCACGCCGATCTGGAAGACCTTGTCGTTTGCCCAGCGCCTGACCTCGTCCAGCACGTCCTGGAGATCCTGTGCCCTGCCGGTGGCCTCGGCAAGCTGGGAGGCCATTTCCTCGCGGTTGAGTTCCAGGGTGTAGAACAGGCGCACCAGACCCCGTCGGGCGGTTTCGGCGATCTCCGTTTCGAGGTTTTCGTCGTCGAATGAAAGATCCGTAAACTCGCGAGCGAGGACGCTGTCCATCAGGCTCGGCTTGCGCGTGAGCCAGCGTGACAGGTATGGCGCCACTCCAAGAATTTCGCCCAGCAGTTCCAGCAAATGCGGATGGGCGACAACAAGGGAAAGCAGGGATGTGCCAGCGGGCAGGCGGGACAGGAACTCGTCGAACTTCCTCAACACGTCGTCGCAGTCCCGCAATCCGGCGAACGTAACGAGTGCCGAAGGTGCAACATACATCAGGTCGTCTGTCGCCTGGGATGTGCGAAGTGACAGGTAGGGCCCTGACTTCCATGCCATCACGGTGGCGGCAGCGCGTTCGGGTTCCCTGTACCCCAACGTCGCGAGGCTCTTGAGCGTGGTGTTATCCACCGTATCGCGCGTGAAATCCAAAGACTGTTGCCTGACGCGCCCGGCCCTTTGCGCAAAGAGAGTCGAATAATGTCCTCCCACCACGCTGACGGCGTCGAGAAACGAGGATTCAAGTGCATCAGCGTCCGCGAATCCGGAAAAGGCGGCGATGGTGGCGATGCCTTCCGCGTTCCCCGGAAGGTTGTGTGTCTGGCGATCGTCGACCATCTGCAGACGATGCTCAAGGGTGCGCAGAACGCGATAGGACTCTTTCAGTTCAATGGCCGCGCCGTGGGTCACGTGTCCGCTGGCAACGAGGATGTCGAGCGTCTCGCACGTTCCCCTTGTGCGCAAGGCAGGTTCCCGGCCCCCCCAGATCAACTGTTGTGCCTGAACGTAGAACTCGATTTCGCGAATGCCGCCACCGCCGAGCTTGACGTTGCGCCCCAGGAATGTTTCGCCGTCACGCGAGCGTGACGAGTCGATCTGCTGCTTGATGGTCCGGATGTCCTGCATGGCCGCGAAGTCCAGATGGCGCCTCCAGATGAAGGGATGCAGGTTCTCGAGAAAGATCGCCCCCCGCGCCGTGTCGCCGGCCACGGTGCGCGCCTTGATCATGGCTGCGCGTTCCCAGTTGCGGGCCGATTCACGATAGTAGGGTCCGGCAGAGTCCGTGGAGATGGCCGGCGGTGTCGACGATGGGTCGGGACGCAGTCTCAAGTCGGTGCGAAAGACATAGCCATCGGCCGTCTGTGCATCGATGATCCGTGTCAATCCCTGAGCAAACCGCGTCATGGTCCGCTGCAGATCCTCGGCTCCGGTGGTCGGCACGATGTCGGGATCGAACAGAATGATGAGATCGATGTCGCTGGAGTAATTGAGTTCCCCCGCCCCCAGCTTGCCCATGCCGAGGACGAAGAGACCGCACGCGGTTTCCGCATCCGACGGATCTGCAAGGACAAGCTTCTCTCTTGAGTGCAGGGCCCGCAACAGATGCCGGCAAGCCGTCCTGAGAGCCGCTTCGGCGAACTGCGAGAGGTTGCCTGTAACCTGCTCGAGGGACCACAGCAAGGAGATGTCGGCGAGACCGGCCGTGAGATGAACACGCCGTTTGGCGCGTCTGAGGCGCGTCATGAGGTCGGGTTCGGTTTCCCCTTCGATGTCGCGTTCCGCCATGGCGGTGGCGGCATCGAAGGCGGCATCCGGGCCCTCGTTGATCAGCGTCAGGGTGAAGACGGGATCGACCGTCACGCAGCGTGACAGGTAGGGACTGTGCCGGAAAACGGGATCGAGGATGCCTTCGGCGACGGGGCGCAGGTCGAGAGCCCGCGCCCTCAGCTCCTCGTCGGGTATGCGCCCGGCTGCAGTCTCCCAGCGCTGCCAGAGATTTTCGACGCTTTCGGGAACCGACTCGGGCGGCTTCAGTCCGGACCAGCCCTGGAAAATCATCCGCCACCCGTCTCGCAGTTCAGCACGGCCGAAGTCTGTGGACTGGCAGCAGTCAAGTCAATCAGCGCGCCCATGATGTGCCGACCGCCGTCTGTGCAGACTCCTGCAGGCGAAAGAGTCTGCCCGGACCGACGGCGGCGTCCTGGGCACGGATCTGCCGCAACATGCGCCAGACGAGTGCCTGGTTGCTCGTCACCACGGGTTTGCCGGTCTGTTCCTCGATCGTATCAACGACCTCGACAGCGCGCAGCGCCGTACAGGACAGGAAGATGCCGTCACAGTCGCCTGTGCAGACATCGAGGGCGAGGCGCACGATGTCACCGGGCTCGACCAGCGCCATGTCCCGTCCGCGGGCAATACCGAGTCCCTTCATGGAGCAGACCTCGAAACCACGGTCTGCCAGGAACGCCGCCTCCATGGCGTTGACTTCATCGAGATAGGGCGTACCCACCGCCAGGCGGGCAATCCCACTATGGCGCAGAGCGTCGACGACGCATGTCACAAGCGCCAGCGGGCGGGTTCCCGGCTGTGCACGTCTGATGGCACGTTCAACGGCAGCCTCTCCTGCGGCGATGCTGCCTGATGTGCACACATAGGCGATGGCGTCGAGATCCTCGGGCAGCAGACTGGCAGCCCCAGCCAGGTCTCCGGCCACCGCAGCCAGGTTTTTCACGGTCACGGGATCAGCAAGCCGCACCCGTGTGATGAAGACACCGACATCGCGAGGGACCATCGCGCGGATGTCGTCGTCGGCCGTCTCTTCGGTGTTGAGAAGAACAAAGCCGAGGCGCCCGCGGGCATGGCGTCCCTTTCTCTCGCTGTCGCACGTGAGACGCCGGCCGACCCTGCCCAGGGCGTGTTCAGTCATCGAGTTCGCACAACAAGGGTGTGTGATCGGACGCCTTCGGCCAAGCGCGGGGCGTGCGATCAATCTCGCACGCCACCAGGCGGTCCGCCGCATGGGGAGAAAGCAGCATGTGGTCGATCCTGACTCCATGATCCTTTGGCCAGGCACCGCCCTGGTAGTCCCAGAACGTCCATGCTCCCGCCGTTGTCGGGTGCATGGTGGCATAGGCCTCCGTGTAGCCTGACCACACGAGTTCGCGAAACAGCGCCCGGGATTCGTCGCGCGTCAGCGCATCGCCTGCCCAGAGGGCCGGATCGTGCACGTCCTCGTCGGTGGGGCACACGTTGTAATCACCGCCGAGAACGACTGCTTCCTCGTCGGCAAGGAGGCTGCGGGCATGGTCGACGAGACGCCTCATCCATGCCAGCTTGTAGGCATATTTGTCGTCTGCCGCCGGGTCGCCTGGCAGCGCATTGCCGTTGGGGAGATAGAGCGAGGCGACCCGCACACCACAGGTGAAGACCTCGATATAGCGTGCCTGCGCGTCTTCCGGATCTCCGGGGAGACAGACCTTCTCGATTTCGATGGGAGATTTGGAAAGGACGGCTACCCCGTTGTGCGCCTTCTGGCCGGCCACCGCCGCGTTGTACCCGATGTCGCCGATGGCCTCGTGGGGGAAGGCCTGAACAACGGCTTTCAGTTCCTGCAGCAGAACGATGTCCGGTTGCCGGGTTTCAAGCCATTTCAGCACATTGGGCAACCGTGCCCTGATCGAATTGACATTCCAGGTGGCAATCTTCATGTGCCGGCAAGGCGCAGATGTCAGATTGCGAAGGAGGTGCCACAGCCGCATGACGACGTGGCATTGGGGTTGTCGAGAGTGAAGTAGCTGCCCTCGAGACTGCTCACGAACCGCAGTGTGGACCCGGCGAGATAGCGAAGGGAAACATCGTCGATCACGACCCGCGCACTCTTCGTGCCGTACTCGATATCGCCCTCCTCGGGTCCCTCATCAACCTTGAAGTGGTACTGGAAACCCGAACAGCCACCCCCGGTGACGACAATGCGCAGGCGACCGCCACCCTCTGCAGCCATGATGTCGCTGATCCTGATGGCAGCATCTTCGGAGACGTTGATGCCGTTCTGGAGAAGCACATCGTCCATCGTCCGCATCCTGCCTTATTCTTCGTCACTAGGTAGTGGTGCTGCCGGTTTCTGTCAATCCTGCATGCGATGGGGTAACAACGTGAACCATGACCTCAGCGCCCTACGCAGCACATCAGGCAAGAAGCCGTGGCCGTCGTTTCGCGGAACAGCCATCCTGTTATCGCAGCGAGTACCAGCGAGACCGTGACCGCATCCTTCACAGCCGGGCGTTCCGTCGCCTGATGCACAAGACGCAGGTCTTCGCCACCGTTCACGGCGACCATCATCGCACCCGCATGACCCATTCCCTGGAGGTGGCGCAGATCGCCAGGACGATTGCCCGCAGCCTGGCTGTCGACGAGGACCTTGCCGAGGCCATCGCGCTTGCCCACGATCTCGGGCATGCCCCGTTCGGCCACATCGGCGAAACAATTCTCGACAAGGCCATGGCGTCGTGGGGTGGCTTCAGCCACAACATCCAGACCTTTCGTCTCCTCACACGGCTGGAATCGCCCTATGCCGCCTTCGACGGTCTCAACCTGACCTGGGAAACTCTCGAAGGGGTCGTCAAGCACAACGGTCCGCTGTCGCCCCCGGTCGCGCCGGCAATCACGGGCTACAACCGCATCCAGGACCTCGAGGTCAATTCATTTGCCGGCGTAGAGGCTCAGGTCGCCTCCGAGGCCGACGACATTGCCTACAACGGTCATGATCTCGACGACGGTCTGAGGATGGGTCTCTTTACGCTGGACGACCTTGCCGGCGTGCCGGTCGCCGCTGCGGCAGTCAGGGAGGTTCGGGAGCGCTGGCCCGATGCGCCCCTCGTGCGCAAGATTCACGAAACCATGAGAAAGATCATCGACGCCCAGGTCCGGGATCTGATCGAGACATCGCGCGCTACCCTGGCCAAGGTGCGTGCGCAGTCGGCCGACGATGTCCGTTGGCACCACGCGCCGGTTATCGGTTTCAGCGACGCCTTCGCAGAGCAGGCGATGGACTTGAAGAGGTGGCTCTACACAAATATGTACTGCCACGAGAGGTTGCGAGAGCAGACCCGGCAGGCCGGAACCATTCTTGATGGTCTGTTTTCGGCCTTCCGTGACGACCCGCAATGTCTTCCGGTCGAATGGAAACAGCATCTGGAGGGGTGTGACGAAGCAGAGCGCATGCGGCTTGTTGCGGATTATCTCGCCGGTATGACGGATCGTTTTGCACTCAAGGAACATCAACGCCTGGTACGCCAACAACCATGAATGTCCATGACGAGTTTGCCTCGCGCATCCGTGCGGCCGTTGAGTCTCTCGAGACCCGGGGAGTGATCGCAACCGGAATGACCGATCGCATCCAGGTGACGGAACCACGCCAGGCCGATCACGGCGACCTTGCCAGCAACGCGGCTCTCGTGCTGGCCGGCGCAAATGGCAAAAGGCCGCACGAGATCGCGGATCTGATCATCCGTGAACTGCGTCATGATCCTGATGTGGCGACGGCCGTCAGCGCCGGTCCGGGCTTTATCAACATCACGCTTTGCCAGAGCTTCTGGCACGCCTGGCTGGGGCGCCTTCTCGTCGAGGGGCCTGACGCGCTGCTGGCGGATCGTGGCCAGGGGCGCAAGGCATGCGTCGAGTACGTGTCTGCCAATCCTACCGGACCGCTGCATGTCGGTACGGCACGTGGCGCTGTCATCGGTGATGTTCTGGCCTCCCTGCTCGAGGCCGTTGGCTGGAACGTGACGAGGGAATACTACATCAATGACGCCGGGGCCCAGGTCGATATCCTCGCCTGGTCTGCCTATGTCCGCTACCTTGAGACGCTCGGTGAGGCGCCGGGTGGGGAGATCCTGGAGTCACTCTACCAAGGTGACTACCTCGTCGAGACGGGCAGGATTCTCGCCGCGAGATATGGAACGGACCTCAAGGAGGCCATCGGCGCGCGTCGGCCGGGCAGCTTGCCGTTGCCTGAACCTCTCGTGGAAGTCCGCTCCTTTGTCATCGAGAGAATGATGGATGTCGTTCGCCATGATCTTGCCCTTGCCGGCGTTCATCAGGAGGTGTTCAGTTCGGAGCGCGTCATGATGGAATCCGGCGGCATCGAGAGATGTCTGGAGAAGCTTGACGAACGCGGACTGATTTACACCGGGGTGCTGGAACCGCCGAAGGGCAGGGAGCCCGAGGACTGGGAGCCTGTACCCCAGACCCTGTTTCGCTCGACGCGCTTTGGCGACGATCTTGATCGACCACTCAGGAAATCCGATGGCTCCTGGAGCTATTTCGCTCCTGACATCGCCTATCACAATGACAAGGTCGAGAGAGGATTCGATCTCATCATCAATGTTTTCGGAGCCGATCACGCCGGCTATGTCAAGCGGCTCAAGGCCGCGGTGGCAGCACTCTCGGATGGTCGGGCCTCGTTCGATATCCTGCTCACCCAGCTTGTCCGCTTTACCGGCAACGACCGGTTGGCAAGAATGTCAAAGCGGGCCGGTCGCTTCGTCACCATGCGCGAAGTTGTCGAATCGGTCGGCAAGGATGTGCTGAGGTTCATCATGGTGACACGTCGCAATGATGTGCCGCTCGACTTTGATCCGGCGAAAGCGCTCGACCAGTCGAAAGACAATCCCGTGTTCTATGTTCAGTATGCGCACGCGCGCATCTGCTCGGTCCTGCGCAAGGCCGGCGAGGCGGGAATCGACACGACCGGACTTGCCGACGCCCATCTGTTCCGCCTTACCGGACCCAGGGAGATCGCGCTCATCCGGACCCTTGCTGGCTGGCCGGCCACCATTGATGGCGCAGCCGCTGCCCACGAGCCCCATCGCCTCGCGACCTGGCTCAACACGCTTGCCGGCGAGTTTCATGCGTTGTGGAACACGGGCCGGGATGATCCTTCCCAGCGCTTTGTTGTGGATGGAGACACGGAACTGACGCGTGCCAGACTTGCGCTCGGCGCGGCGACACGGCAGGTCATTGCCCGTGGTTTGCGCCTTGTCGGCGTCGAGCCCAGGGAGGTCATGCGCTGAACGACCGCCGCGAACCAATGCTCTTTGCCGGTGGGGAACCCGCGCCCCGGGAGGAACGGCAGACTCTTCTCGAGGAGACAGCGAAAGCGCCCATGCAACGGCGCGGACTTTGGCGTCTCGCCGCCATCCTGCTCGTTGCCGTGCCGATTGCCGCAGGCGCTGCGTGGTTTCTCTGGCCCGGCGGTGACGATACCGCAAATCGCGAGGTTGTGGTGTTTCAGGCTGATCCATCGCCCTATCGCGTGGCACCGGACGTTGCAGATGAGTCGGATGTTCCCAATACCGGCATCCTGGTTCTGGAAACCACCTCCAGTGACGAGGGGACCGTGGAACATGAGGTTCTCATGCCGCCGCCCGAGCAGCCCTTTGTGCTTGATTCCGGGGA
This sequence comes from Alphaproteobacteria bacterium, assembly GCA_965200495.1. Taxonomy (GTDB): domain Bacteria; phylum Pseudomonadota; class Alphaproteobacteria; order SP197; family SP197; genus SP197. The sequence goes on from CBDAUG010000001.1 coordinate 2,409,460, forward strand.
TCAGGAGACAACGGATGTGGTCGTCGATGTTGCCGAGGCGCCGCTCAAGCCGGTCAATGAGGAGGTTGAATCCGAACCCATCTTTGACGCCGATCAGGTCACGGTCATGGTTGACGAGGCACTCGACGAGATGCCCTCTGCGGTGCCGCCGCTGCCGGACAGAAAGCCCGCGGCGCCGGACGTCGACTGGGGACCACAGACCGTGGAATCCGCTGACTCGACAAGCGCGACGTCGTTGTCCTTCTCCGATGTTGCCGCCTCCCTTGGGGAAGAGATTGGCGGTGAATCACAGACAGGATCCGGAGCGCGCTATGGTATCCGCGTTGCCTCCTATTCCAGCGAGGAACTGGCAACAGGCGCCTGGGACCGCTTGCATCGTGAACACAACGATCTCTTCGGCGACCTGGAGGCAACGATCATCATGATCTCCCTTGGCGACAGAGAATTTTTCCGCCTCGTCATCGGCGAATTCGAAGCCAGGCAGGAGGCCGAAGGACTGTGTGAGCTGGTCGTCGAGCGCGCCCTTGATTGTCGCGTCATGACCTACTGAAACCGTGCCGACCGCTCTCGTCACCGATATTGCCGGAGTCTGCATTTCGCCGGCGGAACGATCCTTCTTGCGCAACGTCGATCCCCTCGGCATCATTCTCTTTCGCCGCAACGTTGTCGAACCGGAACAGGTCCGCGATCTTGTGGCGTCGTTTCGCGATATTGTTGGACGCGATGATGCGCCGGTCATGATCGACCAGGAAGGCGGGCGTGTGGCGCGTCTCGGGGAACCCCACTGGTGGCCCGGTCTTCCTCCCGGCGTCATCGCCCGGGGTGGCAGGCGGGCTACCTGGCTTGCCGGTCGCCTGCTGGCGCATGACATGGCCTCCCTGGGCATCGATGTGACGTGCGCTCCCTCGCTCGACCTGCGACTTGCGGGCATGAACGATGTCATCGGCGATCGGGCCTTCTCCCATGACCCAGACTGCGTCAGCGATCTCGCTGCAGCCTTTATCGATGGTCTGGGCGCAGGCGGTGTGCAGGCGACAATCAAGCATCTGCCTGGTCACGGACGGGTGACTGTGGACCCGCACGAGGCGTTGCCGCGCGTGGATGCGGGACTCGCGGTCTTGCGGCGAGAGGACTTTGTTCCCTTCCGGCGTCTGGCTGCCTGTCCCTTTGGCATTGTGGCCCATGTTGTCTACACGGCCATTGACAGCCGCAATCCCGCTTCAACCTCGCCGGACGTGGTCAGCCGCATCATTCGTGGCGAGCTGGGTTTTGACGGTGTGCTGATGAGTGACGCGATCGATATGGAGGCGCTCGGCGGTTCGCATGACGCAAGGGCCCGCTCCTGCATTGCCGCCGGGCTCGACGTGGTCATTCACTGCAATCAGCCTCTCAAGGTACGTCAACGCGTGGCCGCCGCGATACCGGAACTCGTCGGCGAGGCCCTGGAGCGGGTGATGAGGGCAGCGGCAGCGCGACGCCCGCCACAACCCGGATTTGACCACTCTGCGGCCCGCGCCGAACTCACGCATCTGGTGTGCAGGCCGTGACGTTCGACATGGAAGGAATTCTGTGGCTGGTTTCGGTCTGGGCCCTGCCGGTGGTGACCGCCATCACACTTCATGAGGCCGCCCACGGCTGGGTGGCATGGAAACTGGGGGACGATACTGCCCGGCTCATGGGGCGTGTCACCTTCAATCCCCTGAAACACATCGACCGTTTCGGCACAATTGTGCTGCCGTGCCTTCTGCTTGTCTTCCAGGCGCCGTTCCTGTTCGGCTATGCCCGGCCGGTTCCGGTGCGGTTCCATCGTCTTGGCCGGCCCCGGCGCGACATGGTTCTGGTGGCCGCTGCCGGTCCGGCCGTCAATTTGCTGATGGCCCTTGCGGCAGCTCTCGCATTTCATCTCGTGGTTCTCGTGCCCGACGTTGCCTCGGCCTGGCTTGCCGCCAACCTGCGCCATGCGCTGATCATCAATGTCGTGCTGGCGGTCTTCAACATGCTGCCGCTTCCACCGCTCGACGGCGGGCGTGTGGTGACAGGCCTTCTCCCCACTCATCTGGCGACGGGTTTTCGGCGTGTTGAGCCCTACGGCATCGCGATTCTTGTTGCTCTCATCGCGCTGCCGCCGCTCATCGGCCAGCAGATCGGAAGGGACATCAGCATTCTCTCCCATCTGCTTCTGCCTCCGGTCGAGGCTATCATCCACATCCTTGTTTCCGTTGCGATGATATGATGACGGCTGGAATCAATGCGGCAACGCGGCCAGACTCGCGTTCTGATCTGATGGGGGTCGAGTGCAGGTGACGAGCGAGGACTTTGCCGAGGAAGACACCGCCCCGGCGTCCGGCACGTCCGGCGTCTTTCGGGTCGATGTGGAGGGCTACGAGGGTCCGCTTGATGTTCTGCTGACCCTGGCGCGCCAGCAAAAGGTCGACCTGGCACGCATTTCCATGGTGGATCTGGCGGATCAGTACCTTGCGTTCGTGGCCCGCGCCCGTCATCTGCACCTTGAGCTCGCCGCCGATTACCTCGTCATGGCGGCCTGGCTTGCCTACCTCAAGTCCCGACTTCTCATCCCTCGTGAAGAAGAGGAAGTGCCATCGCCGCAACTCATGGCCGAGGCGCTGCAATTCCAGCTGCGGCGTCTCGAATCGATGCGCGACAGCGCCCGGGCACTCATGGCTCTTCCGCTTCTTGAGCGTGATGTCTTTCGCTGCGGTCATCCCGAAGGCCTGCCCGTCGAGACCCGGGATGTGTGGCGTGAGTCCCTCTGGCGTCTCCTCAGGGCCTATGGCGAACTCCTGCAGCGTGTGCGCCGCCAGGACTGGCGTCCTGAACCTGTCGAGGTGTTTTCCGCAGAGGCGGCCTTACAGCGCCTCGAGGCGCTCATCGGCGATCTGCCTGACTGGAAGGACATGATCAGCCTGCTGCCCGAGGATTGGCGCGACGGTCTCTATTACCGCTCCGTCGTCAGTTCGACCCTGGTTGCGGGACTTGAGCTTGCCCGTCAGGGCAAGGTCGAACTGCGCCAGAATGGCGCCTGGACACCGATCGAGATCAGAGGGCGCGAAAGATGAGGGCGCCGGCCCGGGATGTGCGCATTGTCGAGGCTCTGCTGTTCGCCTCGCCCGAGCCCGTTGACGAGAAGGAAATCGCCGGGCGCCTTGGCGAGGATGCCGATGTTGCAGCCTGCCTTCGCCAGCTTGTCGAGGATTATGGAGGGCGGGGCGTCGCGCCGGTGCGGATTGCCGGCAAGTGGTCCTTTCGCACGGCGGTCGATCTTGGCGCGGACCTGAAGATCATGTCCGTGCGCCGCCGTCGGTTGTCGAGGGCTGCCCTCGAGACCCTTGCCATCATTGCCTATCACCAGCCGGTGACCCGTGCCGAGGTCGAGTCCATTCGGGGTGTCTCGCTGTCCCGAGGTACGCTCGATCTTCTTCTCGAGATCGGCTGGATTCGTCCGTCGGGACGCCGGCGTACGACGGGAAGGCCGTTGCAGTGGCGAACGAGTGGCGAATTCCTCGAACACTTCGGTCTCGACTCAGCGGATGATCTGCCAGGGCGTGACGAGTTGCTGGCTGCGGGATTGCTTGACACGAGACCGGATCTGTCTCTTCCCGCTGGTCCAGATGATGACGAGGAAGAAACCTCTTAAGTAGAACGTCCCTAGAGCCTCTTGCAAAATCCCCGGGGCGGCGGGTTTTTCTGTGATCCGGTGATGTTTTTCGAGAAGAGGCCTGGGAGTCGGGTGCCCCACGAGGTATGGTGGTGTTGTGACATACGACACCATACCCGTGGAGACAACCCGATGTCCCTGTCAGCGACGATATCCGGTCTGTGGAACCGATTTCAAGGAGAACTGTTCCCTGATCTGGCTGAGGAGGTCGGCCCCCTTCTCGAACGGCACCAGCGTTTCGTGACGGTTCTCGACCTGGTTCGGGTGGAGCGCTTTGCCGGTCAGGCGTGGGGCTCACCGGGTCGCCCCCGGGAAGACCGATGTGCCTTGGCCCGGGCTTTCATCGCCAAGGCCGTGTGGGACCTGCCGACGACGCGCCACCTGATCGACAGGGTGCAGACGGACGCGACGCTGCGCCGGCTATGCGGCTGGTCGCGGTGTGCGGAGATCCCGAGCGAGGCGACGTTCTCGCTTAGCCCATCTTTAACATTGGGTGCAAAAAACGATTGAGAATCAGTGGGGTAGGATTCGCAGTGGCACGACAAGTGGGATCTTGCGGCTGACAAGCCGCTCGCCGGGCTCAGACGAGAGGCCCGCCTCACACGATGGTCTTGCGGACGTTGCGCGGCGGCGGGGCGATGCCCATGGCGTGATAAATGACAGCCTGCTGGTCGTCGGGCAGCGCCGTCTTGCGCACGTGCAGGGTGTGTCCGTCCTGGCGGGTGAAGGTAGTGGTGGTGCGCTGCAGGGGCCTCAGGGCATGGCGTATGGTGGACCAGCTGTCTGACGCGCCGGCCCGCTTCATGCGCGTGCGCAGGAACTGCACGGCCTGGTAGGCGAGGACGGAGATGAAGAGGTGGCCGTCGGCGCGGCGCTGCTTGTGGTGGAAGATGGGACGCAGGCCGAGTGCGGACTTGAGCGAACGGAACACGGCCTCGACGTCGGTGAGGGTGACCCAGGTGCGCCACAGGGTCTCGGCATCGAGATCGAGGATGTTGGTGCGCAGACAGGAGACGCCCGGATGGCTCATCATGGACCCCTCGGTCCGCTTCAGGACCCAGGAGATGGCGACGGCCTTCTTTCCCTCGTCATCGGGAGTGACGGTGATCTCATCATGGCGGGCGACACGGGCATTGGCCTTCTCAAGGCGTCCGATGCGGCGCTGGATGTGGTCAAGGGCCTTGCGGGTCCTGGGCTTGGAAAGCCCTTCGTCGAGCTTCTTCAGGCCCTCCTCGAAGCGCCGCCGGAAGCGCTCCAGGATGCCCCGTTCCCTGGCCTCCGGGCCGTCGAGTGACAGCGCAGGAGAACCTCCTTGAAGGGCGTGCCATCCTCCTCCTGGTTGTCGACCTCTTGCGTGTAGACATCCACCGCCTGGCCGGACGCCGTCACCACCGTGGTGAGCTCCCGCGTGGCGTCAAACACCCGTGTGGTGTCGCGGGAGACGACGAGATAGCGGTAGCCCTCACGGCGCAGCCAGGCGAGGTTGGCCTTCGTGGCGATGCCGCGGTCCATGATGACCACGGCCCCCTGAGGCGCTCCCAGGGAGGCCAGCATGGATTCCAGTGTCGCGGCCTCGGCAACGTTGCCGGCGAGGACGCTTGAGCGACGGACAAAGCCCGAACCGTCGAGCACCAGACCCAAGGTCAACAGCGGCGCGTCCGTGCGCCTCTCCTTCGAGTGACCCCGCCTGGCCTTGGGCTGGCCTGAGACCTGGCCCTCGTAGAACGTGTTGGTGAGATCATAGAGCGTGACTGTCGGCTTGAGGCCGAAGAAGCTCTCCACCCTGCCGAAGAGATGGTTCTCGATCTCTTCCTGGTGGGCAAGAAGCCTGTCCGAAGCCCGGTAGAGCGCCATGGCGCTGACACGGGAGAAGTCGAAGCCCAGGATCTCGCCTGCCGCACTTGTCTGTCTCAGCCAGCGGTTGGTCTCGCGCTCCGATCCCGGGTGCGCCATGCGGGCGATGATGGACCCCAGGGCACAGCACCGCTGACGCCGGTTGAAGCCCAACGCGTCAAGCAGAGCGGGAAGGCGCAGCATCTCCAGGGCCTGCCATGCGGCATGCTCGACACCGATGGTGCGGCCGTCCATGTCGCAGGCAGACCCGACATCGACGGTCTCCCAGTCCGCCCCGTCCGCCTCCCCGCCCTGACGCTCCAGCAGGCGCCCGGCAATGCGCCGGGCCTCGGCCTCGATCTCCGCAGGGAGAGGCTCCAGGGAGAGCGTGGGCCGGCCCTTGATCAACTCCTCGATGCGGGCACACAACAAGGGCCAGGCCTGGCGCTCGATGGCGAAGTGCCGGCCCAGGTTGAGCAGGGTGATCTGGCGCACCTTGCCGTCCTCGCGGCGGGTCTCGACGAGGCGGTGGGAGAGGCGTGCGGAGCCGTCCCTTGCGGTGCCGGTCTTGGTGGCGCGGATGAACATGGGATGACTGGAGGGCTTGGGAGGCGCGGCGCAAGGGGCTGACCAAAGAAAATGGCACGACAAAGGAGGTTCGGACACCGCCGCGGATCGGGCGACATGGATAACATAGTGTTATCACACGATATTGACACAACACCGTCAGAGCCACGAGGCGCAAAATATGCCAAATTGACCCTCTCGGCTGTGGAAAACGTTAAAGATGGGTTAGCCTTTGGCGCGTTCTCGCAGTCGCGTCTTGCGGAGAGGATGCACGGCCATCTGGTCGAGGAGACGCTGGGCGACGAGCTTGTCGGTCATGTCTCGCGGGATTCGACGGCCATTGAGGGCCGGGAGAAGCCGGCGCCGAAGCCCCGGGCGGGCGACAAGCCCAGGCGCAAGCGCGGCCGTCCCCGCAAAGGCGAAGCAAGACCGAAGGAACCGACCCGTCTTGAGCGGCAGGCCGGTGGCATGAGCCTCGCAGACATGCTCGACGAGTTGCCGAAGGCCTGCGATGTTGGAAGCAAGAGGAACGCCAAGGGGTTCATTGAGACGTGGCGGGGCGACAAGCTGCACATCGACACGGCAGACTGTGGCGTGCCTGTCAGTGCCGTTCTTACCTCGGCGTGGTGTCCATGACAGCCAGGTTGCGATCCCGCTCGCGCTGATGACAGCCGAGCGTGTGACGCACCTCGACGATCTCATGGACGCTGCGTATGATGCCAGGGAGATCCACGAGATGAGCGAACGCCGTGGCCACGTGGCGATCATCGATGTCAATCCGCGCCGGAACAAGGAGCTCAGGGCCGACCTTGAACGCGAGGCGCGGGCCCGACGTGCGGCCTGTCATGTCGATGCTGCAAGCGTGCGCTTTCGCACCCGCAGCGGTGTCGAGAGGACCAACGGTCGTCTCAAGGATGAGTTCGGCGGCCGCCATGTCCGTGTCCGGGGAGCCGCCAAGGTCGCCTGCCACCTCATGGTCGGCCTGCTCGCCCTGACTGCCGATCAGGTGATGCGTCTCGCCGTCCCGTAGGGCGGCCTCCCGTCAGGCCTGCCGGGACCGCGCCGCCCTTTGCGCAAGGAGCGGCTTGGAGACGCTTGTTCTGACGCCCGGCGTGTTGTCATTTTGTTCTCATCAGCGCGGCCGCCATGCCGAACATCGCCGGAATCTCGCCCCCGGGAACACCGTCAGCCGTGGCCAAGGCCCGCAGGCAGGCCTCGCGGACCTCGAACTCAGGAGTTTTGCAAGAGGCTCTCAAGTAAAAAGACGGTTTTTCTATCCTGCAAAGGGCCGCCGCATGACGGCGGCTGGGTCACTCTTGACACAACGCCTGCCGGAAACGTGTTCCCGGAGGTCGTGTCGGCAACAAGGCAGAAGCGCCGTGGCGCGCTTGAAAATAAGAACCGTTTGCACATAACATCCCGCCAGCCGATCAGCGTGCGGACATGTCATGCCCGAGTTGTCGTTTCACGAGGTCAGTCACTCGTGGGCCGGAGAGGAAGCCCTCAAGAATATTGATCTCAAGATTGCCGATGGCGAGGTCATGTGCCTTCTCGGCCCTTCGGGGTGCGGCAAGACCACCGCACTCCATCTTGCCGCCGGACTCGAGCCTCTTGTCACCGGCGAGATCCGCATCGGCGATGAACTGGTTGCCGGGAAAGGCGTTCACCGGCCGCCCGAGGCGCGCGGTGTGGGCCTTGTCTTCCAGGAGTTGGCGCTCTTTCCCCATCTCAGTGTGGCTGACAACATCGCGTTCGGCCTGCGCGGGCGCCGCCAGGCGAAGGCCGCCGTCGGCGCTCTGCTCGACATGGTTGATCTCGGCGGTTTCGGGGAGAAGTACCCGCACATGCTGTCGGGTGGCGAACAGCAGCGTGTTGCGCTGGCAAGGGCGCTGGCGCCGAAACCGCGAATCCTGCTGCTCGATGAGCCGTTTTCCGGTCTTGACGTGCGTCTGCGTGAATCGGTGAGAGACCAGACGCTCGCAATCCTCCGCGATATCGGGACAACGACACTCATTGTCACCCATGACGCCGAGGAAGCGCTCTATCTCGGTGACCGCCTCGCTTTCCTGCAGGGTGGCCGACTTCTCCAGACGGGGACACCGGACGCTGTCTACCGGCGCCCGGCAACGGCCTTCGTGGCGCGGTTTCTGGGTGACGTCAACTGGTTGCATGGCACGGCGGTCAGCGGACGAATCAGCTCACCGGTGGGTGACGTCCGGGCCGATGGATTCGCCACCGGCCAGAGAGTCGATGTCCTGATTCGCCCGGAGGGCCTCCATCTCATGCCCGAAGGAGACGGGCCCGGCGCCCGGGTGGTCGAACGGCGCTTGGTCGGCCATTCCACGCTGGTCTCCCTGCGCCTCAAGAGCGGCGAGTTCCTGCGCGCCCGCATACTCGGTCAGACGGCCCCAAGTCCCGGCAGCGACGTCAGCATCCGCTTCGACGAGAGTTCCGTCCTCGTCTTCTCCTGCCAGGAAATCCGGGCAGACCCATCAGCGTAAAGGTCCGGTCGATATGCGTGCACAGTGTCATCGTATCTCGTGCATGCTGACAGCGTTTCCAGAGCGCCGAGCGTTCGACATCATCTGCCAGACGTTCATTCTTCGGAACAAGACCAGCCTGAGATCGCGGGCGTTGGCCCTGACGGTTTCACCACATCGTTCGTATATCCCTTGCCAGACGCCTTGCCGGAATGCGGGACCGCCTCACATCGCAGAGCATCAGTCTATCGCATCATACTGTCACCCCTGCCGACCGGACCTCATCCGGACGAGCTGATGCACTGTGTTTCGGGGCAGAATTGTTACATGGCAAACCGTGTCCCCGACGCCAAAGCACGCATTTTGCCAATCCGAGCGATATCTCAAGCGCCTGCCAATGCTCCGGCCCTGACGTCGAGCAGGTTCCGCGCCTCGCGCTCGCAGGCCACGGCAACCAGATGGACCGCTTGCCCGCGGTACCGGTCGGCATAGCGCCGTTCCCGCATCTGGGCAAACGCAGCATCCAGGGTCGCCTCTGCGTCGTCCGCGCTCTCCGCCATCTTGAACTCGATGACGAACACCTCGCCTCCCAGGGGGATCACCATGTCGGCGCGCCCGTGGCTCGACGATTCCTCGGAGCGCACCTCCGCACCGATGGCCCGCAGGCACATGTGCAGCAGGCTCGCATACCACGCCTCGTAGCGCGCCAAGTCCCCCGTCGCATGCCACTGGTAGGGAATGCCCGCAAACCAGGTCTTCAGACACTCGGCAAACATCCCGAACTCATGCGCCTCGAGATGCACCCGCAGGCTCCTGCCTTCCTCAAGGGGCACCCGGTTCCTGCCATCGAGATGCGCCAGCAGATGGTCGTTCAGGCTGAGCCGCACCTCCATGTTGGGATAGTCCAGACGATAGAAGGTCCGGTGCCCCTCCCTCGTCTCTTGCGTGATGGTCAGATAGCCGGTCTGGAACAGCAGCGCCTCGACGCCGATGTCGTCCACGTCGAACCGGGAGATCAGCGACATCTCGGCCAGCCGGCCTTCCAACTCGATCGGCCCCACCGACTTCTCCTTCAGCATCTCGAACAGGAAGCGCGGCGAGCCGGTCTCGAACCAGTAGGCACGGAACTCCCTGTTGTCGAGAAGCAGCAGGACGTCATAGGGGTTGTAGAGCCGTGTCTGGCCGCGCCAGTGATAGCCGTTGTACCAGGTGCGGATCGCGTCGCGGTCGAGCCCGTCAAGCTCCGGGGCGAAGACCTCGTCGATGTCGTCGTCCGTATAGCCGCAGAGTGTCGCATAGCGCGGATCAAGGCTGATGTCCTCAAGATTGTTGAGGCCGGAGAACAGGCTGACCTTCGAGAACATGGTGATGCCGGTGACGAAGACGAAGCGGACATGCGCAGCACTGTCCTTGACGATGCCGTAGAAGCCCCGCAGGTACTCCCGGTTGGCCGTCGCCAGCGCCACATCGCCGAGCACGTCGAGGATCGGCTTGTCGTACTCGTCGACGAGGATCACCACCCGCTGTCCGGTGGCATGATGGAGACGATCCAGGAGGTTGCGCAGGCGTCTCGGGCCGGTATCGGATGTCGATGCCGGGGTGAGGCCATAGTTGCGCTCGACGGCCTCGACTTGCTCAATGACGTCGCCTTCGATTTCCCCGGGCGTGCTGTATCTCCCGCCGAAGCTCAGGCGCACGACGGGATGGGTGAGGGACCAGTCCCAGGGCTGATGGATCGCCAACCCCTCGAACAGGTCCTTCCTGCCTTCGAACAGTGCCTTGATCGTGTCCACGAGCAGGCTCTTGCCGAACCGGCGTGGTCGCGACAGGAAGTAATGGCGACCGCCATCCACGAGCTGCCCGATGAGAGGGGTCTTGTCGACATAGTAGCTGCCGGTCTCGCGCAGGGTGGCGAAATCCTGCATGCCGATGGGCAGGCCGCTGGCGCATCATGGGGTCATGTCCTTCGCGAAACATACTTACTTCCGAAAGGTTATCGTGGGAATCGATGAATCGTGTTATCCCAGCAAAGGTCTGAAGAGTCCCACAGGATTGTTGTTTTTTCCGGCAGGACAACTCATGGCGTACTGCAATCTCACGACATCGCCGCGTTCGCTGGCCCGGGATTTCGCCAGCCTCCCGCCGCCGGGTCCGCAAGCCCATCGCCTGCCTCATTTCCGCCTCCCGTGAAGCGGGGGTCGCTCGCTTCAGCAAATGCAGGCCGGAATCCCGGTGAAACGTGCCTCATGCAGACCATGTTTCAAGAGTGACCCGCCGCCGTCATGCGGCAGTCCTTTGCAGGACAGAAAACCGTCTTTTTCTTAAGGGCGCAATCTCAATAACATAGGGATGTTTTACTTGAGAGTGACACATGTTCAAAAGAGGTCTTCGTTGAGCAGGATCACTCTGTCGTCGAAGCGTCGATCGTCACGCGTCGATACCGGGACGAGAAGGTCTCGACGAATGCTGTCGCGGATGTCCCTCCTGGTCCATCACCCGGGCAGGGCAGTCCGCTGGCACGGTTCCCGAAGGGGAACTGCGTTCCTGTGTCGGCGGCGCTCCATGTCCCTGCTGTCCACCACGGCTTCAAGGTTGCCCGGTAAGGCAGTCCGAGGACCGGAATGCAGGCAAAGCCCAAGGATGAAGAAGAGACGGACTTGTGTCTGCTGAATTGAGAACTGCCCGAACTGGCACGCAACCACCGGGTGCAGGCAGATCACGAAACACGACGCGACGGACGCGCGCACACGCACAGCCCGCAATCCAGGGCCAGATACCTCTGGGCCACCCCTGTAACCGAAACCTCTGCGCGCAGCTCCGGGGCGTGTCAGATCCCCGGAATCGGAAATGACGTGGTCCTGCGCTCATCGCCGTTGCCCTTGGTTTCCCGGAAGGCTATATGTCGGGGGATTGGGGCGGCGCACGAATGGCGTCGTTTCGTGGATCGACAGGGTAGGGAGACCTCACCATGGGTACCTTCAGCATATGGCATTGGCTCATCGTGCTGGTCATCGTTCTGCTCCTCTTCGGACGCAACCGCATTCCCAAGCTGGCCGGCGACCTTGCCAAGGGGATCAAGGAATTCAAGTCGGGCATGAAGGACGAGTCGGAACAGGCACGCAAGTCCACTGAATCCCCGGCGACCATCGAGGGAACCGCCACGCCTGCGTCCGCCGAAAAAGACAAGGACAAGACCGTCGCCTAGGCGCCTGGTGAAGATAACCTGACATGTTCGATCTCGGATGGTTCGAGATAGCAGTGGTCGGGGCATTGTTGCTGGTTGTTGTTGGCCCCAAGGACCTTCCCAGGGTGTTGCGGACCGTGGGCGTATGGACCGGCAAGGCGCGTCGCATGGCGCGGGATTTCCAGAAGGCTCTGGACCAGTACGCCAAGGAAGCCGAGATCGATGACGTCAAGAAGGCCGTCGAGTCACCGCTGAAGGCAAAAAAGGCCGTTGTCGCGGCTGTTGATCCCACAGGCGCCCTGAAGAAGGAACTCGAGGAAACCGGCCGCGAGATGCAGGAAAACATGAAAGTCAGGGACCAACCGCAGGCAACAGCCCAGGCGGAGCCGACTGAACGCGCCAAGGTTTCCAGCGACACGTAGAGCGCCCTTGATCAAGGATATCGACAACACCAAGCTTCCGCTGCTGGAGCATCTCGTCGAACTGCGCCGGCGCCTGGTGCGCAGCGCAGCGGTGGTGCTGCTCGCCTTCCTCCCATGTTTCTACTTTGCACCGGCAATATACAACTTCCTTGCTGTGCCGCTCTACGATGCCTATGGGCTGGCACCCGTCGAGGAGGCCGAGGAAGGGGAAGAGACGTGGATAGAGCGCACCCTGCATGATGCCTGGACGCTTTTTTCCCCGTCTCAGGAGGAAGATTCCGCCCCTGCAGAGCCGGCGGGCATCGGCGAGGGTGCGACCATCGATCGCAGCGCCGATTCCGAGTATCCGCCCCGGTTTATCTTCACCAGCCCCCAGGAAGCCTTCCTGACCTATGTGAAGGTCGGTTTCTTTGTGTCCCTGTGCGTTTCGTTGCCCTTCCTTGTCTGGCAACTCTGGGCATTTGTGGCGCCCGGCCTCTATCGCCGGGAGAAGAAGCTGGCTCTGCCTTTCATGCTGGTGTTTCCGCTGCTCTTCATGCTGGGCGCGGCGATGGTCTACTACGCCTTCTTTCCCGTTGCTCTGAGATTCTTTCTCGGCTTTCAGCAGACCGGGGATTTCGGACAGTTGCCCATCGTCATGGAAGTGAGGGTGAGCGAGTACTTTTCGCTTCTCCTCAAGCTCCTCTTCGCCTTTGGCATCAGCTTCCAGTTGCCCCTGGTCATGACGCTGGCGGCGCGAACCGGAATGGTGACGGCTGAAGGGCTCAAGGAAAAGCGAAAGTACGCGATTGTTGCCGTCTTTGTGCTGGCGGCAGTGATCACGCCGCCCGATCCCTTCAGCCAGCTTGGCCTCGCCTTGCCGTTGATCCTGCTTTACGAAGTGTCAATCTGGTGTGCCCGCTTCACGGAGCGGCGCAAGGCAGATCTTGAAGAAGCCGGCGATGAGGGAGAGCTGGAGGAGACGGACGCGATGGACGAGACACGGTCTTACGAGGAAACAGATTTCAATCCGGTGCGCTGACTGTTCCGGCATGCATGGCAAGGTAGACCCCTGATGCACGATCTTGTGTGGATTCGCGCCCACCCCGAGGCCTTTGATGCGGCCTGCGCGCGCCGTGGATTGCCGCCACAGGCCTCGCAGATACTCGACATGGACCGCAAGGCGCGCCAGACGAGAACCGAGGTCCAGGAGTTGCAGCAGCAGCGCAACGAACTCACACGCCTGATCAGTGCGGCGAAGCGCGACGGCCGGGATGCAGCCCACGCGATTGCGGAAGTCGGCAGCATCAAGCAGCAGATCGCAACCCTGGAGACAATCGAGCGCGACGACGCCGGAAAGCTTCGCGAGGTGCTCGAGGCCATTCCCAATGTGCTCGACGACACCGTTCCTGAAGGCACGGATGAATCGGACAATGTGGAGATACGCCGTTGGGGAGATGTCCCCGACTTTGCATTCGAGCCCAGGGATCACGTTGATCTCGGCGCCATTCTGGGCGGCATGGATTTTGAAAGTGCGGCGCGCCTGGCCGGTGCGCGTTTCGTCGTCCTTTGCGGCGTCATGGCCCGCCTTGAACGCGCACTTGCATCCTTCATGCTTGATGTGCATACGCAGGAATTCGGCTATGTCGAAGTTTCCGCACCCCTTCTGGTGCGTCCCGAGACCGCTTACGGCACCGGCAACCTTCCCAAGTTCGCCGATGATCTCTTCCGTACCACCGACAATCGCTATCTCATTCCCACGGCGGAAATGACTCTCACGAACCTGGTGCGCGAATCGATCCTCGACGAGGATACGCTCCCCCTGCGCTACACCGCGCTTACTCCGTGTTTCCGGTCAGAAGCCGGGGCGGCGGGGCGCGATACGAGAGGCATGCTGCGCCAGCATCAGTTCTGGAAAGTGGAACTGGTATCGGTCACTGCGCCCGAGGACTCGCCGGATGAACATCGACGCATGGCGGGCTGCGCGGAGACTGTCCTGCAACGGCTCGCATTACCCTATCGCGTCGTCACTCTGGCTGGCGGAGATGTCGGATTTTCATCCCGCCTCACGTGGGATCTCGAAGTGTGGCTGCCGGGGCAGGGAACGTGGCGGGAAATTTCAAGTGTTTCGAACTGCGCCGATTTTCAGGCGCGACGCATGGCTGCACGTTGCCGCGGAAGGGATACGCGCAAGCCCCGATTTGTGCATACGCTCAATGGATCGGGTGTCGCGGTCGGTCGGGCGCTGATCGCCATCCTGGAGAATTTTCAGCACGAGGATGGAAGCGTCTCCATTCCCGAAGTTCTGCGTCCCTACCTGGGTGGCAGAGAGCGCCTTCATCCAGGTGGAGCCACATCGGCCGACGGTTGACAGCACGGCGATGTCCGCCTCGCGCTTGGAACTTCTCCAGGACCTCGCCGTGTCGGGTGTTCGTTCGTCAACGGTGCTCGACGCAATGGCAAAGGTTCCCAGGAACCGGTTTGTGCGGTCTGACCTCATCGACCACGCCTGGGAGAACACCGCGTTGCCGATCGACTGCCGGCAGACGATCAGTCAGCCTCTGGTTGTGGCGTTGATGACCGAAAGACTGGCCCTCGACGAGGGTATGCGGGTTCTCGAGATAGGAACCGGAAGCGGCTACCAGACTGCAATTCTGGCTCAGTTGGCAGGACACGTATGGTCAATCGAACGCCACGACACCCTGCTCGGGAAGGCACGGGGCCGATTCGCCGAACTGAACATCGAGAACATCACGTGCCGGTCGGGAGACGGTTCCGCCGGTTGGCCGGAGGAGGCACCCTTCGACAGGATCATGGTGACGGCCGCAGCGACCACCATGCCGCAACTTCTGATCGACCAGCTCGTCCCCGATGGTATCATGGTGGTGCCGGTTGGTGGGACGCTTTTCGACCAGAAGCTCTATCATGTGCGCCGTCTCGGATCGGACCATGAGTGTCATGCCTTTCTTGATGTCAGGTTCGTTCCGCTCGTCCATGGGTAAGCGGCTTCTTCCCGGGCTTGTGGCGTTGCTTTGCGCCGGCGCTCTGGCGGCTTCCTGTGCGCAGATGCCGGCTCCGGTGCGTCACATTGACCATGTCATGCCTCCGCTGCCTGGAACGCCGCCGGCGGGCCGGTTGGTGTCCCTGCCTCCTCTTCCGTCCGAAAAGCCCCGTCCACCGGAGGCACCGGCCGCGCCGTTGCAACCCGTCGTGAAGCCGGAGAAACAGGCCACCGAGGATCTGATGGCGCGCATCGAACGCATTCTCGGCGCTGCCGGTGACGATGCGCCCCGCGAGGGGATCATTCTGGAAACCGTGCCGTCGGACACAGGCCCGGTGACCATCTACACCGTACGCCGCAGTGACACGTTGCTCGGCATAGCGCGTCACCTTGGTGTGCGTTCACGCGAGCTCGCCGAGATCAATGGTCTGGTCAAACCCTATCTTCTCGTTGAAGGGCAGCAACTGACGGTGCCACAAGCGGTGACCGCAGCATCGCGAGAGACCGCAGCGGCGGCCACGACCCCCATGTCGACCGGAGATGAGGTATCCATTCCCGAACCTGTGACGACGGCCATCCCCGAGCCGGCGCCAGGGGGCGATCTGCAGTTCATCTGGCCGGTCACAGGCCAGGTCGTCTCGGATTTTGGCCCCAAGGCGGGCGGCCTCCATAACGACGGCGTCAACATCTCCGCACCGGCCGGGACGCCGGTACGTGCCGCGGAGGACGGCGTGGTTTCCTACGTCGGCAGCGAGATCAAGGGCTATGGCAACCTTGTTCTGTTGCGCCATACGGATGGCTGGGTCACGGCCTATGCCCACAATGCGCGCAATCTTGTTGCCCGCGGCCAGATGGTGTTGCGTGGCGATGTCATCGCCAGTGTCGGTGCCAGCGGTGGCATTTCCCAGCCGCAGTCCCACTTCGAACTTCGCCAGGGAACCACGGCCGTCAACCCGATCAACCACCTCGTCGAGGGCTGAGCCGCCAGTCACTCCTGGCAACCGGTCTCCAGTATCCTTTCCATGCGGCCCGCCAGATCCTGAACAAACTGCCAGGCGACACGACCTGACCGCGCTCCGCGGGTCATCTGCCATTCGATGGCGTGCGCGCGCAGTGCGCCGTCCTCCACGTTCAGGCCGAAATGATCCGCATATCCCTTGACCATGGCGAGATAGGTCGGTTGATCGCACCCGTGAAAGCCGAGCCAAAGCCCGAAGCGGTCTGAAAGCGACACCTTTTCCTCCACGGCCTCGGCCGGATGAACCGCGGTCGAGCGCTCGTTCTCCATGATGTCGCGAGGTGTCAGGTGACGCCGGTTGGACGTGGCATAGAAGAGCACGTTGTCCGGGCGTCCTTCGAGACCACCCTCGAGCACGGCCTTGAGGGACTTCAGCGTGTCGTCCTGGGCATCAAAGGAGAGATCGTCGCACATCAGAACGGCGCGCCGCTCCAGCTGTCGCATTCGCGAGAGCAGACGGTAGAGATGGGTGATATCTTCCCGATGGATCTCGATCAGCGCCAGGGACCCCGGCTGTTCGGCCTGGACCCTGGCGTGAACGGCCTTGATGAGTGTCGATTTCCCCATGCCGCGGGCGCCCCACAGCAAGGCGTTGTTGGCGGGGTAGCCCCGGGCAAACTGGCGTGTGTTGGCGAGCAGCGCATCTCTTGCATGGTCGATACCGCGAAGAAGGTCCAGCGGGACATGCTGGACGCGTTCGACCGCCTTCAGCGTGTCATGTCCTGCCTGCCAGACAAATGCGTCGCTGCCCTGCGCAAGAGCAGCACGGGTGTTGTCCCCGGGCGGCGCAACGGCAGTGCCGGCGATACGTTCCAGCGCCTGTGCGATTCGGGCGAGTGCGGGATTTGTCATGAAACGCAATCGTCGGTCACCTTCGCATTCCACAGTACCCGGCGGTTTGCAATTGGTCATCCCCCGGCTATAGTCCGCCACCTTTCGCGCAGGATGTCGACATGCCGATCACACACGCCTATGCACAGGGCGAAGCAGGTGCAGCCGGTTTCGATCCCTTCTTCCTTATTCTCATGGTCGCCATGTTCGGCGTCTTCTGGTTCTTCGTGTTCCGGCCACAGTCAAAGAAGGCCAAGCAACACCAGGCCATGCTGGGCTCAATCAAGCGCGGGGATCAGGTGGTTACGAACGGCGGCATCATCGGAAATGTCACACGTATCGAAGGCGACGGCCTCCTCATCGTCGAAATTGCCAAGGATGTCAGGGTGAAGTGCCGGCACTCGATGATCGCCGACGTCATCGCGAAGCCCGAACCGCGTCAGGCCGTGAAGGCAGATGAGGGGAATGCGGGCGACAGCGCTGGCGGCTGACACGACGGGCCATGCGTTACTTTCCGACCTGGAAGATCTGGATCGTCGTTCTTGGCAGTGTTCTGGGTCTGGCCTTTGCTGCACCGAACCTGCTTTCGCGTGACATGGCAAACGCACTGCCGACCTGGTTGCCGCACAAGCAGGTAAGTCTCGGTCTCGACCTCTCGGGCGGAGCACACCTCCTGTTGCAGATTGACGAGTTGGCTTGGCGGGAAGGGCGGCTCGCATGGCTGGAGGGCAATGTGCGGCGCACCCTGCGTGGCGAGCGCATTGGTGTCAGGGTCACGGGGGGCGATGACAATCACCGACAGTTTACCCTGCGCAATGCCGACGATGCTGCGTCTGCCACCCGTGAACTTGAAGGGCTGGCGGATGATTTCACGATCACCGTCGATGAGACGGGCACGATCATGGCGGCGTTTACCGAGGAGGGCCTCGAGGCGGGACTCGGGGATGCCATAGAGCGCACCTTGGAGGTGTTGCGCGGGCGCATTGATCCCGACGGTGTTCTGGAACCGGTCATCACCCGCCAGGGTCGGGACCGTGTTCTTGTCCAGGTTCCGGGGGTCGACGACACACGCGTGTTGCGTTCGCGCTTGGGTCAGACCGCCAAGCTCACTTTCCATCTCGTCGATCAGGATACATCGGTTCCTGCTGCCGAGGCCGGGCAACTCCCGGTGGGTTCGGTTCTCATGCCCAGCCGCGAACAGCCCGGACAGAACCAGGTGCTGCGAGCAGAGATTCTGGTGACCGGGGAAAGTCTGGAGAGCGCTGCGGCAAGTTTCGATCAGGGACGCCCGGTTGTCGCCTTCAGTTTTGACGGTGTGGGCGCCGCGCGGTTTTGTGATGTCACGACGGAGAATGCAGGGCGTCTGCTCGCCATCGTTCTCGACGGGATCGTGATCAGCGCCCCGCGCATCAATGGTCCAATCTGCCAAGGAAGCGGAATCATTACCGGTTCTTTCACGGTGTTCGAGACGCAGGAACTGGCTTTGCTGCTGCGGGCCGGTGCACTGCCTGTTCCTCTCACCGTCATCGAGGAGCGAACCGTTGGTCCGACCCTGGGCGCGGATTCGATCGAAGCCGGCAAGATTGCGGCGGCTGTCAGCTTTGCCGCCGTCATCATCTTCATGGTTGCCTGCTACGGCATTCTGGGCGTTTTCGCCAACGTCGCGCTCATCACCAATCTCGTGCTCCTCATGGGTCTGCTGTCGCTGTTGCAGGCAACCCTTACCCTTCCCGGCATTGCCGGTATCGTCCTCACGGTGGGCATGGCGGTTGATGCGAACGTGCTGATCTTCGAGCGCATCCGCGAGGAAATGCGCCATGGCCGCACCATCCTCAATGCCGTCGACAGCGGTTTCAAGCGTGCCATGACGACCATCCTCGATGCCAACATCACCACAGCTGTGGCGGCATTCCTGCTGTTCTTTCTGGGTTCCGGACCAGTGCGGGGCTTTGGCGCCACACTGGCAATCGGCATTCTCACGTCGATGTTTACAGCGATGTTGCTGACACGCCTTCTGACGCACCTTTGGCTTGCCCGGTTCCGGCCGAAGGCCCTGGGGATCTGACCGATGATGCGGCTTCGCCTGGTCCCGAGCGGTCTGCACCTGCCGTTCATGGATGCTCACCGGATTGCGGTGATCGTGTCGGTGGTTCTCTTTGTCGGTTCGCTTGCCTTGCTGCTTGTCTCCGGATTGAACTTCGGCATCGACTTCAGGGGCGGTACCCTGATCGAGATCCGCACGCCGCAGGCGGCCGATCTCGCAGCCGTAAGAGATGAACTCAATGCTCTCGATGTCGGCAGTGTTTCTCTGCAGGAGTTCGGTTCTGCCAGTGATGTGCTGATTCGCCTGCCCTTGTTGGTCGGCGATGATTCCGTTCAGCAAGCGGCCATCGATAGGATCCAGGTGGCGCTCAGCGCCATGTACCCGGACATCGAATACCGTCGTGTCGAATTCGTGGGCCCGCAGGTTTCCGACGAACTCATCGAGAAGGGAGTGCAGGCAGTTCTGGTCGCCCTTGTTCTGATGATGATCTACATCTGGTTCCGCTTCGAGTGGCAATTCGGTGTCGGCGCCGTGCTCGCTCTGGCTCACGATGTCGGCCTTACCATCGGGGTGTTCAGCCTGACACGCATCGAGTTCGATCTGCCTGTCGTTGCTGCGTTGCTGACCATCGTCGGCTATTCGATGAACGACACGGTTGTTGTCTATGACCGCATTCGGGAGAATCTCCGCAAGTACAAGCAGCAACCGGTACGCGGCGTCATCGACCGTTCGCTCAACGACACCCTGTCGCGCACTGTCATGACAAGCGTCACCACGATGCTGGCTCTCGTCGCCCTATGGCTGTTCGGTGGCGCCGTGCTCGCTCCCTTCGTGCTGGCCATGATCTGGGGCGTCCTGATCGGAACCTACTCATCCTTGTTCGTCGCCGCGCCGGTGCTGCTCTATCTCAGGCCGGTGCGTGTCAGTGACGAAAGGGAAGGGCTGTCGGACTCTTCCTGATGCCCCACGACGCGTCATGGCAGAGTTGACGGGCATGTCTGCCGCCGCCGCCCGCAATGTCATCACCAGCTATGGCGATGGCGGATTTCGCATTGGCGACCGGCGCCACGAAGGCTCCCTGATGGTCTGTGTCGATGCGATGATGAGCTGGCCGGTGGCCGGCATGCCGGACGTGACGCCGGCGACCCTGGCAGGGATCGTGGAATGGGTTTCACGCGTCGACATTCTTCTGCTGGGCTGCGGCAGGGATTCAGCGGTTCCCTCCCGGGAGGTGCGCGAGTTCCTGCGCTCGCACGCCATTGTCGTGGATACCATGTCGACGGGTGCAGCCTGCCGCACGTACAACATTCTGATGGCCGAGGATCGCCTCGTTGCAGCGGCGCTCGTGGCCATCTGAGATCGCGTCCCGGGAGGACGCAAGGGCGTCTTCCCGGGACGGATGATTGTCAGAAGTACCAGGGATTCTGCGCCGAGACCATGCAGAACAGCATGGGGATCGACAGCATGGTGTTGGTGCGCGAGAACAGCATGGCGGTGCGCGCCGAAGACTTCTTGGCGTCAGCGTCGGCGTTGACGATACCCAGTGCCCGCTTCTGATTCGGCCAGATGATGAACCAGACGTTGAACCACATGATGGTACCGAGCCACATGCCGATGCCGATTGCCGTACTGGCGCCATCGTCGATGAAGCCAACGGCGACCGATTCGAGGAAGTAGCCGTTGAGCATCGCCAGGATGATGCCGGTCACGATGGTCGCCATGGCGCCCCAACGGAACCAGAACAGTGCTGTTGGAGCGATGACCTTGCCGACCGCAGGCTTCTGGTCGTCAGGAATCTTCGGCATGCTGGGGATCTGCACGAAGTTGAAGTACCACAGCAGTCCGATCCACATGACGCCCGAGAGCACATGAAGCCAGCGGAACAGGAACGAGAGAACGTCGAGTCCTTCCATGAGATGATCCTTTCTCGCGGCGCAATCAGATCGAGAGAAGGATGATGGCGACGACAACGGTCAGCACACATCCTGCGATGATTGTGGACCCGAGCGATTCGAGTATCTTGGTCATGAACTTCCCCCAGTCTCTGTTCGGTGCCGGCGCCACATGGCGGTCAACCGCGAAGGGCCACCGTGTTGCGTGAAGTTCATATGGTATCCCCCGCGTGATGTCCACACCCGGCCGCCAGCCATGGGCCAAGGTCGGCGCGTGCTGCAGTGACGATCGCAGACCGGCGCGCGGCTTTTCTGAGGTCGGGCCTGGGGGAGGGGAAGAGGCCGAAATTGCAGTTCATCGGCTGGAATGTGCGGGCGTCTGCCCCGGTGGTCACGTGGTTGAGAAGGGACCCGAGGGCTGTCGTTGCGGGAGGTGGGACGATGACGTCCGCACGGCTTTCAAGCAATGCGAAACGTCCGGCGAGAAGACCTGTCGCCGTGCTCTCGACATAACCCTCGACCCCGGTGATCTGCCCTGCAAATCTGAGATGCGGCCGCTGGCGCAGTCGCAGCGCGCCATCGAGCAGGTGCGGGCTGTTGATGAAGGTGTTCCGGTGAACACCGCCCAGGCGCGCGAAACGGGCATCGTTGAGCCCGGGTATGGTGCGAAGGACGTCGATCTGATCACTGTGGCGGATCTTGGTCTGGAAACCGACCATGTTGAAGAGGGTGCCAAGAGCATTGTCCTGGCGCAGTTGTACAACGGCGAAGGGTCTCTCTCCGGTGGCGGGATCGGTCAGTCCGACGGGCTTCATCGGTCCGAAGCGCAGGGTGTTGCGGCCGCGCCGCGCCAGCACCTCGATGGG
Organism: Alphaproteobacteria bacterium; assembly: GCA_965200495.1. Taxonomy (GTDB): domain Bacteria; phylum Pseudomonadota; class Alphaproteobacteria; order SP197; family SP197; genus SP197. The sequence goes on from CBDAUG010000001.1 coordinate 2,431,253, forward strand.
CAGGCATCCTTCAAACCACGGCGTCTCCCTTTCCCAATCGCGAAAGGGTGTCACCTCGGCAGCGCACACCCTCTCGACAAAGGCATCGTACTCCTCAAGGGTAAGCGGACAGTTGATGTAGGCGGCGGTATCTCCCATCGGGCCGGGCTTGTCGTAACGCGACTGGAACCACGCGATGTCAAAGTCGATGCTGTCGCGGTGAACCACCGGAGCGATGGCGTCGAAGAAGGCCAGGGCCTCCCGGCCTGTCGCTCGCAGGATGTCGGCGGCAAGGTCCGGAGCCGTCAGTGGGCCCGTGGCAACGATCACCAGCCCCTTCTCGGATCCCGGCAGGACCGGGACCTCCTCGCGATGCACCTCGATCAGCGGCTCGGATTCGATGGCCCCTTCCACGTCGCCGGAAAATCCATGGCGGTCGACAGCCAGGGCGCTTCCGGCCGGCACCTGGTGGCGGTCGGCAGCGGCCATGATGAGGGAACCGGCGCGTCGCAGTTCCTCATGGAGCAGGCCCACGGCATTGGTGTCGGCATCATCCGAACGGAATGAGTTGGAGCACACCAGTTCGGCCAGGGTATCGGTCCTGTGCGCATCGCTGGAGCGATGCGGCCGCATCTCGTGGAGGACGGCTCTCCCGCCGCCACGCGCAATTTGCCAGGCGGCCTCGCACCCGGCCAGACCACCGCCAATGACATGGATTGGCCCGCTCATGGCGCAGTGTCTCCTCTGTCCGCCGAATCCGCAAGCATGGCTGCGACACAATGAGGGCTTCCCGGTGATACGGTCGGTGCGCGTGAGTGTCGGGCTGTCGCCGTCATCCCGATGAGGTTGTATCGCCGAGTTGCCGGTGGCGGCGTGTCTGTCGATCATTGAAACCGGCAGGGAATCACCGACAAGGGCAGGAACCGGCCACTTTGCTTGCGCTCATGCAGGAGCCTTCGCAAGGAGAGCGGGCATGAGGACCTTACAGAGACCAGCGGGACGACAAAAGAAGGCGCACTTGCGATCAACGTTACGGACTTCGGTGCGACAAGGTTGGACTGCGAGCCGATCAGGTTGCGCCCGGCAGCCACATCCTGAAGAGTTTCAAAATACGAGCGCAACAAGATGAAAAAAAGAGAGAATATGATTCAGTGTCGTGGCCATGTCAAACCCGTCCGGCTCATGTCATGCGGTGGCCCGTTGGTCCATGCGCTTGACCCGTGACGGTAGCGGCGTGCCCTTCAGGATATCGCTGCCCACGGGACGCCGTGCAACCTGACTGGTTTTGATTCGGAGTTCACATACGCCCGGTGCCGGCGTTTTCCCACCCGGAGATGACCTGTGACGGCAAGGTGATAGACTTGCGTCACACAATGGTCGGAGAGGTCATGAGCGATGTCACTGGCTGGCGGCACAGGTCATCCGCGCCGATGCTTCCCCATGTCCTGCCCGATACCGCGGATGATGCCGGTGCCCATGCGCAGTTCACCACCGGCGTGCTGCCCTATCAGCGGCTCGAACCGCTCATCGGTTCGACGGTCGTTCCTGACGCTCCGCTTGCCGAAGGCCAGCTGCAACCGGCGAGCCTGGATCTCAGGCTGGGCGACGTCGCCTGGCGTGTGCGTTCGTCCTTCCTGCCGGGTCCCAACTCCACTGTCGAGGGCAAGCTCAAGGAAACCGCGGGAATCATGCACGAGATTGATCTCGTCGCCGGCGCGGTCCTTGAACGCGGTTGCGTCTACATCATTGCGCTCCAGGAGAGCATTCGTCTGAAGGCGCAGGACGAACTCGCAGGCTTCGTCAATCCCAAGAGCTCGATTGGCCGGCTTGATGTCTTCACCCGGATCATCGCCGACGGCGCGACGGAGTTCGACCGTGTGGCGCGAGGCTACCGGGGACGTCTCTACGCGGAGGTGTCGCCACGCACCTTCTCCGTGCTGGTGCGCCGCGGATCCCGCCTTGCGCAGCTTCGGTTCCGTCGCGGCGCCCCGCCGCTTGGTGAGGAACGGCTGCGCCAGCTTCACGAGGAACACGGCCTTGTCGACACCCCTGAGGCATCGATACGCGGCAATACCGTGGCCCTGACCCTGGACCTCGAAGGCGAGGGGCCGGGCTCTCTCGTCGGGTATCGTGCCCGGCGCAACACCGGTGTCGTTGATGTTGACCGCAAGGGACAACTCGAGGCCGCACTGTTCTGGGAACCCATACATGCCGCGGCCAACATGATTCTCGATCCTGACGAGTTTCATATCCTTGCCACCCGCGAGCGGGTGAGGGTTCCGCCCGATCACGCTGCAGAGATGGCGGCCTACGACAACCTCGTGGGAGAATTCCGGGTGCACTATGCGGGTTTCTTCGACCCCGGCTTTGGCTGGAGCGCGGATGGCGGTGCGGGGGCAAAGGCCGTTCTCGAAGTTCGCAGTCACGAGGTTCCCTTCCTCCTTGAGCATGGCCAGATCATGGGTCGTCTTGCCTTTGAACGACTCACGGAACGTCCATCTGTCCTCTATGGGGCCGATCTCGGAAGCCACTATCAGGGTCAGTCACTCGCGCTTTCGAAGCATTTCAGTGCCGGCTGAAGAACGACCGGCGCGCCGACCTTGTTCCCGGGGTCGCGGTCTCATGAGGTGGTGACTTCGGTGATTGCGGGGATTCGGGGCAGAAGCGTTTGGCCGACGCCAGGATTTCATCGGTGGTCTTGCGCCAGGAACATGGTTTCGGATCCTCGTTGACGGGCGGTGCGCTGATGACGCTTGCCGGGCCGCAAGGTCGATCTGGTTGAACGTGCAGGCATCGGACACAGCTGCTGGAACTGCCGTCGCCGCAAACGCATCCTCCGGTCGGCCGGTGCAGCGGGCCTTCGCCGATGTGCTGACTTCGCGGAGCTCCAAAGCGCCCGCATGGCGCATCGTTTCTCCTCGAGGTGGCGCAGACCATCCGACCGTTTGTTGTTGGTGAGGAGGAAGCGCAGCATAGCGGTTGTCATGACCGTGCGGATGTGGTTAGCGTTTTCTTCCCGGTTCCGGACGCAAGGGAGATCTGGTCATGGCGACTTCCAGTTCCAGCATGCGCAATCGGGACTGGGCTTGGCACCCCGACCTCCCGATGCCCGTCATACCGTTGTTCGCTTGGCCATGGCGGCCGGCAAAGGCGCTGCGGTACCTGTTGTCTGTCAGCTTCATGTGGACGCAGGTCGTACCCTTCGCGATTCTGGCGATCGTGGTCTGGGAGTTCACGCAGCCTGCCCTGGAGCATTGCCGTGAGCTGGAAGCAGGCTGGATTGCCTGGATGTACCTGCGCAATCTCGGACTCATGATCCTGGTCGCCGGTGGGCTGCATCTCTTTTTCCATACATTCCGGCTCCAGGGCGACAGGCGAAAGTTCGACTCCCGCGAACTGGCCCGCAAAAACAAGCGCTTCTTCACTGGAAATCAGACGTACGACAATATCTTCTGGTCGTGCACGAGCGGCGTCGGTCTCTGGACAGCCTATGAGGTGATCATGATGTGGGGGTATGCCAATGGCTGGTTCCCGCATTTCCTGGTCTGGCATGACAATCCGGTGCTCTTCGTCGCCTGGTTCCTGATCATTCCCTTCTGGTCGGCCGTACACTTCTATGTCATTCACCGGCTGCTTCACTGGAAACCGCTGTTTCGCATCGCTCACGCGCTGCATCATCGCAATGTGACTGTCGGGCCATGGTCGGGCCTGTCGATGCATCCCATCGAGCACCTCGTCTATCTTTCGGGCGTCTTCATTCACGCGGTCATTCTGTCACACCCGGTGCATGTCCTGTTCCATGGGCAGTACAACACCCTGCAGGCAGCAACGTCCCATGCGGGCTTTGAAGCAATTCTGGTGCGAAACAGGCCGGTCCACTACGCCGGCAGCTTCTTCCACACGCTTCACCATCGCTACTACAACTGCAATTACGGCAACCAGCTGGTGCCGATGGACAAGTGGTTCGGCAGCTTTCACGACGGCACCCCGGAGACATGGGCCAGACTGCGCCGTCGCATGGTGCCGCCGCACTCTGCATCATCCTCTGCGTGAGATGATGACAACTATTCTGCCGCGGCGGTGATAGTCCTTGCGTCGGAGAGAATGCCGGCGAGGTAGCGGCCCGTGTGACTGGCCGGGATTCCGGCGATGGTCTCCGGTTCTCCCTCAGCGACGATATATCCGCCGTCGTCGCCTCCCTCCGGGCCGAGATCGATGATCCAGTCGGCGGTCTTGATGACTTCGAGATTGTGCTCGATGACGACCACGGTGTTGCCGGAATCAACCAGCGCGTGCAGAACTTCGAGGAGCTTGCGTACGTCCTCGAAATGAAGGCCCGTGGTCGGTTCGTCGAGAATGTAGAGAGTGCGTCCGGTGGCGCGTCGTGACAGTTCCTTGGCCAGCTTGACCCGCTGCGCCTCTCCGCCGGAGAGCGTTGTCGCCGGCTGACCGATCCTGACGTAGCTCAGTCCGACGCGTATCAGCATGTCGAGCTTGGTGCGGATGGCGGGAACCGCCTGAAAGAAGTCGCATCCTTCCTCGACGGTCATGTCAAGCACGTCCGCGATCGACTTGCTGCGGAACCTGACCTCAAGGGTCTCCCGATTGTAGCGCCGGCCCCTGCAGGCGCTGCATTGGACATACACATCAGCAAGAAAATGCATCTCGATGCGCAGCAGGCCATCGCCGCGACATGCCTCGCAGCGTCCACCCTCGACATTGAAACTGAAGCGTCCGGGCTGGTAGCCCCGTGCTTTTGACTCCGGCAAACCGGCAAACCACTCGCGGATGGGCGTGAAGGCTCCGGTATAGGTGGCAGGGTTGGAACGCGGCGTCCGGCCGATCGGCGACTGGTCGATATCCACCACCTTGTCGAACATGTCAGCACCCTCGAGGAGCGTGTGGGCTCCTGCCACGTGCTGATGCGATCCGAGGTGGTTGTTGAGCGCCAGGTAGAGGGTTTCGTTGACCAGGGTCGACTTGCCGCTGCCAGATACGCCGGTCACGCAGGTCATCGCGCCAACAGGAAAGCTGGCGGTGATGGCCTTGAGATTGTTGGCCGTTGCTCCACTGACAGTCAGGAACCGGTCTGATCCGCGCCGACTGACGGGAACATCGATCCGGCGTGTGCCGACGAGATACTGACCGGTCAGGCTCGCCTCGCTCGCCATGACGTCAGCTGGCGTTCCCTGTGCGACGACATGACCGCCATGTTCCCCGGCGCCGGGGCCAAGGTCGATGACGTGGTCGGCGGCGCGGATGGCTTCTTCATCGTGTTCAACGACGACGACGGTGTTCCCTAGGTCGCGAAGATCGGTGAGGGTCTCGAGAAGCCGCTGGTTGTCTCTCTGGTGCAGGCCGATCGACGGCTCGTCGAGCACATAGAGAACTCCGGTCAGGCCCGATCCGATCTGTGAGGCGAGTCGGATGCGTTGACCCTCGCCGCCGGAAAGCGTCCCGGAACGGCGTGACAGGGCCAGATAATCGAGGCCTACCCGGCTGAGGAACGTCAGACGATCATTGATTTCTGCAAGGATTCGCCGGGCAATCTCTGCCTGCTGGGGATTCAGTGTCCTGGCCACGCCGGCAAACCAGCGCCGGGCATCGCCGATCGAATACTCCGAGATCTCGGCGATATGCTTGCCGGCTATACGCACGGCGAGAGCCTCGGGCTTGAGACGGAATCCGTTGCAGGCCTCACACGTGGTCATGGCCTGGTAGCGGCCAAGTTCCTCGCGTACGTGTTCGCTCGATGTCTCCCTGAGGCGCCTCTCGAGGCCCGGTATCACGCCTGTGAATGGCGCCTGGAACTCGGAAAGATCGTCTTCGTCGCCGAATTCCTCGGTCCACCGGATCTTCTCGTTTCCCGATCCCTCGAGAAGCATCGTGCGCATATCCGGGGGCAGTTCCTGCCAGGGCGTATGGAGGGACACGCCGAAATGGCGGGCTACCGAGCGCATGGCCCGCTTGTAGTAGAGGCTGGAGCTGCGCTGCCAGGGAACGATGGCGCCGCCCTCGAGGCTGCGCCGGGGATCGGGAACAATGAGATTCACGTCGAAGACGAGACGGGTGCCGATGCCACTGCACTCCGGACAGGCGCCGAACGGATTGTTGAAGGAAAACAGCCGGGGTTCGATCTCCTCAATCGTGAAGCCTGACACGGGGCAGGCGAAACGCGAGGAGAGAGTCGCCTGCTCCTGACTGTCGACGTCCAGGACAACAAGGAGTCCGTCGGAAAGGCCGAGGACCGTCTCGATGGAGTCCGCCAGCCGCCCCTCCAGACCTTCGCGCTTGACGACACGGTCGACGACGACCTCGATGGTGTGCTTGCGTTTCTTGTCGAGACGCGGAGCGTCCTCGATCATGTGAACACAGCCATCGATCCTCACACGCTGAAAGCCCGACCTCAGCAAATCGCCAAGTTCCTTGCGGTACTCACCCTTGCGGCCCCGTACCACCGGTGCCAGCAGCATGAGGCGCGAGCCATCGGCCATGTCCATGATTCGGTCGACCATCTGGCTGACCGACTGGCTTTCAATCGGCAAACCGGTCGCAGGCGACCAGGGAACGCCGACTCTGGCCCACAGCAGACGCATGTAATCGTGAATCTCCGTCACCGTGCCGACCGTCGAGCGAGGATTCTTCGAGGTCGTCTTCTGCTCGATGGAGATGGCTGGAGACAAGCCGTCAATATGCTCGACATCAGGCTTCTCCATCAGCTCGAGAAACTGGCGCGCATAGGCGCTCAGACTCTCGACATAGCGTCTCTGGCCTTCGGCATAGATGGTATCGAATGCAAGGGACGACTTGCCGGACCCGCTCAGCCCGGTCATGACGATCAGACGGTCCCGGGGGAACTCGACATTGACGCCCTTGAGATTGTGCTCCCGCGCGCCGCGTACGCGGATGCTCTTGTTCATGACGATTCCATGTCTCTTCAATCTTGTTTATGGGGAGGCGCCTTGTCTGGCAAGGGCGGCGTCTGTGGATAGGCTGCACAGTTCTTCATGCGCCATCGGCAAACCCCTGATATGCTTCGCAGCGCACCCGGGTTACCGGTCATTCATGTGGAGATGCCAGATGGCAGGAAGCGTCAACAAGGCCATATTGGTGGGCAACCTTGGGCGTGATCCTGAGATCCGTCGCATGCCGTCCGGAGACGCGGTGGCCAATCTTTCGCTTGCCACCAGCAAGACCTGGAACGACCGCCAGACGGGAGAGAAGAAAGAACGCACCGAATGGCATCGGGTGGTCATTTTCGGCAAGTTGGCAGAGGTCGCCGAGCGCTACCTGAGCAAGGGTTCCAAAATCTATATCGAAGGTGAACTGCAGACCCGCAAGTGGCAGGACCAGAGCGGCCAGGAACGCTATACCACGGAAGTCGCCGTACGGGGTTTTGGTGGCGTCATGGTCATGCTCGACGGCCGGTCAGGGAGCGGGCCACGCATGGATGACGGCGGAAGTCCGCAGCAGACGCAGTGGAACCAGATCGCGGATTCCGGCGAGAGTGTCCCTGACAGGACGCCGGACTTCGACGACGGAATTCCCTTCTGATCGCCGTATCGGCAAAAAGCGCCTGTCGCCCAGTGATCGTGCATGGCTGGAGGTGACGTGAGCGATCAGGTTTCTTCGGATGCCATCGCGCCGGTTTCGATCGAGGATGAGCTGCGCAGGAGCTACCTCGACTACGCCATGAGCGTCATCGTGTCGCGCGCACTTCCCGATGTTCGCGATGGCCTCAAGCCGGTTCAGCGGCGTATTCTCTATGCAATGGGCGAAGCCGGATACACCGCCGACCGCCCCTACCGCAAATCGGCCCGCATCGTCGGCGACGTGATGGCCCGCTATCATCCCCATGGCGACAGTGCGATCTATGATGCCATGGTGAGGATGGCGCAGACCTTTACCATGCGATCGCCGCTTGTCGATGGTCAGGGGAACTTCGGTTCCATGGATGCCGATCCACCGGCCGCCATGCGCTATACCGAGGCAAGACTTGCCCGCATTGCAGCGAGCCTGCTCTCCGATATCGACAACGACACGGTGGATTTTCGCGACAACTACGATGGCAGCGAGACGGAACCGGTGGTTTTGCCAGCCTGTTTTCCCAATCTCATTGTCAACGGAAGCGCCGGTATCGCTGTTGGCATGGCGACCAACATTCCACCTCACAATCTGGGTGAAGTGATCGATGCATGTTGCGCATACATCGATGACCCATCGATTGCCCCGGGTGAACTTCTGCCCTACGTCCCGTGCCCCGACTTTCCCACCGGGGGCATGGTCATGGGACAGGCCGGCGTGCGGGATGCCTACCTTTCAGGAAAGGGGCGCATCGTCGTGCGGGCGCGTACGCATATCGAGGAAGTGCGCAAGGGACGCGAGGCCATCATAGTCACCGAAGTTCCCTATCAGGTGAACAAGGCACGGTTGATCGAACGTATCTCCGAGTTGGTCCGTGACAAGCGCGTGGAGGGAATCCACGAATTGCGCGACGAAAGCGACCGGCACGGAGTCCGGGTGGTGATCGAACTCAAGCGCGATGCCATGTCCGACGTCGTCCTCAACCAGCTGTGGCACTACACGCCGCTGCAGATCGTCTTTGCAGTCAACATGCTGGCTCTCGACGAAACAGGACAACCTCGCCAGATGCCGCTCCTTGACATCATTGCGCGGTTCATCCGTTTCCGTGAAGACGTGGTCACCCGGCGGTTGCGCCATGAACTTGGACGCATGCAGGAGCGTGCCCACCAGTTGATCGGTCTTGCCATTGCCGTCACGGAGGTCGACGAGGTGGTCACCCTCATCCGCAATGCCGCCAGTCCGGAGGATGCGCGTACACAGCTCATGGCCAGAACCTGGCGTGCTGCGGTGGTCGAACCGGTGCTCGGACTGATCGAGGGTTCGCAGGCTCTCACGGAATTGCGCGAAGAGGGTGTCTATCGTCTCTCCCTTGAACAGGCTCGTGCCATCCTGGAGTTGCGTCTGCAACGCCTGACCGGTTTGGAGAGAGACAAGATCATCGCCGAACTCAAGGAGCTGGCGGAGAAAATCAGAGGCCACCTTACCATCCTGGCGTCACGTGACCGCCTGATGGAACTTATTCGCGGAGAACTTGTCGCATTGCGTGACGCGTTCGTCAGTGAACGCCGCACGGAACTCGGCGAGGAAGTGTACGACAGAACCGACGAGGACCTGATCCAGCCAGAGGACATGGTCGTGACCGTCAGTCTCAACGGATATGTCAAGCGGGTGCCGCTGGCCGACTACCGGGCGCAAAGGCGCGGTGGCAAGGGGCGCAGTGGCATGTCCATCCGCGACGAGGACGTTGTCAATCAGGTGTTTGTGGTCAACACCCACGCATGGGTGCTCTTCTTCGCGACCTCCGGTCTTGTCTTCCGCCTGAAGACCTACCGCCTGCCCATGGCAACGCCGCAGGCGCGCGGCAAGGCCTTCGTCAACCTGTTGCCCCTGGAAGACGGCGAAACGATCTCGACGGTCATGCCCATGCCGATCGACGAAGAAAGCTGGGATGACCTTCACGTGGTGTTCGCGACAGCACAGGGCACGATACGACGCAACCGCCTCTCGGATTTTGCCAACATACGGCGAAACGGCCTCATTGCCATGAAACTGGAGGAGGGGGAGCGCCTTATCGGCGTCAAGACCTGCAGAGAAGATCAGGACATCCTGCTGTTCACCCGCCAGGGGCGTGCCATACGTTTTCCCGTCGACGCCATCCGTACGTTCGCCGGACGCACCTCCACCGGAGTGAGGGGCATCCGGCTTGGGGCCGACGATACCGTTATCGACATGACGGTCCTCGACCACATCGACATCAACCCGGATGTCAGGGCGGCCTACCTGAAACGAGCGGGGATGGAACGGCGTTCAGATCAGGAAGAGGTGGATGACGGGCACACCCTTGACGATGACATCTATGAAGAATTGCGCCGTCGCGAGCAGTTTCTTCTCACCGTGGCCGACGACGGCCTCGGCAAGCGCAGTTCGGCCTACGAGTACCGCGTCGCCGGGCGGGGTGGACAGGGAATAGCCAACATGGAACTTGATCGTGGCGAGGAGGCAGGCCGCGCCGACCTGGTCGCCTCCTTTCCGGTTGTCGAGAGCGACCAGATCGTGCTCGTCTCCGACAGCGGTCAGCTCATTCGCAGTCCTGTCAACGAGATACGCGTTGCCGGGCGCAACACCCGTGGCGTGCGGCTCTTCCGTGTTACCGAAGGCACGAAAGTGGTATCGGTGGCGCTGGTCAAGGAAGAAGACAACGCAGACCCCTGACGCGTCAGGGGAGATCCGGGGAAAGCTCGATGAATTCAGGCAGGGTTGGTGTCTATCCGGGATCGTTTGATCCCGTGACCAATGGCCATATCGACATTATCTCCAGGGCCCGCACCCTGGTGGACAGGCTCATCGTCGGAGTCGCCGTCAACACCGGCAAGAATCCGCTGTTCGCTTACGACGAACGCGTGGAAATGCTCGAGAAGGAACTGTTGGAACTCAAGGATGCAACGGGACTTGCGCCCATCGATGTGCGTCCCATCGACGGTCTTCTGGTGGCGTGCGCCAAGGAGTGTGGCGCCGGTGTGATCATCCGCGGATTGCGCGCTGTCAGCGATTTCGACTATGAGTTCCAGATGGCGGGCATGAACGCTCGTATGGAACCCGACGTTGAAACGGTGTTTCTCATGGCCTCGGAACGCCACACGTTCATTTCGTCGCGCCTTGTCAAGGAAGTGGCGTTGCTGGGGGGCGACTTCGCGAGTTTCGTTCCCGAGCATGTCGCCCGGCGTCTCGCCAGGGCCATCGCCTGAGCCCAATGCGGGTCGACACGTTCGACTTCGACCTTCCACCCGACAGGATCGCGACACGCCCTGCCGATCCTCGCGATGCGGCGCGTCTATTGTGTGTTGACGGATCGGGCAGCCGGACCCATCACTTCTTCGCCGATCTCGCCGGGATTCTCCGGCCAGGCGACATTCTCGTGGTCAATGATACCCGGGTCATACCCGTGCGGATGAAAGGGCAATGCGCCGGCGCCCCTGTCGAGGTCACTGCGGTGAGCTGCGAAGGTGGTCATCTTTGGCGTGTTCTTGCGCGCCCGGCACGCAAGCTCAAGCCGGGCCAGAGCATCCGGTTGCCAGGCGACCTCTCTGCTTCTGTCATCGCCAGGCAGGCAGCCGGCGTCGTCATTCTCGATGTCGGCATGGCCAGAGCGGAGTTTCTGTCTCATCTGGAATGTCATGGCGCCATGCCGCTGCCACCCTACATGAGGCGCGGTGCAGATGAGCGCGATCACGACGACTATCAAACCATCTTCGCCCGCAATTCCGGGGCGATCGCCGCTCCAACTGCCGGTCTTCACTTTACGCAAGGCTTGTTCGACGCGCTCGCGACGACAGGAATCGAGCGCGTGGCGCTCACACTGCACGTCGGTCCCGGCACCTTCATGCCGGTCCGTTCGGAGGAGGTCCACGATCACGAGATGCACGGGGAGTGGGGAGAGATTTCCCCCCAGGCGGCAGCCCGGATCAACGGCGCCCGCCAGTCCGGCGGACGGATCATTGCCGTCGGGACGACGACCGTGCGCCTTCTCGAAAGTGCGGTCGACAGCTGCGGCGTCGTGCGCCCATACCGGGGCGACACCTCGCTCTTCATCACGCCGGGACACACGTTCCGTGCCATCGACGCCCTCATCACCAACTTTCACCTTCCCTGTTCGACGCTCTTCATGCTCGTGTGCGCCTTTCTGGGCACCGGTCTCATGAAGCGGGCTTACCGGGACGCCATCGACAGGGGCTATCGTTTCTACAGCTACGGCGATGCCTGCCTGCTGGTAAAGGGGCAAGCGTGCTGACCTGGCGCTGCCGGACGACCTGCGGGAAGGCCCGTACCGGCGTCCTGTCGACGGCACACGGCAATGTGCAGACGCCGGTGTTCATGCCGGTTGGAACGGCCGCAACCGTCAAGGGTCTCATGACCGGGCATCTCAAGGAAGCCGGTGTCCCCATGCTCCTTGGCAACACCTATCACCTCATGTTGCGACCGGGTGCCGAACGGATTCGGGACCTGGGCGGCCTGAGACAATTCATGAACTGGTCAGGACCCGTCCTGACCGACAGTGGCGGTTTCCAGATCTTCTCGCTCAAGGGCCTCAGCAAGGTCACGGAAGACGGCGCCGTTTTCTGCAGTCATGTTGACGGCAGTCGCCATGAACTGACCCCGGAACGCTCGGTGGATATTCAGGAGTGTCTCGATTCGACCGTCACCATGGTGCTCGATGAATGCACCGAACATCCGGCCACGCACGAAAGGGCACTGCGGTCCATGGAGCGTTCCATGCGCTGGGCCGAGCGCTGCAGGACGGCATTCCGTTCCCGACAAGGTTATGGCCTCTTCGGGATCGTGCAGGGAGGCGTTCACGAGGACCTGCGCTGTGCCAGCGCCCGTGCGCTGCGGGCGATCGGATTCGAGGGCTATGCCGTGGGTGGGCTCGCGGTCGGCGAAGGGCAGCAGGAGATGTTCCGTGTCCTCGACGCAGTGGCCGAGCATCTGCCGGCAGGCAGACCGCGCTATCTCATGGGAGTGGGCCGCCCCGACGACATCATCGGCGCGGTGGCCCGCGGTATCGACATGTTCGACTGTGTTCTCCCAAGCCGTTCCGGGAGAACCGGGCAGGCCTTCCTTCGGCATGGAACGCTCAATATCCGCAATGCCCGTCATCGCGATGATCCGCGGCCGCTCGATCCCGACTGTCGCTGTCCGGCATGCCTGAACCACTCGAGGGCCTACCTGCACCATCTGTTCCGTTGTCGCGAGATGCTGGGTCCGATCCTGCTGTCGCTTCACAACATCACCCGCTATCAGGATCTCATGGCTGACATCCGCCGGAGCATCGAGAACGGAACGTTCGATCAACTGGCCGACGGCGTCGGTTGCCAAGACCTGTCGTAGCCGGGACGGGCGAAGACCGCTTCATCGTCGTCCGTCGCGCCGTAGCTGGAGAACAGACGGTAGCCCAGGAGGGCGCGCATGGTGTCATCGAGTGTCCCGTGAACATCGGGGCGGACGGCAAGTGTGTGGTTCTGAAGTTGCCTGAACTGGGGGCCGCAATATGTGATGGAGACACCAATGCGGCCGGACTGCGTCGTGTTGCTGCCCGAACCGTGCCATGTGCGGGCATCCCACATCACCACACCGCCGGCCGGGATTTCCGCATGGACAGTCGCAAAGGTCTGGCCAGGGTCAGGCTCCGCACCGGAAAGATGGCTGCCCGGAACCAGGCGGGTGCATCCGTTGGCGTGCGTAAAGTCGCTGATCGCCCACATGACGTTGATGACGACCGCGGGATTGATTGGATGGGTAGCGGGCGCGGGAGTCCGGTGTCTGGCCGAGGCGCGCGTGATGTTCCCCGGCCGGTTCGGCGGTTCGCTGGCGGGTGTGGCGCGGGCTGCCCATTAGTCATTTTTCTTCTGGGCACTTAGCTTGTGCAGAGCGCTGCAGGTCCCATGGGTGACGATTCTCTCCATCGTCTGCGCGCCTGACGTCATGCGGACGTAGCCCTCCCAGACAAGCTGGTGCCCGGGCGGAGCGTCGTTCCTGCGGTTCAGATAGCCGCCAAGGCGCGCCACCAGCAGCACCGCCTCTCCCAGCGAGACGGCGTCGAGTTCGGGCATGGTCTGCGCATCCGCCTGGCAGGGCAGCGTGAACCCCATGTGGCGGGCATAGTCCAGCAGCATCGCGATTTCCGATGGTGCGAACAGCGTCGTGGCCGACAGTTCCGGCGTCGCCCTGCCCATGAGCGTCAGCACCGACAGGCGCCACGCGATCACCGCGTTCAGCGTGACCGCGCGCTTGATCCGCTCAGCCGTGTTGTGGGCCGTCTTCTCCACATCGCACCCGGTCTTCAGGATCCGGTGCCAGTCCTCGATCCGCCATCGCAAGGCGTAGAGGTCGAGAACCTCCACAGCCGCCCTGCGGTCGGCGACGGGCAGGGTCGTCAGCAGCAACCATTCCACCGCCTCGGCACCGGCCGGAGGCGCGGGCTCATGAACGTGCACCGCCACAAGACGCAGCGGCTCGGTGCCGAGGCGTCCCCGCTCCCTCGTCGGCACCGGCATCTCGATCTCCTGCCAGCGCAACGCCGCCGTCGCGCGGCGCGCCTCGCGTCCGGCGAAGCCCTTCTGGCCGCGCGCGGCACGTCTCGACGAGGCCCTGTCGATGCGGATCTCGTGTGTCCCGTCGACCGGCGCGTTGCGCACCCGCGCGAACAGACTCTGTCCGTCGGGGAACACCCGGTCGTGACGGGCCCGCACCAGAAGATGCGTCCCGCCCGCCGCCTGGCGCTCGCAGAACAACGCCGCCATGTCGCCCTCACGATCCATCACCGAGACCGTCCGCGTCCCCGGCGCCGACGCCGCCAGTGTCGCACTGTCCCGCCATCCCCGCAGCCAGCGCGCGGACGTGCGCCGCTGCGCTGGCTTGTCCTTGTCGGCCTTGCCGTCCGGACAGTCGAACTCGATGCGCGGCACACCGAGCGGCACACCGTCGCCGCTGACCGCGAACGTGCTGTGCATGTGTATCCCCAGCGTGCCCGATCCCCCCTTGTTGCGGGAGATGACGCCGAGGCCCGAACAGCCCCCGTGCGTGGCAAAGTTCAGGTCCGTCCCGTCTTCGATCAGAAGCACCGTCTGCGCCCCGCGCATGCGCTTCAGGGTGCGCTCCCGATGCGCCGCCAGAATCGCTTCCGGCGTGAAGCCCCCCTCCTCGGGGCGCTCGATCATCCGGTAGTATCCCGTCACCGCCGCCTGATCGCCGCAGGCGGCGGAGAAAAAGGTCTTCGAAGGAGCCATCGACTGTATCCTCACACTCTTCACGATCCGCTTCACCAGCGCCCCGCCGAGCGGCACCGCACCAAACTCGTTCTCGGCCCAGACATCCATCCCAAGACCGTCCCCGGGCTGCACAACCAGCTGCGGGCGGGGCGGCGGCGCACGCCCCGTGCCGGCAACACCGAGGATGCGACGCCAGTCCCGCCGCAACGGCCGCATCCATACGCCCTTGCGCGTCACCCGCACCCCGGCCGCCGCACGGCGACCGCGCCCCGCGCTCTCCCCGACCCACGTCCAGCCCGCCGCCGCCAGGCTCGCGCCGTCGAACCCCGGCCCGGTGAACGTCTCCACAAGGAGTGGCGCGATGCCGTAGCGGGCCTCGAAGTCGCCGACAAGCCGCCGCAGGCACATCCCGAGGGCCTTCGAGGCCAGGTTGCGGCAGCGCACCCCGCGCCGGATCAGGAAGCGCGCCATGCCGACAATCCGGTGAAGACCGGCCTGGCGGGTCGCTGCATCCCAGCCGATCCACGCATCGCGGATACCGAGCGCACGGCACGAACCGGCGAACAGCAAGCCGCCGAGCCAGCCGTGGTCCGAGCCGATCAGATAGCGCAGTTGCCGACCGCCGTGCTGCACCGCGCCCTGCGGATGGTCGTCACGCAGCAGCGTCGACAGCACAAGACGCTGCCGCCTGTCCTCGACCGGCACGATGCGCAGGCCGGCGATCGCGCCGACGTGCGCGGGAACGCCTCTCGCCGCAGCCACCGGCTCCGCCAGGACCTGCGGGCGCCGCGCGACCCCGGCACCGCGTCCCGCCGGTGGAAGGCGGATGCCGCCCGCCCCCTCAAGCTCGCGCAGGGCAGTCAGACAGCTGGCGACACGCAGCTCCCCACGAGCGTCGACGAAGCCGAACAAGGTGCAGACCTCGCGCGCCATCTGCGAACGACCGGAAAAACTCTCGGCAGGCGCCAGGGTCGACACAAGCGCGCGACCGTGCTCGGAAAAAAGCATGCTGCGGATCGCATGATTCGTGGTCATGACGCCACGATAGCAGCAAGAATCCCAAGTGACTAGTCCCTAAATGATCAATGGGCAGGGCGCGGGGGAGCCACCACTGATCGGTATGGAGATCCATCTCTTCGTTGCCGGGATGGATGATGTGGGCGGTGTAGCCTGACAGCATGATGCGCTGGCCAAGCAGGTGACGCGCCATGGCAAGGGCGAGGGGATGACAGACCATGGCATCAAGACCGCATTCACCGACAATGAGAACCACCCACTCGTCGCCGGCCCGCAACCACTCATCGGCATCCGCCGAGCGTTGCTTCTTGCGACGTGACGCGTGCTCCACTTCCCTGGCGGCGGTTTCAAGCTGAACCCCGTCGAGCACTCCTTCAGCCATGCAGTAGCCGAAACGCCCAAGGTCCAGGCGCATTCCCTCCGCATCGTGAGGCTTGCGAAGCGTGCTTGTCATGTGCCGAGCATCACGCATTTTTCCTTCGGGAACAACCGACAGGGAGAGGGTGAACCTTGACCGCAATCATGATCGTCACTAGGTTGCGCGCTGCTGGTTTTCCCGGTTTTCCTTGCTGAGAGAGCCCGTAGCTCAGCTGGCAGAGCATCTGACTTTTAATCAGGCGGTCGAAGGTTCGAATCCTTCCGGGCTCACCATTCATGAAAACAACTGCAGCATGTGATTGCGTGGCGCTCCACACTGCGGCGATGTCGTCACAGCACCAGCTGATCGGCGATGCGGTCATGGACGAATGGTCCGGAAACTCCGGCAAGACCGCCGACTTGCGCGGCTTCCAGCATCCGGGCGAAACGAAGCGCTTCCTCGGCGGTCTCGGGGGAGAGGCTGGCCCACGACGGACTGGAACGCCATCCGGACAAGGCCCGGCTCATCGAGTGCGGCAGGTTTGCGGGAGCGAACCGTCGCACGCGAAGGCAGGGCAAGCCGGAGACGTTCGACGTCCCAGGCAGACGCACTTTTGCGAGCAGACGAGGAAGAGCCGGTTCAGGGTTGCTCGCAAGCCGCAAACGGGTTCGCCGCACCCTGCGGCGGATCAGGGGAGAGCTTCGCAGGCGGTGGCACGATAACCGGGACAAAGTGGATGGGCGGGTCATCACCGGCTGGCTCAACGACCATGCCGTGCCGGGGAGCGGTCACGGCCTGCAGCGATTCATCTGCCACGACAGGTGACTGCCCCTGCGCGTCCTTCGGCGACGATCCCAAAGGGACCGCACCGCATGGAAGGACCTTGTCTCTCTCATCGCCGCCCACTGGCCCAGGGCAGCATGCGCCACCCGTGGCCAGGCCAACGGCTTGTCGTCAGGACCTGAAGGAGGAGCCGGATGCGAACAGCGCACGTCCGGACCTGTGCAACCCGGTTCCCTACCGCGATAGAAAAGAGGGACCGGAGATTGCTCTCCGGTCCCTCTCTGTCGGGACGATTCCCGCAGGATCAGACACCTGCCAGGTACTCCTCCCACCTCTCGTCAATCCAGTCACCCTTTTCCACGTAAAGATCGTAGCTGGGGATGATCGGCTTGATCGTGCTGGCGGCCCGTTCGAACGCCTCGTCGCCGAGATCCGGCAGCATGCCCCGCGGCAGAACGGGAGCCGTCCACAGGTTGTCCGTGATCATGGTTTGTGCTTCCGGCGAGACCGACCAGTTGATGAACTCGTTGCACACATCGACCTTGTCGCTCCCCTGGGCGATGCACCAGGAACCATAGTCGATGATTCCACCTTCCTTCGGGAAGGTCGAGCGTACCGGAAAGCCGTCGCCGACCATCACCCAGGTGACGTCATGATAGTACTGACCGGCGGTCAGTTCGCCGGACTGCAACATCGCCTGGAACTGGCCTTCGTCATTGAACCACAGGCGCACATTGCTCTTGAGCTCGGCTGCCTTCTCCATGCACGTGATGATCCCTTCGTCGCTGTTCAGGATCTCCTTGCTGCCGTGGAACACGAGAGCGATCACATCGAGGAGGTAGCTTGAGGTCATCGGGCGTGCCCACCCAAGTTCATTCTCGAACTTCGAATCCCAGGCGTCACCCCACGAGACGGGAGGTTCGGGCCATCTCTCGGTATTGGTGACGAAGGTGGCATACCAGGCCAGCACCGGCGCTCCGATCGGGCTGTCCTTGTCATCGCGCAGAATGAGGTACTCGGGGATGTTCTGGAGATTGGGAACGGCTCCTGTGTCCAGAGGGATGAAGATCTCCGAGATCCGGCGCATCGAACCCTGGGCTGCCATGGTGATGTCAACGGCGGGACTGCCGGCCGCGATGCTGTTCTTGAGGGTCACGAACCACTGGAAACCACCCGGTTGGGAAATGGTCTCGATCTCGATGCCCGTTTCTTTCGTGAAGGCAGGGTAGGCGTACTGGGACAGCATGTCCTCGAAATAGCCGCCGTAGGACGACACCTTGATCGGCTCCGCAGCCCACGCGCGCCGCAGAACAGAAGGCGCGGCGAGAACACCGCCTGCTGCAGCAGTGCTCTTCAGGGCCGTGCGCCTATTCACAGGATGGCTGATCATGGCAGAGTTTGACCTCCCGATTTTGTGTCGGACAATTAATGCATGATTGAAGGGACTCAACAAGTGTTTGTGATACAGACCATCACAGACCCATCACGGGTGTTGAGGAGCGGGAAGGCATGGTCACTCTGAACCAGCGTCTCGATGAGGGCGGTATTCTCGTTCTCGACGGCGCTACGGGGACCGAACTCGAGCGCAGAGGGGCGCCGATGAGTACCGGTGCCTGGTGTGCCCTTGCGACCGAAAGTGCACCCCAGACACTGCTCGAGATTCACGAGGACTACATCCGTTGTGGCGCCGACATCATCACGGCCAACACGTTTTCCAATGCCCGGCACATGCTCGAGCAGGCCGGAGCGGGTGACAGGGTGACTCATCTTACCCGGCGGGCAGTCGAAGTCGCGCAGCGCGCCCGCGACCGGGCGGCAGGCGGACGCGAGGTTGCGATAGCCCTTTCTCTCTCCCACCAGATGCCTGTGATTACCGGTGATTCGCGCGACGACCCGTCGCTGCGGCCACCGCCGGAGGTCGCGGTTGCCAATTTTCGGGAAGTGGTGGCGGCGGGGTGCGAGGCCGGTGTCGATCTCATCCTTCTCGAGATGATGTCACGGCCCCTGCATATGGGCCTGGCGCTTGAGGCAGCCGAGGAAAGCGGATTGCCATTGTGGTGTGGTCTGAGCGCCCGGTCGGTCGGCGGAAAGGTCGTCAGTTATGCCTGGGAAGACTATCCCTTTTCCGACTGTGTCGAGGCGGCGCTGAAGAGCGGGGCAGAGGTTGTCGGCATCATGCACAGCAACGTCAATGTGATCGGGCCCGCACTGGACATCCTGCGCAGGAAATGGAAGGGGCCGATGAGTGCCTATCCCGATTCGGGATTTTTCCGCATGCCCGAGTGGCAGTTCACTGGCATCATCGAACCGGCGGACCTCGTCATTGAGGCCCGTAACTGGATCGCCAAGGGCGTGCGTGTCCTGGGAGGATGTTGCGGTCTCGGCATCGACCATATCGAGGCGCTTGCCGACCTCAGGGGGGACACCGGTTCGATTGCCGGTTGATCGCAACTTGGCCGCCGACATTGTTTGATGGCGCTCGCGCGCTACGCTTCCTGAGTGCGCTGAGGGTGGTGTTCTGTCACCGGCTGGTTGGTGCCGGTGTCGCTGTCAGGCGTCATCTGAAGCGTGCCGGTGCGGCCCTTTGCGTTTGCGGGGCGCCCGGTGCCGCATGGTTGCGTGGCGGGGGCCTGGCTGTGTGGCCCCCGCCCGGTTGTGCGGTCGCCGGTTGTGTGGTGCCTGACGTGGGTTTGCGTGTTCAGTGCATCGGCGTCCAGGTGTCGTCGTCGCCGACGCCGTTGATGGCGTAGAGACCGGCGACGTCGCCGTTGTCATCGAACTCGATGGCGCCGGAGGCGCCCTGGTAGTTGATGTCCATGCCGTTGGCGAGGGCGTCTTTGGCTTTGGCCCATTCGCCGGGGCGGATGATGATGCCGGGAGCGTTGGCGACGTCGCGCAGGGCGGCGGCGATCATGCTGCGGTCGGCGGCGCCGGCCTTTTCGATGGCGAGGGCGGCGAGGAAGGCGATGTCGTAGCCGTGGGTGACGAAGGGTGCGCCGGGGTTGTCGAAGGTGGCGGCGAAGGCCTTGTAGGATGCGCCCTGGGTATCGGAGGAGGGTTGGGAGAGCAGGATGTTGCCGCGCAGGTTGTCGGCGCCGATCTGTTCGATGACGGAGTTGTCCATCATGCCGTCGGCGCCGAGGAAGGCTGTGAAGAGGGCGTTTTCGAGGCTGTTGCGCAGGATGGTGATGCCGCTGGATCCGAAGTAGGCGAAGAGGGCGAGGCCTTCGGCGCCGCCGGCGGCCAGGGTGGCGAGTTCGGCGCGGTAGGATGCCTTGCCCGGTTCGTGGGCCTGGTTGCCGGTGATGGTGCCGCCGCGTTCCTGGAAGGCGGTGACGAAGACGTCGGCGAGGCCGGCGTTGTAGTCGTCGTTGGCGTAGGTGACGGCGAGGCTGCGGTAGCCGTGTTGCCAGGCGAACGCGGCAAGGGATCGTCCCTGGTAGGCGTCCGACGGGGCGACGCGGAACACGAGATCGTTGTCGTCGAGGTTTGAGATCGAGGGTGCGGTGGCGGTGTCGGAGAGCATGACCACGCCGGCGGGGATGGTGACCGACTGGGCCATGGCGTTGGTGGCGCCCGAGCAGTTGGCGCCGATGACCATGACGACCTGCTCGACGTTGACGAGCTTGGTGCCGGTGTCGACGGCGGCCTTCGGGTCGCACTGCGAATCGCCGGTGACGAGGCGGTAGGTGTTGCCGTCGAGCAGGCCGCCCTGTTCGTTGACGTGGTGTGCGGCGAGGGTGCGGGCGGCGACGATGTCGACCGCGAGTGCGGCGATGGGTCCGGTGACGGCGGCGGCCGAGCCCACCTTGATGTCGTCGGCGGCGGCGTGCATGGCGACGGCGTGCATGGCGACGGCGACGGTGGTTGTCAGCATTGTCTTCATGGGGGGTGCTCCTTGGTTGAGGGTGACGTGACGGTTGAGGGTGATGCCACGGTGCGCAGGCGGCGCTCGCGGAAGATGCCGTCGGGAAAGCGCTGCAGGATGACCTGCAAGGCCAGGCCGACAAGAAAGATCCTGACGTAGGCCGCCCTGACCGCCCATTCGGGGGGCAGTCCGCTGATCAGTATCTCGGCTGCCGACCACAGTGTCCAGATCAGCACGGCGCCGACGATGGCGCCGCGGTTGTTGGCCGCGCCGCCGACCACGAGCATGACCCAGACGAGGAAGGTGGCGGTCACCGGTTCGGCGGCCTGGGGTTCGATGAACTTGATGTGATGGGCCATGAGTGCGCCGCCCAGGCCCATGAGCGCGCCGCCGAGGATGAAGGCGACGATGCGCAGGCGCTCGACATCCTTGCCTGCCGCCCGCGCTGCGGCCTCGTTCTCGCGGACCGCCGCCATGACGCGTCCCCAGGGGGAGTGCCACAGGCGCTCGAGGAGGACGTAGAGCACGGCGATGACGGCGATGACGAGCAGCAGCATGGCGATCTGGTTCCACGGCTCGGCGAGGTGTTCGAAGGGCTTCGGGATGACGGAGATGCCGCGCGGACCGTTGGTTGCCCACGTCTCGTTCTTGAGAACAAGGCGCAGGATCTCGGCGATGCCCAGGGTGGCGATGGCGAGATAGTCGGCGCGCAGCCGGATGCACAGCCGTCCGACCCCCCAGGCGAGGAGCGCGCTGGCGGCCATGGCGGCGGCGATGCCCGCCGCCGGCGGCAGGCCGAGGCCGCCGAGATGGCGCGCGGAGGCTGCCGTCGTCACGATGGCGGTGGTGTAGGCGCCGATGGCGAAGAACCCCGCCACCCCGGCGTTGAAGAGGCCGGTGAAGCCCCACTGGATGTTGAGACCGAGGGTGAGCACGGCGTAGATGCCGCCCATGGTGAGCAGGAAGACGGCGTAGAGGACGATGCCGTAGAGCTGTTCCATCTACCGCCGCCCCCCGCCTGGCGTCATGGCCGACGTCATGGCTGGTCCTGTGGCTGACGGGGTCGCGGGCCGGGCGGTGCCGGTCATGACTGGAACACCCGGCCGCGCAGGAGCCCGCTGGGCCGCCAGATCAGCAGCGCGATCATGATGGCAAAGGCGATGCCTGTCTTGTAGCCCGGCGACACCAGGGCCTCGTTGCCGATCCACGGGTAGGTGGAGAGTTCCTCGATGAGACCGATCACCAGGCCTCCCGCCATGGCGCCGTAGGGCCGTCCGATGCCGCCGAGCAGGGCGGCGGCGAAGATCGGCAGCAGGAGCTTGAAGCCGAGCTGCGATTCGACATGGGTGTCGTAGGCCAGGAAGACGCCGGCGGCCGCCGCCAGCGCGCCGCCCACGATCCAGGTGGTGACGATGACCCGCTCGGTGTCGATCCCGGCAAGCCGGGCCAGGTCGGGTGAATCGGCCATGGCGCGCATCGCCTTGCCGGCGCGGGTGCGCACCAGCAGGAGATGCACGGCGAGCATCAGGGAGAAGGCGGCGGCGACGATGGCGACATGCTTGGGAAAGAGGCGCACGGCGTCGAACAGCACCCAGGGGATCTCGATCCCCTGGGTGAAGGAGTGCAGCTTCGCCCCCCAGATGAGCTGGACCAGGGAGCGCACCATCAGCATCAGCCCGAAGGAGGCGATGACGAGGACGATCGTCGCGCGCTGGCGCAAGGGGCGAAAGCACAGCCGGTCCATGGCCAGTGCCGCAGCGGCGGTCAGGATCATGGCGACGGGCAGCACGGCGAAGGGATGCCAGCCGCTGAACGCCGCCAGGGTGAGGGCGATGAAGGCGCCCAGCGTCATCGTCTCGCCGTGGGCAAAGTTGGCGAAGCGCAGAATGCCGAACGTCAGCGTCACGCCGACCGCACCGAGGGCATAGACGCTGCCCAGCACGAGGCCGGGCACCAGGTAGAAGTTGACGAACTCGATCATGGCGCCGCGCCGCCCAGAAACAGCGCCCCCATGGCGGGGTCTGCGCGCAGGGCCGCGCCGCTGGCGTCACACCGGTTGCGGCCGTCGACAAGGACGTAGCCGCGATCGGCAATGCCGAGGGCCTGGCGCGCGTTCTGCTCCACCATGAGGATGGCGACGCCTGACGCGTTGACGTCCCGGATCATGCGGAAGATGTCGCCGCGCAGGCGCGGCGACAGCCCCGCGGTCGGCTCGTCGAGCAGCAGCACGACCGGGTCCACCATGAGTGCCCGGGCGATGGCCACCATCTGGCGCTGGCCGCCCGAGAGGTCCCCCGCCGGCGTGCGCCGCCGCGCCGCCAGGGGCGGAAACAGGGCGTACATCTCCTGCATGCGCGCGCGGATGTCGCGGATGCCGTCGCGGCGGCTGTAGGCTCCCATCTCGAGGTTCTCGGCCACGGTGAGGCTGGGGAAGACGTTGGCGGTCTGCGGGACGCAGGACACCCCCTGGCGCACCACCTGATCGGGCCGCGTGCCGGTGATGTCGCGCCCTTCGAGGCTGATGCGTCCCGCGGCGAG
>CBDAUG010000002.1:0-1373385 GCA_965200495.1 Alphaproteobacteria bacterium
TGACCTGCAAGGCCAGGCCGACAAGAAAGATCCTGACGTAGGCCGCCCTGACCGCCCATTCGGGGGGCAGTCCGCTGATCAGTATCTCGGCTGCCGACCACAGTGTCCAGATCAGCACGGCGCCGACGATGGCGCCGCGGTTGTTGGCCGCGCCGCCGACCACGAGCATGACCCAGACGAGGAAGGTGGCGGTCACCGGTTCGGCGGCCTGGGGTTCGATGAACTTGATGTGATGGGCCATGAGTGCGCCGCCCAGGCCCATGAGCGCGCCGCCGAGGATGAAGGCGACGATGCGCAGGCGCTCGACATCCTTGCCTGCCGCCCGCGCTGCGGCCTCGTTCTCGCGGACCGCCGCCATGACGCGTCCCCAGGGGGAGTGCCACAGGCGCTCGAGGAGGACGTAGAGCACGGCGATGACGGCGATGACGAGCAGCAGCATGGCGATCTGGTTCCACGGCTCGGCGAGGTGTTCGAAGGGCTTCGGGATGACGGAGATGCCGCGCGGACCGTTGGTTGCCCACGTCTCGTTCTTGAGAACAAGGCGCAGGATCTCGGCGATGCCCAGGGTGGCGATGGCGAGATAGTCGGCGCGCAGCCGGATGCACAGCCGTCCGACCCCCCAGGCGAGGAGCGCGCTGGCGGCCATGGCGGCGGCGATGCCCGCCGCCGGCGGCAGGCCGAGGCCGCCGAGATGGCGCGCGGAGGCTGCCGTCGTCACGATGGCGGTGGTGTAGGCGCCGATGGCGAAGAACCCCGCCACCCCGGCGTTGAAGAGGCCGGTGAAGCCCCACTGGATGTTGAGACCGAGGGTGAGCACGGCGTAGATGCCGCCCATGGTGAGCAGGAAGACGGCGTAGAGGGACGATGCCGTAGAGCTGTTCCATCTACCGCCGCCCCCCGCCTGGCGTCATGGCCGACGTCATGGCTGGTCCTGTGGCTGACGGGGTCGCGGGCCGGGCGGTGCCGGTCATGACTGGAACACCCGGCCGCGCAGGAGCCCGCTGGGCCGCCAGATCAGCAGCGCGATCATGATGGCAAAGGCGATGCCTGTCTTGTAGCCCGGCGACACCAGGGCCTCGTTGCCGATCCACGGGTAGGTGGAGAGTTCCTCGATGAGACCGATCACCAGGCCTCCCGCCATGGCGCCGTAGGGCCGTCCGATGCCGCCGAGCAGGGCGGCGGCGAAGATCGGCAGCAGGAGCTTGAAGCCGAGCTGCGATTCGACATGGGTGTCGTAGGCCAGGAAGACGCCGGCGGCCGCCGCCAGCGCGCCGCCCACGATCCAGGTGGTGACGATGACCCGCTCGGTGTCGATCCCGGCAAGCCGGGCCAGGTCGGGTGAATCGGCCATGGCGCGCATCGCCTTGCCGGCGCGGGTGCGCACCAGCAGGAGATGCACGGCGAGCATCAGGGAGAAGGCGGCGGCGACGATGGCGACATGCTTGGGAAAGAGGCGCACGGCGTCGAACAGCACCCAGGGGATCTCGATCCCCTGGGTGAAGGAGTGCAGCTTCGCCCCCCAGATGAGCTGGACCAGGGAGCGCACCATCAGCATCAGCCCGAAGGAGGCGATGACGAGGACGATCGTCGCGCGCTGGCGCAAGGGGCGAAAGCACAGCCGGTCCATGGCCAGTGCCGCAGCGGCGGTCAGGATCATGGCGACGGGCAGCACGGCGAAGGGATGCCAGCCGCTGAACGCCGCCAGGGTGAGGGCGATGAAGGCGCCCAGCGTCATCGTCTCGCCGTGGGCAAAGTTGGCGAAGCGCAGAATGCCGAACGTCAGCGTCACGCCGACCGCACCGAGGGCATAGACGCTGCCCAGCACGAGGCCGGGCACCAGGTAGAAGTTGACGAACTCGATCATGGCGCCGCGCCGCCCAGAAACAGCGCCCCCATGGCGGGGTCTGCGCGCAGGGCCGCGCCGCTGGCGTCACACCGGTTGCGGCCGTCGACAAGGACGTAGCCGCGATCGGCAATGCCGAGGGCCTGGCGCGCGTTCTGCTCCACCATGAGGATGGCGACGCCTGACGCGTTGACGTCCCGGATCATGCGGAAGATGTCGCCGCGCAGGCGCGGCGACAGCCCCGCGGTCGGCTCGTCGAGCAGCAGCACGACCGGGTCCACCATGAGTGCCCGGGCGATGGCCACCATCTGGCGCTGGCCGCCCGAGAGGTCCCCCGCCGGCGTGCGCCGCCGCGCCGCCAGGGGCGGAAACAGGGCGTACATCTCCTGCATGCGCGCGCGGATGTCGCGGATGCCGTCGCGGCGGCTGTAGGCTCCCATCTCGAGGTTCTCGGCCACGGTGAGGCTGGGGAAGACGTTGGCGGTCTGCGGGACGCAGGACACCCCCTGGCGCACCACCTGATCGGGCCGCGTGCCGGTGATGTCGCGCCCTTCGAGGCTGATGCGTCCCGCGGCGAGCGCCAGGCGGCCGAGAACCGCGTTCATCACCGAGGACTTGCCGGCCCCGTTGGGGCCGATGAGCACGACGATCTCGCCTGGATGCACCGCCAGGGACACCTCGTGGATGATCTGCGCGCCGCCGTAGCCGCCGCTCACCCGCTCGAGCGCCAGAAGAGGGGGCGCCATGCATGCTCAGACCCCGCCGCCAAGGTAGGCCTCGACAACCCGCGCGTCGCGGCGCACCGCGTCCATCGACCCGTCCATGATCACGGCGCCCTCCGCCAGAACGATCACGCGGTCGCACAGCGAGGCGATGAAGTCCATGTCGTGCTCGATGATGACGAAGGTATGGCCGCGCTCGCGGTTGAGCGCCAGGATCATCTCCCGCAGGCGCGCAAGAAGTGTCGGGTTGACCCCCGCGCCCGGTTCGTCAAGAAGCACGAGGCGCGGCGCGGTCATCATCGCCCGGCCGATCTCGAGCAGCTTCTTCTGGCCGCCCGAGAGGTGCATCGCCAGGGCGTCGCGCCACTCCCAGAGGGTGAGGAAGCGCAGGGCGTCCTCCGCCCTGGCGCGCACCGCGCTCTCGTGCCGGGCGACGGCGCCGGGCGCGAGCCACACCGGCCACAGCCGCTCGCCGGGCTGGCCGGCAGGGACCGTCATCAGGTTCTCCAGCACCGTCAGGCGGGAGAAGGCGCACGGGATCTGGAAGGTCCTCACGAGACCGCGGTGAAAAAGCCGGTGCGTCGGCACGCCGGTGATGTCCTCGCCGTCAAGGAGAATGCGCCCGGCGCTGGGAAGAAGGGCGCCCGCGACCATGTTGAAGAGCGTCGTCTTGCCGGCGCCGTTGGGACCGATGACGCCGGTGATGCCGCCGGCGGCAAGGGCGAAGGAACAGCGGTTGACCGCCGTCAGGCCGCCGAAGCGGCGGGTCAGGCCTTCAAGGGCGAGAAGCGGCCGGGCAGCATCCATGATGGCCCCCCATGATGTCCCCCCATGGTAGCCGTTCTGCCGCCACGGCACGCAAAAAATGCAGGCCGCGCCCGACAGGGGCTACACTGCCCGCCGCACGCCATCAAGGGAGGGTGTCCTGAACGCACCGACAGGGGGCAACGCACAGGCCGAGATGCTGATGGCAAGCAGCGACCTCCATGCCGATCTCGCGTTCTTTCGCGAACGCCTCGGCCTGCGCCTCGACTCCATCTTCCCCGCCGACAACCCCGCCGAGGCCGTGCTGAGCGGTCATGGCGTGCGCATCCGCCTGCGCCGCGGCGCCGCCGCACCGCCCGGCGTCATCCGCCTGCTCTGCGAGAACCCGCAGGCTTTCGGCGAGACGGTGCTGTACGCCCCCAACGGCACCCGCATCGAACTCGACAGCCTGCAGCCCCGCCTGCCCTGTCCCCCGGTGCGCCACGACCTGGTGGTGCGCCGCCGCGCTGCCGGCGGCTGGCAGACAGGACGCGCCGGCATGCAGTACCGCGATCTCATCCCCGGACGGCTCGGCGGCGCGGTGGTCGCCTCGCACATCCGCATCCCGCAAGGCGGGCCGGTCGCCGACGACGTCCACTATCACATCGCGCGGTTCCAGCTGATCTTCTGCTACCGGGGCTGGGCAGAGCTCGTCTACGAAGACCAGGGGCCGCCCTTCCGCCTCGAGGCCGGGGACTGTCTCATCCAGCCGCCGCAGATCCGCCACCGGGTGCTGGCATCGTCCGCCGGGCTCGAGGTGATCGAGATCGCGGCGCCGGCAGACCATCTCACCTGCCTCGATCACACGCTGCAGCTGCCCACCGGCCGCATCCGCCATCAGCGCGCCTTCGGCGGCCAGCGGTTCTGCCGCCACAGGGGCGCCGACGCCGTCTGGCACCCGGCGCGCCTTGCCGGCTTCGCGTCCTGCGAGACCGGGGTTGGCGAGGCCACCCGGGGGCTCGCCGACGCCAGGATCATGCGGCGGTCACAAGGTGCCCAGACGCCGCAGACCAGCCATGACGCCGCCATCCTGTTCACCTTCGTCCTCAGGGGAACCATGACACTGCGCCTGCCCGGGCAGAGCCTGGCGCTGCAGGCAGGCGACGCCTTCGTCGTGCCGCCGGGCATGCGCCACGCCCACGCACACCCCGCAGACACCCTGGAACTCCTCGAGATCTCCATGCCCGGCACCGTCGCCACCACCACGCACCCGTCATGACCGACTTCGCACAGACCCGCTCCCTCTTCCATCTCCCCCCGGACCTTGTCTATCTCGATGGCAACTCGCTGGGACCCTTGCCCGTCGCCGCACGCCACCGCATCGGCCGCCTCCTCGACGACGAATGGGGACACATGCTGATCCACGGCTGGAACGAGGCAGGATGGATGGCGCTGCCGGAGCGTGTGGGAGAACGTATCGGTCGTCTTGTCGGCGCCGAATCCGGCACCGTGGTGACCGGCGACACGCTCTCCATCAAGCTCTATCAGGCACTCGCCGCGGCCCTCGATCTGCGGCCGGAACGGCGAATCGTTCTCTCAGATGAGGGCAATTTCCCGTCGGACCTCCACATGGCAAGGAGCCTGATCAACACACTGGGCCGCGGCCACGAACTGCACCTCGTGGCGCCGGAAGCCGTCGCCCGGGCACTCGACGACACAGTCGCCGTGCTGATGCTGACCGAGGTGGACTACCGCACCGGGCGCCTTCACGACATGGCAGAACTGACGCGCGCGGCCCATGACGCTGGCGCGCTCACGGTATGGGACCTCGCTCATTCCGCAGGCGCGCTTCCCGTCGATCTGCAAGGAGCCGAAGCCGACTTCGCGGTCGGCTGCACCTACAAATTCCTGAACGGAGGCCCCGGAGCTCCCGCCTTCATCTACGTCGCTCCCCGGCACATCGACCAGGTGACCCCCGTCCTCGCCGGGTGGCTTGGCCACGAGACTCCCTTTGCCTTCGAAACCGACTACCGCCCCGCTCCTGGTATCGCACGCATGCGGGTGGGTACGCCGTCCATTCCTGGCCTTGTCGTCCTCGATTGTGCCCTCGAGGTCTGGGAAGGGGTGTCGGTCGACGACGTGAGAGCACGCTCGATGGAACTCTCCGAAACCTTCATCGGGGAAGTCGAGAGGCGCTGTCCGGCACTCGAACTCGTCAGCCCGCGCAATCCCCACCGGCGCGGTTCGCAGGTGACATGGCGCTTCTCCGGAGCCTCTCCCTTCATGCAGGCGCTTGCCGAGCGGGGCGTGGTCGGCGACTTTCGCCCGCCGGACATGATGCGCTTCGGGATCACGCCGCTCTATCTTGACGACGGCGACATCGCGCGGGCCGCGTACGTCATGGAAACCCTTCTTGCGGAGGGCCCTTTTTCGGCGTGATGGTCCGACCGCCCGCTGCTCCGTCAAGCGCCTCGAGAGCTTGCGGAGAACCCTTTCCGGGGTGATGGTCCGGCCCGGGTTCGTCCATGCCTGAAGAATCAAGACCGCATGCCGGGACGCCGCCGGGCGAAGATCCTTCAGGCGGCGTCTTGGGGGCTTTCTGATGCGAGACTGGCGAGGGTCGCGTGGATGCGAACGATCAACTCAGGCAGATCGCACGGCGCAACGGCATTGCCGGCGACGTAGGCGGTAACGATCTCGATGGTCATCTCGAGGATGTCAGCGCGGTCGATTGCGGACAGCATCGCCTTTTCCATCGGTTCATCCGCCTTCTTTCGAGCAACGCCCATGGTGCGCGCAATTGTTGGCGTTGTCACGAAGTGGCACCTCAAAGCGTCCTGTGCTATCCCGAGGGGCATTCCACGTGTGAGCTCCCGACCGATGAACACCCCCCGCATCGCGCTGGCATCGGATCATGCGGGATTTGCGCTCAAGTCGGCCCTGCTGAGCACACTCAAGGCGTGGCAAATCGATGCTCTTGATCTCGGGACCGCCGGAACCGAGCCAGTGGACTATCCCGATTGCGCCATGCGCATGGTTGCATGCCTTGCCGAGGGCCGGGCAGGGCAGGGCGTGCTGGTTTGTGGCACAGGTATCGGCATGGCCATTGCGGCGAACCGCCATTTGGCTGTCCGCGCCGCCGTCTGTCATGATGTCACGTCTGCCATTCTCGCCCGCCGTCACAACGACGCCAACGTCCTCGCGCTCGGCGGCCGTCTGATTGGCGAGGAAACAGCACGCCAGTGCCTGCGTGCCTTTATCGATAGCCGCTTTGACGGTGGCCGCCACACGCGCCGTGTCGACAAGTTGTCGCACGCGGGCCA
Source organism: Alphaproteobacteria bacterium (assembly GCA_965200495.1). GTDB lineage: Bacteria > Pseudomonadota > Alphaproteobacteria > SP197 > SP197 > SP197. The sequence goes on from CBDAUG010000002.1 coordinate 6,633, forward strand.
CTTGCGCTAGAAGGCGCCGTCCCGATTTCGGAGCGATGATCATGGCGACCCCGGACACCGACCCTTTCTCACATGAACTGGCGACGATGGATCCTCTGATCTTCGATGCCCTCGAAGGTGAACTGAAGCGCCAGCGCGAACAGATCGAACTGATTGCCTCGGAGAACATCGTTTCGCCGGCGGTTCTGCAGGCCCAGGGATCCGTCCTCACCAACAAGTACGCCGAAGGATATCCAGGTCACCGCTACTACGGAGGTTGCGAGCATGTCGACGTTGCCGAGCGCATAGCCATCGAGCGGGCAAAGGAACTCTTCGGTTGCGCCTGGGTCAACGTGCAACCGCATTCGGGCGCCCAGGCCAATGGTGCCGTATTGCTTGCGCTTCTCAAGCCCGGCGCCACCATTCTGGGCATGGCCCTTGACCATGGTGGCCATCTCACCCACGGTGCCCGGCCAAACATCTCCGGCAAGTGGTTCAATGCCGTCGGCTACGGGACTGATCGTGAGACCGGACTCATCGACTACGATCAGGTGGAGCGCCTTGCCGACGAGCACAAACCGGCGCTGGTCATAGCCGGCGGCTCGGCCTATTCCCGGATCATTGATTTCGCGCGCCTGCGCGCGATCGCCGATGCGGCCGGCGCCTGGTTCATGGTTGATATGGCGCATTTTGCCGGTCTGGTGGCTGCCGGGATCCATCCCGATCCCTTGCCCCATGCCCATGTGTGCACCACCACCACGCACAAGACCCTTCGGGGCCCCAGGGGCGGCATGATTCTTTCCAGCGACGCCGACATCGGGCGGAAGATCGATTCCGCCGTTTTCCCCGGGCTTCAGGGCGGACCGCTCATGCATGTTATCGCGGCCAAGGCCGTGGCGTTCGGCGAAGCCTTGCAGCCCGGGTTCAGGATCTATGCTCAGGCGGTTGTCGACAATGCCCGGACCCTTGCCAGCGCCCTCGTCAAGGGTGGCCTGGCCATTGTTTCTGGCGGAACGGACACCCATGTCATGCTGGTTGACCTGAGACCCAAGGGGCTGACCGGCAACCGCGCCGAAAAGAGCCTCGAACGCGCACGCATCACCTGCAACAAGAATGCCATTCCGTTTGATCCCGAAAAGCCGGCGGTGACATCCGGCATCAGGCTCGGAACACCGGCAGCCACCACACGTGGATTGTCCACCGATGAGTTCGACACCCTTGGCGCGATGATCGGTGACGTCCTCGATTCACTTGCGGTTCATGGCGACGACAACGGCGTGCAGGAGCAGCAGGTCGCGACGCGGGTCCTGGATCTGTGTCGCCGTTTTCCGGTCTACGCAGGCTGATGCGAGGTCTGTCATGAGGTGTCCGACGTGCAGGAGTGAGTTGACGCAGGTCAAGGACTCGCGTCCGGCGGAAGATGGCCTGGCAGTGCGTCGGCGCCGCGAATGCACTCTGTGCGGCATGCGCTTTACGACATACGAACGTCTGCAGCTGCGCGTCATGATGATCATCAAGAAGTCTGGCGAGCGCGTGCCATTCAACCGTGACAAGCTGGCCGGTTCGATTCTTGTCGCCATGCGCAAGCGCCCGTTTTCGGAAGATCAGCTCGATCACCTTGTCGCCGATATCCAGAGCCAACTCGAACGACTGGGAGAGCGGGAAGTTCAGAGCAGCGTTGTCGGGGAGATGGTGCTGTCTGCCCTGTCCGGCCTTGATGATGTTGCCTTTGTGCGTTTCGCGTCGGTCTATCGAAATTTCGATAATGCTCGCGATTTTGCAAAGTTTATAGAGAGTATCTGACGTTAAACCTTGACATTTGCATCCAGGGCGGCATGGACCGGACGGACCACCACCACATGGCAGCGGCGCTGGCTCTTGCCAGGCGCAATCTGGGTTCGACCTGGCCCAATCCCTCGGTTGGGTGTGTCATTGTGCATGACGGCATCGTCGTCGGGCGAGGGGTGACCGGTTCCGGCGGCAGGCCGCACGGCGAAGCGGTCGCCCTCGCCATGGCCGGCAAGGGCGCAAAGGGAGCGACGGTCTATGTCGCCCTGGAACCCTGCGCCCATCGCCGGAATGGAACATCGTGTTCCGACATTCTGATTGGCGCCGACGTGGGTCGTGTGGTCGTGGCCATGGCGGATCCCGATCCACGGACAGCGGGGCGGGGTACCGCGCGCATGCGCGCGGCAGGAATCGATGTCGATGTCGGAGTGCTGGCTGATGAGGCACGTGACATTCACGCCGGTTTCACGTCGAGACTGGTCGCCGGCAGGCCTCTCGTGACCCTCAAGGTTGCCACCTCCCTTGATGGCAGAATTGCCACAGCAACAGGCGAGAGCCGCTGGATCACAGGCGCGCGTGCGCGTCGCGCGGTGCATGGTCTGCGCCTGCATCACGACGCCGTGCTCATCGGCCGCCGCACCGCCGAAATCGACAATCCGCGCCTGACCTGCCGACTCGAAGGACTCGAACATCGTGCTCCGGTACGCATTGTCGCCGACAGCAATCTCGGACTTTCCTGCACGTCGGCCCTTGTGGCATCCGCTGCGGACATTCCGACATGGATTGTCTGCGGCAGGCATGCCGACAAAGCCCGCAAGGAGGCTTTGCGCGAGGCGCATGTCGAGATCATCGAGGTGGACTGCACCCCCTCCGGCAGGGTGTGCCAGAAGGCGATGATGGCAACCCTGGGTTCGAGAGGATTGACACGCCTGCTTGTCGAGGGCGGCGCTATCCTGGCAGGCAGCCTGGTGCATGATGATCTGGTGGATCGCGTCGCCTGGTTTCACGCGCCGCTCCTTCTCGGCCACGATGCGGCGGCATCCCTGGCCGGTCTCGACATTGAATCGCTCACCGATGCGCGACGCTGGCGGGTTCTCTCCAGCCGCACATGGGGCGAAGACGGCTTGACGATGCTGGCATCCGGGGATAACGCAGCGTCATGTTCTCCGGTATCGTGACAGATTGCGGCAGGGTGCGTTCCCTGGTCAGCAACGCCGGTGGCCTTGTCGTCAGCATCGCCACGTCCTGGGATCTTGAACAGATCCCCGAGGGTGCCTCCATTGCATGTTCCGGAGTCTGTCTGACACTGACGGACAAGTCCGGTGACCGGTTCAGCGCCGACGTATCGAGAGAAACCCTGTCACGCACCACGCTGGGGTCGTGGAGGGTCGGGTCACCGGTCAATCTCGAGCAGTCCCTGGCGATGGGTGAGGAGATCGGGGGTCATCTGGTTTCCGGCCATGTCGACAGGGTGGCGACGGTTTCCAGAGTCGAACAAGAGGACGACTCGACCGACATGGCGTTCCGCGCCCCGGCCAGCGTCGCCCCTTTCATTGCCGAGAAGGGTTCCATCGCCCTTGATGGCGTGTCGCTCACCGTGACCTTCGTCGAGGATCATGAAAAGGATTGCGAGTTCGGTGTCAGCATCATTCCCCACACGCGTCATGTCACCACCTTTTCCGGAGTGGTCCCGGGCGACCGCGTCAATCTGGAAATCGACATGCTGGCGCGCTATATGCAGCGTCTCCTGAAATCGCGTCACAGCCGGCGCTGAGAGCGAGATGGCGACTGCACCCCATGTCCTGATTCTCGAAGCACGCTACTATAGCGATATCGCCGATATGCTCGCAGCCGGCGCCATCGCCACGCTCGAAGACTGGGGTGCAACCGTGGAACGGGTGGAACTGTCAGGCGCTTTCGAGATTCCCGGTGGTCTGCGGATGGCCATTGCCACCAGCCGCTACGACGGATACGTCGCGCTGGGGTGCGTGATCCGCGGTGAGACGACGCACTACGATCACATCTGTGCCGAGGTGGCGCGCGGGATCAATGACCTCGCTGTCCGCTACATTGCCCCCGTTGGATTCGGCGTTCTGACAGTGGAGAGTTACGAGCAGGCCCTCGAGCGTGCCGATCCCGCACGCAGAAACAAGGGAAGGGAAGCGGCCATCGCCTGCATCAAGATGGTCGAACTCGCCGCCACTCTGCGCGTGAACGGATGAAGTCCGCGGCAGCCGGCCGCCGAGCGTCCCGGCTTGCTGCCGTTCAGGCCCTCTATGGGATCGACCGCAGTGCGGCCTCTGTCGACGAGGTGGTCGCTGCGGCGTGTGATCAAGGCGCCGTGCTGGACGAGAGTGGCCTCAGCCATCCTGCTAACCCGCGCCTGCTCGCGGCAGTTGTGCGGGGCGCAACGGAGAATCGCGAGATCCTTGACGACATGATTGACGATGCCCTGGCCCCCGGCTGGACAACCGCCCGTCTCGAGACCCTGATGCGTGCCGTGCTGCGGGCCGGCGCCGGTGAACTTCTGGCCCGCGCAGAGGCGCCTGCACGTGTCGTGATAAGCGATTATGTCGATGTCGCTCATGCCTTCTGGGAGCGCGGCGAACCCGGTATGGTGAACGCCGTGCTCGATCGCCTGGCGCGCCGCCTGCGGGCAGCGGAGTTCGCCACATGAGCGGCGGCGACGAATTCACGATCATTCGCAACCTGATGGCACCACTCGCCTCTCATCCCTGCGCGCGCCGTCTTGCCGATGACGGCGCCCTGCTGTCGGTGCCGGCTGGCCTCGACCTCGCCGTCACCAAGGACATGATGATCGCGGGGGTCCACTTCTTCCCGGATGATCCGGCGGATCTGGTTGCCCGCAAGTTGCTCCGGGCCAATCTCTCCGACCTTGCTGCCATGGGTGCTGAACCGTGCGGCTATCTGTTCGGGTTTGCATCGGACGGGCGCCGACAGCGCCGGTGGCTCGAGGATTTTGTCGGTGGACTGGCGCATGATCAGCAAGAATACGGGATCAGTCTGTTCGGTGGCGATACCGTGGTGGCGCGCGATGGTTTGCTGACCCTGTCGATCACCGCCTTCGGCAAGGTTCCTGCGGGGATGTCGTTCGCCCGGGAAAGGGCGAGGGAGGGGGATGTCGTCGCCGTCACCGGAACGATCGGAGATTCTGCGCTGGGGCTTCTCGTGCACACCGGTGACCTTCACGGGCTCGGGGCCGCGGTCGAATCCCGGCTTGTATCGCGCTATCGGCTGCCGCAGCCCAGGGTCTCATCGGGTATTGCCCTGCGTCCTGTCATCCATGGCGCGATCGACATCTCGGATGGCCTTCTGGCGGATGCGGCCCACGTCGCGGCGGCGTCGGGACTTGCCATGGAACTTGATGTCGAAGCCATTCCCTTGTCTGACGATGTCCGCTGCGCGGTCCGCCGTGACCCGGCGCTGCGTGACCGGGTGCTGAGCGGCGGTGACGACTACGAACTCCTCGTGACCCTCTCTGCGGATGACGTCGCCTGCGCCCTCGCCATTGCCCGACGGGACGGCGTCCCCCTTGCCGTGATCGGGCGCTGCCGGCGGGGCTCCGGTCTGACACTCCTCGATAGGCAAGGCGTGCCTTTGGAGATCACTGATACGGGATGGCGTCACGGCGTCCTGGCGGACAGTTGCTGAATTCTGATCCGCGTCCTGCGGCAGGCGCGCCACAAGGCATGTCTGCGAACACGCCATCGCTGTCGGGGTCGCTTGCAGTTCAGCGTGAAACATTATAACATGTGATGGTGAGTCACGGTCAGGACCGAGTCGATGACGGTATCGTCCATCCACCCCCAGCCCTGCGCGGATTCGGACTGTTGCGGAGAGCATGAACCGCATGAACGCGTGGCGCTCGCCAAACTGATATGCGAGAAGCGTGGCGTGCAGATGACAAAGCTGCGCCAGCTGGTTCTTGAACTGCTCTGGGCAAACGGTCGACCAGCGGGCGCCTATGAACTGATTGAGGCGCTCAAGCAGAAGGATTCGCGCCCGGTCGGACCGCCGACGGTGTACCGGGCTCTTGAATTTCTCATGGCGCAGGGTTTCGTTTCCAGGATCGAAAGCCTGAACGCCTACGTTCCATGCGTTCATCCCGAGCGTGACCACGATTGCCTGTTCTTCATCTGCAGCGATTGCCGGGCATCGGTCGAGCTCGAGGATCCGCGTATCGCAGGGCTGCTTGCCGAGGATGCCGCCGGTCTCGGATTCATCCCGACACGCCGCACGATCGAAGTCGCGGGCACCTGCGCGCAGTGCATGCAAGCCGGTGCGGCATAGACGGGAACGGGGACCGGGATCCATGGAAAGCCGGTGCGTGGATGGGCCGCCGCGAAGACTGAGCGCACGCACCTCAATCCGGCGTGGAGAATCGTCATGAAGATGCGGCGGACACATCCGCTTCGGTTGTTGCCGCTGGGTGCGGGCTCCCGGCTGCTGGGGGCGTCCCTGATCGTTGCAGCTCTCTGGGGCGCCTTCTTGTGGGCGACGTCACCGCCGGGCGGACCGTGACCTACGCCCTCGCGTTTCAGGAGCTGACTCTCGGCTACGACCGCCATCCTGCGGTGCATCGCCTGTGCGGTGAGATTGCCGAAGGCAGCCTGACAGCCATCGTCGGTCCGAACGGGGCGGGCAAGTCGACGATGCTCAAGGGAGTGAACGGCTCCTTGCGGCCACTCGCGGGACGGATTGCCTTCGGCAGACTGACGCGAAGCGAGATTGCCTATCTGCCGCAACAATCGGACATCGACCGCTCTTTCCCGGTCGCCGTCGCCGACCTGGTGGCCATGGGCCTCTGGCAGGAGATCGGTGGCTTTGCGGGCCTGGGGACCGCGCATCGTGCCCGCGTCGCTGAAGCGATTTGTGCAGTGGGCCTGGAGGGGTTCGAGAGGCGGCCGATCGGGTCGCTGTCGGGCGGGCAGATCCAGCGTGCGCTCTTTGCCCGTCTGCTGCTTCAGGATGCTCGTCTTGTCTTGCTTGACGAGCCCTTCACGGCGATCGACGCGAAAACGGCGGCGGATCTGATTGACGTGGTGCAGCGATGGCACGGTGAAGGCCGCACGGTGCTCGCTGTCCTGCACGACATCGATACGGTGCGCGCTCACTTCCCCCGCACATTGATGCTGGCGCGCGAACTCGTTGCCCATGGACCCACGGCGCAGGTCTTGACGGCAGAGAACCAGTTCCGCGCGCGTCAGATGTGCGAAGCCTGTGCAGGTCCGCCGCATGTGTGTGGACGAAGCGCTGCATGATGTGGGACCTGCTGATTCAGCCCTTTGCCGATTTCGGTTTCATGCGGCGCGCGCTGATGGGTTGTCTTGCCATCTCGCTTGGCGCGACACCGGTCGGGGTGTTCCTCATGCTGCGACACATGAGCCTGACCGGCGACGCAATGGCCCATGCGATCCTGCCCGGCGCGGCCGTTGGCTATCTCGTGGCCGGGCTCTCGCTCGGGGCCATGACCGTTGGCGGACTGGTTGCAGGCATGGCCGTCGCTCTTCTCGCGGGTTTCGTGACCCGCGTCACGGCGCTGCGCGAAGACGCGAGCCTGGCAGCCTTCTACCTGATCTCATTGGCCGTGGGTGTGCTGATCGTGTCGACCCGGGGCAGCAATGTCGACCTGATGCATGTGCTCTTCGGGACCGTGCTCGCGCTTGACGATGCCGCGCTCGTTCTGCTCTGTTCCATCGCGAGTGTCTCGATCCTGACGCTCGCCGTCGTGTTTCGGCCACTCGTGCTCGAGTGCGCGGACCCGCAGTTCCTGCGCTCGGTAAGCGGCTTGAGCGCCGTGACGCATTTCACATTTCTTGGCCTGGTCGTCCTGAACCTCGTCGCCGGTTTTCACGCCCTCGGCACGCTGATGGCTGTCGGCATCATGATTCTGCCTGCCGCTGCTGCGCGATTCTGGGCCGTCGGCATTGGCGCGCTGATCGCGGTCGCCGTCCTGGTCGCCATCATCTCGAGCGTTATCGGCCTTGTCCTTTCCTACCATGCCAGCCTGCCGTCCGGGCCGGCGATCATTCTTGTGGCGGGCGTCGCCTATGTGCTGTCGGTGGTCTTCGGACCAGCCGGCGGCCTTGTCGTGCGAGCGCGACCGCATCAACACCTTGAAACCAGGAGCCAAACCTCATGACAAGAACCCTTCTCGGATCCGCATTCGTCGCCCTCGCCCTGTCGCTGTTCGCCCCCATGACGGCGCAGTCGAACGAATCCATGCGCGTGGTCGCGACGTTCTCGATCCTTGGCGACATGGTGGAGAACATCGCCGGCGATCATGTCTCCGTGATCACGCTTGTTGGTCCGGATGGCGATACCCATGTCTATCAACCCACCCCGGCTGCCGCGCGGGCCGTCAGCGAAGCCGACATCCTGATTGTCAACGGACTGGAGTTCGAGGGCTGGCTCGACCGGCTGATCGATGCCACCGATTTTGATGGCATGCGTGTGGTGGCCACCGCCGGGATCGAGCCGATCGCGTTCGATGACGGCCACGATGACCATGGCGAAGCGCACCGTGACGACGATCACGGCCATGATGACCATGGCGAGGCGCACCATGACGATGATCACGGCCACGATGACCATGGCGAGGCGCACCATGACGATGATCACGGCCACGATGACCATGGCGAAGCGCACCATGACGACGATCACGGCCATGATGACCATGGTGAGGCGCACCATGACGATGATCACGGCCATGATGACCATGGCGAAGCACACCATGACGGCGATCACGATGAGCATGCCGACGGGCACCATGACCACCATCATGGGGCGTTTGATCCGCACGCCTGGCAGAGCCTGCGCAACGCCGTGATCTATGTCGACAACATCACTGCCGCCTTGGCCCAGGCCGATCCGGCGCATGCCGCCACCTTCTACCGGAACCGCGCCGCTTACGTTGCCGAGATCGAGATGCTCGATGCGGAAATCCGCGAAATCGTGACAAGCCTGCCTGCCGACCGCCGCACCATCGTGACCTCCCATGATGCGTTCCAGTACTTCGGTCGCGATTATGGGCTGACCTTCCTGGCGCCCCAGGGGATCAGTACCGAATCCGAAGCATCGGCAAAGGATGTGGCCCGGTTGATCGAGCGTATCCGCGACGAGGGGATTTCGGCCGTGTTCGTTGAGAACATCACCGATGGGCGTCTGCTCGAGCAGATCGCCAATGAGACCGGCGCCTCTGTCGGCGGGACACTCTATCCCGGGGCGCTGTCCGCTCCGGACGGTCCGGCGCCGTCCTATCTCGAGATGATTCGACATAACGCGATGACGCTGGCCCAGGCATTGGCTCCGTGAGCCGCTGACGCGGCGCGCAGACTGTCTGGCTGCTGGTCCCTTCATTGTCGGGTGCAGGCAAACCGGTGCCTGTCTGCAGGATCGTTTGCGCAATCGTGCAGACCCGAGCGCTTCGTGGCGAAGCGTTCCGCCGTTGCGGCGGCGGATTCGCGGCAGCGAGCGGTGCCATTGAATGTGCGTGCGTGATCCGTCTATAAACCATCCTTCCTGATTGCGCGGACTGTGTCGGACAACGGCTGGATCCGGCGCTGCGCTTCGGGAACATTCCGGCCGGACTTCACGTCAGGGAGCAAGGGAACCATGGATCCCCTTTACTTTGCCATCGCTTGCGGTGTCGTGGCGGTTCTCTATGGGTTGCTGGCCATCCGCAGGGTCATGGCGCAAAGCGCAGGCAGCGAACGGATGCAGGCCATCGCCTCCGCCATTCAGGAAGGCGCACAGGCCTATCTCAACAGGCAGTACCTTTCCGTCGCCATCGTTGGCGTGGTGATCTTCGTGCTGCTTCTTGTTGCACTGGGCGCCAGTCAGGCAATCGGCTTTGCCGTCGGCGCCATTCTTTCGGGAGCGGCGGGCTACACGGGAATGCTGGTGTCGGTGCGTGCCAACGTGCGGACTGCCGAAGCGGCGCGCGAGGGTCTTGACAGGGCACTCGCCGTTGCCGTCAATGCCGGTACGGTCACCGGTATCCTGGTTGTCGGCCTGGGCCTTCTCGGCGTGGCCGTCTACTACCTGGTGCTCCTTGAGATTGGTGTGGGGCAGCGCGAGATCGTCGAGGCGCTGGTGGCACTCGGCTTTGGCGGATCCCTGATCTCGATCTTCGCTCGCCTGGGTGGCGGCATCTTCACCAAGGGCGCCGACGTCGGCGCCGATCTTGTCGGCAAGGTCGAGGCCGGCATTCCCGAGGACGATCCCCGCAATCCGGCCGTGATCGCGGACAACGTGGGCGACAACGTCGGCGACTGTGCCGGCATGGCCGCCGATCTCTTCGAGACATACGCCGTGACCTTCGTTGCGACCATTCTCCTGGGCACCATCTTTTTCGACGGCGCGGCTGAGGCGAGCATGATGGTCTTTCCCCTGGTCCTGGGAGGAGCCTGCATCCTGGGTACAGTGCTGGGCAGTTTCTTCATGAAACTGGGTCGCGGCGGCAACATCATGTGGGCGCTCTACAAGGGATTCATCGTCACGTCGGTGATTTCCGCCGCGCTGTTCATCCCTGTGACCGACTGGGTGATCGGTCTGGACAGCGAGTTCACCGTGGCCGAGACCTCGTTCACCGGCTGGGACATGTTCATCTGCGGTGTTCTTGGCCTCGTCATTACCGGGCTCCTGATCGTCATCACGGAATACTACACGTCGACCGAGTACCGGCCAGTCCGGGTCATCGCGAAGGCCTCGACAACGGGGCACGGAACCAACATCATCCAGGGGCTTGCCCTGTCGATGGAGGCCACTGCCGCGCCGGTGATCGTGATTGCCGCCGGTATCGTTGTCGGCTACCTGATTGCCGGTCTTTTCGGCATCGCAATCGCCGTGACCACCATGCTGGCACTGGCCGGCGTCGTGGTCACTCTCGACGCCTATGGACCGGTCACCGACAACGCAGGCGGTATTGCGGAGATGGCTGAACTGCCTGAGGACGTGCGCAAGACGACGGATGCCCTTGATGCCGTCGGCAACACAACCAAGGCTGTGACCAAGGGCTACGCCATCGGGTCGGCGGGCCTTGCCGCACTCGTCCTGTTTGCCGCCTACGTCGAGGATCTTTCTCACTACTTTCCCGATCTCGACGTCACGTTCCGGCTCAGCGACCCCTTCGTGGTCGTCGGCCTCTTCATCGGCGGACTGCTACCCTATCTCTTCGGATCCCTGGCAATGCAGGCCGTCGGTCGCGCCGCCGGATCCGTGGTGGAGGAGGTGCGGCGTCAGTTTCGCGAGATTGCCGGCATCATGGAAGGCACGGCAAGACCGGACTATAGCCGGGCCGTTGACATGCTCACGAAGTCTGCCATCCGCGAGATGATCATTCCCTCGCTGCTGCCGGTTCTGGCGCCGATCGTGCTGTGGCTCGTCATCAGGGCGATCGCCGGTGAGGTGGCGGCCTTCGCCTCACTCGGCGCCATGCTGCTGGGCACCATTGTCACGGGGCTCTTCGTCGCCCTTTCGATGACGTCGGGCGGCGGCGCGTGGGACAACGCCAAGAAATACATTGAGGACGGTCATCATGGCGGCAAGGGCTCTGAAGCCCACCATGCCGCTGTGACCGGCGATACGGTCGGAGATCCCTACAAGGACACGGCCGGCCCCGCGGTCAATCCGATGATCAAGATCATCAATATCGTCGCCCTGCTGCTTCTTGCCACGCTCGGCGGCTGGGCCTGACACAACCCTTTTTCCTGGAACACTGTTTCACGCTCCGGGGCAAGCGTATCCAGGCACTCATGACGGGTTTTGCCCGGAACGCGAAGGAACAAGGCAGCCTTTGCGTTCCGGGTTTCGGATGATCAAGGCAGTCCGGGCCGGTTTCCCGGTGCGCGCGACGGCAACGGTTCAGGGAGTGGGGAACTGGGCTGTGGTTCCAGGGGCATCGAAGCGCCCGATGTTGCCGAGCAGCTGCTCAAGGAGACCCAGGTCACGCCCGTGTGTCGGCGTGGCGCGGGAAACGGGATCGATGACGATGCCGTCCTCGATCGTCAGCATCGCAATTTCCTCGACGACTCCCGACGAATCGAAGGCGATGGCAACCACGGTCTGCGATTCGGTTTCGGGAATGGAGAGAATCGAGGTGGTGCGGTACTGGCTGATGTAGAACCACGTATCCTCGCCAAAGAGTGAACGTGACGACGGTGTTCCCAGTCGGCGTGCGACCTCGGTCCTGTGGTCGATACCGGGTTCGATCGCTGCCACAACGTCCTGGTTCAGCACCTGTCCATGCCTTGAGGCGCGCGGTTCGCACGCCGAGAGAACCGATGCGATGAGGACTGGAGCGGCTATGGTCGCAAGAGACAGAGGTTTCATTGACCAGCTTTCTTCGTGCCCGTATTGAGGCCACGAACGATGAGGCAAGTCAATCCTGCAGACATGGTCACGTGGAAAATCCTGCACCGGCTGATCAGCCGCTCCCGCTTCGGCGAGAGAGCCCACCTCCTTCACGAGGCCATCGTGGCACAGGCCCGCACACCGGCTCTCTTTCGGTGTCATGCCATTCCCGATACCTTCGATGGCCGTTTCGAGTTCCTGCTGCTTCATGTGCTTCTGGTGATACGTCGGCTGAGAACCGCCGGTGCTGAGGGCGATGTCGCGGCACAGGAACTCTTCGACCTCGTGTTTGCCGATTTTGATCGGGCACTGCGTGAATCGGGTGTCGGTGATCTCAAGGTAGGATCGAAGGTCCGCCGGATGGCGCAGGCGTACTTCGGGCGCGCCCGCGCCCTTGACGATGCGTTGGCGGCCGCCGTGCCCGATGCCCTCTGCACCATGCTCGAACGCAATGTCTACGGTACGGTGTCCGTCGAGACCGGGACGGTCGGCGGGCTTGCCTCATATGTGCGTCGCCAGGTGGTGCACCTCGACAGCATGGCAGACGATCGCGTTGTCACCGGACATATCGACTTCGCGCCGGTGAGAGGCGCCTGATCGTGCAGACCCGTCCATTCTCACGGCCATTCGATGTGAGCCGTCTTGGCGACGGCAACACCCGGCACGAGCATGTCGAGGCGACACCCGACGAGTGCGTCGACCTTGCGAAATTCCTTGGAACCGTTGCCGTCAGCCATCTTCGGGCCGATGTTGCGCTGTCCCGTCGCGGCCGCCAGGTTCGGGCTGACATCCATGTTCGCGCACGGGTCATCCAGACCTGCGTCGTCACCCTCGATCCCCTCGACACCACGCTTGACGAGATGTTTTCGCTGCTCTTTGACCCGGATGTCAGGCCAAACGGAGAGTTCAACGAGCCTCTTTGCGTGAGCGACGACGATCCGCCTGACCCCCTTGTCGACGAAACAGTCGACGCCGGTGCTGCAGTGAGCGAGATGATGGCGCTGGCCCTTGATCCGTGGCCGCGCAGACCGGGCGCGGCGGTCGACCCCGATCTGGCTGTGGTCGAATCGGCCCCCGTATCGCCCTTTTCCGTCCTGAAGTCTTTTCAGCAGGACGATTGAGCGGTTGTTCTTGCGATGAAACGCGACTATAGAGGTCGGCGGTCTGCAAACGCGTCGAGGCGCACGTCATGGCGGTTCCAAAGAAGAAGGTGTCCCGTTCAAGGCGCGGTCAACGTCGGTCCCACAAGGGACCGGGCGTCTTCGCTGTGATCGAATGCCCCAACTGCGGCGAAATGAAGCTTCCTCACCACGTGTGCAGGTACTGTGGCTACTACCGTGACCGTCCGGTCATGGAACCCGGGCAGGCTTACTGATTCCGACTGCATGTTTCGCTGATGTCGGCTTCTCACGTCCTTGCCCTTGACGCCATGGGGGGCGACCGGGCGCCTGGAATCGTGGTGGCCGGCGCCAACCTGGCCATGAAGCGTTTTCCGGATACACGCTTTCGCCTTTTCGGCAAGCCGGACCGGATCGGCAAGATCCTGCGCCGGTTCCCGAAGCTGGCCAATGTCGCGGAGATCGTTCCTGCCGACGACGTGATCGAAGCCGACATGAAGCCGTCCCTGGCGCTGCGGCGGGGCGCCGGGTCCAGCATGAAACTCGCGATTGACGACGTGCAGTCTGGCCAGGCGGCCGGCGTGGTATCCGCCGGCAACACCGGTGCGATGATGGCGATGTCAAAGCTGGTGCTCAGAACCCTTCCGGGAATCCGCCGTCCGGCCATCGCCTCCACCTATCCGACCCTGCACGGCCAGTCGGTCATGCTCGATCTGGGCGCCAACATCGAGTGTGATGCAGATGATCTCGTTCAGTTCGCCATCATGGGTGCAGCGTTTGCGCGCAGCGTCCAGGGACTTCGGGAACCGACCGTCGGCCTGCTCAATGTCGGCAGCGAGGAAGCAAAGGGACACGGCGAAATTCGCCGTGCCGCCGAGATCCTCAAGTCCTCGACCCTGCCGCTCAGGTTCCACGGATTCATCGAGGGCAACGATATCACCGAAGGCACCGTCGATGTCGTCGTTGCCGACGGATTCTCAGGGAACATCGCACTCAAGACATTCGAGGGAACCGCGAATCTCTATACCGGCTTCCTGCGTGCGACATTCCGGCGCTCGGTGTTTTCCAAACTGGGTTATCTTCTGGCGAGGCCCGCCCTCACGGCGCTCAAGAACAGGGTTGACCCCCGGCGCTACAACGGAGGCATGTTTCTCGGCCTCAACGGCGTGGCGGTCAAGAGTCACGGCGGCACGGATGCCAGGGGCTTTGCCAATGCCATCGGCTTTGCCCTCGACATGATGACCGAAGGATTCAACGACAAGGTGATCCTCGATCTGCGGAACGTCACTGACGGGACGGTTCCGCTCGGGGGAGTCGCCACCAAGTGACCATCCGCCGGTCGGTCGTCGTCGCCACGGGGGCCTATCTCCCGCAACGCTGCATCACCAATCACGAACTCGCAGACCGCCTTGACACTTCGGATGCGTGGATACGCGAACGCACGGGCATCACGCAGCGCCATATCGCTGCCGAGGGAGAAACGACGTCGGATCTTGCCTGTCATGCAGCCAGGCGGGCCCTGGTTCAGGGCGGCCTTGAGCCGGCGGATATCGACTGTGTTGTCGTTGCCACGGCGACACCCGACTACACGTTTCCGGCAACGGCCACACAGGTCCAGGCCATGCTCGGCATGACTGACGGCTTTGCTTTCGATGTGCATGCCGTCTGCACCGGATTTGTCTATGGCCTTGCCGTCGCCGACAATTTCATTCGCCTCGGTCAGGCTGAAAGGGTCCTGCTGGTCGGCGCCGAGACCTTTTCGCGCATCCTGGACTGGGATGACCGCAGCACCTGCGTTCTTTTCGGGGACGGCGCCGGAGCCGTCGTCCTTGAGGCGCAGGACGGGGACTGCGGCGTGCTCTCCACCCATCTGCATTCCGATGGCCGCTACCGGGACATGCTGCATGTCGACGGCGGACCATCGGCAACACGTCGTGTCGGTCATCTGCGCATGAACGGGCGAGAGGTGTTTCGTCATGCCACGAGACGGTTGACGGAAGTTGTGGAAGAAGCACTGTCGGCCAACGGGATCGACTCGTCGGCAGTGGACTGGCTGGTGCCACACCAGGCCAACCGCAGGATTATCGATGCGACGGCGCGCAAGCTGGGTCTGGCTTCCGAAAGGATCGTTGTCACCATCGACCGCCACGCGAATACCTCTGCCGCGTCCATTCCACTTGCCCTCGCCGAAGCTGCAACGGACGGCCGCCTGTGCTCCGGAGATCTGGTGCTCATCGAAGCGATGGGTGGTGGATTCACCTGGGGAGCAGCGCTCGTGCGGTGGTGATCGTCGCGACATGGCGGCAGGTGAGGCGGCACGTTGAATTGCCGCGGCGTTCAACGTCGCCTCGCCGGCCAGGAACATGGCGGGAGGTGAGGGGCGCGCTGAAATACCCACATTGAAATGCCATGGCTTTCAACCGGTTGCAGTTGCAATACCTCCCCGATAGAGTACAGCGTGGCAACGCAGGGAGAAGGGCGGGATGCCTGGCAAAGCCTTGACACGTGCCGACATTGCCACGGCACTCCACCAGAGGATCGGTCTTTCGTTCCGGGAATCGGCTGATGTCGTCGACTTCGTGATCGACGAGATCTGCGATGCCGTCGTACGGGGAGAGTACGTGAAGATCGCAACCTTCGGCAGCTTCCGGTTGCGCGACAAGAAGGCGCGTGTCGGCCGCAACCTCAAGACCCGGGAAGAGGTCACGATCAGTGAACGCCGCGTTCTCCTGTTCCGCCCGTCCCAGCACTTGAGACGACGCGTGGCGTCGGGATCAGCCGCCGACAGTTCCGGAGATCCATGAGGTCCGGCGGCAAGGCGGCCACGGCCTTACGCACCATTGGCGAGGTGGCAAGGGAACTCGATCTTGATGCACACGTGCTCCGGTTCTGGGAGTCGAAGTTTCCACAGGTGAAGCCCGTGAGAGGCAGCGGCAACAGGCGCTACTACCGGTCGCAGGACATCGATCACCTCAGGAAAATCAGATGTCTTCTCTACGAGGAGGGTTACACGATTGACGGCGCCCTGCGCCTGCTCAACGCCGCCCCGGTGGTCGCGCCGCGTGACGGTCGCGAGATGATTCGCCGGGCAGTGAAGGAACTCGAAGAGGTGCGGCGGTTGCTGACGCGTGTGACTTGAGCTATGTCGAATCCGGTGCGGAGCGTGGCGCAGCCTGGTAGCGCAACGGTCTGGGGGACCGTAGGTCGCAGGTTCAAATCCTGCCGCTCCGACCATTTCACATGACTGCCAGTGTGATGAGTGTGGATGCGATGAGTGCGGTGCGATGAGTGCGGATCGCGCCATCGAAATCATGGACCGGCTTGTCGATGTTGCGGACAAGCGCATCGTCGATGCCGGATGCGGGGATGGTGGTCTTGCCCGCGCCCTTGTCACCCGTGGTGCCGAGGTTATCGCACTTGAACCCGATCCGATTCAGGCGGCCACCAACCGCCATGAACTCGACGATGCAGCGATATCCTTTTTTGAAGCCGGCGCCGAGGCAATGCCGGTGGATGACGACTCTGCCGACGGCGTCATTTTCAGCATGTCCCTTCATCATGTGCCGGTTGCCCTCATGCATGACGCGATCAGCGAGGCACGGCGCGTACTGAAGCCCGGCGGCTTTCTTTATGTTCTCGAACCCGAGGCATGCGGCGGCTACACGGAGTTCGCGAAGCCGTTTCACGACGAAACCGCTGAACGGCGCGCCGCACACAGGGTCTTGAAGGAATCGACCGCGGGCGCCTTCAGATCACACGTGGAAGAGCGCTTTGTCGTACGCTACACCTTCGATGACTTTGAGACATTCGTGCACGGGGTGACGGCGCGCAGTTACAACGCCATTCGCCGCGAGGCGGTCGACACGCCCGCTGTGCGGGAAGCATTCGAGGCTGCCCGTGGAACCTCTGGCCACTCCTTCGAGCAACCCATGCGTGTCAACCTCTTCAGCGGCTGCATATGAGTGGCCTGTGGCCGGGCGACGCGGCCCGCCATGCGCTTCTCACAGTGGCGCAAATGCAGGAAGCCGAGCGCCGCGCCGTGGCGTGTGGAATCTCCGCGGACATCCTGATGGAACGCGCCGGCGCCGCTGTCGCACGGGTCGCAATGAAGCGCCTGCCATCGGGAAGGATCGTGGTCCTTGTGGGTCCGGGAGGAAATGGCGGTGACGGTTACGTCGCAGCGCGGATTCTCGCAGAGCGGGGTTGGCCGGTCCGGGTCTGTGCCCTGCGACCCGAAGCTCTGACCGGCGCCGCCCGCAGGATGGCGGATCTGTGGACGGGTGAAACCACGCCTGTGACGCCGGCATGCCTAGAGGACGCGGACCTCGTCGTTGACGCCCTGTTCGGCGCCGGTCTTTCGCGTGACATCGATTCGTCCCTTGCTTCCCTGATCGCCGGGATTCGTGCCCCCGTCATCGCTGTTGACGTGCCAAGCGGAGTTGATGGCGACACAGGCCGGATTCGCGGATGTGCGCCGCCGGCGCTCGCAACGGTGACATTCTGCCGCCGCAAGCCGGCGCATGTTCTGATGCCTGCGCGGCGCCTTTGTGGCGACGTGACAGTTGCGGACATCGGCATCGGGGATTCAACGGTGGCGGCGCTGTCGCCGGGAATTGTCTGCAACACTCCTGCCCTGTGGCGGGATCGCTGGCCCTGGCCATCACCAGATGCTCACAAGCATGCCCGCGGACATCTGGTCGTGCTGGGCGGGAGTCTGGAATCCAGCGGCGCCTCGCGGCTTGCCGCGGCTGCCGGCCTGCGTGCCGGAGCCGGTCTCGTGACCTGTGCCATGCCGCGTGCGGCGCTTCTCGCCCATGCCGCGCATCACACGGCAGTCATGAATCATGCCTTCACCGAGCCTGCCGAGTTTGCCGGGTTGATGGCGGCCGGAAATGTCCATGCCGGAGTGCTCGGACCGGGGGCAGGTACCGGCATGGCAACGCGTGATGTGGTGATGGCAGCGCTTGCCTCCGGCAAGCCCCTTGTTCTTGATGCCGACGCCCTGACGGTGTTTCAAGGGTGTCGTCGGGAGTTCTTCGGCAGGATTCACGCGTCCTGCGTTCTCACGCCGCACGCCGGGGAGTTCAGGAGACTCTTCGAGTGGACCGGCGATCGCCTGCGCGATGTCTCCCGCGCGGCGGCCGAGGCGGGATGCGTGGTTGTCCTCAAGGGGCCTGACACGACGATCGCCGATCATCACGGCAGACTGACGGTCAACACCAATGGTTCGCCCTTCCTGGCCACCGCAGGGTCGGGTGACGTGCTGGCCGGCATCATCGGCGGACTTCTGGCCCAGGGAGCCCGCCCTCTCGACGCAGCCATGATGGGCTGCTGGTTGCATGGCGAGGCAGGAGGACAGTGCGCACCGGGACTGGCTGCCGAGGATCTTGCCGGCCGCATGCCTGCGGTGCTGGCAACATTGCAGCGTTGAGTGCGGTCGTGCCCTTGCGGCGCCGGTCTTTCGTCGCTATTAGGTGCGCAACGGTTGGCAGGCTTCCAAGGCTGGCCCGCGCGGCGCGGGCGTGGTGGAACTGGTAGACACGCCAGATTTAGGTTCTGGTGACGCGAGTCATGGGGGTTCAAGTCCCTCCGCCCGCACCACGTCATCGTCAGGGCGACTGTTGTCCGGAAGGTGTCAGGATCTTCATCAGAGTGTGACGCGACGATGCATGTAACGGAATCTCTCAACGAGGGTCTCAAGCGGGAGTACAGGGTCGTGGTCGATGCGGCACACATGGCGTCGCGCATCGATACCCGTTTGGCGGAACTGAGGAAATCGTCACACATCAAGGGATTCCGCCCGGGCAAGGTTCCCATGGACCTGTTTCGCAGCATGTACGGCGACGGGGTGGTCCAGGATGTGCTCAAGAGCACGATTGAGGAATGCTCGAACGATGCCCTGTCGGGACAGAAGATTCGCCAGGCCGCGCCAGCCACGATTCAGAATATCTCGTTCTCGCAGGGTGAGGATCTTGAATACGTTCTGGCCGTCGAGGTGATGCCCGATATCGCGCCTCTCGACCATTCCGGCATCGTTCTTTCGACCCCGCTCGTCGAAATCGGCGACGCGGATATCGACGAGTGTATCGATCTGCTCGCGCGTGCCTCCGGCGAACCCGTTGCTCTCGATGACACCACGGGCGTCATGCTCGACGACCTCATAACCGCTGACATCGAGATTTTGGTGGATGGCGAAAGAAACGAGGAGTTGAGTGTCGAGAACCGGCGCATGCTCCTGACTGACGGCAGTCTTCCCGCCAGGGTGCTCGAGGCCGTCACGGGCCTCACCAGGGGCAACAGCGTCGAAGTCGAGGACGTGGCCCCCGGCGCCGATGAAGAGAGCGGGTCAATGGCCCTCTTTCGCGTCAGCCTTGCGAAGGCAGAGCGCATGGTGCCCCATGCAGTCGACGATGATCTCGCCGCACTGTATGGTTGCGACAACCTTGAGGGCCTTCGCGAACATGCTCGCCGGGAACTCAGTGAGGTGTTCACCGCCTCGACCCGCGCTCATACCAAGCGCCGTCTTCTCGACCGTCTGAATGAGACCTGTGACTTCGAGGTGCCTTCAGGTCTTGTCGAAAACGAGTTCCAGTCGGTCTGGAACCAGGTTGGATCCGTCCTCGAAGAAAGGCAGGACATGGACGAGGAGGCCATCGCCAGGGAACGCGAGGACTACCGGGCCATCAGTGAACGCCGGGTTCGTCTCGGCATGCTTGTTGCCGAGATCGGCAAGAATGCCGGGATCGAGATCGGGCAGACGGACATGCAGGAGGCTCTTGTCCAGCAGGCGAGACGCTATCCCGGAAGGGAAGCCGAGGTGGTGCGTCGTTTTCAGGAGAACCCCGAACTTCTGCAGCAACTGACCGCACCGATCCTCGAGAACCGTGTTGTCGACCACATCCTCGAATCTGTGACATGCGAGGAACAGGCGATGGATGTGAAGGCCTTCCTGGAACTCGACAGCGAGGCGGATGGCACCGAGGCCGCCGATGCCGGGCTATACTACCTGAACGCTGTCAGACGTATCATCGTCAGCCACCAGGAACAGCAGATCCAGGTCGCCGGCGAGGGTGAGGTGGATGACGCCGAAACCGTGAGCGAGGGATCCATCGCCGAGCTTGGGATCGATGACGCCGAAGCCGTGGACGAGGGATCCACACGATGAGGGATGTCGATGACATCCACGTCAACACCCTCGTGCCCATGGTCGTGGAACAGACGGCGAGAGGCGAGCGCGCCTACGACATCTATTCACGTCTTCTCAAGGAACGGATCATCTTTCTGACTGGTCCGCTGGATGATCATGTTTCGAGTCTCATCTGCGCCCAGATGATCTTTCTCGAAGCGGAGAACCCGACGCGGGACATCGCGCTCTACATCAACTCGCCCGGCGGCACAGTGACGGCGGGGCTGGCGATGTACGACACCATGCAATACATCCGCCCCGAGATTCAGACACTTTGCATCGGTCAGGCGGCATCAATGGGAGCCTTGCTGCTGTGCTCCGGCACCAGAGGCCGCCGCTCTGCTCTCCCTCACGCGCGGATCATGCTGCATCAGCCGTCGGGAGGGGTCCGGGGGCAGGCGTCGGACATCGAGATTCATGCCCGGGAGATCGTCGAGGTGCGGCGCCGTCTCAATGACATCTTCTCGCGACACAGTGGCCAGCCTCTCGAGGCTGTCGAGGAATGCATGGAGCGTGACAGGTTCATGACTCCGGCACAGGCGATGGATTTCGGTCTCGTCGACGAGGTCGTCCGGTCTCGTGACGAAACGAAAGCTGCCGGAGATACCTGACCGGAGCAGGTTTGCACATCTGCCGTTTGTGTTGACATGATGGTGTTCTGGACGTTTTCTCTGAAACACTGTTTCATGCTCCGGGGCAAGTGCTCCCAGGCACTCATGGCTGGTTTTGAAGGGGACAGTGCTGATGAGCAAGAAGGGCGACTCGAAGAACACGCTTTACTGTTCCTTTTGCGGCAAGAGCCAGCACGAGATCCGCAAGCTGATCGCCGGTCCGACAGTGTTCGTCTGCGACGAATGCGTCGAACTCTGCATGGATATCATCCGCGAGGAAAATCGCAGTTCGGTCATGAAATCGCCACGGGGCGATGTTCCGACGCCACGCGAGATCAATGACATCCTCATCGATTACGTCGTCGGCCAGGACAACGCCAAGCGGATTCTCTCGGTGGCGGTTCACAACCACTACAAGAGACTCGCAGGCGGAGACCGCAGCGAGCAGGTCGAGCTGGCGAAATCCAACATCCTGCTTGTCGGCCCCACCGGTTCCGGGAAAACGCTGTTTGCCCAGACCCTGGCCCGCATCACCGATGTTCCGTTCGCCATGGCAGATGCCACCAGCCTCACGGAAGCAGGCTATGTCGGCGAAGATGTCGAGAACATCATTCTCAAGCTGGTGCAGGCCGCCGACTACAATGTCGAAAGGGCCCAGCGCGGCATCGTCTTCATCGACGAAGTGGACAAGATCGCGCGCAAATCGGAGAACCCTTCGATTACCCGGGATGTTTCGGGGGAAGGGGTGCAGCAGGCGCTTCTCAAGATCATGGAAGGCACGGTCGTTTCGGTGCCGCCGCAGGGTGGGCGCAAGCATCCGCTTCAGGAGTTCCTGCAGGTTGACACCACCAACATCCTGTTCATCTGCGGCGGAGCCTTTTCGGGACTTGACAGAATCATCACCGCCCGTGGCAAGACGACCGCCATGGGATTTGGCGCTGAGCTGTGTACGCCCGAAGAACGCCAGCTTGGCGCCATTCTGCGGGATGTCGAGCCCGAGGATCTTCTCAAGTACGGATTGATTCCGGAGTTTGTCGGTCGGCTCCCGGTCATCGCCACGCTTGATGAACCCGACGAAGCGACACTGGTGAAGATACTCTGCGAACCGCGCAATGCTCTGGTGAAGCAGTATCAGAAGCTCTTCGCGATGGACAGCATCGAGCTCAGCTTCACTGAAGACGCCCTTCGTTCGGTGGCCCGCAAGGCAATCGCCCGCAAGACCGGAGCACGGGGGCTGCGCTCCATTCTTGAGACAGTCCTGCTCGACACGATGTATGAATTGCCGGGCATGGAGAACGTCCAGAATGTTGTCGTGAACAGCGAAACCGTCGAACGCGGTTCCGCACCGATGTTGATCTATGGTGACATGGAAGGCGAAGCGACGCCGGTATCGTGATCCCCGATGTTGTCCCGGGAACATGGTGGTCATGTCCTCAGGCCCGTGATCAGGCACCCCTTGATTAGACACCCTCGTGTCGCCACTTTCCCTTAAGTGAGCCCAGACCGGAGATCATGTCCTCATGAGTGAATCCCAGTACCCTGTGCTGCCATTGCGGGACATCGTTGTCTTTCCGAGCATGGTGGTGCCGCTCTTCGTCGGTCGCCAGAAATCGGTGCGGGCGCTGCAGGAAGTCATGTCGGGGGATCGGCAGATTCTTCTGGTTGCCCAGAAAGACGGCTCGCAGGACGACCCGGAACCCGGCGATCTCTACAACATCGGCACCGTATCCTCCGTGCTGCAGCTTCTCAAGCTTCCCGACGACACCGTCAAGGTGCTCGTGGAAGGTTCGCACCGGGCCTCGATCACCGGCTTCCTTGAGGGCGAAGACTGCATCAGGGCCGAGGTTTTGCCCTTCGAGGAGGGTGTTTCCGATGACGGCGAGCAACTGGCCCTTGCCCGGGCCGTGACAGCGCTTTTTGCCGACTACGTCAAGCTCGCCAAGAAAATCCCTC
This sequence comes from Alphaproteobacteria bacterium, assembly GCA_965200495.1. Classification (GTDB taxonomy): domain Bacteria; phylum Pseudomonadota; class Alphaproteobacteria; order SP197; family SP197; genus SP197. Next base: position 29,642 of record CBDAUG010000002.1, read on the forward strand.
CCGAGGTTGTCACCTCCCTGGAACAGATCGACTCTCCGGCGAAGCTGGTCGATACCGTCGCCTCCCATCTCAGCATCAGGATCGCCGACAAGCAGGAGCTTCTCGAAGCCAAGTCGGTGACACGGCGCCTTGAACGCGTCTATGCCCTCATCGAGGGCGAGATCTCGGTGCGCAAGGTGGAAAAGAAAATCCGCGGTCGCGTCAAGCAGCAGATGGAGAAATCGCAACGCGATTACTACCTCAATGAACAGATGAAGGCGATCCAGAAAGAGCTCGGCGAGGGCGAGGATGGTCGTGACGAGGTTGGCGAGTACGAGAAGAAGATCGATTCGACCAAGCTGTCGAAGGAAGCACGGGAGAGGTCGCTCGCCGAGGTCAAGAAGCTGCGCACCATGAGTCCGATGTCGGCGGAGGCGACCGTTGTCAGGAACTACCTGGACTGGATGCTGGGCATCCCGTGGAAGAAGCGCTCGAAGCTCAAGCGTGACATCACCAATGCCGAGGCCATTCTCGATGCCGATCATTTCGGTCTTGAGAAGGTCAAGGAAAGGATTGTCGAGTACCTCGCCGTCCAGGCGCGCTCGCGCAAGCTCAAGGGCCCGATTCTGTGTCTCGTCGGCCCTCCGGGCGTCGGCAAGACATCGCTCGGCCGGTCAGTCGCCAGGGCGACAGGGCGCAGGTTTGTGCGCATGTCGTTGGGCGGCGTGCGCGACGAGGCGGAAATCCGTGGTCATCGTCGCACCTACATCGGCTCGATGCCGGGCAAGATCGTTCAGGGGATGAAAAAGGCAAAGGCATCCAATCCCCTGTTTCTTCTCGACGAGGTCGACAAGCTTGGCAGCGACTGGCGGGGCGACCCGAGTTCAGCCCTTCTCGAGGTTCTCGATCCGGAGCAGAACGGGTCCTTCAATGACCACTACCTCGAGGTGGACTACGATCTTTCCGACGTCATGTTTGTGACGACGGCCAATACCACGCGCATTCCTCAGGCCCTGCTCGACCGCATGGAGGTGATTCGCCTTTCGGGCTATACCGAAGACGAGAAGGTGCGGATCGCCAGGGACCACCTGATTGCCAAGCAGTACGAGGCCCACGGTCTCAAGAACGGTGAGTGGTCGATTACCGAAGGCGCGCTTCGTGATGTGATCCGCTACTACACGCGGGAAGCCGGAGTACGCAATCTGGAACGCGAGATCGCGAAGCTCCAGCGCAAGGCAGTCAAGCAGATCGTTGCCGGTGAGGCAACGAAGGTGAGGGTGACGTCCCGCAATCTCGAAAAGTTCTCGGGTGTCAGGCGCTATCGTTTCGGCGAAGTCGAGTATCATGACATGGTGGGGATCACCAGCGGCCTCGCATACACGGACACCGGGGGCGAACTTCTTTCCATCGAGGCCGTTGTGCTGCCCGGTCGCGGCAAGATGACCATTACCGGAAAGCTCGGGGACGTCATGCAGGAATCGGTTCAGGCGGCACGCAGTTACCTGCGTGCGCGCTCCACCCAATTCGGTCTGAAGCCGACTGTCTTTGACAAGCGCGACATCCACGTTCACGTCCCGGAGGGCGCGACGCCGAAGGATGGACCGTCGGCAGGCATCGCCATGTTCACCTCGATGCTTTCGGCCCTGACGGGGATTGCGGTCAAGCGGACTGTCGCCATGACCGGCGAAATCACACTGAGGGGGCGTGTGCTTCCCATTGGTGGCCTCAAGGAGAAACTCCTCGCCGCCCATCGCAGCGCCATCGAGACTGTTGTCATTCCGCTGGAGAACGAAAAGGATCTCAGGGAGATCCCGGACAACGTCAAGAGGGGGCTGAACATCATCACCGTATCGTCGGTTGACGATGTCGTGCACCTGGCTCTCGCCCAGGCGCCTGTGCCCGTGGAGTGGTCGGAGCCAGACGAGGAAGAGATGGAGCGCATGACGGCTCATGTTGATGAAACCGAGGACATGGTGACCCACTGACAATCCGGTGATTGACGATGTGCGGGCCCGTCCCTAAAGTCGCCTCCTCAGGTAACCAACAACATGCCCCGCGGCGGATTGGAGAGCATCAATGAAAAAAAGTGATCTTGTCGGTACTGTCAGTGAATCCGCCGGTCTCTCCAGGTCCGATGCCGCGAGGGCCGTTGACGCGGTGTTCGACAGTATTACAGGCGCCCTTGCCGCGGGCGACGAAGTCCGCCTTGTCGGCTTCGGCACCTTTTTCGTGAGTGAGCGTGCGGCATCGGTCGGCCGCAATCCGCGGACCAAGGAACCGATTACGATCCCGGCGAAAAGCCTACCCAAATTCAAGGCGGGCCTTGCTCTCAAGAACGCCGTCTCATCGTAAGTCACCGGCTCCGCGGGGACGTGTGACGGCCCTTCGGGGGCGGTTAGCTCAGCAGGAAGAGCGACTGGTTTACACCCAGTAGGCCGGCGGTTCGAGCCCGTCACCGCCCACCGGGTCGTCGCGTCCGGCATGTCTTGACACACAGGTTCTTGTTGCCTAGACGTAGCGCCGGTTTTCGGGGGTGTAGCTCAGTTGGTTAGAGTGCTGGCCTGTCACGCCAGAGGTCGCGGGTTCGAGTCCCGTCACTCCCGCCACATGTTGATGTTCACTGCCGGCTTCTGGTGGCGCAGGGAGCGCTCATGACGGAATTCCTTCTTGAGTACCTTGCGATCCTTGTCTTCCTGGTTCTGGCTGTTGTCATGGCCGGAGTCATGGTGGGGGCCTCTTGGTTCATCGCCCATCAGAAGCCTGACCCCGAAAAGCTGTCGGCCTACGAATGTGGTTTCGATGCCTTCGAGAATGCGCGCGGCCGCTTCGATGTGCGTTTCTATCTGGTTGCCATTCTCTTCATCATCTTCGATCTGGAGGTCGCCTTCCTTTTCCCGTGGGCGGTCTCGCTCCCGGAAATCGGCCTCTTCGGCTTTTGGTCCATGGTCGTGTTCCTCGCGGTTCTGACCATCGGGTTCATTTACGAATGGCGCAAGGGAGCCCTTGAATGGGAGTAGAGGCAAGAGACGATTTTCCCCACCTTCTCGGTGCGGAGATCGAGGACAAGGGCTTCCTCGTGACGAATGTTGATCGTCTCGTGAACTGGGCACGGACGGGAAGCCTTTGGCCCATGACCTTCGGGCTGGCCTGCTGTGGCGTGGAGATGATCCATGCCTACATGAGCCGATACGATCTCGATCGTTTCGGAGTTATTCCCAGAGCGAGTCCCAGACAGTCCGATGTGATGATTGTGGCCGGCACCCTGTGCAACAAGATGGCGCCGGCCCTGCGCAAGCTCTACGACCAGATGCCGGAACCGCGCTGGGTCATTTCCATGGGTTCGTGCGCCAACGGGGGCGGCTACTATCATTACTCCTACTCGGTCGTGCGCGGCTGTGATCGCATCGTTCCGGTTGATGTCTATGTCCCGGGTTGTCCGCCTACCGCCGAGGCGCTGGTGTACGGAATTCTGCAACTGCAGAAGAAGATTCGCCGGACCGGCACGATCAGGCGCTGACGGAACCTTCATCTGATGTCCGAAGCCCTGAAGGAGATCGGCGCCGCCGCGCGATCACGTCACGGTGGCGGCGTCGGTGATCTTGTGTTTCATGCCGGGCAGGCCACTCTCCATGCTGCCACGCCCGACATCATCGCACTGCTGACATGGCTGCGTGACGACACCGACTGCCGCTTTCGGCAGCTGGTCGATCTCACGGCGGTTGACCGTCCCGACGACGAGAAGCGTTTCGGCGTGGTCTACAATCTGCTCAGTCTGCAGCACAACCTGCGCCTGCGCGTCACGGTTGCAGTGGCCGAGGACGAGGATGTGCCCTCGTGCTTTCCGGTGTTCAGCGCCGCACTGTGGCTCGAACGCGAGGTCTGGGACATGTATGGCATACGTTTCCTGGGCCATCCGGATCTGCGTCGCATTCTTACCGACTACGGCTTCGAGGGGCATCCGCAACGCAAGGATTTTCCTCTCACAGGCCATGTCGAGATGCGCTATGACGAAGAACAGAAACGGGTGATCTACGAGCCCGTGAAGCTGACCCAGGCCTTCCGGAATTTCGAGAACATGTCGCCCTGGGAAGCGGCCGGGGGTGGCGGGTGATGGCTGAAGTCGACATCAGGACCACGACCATCAACTTCGGTCCCCAGCATCCGGCCGCCCATGGCGTCCTGCGTCTGGTCCTGGAGATGGACGGTGAAGTCGTCGAGCGCGCCGACCCACATATCGGTCTGCTGCACCGCGGCACCGAAAAGCTGATCGAGTACAAGACATGGCTTCAGGCGGTGCCGTACTTCGACCGCCTCGACTACGTTTCGCCGATGTGTCTCGAGCATGCGTATGCGCTCGCCGTGGAGACGCTCCTGCAGGTCGAGGTGCCGGCGCGCGGCCAGTACATCCGTGTCCTGTTCTGCGAGATCACGCGCCTGCTCAATCACCTGCTCAACGTGACCACGTTCGCCATGGATGTGGGCGCCCTGACTCCGGCGCTGTGGGCATTCGAGGAACGCGAAAAGCTCATGGAGTTCTACGAAAGAGCTTCAGGCGCGCGCATGCATGCAGCATGGTTTCGTCCAGGCGGCGTTGCCCGTGATCTTCCCGCGGGCCTGGAAAGCGATATCGAGAGCTACGTCGAGACGCTCCCTCGGGTCATCGGCGACATCGAACACCTGCTCAACGAAAACCGCATCTTCAAGCAGCGCACCGTGGATATCGGCGGCGTCTCGGTGGAGGACGCCATCGACTGGGGGTTTTCGGGGCCCATGCTGCGGAGTGCGGGCATCCCCTGGGATCTGCGCAAGGCGCAGCCCTATGACGTCTACGACAGGATGGAGTTCGACGTGCCGGTGGGCTCGACCGGAGACTGTTTTGAACGCTATATGTGCCGCATCGAGGAAATGCGTCAGTCCATCCGCATCATCCGTCAGTGTATCGCCGACATGCCGGCCGGTCCGGTGATGACCCTTGATTCCAAGGTTGCACCACCATCACGGGCCGACATGAAGCAGTCCATGGAGGCGCTTATCCACCACTTCAAGCTCTTCACCGAGGGCTACCATGTTCCGCAAGGCGAGACCTACAGAGCCGTGGAGGCGCCCAAGGGTGAGTTCGGCGTCTACATCGTCTCCGATGGCTCCAACAGACCCTACCGGTGTCGCATCAGGGCGCCGGGGTTTCTTCATCTCGCCGCCACCGACCATCTGTGCAAGGGTCACATGCTGGCGGATGCGGCGGCGATCGTCGGCAGCATGGACATCGTGTTCGGGGAAATCGACCGATGACTCTGGCGCACGGACGCCCGGGGGCACCGGAACACCAGCCGGACTCGTTTGCCTTCACGACAGCCAGTCTGCAGGAAGCGAAGCGGATCATGGCCCGGTATCCCGAGGGCCGGGCCGCAAGTGCGGTCCTGCCCCTGCTTGATCTCGCCCAGCGCCAGGCAGGCTGGGTGCCTGTCGCTGCCATGGACGCGGTGGCCGATCTGCTCGCCATGGCGCGTATCCGGGTCTACGAAGTGGCCACCTTCTATACGATGTTCAATCTGGAGCCAGTGGGGCGCTATCTTGTTCAGGTCTGTACGACCACGCCCTGCATGTTACGCGACAGCGATGCTGTCGTGGAGGCCTGCCGCGGCCGGCTCGGTATCGACTTTGGCGACACCACCCCGGACGGTCTCTTTACTCTCAAGGAAGTCGAATGCCTTGGCGCATGCGTCAATGCTCCCATGGTGCAGATCAACGACGAGTACTACGAGGATCTCGATGCCGGCAGTATGGTTGCCATTCTCGATGCGCTGGCGAGAGGCGAGACACCGCAGCCCGGACCTCAGGGCGGGCGTCACGCCTCGGAGCCACAGTCGGGTCCACGAACACTGAACGGTGGAGACTGAGTCATGCTGCAGGACCGGGATCGCATCTTCACCAACCTTTACGGCTTCGAGAGCCCGTCCCTCGACGCTGCCAGGAAACGGGGAGACTGGGACGGCACGGCCAATCTGCTGGCACGGGGTGCGGCCGACATCATCGATGAAATCAAGGCCTCGGAGTTGCGCGGCCGTGGCGGTGCGGGGTTTCCGACCGGTCTGAAGTGGTCGTTCATGCCGGCCGAACGTCCGGCAGGTCAGCCGGCATTCCTCGTGGTGAATGCGGACGAGAGCGAGCCCGGCACCTGCAAGGACCGCGAGATCATGCGCCATGATCCCCACAAGCTTATCGAGGGGTGTCTTGTCGCAGGTTTCGCCATGCGCGCGACTGCGGCCTACATCTATATCCGTGGCGAGTTCGTGAACGAGGCGCGGGTCCTCCAGGCCGCCCTCGACGAGGCGCTCGATGCCGGTCTTGTCGGACGCAATGCCTGCGGTTCGGGATACGACTTCGATATCCATCTCCACCGCGGAGCCGGGGCCTACATCTGTGGCGAGGAAACGGCGCTCCTTGAGAGTCTCGAGGGCAAGAAGGGCATGCCACGCCTCAAGCCGCCGTTTCCGGCCATGGCCGGCCTCTACGGATGTCCGACGACCATCTCCAACGTCGAGACTGTGGCCGTGGCGCCAACCATCATGCGCCGTGGCGCCTCCTGGTTTGCCGGTCTTGGTGAACCGAAGAATACGGGCACCAAGATTTTCTGCATTTCGGGACACGTCAACGAACCCTGCAATGTCGAGGAGGAAATGGGAATCCCCTTGAAAGAACTCATCGAACGTCATGCAGGGGGTGTCAGGGGGGGCTGGGACAATCTTCTTGCCGTCATCCCGGGTGGCTCTTCCGTTCCGCTTGTTCCCAGGTCGGTCTGCGACGACGTCGCGATGAGTTTCGATGCTCTGCGTGACGTGCAGTCAGGCCTCGGCACGGCCGCGGTCATTGTCATGGACCGCTCCACCGACATCGTCCGGGCCATCTGGCGGCTGTCGAAGTTCTATCACCACGAAAGTTGTGGCCAGTGCACGCCATGCCGTGAAGGGACCGGCTGGATGATGCGGGTTCTCGGGCGCATGATCGAAGGCAGGGCCGAGTCCGCCGACATCGATATGCTGCAGGAGGTCACGACCCAGATCGAGGGCCACACCATCTGCGCCCTCGGTGATGCCGCGGCGTGGCCGATCCAGGGTCTGATACGCCACTTCCGCCCCGAGCTGGAACGACGTATCGAGGACTGTCGCCGGAACGTCCGGCGAGCCGCGTGACGGTCATGACGGAGACGGTCTCCATCACGGTCGACGGCGTCGAAATTGAGGTTGATCGCCGCTTGAGCCTGCTGCAGGCCTGTGAACTGGCCGGTGCGGAAGTGCCGCGCTTCTGTTTCCACGACAGGTTGTCGATTGCCGGAAATTGCCGCATGTGCCTTGTCGAGGTCGAGAAAGCGCCCAAGCCGGTCGCATCGTGTGCCCAGTCGCTCGTCGACGGCATGGTGGTTTCCACGAGAAGCGGGGTGGCGCGTAAAGCGCAGAGGAGCGCCATGGAGTTCCTGCTCGTCAACCATCCCCTCGATTGTCCGATCTGCGATCAGGGCGGAGAGTGCGACCTGCAGGATCAGGCCATGGGATTTGGCGCAGGAATCAGCCGCTACAATGAACAGAAACGTTCGGTATCGGAGAAGAACTTCGGCCCCCTGATCAAGACCTCGATGACACGTTGCATCCACTGCACACGCTGCATCCGCTTTCTTGACGAGGTCGCCGGCGTGCCGGCCCTGGGCGCCACCGGACGTGGCGAATCCATGGAGATCACGAACTACATCGAGCAGGGCATCGCCAGCGAGTTGTCCGGCAACATCATCGATCTGTGTCCGGTGGGCGCACTCACGTCCGGACCCTATGCCTTCGTGGCGCGGCCCTGGGAGCTTGTGACGACGGAATCCGTCGATGTCATGGATGCCACCGGCAGCAATGTGCGCGTCGATTCCAGAGGCCGCGAGGTTCTGCGTGTCCTGCCGCGCCTGCACGAGGACATCAACGAGGAGTGGATCTCCGACAAGACCCGTTTCGCCATTGACGGTCTCGTCCGCCGCCGGCTCGACCGGCCCTGGGTTCGCGGCGGGGAGGGGCTTGAAGAGGCTTCCTGGGAACAGGCCCTAGACGCAGTGTCCCGCCGCCTTGAAAGCCACGATGCGACACGTGTGGCCGCGATCGCCGGCGATCTCGTCGATTGCGAAACGCTGTTCGCCATGAAGGGACTGATGACTGCTATCGGCTCTCCCCACATGGACTGCCGCCAGGATGGCATGGCCGCCGATCCTGCCGTGCGGGCTTCCTGGCTCTTCAACAGCACCATCGCCGGTATCGAGGATGCCGATGCCTGTTTGCTGATCGGCGCCCTGCCGCGCCGCGAAGCGGCCATCGTCAACGCCCGGCTGAGAAAACGCTGGCTTGCCGGCGGGTTTTCCGTTGCCAGTGCCGGGCCGGCAGATGATCACGCCTATCCCGTGACGGAACTGGGTCACGCAATCGAGACCCTGCGCCGCATCGAGGCGGGCGACTCGCCCTTCCCGGGCGCCACGCATCCGTTGGTGATCGCCGGCAAGGGCGCGCTGGCGCGCGATGACGGGGCGGCGGTGCTGGGTGCTGCAGCGCGCATCGCCGAAACACTTGGCGCCGTTCGGGACGACTGGAACGGATTTGGGGTCCTCAATGCGGCAGCATCAAGGGTCGGCGGCCTTGACCTCGGGTTCGTGCCGGCTGCAGGAGGTCTGGATACCGCCGGCATCCTCGCCGGAGCGACATCGGCGATCGACACGATCTTCCTGCTGGGCGCCGACGAGATCGACATCGCGAAACTGAAAGACAGCTTTGTCATCTACATCGGCCATCACGGTGACCGGGGCGCTGCGGTTGCCGACGTCATTCTGCCGGCAGCGGCATGGACGGAAAAGGACGCCACCTACGTCAATCTCGAGGGGCGCCCGCAACGTGCCCAGCGGGCGGTGTTTGCGCCAGGCGAGGCCCGTGAGGACTGGCGTATCCTGCGCGCCCTTTCCGGGCGCCTCGGCATGCCTCTGCCCTTTGACGATCTCCGCAGTCTGCGCCAGAAAATGATCGCCGACGTGCCGCATCTTGGCGCCATTGACACGATCACGCCGGCGCTGTGGCAGCCCTTCGGTTCCTCGACCGGGATGTCGGATGAGCCCTTCGCGCCGGCTACAGGGAACTTTTACCGGACCTGCGCGATCAGCCGCGCCTCGCCAACCATGAGTCTTGCCACGCAAGCCTTCCATTCCGGCGTGATGCAGAGTGCGCCATGCAGCTGATCGGTGACTGGATCTGGCACCTTGTCGTGGTGTTGCTCTCAATCGTGGCGATCCTCGTCCCACTCCTTGTGAGCGTTGCCTTTCTCACCTATGCGGAACGCAAGGTCATGGCCGCGATGCAGTTGCGCCGCGGTCCGAACATCGTCGGTCCATTCGGGCTGCTCCAGCCCTTTGCCGATGCCGGCAAGCTGCTCCTCAAGGAAACCATCATTCCGGCCGGGGCCAACCGTGTCATCTTCATTCTCGCGCCGATGGTGACCTTCGTCATCGCCATGGTGGGATGGGCCGTCATTCCCCTCGGCGAGAGCGCGTCCGGGGTCTGGACTCTCGCCAATATCAATGTCGGCATTCTTTACCTCTTCGCCGTTTCGTCGCTCGGTGTCTATGGCATCATCATGGCGGGCTGGGCCTCGAATTCGCGATACGCGTTCCTCGGGGCCCTGCGCTCGGCGGCACAGATGGTCTCCTACGAGGTGTCGATCGGCTTCGTCCTGGTTGCCGTTCTCGTGTGCGTCGGTTCGCTCAACCTGGCCGACATCGTGCGCTCCCAGAGCGGCGGATTCTGGTCATGGTACATCGTACCGCTGTTTCCCCTCTTCGTGATTTTCTTCATTTCGGCGCTGGCGGAAACGAACCGGGCGCCCTTTGATCTGCCGGAGGCGGAATCGGAGCTCGTCTCCGGCTACAACGTGGAATACTCGGCAATGACCTTCGCCCTCTTCTTCATGGGCGAATACGCCAACATGGTTCTCCTTTCCGGGCTTGCCACCACGCTCTTCCTGGGCGGCTGGCTCGCGCCCTTCGAGGGTCCGTGGCTGGACTGGATCCCCGGGCCCGTGTGGTTTCTCCTCAAGACAGCCTTCCTGCTCTTCGTCTTCATCTGGGTGAGAGCAACATTCCCGCGCTATCGCTATGATCAACTCATGCGCCTTGGATGGAAGGTGTTCCTTCCGCTTTCCCTGGCGGCCGTGGTGGTGGTCGCGGGTGCGCTGCACGTGTTCGGATGGTTGCCACGATGACGCACCGGCAGGAGGACAAGCGATGACCGCTCTCGGCCGTGTGGCCCGCACAGTGTTGCTCGCCGAGCTGGTTGCCGGATTGACACGAACATTCAGCTACCTGTTCCGCAGACGCGCGACCATCAATTATCCCTTCGAAAAGGGCCCGCTGTCGCCTCGATTCCGTGGCGAACATGCATTGCGGCGTTATCCCAACGGCGAGGAGCGGTGTATCGCCTGCAAGCTGTGCGAGGCCATCTGCCCGGCCCAGGCGATCACCATCGAGGCCGAGCCGCGCGAGGACGGCAGCCGCCGCACCACGCGCTACGACATTGACATGACGAAATGCATCTACTGCGGGTTCTGCGAGGAGGCCTGTCCGGTCGACGCCATTGTCGAGGGTCCGAATTTCGAATTTGCCACGGAGACCCGTGAGGAACTGCTCTATGACAAGGAGCGGCTTCTCGCCAACGGCGATCGCTGGGAGAAGGAAATCGCGGCGCGGCTTGCAGCCGATGCTCCCTACAGGTGATCGGCGCCATGATTCTCCAGACACTCGCGTTCTACCTCTTTGCCGCCATTCTGCTCGTTTCGGCGGTTGTCGTGATCTCGGCCCGCAACCCCGTGCACTCCGTTCTTTGCCTGATACTGGCCTTTTTCAATGCGGCGGCGCTCTTCGTTCTGGTCGGGGCCGAGTTCCTGGCCATGATCCTTGTCATCGTCTACGTGGGAGCTGTGGCGGTTCTCTTCCTGTTCGTGGTGATGATGCTCGATATCGACCTTGCCGGGATGCGCCAGGGCTTCCTCAACTACCTTCCGATCGGCGCCCTGGTGGGCCTTGTGCTCTTCGTTGAACTCGTCATTGTTGCCGGGCTGTGGCAGTACGAACCGGCGATGGCAGCCGGACAGGGTCAGCCTGCGCCGCCGCCCGATGTACGCAGCAACACGGCAGCCATCGGTGATGTGCTCTACACGCGCTATGCGCTTCTCTTTCAGGCGGCCGGCATCATTCTCCTCATCGCCATGATCGGGGCCATCGTGCTGACGTTGCGTCATCGCCAGATCAAGCGCCAGCGCATCGGTGATCAGGTCCGGCGGCGTCCCGAGGACGTGATCAGGCTTCACAACGCACGGCGCGGAGAGGGGGTCTGACATGGCTGTCGGACTTGAACACTACCTGGCGTTGGCGGCGATCCTGTTCACCCTGGGAATCCTCGGTATCTTTCTCAATCGCAAGAACGTGATCATCATCCTGATGTCCGTCGAACTCATGCTGCTCGCGGTCAACATCAATCTGGTGGCCTTTTCCGTGGAGCTCGGTGACCTCGTCGGACAAGTCTTTGCCATGTTCGTGCTGACCGTCGCCGCCGCTGAGGCGGCCATCGGTCTGGCGATCCTCGTCGTCTTCTTCCGCAACCGACATTCCATTGCGGTGGAAGACATCTCGACGATGAGGGGTTAGTCAGCCGTGCTTCACGCAGCAGCTGTCGTCTTTCTGCCCCTTGTGGGCGCCGTGGTCTCGGGCTTCTTCGGGCGTTGGCTTGGGGACCGGATTGCACCCGTTGTGGCGTCGGTCCTGCTGGTGGCGTCCTGCGTTCTCGGCTGGATTGTCTTCTTCCAGCTCACGGGCTCCGGGCAACATGTCACCATACATCTCTTCACGTGGATCGATTCCGGCAGTTTCGAGGTCAGTTGGGCGCTTGCCTTCGATCAGGTGACCGCTGTCATGCTGGTGGTGGTGACCACCGTGTCAGCCGTCGTCCATGTCTACTCTCTGGGATACATGGCACACGATCCGCACCGGCCCCGGTTCTTTGCCTATCTCTCCCTCTTTACCTTCGCCATGCTGATGCTGGTGACGGCCGACAACTTCGTGCAGATGTTCTTTGGCTGGGAGGGTGTCGGTGTCTGCAGCTACCTGCTGATCGGATTCTGGTACAAGAGACCGAGCGCCAACGCCGCCGCCATCAAGGCCTTTATCGTCAACCGGATCGGAGACTTCGGTCTCGCCCTTGGAATCATGGGTGTCTTCCTGGTGTTCGATACGGTGGCCTTTGATGCCGTTTTCGCTGCCGTTCCCGACGTGGCGGGGAGATCTCTTTCCTTCCTGTCGATGGAAGTCGACACGCTGACGCTGGTTTGTCTGCTCCTGTTTGTCGGCGCCATGGGAAAATCGGCCCAGATTCCACTGCATACGTGGTTGCCGGATGCGATGGAGGGACCGACGCCGGTGTCGGCGCTGATTCACGCCGCCACGATGGTCACGGCCGGCGTGTTCATGGTGGTCCGTCTGTCGCCGATGTTCGAATTCGCGCCTGTGGCGCTGTGGGTGGTCACCATCGTTGGCGCCTCAACGGCCATCTTCGCGGCCACGGTGGGTCTGGTCCAGAATGACATCAAGCGTGTCATCGCCTATTCGACGTGCAGCCAACTTGGATACATGTTCCTTGCCTGTGGAGTCGGAGCCTATCCGGTCGCGCTCTTCCATCTCTTCACCCATGCCTTCTTCAAGGCCCTGCTGTTCCTGGGATCAGGTGCGGTGATTCACGCGGTGGACGGTGAACAGGACATGCGCCGGATGGGCGGGCTGTGGCGCCGCATGCCCGTCACCTACGCCTACATGTGGATCGGCAGCCTTGCTCTCGCCGGCATCCCGGTGTTCGCCGGTTACTGGTCGAAGGATCTCATCATCGAATCGGCCTGGGTCACGGATGGATTTGCCGGTGGATATGCCTTCTGGATCGGCGTCGGCGCCGCTTTCCTCACGGCGCTCTACTCCTGGCGACTGATCATCATGACATTTCATGGCACGCCGCGGATGGCAGCCAACGTGCTCGAGCATGTTCACGAGGCGCCGCGCGTCATGTGGATACCGCTGCTGATTCTCGCCGGGGGCGCCATCGCCGGCGGATTGCCGGTGCTCGGCGGATACATGGTGGATCATGGCGGCGGAGAATTCTTCGGATCATCAATCCTCATGCTGGGCGAGAATGTCATCGAGAAGGCCCACCATGACACGCCTCTTGCCATCAAGGTGCTGATCCTCGCGGTGGCGACCGGAGGGATCGTGGCCGCCTGGTGGGCCTACGTGAAGAAACCCGCCCTGCCGGAGCGTCTTGCATCCCGCTTTTCCGGCAGTTACCGCTTTCTGCTTAACAAGTGGTACTTCGACGAGATCTACGAAGCGCTGCTGGTGCGCCCGGCGAAGCGTATCGGCCTGGGACTCTGGAAAACGGGAGATGGCGACGTGATCGACGGTCTCGGACCTGACGGGATCGCCGGCACCACCCTTGCCCTGGCGCGCCGTGCCCGGGCTCTGCAGTCCGGCTATCTCTATCACTACGCCTTCGCCATGCTGATCGGCCTTGTCGTGCTGGCCAGCTGGTTCCTCTTCCGGGTCTGGGGCTAGATCGATGGCGCAGTGGCCCTTGCTTTCCCTGGCCATCTTCCTGCCGCTGATCGGTGCAGCCTTCGTGCTGTTGACGCGCGGCGACGACGAGGCGGCGGTCGCGCGCAATACCCGGTATGTCGCCTTGTGGACGTCCTTTGTTGTCCTCGTTGTCGTTCTTCTCATCTGGGCCGCCTTCGACACCACGACGGCGGAGTTCCAGTTCGTCGAAAGGGCGGCATGGATTCCCGCACTCGGCATCGAGTTTCACCTGGGGATTGACGGTATTTCCCTTTTCCTGATCGTGCTGACCGCCTTCCTGGTGCCTGTCTGCATCCTCTGTTCCTGGGATTCCATCGGAACCCGGGTGAGGGAATACATGATCGCCTTCCTGATCATGGAATCCTTCATCATCGGAGTTTTCTGCGCTCTCGACTTCGTCCTTTTCTATCTTTTCTTCGAAGCCATGCTGATTCCGATGTTCCTGATCATCGGCATCTGGGGCGGACCACGGCGCATCTACTCGGCATTCAAGTTCTTTCTCTACACCCTCGTGGGCTCGGTACTGCTGCTGGTGGCGATGCTGACGATGTACTTCGAAACCGGCACGACGAGCATTCCCGATCTCATGGCCTGGGGGTTCGACGAGGATCTGCAACGCTGGCTCTGGTTGGCCATGTTCGCGTCGTTCGCGGTGAAGGTGCCGATGTGGCCGTTCCACACGTGGTTGCCGGATGCCCATGTCGAGGCGCCGACCGCAGGATCCGTCATCCTCGCCGGAATCCTGCTCAAGATGGGGGCGTACGGGTTTCTCAGGTTTTCACTGCCGATGTTGCCGGAGGCGTCGGTCTCCTTCGCCCCGCTGGTCTATTGCCTGTCAATTGTCGCCATCATCTACACATCACTCGTGGCGCTGATGCAGGAGGACATGAAGAAACTCATCGCCTATTCCTCGGTGGCGCACATGGGTTTTGTGACCATCGGTCTGTTCTCCATGAATCAGCAGGGCATTGAAGGCGGGATCTTCCAGATGCTTTCCCACGGCGTTGTCTCCGCCGCGCTCTTTCTCGTGGTCGGGGTCGTCTACGACAGGATGCACAGCCGCCTCATCGCCAGCTATGGCGGACTCGTTCACCGCATGCCGCGCTATGCCCTGGTTTTCATGGTGTTCATGCTGGCCTCCGTCGGCCTGCCCGGGACCTCGGGTTTTATCGGCGAGTTTCTTGTCCTAGTGGGTGCGTTCCAGGCGAACACCTGGGTGGCGTTCCTTGCTGCCACGGGAATCGTGCTGGGCGCCGCCTACATGCTCTGGCTCTATCGGCGCGTCGTCTTTGGCGACCTCGTGAAGGCGGAACTGAAGTCAATCAGTGACTGCAACAGGCGCGAGATGCTGTATTTCGTGCCGCTCGTGGCCGCCGTGCTGATCATGGGAATCTGGCCGGAATCGCTGCTTGATGCGATGCACGTGTCGGTTCTCAACCTCGTCGAACAGACCGCAAGCGCAAGGGAAGCGGTGTCATTCGCCGTGGGGGACGAGGAACAATGACCGCCTTGCCTGCACACGATCTCCTCGTCATCCTGCCAGCGCTGTGGCTTGCCGTGACCGGCATGCTGTTGCTGATGGCGGGCGTCTTCGTTGCGAAAAACGCATTTCACATTGTCTTCTGGGGCGCGGCGGCATCTCTTGTGATTGCCGGGATTCTTGCCGTCGCAACGCCTGTCGGTGCACAGCCCTTCGATGGCCTTCTTTCCATCGACGCCTTTGGCAGGTTCATGACAGTGCTGGTGGCGGCAGGAGCCGTGCTGGCACTGATCATGGCCCGGGGGTTTATGCGCCGGGAATCCATGGAACGTTTCGAGTTGCCCGTGCTGATGGTTCTGGCCACGCTCGGCATGTACCTGATGGTCCACGCCAACGACCTCATGACACTCTATGTCGGTCTGGAAATGCAGAGCCTTGCACTCTACGTGTGTGCGGCGTTCCAGCAGGACAAGCTGCGGTCCACCGAAGCCGGTCTCAAGTACTTCGTGCTGGGTGCGGTCGCCTCCGGCATGCTGCTCTATGGTTGCTCGCTGGTCTACGGCTTCTCCGGCTCGACGTCCTTTCATGGCATTGTTGCCACCCTGGCAACCGGCAGTGAGTCCGTCGGTATCCTGGTGGGCACCGTCTTCATTGCCGCAGGCCTCGCCTTCAAGATATCCGCCGTGCCCTTTCACATGTGGACACCCGATGTCTACGAAGGTTCGCCGACACCCATGACCGCTTTCTTTTCGGCGGCACCCAAGGTGGCAGCCATGGCACTCCTCGTGCGTCTGCTCATGGACCCCTTCGCTGCGCTCGCCGGCCACTGGCAGCAGATCATCTTCTTCCTCGCCGTGGGCTCCATGGCGCTTGGCGCACTGGGCGCCATTGGTCAGCGCAATATCAAACGGCTGATGGCCTACAGCTCCATCGGTCACGCCGGCTTCGCCCTGGTCGGCCTCGCGGCGGCAGGCGAGGCAGGCGTTCACAGTGTGGCCGTCTACCTGACAATCTACCTCGTCATGAGCCTGGGTACCTGGGGTTGCATCCTGGCCATGCGGCGTGACGGCGCGATGGTCGAGGACATCGATGATCTGGCAGGGCTGTCGCGCAGCCAGCCGGCGCTGGCTCTGGCCATGGCCGTCTTCATGTTTTCCATGGCAGGCATCCCGCCGCTCGCCGGATTCTTCGGCAAGTTTCATGTGTTCCTGGCGGCCATAGACGCCGGGCTCTACACGCTCACCGTCATCGGGGTTCTGATGAGCGTCGTGGCGGCCTTCTACTACATCAGGATTGTCAAGTTGATGTATTTCGATGATCCGGCGGATCCCTTTGATCGTCCGGCGGGTCGCGATATCGTGCCCGTCATCGCGGTCACGACAGTCGTCACGGTCGGCTTCTTCCTGTTTCCCGATCCCCTTCTCGACAGCGCCCGGTACGCCGCGACCGCCCTTGTCGACGGGGGCGGTCCCTGAACGCCATGCTGGCGTTGCCCTTTCGCCTGGTCGAGCGTGACGAGGTGACGAGCACCAATGACTGCGCCATTGAACTCGCAGAGGCCGGGGTTGCTGCCTGGAGTGTGGTCCGGGCACGCCTTCAGACAGGCGGACGAGGTCGCCGGGGAAGGGCGTTCGCGTCGCCGCCGGGAAATTCCTATACATCCTTTGTCATCAGACCCCGCATCGCTCCGTGTGATCTCCCGCAACTTTCCCTTGTCGCAGGGGTTGCTGTCGCCGAGTCGATCGAGGCAGCGGCTCCCGGGATCGCGCCTGTGCGTTGCAAGTGGCCCAATGACATTCTCATCAATGACGCCAAGGTGGCCGGAATTCTGGTGGAGACCGCAGGCGATGCCGTGATCATCGGAATCGGCATCAACCTCGTCAGCCACCCCGACATCAAGGGTGTCGCCATCACGGATCTTGCAAGCGAGGGAGCCTCGGCGGTCGACCGCGATGTCCTCCTCGGCACACTCTGCCGCCGACTGAGAAACCGGGTGTCGGACTGGGAAGTTTGCGGGTTTGCGCCCCAGCGTCTGGCATGGCTCGAACGCGCCGTCGGTATCGGCGAGCGTGCATGGTGCAGCGAAGAAGGTTCCATGGAGGGTCGGATTGTCGACCTTGCGCATGACGGGGCGCTTATCATGGAGTCGGATGGCCGACGCAGGCGGATCGTGTCGGGTACGCTGCGCCTGCAACACGCGACGGCACCCGGCGCCGCGGCATGAATGACCTTCTCCTTGTCATCGATGCGGGCAACACCAACACGGTGTTTGCCGTCTTCCGGGGCCCTGAGCTTGTCGGGCAATGGCGAATCAGCGCCAACACCGGGCGCACCGCCGACGAATACGCGGTGTGGCTCCACCATCTCCTGGGCCTCGGAGATCTTGACGCAGGGACCATCAACGATGCGGTGATCGCAAGCGTCGTTCCCCACGGCATGCATGAGCTCAAACTCCTGTGCCGTTCCCATTATCACTGTGAACCGGTGGTCGTGGGAGAGACGGCGCACCTTGGCATCCCGCTCAGGGTCGACATGCCTGACGAGGTGGGAGCGGATCGTCTGGCAAATGTCGTCGGCGCCTGGACGCGCCTTGGCGGTCCACTGATCATCATCGACTTTGGCACCGCGACCACCTTCGACGTTGTCGATGAGGATGGCGGATTCGCCGGGGGTGTCTTTGCCCCGGGGGTCAATCTGGCTCTTGATGCCATGCACCGGATTTCCGCGCGGCTGCCGAGAGTGGGCATCGACAGACCGCAGCGGATCATCGGCACCAACACGGTCAGTTGCATGCAGTCAGGGGCCTACTGGGGTTATGTGAGTCTGATCGAAGGCGTTGTCAAGCGTATCCGCACCGAGTACGGCAAGCCCATGAGGGTCGTGGCAACCGGTGGCCTCGCACCGCTGTTTGATGCGGCGAGTGACAGTATCGACAGCTTTGATCCCGATATCACTGTGCACGGCCTGCTGGAAATCTGGCGGCGAACGAGAAACATGCCGTGACGCATCCCCTGCATTTCCTGCCCTTGGGCGGTTCCGGCGAAATCGGCATGAATCTCAATCTCTACGAGTATGGCGGCTCGTGGCTGATGTGTGATCTTGGCGTGACCTTCGCCGGAGAGGAACTTCCCGGCATCGATCTCGTGATGCCTGACATCTCCTACATCGCGGAGCGCCGCCGGCATCTCCTCGGTCTCGTCCTCACCCATGCCCACGAGGATCACATGGGGGCGGTGCCCTACCTTTGGCCTCTTCTCGAGTGCCCGGTCTACGCCACGCCCTTTACTGCCGCGCTTCTCACCGAGAAACTTCACGAGGGAGCCGACGGCATCCATGCGATGAACATCCACGTCATCGACCCGGGAAGCACGCTCGACATCGGCCCCTTCAGCGTGACACTTCATGGCCTGACGCATTCGATTCCCGAGCCAAACGCTCTCGTTCTCGACACGCCGGCCGGTCGCATCATGCACACCGGTGACTGGAAACTTGATCCGGAGCCGCTGATTTCGGATCCGGTCGACGAAGATGCCATCAGGAAGAGCGGTGATTCGGGCATTCTTGCCATGGTGTGCGACTCGACCAACGTCTTTCGCCCGGGAACCTCCGGTTCGGAAGCTGACGTGCGGAGCAGTCTCATCAAGGAGGTCGCGGGACGACGCGGGCGTGTCGCCGTCACCACCTTCGCCAGCAATCTCACCCGCCTGCTTTCCATCCACCAGGCGGCCGAGACCAATGGCCGCCGGTGCGTCGCGCTGGGTCGTTCAATGTGGCGCATCATCAAGTGTGCCAGGCAGACGGGGTATCTGCCGCCTGACGCACACTTCATGTCTGACAGGGACGCACGCCACCTCGACCCGGACAAGGTGCTCTACATGCTGACCGGCAGCCAGGGAGAGCCCAACGCCGCGTTGTCACGCATCGCCGCCGGCACGCATCAGTCGGTGGCACTGGAGGCCGGCGACCACGTCATCTTTTCCTCGAAGATCATACCGGGCAACGAGCGGGCGATCTTCCATCTGATCAACTGTCTGACGAAGCTTGGCGTCGAGATCGTCACGGAGGATGAACGGTTTGTCCATGTTTCCGGTCATCCCAACCGGGAAGAACTGGCCCGCATGTACGCCCTCGTGAGGCCGCAGTACGCCATCCCGGTTCATGGTGAGCTTCGGCATCTCAGGGAGCACGCCGCCCTGGCCGAATCCCTTGGTGTCGAACCGGTGAGGGGCGTCGCCAACGGATCCCTTGTCCGCCTGGCGCCCGGCGTCCCCTCGGTTGTCCGCACGGTGACCCACGGCCGGGTTGCCTGGACCGGGCGGCGGACCGTTCCCGTCGATGGCTCACTGATCCGCGAACGCCGGGACGCCATGACATGTGGTGTCGTCATGATCACTCTGGTGGTGGATCATGAAGGTGATCTCGTTGCCGACCCGCACGTGGAACTCATCGGTCTGGGCGAGGAGCCCGACATCGCCCTTTCGATTGCCGAGGAGGCGGCTGACACTTTCGAGGATCTTCGCCCGCACGAAAGGATGATGGATGAAGACATCACACGGGCAACGAGGCGTCTTGCGCGCCGCTGGTTCGGCGGCACGCGGGCACGACGCCCGGTGACGCGGGTTGCCATCATCAGGATCTGAAACCTTCGCCACATCCGGACAAAGAGAGACGTGACATGATCGGCAGACTGAACCACGTTGCCATCGCCGTGCCTGATCTTGCCGCCGCCAGTGCACTCTATCGCGAAACACTTGCAGCGACGGTATCCGAGCCCGTCGATCAGCCCGACCACGGCGTGACGACTGTCTTTGTCGACCTTCCCAACACCAGGATAGAGCTGCTCGCTGTTCTGGGCGATCAGTCACCGATCGCGGCCTTCCTGGATCGCCAGCCGGCAGGGGGCCTGCATCATGTCTGCTACGAAGTCGATGACATTCAGGCTGCCCGCGATCACATTGTTCAGACGGGCGCACGCGTTATCGGCGACGGCGAACCGAGGACCGGCGCCCATGGGCGGCCGGTCCTGTTCCTCCATCCCAAGGATTTCTGCGGCACCCTCATCGAACTGGAAGAAGTCCGGGCGGTGAATGTCGGCGACAGCGAAGGGAGGTGACAGCAGGTCATGTCGCTCTTCGGGCTGATTGTGATCTTCGTGTGTGTGTGGTGGGTGATGTTCTTTGCCGCCCTGCCCATGGGCGTCAGCCGCCAGAAGCGGGTGAGTGAAGGACACGACCCCGGCGCGCCCGCCGAACCCATGCTGTTGAAGAAGGCCCTGTGGACAACGGTCCTCAGCAGTGTTCTTGTTGGAACCGCGTTCCTTCTCGAGGCGGCCGACGTCATGAATTTCGGCGCCTGGTTCATCGGGTTGCCGTCGTGACCGACAGCTGCCGCACATCAGACCGCAGCCCCCTACGGCTCATCGGGCGGTTCTCATGACCGAAAGCTATTGCGAGCTTGCGCCGAACGATCCCGTGCACCGTTTCTACCATGACTGCGAGTATGGGTTTCCGGTGAGGGGAGACAGCGAACTCTTCGAGAGGCTCGTTCTCGAGATCAACCAGGCCGGCCTCTCCTGGGCGCTCATCCTGAAGAAGCGTGCGGCATTCGTTCGCGCCTTCGAGGGATTCAACATCGATACAGTCGCCGCCTACACACAAGGGGACATCGAGCGACTGATGGGGGACAGCGGCATCATCCGCAACCGGCGCAAGATCGAAGCCGCCATTGCCAACGCGCAACGACTCGTGGGCCTGAAGCACACCCATGGCGGGTTTCATGGCTGGCTGGAGGCACACCATCCTCGCAGCCACGCCGCCTGGACCCGGCTTTTCAGGCAGACATTCGTGTTCACCGGCCCGCTTGTTGTCGAGGAATTCCTGATGTCTACAGGCTGGCTTCCCGGTGCTCACAGTGACGACTGCCCGGTTCAGGCGAGGATCATCAAGGCACGCCCCGCCTGGCTCGACAGCCAGATACTCTGAGTGCGCACATTTCATGCAGCCGAGCCAGGCCTGCCATGAAAGCACCCCGCCGGCGATGTGACGGACATCCGCCGCCGAGGGCGGCGGACTGTCTGCCTGTTCGATGTCGCGGCAGCGCATGGGAGCAGCGATGGCGGTTGCATGAACGTCATGCCCGGCGCCGCGGAAACATCCAGACGAGCAGCTCCCGGAGAAGCGCTGCGTCACAGCGGATATCGACGACACAGGCAGGCCGAAAGCGGGGTAGGCACACCCATCGAATGTCCGCCGGTAACGATGCATGGGCCAGGAGCGGGCAACCAAAACCTGAACGCCAGCGAATGTCTGGCCTCGGTCCCCGGCTGCCGCCACCTCCCGGTATCGTGTCACGTTGGCGCTTGTATCCATGTAGTATACAGACTACAGTTTCTGCGTGGTCAGGCTGAAGCAGACGGCAATGTTCCGGAAGTGGTTCGCCAGGCTGCGGGACGAACGCGCGGCAACGGCGATCACCGCAAGGCTGGACAGGCTGGCATATGGCCACGACGGTGACGCGAGACCCGTTGGCAAGGGTGTCACCGAGCTTATGCGTTCATCATGGTTCCGGCTATCGGGTGTCCTTCCGGCGCAAAGGGGCCACGATCATCGTGCTGCTGTGCGGCGGGGACAAGAGTTCGCAGGAACGCGACATCAGCACCGCATGGAGACTGGCGGCAGAAACGAAGGAACGACCATGACCGAAGAACTGACGATCTTTGACCCGGCCAACCACCTGAAGTCCGATCAGGCCATTGCTGACTTCGTGTGCGCCGCGCTTGAAACCAACGATCCGGGCTACGTTGCCCATGCCCTGGGTGTCGTTGCCCGTGCCAAGGGCATGACGGAGATTGCCCGCCGGACCAGGCTTTCGCGCGAGCAGCTCTATCGTTCGTTCAGCAGCGAAGGCAATCCCACGCTGCGCACGACGTTGGCGGTATTGCAGGCCGTCGGCATCCAGCTTCTCGCGACAAAGGCCGAAACCGTCGAAGGCTGACATCCCGTTTTATGCGCAACATCTGCAATCCAGCAAAAGGCTTCGCTTGTGTGTGCAATGGCCGCCAGCGAGGGCGAAGCCCGAGCGGCGGTTTCGGGGTCTTGGGTGTGGTGTGGGGCTGCCTGTGCAACCGCGAACGTCCAGAGTGGTCTTTGTGGCTTGAGGGCGTCGTCCCGTCGCTGGGCCAAACCCCGGCTCCTGTTGCACCGACAGAAGCACTTGAGAGAGAGAACGTGTTTTGTTACAGTGTGTTACTATTCCGGTTCAGCGCTGAAGGTGCGCCATGCGTGTGACCCGCTATTTCCTGCCGACGCTCAAGGAAACTCCTGCCGAGGCACAGATCGTCTCGCACCGCCTCATGCTGCGTTCCGGCATGATTCGTCAGGCCGGTGCCGGCATCTACTCCTGGCTTCCCCTGGGCTTCAGGGTCTTGCGGCGGATCGAGACGATCGTGCATGAGGAAATGCAAAGAGCGGGCGCCCACGCCGTCCTCATGCCGACCATTCAGCTCGCCGATCTGTGGCGTGAAAGCGGCCGCTACGATGCCTATGGACCAGAGATGCTGCGAATCCGCGACCGCCACGGCCGCGACATGCTCTATGGCCCGACCAATGAGGAGCAGATTACCCAGATCATGCGGGATGACATCCAGAGTTACCGTGATCTGCCGCGCAATCTCTATCACATTCAATGGAAGTTCAGGGACGAGGTTCGCCCGCGGTTCGGGGTCATGCGCGGGCGCGAGTTCCTCATGAAGGACGCCTATTCGTTTGATCTCGACTTCGAATCGGCACGGCACTCCTACAACACGATGTTCATCGCCTACCTGAGAACCTATGCCCGCATGGGCTTGAAGGCGATACCCCTGCAGGCCGATTCGGGGCCCATCGGCGGTGATCTCTCACACGAATTCGTCATCCTCGCAGCCACGGGCGAAACAAGGGTCCACGCGGACAGGCGCCTGCTCGACATGGATGCCTCGTGTCCGGGAATCGACTATGGCAGCGATCTTGAGCCGGTTGTCAGGGCGTGGACATCGCTCTATGCGGCCAGTGACGACAAGCATGACCCGCAGTCCGCAGGGGTTCCGGACAAGGATCTGCTTGCCGCACGCGGCATTGAGGTTGGACACATCTTCTATTTCGGCACCAAGTACTCCGAAACCATGGGCGCCAGTGTCGCGATGCCCGATGGGGAGCGACGGCTGCTGCACGGTGGCTCCTATGGCATCGGAGTCTCGCGCCTTGCCGGCGCCATCATCGAGGCATGCCACGATGATGCCGGGGTCATCTGGCCCGACAGCGTCGCCCCTTTCGACGCCGGTATCATCAATCTCAAGACCGGTGATTCACTCTGTGATTCCATGGCGGCGACCCTGGAAGAGCGTCTCGAAACCGCTGGTCTTGAGGCGCTTCACGATGATCGCGACGAGAGGGCAGGGGTGAAGTTCTCGGATATGGACCTCATCGGTCTTCCCTGGCAGATCATCATCGGTCCACGCGGTGCAGCATCCTCGAGGGTGGAACTCAAGCGTCGGGCTGGTGGTGAGCGCCTGGAACTTTCGCCGGACGATGCCGTCTCGCGCATTCTCGATTCACGCGCGTGACCGGTGCATTCGAACTGACGGTAGCTCTGCGTTACCTGAAATCCCGTCGCCGCGAGGGATTCATCTCGGTCACGGCGGGATTCTCCCTTGTCGGTATCTGCCTCGGGGTGGGTGCTCTCATCATCGTCATGTCGGTGATGAACGGGTTTCGCCACGAGCTCATCACCCAAATTCTCGGATTCAAGGGCCATGTCACCCTTGCCGCGCCGGCAGGCGGCCTTGAGGGTTATGGCGAACTTGCCGAAGGAGTGGCAACACTCCCGGATGTCACCCTTGCCGCACCGGTGATCGAAGGTCAGGTTCTCGCATCATCGCGCCTTGCCCATGCCGGCGTGATCGTTCGCGGACTGACAATCGACGATCTTGCCGCCAAGCCGCTGATTGCCGACAACATGATCGCCGGCACGCTCGATGATGCCCGCGATCGCCCCGGCATCATCGCCGGCTCCAGGCTGATGCGCCGCCTCGGTCTCAGGCTGGGCGACTCAATGACACTTCTCTCTCCGCGTGGCCTGCCCACAGCCCTTGGCACGATGCCGCGCTCGGTATCGTGGCCGGTGACGGGTGTCTTCGAGGTCGGCATGTATGAATTCGATTCCGGTGTTGTCTTCGTGCCCTTCACCATGGCGCAGACCTATTTCCGTCTGGGAGACCGGGCGACAGAGATCGAGATCATGATCAGGCATCCGGAAGAACCGGCGGCCGCCGCTGCGGAGATTCGTCGCGTCACTGATGAAACCGGTCCGCCGGGCGCTGTCGTCGTCGACTGGCAACAAACCAACCGTCATCTCTATGCCGCCCTTCAGGTGGAACGCGATGTGATGTTCCTCATCCTGACGCTCATCATCCTTGTTGCCGCCTTCAACATCATTTCCTCGCTCATCCTGTTGGTGAAGGACAAGAACGGTGACATCGCCATCATGCGCACCATGGGGGCAACGCGTGGCAGCGTCATGCGCATCTTTCTTCTCACGGGATCGGCCATCGGCATCTCCGGGACCCTCGCCGGCGCCGTGGTCGGCATCCTGTTCTGCCTCCACATCGAGGAGATTCGCCAGCTGATCGAGACACTCATCGGCCTCGAACTCTTCCCCGCCGAGGTCTACTTCCTGTCGCGTCTGCCGGCACGGCTTGACTGGCCGGAGGTCATGACCATCTCCCTGATGGCCCTGGG
Source organism: Alphaproteobacteria bacterium (assembly GCA_965200495.1). Classification (GTDB taxonomy): domain Bacteria; phylum Pseudomonadota; class Alphaproteobacteria; order SP197; family SP197; genus SP197. The sequence goes on from CBDAUG010000002.1 coordinate 54,552, forward strand.
CCTTGCCTTTCTCGCTTCTCTCTATCCTGCCTGGCGGGCGGCGCGCATCGAACCCGCCGACGCCCTGCGCTATGAGTGATGCCATCGCCGGACCCCAACGCGCCGGCCGCGCATTCCTTCAAGGGGGTGTGCGGTCACCGCGCTCTCTGACGCGTCTGCGCCCGGCACGAGCGTATCGGTACCATGAGTAACGCCGTCCTCGAACTCAAGCGCGTCGGCCGCGCGTTCCTTCAAGGGGGACGTACGGTCACCGCGCTCTCTGACGCGAGTCTGTGCCTGGAAAGGGGTGAGACGGTTGCTCTTGTCGGGCCTTCAGGCGCAGGCAAATCGACACTGCTCTACATAGCCGGGCTTCTCGAACGCGCCGATGCCGGAGATGTCATCATTGACGGCGTCGACTGCAACAGCCTGGGCGACCGCGAGCGCACCATGCTCAGGCGGCGTAACCTGGGGTTTATCTATCAATTCCATCATCTTCTGCCGGAGTTCTCGGCGCTCGAGAATGTTGTGATCCCACAGTTGATCGGCGGCGTTGATCGTGCGACAGCCCGCAGGCGGGCTCATGAACTCCTCGAGCATCTTGGGCTTGCCGAGCGCCTCGACCATCGCCCGGCGCGACTGTCCGGGGGTGAACAGCAGCGCGTTGCCTTCGCCCGCGCCCTTGCCAACCGCCCGGCCATTCTCCTGGCCGACGAACCGACCGGCAATCTCGATCCGGAAACGGCGCGTTCGGTCATGGACCGGCTCATCATTGAGGTCCGCGAACGCCATCTCACTGCTCTGGTCGCGACCCACAACACGGAACATGCCAAGAGACTTGATCGTACCATATGCCTCGTCGGCGGCGCACTCACGTAAGCGACGGTGCGGAAGCATATGCCACGACTTATGCGTTTGAACGAAGGGCCGCTTCGCGGCCATGGGCGCTGTGATCAGGTTCTGTGGCGAGTGATCGACGTGAGTGGAGTGGAGGGTCCGGGGTTCTTGCTGTTCCAATGATCTGAGAGGGGATTCACACTTTCTGGTCTCCCGGCTGTTCGCGAGGACGATCAACCAGGGCGTGAGAGATCAAGATAAGGAATTGATCTTTGGATATAATTACCAATGGAACGGCACCCAGACCCTGCGCTGGTCGCGGTCATCGCGATTGGACAGGTCGATGGGATGGTGGGCTGTGGTTTCCTGGTCGAGACGTGACCCGTCGCGGAATTCGACATGGCTTCGGGCGACGTTGTCGTCCACGAATTGGGCGGACGTCGCAATGATGCGAGCATCGTCCGGTTCGAGGCTCGCCGCGCGCGCCATGGCGTAGGTTGCGTAGTAGTGCATGTCGAGCTGCATCGCTGGTCTCCCGGGCGAAGGTGTTGGGGGTCAGCAAACGGAATGGGCGAGGAGCCGCTTTCGGGTCTCGGGCCTCGATAGCCGGCATCGCGGGTGAGCGGCAATCTTGCCGAGTCCGACGTACAGGTCCTCTTGGTCGATAACGCCGTGTTCGAACATCCGGTCGAGCAGCCAGAGGACTCCGTGACATCGAACGTGCTCTTCCTCCGCCAGCTCGCGCAATCCCCGGTCTCCGGTCAGCAGCATCCACCCGTTGGTCTTCGCGAGAGCAAGGGCGAAGCTGTCCGGAACAGCGTTCTTCGCTTGCGGAGATAGCCGAGTGCCAGCGAAACCCCGTCGCCATCGAGCTCCTCGACGCGAAGCCCGAGCCTGACGAACTCCGACCCGCCATGCTCCCTGAGCTCGCGTTCGTAGAGCAAGTCGGGGACGGTGAATGCGAACGGAAGCCGGAAGATCGCTTCGACAAGGCTCCCGCGGTCGAGGTCAGTCAGGACGGAGGTGTCATACCAATCCCCATAAGTCTTTTTCAGTAAAGTTATGAGATAAAATGAGGTGTTGGGGCGACATTCTTTGCCCATGTGCGGGTTGTGATGGACGAAATTCTGTCGGCATCCTGGCAGAGTGCGTTCCAGGCATCGCTGATGGCCACGCGAACATCGTCCACGGTCGCCAAGACCCGGTTGGCAAGACAATTGCTTTTGAGGAAGCCGAAGAGGTTTTCGATCGGATTGAGCTCCGGACTGGTGGGCGGCAGGCGCAGCAGCGTCAGGTTGTCCGGGATGGCGAGATCCGTCGCGCGGTGCCAGCCGGCGCCGTCGAGAACGACGACGCCATGGCGGCCAGGCGTGACCGCCCTGGAGACGTCGGCGAGGTGGCGGTTCATCTCGCCGGTGTTGGCGCGGTCACAGACGTGGCCGACCGCAACCGCATCCTGGGGCCGGGCGGCGGCGAAGAGGTAGGCATAGCCTCAAGCGTTGATCCCGCAGGATGCGTGGCCGCTTGCCCTTGCGTCCCCGCGACAGCATGCCCCTGTTGCCCGGCGCGAGTTTCGTCCTGGAACCAGACTTTGATCGTCTCGGCCGTCACCGTGTCAGGCACCGCATCGAGTACCAGGGCACGGAAGTCCCGGCGGCATGCCTCCTGTCTCGCAGGATCCGCCTTGGGATGAAGCGGACGCGGCGAGACATGAGAGAACCCCATGGCATGCAGGGTGCTGCGCACCGTCTCCGGACTGACCGACACGCCGCACGTCGCCTCAACCTTGTTCCGCAGGTCAATCACACGCCAGCGGCACACGCCATCGGCGTCAGCATCCGCGCCGGCTTCGACCCACGATGCCAGGGCCGAGCGCTCCTCAGTGCCAAGATGGGGCGGGCGAGGAGGGCGCGGCAGGTCGGCAAGACCCTCAGGCCCTTCTGCGTTGTCGCGAACGACCCAGTTGCGGAGCGTCTGCACCGTCACCCCCAATGTCTCGGCTGTCATGCTCCGCGACTTTCCCTTGCGGAGCATCGCCACCGCCATCAGGCGAAGCGCCATGATCGCCGATTTGCTCTTCCATGCCAGATTATGCAACTCTGCCGGTGTGCAATCGGTCCGCGTGATTGAAACAGGCGCGGTCATACCAAACCTCCTGTGCTGATGGTCTTCGACAAACCTCAACATAGGATAGTCACCGCGCCGATTGCACCCCACATTTTGACTGCGCATGAAAATTTTGACCGTTAAAGACTTATGGGTATTGGTATCAGACACCATGACCTTCATGGCACTCACGCTCCGGCAAGTTCCGCGTCCACGCTCGGCGGTTCGTCCATGCGCCGGTTGAGCTCGTGGACGGAATGGCCGAGCAGTTCGGCAGCCTTCGCTTCCGAGATCGCTCCCTCGGACAGGGCCCGAAAACACAGGCGCTCGAACCGCAGGGGTCGCTCGCCGGGCATCGTCCAGGGCTCCTTGTATGGAGGGCTGCGCCAGCCGCGGCGAGTGAATTCGTTGAACAGCGTCCGAAACGCGGGCGCCCCGAGGATCGCGAGGTCCTTGCAGCGGTAGGTGAGCGCCTGGACGCTCACACCGAAGATGCGCTTGAACTCGAAGAGCTCGCCCCAGCCGATGGACTTGCGGTGCTTGCCGATCTCCGCCCGCAGCGTCTCGGCGGGCATCAGGAACGCGCCGGCGAAACGATGCGCGGCTTTCTCCTCGTCGACCTTCGCCACCGGCTCGAGGGCCATGTGGCCAAGCTCATGCGCGAGCGTGAAGCGCTGGCGTTCGCCCCAATCGTCCCGGTTCACGACGACGACCGACGCCAGGCTCCGGTCTTCGCGGCGCACCCGTGCCGTGAGCCCATCGATGTTGGGGAGGCTCATCGAGAGAACCTTGATGCCGCGTTCCTCCAGCAGATCGACAAGATTTGGGATCGGATCGAGACCAAGACCCCAATGGGCGCGCATGCCGAGCGCAGCCTGCTCGGCTTCGGCCGGGTCGCGCAGCACGGGCCAGGGGGCGTCACGCGGCATGTCCCACGCGACGGTGGGGAGCCCCAGGAGTTCCTCGACTGTGAGGTATCGTTCCAGGAGGTGCAAGACGTTGGCTTCGACCTGCGCTTCCTCGCGGCGACTGGTGAGCCGCTTCTTCCGAAAGCCGACGGCTTCGAGGCGAATCTCGCTGTCGCTCGCGAGGTAATCGATCGGGACCTCGAGGGCGTCGGCCAGCGCGATGAGCACGCCCGAGCTGGGCATCGACTCGTCGCGTTCGTACTTGCTGATCGCCTGCGCCGTCACGCGGTTGTCGATTCGAGCTTCAAGGTCGCGGAGAGACAGGCCGCATGCGCGACGTGATACTCTAATGCGTTGTCCTATAGTCATTTTCGACCTCTCCCGTTGCGGTTGACAAAATATAAATGAAGACAATAATTGTCAATTACAGGAGTTGAACTGCGACCAAGATATCCCCATGTGGACGAGCGAATCCGCGTTCCGTTTCGGAGATTGGGACCATGACTGCTCAGCTTTCCTTCTTCCCGGTCGGCAACCGCGACATGACGCTCGTCCAAACCGATGCAGCGCGTTTGTACGTCGTGGCATTGGTGCACCGGAACGTCTCGCGTTGTGGACCATCCACAGGGCTGAGTGGGAAAGTGCGCCATGACCGGATTCGTCCATCTGCGCGTTCACACACCCTTCTCCCTGCTTGAGGGAGCGGCGAAGATTCCGGATCTTGTGGCGCTTTGCGTTGCCCATGGCATGCCGGCCATGGCCATTACCGATACCGGAAACATGTTCGGTGTGCTGGAGTTCGCAACCGCATGTACATCAAGCGGCGTTCAGCCGATCATCGGGACACTGCTTGCCATCCGCCATGATGATGAAGGGAGGCTGCGTGATCCCGATCACGCCCAACGCCTGGTGCTGCTGGCTCGCGACAGCGAGGGCTACGCCAATCTCCTCGACCTGATGAGCGAGGCATGCCTGGCCACAGGTGCAGGCGATCTGCCTTCACTTGTCCTCGACGATTTCGTCGGCCGCTGTCATGGCCTGGTCTGCCTCACCGGAGGGGCCTCGGGCCCACTTGGCCAACTGGTGCTTTCGGGAGCCATGGAACAGGCCCGTCGGCACCTGGAGCGCCTGCGTGATCTCTTCGAAGACTGTCTCTATGTCGAGATCCAGCGTCATGGCCTTGAGGCCGAAGATGCAAGCGAGCCCGGCATGCTCGATCTCGCCTATGCGCTCGATCTTCCGCTGGTGGCGACCAATGACGTCATGTTTGCCGATGAAACCATGCATCAGGCGCACGATGTGCTGATGTGCATTGCCGACGGCGCCACCATCGAGCGCCGCGACAGACGCCGGGTCAGTCCTCATCACGACTTTGCCAGCCCGCAGACCATGGCGGCGCGCTTCGAGGACCTTCCCGAGGCCATCGCCAACACACTCACGATCGCCCAGCGCTGCGCCGTCACCTCGCCGGCGCGATCCCCGATTCTGCCGCCTTTTCCCGTTGCTGAAGGGTGGAGCGAAGACGACGAACTGCGCCGCCAGGCGCGCGAAGGGCTCAATCAGCGTCTTCGCCTGCGTCCCGACACACTCGATACCGGACCCTACCGCGAACGTCTCGAGTTCGAGCTCGAGGTGATCATCAAGATGGGGTTTGCCGGCTACTTCCTGATCGTTGCCGAATTCATCCAGTGGGCGAAGGGCGAGGACATTCCCGTCGGTCCGGGCCGTGGATCGGGAGCAAGCTCCGTGGTGGCGTGGTCCCTCACCATCACGGATCTCGATCCAATCCAGTTTGGTCTTCTTTTTGAGCGCTTCCTCAATCCGGACAGGGTGTCGATGCCCGACTTCGACATCGACTTTTGTCAGGACCGCCGTGACGAAGTGATTGCCCATGTTCAGGATCGCTATGGTTCCGACAGGGTGGCGCAGATCATCACCTTCGGCACCCTTCAGGCGCGCGCCGTGGTGCGCGATGTCGGTCGCGTGCTGCAGTTGCCCTACCATCGTGTGGACAGTCTGGCGAAGCTCATCCCTTACAATCCGGCTCATCCGGTCTCCCTGCAGCAGGCCATTGACGATGAGCCGGCGCTCAGGGATGCCATGACGGACGATGCGATCAGGCGGCTGATCGAGACGGCGCTCCGACTCGAAGGTCTCTACCGTCATGCCAGCACCCATGCCGCCGGAGTGGTGATTGGCGACCGCCCCCTCCACCAGCTGATACCGCTCCATCGCGACCCGCGTTCGGAGTTTCCGGTGTCGCAATTCCATATGAAGGACGTGGAAAAGGCCGGTCTTGTGAAGTTCGACTTTCTTGGCCTCAAGACCCTGACGGTTCTCAAGCGGGCTCGCGCCCTTCTGGCGGATCGCGGCACAACCGTCGATCTCGACAATCTGCCACTCGATGACGCCGACACCTTTGCCATGCTCACCAGGGCGGAGACGGTCGGGGTCTTCCAGCTTGAGGGGCAGGGCATGCGCGATGCCTTGAGCCATCTCAAGCCCGATTCCATCGAGGACATCATTGCCCTGGTGTCGCTCTATCGTCCGGGTCCGATGGACAACATTCCGCAGTTCTGCAATCGCAAGCATGGTCTTGAGGAAGTCGACTGCCTTCATCCATCGCTTGAGGATGTGCTGAGTGAAACCTACGGCGTCATCATCTATCAGGAACAGGTGATGCAGATTGCCCAGATTCTCGCCGGATACAGTCTTGGCGAAGCAGACCTTTTGCGGCGGGCCATGGGCAAGAAAATCAAGGAAGAGATGGCGGCCCAGCGCGACCGCTTTGTTTCAGGCGCCATCAGTCGCGGGGTCGAAGAGAAGCGGGCCAGCGAAATCTTCAACCTCGTGGACAAGTTCGCAGGCTACGGATTCAACAAGAGCCATGCCGCAGCGTATGCCATCGTCGCCTATCAGACCGCCTGGCTGAAGGCTCATCATCCTGTCGAGTTCCTTGCCGCGTCGATGACGCTCGACATGGGCAATACCGAAAAGATCGATCACTTCAGACAGGAACTTGCCCGGCTCGACATCGCCGTGCTGCCACCCGATATCAACCGGTCGGATGTCACGTTCACCGTTGAGGAGATCGCAGGAGGCAAGGCGGCGGTACGCTATGGGCTTGCCGCCATCCGCAACGTTGGCGAGGGAGCGATGCAGACCCTCGTTGCGGAACGCTATGTCAACGGTCCCTATGCGGGCCTCTTCGAGTTTGCCTCGCGACTCGACACGCGCGTTGTCAAGAAACGACAACTGGAAATGCTCGCCTGCGCCGGCGCCTTCGATTGCATCGAAGACAACCGGGCGCGCGTCGTCGCCAACATCAACCGTCTTGTTCAGTTCAATGCCAGCATCGTTGCAGAACGTGAAAGCAGACAGCAGAACCTGTTCGGCGATGACGCGGACACCGGTGATCCCGCACTGGTCGACGCTCCGGCATGGACACCGGCTGACGCGCTGAAGGCCGAAGCGGAAGTGATCGGGTTCTATCTCTCGGCCCACCCTCTGGAAGCCTATGATGGTGAATTGAGCAGACTGGGTATCACGACGCATGCGGACGCTTTTGACCTTGCCCGCGAACACGAGGCGGGCCCGTTCCGGCTTGCAGGGGTTCCAGTTGCCAGGCGCGCGAGGACCAGCGCCAAGGGCAACCGCTATGCCTTTCTGGAACTGTCGGATCGTTCCGGAAACTACGAGATCGTTGTTTTTTCCGACATACTCGACGAGTGCGCCGAAAAACTCGAGGGCCCGGGACCGTTCTTTCTTGAAGTCGATGGTCGCGTGGATGGCGAGAGCGTGCGTTTCTCGGCGCGTCGCATCGCGCGCCTCGACGACATGGTGTCGAAGTCCCTCAAGACCTTTGTCCTTCACATCGATGGGGGCGACGCAGTCGTCGGCCTGCAGCAGGTTCTCGATCATGCAGAACCCGGAAAGGGACGTATCACGCTTTCCTATGTCGCCCGGAGTGGCAAGGTGGTGGATATCGTCCTGCCCAGGCGGTTTTCACTGTCGCTGGGCCTGAAGGCCCAGATCGAAGCCCTGCCCGGGCTGCGATCGGTCGAGGCCGCCTGAAACTTGATGTCGGGGTGGTGAGGGTCTAAATACCGCCCATTGATCCAACCCGCACGCGGACCAGATCTTTCCGGTGCCGGCTTGTCCGGTCCCGGTCCGCGGAGGCAGAACCGGAAGAGGAGCATGATGCCATGACGATGCCGCAATTCACCATGCGCCAGCTGCTGGAAGCCGGCGTCCACTTCGGGCATCAGGCGCGACGCTGGAACCCGAAGATGAAACCCTACATCTTCGGTGAGCGCAACGATGTTCACATCATTGACCTGCAGCAGACGGTGCCCATGTTGCGGCATGCGCTTCAGAAGGTTCGTGATGTTGTCGCTGGCGGGGGCAGGGTGCTGTTTGTCGGCACCAAGCGCCAGGCACAGGAGGCCATCGCCGAGGCTGCCGGGCGTTGTGGCCAGTACCACGTCAACCACCGCTGGCTTGGTGGCATGCTGACCAACTGGAAGACGGTATCGAATTCCATCAAGCGGTTGCGCGACCTGGATGAGCGTCTCGGCGAGGACATCACCGGCCTCACCAAGAAGGAGGTCCTGCGCATGACCCGGGAACGCGACAAGCTCGAACGCGCGCTCGGAGGCATCAAGGACATGGCCGGACTTCCCGATATCCTCCTGGTGATCGACACCAACAAGGAAGACATCGCCATCTCTGAAGCGCGCAAGCTCAACATTCCAATCGTTGCCGTGATCGACAGCAACTGCGATCCCGATGTGGTCGATCTCGTTGTTCCCGGCAATGACGATGCCATACGCGCGATCAAGCTTTACTGCGACCTCTTTGCGCGCGCTGTTCTTGATGGAATTGAGGCCGAACTGGCGGCAAGCGGCGAGGATCTTGGTGCTCGTGCATCGGTTGACGAGCCAGCGATTGAACCGGACGAGGTGACCGGTGGGGAGCCCGGTGACGGTGCCGCGGTTGATGAGCCTGCGGCCGAACCGGAGACGGCCGGGGAAGAGTCCGGTGCCGGTGCCGCGGTTGACGCACCGCAGGCGACCAGGGAGAACACTGACGATGCTGGGGAAACGCAGGATACATCATCAGCAGGGACAGGTGCCTGATCAGACCCGACCATAAGAATGACCCACCGCCTTCATCCGGCGGCCCTTTACAGGACAGAAAAACCGTCATTTTACTGAAGAGGCAACGGGATTGCCGGGGATCGAACAATGACAGCTATTTCAGCGACGCTGGTCAAGCAACTGCGTGACCGGTCCGGCGCCGGCATGATGGACTGCAAGAAGGCGCTGGTGGAGAACGCCGGTGACATGGAGGCTGCCGTTGACTGGTTGCGCACCAAGGGTCTGGCTGCAGCCGCCAAGAAGGCAGGCAGGGTGGCCGCGGAGGGTCTTGTGGCGACGGCCGTCTCCGAGGACGGGCTTCGCGGGGCCGTTGTCGAGGTCAACGCCGAAACCGATTTCGTCGCCCGCAACGAGATGTTCCAGGATTTCGTGCGCCATGCCTCGATCCTTGCACTCGACAGCGGCGGCGAGATTGGTTCACTGACCGCAACCGCCTGGCCCGACTCGACCGGGACGGTTCAGGACCGTCTCACCGAGTTGGTGGCGACCATCGGCGAGAACCTGCAGATCAGGCGCTGCCATGCGCTCAGCGTGGCACACGGAGCCATCGTCCACTACGTCCATGCAGCGGCAGCCCCCGGCATGGGCAAGATCGCGGTGATTGTGGCGCTCGAATCGACCGGTGATCGCGACATGCTGCACGATGCCGGCAGAAAGCTTGCCATGCATATTGCGGCAAGCAGACCTGAGGCGGTCACGACAGAAGCCCTCGATCCTGCACTGGTCGAGCGCGAGCGCGCAGTGCTGAGCGAGCAGGCGCGCGAGTCAGGCAAACCCGAAGCCATTGTGGCACGGATGGTCGAAGGCCGTCTGCGAAAATTCTTTGAGGATGTTGTTCTCATGGAACAGGTCTACGTCATCGATGGCGAAAGCCGGGTGAAGGGTGTCCTGGACGATCTTGCCCGAGATCTCGACGCACCCGTCGAGGTGACCGGTTTCGTGAGGTACGGGCTTGGCGAAGGAATCGAAAAAGGGGAAAGCGACTTTGCGGCCGAGGTTGCGGCCGCAGCGGGTGGGAGGTGACGGGGATCCTGGCCGGCGCCGAGAGACCAGCATATGACAGGCAAGCCTCGCTACAGACGCGTCCTCGTCAAGATATCCGGCGAAGCGCTGGCTGGTGAAGGAGAGCACGGCGTCGATCCGCGGGAGGCAGAACGCATTGCCGATGACATCGCCGTGGCCGCAGCGATGGGGACCCGGATTGCCATCGTGGTTGGCGGAGGCAACATCTTCAGGGGCCTGGCTGGCGCCGCCCGCGGCATGGAGCGGGTTTCTGCCGACCATATGGGCATGCTGGCAACGGTCATCAACGCGCTGGCGCTTGAACACGCACTGGCCGGAAAAGGTATCGATACCAGAGTTCTCTCCGCCATACCGATGCCCACCATCTGTGAGCCTTATGCCAGGACCCGCGCTGTTGCCCACCTTGACAAGGGGCGGGTGGTGATCTTTGCCGCGGGTACGGGAAGCCCTTACTTCACCACTGACACCGCGGCGGCGCTGCGGGCCGTCGAAACCGGTTGCGACGCGCTCTTCAAGGCGACCCAGGTGGATGGTGTCTATTCTGCCGATCCGGCAACGGACAGGGATGCAACACGATACGACAGGCTGAGCTATCACGACGTGCTTGTGCAGAACCTCCGGGTGATGGATGCAGCGGCGGTCTCCCTGGCGCGTGACAACAATCTTCCGTGCCTTGTCTTTTCGCTTCACGAACCAGGGGGACTTTCTGCGGTTCTGAAGGGAACCGGGCGACACACGATCATCTCGACGCAGGAGGAAGAGGGCGATGACCGATGATCTGGTGAAGGATCTCAGGCGCCGCATGGATGGTGCCCTGGAGGTGCTGCGCAAGGAATTTGCGGGCCTGCGCACCGGCCGGGCCTCGGTCAGTCTTCTGGACCCTGTCATGGTGGAGGCCTATGGCAGCCGCATGCCTGTCAACCAGGTCGCCAGCGTCAGTGCGCCCGAGGCACGTCTGCTGACAGTGCAGGTGTGGGACAAGAGTCTCGTCAACGCCGTGGAAAACGCGATCCGCAATGCCGGCCTTGGGCTCAATCCCCAGAGCGATGGCCAGACACTGCGCGTGCCGATTCCGCAACTCGATGAGGAACGACGCCTCGAGATCACGCGCATCGCGGGAAAGTATGCCGAACAGGCAAAGGTCGCCATTCGCAATGTCAGGCGCGACGGCAACGACCGGCTCAAGCGCCTGGAACGGGAGGGTGACATTTCCCGGGACGAACTTCATCACAGGACCGGCAGCATCCAGGAATTGACCGATGCCGAGATTGACCGTGTCGACGAGCTGCTTGACAGCAAGCAGACCGAGATCATGCAAGTCTGAGTTTTGATGGTTGCTGCCTGTGATCACGACCATCGGCCGTTGCGCCATGTGGCCATCATCATGGATGGGAATGGCCGATGGGCCAGGCAGCGCAGCCTGCCGAGGGAGGAGGGGCATCGAGCCGGCGCCGAATCCGTACGCCACATTCTCCAGGCAGCTGTCGAGTTTTCCATTCCATACCTCACCATCTTTGCCTTCTCCTCCGAGAACTGGCGCCGTCCCGGCCGGGAGGTGCGCCATCTCATGGACCTCGTGCGTTATCACCTCGGCAACGAAAAGGAGGAACTCGTCGACCGGGGAATTCGCGTCGGATTCATCGGCGATCGCTCGGGTCTCGACGGCGATGTCCTCGGTCTGATGTCCGAGATGGAACGCGCGACGGTTGGCGGGACCGTCCTGACGGTGACGGTGGCCCTCAACTATGGGGCCCGCGACGAGATTGTCCGGGCGGCACGAGCCCTTGTCACGGACTGTATCGAAGGAAATCTCGAACCTTCCAGGCTCGATGAGGAAGGTTTCGCGCGTCATCTTGACACCTCCACGCTGCCGGATCCGGATTTGATCATACGAACCGGCGGTGAACGGCGCCTGAGCAATTTTCTTGCCTGGCAGGGTGCCTATGCAGAACTGGTGTTTCTGGATGTGCCATGGCCCGAGTTCCGCCGCGACGACCTCGCAGCGGCCGTCAACGAGTTTCACCGCCGTGACCGGCGATACGGCGCTCTCACCACATCCTGAACAGCGCCGCAGGGACGTGGTTCGGCGGTTGTTCTCGGCCGCCGTTCTGGCGTCTGTGGCGGTGCTCGTCACGCAACTGGGCGGCATGTGGTTTTCCCTGCCGGTCCTGGCTCTTGCGGGTGTGCTGCTGCACGAATGGCATCGGCTTTCCACCACGCCGGGATATCTTTTTTCCGCTGCTGCGATTGTTGCCGCCTGGATCGCCGTCGCCTGGCAGGGGAATCTGGTGATCGCACTTTATGCCCTGTTCGTGGGCATGGTTGGCTGCGCCTTTTATCTCCTGGTCAGGAGGAGCGAAACAAAGGTGTCCTGGGCAATCTCGGGCGTGACATATGTTGGTATTCCCATGGTGGCGCTGGTGTGGATGCGCAATGCCGATGGAAGCAGCCTGGTCGTGTTGTGGATGTTTCTTGTCATCTGGGCGTCGGATTCCGCCGCCTTCGTCGTCGGTCGGATCATTGGTGGCCCCCTGCTGTATCCTTCCATCAGCCCCGCCAAGACATGGGCGGGAGCTATCGGAGGCCTGCTGGCCTCCATTGCCACCGGCGTCGGCACGGCGGTCATGATCCAGCAAATGTTGACAACGGCACTCATGCTGAGTGTCATCGTATGCATTGCTGCGCAGTCTGGAGACCTCTTGCAGTCGGCGCTCAAGAGACGTTGGCAGGTCAAGGATGCCGGCAACCTCATTCCAGGCCATGGAGGCCTCATGGACCGCCTGGACTCTCTCGTGATTGCTGCGCCTGTCTTTGCCATGGTCTGGACCATCATTTCCCTGGAGTTTGGCCATGCCGCAGTCCCCTGAACCACGCCGGGTGTCGATTCTGGGCGCCACCGGTTCGATCGGAGCATCAACACTCGACCTCATCAAGAGTGGCGGTGACCGCTACCGCATACAGGCGGTGACGGCCGGCTCGAATGTCAAGGAACTTGCAGCCATCGCCCGGGCCACTGGCGCAGCATACGCCGCCATCGCCGACGAGCGTCTGCTTGACGCCCTTCGCGACGAATTGGCCGACACGACGACACGCATTGGCGCTGGCCCTGGAGCCCTGGAGGAGGCTGCCCGCATGGACGCTGACTGGGTGATGGCGGCCATCGTCGGCGCCGCGGGCCTTGCTCCCACCCTTGCCGCCATCAGTCAGGGTACGGCGGTGGCCCTTGCCAACAAGGAAGCTCTGGTGTGTGCCGGCGCCCTGATGATCGACGAAGCGCGAAGGAGCGGATGTGTTCTGCTGCCGGCCGATTCCGAACACAATGCCATTTTTCAGGTTTTTGATGCTGGAAGGATCGATGCCATCGAAAAGATCTGGCTGACCGCCTCGGGCGGACCCTTCCGGCAAGCTTCTCACGACCAGATGGCGGCGGCCACTCCGGAACAGGCCGTACGCCATCCCAACTGGAGCATGGGGCGCAAGATATCGGTTGATTCGGCAACCATGATGAACAAGTCCCTCGAGATCATCGAGGCGAGTTATCTTTTCCCGGTTGGCGAAGAAAGGATCGGTGTCATCGTGCACCCCGAATCCATCGTCCACGGTCTCGTGTCCTATTGCGACGGGTCTGTGCTGGCAGGACTGGCAGCCCCTGACATGCGCACTCCGATTGCCCACACGCTTGCCTGGCCCGACCGCATCAAGGCGCCGTCCAGGCGCCTTGATCTGGCGTCTGCCTCCCGACTGACCTTTGAACCGCCGGATGACAGCCTGTTTCCCGCACTCTCTCTGGTGAGGGCCGTCATTCGTGCCGGCGGTTCGGCGCCAATAACCCTCAATGCCGCCAATGAAATCGCCGTCGCGGCCTTTCTCGACCGTCGTATAGGCTTTCTCGACATCGTTGCGGTTGTTGAAGACACCCTCGCGTGTGTCGAGACCGTCACGACGGACGACATTGCCACCGTTATCATGGCCGATGGCGAGGCAAGGCGCCGGGCCGAGGAGATTGTCCTGCAAAGATCACAACGGATATCATGACCGACATCGTCAACAGCATCTGGCCTTTTCTCGTGGTGATCACGGTTATCGTTTTTTTTCATGAGCTTGGCCATTACTGGGTTGCCCGCAGGAACGGGGTTCGTGTCGAGGTATTCTCCATCGGATTCGGCACGGAGATTGCCGGCTGGACAGACAGCTCCGGAACGCGTTGGAGACTGTCGCTGGTGCCGCTGGGCGGTTATGTCAAGATGTTCGGCCAGGGTGCGTCCGAGAGCGATGGTCAGGAGTTTTCCCGGGAGGAACACGCAGTTTCTTTCCACACAAAGTCGGTGGGACAGCGCTTTGCCATCGTCGCTGCCGGCCCCCTGGCCAACTTCATTCTGTCAATTGTTCTCTTTGCCGGGCTGTTCTTCCTGGTGGGACAGAACCAGACACTTCCCCGGGCGGGTGAGATCATGGAGGGAAGCGCTGCCGAGAGAGGCGGCATGGTGGCAGGCGACCTCATTGTCGCCATCGACAACACATCGATCGAGGCCTTCCAGGATCTCCAGTTCATTGTTTCCACGAACCCCGGGGTCCCACTGGTGTTCAATGTGCTGCGCGACGGTGAAACCGTGGAGCTTGTCATTGCACCTGACAGCGTCATGGAGGACGACGGATTCGGCAACCAGCGCGAAACGGGGCGACTGGGCATCATGCTGACAGCCGCCAACATCGTTGTCGAACGTCTCGGCCCCGTCGAGGCTCTCTGGGAAGGCGCCCGCGAGACCTGGAGATGGTGTCTGCGGATCTTTGACTTCCTTGGCAAGATCTTCGAGGGCTCGCAGAGCAGCCGCGACCTCGCAGGGCCTCTCGGCATCGCTCACGTGTCCGCCGGATTCGCCGAGTTGGGAGTGGCCAGCCTCGTTCTCTTCATGGCCATCCTGTCGGTCAATCTCGGACTTATCAACCTCTTCCCGATCCCGCTCCTCGACGGCGGCCACCTCATGTTCTATACATTCGAGTTCCTGTTCGGGAGACCTTTGGGCGCCCGTGCCCAGGAGGTGTGCCAGTTTGTCGGTATCGGGCTCGTGGGGACCTTGTTCCTGTTCGTGACATTCAACGATCTTCTCAGACTGGGGCTGTTCGACATGTTCCGCGAACTGGTTTCGTGAGCCGGGGAGGCAATCAACAGATGGCATCGCTCAGGCACTTGACTGTTGCCATCCCCTTTGTGCTGGGGATCCTCTCCCTGGATCTCCTGGCCCAGGAGACCATCACGGAGCAGGAGACCATCACGGAGATTGTCGTCTCCGGAAACCAGCGCATCGAACCGGCGACTGTCGCCAGCTACATGACGATCCGCGCAGGCGATGCCTATGACCTCGATGAGGTCGACGATTCCGTGAAGAACCTCTTCGATACCGGGTTCTTTGCCGACGTCTCCATCCGCCGGGACGGTTCAAGACTGATCGTCGAGGTGGTCGAGAATCCGATCATCAACAGGATTGCCTTCGAGGGAAACCTCAGACTCGATTCTGAGGATCTCCAGGCAGAGATCCAGCTGAGACCACGCACGGTCTTTACCTTGACCCGGGTGCAGGCGGACGTTGCCCGGATCACCGAAATCTATCGTCGTGTCGGGCGCTTCAACGCCGTTGTCGAACCCAAGGTCATCCAGCAGGACCAGAACCGGGTGGATCTTGTCTTCGAGATATCCGAAGGCGAGGAAACGATCATTCGCGAGATCGTTTTTATCGGCAACGAAGCCTTCTCGGACGGCACGTTGCGGGAGGTGATACTCACGGTCGAGAGTGCCTGGTATCGCTTCCTCACGGTGGATGACACCTATGATCCGGACCGTCTGGCATTCGATCAGGAATTGCTTCGGCGCTATTACCTCTCCGAGGGATACGCCGATTTCAGGGTCGTGTCGGCGATCGCCGAGCTCGCGCCCAACCGCGAGGAATTCTTCATCACATTCACTCTCGAGGAAGGGCCTCGCTACGAGATTGGCGAGGTCGCGGTCATCAGCGAAATGCCGGCGGTCGATCCTGCCCTCATCGAGGATATTGTCGATGTCGAAACCGATGATTGGTACAACGCCAACGCCATCGAGGATGACGTGGTCGACATGACGCTGGAACTGGGTCGCCTGGGACAGCCGTTCGTCGATATTCAACCTCGCATCGAGCGGGATACAGACAACGCCGTCATCGATATCACGTACGTCATGGCCCAGGGTGTCGAACTCTATATCGAGCGCATCGATATTGTCGGCAACGTTCGTACCACCGACGAAGTGATTCGCCGCGAGTTCGAATTCGTTGAAGGCGATGCCTACAACGCCGCTCTGGTACAACGCACTGAACGCAACATCCGTGCCCTCGACTTCTTTGCCAGCGTGACCATCGAAAGTCTCCAGGGAAGCAGTCCGGACATGACCATCATCGAGGTGGCGGTGGAAGAAAAGTCGACCGGCGAGCTGTCGTTCGGCGTCGGTTTCTCGTCCGCCGAGGATGCCCTCATCGGGATCTCCGTCGGTGAACGCAACCTGCTCGGCACCGCACAGCATCTGAGTCTTGACCTGACCGCATCGGGCAAGAGTCAGACCATCGACCTCAGCTACACCCAGCCCTACTTCCTTGACAGGGAACTGAGCGCTGGTTTCGACATCTTTCGGGTCCGGCAGGATCTCAAGTCCCAGTCCTCGTTTTCCCGGGAAGATATCGGAGGCACGCTCAGATTTGCGTATCCCCTGACCGAGCACCTCGAGCAGACGGTCTCCTACACATTCAGAACCACCGTGGTCGAACGGGTACAGGCCAACGCCTCGGCATCCGTACAAGCCCAGAGGGGGCGCTCCACCGTGTCCCTGATCGGTCAGGGTCTCAACTATGACGTGCGCAATGATGTGCTCCGTCCCACGTCGGGCTACATCATCTACCAGGGAACGGATCTGGCCGGGCTGGGTGGTGACAGGGATTTCCTGCGCAACACCGGGGGATTCAGCTACTTCTATCCGATTGATGCTGACTGGACGCTCAACGTGCGCGCCGATGGCGGGGCAATCGCGAGTCTCGGTGGCGAGGACATACGTCTGACCGACCGGTTTTTCCTTGGCGGATCCAGTTTGCGGGGTTTCAAGCAAGCGGGCGTCGGTCCCAGGGACATCCCGACGTCTGACGCTCTGGGTGGCAACATCTACTGGACCGCGACGGGGGAAATGGAGTTTCCCATTGGTTTGCCGCGGGAACTCGGTGTGCTCGGGCGCACGTTCACGGACTGGGGAAGTCTCTTTGACATTGACGAATCAAGCCCCCGGCTGGGCGACGATTCTTCGCCCCGCGCCTCTGCCGGCATTGGTCTTTCGTACTATTCCCCCCTGGGTCCCATGCAATTCGACTGGGCGAGGGCCTTTCTCAAGGAAGACTACGACCAGACGGAACTCTTCCGCTTCTCCATCGGTCTGGCATTCTGATGATCATGTCAGCGATCTTCCGCCGCATCGTCATTCTGTCGTGTCTGGCACTTCTGGCGACGCCGGCTGCAAGCGAAGAAGGCGCCGCCATTGCCATCATCGACCTTGAGCGGGTCCGCCAGGAGTCCAGTGCCGGCAAGTCGATCGAAAGCCAGATCTTTGGTTATCGACAGGAACTTGCAGAAGAGGTGAATGCGGTCGAGGGGGAAATCCGTGAACGCCTGCGTTCGCTCAAGGAGCAGGAAACCCTGTTGACTCAGGAAGGTTACGACAAGCTGCGCCAGGAGATTGAACAGGATTCCGCCACCTACCAGACCATGTTCCAGAACCGGCGGCGCAATCTTGACGCCGCCTATCTCGAGGCCATGGAGCAGCTGCATTCCGGTATTCTGGAAGTCCTCGGGAAACTGCTCTTCGAGCGTCACATCGATCTGGTGCTCGACCGCCGCCAGTATCTGGTTGCCGACAGCAGCTTTGATATCTCCGACGATGTGCTGCGGGAACTCGACGCAGTCCTGACGGGAATTCCGGTCGTTCCCGCGCCGGATGGCTGAGTTGCACGTGGCGGATACACGTTTCTTCAGGCGCCAGGGACCCTTTGCACTCGCCGCCGTGCTTGAGGCGACCGGTGCGCGTGTCGCTGGCCACCGTGACCCATCGCGGTTGTTTCACGATGTTGCGGGATTGGCGGAGGCCGGGACCGCTGATCTCACCTTTCTTGACAACGTCAAGTATGTCACGGCTTTCACCGATAGCCGCGCCGGGGCTTGCTTTGTCCGGGAACAATTCTGTGACCAGGCGCCAGAGGGTGTGATCCCGCTGATCAGCGAGTATCCCTATCTTGCCTTCGCCCGGGCCGCCCGCATGTTCTACCCGGACCCCGCCGTCGAACCTGGCATTTCCCCCCAGGCGTTTATCGACAGCGATGCCAGGGTCGGTGAGGGCGCCCGGATTGGCCCCTTCGCCGTGATCATGAGCGGTGTCGAGATTGGCGTCCGGTGCAGCATTGGAGCCGGGTGTGTGGTCGAGCATGATGTCAGGATTGGCAACGACTGCCAGATCGGGTCCGGCGCCGTCCTCATGTTCTGCGTTGTCGGAGATCGCGTCAGGATAGAATCCGGCGCCAGAGTGGGCACGGAAGGATTTGGATTTGCCGCCTCGCCGGAAGGGATTGTCCGTCTTCCGCACGTCGGTCGCGTTGTCATCGGAGATGACGTCGGGATTGGCGCCAACACCACGATCGACCGCGGTTCTCTCGACGACACCGTCATCGGTGACGGCGTCATGATTGATAATCAGGTGCAGATTGCCCATAACGCGCATGTCGGACGCCGTGCCATCCTTGCGGGACAGGTTGGCCTGGCGGGCAGTGCCGTTGTCGGTGACCATGCCATGCTCGGTGGCCAGTCAGGAGTCGCCAATCATGTCCGTGTCGGCTCAGGCGCGCGCATGGGAGGCAACAGTTCTGCAGCGGGCGACCTCGAAGGGGGGCGAACCTATCTTGGAGCACCGGCCATCCCGCAACGGGAGTTCTGGCGCCAACAGGCCATGCTCCGGCGTCTGACAAAGCACAAGAACAAGATGCCATGAACAGTAACGAAACCGATACGCAACCAGCGGATGCCGGCGTGATCGACATCGAGCGCGTCATGCAGCTCATCCCCCACCGCTACCCCTTCCTCATGATCGATCGCGTCGTCGATGTCGTGCGCAACGAAAGTGCGGTGGGTATCAAGAATGTTTCGATCAACGAACCGCAGTTCCAGGGGCACTTTGGCCGTCATCCGGTGATGCCTGGTGTCTACATCATTGAATCCATGGCTCAGTCGGCGGCTGTTCTGGTTGTCGATACGCTGGGCAAGGAATTTGAGGGCAAGCTGGTGTACTTCATGGGGGTCGACAAGGCACGTTTTCGCAGACCTGTCACACCAGGCGATGTCATGGAGGTTCATGTGCGCAAGGTGCAGCGCCGCGGCATGGTCTGGAAATTCCGCTCGGAGGTCAGGGTCGACGACACGGTCGTGGCCGATGCCAGTTTCTCGGCGATGATTCTCGATCACTGACGCGTATCATGGCGACCATCCATCCGACGGCCATCGTCGATCCCGGTTCATGCATCGCCAGCGACGTCGTCATTGGCCCTTACAGCGTGGTGGGCGCCGACGTCACACTGGGTCCAGGCGTCGAACTCATGTCCCATGTCGTGGTCGGTGGTCACACGACAATCGGCAGAGAAACAAAAGTCTTTCCATTTGCTTCGCTGGGCCTCATTCCCCAAGATCTGAAGTACCGCTGCGAACCGTCACGGCTCGTGATAGGCGAGGGCAACACGATTCGCGAACATGTCACCATGAGCCCTGGCACATCGGGGGGCGGTATGGTGACAGAGGTGGGCAATCACTGTCTCTTCATGGTCGGGGTCCACGTTGCTCATGACTGCCGGATTGCCGACCGGGTCATCATGGTCAATAACGCCACCCTTGGTGGTCATGTCACGGTGGATGACCATGCCATTCTCGGAGGCCTGTCGGCCGTGCATCAGTTCGTGCGCATAGGTCGCTATGCCATGGTCGGCGGCATGTCGGGAGTTGAACAGGATGTGATCCCGTTCGGCACCGTGACCGGCGACCGCGCGAGTTTGCGTGGCCTCAATCTTGTCGGCCTTGATCGGCATGGTTTCGGCAAGGATGACATCAACAAACTGCGCCGTGCATACCGGCTGCTGTTCGCCGACGAGGGTACGATCCTGGAACGCATGACAGACGTCGAGGATGAATTCGAGGGCTGTCAACCTATCGACCTGATCCTGCGCTTCATGCGCACCAGGAGTTCCCGGGGGCTTTGCCAGCCTCGCGATGGGCATGCCTCCTAAACTCGGCATTGTCGCCGGCGGCACGGCCCTGCCGGGTCTTCTGGCCCGCAGCGCCATTGAAGGGGGCAGGGAGGTTTTCATCATCGCCCTCAAGGGACAGGCGGAACCGGAGATCGTCGCAATGTTCGAACATGCCTGGGTCCGCATGGGGGCAGCAGGCAGGGCACTCGAACATCTGCGTGACCAGGGTGTCGAAGAGATCGTTCTGGCGGGACCCGTCACAAGGCCGACGCTGGCTGAACTGGTGCCGGACAGGCGTGCCGCACGGTTTCTTGCAACGGGCGCGTTGTCCATGGGCGACGACGGCCTGCTGTCTGCAATCGTGCGGTTGCTTGAAAACGAAGAGGGATTGCGGGTCATTGGTATTCCCGACATTCTCGAGGACACCGTCGCACCGCCGGGACTTCTGAGTGACCGGGGCCCCGATTCGAGGGAAACAGCGGATATCCTGCGCGGTATGGCTGTCCTTGAATCCCTTGATATGGTGGATGTCGGTCAGGCGGTCGCGGTGCAGAACGAGATCGTCCTCGGGATTGAGGCAGTCGAGGGAACAGATGCTCTCATCAGCCGGGCCGGCAAGCTTGCCCGGCCGGGCGCAGGGCCGGTTCTGGTCAAATTCTCCAAGGCCGGCCAGGAGCTGCGCGCCGACCAGCCGGTCACCGGCCCGGGAACCCTCGCATCCTGCGTGAACGCCGGTTTCAGCGGCATTGCCGTCGAGACGGGCAGATCGCTCATCATCGATCCTGCCAACACCATCGCTGCGGCCAATCGCAACAATCTCTTCATCACCTCGCTGTCGCGTCACAACGCACCAACATGAGAGGACCGCTGGTCTATCTCGTGGCCGGTGAACCCTCCGGAGACGCCCTGGGCGCCGCACTCATGCGCGCCCTCATGCGCGAGACCGGCGGCACTGTCCGGTTTGCCGGTGTCGGCGGACCGGAGATGGAGGAGGAGGGCCTCAGGTCGATCTATCCCATGTCGGATCTTTCGGTCATGGGACTGGTTGAGGTGGCGCCGGGCCTTGCGAGGGTGTTGCGACGCCTGGCGCAGACTGCGCGTCATCTGTGCGCCACGCGACCCGACATCCTCGTGACCATTGATTCCCAGGGCTTTTCGGGGCGTCTTGCCGAGCGTATCCACCCGGCCCCGTTTCCGGTCATCCATTATGTCGGGCCGACGGTCTGGGCCTGGCGGCCATCACGAATCAGGAAGGTCGCGGCGGTTGTCGACCGATTGCTCCTGCTCTTTCCCTTCGAGCTGCCCTGCTGGGAGGGATCCGGCGTCGATGCAGTCTATGTCGGCCACCCCCTGGCCGACGCGACGAACGCGTGTCTGTCACCCGGCCGCGACGACGGACCACGCATCGTTCTTCTTCCCGGTAGCCGCAAGGGGGAGATCCGGCGACATCTGCCACTCCTGCGCGATGTGGCAGAACGCCTGACGCGGGATTTTCAGGATGCCAGGATGGTGATCCCGACCGTTGCCCACATCGCCAGGGATGTCCGTGAAGCGACGCGCTCCTGGTCCTCTCCGGTGACGGTCGTCGAAGGCCCCGGCGTCGAACGCCTTCGCATGATGGCAAACGCCGATGCAGCGGTCGCCGTGTCGGGTACGGTGGCGCTGGAGCTTGCGTCGCTCGGTGTTCCCCATGTCATTGTCTATCGCAGCAATCCCCTGACCGCCGTCATCGTTCGCCGCCTTGTTGCCGTGCGCTATGCCTCTCTGGTCAACATCATTGCAGACAGGGAGGTGACGCCCGAGTTCATTCAGAAGGCGTGCCGTGCCGATGCCGTTTACGCCGCCCTGTGGCGCATCCTCCGTGACCCCCGGGAAGGCCGGACCCAGAAACGGCGCATGGCCGGAGTCATGAAAGCGCTTCGTCATCCCGACGGTTCCTCGTCCACCGTTGCCGCCCGTGCCATCCTGGAACTCGTCTGAAGGCCTGCAGCGGGGTTCATGAGGCAACAATCAATTGCAGGGGGCAAACCTCTTCTGATATGGCCGCGCAGGCGATTGGAGTGACGGCGCCATGCTGACACGTGACACCCGGACCCTTGTCGAAAATCTGTCACGACTGGCCAGACGCGATCTTGCCGACGCCTCGACCATGCCGGGCGGCGTCTATTTCTCTCGGGAATTCTTCGGTCTCGAACAGGAACGGATTTTCGCCAGGGAATGGCACTGCGCCGGACGTGCGGAGAGCATCCCCGGGCCCGGTGACTACCTTACCTGGCGGATCGGTGCGCAACCCGTTGCAGTGGTGCGCCAGAAGGATGGTTCGCTCAAGGCCTTCTCGAATGTCTGCCGCCATCGCATGATGAAACTTCTGTCGGGCTCCGGGCGGTGCCGGCGCATTGTCTGTCCCTACCATGCCTGGACCTATGATCTCGATGGCAGTCTGCTTGAGGCACGGCACATGGACAGGACCCGGGGCTTTGATGTCTCACAGATCTCGTTGCCTCAGGTCCGCTGCGAGATCTGGCAGGGGTGGATTTATATTACGCTCGATGCCGGCATCGCATCCCCGGCGGAGAGACTGGCGGGTCTCGAACACATGATCGCCGATTATCACGCGGCAGACTATGTCGAGGTCGACAGGCAGGATCATGTCTGGAAGACGAACTGGAAGCTCCTGACGGAGAACTTCATGGAGGGCTACCATCTTCCGGTGACGCATCGGCGCACGGTCGGTGCGTACTTCCCGGTTGAAGAGACGCGGTTTGGCGACGACGAGGCGGCTTTCACCCACCAGTGGTTCACCAAGACCTCCGATGCTCCGGTGGGAACGGCTCATCCGCAGAACAGCAGACTGGAAGGCAAGGACCGCTCGACATCGGTTCTCGGAACGGTCTTTCCCTGTCACATGTTCGTCCTTGCCCCCGATCATCTGTGGTATCTCAGTCTGCAGCCCAGGGAACCGGGCGAGATCGATGTGCGCTACGGCCTTGCGTTTGCGCCTGAGGTCATGGCCGATCAGGAGGTTTACGATGCCCGCCTTGAGGAAGCGAAAACCTTCCTTGATGCGACCAACGAGGAAGACCGTGTCGTTGTGGAAGCTCTCTGGGAGGGTGTGCAGGCGCCGCTTGCAGAACCCGGGCGACTGAGCTGGCTGGAAAAGGAAAACTTCGACTTTCTGCGCTACATCCTGCGGATGGTGACAACGTGACGTCGCACGCCGTCACATGAACAGGCGTGTGCCACCTTTGTCGGGCGAGCAAGGTTATCGTCAGGACGGATCGCTGCCAGGTCGGCTGATGACCGTCGGCTGATTACCATGCGCCCGTGTTCGGCATGGAAACCCAGGGCTCGCAAGGCTCGAGTGCGGCGCCTTTCTGCAGAAGTTCAATCGAGATACCATCGGGCGAGCGCACGAATGCCATCCTTCCGTCACGTGGAGGCCGGTTGATGGTGACCCCGTTCTCGGCAAGCCAGCGGCACATCGCATGAATGTCGTCGACCTCGTAGGCAAGGTGTCCGAAGTTGCGTCCTCCGGTGTATTCCTCGTCGTCCCAGTTCCATGTCAGTTCGACCTGTGATTCGGGATTGGCCCTGGCTCCCAGAAAGACCAGGGTAAAACGTCCGGCACTGTTCTCGTGGCGGTCGACTTCGACAAGTCCGAGCTTGCGACAGTAGAAATCGAGCGATTCATCGAGATCCCTGACGCGTACCATGGTGTGGAGGTATTTCATGTCCGTGTCTCGTTTGGCGGGTTTCAGCGGGCGTCCATCGCAACGTAGTCACGTTTCAGGTTGCCTGTATAGATCTGGCGAGGACGGCCGATGCGCTGCGACACGTCGACGTGCATTTCGTTCCACTGTGCAATCCAGCCGACTGTCCTGGCGACGGCGAAGACGGCCGTGAAGAGGTGTCCGGGAATGCCCATCGCCTTGAGAATGATCCCGGAATAGAAATCAACATTGGGATAGAGGTTGCGGGAGACAAAGTAGGAATCGTCGAGCGCTATCTTTTCGAGCTCCATGGCAATCCGCAGATAGGGATCGTCACGCACGTCAAGTTCATCGAGGACCTGGTGACACGCCGCTCGCATGATCTTGGCCCGCGGGTCGTAGTTCTTGTAGACGCGGTGCCCGAAACCCATGAGACGCATCGAATCGCCCTTGTCCTTTGCCCGGTCAAGAAACTCCGGAATCCTGTCGAAGGAGCCGATATCTTCCAGCATTTGCAACACCGCCTCGTTGGCGCCGCCGTGGGCCGGTCCCCACAGACTCGCAATGCCTGAAGCGACACTGGCAAAGGGATTGGCGCCCGATGACCCGGTGAGGCGAACCGTCGACGTTGAGGCATTCTGTTCGTGTTCGGCATGGAGGATGAGAATGAGGTCCATGGCCCGTGCCAGGACAGAATTGACCACGTAGTCCTCGCATGGCACCGCAAACATCATGTGAAGAAAATTCTCCGCATACCCGAGCTTATTCATCGGATACATGAAAGGCTGGCCGATCGACCACTTGTAGGCCATGGCAGCAATGGTCGGCATCTTGGCGAGAAGTCTGTGGGCCGAGATCATGCGCTGGTGTTCGCTCTCGACATTGGAACTCTCCGCATAGAATGCCGAAAGCGCCCCGACGATACCCACCATCAGAGCCATGGGGTGTGCATCCCTGCGGAAGCCGCGGAACAGGAAGTTGACCTGTTCGTGCAGCATGGTGTGATGGGTGATATCGTGGCTGAACTTCTCGAAAGCCTGCTGTTTCGGCAGCTCACCTGTCAGGATAAGATAGCAGACTTCGAGAAAATTCGATTTTTCGGCCAGCTGATCGATGGGATATCCACGATAGAGCAACTCGCCCTTGTCACCGTCGACATAGGTGATGGTGGATTCACAGCTCGCCGTGGCCATGTAACCGGGATCGTAGCAGAACATGCCGCTTTGTGCGTGAAGCGTGCGCACGTCAATCGCGCCGGGTCCTCTGGTGCCGTGAAGAACCGGCAACTTTGCGAGGCGTTCTCCGGTCCCGGGATCGACAACGTAGACAAAGCCGTCCGGGGTTGGCCCCGGCAGAACAGGTGTTGAAAGTTGCCGCATTCTCTCCTCCCCTATCGGGCACGCGCTGCCAGCAAGGGCAGCATTCATAGCAGCACCACGATATGTTCGTCAAGCAAAGACGGCCTCGTTGTGTACAAAATAAATTTTTTTCTTAATAATATTCATATAATTACATGAATATCCTGATACGACTAACGAGACACATGCCGGCGACCGGTCAAGAATGGGCGCCCTGGGTGACGTCGCTAATCCTGGCAAGGCATTCATCACGGCCAAGAAGTGCCAGGACATCGAAAATGGGTGGTGAAACAGTGCTGCCGGTCAGGGCGGCTCTCAGGGGTTGGGCAACCTTGCCCAGCGGCAGACATGTTTCTTCGCTGAACGCACGCACACACGCTTCAAGGGATGTCACGTCCCATGATTCCAGGCGCGCAAGCGTTGGCACGATGCCGACAAGATGCACGACCGCCTCGTCACCGAGTGCCTTGGCTGCTTTCGGCTCGATGGTGAGCGGTCGCTCCCGAAAGAGAAAACAGGCGCCTTTGGCGAGATCCACGAGGGTTTTCGATCTCTCCTTGAGGACGGGCATGGCCTTTGCCAGCAGGTCCCTCTCATCGTCATCAAGGTCACGCGCCAACCGGCTGATGACATGACGGGCAACAAGATGAGCGAGGACCGTATCGTCGGTGTTCCTGATGTAGTGACGGTTGAGAGTGACCAGCCTTTCGGGATCGAAGCGAGCCGGGGATCGGCCGATCGCCGGCAGATCGAACCAGCGCACCGCGTCATCCCTTGAAATCACTTCCTCGTTACCGTGGCTCCACCCAAGGCGCAGCAGGTGGTTGATGAGCGCGTCGGCGAGATAGCCCTCCTCGCGATAGTGTTCGACGCCTGTCGCGCCGTGGCGTTTTGACAGGCGTGTTCCATCGGCGCCGTGTATCAGGGGGATGTGGGCAAAGTCGGGTGGCGTCCAGCCGAGTGCCCGGTAAATCTGGCTCTGGCGGGCCGCGTTGACGAGATGCTCGTCACCACGGATGACGTGCGTAATCTCCATGTCATGGTCATCGACGACAACCGACAGCATGTACGTCGGGGTGCCGTCGTCGCGCAGCAGAACCATGTCGTCGAGTTCTGCGCTGGCAATGGCCACCCGGCCCTGCACATGATCATTGATGACCGTATGTCCTTCCCTTGGCGCTTTCAGCCGGATGGCAGGGGCGACTCCGGCAGGAGCATCGCAAGGGTCCCTGTCACGCCAGGTTCCGTCGTAGCGCCAGACGCGCCCTTCATCCCGTGCGCGCCTCCTGGCGCGTTCCAGTTCCTCACGCGTCATGTAACAGCGATAGGCATGGCCGGAATCAAGAAGAATCCGGGCGACCTCCTTGTGGCGGGTTGAACGCGCGAACTGGAAGACGGGTTCTCCATCCCAGTCAACCCCGAGCCAGTCGAGCGCATCGAAGATGGCCTCGACCGACTCCCGTGTTGATCGCTTTCGGTCCGTGTCCTCGATGCGCAACCGGAATGTGCCCTGCAGATGACGGGCATAAAGCCAGTTAAAGAGCGCGGTCCGGGCGCCGCCAATATGGAGGGTTCCCGTCGGAGACGGGGCAAATCGTGTCACAATGTTCATGAGGGGATCAGTAACGACGCAACAGACCCACCAGGCGGCCCTGGACCCTGACGCGGTCCGACTCGTAGTGGTTTGTGCGGTACGCCGGATTGGAGGCCTCAAGCGCGGTGGTATGACCGGATTGCCGCAACCTCTTGAGTGTCGCTTCGGTCTCATCGACCAGGGCGACGACGATGGCGCCGTTCTCTGCGGTCTCGGCGTGTTCGATGATGACCGTATCACCATCGAGAATGCCGGCGCCGGTCATGGAGTCGCCCTCGATCTCCAGGGCATAACAGTTTTTCGAGCCGATGATGCTCGCGGGGA
The DNA here is from genome assembly GCA_965200495.1 of Alphaproteobacteria bacterium. GTDB lineage: Bacteria > Pseudomonadota > Alphaproteobacteria > SP197 > SP197 > SP197. Next base: position 81,839 of record CBDAUG010000002.1, read on the forward strand.
TCTCGACACTCCCGGTCGGATCACGCAGCGCCTCTATGGGCGTACCGGCCGCAATCCTGCCGTGCAGCGGCAGGATCACGGTATTGTCATTGGATGCTGTCGGTCGGTCGCTCAACATGGCGCTCATGTTTGCAGGGATGTCCCGCCGGTTGCGGGGATCAGGTGGCATTTTCAGGATCTCGAGCGCCCGGGCGCGATAGCGAAGACGCCGAAGGAAGCCGCGCTCCTCGAGAGCCTTGATCATGCGGTGAATACCTGACTTCGAGCGGATGCCGACCGCATCCTTCATTTCCTCGAAGGAGGGCGAAATGCCATCCCCGGCGACACGGCTGTGAATGTAGAGCAACAGCTCCTGTTGTTTGGGTGTCAACATGTCGGGATCGTCTTGCTCCAGAAAGAAAGTATCGTTTGTTCTAATAAAGTTCGCCTAATGTGTCAAGCGCAAAAGATTGCCGGGAAACCCGGGCAGGACGCATCCTTGTCGTTGTTTCGTTGCATGTGAATGGAACGACAATGATACGGTGATCAGGATCTCGCGAACGCGTCGCCGGTGCCGCAGGCAGCCCGTGACATGGCGCTTTCACGAAGCATCACGATCCCGGCATATGGCCGATGTACGACCTTGAGAATGTCGATGCCCGGAAGCCGGGAATCGCGCAATGCGTTCGACCCGGTACATTGCGCGACGTCAGCACGCGCCATGAGCCGGCACGCTTTGGTCACGATCCGGCCTTCATGGAGGGGAGACATCTGCGCATGCAATGAGCTGGCAGGGACGGCCCGACGGAGCCTGCGGTCACACGTTCCCCACGGTGCTGCCTCACGAGGCGCATCGCTTGCGTGATATCGCTGTCGCAGGCCTCCAGCCAACCGTCCTTGAGCACATCCACCGCGAGAACCCTTCTGCTGCGTACGGACAATGTCGAGGGTGCGCCGGTCTCCCGCGGGGTTGCACGAGCGGCGATCTGATCCGATGGTTCAGGACGTGTCCGCGATACATCAATCCCCCGGAGCGCTGGCGGCGACAGACATTCTGGCGCCGGGGTTGCGGTGGGTCGGCGGTCACGATGGGACTGGGGACCGCCGCTCTGCCGTCTGCCCAACGCATGTCGTCCCGTCCAGAGCGCCGGCAGCATAGACCGGGCTCGCGTCTCCTGTCGAACCACCGGCACGCCGCAACCATCCAGCAGACAACGTGAACCATGCAAGAGACTGCGCCGGGTCGCACAGGATCCGGGACGCTGAACCTCCGGAGACCCCGGCCTTGCCTCAGGGTGGGACGCTGCCGTCAAGTTTCATGATGCGCACCTGTCCCCCGGCAGGAACGGCGGGAGCATGGGGCGCGCGAATGATGAGGCAGGATGCTGACGCGAGCACCGCCACCATGGAACTGTCCTGTCTGTCGAACGCCGTCACGTCGAGCCCGCCCGTCGCATTGCGTTCATGGACGGCCCTCAGATAGTCCTGGCGCTCGTCGTTGGCGGCGAGGTCCGTTGTGGTGATCGCTGTTTCCTCTCCGGTATCGCCATCGACGCGACCGAGCATCGTGTGTATGGCCGGACGCAGAAACAGATGTCCGCATATCAGAGTGGAGACAGGGTTGCCGGGAAATCCGAGAACGGGCATGGATCCCAGGAGACCGAAGGCCAGTGGTTTGCCCGGGCGCATGGCAACCTTCCAGAAATCAAGATCCATGCCCTCGTCATGCATGACCCTGCGAACCAGATCATGCTCGCCCACAGACATCCCGCCGGTGACGACCAGCATGTCACTTCCGGCAGCGCGACGAAGGCAATCGCGTATCGACTGCCTGTTGTCACGGGCGATGCCGAGGTTGACTGCTTCGCCGCCGGCCTGGGCGACAAGCGCCCCGAGAACCAGGGAATTCGAACTGACGACCTGGTCCGCACGCGGCACGTCACCCGGTCGTACCAGTTCATCGCCGGTGCCCATGATGGCAACCCTCGGTCGCCGGGCGACCTGGACCCAGGGTACGTTCATTGAAGCGATCAGGCCAATCTCGCGCGGCCCCACAAGACGCCCAACCAGCCCGGCCGCATCTCCGCGAGCAAAATCAAGACCGCACTGGCGCACGAAACACCCTTCATGGACGGATTCCCGAACGGTCACCGTTGCGCCATCACGGACAGTGTTTTCCTGAATCACCACGCTGTCGGCGCCGGCCGGCAAAACGCCGCCGGTGAAGATTCGCACGGCCTCTCCGGATCCTATGGTTCCCGCCATGGCATGGCCCGCCGGAGCTTCGCCAACGATATCGAGAACGACCGGGACGTCGGCGACATCGACGGCCCGCACCGCATAGCCATCCATCGACGAGACAGAGACAGGGGGCTTGGTGACAGCGGATGCCACATCAACGGCTATCACCCGGCCGACGGACTGCAACAGCGCCACCTCCTCGAAGGAGACCCTCGTCAGGTTCCCGTGAATACGGACTCCGGCTTCGTCAACGCTGATCATTGCGCCAGTCGCCGGAACGACCACCCGACTTCTCAACGAGGTGGATGCCTTCGATCGCCATGTGCCGGTCAACTGCTTTCAACATGTCATAAACCGTCAATGCGGCCACCGAAACAGCTGTCAGGGCCTCCATTTCCACGCCGGTTTTTCCCGTCACCTGGCATGTGGCCTCGATCGTGATAGCGCAGTGTTCCGTGTCGGGTTCAAGCATGACACGTGCCGATGTCAAGCCAAGGGGATGGCAAAGCGGAATCAGCCGGGACGTGTTCTTGGCCGCCATGATGCCGGCGACACGGGCCACCGCGAGCACGTCTCCCTTGGGTGCGTCGCCGCCGATGACGAGATCGAGTGTGCGTCTGTCCATTGTCACGCGGCCACGCGCCCGCGCCAGCCTCTCCGTTTCCGCCTTGGCCGACACATCGACCATGCGCGCCTGCCCGCTGGAATCGAGATGGGTCAGTGAACCTCTCATGCCATGCTCTCCTTTGTACCCATGCAGTCCTGTGACGCCCTTCAAGACGCAGCGCCAAGGAGGGCCCGGGTTGCAGCGCCGATATCGGCCTGGCGCATGAGGTGTTCGCCAGCCAGGAAACGCCTGACACCCGCGCGCATCATGGTCAGCAGGTCTTCGTGTGATCTCAGCCCGCTTTCGCAGACCACATCGCGGTCAGGGGGCACCAGGGGGCAGAGCGCCAGCGTTGTCTGAAGATCCACACGGAGCGTCCTCAGATTGCGATTGTTGATGCCGACAAGACTGGTATCGAGGATGAGGGCCCGTTCCAGTTCATCCTGGTCGTGAACCTCGACAAGCACATCGAGGTCGTGCTCCCGGGCTGTTGCCGCGAGTTCTGCCGCAAGCGTATCGTCGACGACGGCAAGAATGACGAGAATGCAGTCGGCGCCGATGGCTCTCGACTCGGCCACCTGGTAGGGGTCAACCATGAAGTCCTTGCGCAAACAGGGCAGGCCGCTGGAGTCCCGGGCACTCCGCAGATCGTCATCCCGGCCGGAAAACCAGGGCGTGTCGGTCAGAACGGAAAGACAGGCAGCCCCGGCCATCCTGTAGGTTTCGGCAATGGCCCCGGCGTCGAAATCCTGGCGAATCAATCCGGCGCTGGGCGAAGCCTTCTTGATTTCGGCGATCAGCCCGATCCCGTCGCCGGCCTTCTCTGCCAGCGCTGCCGCAAATCCGCGCACAGGCGCGAGAGTGCGGATTGTCGCCTCGAGATCGGCGAGCGGACGGCATGTCCGGCGGTCTGCGACATGTTTGCGCTTGTCGCGACAGATGCGTTCGAGAACATCCGACATGGCGGTCAGGCGCTGCCGCAGGTGATCGCGATCAGGCGCTGCAGCGCTTGCCGGGCGGCGCCGCTGTCGATCGACCCACGGGCCAGTGCCACTCCCTGCGACAGCGTGGATGTGCGTTGTGCAACACAAAGTGCTGCGGCGGCATTCAGGAGCACGGTATCACGAAAAGCGCCCGGCTCGCCTTCGAGAAGACCGCTGATGGCCGCAGCATTGTCTTCGGGCGAGCCACCGGCGATGGCCTCGAAGGGCGCGGCATCAAGGCCGGCATCGGCTGCACTGACCTGCGTCGTGCGAATTGTCCCATTGTCCAGAATGACCACGTGATTGTCCGACGTGAGTGTCAGTTCGTCGCAGCCATCGCTGCTGTGGACCACCCAGGCACCTGTGGCCCCCAGTTCCCGCAACACCCTGGCAAAGGGTTCTGCCCACTCCCGTGTCGCCACCCCCATGAGGTAGAGTCCAACGCGCGCCGGATTGGCCAGCGGTCCAAGGAGATTGAAGATGGTGCGCACGCCCAGTTCCTGCCGGACCGGCATGACGTGGCGCATGGCACTGTGGTGCCGCGGCGCCAGCATGAAGCCGATGCCGGCTTCATCAATGGCGCGTTGCACGGTCTCGTGATCGGCATCGAGGTCGGCCCCGAGCGCCGCAAGAACATCGGCCGTGCCCGAATGTGATGATGCGGCGCGATTCCCGTGTTTTGCGACCGTGACGCCGCACCCGGCAACCACGAGCGCGGTCGCGGTCGAGATGTTGAGGGTTCCCTTGCCGTCGCCTCCGGTTCCGACAACATCCATCGCGCCATCAGGCGCGGTCATGCCGAACATCCGCGAACGAAGCGAACGCGCTCCGCCCGCGAGCTCGGCGACCGTTTCGCCGCGGACCGCAAGGGCCATGAGGAAACCGCCTGCCTGCGCCGGTGTGGCATCGCCCGACATGATGACATCGAAAGCCCGGGAGGCTTCGTGCGCATCGAGGGTTGCGCCCCCCGCGACGCGCGCGATCCATGGTTTGAGGCCCTGGGATGTGTCCGTCACCCGTGTTCTCCTCTCTTCAGCATGCCCAGGAAGTTCCCGAAAATGCGGTGGCCGTGTTCCGATTCGATGCTTTCGGGGTGGAACTGGACGCCGTGAACAGGCAGTTCCCGGTGGCGTATTCCCATGATAACTCCGTCCGTTGTCCTGGAATTAACTTCAAGACACCCCGGTATGTTCTCGCGACACAGTGTCAGTGAATGATAGCGTGTCGCGTGAAGCGGGGAGGGGATTGCGGCGAAGACGCCGTTGCCGTCGTGTTCGATACGCGAAATCTTGCCATGCATGGGCGAGGGTGCGCGCTCGATTGTTCCGCCAAAGGCCTGTCCGATTGCCTGATGGCCCAGACAGACACCGAGGAGGGGAAGAGACTCACGGGCCGAGCGCTTCACGAGTTCCAGACAGATGCCCGCCCGGTCCGGATCGCACGGTCCGGGAGATATCACAATGCCCTGAGGCTGCATGGCCATGACCTGGTCGACGGTGACCGCATCGTTGCGATGGACGTCGCAGGCAGCGCCCAACTCACCCAGGAAATGCAGCAGGTTGTATGTGAAGCTGTCGTAGTTATCGATCAGCACAAGCATGGCCACCCTCTCACCGCCGCCGGACAACTGGTCCAGGACGGCATCCATCAGTTGACGACGTTTCTCTCGCTGGTTCGCGTCCCTTCACTGCTGGGAACAACTGATCCAGGTTGGCATCGACCGACTATGCGTCAGGTCTGCCCTGGGTTGAAGCCTCGGGTCTGGTTGGCAAAGGCCACCGCTTCCTCGGCTGCCGTCAGGAGTGCACGCGCCTTGTTGCGGCACTCTGCATGTTCGGCCTCCGGTTCGCTGTCTGCGACAATGCCCGCGCCAGCCTGGACATGAAGCACGCCGTTTCGGATGACCGCCGTGCGCAACGCGATACAGGTGTCCATGGCGCCGTTTGCCGAAAAGTAGCCGATGGCCCCGGCGTAGACTCCGCGGCGGTCGGTCTCGAGCTCGTCGATGATCTCCATGGCCCGCACCTTCGGAGCGCCGCTCACCGTGCCGGCCGGAAATCCCGCCACCAGGGCATCGATGGCATCACAGCCATCCTTCATCTCGCCTTCGACATTGGAACTGATGTGCATGACATGGCTGTAACGTTCGATCTGGAAACTGTTGGTCACATGAACGCTGCCGATCCTGGCGACGCGCCCGACATCATTGCGTCCGAGATCAAGCAGCATCAAGTGTTCGGCACGCTCCTTGGCGTCCGCCAGCAACTCGTCGCCAAGTTCCTTGTCCTCCGCGGCGTCATGGCCCCGCCTGCGGGTCCCGGCAAGCGGACGGATGGTTACACGGCCGTCTCTCACCCGCACAAGTATTTCCGGGCTCGAGCCGACGACCGCGAAACCGCCAAAATTGAGATAGAACAGAAACGGCGATGGATTGACCCGTCTCAACGCCCGGTAATAGGCAAAGGGCGGCAGGGTGAAGGGGAGATCAAATCGCTGGGAGAGCACGATCTGGAAGGCATCGCCCGCATGGATGTAGTCCTTGGCCTTTTCCACCATCTCCAGGAATCGTTCGTGCGACGTATTGGATGCTGCCGCGGCCGGACCGTCATCACCGACAGCGTGTCCGCCGGCAGGCAGTGGGCGGTCAAAATCCGCGACGACATCCGCGAGTCTTTCACAGGCTCTGGCGTAGGCAGCCCGGGGAGGGATGTCTGCTGTCGGCCAGACCGGTGTGACGATGGTGACTTCGTCTGCCACGTTGTCGAAGATGGCCATGATTGTCGGGCGAACGAGCAGGCCGTCGGGGACATCGAGAACTTTCGGGGCATCGCTCGGCAGACGTTCCATGAGACGCACCATCTCGTACCCGACATAGCCCACCAGGGCTGACGCCATGGGCGGCAGGGTTTCCGGCAATGGAATCGCGCACTCCCTGACCAGGCATTTCAGGGACTCGATGGCACCGACTTCTTCCCTGACGAAGGCATCGGGTTCGTATCGCGCCTGGCGATTGATATCCGCTTGGTTGCCGAAACACCGCCAGACGAGATCAGGGCGCATGCCGATGATCGAGTAGCGCCCCCTCGATTCGCCTCCCTCGACGGATTCCAGCAGGAAGGCGTTCGTCTGTGACCCGGCAATCCTGAGCATCGCCGAGACCGGTGTCTCGAGATCGGCGACCAGCCTGGTCCACACAACCTGGGGTGTGGTGTTTCGATACTGCTCCTCGAACAGCGGATAGTCGGGTTCGTACTCCGCCATCTCAGAATGACTGGTCGATCATGGCGTCATTGATGCTGACCGTGACGTCGTCATGGAGGTTCGAGACAAGTCTCCCGGTGATATCGCCCATGATGCCCTGACGGAGCCTGGCATCGACCGCCGAAACATCCTCTGGGGCATGCTCCGGATCGACAATGTCCAGCAGCCGCGCCACCACCTGATGGCCGCCATCGTCAGAGGTCCGCACCACCGTGTCGCCCGGTCGTGCGTCGAAGAGGGCCTCCACAGCCGCGAAGGAAAGGTCCGCGACCGGTGACCTGGAGTGGCGCGTGAAGGGTTCGGTCACCGAGAAGGTGATGCCGGCAAAATCGAAGACGCCGTTCAGGTCACCCGTCGAACCGGCGCCACGGGCAAGCCGGACCGCTTCATCTGACGCCAGCTCTGTCTGGCGCTCAGCCTGCCAGTCCGAAAGCGCCTGGCTTTGCACCTCATCGAGAGTGCGTGTGCGCGCCGGCGCGATCTCCGTCACTTCGACAACCAGCAGTCCGCCGTCGTCGGTCTCCAGGACCGTCGAGACAAAGTTGAGGTGAGCAAGAAAGACTTCTTCCAGGAACTCCGGTGTTTGCGGAATGATCTGGAGGGACTCGGCATCCTCGGCCAGACCATCTGCCGACACCCTCTTGATCGCCTTGAGTTCGAGACCCAGGGTCGATGCCATGCCCGAAGGCGAGGCGCCTGCGGCAATGAGATCATCAAGATCGTCGGCAAGGTCAAAGAGGGCGTAGCGTGCCTGTGCGAGCGCCAGTTCGCCGTGAAGAATGTCATGTGCCTCTTCCAGAGGCGTCACGACCCGGGCTTCAATGCTGTCGATACTGTAGATCAACCAGCCGCCCAGGGGCGATTCAACGGGGCCGACACCATCGCCGGCGGCACTTGCAAACACCGGTTCAGCCAGTTCCTCAAGGAGTTCGCGGCGGCTCAGCCATCGGGCCTCCACCTCTGCGAATGCCGCTTCTTCAAGGAGAGCTTCCTCAGCCTCCTCGCGAGTCTCAAAGCGCGCCTGCCTGATCAGACGGCGTTCCGGGCGGGTCCATCGGTCAGGCGCCGCATCATAGGCCGCCTCAATTTCTTCGGGGGCGATCTCGATCGTCCCGGCAATATCCTCGGCATGGACAAGAAGATAGGATGCCGAACGGTACTCCGGCGCCTCATAGGCCCCGCTTCGCTCGGCAAACCACGATGCCAGTTCGCCTTCATGAGGTTCGGGCCGGGCAACCAGCGCATCGTTGGGAATGACCGCCAGTTCCGCCGTTCGCTCTTCATAGTGGTACTGCGCAAGCCTTCGCACCAGTTCATCGGGAAGGGGAGGAAGCGCGCTCAGGCTGGCGACCAGCTGGCTTCGGGTGATGCCGCGAGCGAGACTGGCGAGGTAGGTTTCCTCGGTCAGTCCGTTCATTGACAGGATGCCGGCAAAGACACCGCTGTCAAAGTTGCCCGCCAGGCCGTGAAACATTTCATTGTTGACGATCGCGGCCCTGAGGGTGGTGTCGTTCGCCCGCATGCCGAACGCACCTGCCGCCCGATCAATGATCGTGTCCTGGACAAGCTGATCGAGAGCCAGCCTCGCCTGCCGGCGTGCCAGATCGGTGCCGGGGTCGATACGGATGCCGCTCGACTGCAGTGAACGCACACGATTGCGGTAGGCCACCTGCAGGTCCCGCACGTCGATGGCGTCGCCGTCGACCTCGGCGACCGTCGTCTCTCCCCGGTTGACAAAGATGTCACCGACGCCCCAGCCAACGAAGCTGAGAGCGATGACGCACAGTATCACCTTGGCGGGCCACGACGCGGTGCCTTCACGAATCTTTGTCAGCATGGAGATCACAACTTGCGTTGGTTCATTCTAGATTCACCGGCAGGCGCGGACAACCGTGTTGTCGGGCATGCAGACCGGGACTGCGCGACAATCTTGTCCCGCAACCGGCATCGCTCTATGGAGAGAGCGCACGATGGATTTCAGGGACGTCCATGCGATCACTGATAGCGGGCAACTGGAAGATGCATGGCACACGTGCCTGGGCCCGCGGCCAGGTCAGGAAGCTTGCCGACAATGCGGCAAACGGCCTCCCTTGCGATGTCCTTGTCTGTCCTCCGGCCACGCTGCTCGGTGAGGTGACGGGGTCGCTTCGCGATACCGGAATCCTCGCAGGCGCCCAGGACTGCCATCACGAGACGCATGGCGCATTCACCGGCGACATCGCCGCCACCATGCTGGCAGAGCTGGGGTGCAGTCATGTTCTGGTGGGGCACTCCGAACGCCGGACGGCCCACCGGGAGAGCAGCGAGGACGTCATGAGAAAGGCCGCAGCTGCACACCGGGCCGGTCTCGTCGCCATTGTCTGCATCGGCGAGAACCGGCATGAACGGCAGGCGGGCAAGGCCTTTGAGACAACGGCAGACCAGTTGACCCGCTCGTTGCCTGTGGGCGCCACGCAAGCCAATACCATTGTCGCCTGGGAGCCTGTATGGGCCATCGGGAGCGGCGACACTGCCGCGCCGGGCGATGTGGTTGTCATGCATCGCTTTCTCAAGGACAAGCTGGCCGCCATGCTGGGGGATCGCGTTCGTCTTCTCTATGGCGGTTCCGTCACTCCTTCGAATTCCGGCGAGCTTCTCGCCATTGAGTCGGTCGATGGACTGCTTGTCGGCGGAGCCAGTCTTGACGCGGACAGGTTCTGGCAGATCGTCACCCTTGGCGCCCCCGACTGAAGCGTGCAGCACGACCGGTCCGTCTATGGACGCCCCCGATGATGCAAACATTTGTTGGTTGGGTTTGGTGCATGTGGTCAGGTGCTGTCGTCTATCCGGCCTCATGGTGCGGCTGGTTCGACGCCGCGGGCCTGTATGGAGAATCGCGGACCGGGTCCAAATCGCTTACAGGACAGCAGCCCCTGGGGAGAGTGAGCGCCGTCGTTGGGCAGCGCGTATCCGTCCTCGGCGAGGGGTCGCGGCAGGTTCAGCCTGGAGCCGTCGATGGCGAAGGTCCGGTGCCCGTTCCAGTGCGGGTCGTGGGCGAGGATCTCGCGGTGCAGGTCGCGGAACATGTCCTCGTGCACGCGGGCCCGGGCCTTGGTGATGGAGGAGGCGGCGACCGGCTGCGGTTGTGGCAGGGCGACACCGAGGCGGCGGCACTGGTCCCACAGTTCGGCGATCACGGTGGCGTAGCCCTTGCCCATCTTTAACATTGTCCCCACCTGAAAGGGCTGATTTGCCGGATTCTGTGCCTCCTGGCTCTGACAGAATTTTGTGAATGCCACGTCATAACAATATCTTAACATTGTCGCCCGACTCGACGTGATGGCTGAACGGGCTTAGTAGTGCCATTGTCTTGCGAGAGGGCCTTGTGTCGTGCGCCCAAGGCCCTACAGTCATCCCGTGTTCATCCACGCTTCCACCACCTTCACCCGCAAGACCATCGTGTGAATTAAGCATCCCGCCTGATTTCGTAGAGCGGCCAGTCGCACAATCCCACTTGTAGTGCCACTGCGAATCTTACCCCGCTGATTCTCAATCATTTTTTGCACCCAATGTTAAAGATGGGCTTGCGCCCGCCCGCCAGCACCAGGCGGAACACGAACAGCATGACGATCAGGCTGTTCAGCGTCCGGCGCCGCTTCATCCATGTCCGGTCGTGTTGCGCGGCGATGTCACTGGCGGCGTCGACGATCCGGACCCACATCGCGGCGAAGCCGTCGTCGGGGACGCGGGATCCGGACGGGGTACGGCGCTTGCGCCGCGGCCGGGGCTTCGTCTCGCCCTTCAGGACCGCGCGGCACTCCGGGTCGAGCGCCCGAAGAAGGATCTGCTTGGCCGGCTTGGCACCGCGCCCGCTGCGCTTTCCGGCCGTCATGCCGACCACCTCCCAGTTGGCGGCCCTGTAGCAGGCACCGTCGAAGCGCGTCGGATCGACGAAGGTCTCGCAGAGGACCGGACGGCAGCCGTGTCGCTCCTCCCAGAGATCGGGCAGCCGGCGCAGGGCCATCGCCAGCGCCTTTGACGCCAGGTTGTCGACACGCACCCAGGGTGGGCTGCGCAATCGGCACTCTCTCCCTGTCCTGTCGCTCACGCCGCAAGAGGGCGTCTCCCTGTAACGCTCTCTGAGAAGCTGCAACTCCGTGCGCCCGACGGAAGTGTCTGGCACCGCCAGGTGCGCTGTGCTACATCAGCGGCGCGATGAACGTGTGTGAGGCCTGCCGTGCAGACCATCCTTCTCATTCTGCATGTGCTCTTCGCCCTGGCCATCGTCGGACTCGTTCTCTTGCAGCGGGGTGAGGGCGGCGGACTGGGCATGGGCGGCGGTGGCAACATGCAGGGACTGATGTCGGCACGCGGCACGGCAAGCATGATGACGCGCGCCACGGCGATCGCAGCCACCCTCTTCTTCATCTCGAGCCTGGTTCTCAGTATCATGGTGTCGGATCGTGGCGGGAGCATCTCGATTGTCGATGACATCGAGACGCAGGCGCCGGTCGAAACCGTTCCTGTCGTGCCGACTTCGGAATGACGCCAGGGCGCGGAGCAGCTCGTTCTTCCACAGCGGACGTGACCCCTGCCTCGTTGTCGGGCAGGGCCGTGTGCTACGCTGGGCGCCCATGACGCGCTTCATTTTCGTGACGGGCGGTGTGGTGTCCTCTCTCGGCAAGGGACTGACGACGGCTGCGCTGGGCGCCCTTCTGCAGTCCCGCGGCTACTCGGTTCGGTTGCGCAAGTTCGATCCCTATCTCAACGTTGACCCCGGGACCATGAATCCCTATCAGCACGGGGAAGTATTTGTGACCGACGATGGTGCCGAGACCGACCTCGACCTCGGACACTATGAACGATTCACCGGCGTTCCGGCGCGTCGTTCGGACACGGTGACAAGCGGACGGGTCTATTCGGACGTGCTGACCAGGGAACGGCGCGGCGACTACCTCGGTGGCACGGTCCAGGTCATTCCCCACGTCACCGACGTGATCAAGGGGTACATCCGGGCTGATACCGGCGACGCCGACTTTGTCCTGTGCGAGGTGGGCGGCACGGTCGGGGATATCGAAGGGCTGCCATTCCTGGAAGCGATGCGGCAGATGGTGCAGGAACTTCCCCTGCGCCATTCGATCCTCATTCACCACACCCTGGTGCCCTATCTCAGGGCTTCCGGCGAACTCAAGACCAAACCGACCCAGCATTCCGTCAAGGAAATGCGGTCGATCGGCATGCAGCCGGACATCCTGGTTTGTCGCTGCGAGCGCGACATACCGGAAGGCGAGCGCAGGAAGATCGCGCTCTTCTGCAATGTTCGGGAGTCCGCGGTCATTGCGGCGCTCGATGTCGACACGATCTACCAGGTGCCCGTTTCCTATCACGAGGCGGGGCTGGACCGTGAAGTGCTCAAGGCCTTTGGCATCAACGACGAAAAGGCTCCCGACCTCACGTCATGGCGTCAGGTCGTCAAGGGCATACGCAGTCCGGAGGATGAAGTCACCGTCGCTGTCGTCGGCAAGTACACCGGTCTTGCCGATGCCTACAAATCACTCAACGAGGCGCTGGCGCACGGCGGCATCGCCAACCGTGTGCGGGTCCGGTTGCGCTGGATCGATTCCGAGGTGTTCGAGCGCGAGGATGCCGTGGCTCACCTCGATTCGGTCGATGGCATTCTCGTCCCCGGGGGCTTCGGCTCGCGCGGCACCCACGGCAAGATCGCCGCTGTCTCCTTCGCCCGGGAACACCGCATTCCCTATTTCGGAATCTGCTTCGGAATGCAGATGGCGGTCATCGAGGTGTCGCGGAACATGGCCGGAATCCATGGGGCATCATCAACGGAATTTGGTCCGGCGCCCGATCCGGTGGTCGGTCTGCTGACGGAATGGTCCAAAGGCGACAGGATCGAGACGCGCACAGCCGAGGGGGATCTCGGCGGAACAATGCGTCTTGGCGCCTTCGACTGCGCCATCGCCAAGGGCACCAGGGTGGCCGACATTTACCGCAGGGACCTCATCAGCGAACGGCACCGGCACCGCTATGAGGTCAACGTCAACTACCGCGTCATCCTGGAAGGGCACGGACTGGTGTTTTCGGGCCTGTCGCCGGATGGCCTGCTGCCGGAAATCGTCGAACTGGATGGCCACCCCTGGTTTGTCGGGGTTCAGTTTCATCCGGAACTCAAGTCGCGGCCCTTCGACCCGCATCCGCTCTTTGCCTCCTTCATCGAGGCCGCCGTGACGCAATCGAGGCTGGTCTGAGCCATGACGGACGCGGATGCACGCCATGTGCGCGCCGGTTCCGTCACGATCGGCAATGATCTTCCCTTCGTGCTGATGTCGGGGCCCTGCCAGATCGAGAATCGCGATCACGCCTTCTTCGTGGCGGAGCGCCTCCTGACCATGGCGTTCTGCCGCAACATCGGCTTCATCTACAAGAGTTCCTTCGACAAGGCCAACCGGACCAGCCTCGATGGTGCCCGCGGCGTCGGCATGGACGAAGGTTTGCGGATTCTGGATGAAGTGCGGTCGCGGCTGGGTTGCCCGGTGCTCACCGACGTTCACCTGCCCGACCAATGCCGGGCTGTTGCCGACGCCGTCGATGTTCTGCAGATCCCGGCCTTGCTGTGTCGCCAGACAGATCTCCTTGTCGCGGCAGCGAAGACCGGCAGGACAGTCAATGTCAAGAAGGGGCAGTTTCTGGCCCCCTGGGACATGAGCCATGCAGTCAACAAGATCAGGGCTTCGGGAAATCCTCATGTCATTGTGACGGAACGTGGAACAACCTTTGGTTATAACACGCTTGTTTCTGACATGCGGGCTCTTCCGCAACTTGCAGAAGATGGCACGCCGGTGGTGTTTGATGCCACCCACTCGGTCCAGCAACCGGGGAGCAGGGGAGGTGCCAGCGGTGGCCAGCGAGAGTATGTTCCGCTCTTGGCACAGGCAGCCGTTGCCGTCGGTGTTGCAGCGGTCTTCATGGAATCCCATGAGCAACCGGACCGCGCTCCGTCCGACGGAGCCTCGATGATGGCGCTTGATGACATGCCAGCCCTGCTCGACCGTCTCGTGGCCATCGATTCCCTCACGAAGGCTTGAGCGGGTTGGGACGACGACGGGAGGATCACCATGGCTGCCATCATTGACGTCCGCGGCAGGGAAATCCTTGACAGCCGCGGGAATCCGACTGTCGAGGTCGATGTCCATCTTGAGGACGGGACCAGCGGACGCGCTGCGGTTCCCTCCGGCGCGTCGACGGGAACCCACGAAGCCATGGAACTGCGCGACGGTGACGGCGCGCGCTTTCACGGCAGGGGGGTATTGCGGGCTCTCGACGGAGTTCATGGCGAGGTCTTTGATGCCGTGCGCGGCATGGACGCAGGGAACCAGCGTGAGGTCGATGATTGTCTGGTGTCGCTCGACGGCACCCCGGACAAGTCACGCCTTGGCGCCAACGCTATTCTGGGCGTCAGCCTTGCAGTGGCCCATGCAGCAGCAAACCACGCCGGCGTTTCCCTGTGGCGTCATGTCGGCGGCCTCGCGGCGCACCGCCTGCCGGCGCCGCAGATGAATGTCATCAACGGCGGCGCCCATGCGGACAATGCCCTCGATTTCCAGGAATTCATGATCCTGCCGGCAGGATGCACCTCGTTCAGGGAAGCGCTCCGTGCGGGTTCAGAAATCTTCCATCAACTCAAACACACGCTCCGGGTCCGGGGGCATGCAACCAATGTCGGCGACGAGGGTGGATTTGCACCGCAGATCGCGGATGCAAGAGAGGCGCTCGACCTCCTGATGGCCGCCATCGACGGTGCCGGATACCGTGCCGGCGAGGATGTCTTCCTTGCGCTTGATCCTGCGGCAACCGAACTCTGGCGTGACGGACGCTATGTCTTCAACGCCGACGGCCGCACGCTCGACTCCGCAGCCATGATCGAACTTTATCGCGATCTTGTGGAGTCCTATCCGATCGCCTCTATCGAGGACGGCCTTGCCGAAGACGACTGGGAAGGCTGGCAGGCGATGACACGGGAACTCGGTGACACGGTTCAGCTGGTGGGTGACGATATCTTCGTGACGCAGACAGGCCGCCTTGAGGAAGGCATCAGGAAGGGCGTGGCCAACGCCATTCTCGTCAAGGTCAATCAGGTGGGAACACTCAGTGAAGCGATGGCAACGGTGGCGCGGGCGCACGAGGAAGACTATCGCACCGTGATGTCACACCGCTCCGGAGAGACGGAAGACACCACCATCGCCGACCTCGCTGTCGGTTTGGGGTGCCGGCACATCAAGACCGGCTCGCTCTCCCGGTCAGATCGCACGGCGAAATACAACAGGTTGCTGAAAATCGAAGAAGAACTCGACACCGGAGCCGCTTGGTCCGGGCATCCCTGAACGAGGGACCTGCCACGAACAGGCTTGACAGTCTCCCTGATCTTGTGATTGGCTCAAACCATGCGCGGCCTGCATGAACGCTTCCGCTCGACCCTTCGTTCATTGCCTTGCCTTCTTGGCATGTTTGCAGTGGTTTACTTTGGTTACCACGCCATCCAGGGTGAGAACGGCATTCTCGCGATCATGTCCCTGGAACAGCAGATTGAACGGGCTGAAGCCGAGCGCGTGCAACTGGTTGCCGTGGAACGGAGGTTGTTGAACCATGTCACGCTTCTCAACCCGCCGAGCATCGACCGCGACATGCTTGACGAACAGGCACGCCGAACTCTCAATCTGGCGCATCCCCATGAACTCGTGATCATGCGAAGCGATGATGGCGTTTTCGACTGACTTTCTGCCGCGGTGCGGGAGAGCATGATGGTCGTCGAGCGCCTTGCCTCGCCGTCAGCCAGTGTTCCGCCTCGTTGCGCGAGGACATGATGTCCGTTGCACCTGCAGACGATGGCGAACTTCTCGTGGGTTTCTATCGCACCATGCTTCTGGTGCGTCGTTTCGAGGAAAAGGTGGGCCAGATGTACGGCATGGGGCTGATCGGCGGCTTCTGCCATCTTTATATTGGCCAGGAAGCGGTGGTGGTCGGCATGGACGCCGCGATCAGGGCCGACGACGCCGTGATCACCAGCTACCGCTGTCACGCCCATGCCCTGGTGCGTGGCATCCCGCCCACGGACGTGATGTCCGAACTGACCGGCCGGGGCGCCGGCATCTCGAAAGGCAAGGGCGGTTCGATGCACATGTTCGACATCGAGCGCGGATTCTATGGCGGCCACGGCATCGTCGGTGCCCAGGTTCCGCTGGGCGCCGGCATTGCCTTTGCCCAGAAGTACCAGAAACGCGACAACGTCACCCTCGTCTTCTTCGGCGAGGGAGCCGCAAACCAGGGACAGGTCTACGAAACCTTCAACATGGCGAGTTTGTGGAAGTTGCCCGCGATCTTCGTCATCGAAAACAACCAGTATGCCATGGGAACGGCTGTCAGGCGCGCCAAGGCGGGAACGGAACTCTGCCATCGCGGCGAAGCCTTCGGCATCCAGGGCGTTCAGGTCGACGGCATGGATGTCGTGGCGGTCCATGAGGCCTCAAGGGAACTGGTGGCCAGGGTGCGCGACGGCGAGGGCCCGGTGCTGGTCGAGATGCAGACCTATCGCTATCGGGGGCACTCGATGTCGGATCCCGTCAAGTACCGCACGCGGGACGAGGTCCAGAAAATCCGTGAGCGGCAGGATCCGATCGAGCAGTTGCGGGCCCGGCTCATCGAGGGTGGAACCATCGATGATGCGGCGCTGAAGGCAATTGACAGGGACGTCAAGAAGATCGTGGCGGAAGCCGCCGAACACGCCCAGACCAGCCCCGAACCCGCCATCGGCGAGCTCATGACCGACGTCATGGTCGGCGCGGACAGCGCGAGCGCATGATGATCGGGTCGACACGGCATCAGGCCCTGCGTGACACCATGGCTGACAGCGGAAACTCATGATGGTCGAGTCGACGGAACGGCAGGCCTTGCGCGACGCCATGGCTGACAGCAGCGGAAACTCATGATGGTCGAATTGACGGTACGTCAGGCCCTGCGCGACGCCATGGCCGAGGAGATGCGGCGCGACGACCGGGTTTTCCTGATCGGCGAGGAAGTTGCCGAGTATCAGGGTGCATACAAGATAAGCCAGGGTCTGCTCGAGGAGTTCGGAGCCGGCCGGATCATTGACACGCCCATTACGGAACACGGCTTCACCGGACTCGCCATCGGCGCCGCCATGGCCGGACTGAGGCCCATCAACGAGTTCATGACCTTCAATTTTGCCATGCAGGCCATGGACCAGATCATCAACTCGGCTGCCAAGACGCTCTACATGTCTGGTGGCAAGGTACAGTGCCCCATCGTCCTTCGCGGACCAAACGGCGCGGCGGCGCGGGTCGCCGCCCAGCACTCCCAGGACTTTGCTTCCTGGTTCGCCCATGTTCCCGGGTTGAAGGTCATCGCGCCGTGGTCGGCGACGGATGCCAAGGGACTCCTCAAGGCGGCTGTGCGGGACCCCAACCCGGTGATCTTCCTCGAGAACGAAATCCTTTATGGCGCTTCGTTTGACGTCAGCGACGGCGATGTCGTCCTCGATATCGGCAAGGCTGCAATCGAACGTCCGGGCAGGGATGTCACGATCGTCAGCTACTCGATCACGGTCAGCCGTGCTCTGGAAGCGGCCGGTATGCTGGCCGACGAGGGTATCGAGGCCGAGATCATCAACCTGCGCACCATACGTCCCCTCGATGTGGCGACCATCATCGATTCCCTTTCCCGCACCAACCGGCTTGTGGTGGTGGAGGAAGGATGGTCCTTTGCCGGTGTTGGCGCCGAGGTGATTGCCACAGTATGTGATGCCGGATTCGACCATCTCGACTCCCCGCCGGCACGGGTGTCGGCAGTGGATGCGCCATTGCCCTATGCTGCAAATCTGGAGGAGGCAGCGCTGCCCCAGGCGCACCAGATTGTCCGGACGGTGCGCGATGTCTGCCATGTCTGATTGCGGCTGAGAGAGACCGGCATGCCAATCACCATCACGATGCCACAGCTTTCGCCCACCATGGAGGCGGGCACTTTGGCGCGATGGCTGGTCAGCGAAGGCGACACCGTCGCTTCGGGCGATGTGCTTGCCGAGATCGAGACCGACAAGGCGACCATGGAAATCGAGGCCATCGATGACGGAACGATCAGTCGTCTGCTGGTTGCCGAGGGGGCAGAGAATGTCCCGGTGAACCAGGCGATCGCCCTCATTCTGGAAGAGGGTGAGGACGCTGCTGGGCATGTACCCGAAAGCGTCGATGTCGCCCTGACGCCAACCGCAGCCGGGTCTGCCGATGTCGATCCTGAACCGGACAAGGCGGTCGAGCGGGACAGACCCGGCCGGAAGGCCGCCAGTCCACTTGCCCGCAGCATGGCGCGCAGGGCAGGGCTGTCGCTCGATGATGTCGAGGGGAGCGGCCCGGGCGGTCGCATCATCAAGCGCGATATCGAAAGGACACTGAAAACGGGCATGGCCGCCAAGGTGCCGGTCGCCTCACCTGCCTGGGAAGAGACCCGGGTGCCGGGTATGCGCCGCGTCATTGCGGAACGCCTGCAGGAAGCCAAGCAGACCATTCCTCATTTCTATCTTTCCCTGGATTGCGACATTGATCGATTGCTTGAAGCAAGGCGTGAAATCAATGCGGCGGGACATCGGGTTTCTGTGAACGACTTCATCATCCGGGCGCTTGCCCTGGCTTTGAGAGATGTTCCCGACGCCAATGTCCAGTGGGCAGGCGATGTCATGCGCCGGTTTGCCCGTGTCGATCTCTCCGTGGCCGTTGCCATCGAAGGCGGACTCGTGACTCCTGTCATCCACGATGCGGCTTCCAGAAGCCTCCTCGACATTGCCGTCACCATGCGGGATCTGGCCGACCGCGCCCGTAGCGGCGAGCTGATGCCGGAGGAGTACCAGGGCGGGAACTTCACGCTGTCGAATCTCGGCATGTACGGAATCAGGGAATTCGATGCTGTCATCAATCCGCCGCAGGCCGGAATTCTGGCAGTCGGCGCGGGCTATCCGCGGCCGGTGGCACGGGACGGGGCGCTCGCCGTGGCAACCCTGATGAGCACGACTCTCTCGGCAGATCACCGGGCCGTCGACGGCGCAACCGGCGCGGCTCTGCTCAACGCCTTCAGAAAGTTTATCGAATCGCCGCTTTCCCTGCTCCTGTAGAGGATGATCTGATGGCCCAGTCGCGATACGACCTTGCTGTTCTCGGTGGGGGGCCGGGAGGCTATGTTGCTGCCATCCGGGCGGCGCAGCTCGGCATGTCGGTCGCGGTGGTCGAACGCGACCACCTCGGCGGTATATGCCTGAACTGGGGATGCATCCCGACGAAAGCGCTGTTGCGTTCGGCGGAGGTGATGCGCCTGGCGCAACATGGCCATGCCTTCGGACTCGAAATCGACACGCCGCGCCTTGACATCGCAGCCGTGGTCAGGCGGAGCCGCAAGGTGGCAGAGCGTCTTTCGCAGGGCGTCAAACATCTTTTGTCCAAACACTCGGTGACGGTCATCAAGGGAGAGGGGCAACTCGCGGGGCCAGGACGCGTGCGCGTCGGCGAGACCGTTCTGGAGGCTGACCACATTATCCTCGCGACGGGAGCGCGTCCCAGGGACCTCAAGAGTGTGAAGGCCGACGAGAACATCATCTGGACCTATCGCAATGCCATGGTGCCCGAGACCATGCCGCAATCGGTGATCGTCATCGGCTCAGGCGCCATTGGCATCGAGTTCGCCAGTTTCTACCGCGACATGGGAGCACACGTCACGGTCATCGAGGTCGTCGACCGTATTCTTCCCTCTGAAGATGAGGAGATATCCGCCATCGCGCGAAAATCATTCGAGAAACAGGGAATCAATGTTCACACGGGAAGTCATGTGCAGGAGGTCACCACATCGACCGACGGTGCATCGGTGCGTCTTGCGGACGATGCCGGTGGAGAACACCTGCTTTCGGCTGAACGGGTTATTCTCGCCGTCGGCATTGTCGGCAATACGGAAAACCTCGGGCTTGAGGGAACGGGGGTTGCTGTCTCGGGAGGGCATGTCGTCGTCGACCACTGGCTTCAAACCGGGGAGGAGCGAGTTTTCGCCATAGGCGATCTCGCCGGTCCTCCCTGGCTTGCACACAAGGCCAGTCACGAGGGCATCATCGTCGCCGAGAGGATTGCCGGTCGTGATGATGTCGAACCGCTCGACACCGGCAACATTCCGGGCTGCACCTACTGCAATCCACAGATTGCCAGCATCGGTCTGACGGAGGCGGCTGCCCGCGACGCCGGGCACGCTGTGCGCGTCGGGCGCTTCCCGTTCTTCGGCAACGGCAAGGCCATTGTACTCGGTGACGATGAGGGCCTGGTCAAGACCGTGTTTGACGCAGATACCGGCGAACTTCTCGGCGCTCACATGATCGGCGCCGAGGTGACGGAACTCATCCATGGATTTGCCATCGCGCGCACCTTGGAAACCACCGAGGCCGAACTCATGAACACGGTCTTTCCCCATCCAACGTTATCGGAAATGATGGGTGAATCGGTTCTCGCTGCCTATGGCCGCGCCCTTCACATCTGACATCCCATGACCAAACTTTCCCGCATCCGGCCCATTCATGAACGCCACCCGGAAAAGGCGTGGCGGGATCCTGTTGTCATTCCCCGCAAGCCAAAGTGGATCCGGGCGCGGGCACCGGGATCACCCGATTACCACGCGACGCGCCAGCTCGTACGCAAGGCGGGACTGGCGACTGTGTGTGAGGAAGCGGCCTGTCCCAACATCGGGGAGTGCTGGTCGAAACGGCATGTCACCGTCATGATTCTGGGCGACATTTGCACCCGGGGCTGTACCTTCTGCAACGTCACCACGGGGCGGCCCGGTCCGGTCGACGACGACGAGCCGCGGCGTCTGGCACAGGCCATCCGCGATCTTGGTCTTGAACACGTGGTTGTCACCTCGGTGGACAGGGACGATCTCGATGATGGCGGGGCAGGGCAGTTTGCCTCCTGCATTCATGAGATACGCCGGGTATCTCCAGCCACGACCATCGAGATCCTCACACCCGATTTCCTGCGCAAGGAAGGGGCGCTCGAAAAGGTCGTTGCAGCCCGTCCCGACGTCCTGAACCACAATCTCGAGACGGTTCCCAGGCTCTATCGCGACGTGCGACCCGGCTCCCGCTACTTTGCCTCCCTCAACCTGTTGTGGCGTGTCAAGGAGATCGATTCGGGGATCTTCACGAAGTCGGGGTTGATGGTGGGGCTTGGCGAGACCAGGGACGAGGTCATGCAGGTCATGGACGACATGCGCCAGGCGGATGTCGATTTCGTCACGGTCGGCCAGTACCTGCAACCGTCACCACGCCACCATGCCATCGACCGCTTCTGGACTCCCGGGGAGTTCAGGGATCTCGAGGCGGTTGCCCGTGCACGGGGCTTTCTCATGGTGAGCGCCAGTCCGCTCACCCGTTCCTCCCATCATGCCGGTCGGGATTTTGCCATCATGCAGGCGCGCCGCCATGCCGGGGGCTGACGGTGGCCCGTCATCACGAACAGAAACGCCTGCCGTGGACGGCTGACCAGCTCTACAGCCTCGTGGCTGATGTCGGCCGCTATCCCGAGTTCTTGCCCTGGTGTCTGGCGGCGCGGATCACCCGACGTGACGGCAATGTGTTCTGGGCTGATCTGGTGATCGGTTTTCACCTGATCCGGGAAAGCTACACGTCTCGGGTGACCCTGATTCCCGGTCGGGAAATCCGAACAGCCTACACATCGGGGCCATTCAGGAAGATGGAGGGGTGCTGGCGTTTCGTGCCCCGCGACGACGGCGGGTGCCTCGTTGATTTCGCCATCGATTTCGAGTTCAGTTCGCGTCTTCTGCAACGGACCATCGGCGTGCTTTACCTTGAGGCAGCACGCCGTCTCGTACGGTCCTTCGAAGAACGTGCCCTGGATCTCTATGGTCCGATGGTCAGGAATGAAGACAGCGTGCCATGAGCCCCAGGGCCTCACGCACACAAGCCAATCTGACAGCGTGACGCCCGATATCGCCAAAGCGGTTTTCCGTGACCACGATGTCGTCGTCGGCAACCGTCGCCACGTAGACGAGACCTGCGGGTTTGGTGGGGGAATCACTGCCCGGGCCGGCGACCCCGGTGATGGCAACCCCGAGGCGGCCTGGATGGCGGCAGCGAATACCCGCGACCATGGCCCGTGCCACCTCCGCACTGACCGCTCCATGGGCGTCGATGAGGGCAGCCGGCACCCCGAGAAGGGCGGTCTTGGCGGAACGGGAATAGGTGACGTATCCGCAGTCGACGACATCGGAGGATCCGGCAACGGCCGTCAGCGATCCGGCCAGCAGACCTGCCGTGCAGGACTCGGCTGTGACAACCATCATCCTGTTGTGCCGGCATCGGTCGAGGACGTCCCCGGCGGCATGGACAATCACCGAATCAAACATCGATCCACCCCGTCCAGGAGAATGCCCAGACGCAGGCTGCCGCCGCAACGCCTGCGGCCACATCGTCCAGCATGACACCCCAGGCGCCGCCGACGTTCCGCTCGATCATGCGAATGGGGCCGGGTTTCCAGATATCGAAGAGCCGGAACAGGGCGAAGGAGAGAATCCACAGGACGGGAGAGAGCATGGCCGGCATGAGCGCAAGAAACTGCCCGCATGCTTCATCGATGACAATCTCGGCGCGGTCCGGGTCCACTTCTGGATCCGATTTGCCGGCACCATGTCCGACGGCAACGAGCCCCGCCACGAGAACAATGAACGATGCCCCGAGGAGCGCCCATGGCCCGCCAAACCACATGATCAGGAGGGCTGGCGGCAGGGCTGCAAGGGAGCCCAGGGTTCCGGGCATCGGGCCAAGGAGACCGATGCCGCCCAGCGTCGCCACCCGCGACGCGAGTCCCGTCATGGCCGGCCTGTGCGTCCCTGTCACGGCACCTGACGGCGTATGGTCACCGTTGCCGCGGCCGCGATACCCTCGCAACGGCCCAGGAAACCGAGGCCGTCAGTGGACGTCACCTTGATGTTGACCCGTTCCTGACCGACACCGAGAAGCCTTGCCACGGTCCAGCGCATCGCCTTCTGGTGGGGTGCGAGGCGCGGTTTCTGGCACATCAGGGTGATGTCGGCATGGAGCAGGGTTGCAAGGTGTTCTGTCATCAGATCGCATGCCACCCTGACGAGGTCTGCCGAGGGACGCCCATGCCAGGTGATGTCATCCACCGGGAAATGCTGCCCCAGATCACCGCACCCCAGCGCGCCGAAAATGGCGTCCGTCAGGACGTGGAGCCCGACATCGCCATCCGTGTTGCCTTCGAGTGTCCGGTCGTGATCGATGCGCACACCGCACAGCATGACATGATCGCCATCGACGAGTGCGTGGGCATCATAGCCCGTACCGGTGGCGATTTCGCTCTTCTCAGGGGGCAATGAGAAATCCTCATCATGTGTGATCTTGATGTTGGCTCGCTCGCCGTCCACGGCGATGACAGTCATGCCCACGGCTTCGGCAACGGCGGCGTCATCGGTGAATGTCTGCCCGCGCACCTGGTCATGCGCCGCCAAAATCGCGGCATAGGGAAATCCCTGGGGTGTCTGTGCGCAGACCAGCCGTTCCCTGTCTGCGGTTCCGGTCACCTCGTTGCCGGAACGGTACTTCACGGTATCGGTGATACCGGTCACCGGAATGACGCCACACTGCTTTTCCCGGAGAGTTCTTGCGATGGCATCGAGAAGCCGGTCGCTGACGAAGGGTCGTGCCGCGTCATGAACGAGCACAAAGTCGGGCGCGTGAGCACGCAGGGCTTCGAGGCCAATTCGCACCGACTCCTGGCGCGTTGCACCGCCATGCACGGCAGGGAGCAGATCGAGTCCGGCGACAGACTCCTCGTGAAGCGCAGTGAAATCGGGGTGAATGACGGCAAGGACCTGGTGGATATCCGGGTGTGAGGCAAACCGGCTGAGAGACCAGCGGATGAGCGGGTGACCATCGAGAGAGCGGTATTGTTTGGGCACGAGCCCGCCAACGCGCTCACCACGGCCAGCCGCCACGACGACGGCAGCAATGGAATGTGCCGATTTCCCCATGCCGGCAGCCTAGCACGTTCACGCTCTGCGAAAAACCGCTCGCCCCGCGACCCGGCTGACGGTATCGGCCTGTTCTCTCCTGGTCCCCGGGTTCGGGCGGCCCGGGGCCATCCCCGATCCCCCGATTCTCGCCCCGGCCTGGAACCGGGCGGGAAACTGTTCGCCCCATTTTCAGCCATTTCCTGGTGAATGCGGTCTCGCGGCCTGCGCTTCGAGGCGTCCCGGCGCGCATGACGATGGCGGTGCCCGCGTCGTCGTGCCGTGGGAAAGCGCAATGATCTGTCGCCATGGACGTCGCCGCCGTCAGTGCCGCATGAGCGCGCCCCGCGGCATGCTGGATGGAATGCATGGGGTGTGGGCAGGACTACCGGACGGCTTGTGGCGGCGCATTGCTGGCGATGAGCGTGCACGCGCAGGCCGGCGCGCGGTCGGCATGGAGCCGACAGAAAGCGTGAAACCGCCCCTTGCGGCGGCACGAAAGTTCGGAAGAGAGGCAGCGGTCCGGACGACCGCCGAGTCGGGTGAGCCGATTACAGCGCCGAAGAAGCTCGAAGCCGGACTGTAACCGCGTCATGTCAAGGACGATCATCATGTCCTCTGCAACGTCACCCACGGAACAAAGAGCCTCTCCGGCCCCGGCGCAAGCGGAAACCGGAGCCGGTTCGTGCACGGCGGACCAATCGACAGCCCTTCGCCTGTCTCACGGAAAGGCGGGGGAGGAAAGGAGTGGTCTTCCGTCGCTCCTCGGATGTACTGACTCTCGGATGCGCATCGCATCAGCTTCCGCTTTGAACGAACCACGAGACGGACAGATCGCACCACGTCGCATAGGGCGGATGGCCGGCGGCCTGGTGCGCCGCGCTCGGCCAGGTGGGCGGACCGCAGTTGAAGGGGCTGTTGTGGGGTCCGAAGGACGCCACGTAGTCGTCGCCTTCGCCCGCCTGCTCAGGCTCCACCTTCCCCGTCAGGCGAATGGCCAGGGACTTGTCGCCCTGGCTGATCTGATGGCGGCTGCATTTGTGAAGCGTGATCCGCTGGCTCAGATCGAGCGTGCCGCCGTTCATGGTGAGGGCGTTGCCGGCACTGACGAGGCGATACATCCTGTGCGCTTCATATCCATCCGACGGGCAGGTTTCAACGATCTGGACAGGCTGGGATCCCGAATGCCGGCCCGGCAGGATCTCGTATTCCACAGTCTGGACCTCGCCCGCGCGTTGTGTCGGTGGTGTCCAGCGAAGATCGATGGTGTGTCTCTGGTTCGGGCGACGGCTGAAGAACGCTGGCAAGCGAATCACATAACGGGCCAACACGCCGACATGCCCCGCCCCCGTGCCGGTCGTGTCCAGATTGTTGCGGTCCCAGTTCTGCTGCTCCGGGGTATAGGGGCTGAAATCCGGGTCCGTCGTGTTGCCGCCATAGGTTTCCTGGCCGGTCTCCGGATCGACAAGAATCGGCCCCGAGACCTGCGCCTGGGCGGGGAGCGCGAAGGCTGCGAGCGACAGCGCGACGGCGAGTTTCATGCTTGTGCGTTTCATCGGGTTTCTTCCCATGTCAGCGATTCCCTGGTGCATGCGGTCTCGCGGCCTGCATCTCGGGCAGGGCCGTCACGGCGCACATGACGATGGCGGTGTCCGCCTCGTCGTGCCGTGGGATAGAGCAACGCTCTGCCGCGTCTTCCGCCGCCACGGACGTCAGCGCCGCATGAGCGCGCCCTGCGGCATGCTGGATGGAATGTATGGAGGGTGGGCAGGACCGCCGGACAGCTTGAGGCGGCGCGTTGCTGGCGATGAACGTGCGCGCGCCGGCCGGTGCGCGGTCCGTATGGAACCGACAGAAACCGTGAAACCGCCGGTGACGGCAGCAAGGAGGTTCGGAAGAGAGCCTGCGGTCCGGGTCAGACCCGAGTCGCGCTAGTCGGCTACCATGCCCTTTGAAGAGGCGCGAGGCGCGAGGCGCGAGGCGCGAGGCGCGAGGCGCGAGGCGCGAGGCGCGAGGCGCGAGGCCATTATACCAGCTGTCTTGTCCATGACGCTCAAGGCCATCATGTCCTCTGCAACTTCACCCATGGAGTAAAAGGCTTCTCCGGCATCGGCGCAAGCAGAAATTGAGTGGCGCTGACGAGCCGCTGCCGCACACTTCCAGCCATTCCGCCCATCTCTGCAGATCAGTACGAATCTGTCGTATACCCCCATAACCCCTGGCAGGGTGCATGTCCGGGGCGGTCCCTGTATGGTGGCCGGGGCTGATTTCGGGGGCTCCGCCTTTATCCATGAGTCTCGAAACGACCAGCGATGACGCTCCGCAGCCCAGGACGATGCGCGCCCCGGACAGCCCGATCGGGGCGAAGTTGCCCTGGTTGATCGGCTGGTTCCGCAAACCGACAGGACGATGGTCGCGCAGCCGGATCCTGAACGTGGTTCTCGCGGTGGCAGCGGTGCTGTCCGGCCTCGCGACCTACGGAGCACTGACAGGATCGGGTCCTTTCGAGCCGGACCAGAACACCCTCATCGTCCTTCTCAACATTGACCTCGCCCTTCTGCTTGCCTTTGCCGTCATCATCATGCGCCGCCTTGCCGACATGTGGTCGCAGCGCCGGGAAGGGATCGCGGGTTCAAGACTGCAGGCAAGGCTGGTCGCCGCCTTCGGCCTGGCGGCCACCATCCCTGCCGTGATGATCGGCGTCTCGTCGGCGACCTTCTTCAACATGGGCATCGACTCCTGGTTCAATGAACGTGTGCAGACCGCCATTGCCCAGTCGACCAGAATTGCCGATGCCTACCTTGAAGAACACCGCATCTCCCTTGGATCCGGCGCACTCGCACTCGCCCGCGACTTTCACCTCTATGTTCCCAAATCAGGCGGCAGCATGGAGGAGTTCAGGTCCTACCTCGAGGGCCGGGCAGGCGTCAGGGGAATCTCCGAGTGGGTCGTGATGACCAGTCTCGGCCAGATCATCATGCAGGGTTCCCTTTCCACCGGCCTTGGCATGGAAACCCTGACGGCCAACGAGATCGAACGGGCCGATGCCGGTGATGCCGTCATTCTGAAATCAAGCGCCAGAGACCGGGTGCGCGCCCTCGTCAGTCTCAGCCGGGGCAGCACGTATCTGCTGGCGGGAAGCAGTGTCGACCCTGACGTCATCGAGAGCACCAGGCAGGTTTCCCTGGTCGCATCCTCCTACAGGAAACTGGCGCTCGAGCGATCCAGCCTGCAACTGACGTTTTCCCTCTTCTATGCCGTTGCCGCCCTTCTCCTGTTGTTCGTTGCCGTGTGGTTTGCCCTGCAGCTTGCCTCTCGTCTGGTGGGCCCGGTCATCGCACTTGCCAATGCCGCCGAGAAGATCCGCCAGGACGATCTTTCCGTGCGCGTGTCGCTGAGTGGACGATCCGACGAAATCTCCGTTCTCGGTCAGGCCTTCAACCGCATGGCCGACCGCATTGCCGAACAGCGTCATGCACTCATCCAGACCAACAAGGATCTTGAGGGACGCCGGCGCTTCACCGAGTCGGTCCTTTCCGGCGTCAGCGCAGGCGTTATCGGACTCGATGATGGCGGAGTCGTTGAACTGGTGAATCGCCGGGCGCTGAAACTGCTCAATGTGACCGCAGACGACCTCGTTGGCGCCAGCCTTGTCGATACCATGCCCGAGGCGACAGAGATTCTCGAGCAGGCCATGAAGACACGCGCGGCATCGGGCAGTGTCGATCTCGAAAGTGACGCCGGGTTGCGGCGTCTCTTCGTGCGTATCGGCAATGTGGAGGGCGACGAGGAAGGGTCCGTGCAACGTGGCGGGTACGTGATGACCATCGATGACGTCACGCCACTCGTCCTTGCCCAGCGCAAGGCGGCGTGGAGTGATGTGGCGCTGCGAGTCGCCCATGAAATCAAGAATCCACTGACACCGATCACGCTTTCCGCCGAACGGCTGGAGCGGAAGTTTTCGGGGGCCATCACCGAGTCGCCCGAGGTGTTCCGGGAACTCACCGACACCATCAAGCGACAGGCGATGCACATGACCCATGTGGTCAACGAGTTCTCCCGCCATGCGAGAATGCCGACGCTCATCATGTCTGCAGAAAGCGCCACTGACATTGTCGAGAAGGCGATTCGGCTCCAGGAGATCTCCGATACCCGCGTCGTCTTCGAGCGCAACTACCCCGGGACTGCGCCCATGGTGCACTGTGATGGCGACATGATCTGTGCCGCCATCTTCAACATCGTCAAGAACGCGGCAGAGGCCTTCCGCATGGAGGATGGGGAAAGAACGCAGGGGAACATTGTGAAGACCACCGTTTCCGAGGAGGGCTCTTGGTGTATCATCAGGATAGAGGACAATGGTCCGGGATTTCCCGTTGAACGTCCCGCGACACTCCTCGAAGCGCATGAATCCCATGGCAAGGTTGATGGCTATGGTCTCGGTCTGACGATCGCACGATCGACAGTCAGGGATCACGGCGGAGACCTCGTCGTGGAGAACAGGAAGGAAGGCGGTGCACTGGTGACCCTGTCACTGCCTCTGGAGCGGACTGAGGCTTCATGAAGCACGACATTCTCATTGTTGATGACGAACGCGACATCCGCCGGGCGCTGGCCGATGTTCTCGAAGATGAAGGTTATCAGGCGCGCACGGCATCCGATCCCGATTCGGCTGACGCGGCGATCGCCGAGCAGGTGCCGTCACTGCTGATTCTCGACATCTGGTTTCGCGGAGCCCGGCGCGACGGTGTCGATCTGCTGCGCGACTGCGTGGTCCATCATCCTTTCATGCCCATCATCATGATCAGCGGTCATGGCACCATTTCCACGGCCGTCAAGTGTACCAGAATCGGCGCCTACGACTTCATCGAGAAACCTCTCCAGACCGACAAGGTGCTCCTGGTGGTCAAGCGTGCGCTCGACGAGGCGAGGCTGCGCCGCGAAAACGAAGAGCTGCGACGTTCCACCCGTGTCCTCGACGAACTCGTCGGCGAGTCACGGGCCATGGTGCAGTTGCGCGAAGCCATATCGCGGGTGGCGCCCACCGGCAGCAGAGTCCTGATCACCGGCCCGGCAGGTTCCGGAAAGGAACTCGTGGCGCGGCACATTCATCAGCAGTCACCGCGTACCGAAGGACCGTTCGTTGCCATCAATGCCGCCACAATGGAACCCGAGAGGGTGGAGGAGGAACTTTTCGGGCGGGAAACCCGGACCTCATCCGGCGCGCCGGTCATCACACACGGCGTGTTCGAACGCGCCAACGGAGGCACGCTTTTCCTCGACAACATCCCGGACATGCCGCTGGCCACGCAGGGCAAGATCCTGAGGGCGCTGCAGGAACAGGTCTTTACCAGACTGGGTGGCGACACGCCGGTAAGGGTCGATGTACGTGTCCTGACGTCCGCAAGCGACAACATCACCGCAGCGGTGCAGTCAGGCCATTTCCGCGAGGATCTCTACTATCGCCTGAATGTCGTGTCGATCGATATCCCGCCGCTATCGGAAAGGCGGGAAGATGTGACATTGCTGTCGCAGTACTTCATCAGGCGCGCCGTGCGTCTGCAGGGTCTCTGTCCCCGCACGCTGACGGGCGATGCCGAAATGGCCCTTCTGATGGCCAATTGGCCCGGCAATGTGCGGCAGCTGCGCAATGTCATTGAATCCCTGCTGATCATGACGCCGGAGGACCAGGACGGGGCCGTCACGGTGGATATGCTGCCTGGCGACGTGACGCAGACCAGCCCGGCGCCGGCGCTGTTCCATGAGTCCAGCGAGGTGATGGCCCTCGGCCTGCGCGAAGCACGGGCAGCCTTCGAACGCAAGTACCTGTTGACCCAGCTGGCGCGCTTCGGCAACAACATTTCGCGGACGGCGGAGGCGGTCGGTATGGAACGGTCCGCCCTGCACCGGAAACTGAGGGCACTGGGTGTCAGCGTCGCCGAACGCGATACCGGAGGCTGACGGCCATGCGTGTCATTGTCTGTGGAGCCGGGCAGGTCGGCTACAACATTGCCCGCAGACTTGCCGAGGAAGCCAACGACGTCACGGTGATCGACAATGATGTTTCCCGCATCGCCAGGGTGACAGAGAACATTGACGCAAAGGGGCTGGTGGGATTTGCCGCCCATCCGCCGGTACTCCAGCGCGCCGGCGCCGAAGACGCAGACATGCTGATTGCCGTCACCTATGCCGACGAAGTCAACATGATTGCCTGCCAGGTGGCGCATTCCATCTTCAACGTACCCACCAAGATCTCCCGGGTACGCCACCAGTCCTATCTCGATCTCGCCTGGAGCAATCTCTACAGCCGGGATCATATGCCGATCAATGTCATTATTTCGCCGGAAATCGAGGTGGGGCGCGCCATCATCAGGCGCCTCGAGGTTCCCGGTGCCATCGATATCGTGCCCATGGCCGATGACCGCGTGCGCGCCATTGCCGTGCGGTGCCATGCCGATTGTCCGATACTTGACACACCGCTTGCAGAACTCACGGAACTCTTTCCCAATCTCAAGGTTTTTGTTGTCGGTATCGTGCGCGAGGGCGAACTGCTGATTCCCACGGGCCGCACGGAGATGCGCGCCGGGGATGTCGTCTACTTCGTCACCTCGAGTGACCACATGCATCGGTCGATGTCGGCTTTTGGTCATGAGGAGCCGGAAGCCCGCCGGGTCATCATCGTCGGAGGTGGCAACATCGGTCTCTACGTTGCGCGCGAGATGGAAAAACATCATGCCGACGTGCGCTGCAAGATGATCGAGATCAACGAAAGCCGGGCTCGGGAGGTCGCTGACCAGTTGACACGCACAACCGTGCTGCTTGGTGACGCGCTGGAGCGCAAACTTCTCGAGGAAGCCGGCGCCGGAGATGTCGAGACAGTGGTCGCTGTTTCCAATGACGACGAAGTCAACATCCTGTCGTCGCTCCTCGCCAAGCGACTGGGGGCGAAACGCGCCATAACCCTTGTCAATTCCGAGAGTTATGACCCACTTGTCGAAGATCTTGGCGTCGATTCGGTGGTCAATCCAAGGACCTCGACGGTTTCAACGATCCTGCAGCACATTCGCCGCGGTCGTGTTCGCAGCGTCTATAGCATTCACGAGGGCGCCGGCGAGTTCATCGAGGCCGAGGCCCTTGAGACAACGCGGATCACGAACCAGAGAATTCGTGACATTCACCTTGCCAGGGGCATTCTGATCGCCGCGCTCGTACGCGGCCAGGAGGTTATCGTTCCCCACGGTGACACCCGGATCCAGGTCGGCGACCGAGTGGTTCTCTTTGCCAGCACCAACCTGATGAACAAGGTCGAGAAACTCCTCTCCGTGGGCCTCGAGTTCTTCTGAGATGTCTCGCATCGCCTATGTCAATGGCCGGTACTGCGCCCATGCAGGGGCTCGTGTTCACATCGACGATCGCGCCCATACCTTTGCCGACGGCGTCTACGAGGTCATTCTCGTGTTTGACCGGCAGCTGATTGATCTCGACGATCATTTTCGGCGCCTGGATCGCTCGCTCACTGAACTCGGCATTCCGCGGCCGATGACAGGACGCGTTCTCACCCACATCATGAATCGCACAATCCGCCTGAACAGGGTGGTCGACGGTATCGTCTATCTGCAGATCAGCCGGGGCATTGCGCCCCGCAACCACGTCTACGACACCGCAACCCTGACTCCTGGCGTGGTGTGTACAGCACGACGCGTGAGGCTGCCTGCAACAGCACGCGACGTGTCCGGAGTCGAGGTCATCACACTCCCGGACACGCGCTGGGCACGTGTCGATATCAAGAGCGTCTCTCTTCTTCCCAATGTCCTGGCCCGCACAAGGGCAGCCGGGCAGGGGGCGTACGAGGCCTGGCTCGTCGACGAGAAAGGCCTTGTAACCGAGTGCGCTGCTTCCAATGCCTGGATCGTTGATTCCAGTGGACATCTCGTGACGCGACCGGCCACGGGCGGAATCCTGCGGGGCATCACCCGCGAACGTCTGATCACTCTGGCCCGAGGGTTGTCCATTGACGTTGTCGAACGTCCTTTCAGCGTGGATGAAGCAAAGAATGCCCGCGAAGCCTTCCTGACCAGCACCACCTCCCTCGTCAAGGCCGTCGCGCGCATCGACGAGACGGTCATCGGCAACGGTCATCCAGGTCACCTGACCTGCCGGCTGCTCGATGCCTATCTGGACTTCGCACGCAGCCAGGCGCGTGCGGACGGGGTTTCCTGACGGCCATTCGTGTGTAGTCTTGATGTGCGATCCTCCCCGGTCGCGGCGCATCGCAGCAAACAGCAGGCAGGATACCGGCATCATGGCACAGTCGAGACAGCAGAACCTCCAGGACACGTTTCTCAATACGGTCCGCAAGTCCAGGATTCCGGTGACAATTTATCTCATGAACGGCGTCAAGCTGCAGGGCGTCATCACCTGGTTTGACAGTTTCTGCCTGCTCCTGCGACGTGACGGCCGTTCGCAGCTCATCTACAAGCACGTGGTGTCGACCATCATGCCGGAGGGAGCGGTGAATCTGCCATTCGCCGATGATGGAGACGAGTCCGACGATGCCTGAGGCATCGCACGACACCGCAGTCACGCGCACCAGCGTCATCCATCCTTCGTTCGGCCCCGGGCGCGGCAGACGCGATGGCCCGCAGGCCCTGGAAGAGGCAGTCAGTCTTGCGAAAGCCATTGACCTCGAGGTTCGGGACGCCCGCGTCCTTCCTGTAAGGCGCCCGCGAGCGGGCACGTTCCTGGGGAAGGGACAGGTCGAGGAACTCAAGTTCCAGGTCGCTTCGGCATCGATCGATCTCGTCTTTGTCGACACGGCGCTGTCACCGGTGCAGCAACGCAACCTCGAACAACAGCTGCAGGCCAAGGTCATCGACCGCACCGGACTCATTCTCGACATCTTCGGTGCGCGCGCCGCCACGCGCGAAGGCGTGTTGCAGGTCGAGATGGCGGCGCTCACCTATCAGCGCAGCCGTCTGGTGCGCAGCTGGACCCATCTGGAACGCCAGCGTGGCGGACTGGGGTTTGTGGGCGGCCCTGGCGAGTCCCAGCTCGAAATCGACCGCCGCCTGATCGGCCAGCGCATCGCCCGGTTGCGGCGTGAGCTTGACGGTGTCGTTGCGACGCGCGGCCAGCACCGCAACGCCCGCAACAAGGTGCCATGGCCGACAGTCGCTCTGGTGGGTTACACCAATGCCGGGAAGTCGACGCTCTTCAACCGGTTGACCGGGGCCGGCGTCTATGCCGATGACAGGCTGTTTGCCACACTCGATCCCACCATGCGGGCGCTCGATCTCGGGCGGGGGACACGCGTCATCCTCTCCGATACTGTCGGATTTGTCTCTGATCTTCCCGAGACTCTCATTGCCGCGTTTCGCGCCACCCTGGAGGAGGTGACAGAAGCATCGCTCATCGTTCATGTGTGCAACGCGCACCACGGCGAACATGAACGTCAGGCTGCCGATGTGATGGCCGTGCTGGCAAGCCTTGGCATCGACGAACGCGACGCGTCAGAAAGGATGGTCACCGTCTACAACAAGTGTGACATGCTTGATGAGGAGTCTGCGCTGCGACTGCACAACCTTGTCGAGCGCCAGGAGAACACGGTCGTCATTTCGGCCCGTACGGGAGAGGGGCTCGACGACCTTGTCGCCCTCGTCGCCCGCCGACTGACCGGCAGACAACGCCTGGTTGAACTCAGCGTACCCGTCAGGGATGGCGCTGCCATCGGTTATCTCCACCGCCACGCCGAGATCATCGAGCGCCGTGACGGTGATCACGTCATCCGTCTCAAGGTCCGTATCCAGGCCAGCGATCTGGGACGCTTCCACAAGCGTTTCTCTCCTCCGGCTCCCGCGTGCGAGCCTTGACCGGCGCTCACTTTCCAGCGGCTTCCTCATCCTTGGCAAGGGTCCACAGGGCGTCGAGTTCATCCGCCGTGCAGTCACTGATCGTCCGGCTGTCACGGCCCAGGTAGCGTTCGATGAAGCGGTAGCGTGCCTCAAACCGGGCCGCGCTGCGTCGCAACGCGCTCTCGGGGTCGACGTCGAGATGCCGGGCAAGATTGACGGTGGCAAAGAGAACGTCGCCGAGTTCATCAGCGATACGTTCGGATGAGCCGTCTGCAATCTCCCGTGAGAGTTCCTCGACTTCAGACTTCACATCCCGAAGCGCTTCCTCTGGCGACGCGAGTCCGAAGCCCTCGCGCGCCACCCGGTCGTGGACCTTGCGGGTATGGGTAAGGGCAGGGAGGTTCGCACTGATTCCGTCAAGTGCGGACATCTCCCTTCCTTCTGCCCTGGACTGGTCCAGACGTTCCTGCGCCTTCAGTTCTTCCCACTTCACCGTCTGTTCAGCGGCCGACGTCACATTTGCTCCATCCGCGAAGACATGGGGATGACGGCGCACCATTTTCTCCGAGATTGCCTCGACCACGTCGCCGAATCCGAAGAGGCCGCGCTCCTGCGCCATGCGGGCGTGAAACACCACCTGAAAGAGAAGATCGCCGAGCTCCGTCTTCAGCCCCGGCCAATCCTCCCGGTCGATGGCATCGGCAACCTCATAGGCTTCCTCGACGGTAAACGGAGCGATTGAAGTGAAGGACTGTTCCACATCCCACGGGCACCCGTTCTCAGGATCGCGCAGGCGCGCCATGATCTCGAGCAATCGGGCAATGGATCGGGCGTCATCCATCGCCGGTCAACCGGACATGCCTGGTGATCCTTGCAGCAACACGCTCACATGAGGCCCAGGCGAACCTCTGCATGGAGAGCTGCCAGCCGCTCGGCCGCATCGACGGTGAAAGATCGTCACGATGGATAATTCCGGCCGGTTCATGTGTGATTCACGCAGGATAGAGGATAACTTGGCCGATCACACTCAGCATACAAGGGCCGCAAGCGTCACATGGCGGTGGATGTGGAAGGCTTCCCGATTGCCATGGAAGTCCAGGAGGCATCGGTGCAGGACCGGGACGGCGCCCCGGCGGTGATCCTTGCCATGCTGGAGAAGGCGCCGACGGTCACCAAGCTGTGGGCCGATGGCGGTTATCAGGGACCGAAACTGGCGTCGACGCTTCGGGAGATGGGGATTGCGGACATGGTGGAGATCGTGGAAAAGCCGAAGGAAAGCAGGGGGTTCACGGTGCTGTACCGGCGTTGGGTGGTGGAGCGGACCTTTGCCTGGATGGGGCGCTGCCGGCGTCTGGCCAAGGACTTCGAACGGACGCTGGAGAGTTCCCTGGCGTGGGCGAGGCTGGCGGCCTGCCGGTTTCTGGTGCGCCGCATCGCACGGGGAAAAACGACGTGAATACAAAAACATAATGATATCATCTATTTAGATTCAGGCTATAAGTCCGGATTCCGCTCCTGCGGCTGACGCGATGGAGCCGTCGCTCAAAGTACCGCCGAAATGCCTCGTTCTCGGGCCATGCCGCCGGGTCCGCCCAGATTGCCCCCAGCCGTCCCACCAGCCCGGCGATCCAGTCCGCAGCCTGGATGGTCTGATAGCGGTGGCTCTCCACTTGAAACGGCGGTTCGATAAGATGCCGGCGCCGCTGGCGTCGTCCGTACATGCTCTTCGCCGCTTCCGTCAGCAGCGCCGCACGCTGCTCGTGCTCGTCGAGAATCAGGACGAACTCCTCGGGTGGGTCGCAATCCTCCGTGCAGTGGTCGTCAATCCGCTTGATCGCCTCCAGGAACACCCGCGTATAGAGCCGGTTCGGATTGTGCGCACCCGGCGCCGCCGTCTTCCTGACCCCGACGTAGAACACGAAACCGCCGAGCCGTTCAATCTTGTTGAACAGCCGGTTCGTGAACCTTCGGAGTTCGGGATACCGGGTCACGTTGGTCAGCGTGTAGAGGCTTGCCCCCTTCTTCTCCCACAGCGCGGGATGCTCCCCCGAGCGCTCGATCTCGAAGGCGAGCAGTTCGCATTTGCGCTGAAAGAACCAAGTCCCAAAACCGCGCACCGCTTCCGCCGGCAGGACGAAGCCCGCAAGCCCGAACACCGGGCTCTCCTTGTATCTGGGGTCCTCGCGCCCGACATAGGGCCCGATGTGACCGAACTCGTCGAGATAGGCGAAAAGCGTCACCGTCCGGCCTCAGAAACACGAAAGCCCGCGCCGAAACGCGGGCCTCGGAAAGAGGGCAAGACGAACTTGCGCCTCGCAAGGAAAGATAGGCCCTTGTCCTGGCGCGGTCAAGTCGCCTATCGGGAATGTCGGTCTCGGGCGTTGCGGGGCTCGCAACGCCCGAGACCGACATTCGATCGAGATTCCTGTCCGATCCGCTGCATCCGTATGAATTCCGGAAGAATGCCTGCAGCAGCGGTGTCGCGTTGACCAGAACGTAGCGATGATATCGCGAGCACTATCTGCGATCCAGCCCTGCGGTAGAACCACAGTGTGTGGCTAAGGGTTGGCGAAAGAAGAACTTAGCATGTTTGGTTGATGGCTGTCATGTTATTGCCGAAGTTTCGGGTCTGTGGCCGTATCGTGTCGTTCCACTTGGGAAGGGCGTTGTCCCTTTCGATGTTGAGTATCGCCATGGTTTCATTGTCGATTTTGATGCCTTTGTCGTCGTCTTTCATTCCGGCCAGTCGGGCATCAATGCTTGATTCCATGGCATCATTCCCCGCACGTGACGTCTTGATTTCGCCTTCCAGAGTCGAATGAACTGCCTACCCAGACCGTGCATGTCAGGGTCGTTTTCCATCCCTGACGATACAACAGGAGCCGCCGGGGCAAAGCAGTGTCCCCAGATCGGTTTCATTGTCGGAGCGTCACGAGTGTTCGCGTAACCGATGGAGTGGACGCCCCTTCCGACGGCATCGCGATGTGCCAAGGTGGCGGTGTTATGACAGCCACGACGAAGGAGAAGGCGTCCATGGAACAGATGACCACCATCGGGATCGATCTGGCGAAGCAGAGCTTTCAGGTGCACGGTGCGTGCGCGGACGGGTCGGTGTCGTTCCGCGAAGAAGCTCAATCGCGGGAAGCTGCTTGACTTTCTGGCCACGCAGCCGGTCTGCGTGGTGGCGATGGAGGCGTGTGCGAGCGCTCACTATTGGGGCCTCCGAGATCGCGGAGCTCGGTCATGACGTCAAGCTGATCGCGGCGATCGACGTGAAGCCGTTTGTGAAGCGGCAGAAGAACGACACGGGCGGATGCGGAGGCGATCAGTGAGGCCGCGCAGCGTCCCACCATGAACTTCGTGGCCGTGAAGAGTGCGGAGCAGCAGGCCAGGGGGATGCTGTTCCGCACGCGCGATCTTCTGGTGCGCCAGCGCACGCAGACGATCAACGCGTTGCGGGGTCACCTGGCGGAGTTCGGGGTCGTTGCGCCGCAGGGACCGGCCCACGTCATACGGTTGGCGCAGGCCCTGGAGGATCCGGGACTGCCGGACCAGGTGCGCACCTTGGGTACGCTGCTGTTCGATCGTATCGAGGCCCTTGATGCCGAGATCTGCGGTCTGGCGAAGGAGGTTGGCGAGGCGGCCCGCCGCGACGACGACGCGGTGCGGCTGATGACCATTCCGGGGGTCGGGCCGGTCACCGCGATGGCGCTGCAGGCCTTTGCGCCACCGCTCGAGAGCTTCCGGCGAGGCCGGGACTGTGCCGCCTGGCTGGGCCTTGTGCCGCGCCAGCACACGACCGGCGGCAAGGCTGGGCAGGATCTCGAAGAGGGGCCAGCGCGATCTCAGACGGCTGCTGATCACCGGCGCCATGGCGGTCGTGCGCCATGCGGACCGCCGCGGCTCAACGCCGGATCCCTGGCTCGCCAGGATGCTGGCGCGCAAGCCGCGGATGCTGGTTGCAGTGGCCTTGGCCAACAGGATGGCGCGCATCGTCTGGGCGGTGATGACGACGAAGCAGAAATACCGGGTTCCTGCCGCCGCCTGATCGGGCGACGCGTTGCAGGAAGCCGTCGGGGATGAGGGCAGGACGAACTTTATGGCGGTGCCGGCAACGACACCTTGAGCGGCGGCTGGGGCGAGGACACGATCAAAGGTGGTGCCGGCGGCGATATTCTCACAGGCGGGGCGGGCGACGACAGGCTTTTCGGCGATCAAGGGAACGACAAGATTTACGGCGATTCCGGAGCCGACCATATCTTCGGCGATCAGGGAAGGGATCAGCTTTACGGCGGCCTGGGCGATGACAAGCTCCACGGTGGCGCAGGTGATGACAAATTCCACGGCGGAGCCGGAGCCGATACCTTCGTCTACGTCACCGGGGATGGGCACGACCGGATCGTGGATTTCGCCGACGGCGAGGACCGCATCGACCTGAGCGGTGCGGGGTTGACGTCGTTCGAGGACCTGAACGTCATGCAGAAGGGCACCGATACGGTCATTACCTTTGCCGAGGGCGACGGCTCGATCACGCTCGCCAACGTCAATCCGAGCGAACTTGATGCGGAGGACTTCATCTTCCACCAGGAAGCCATCGTGGACGGTATGCAGGCTGGTTCTGTCCAGCCTTGCGAGCCGTCACGTTCACCGACCGAACTCTGGATCAGACTGACCAGTGGAGGGCAATACTCTCCATGGCGCTTGACGATCACGGAGTGACCTTACTCGATCTCGACAAGCGCCTGCAGCCACGAGGAGAAGATTCACGCCCGTCAGCCTGCGTTCGATACGTGAGGGCTTGATGGCACAGCCCCGACTTTTCTGACCTGAACTTTCCAAACTCGGCCCATTGCGCACGAGGGGAAAGACCCCAGGTCCCGGTGGACTGCTGCGACGCGTGCCATGGTTCTTCGACCCCGCGGAACCCCTCCTCGCCCACCAAAACGGTTCCGAGGGTGTTGCCTTCGGCTGAATGGACGGCCTCGGCACTCCGGTTCACGATGTTTACGTGGCTCAATAGCCCGGCCCACGCCTGCCGCCTCGCGACAACCGGCGCATGGTTCACGGAGAACGTGGTTGGTTCACCTCTCTTTCTGCCGGGACTTTCACCCGGCAACATGCCACCAGTTAGCTTGGCGCACCCACCCTTCGCCCGTCAAATCGCTTTCATATCGCTCCGAACTGCGTCTATATGTGTCGCGGGTGGTCTCGCATCAGGCCATGTGGCCCTCCTTGTCTGGTTCGTCTCTGACACGGAAACACCACATCTAGTAAGGTCATCCAAATTCTGGGGCAACACTCTGAGAGAAGGGGTCTTTGACGACTGGTCGACGGAATACAGCATAATGATTTTCAGTTGGATAGCAGGAACAGTATGATGTGGTATGTCAACTAATGCATGTAACTCTCCAGAGAAGGCGTCTTCTGGATTAAAGATTCATGAAAGCATCGGATATCGACCGCATTTTGGGAGTGAAGGCGCAGTCCGTTTCGCTGGGCGATTTGCTGGCACGTGCGAATGGCCGAGGGAGAGCGACATGGCAGGATCTTCCGGCCTCTCCAGGCGTCTACGCTGTTTGCCTGCGAGGCTGGAATACCCTTTTGTTCGCCACCGATGCGGGTCACGCGAGACATGCGGATCCGGCCGATCCCAACCTACTGCGCGACAAGCGCCACCGAATCCTGGCGGCAGGCCCAACAGACATCCTTTACATCGGCAAGGCAGGTGGCAAGACCAGCAACCTGCGCAACCGCGTGAGCCAGCTGGCATTCTTTGGCGTGGGTCGGACTGTCAAACACAAAGGAGGCGAGTGGCTCTGGCAGGTGCGAGGGATCAACGACGCGAATTTGCGGATGTGGTGCTGCCCCAGGGACGAGCCTGAACCGCTTGAACGCGCACTGCTTGAACGGTTCAAGAACGACTGCGGGGAGTTACCCCTCGCGAACCGTAGGTGCTGACGCCATGTCCGGCCATCGCCTCGGCGATGAGACGGCCAACGCGCTCGGCGGCGTCAACAAGGTGACCGTCGTCGGCCAGGGGGGCGTAGCCCACCGTCGTGCAGTGACGCCGGAGCTTGCCGACCTGCGGCAAGTTCTCGCCGGACATGACGGCGTGGTTCGCTACGGGGAGCAAGTCATGCAGGCGCAGCCTGCCGAGCCGCGGCCACCCCCTCACGGTGCGCCAGTACTCGATGAGGCTGTAGATGCCCCGGCCTTTGGCAAGGCACAGGAACAGGAACAGGAACGCCGTTGCGACAATCTCAAGCTATTGGAGGAGTGCGCAGATACAATCGGCACGACTCTACATGATCAGGACTGGGTACTGAAACACATGGTCACTCTCCTGAAGGAGCTCCCTAGTCGACGCGCCGGGGCCACGGTACATTGATCTACCTACTGTACTTCATCATCGGAGTCGTAATCGCCATGGTGTGGATCAGAATATCGAGAAGGCGATGAAATGTCTCCTTGAGACCTTTGCGCTGCAAGAGCCTGAATCCAAACAGACGATATCATCATATTTTTGTATTCACGCGGTTTTCCTTCGTGCAATGCGGCGCACCAGAAACCGGCAGGCCGCCAGTCTCGCCCACGCCAGGGAACTCTCCAGCGTCCGTTCGAAGTCCTTGGCCAGACGCCGGCAGCGTCCCATCCAGGCAAAGGTCCGCTCCACCACCCAACGCCGGTACAGCACCGTGAAGCCTCTGCTTTCCTTCGGCTTTTCCACGATCTCCACCATGTCCGCAATCCCCATCTCCCGAAGCGCCGCCGCCAGTTTTGGTCCCTGATCACCGCCATCGGCCCACAGCTTGGTGACCGTCGGCGCCTTCTCCAGCATGGCAAGGATCACCGCCGGGGCGCCGTCTGAGGTCCTGCACCGATGCCTCCTGGACTTCCATGGC
Organism: Alphaproteobacteria bacterium; assembly: GCA_965200495.1. Lineage (GTDB taxonomy): Bacteria > Pseudomonadota > Alphaproteobacteria > SP197 > SP197 > SP197. Next base: position 122,736 of record CBDAUG010000002.1, read on the forward strand.
AATCGGGAAGCCTTCCACGTCCACCGCCATGTGGCGCTTGCGGCCCTTGTATGACCGGGTTTTATCGCCGTGAACATAAGGTTATCCACAGCGGTTGGGGTTGGGAACGTGTGGACAACCGCGGTTGTGGGAGAGCCATGCGGTCTATGGTTCCAGAGAGATCCCGCTCCCCTGCGCGAAGGTGCACAGGGGAGCGGGGTGCGGAGATCTCACGATCCCCGCGGAGGTCGCTCGGACCGTTGTGGCCCTGGCTTTGGAGAGCCGTGATCAAGCATGGTCGGCCGACCTCCCTTGGCGTCCCTCGCGTCCTGAATGGATGCCTGGGCTTGGACCGTCTCATCACAAGGAGAGGAGCAAGGGACGATGGTGAAGGTCGTGGCAGGGATCGATGTCAGCAAGGCCAGCCTGGACATCTGTGCGGCGGGCCAGACGCGTCGCTTTGCCAACGACGCCACGAGCTGGCGGGCGCTGGGTGCGTGGCTTCGCGGTCTCACTGTGAGCCGGGTGGTGATGGAGGCGACGGGCCGCGACCACCGCAGGGTTCACCAGTGTCTTCATGACCGGGGCTTCGAGGTCGTGCTGATCAACCCGTTGCGGGCCCGGCGCTTCGCCGAGGCGCTGGGCCATCTGGCCAACGTGTCGACGCGTTGATGCTGGCCAGGCTGGGGACGGCGCTGGACGATCGTGAGCCTGTGGCTCCTCAGGAGGCCTTCCTCAACCGCCTGGGGGATCTCCTGGTGGTGCGTGCCAGGCATGTCGATGCGCGGACCATGCTGGGGCATGTGGCGGGTGAGGTGGACGGCGAGGGCGAGGTGCTCTCACGGGCCACGATGACCGATCTCGACGAGAGGATTGCCGCACGGGATGCGGCGATCGAAGCGGTGATCGCCGGTGAACCCGAACAGGCCGAGCGGTCCCGCATCCTGATCTCCATTCCCGGTGTCGGTCCGGTGACCGCCGCAGGTCTTCTGTGCTGGATGCCCGAACGCGGCAGTCTCGAGGGTCGCCAGGCGGCGGCACTGATCGGGGTGGCACCGGTTGCCAACGACAGCGGCCAGCACCACGGCGCCAGGCATATCCGTGGCGGCCGCCGCAGGCCACGCGATCTCCTGTTCATGGCGGCGACATCGGCGTCACGCTTCAACCGGGATCTCGCTGCCGTGTTCGAACGCCTCAAGGCTGCCGGCAAGGCCCACACGGTCGCCATCGTCGCCGTGATGCGCAAGCTCATCGTGCTGGCGAACGCCCTGCTGCACGAGCAGCGCTGCTGGTCGCCTGAAGCACCGCCACGCTCGCCGGCGTGAAGGAGACCCCCTCATGGCCCTCACACCCGCTGAGAAGCAGCGCCGTTACCGGGAACGGTTCAAGGCCGGCATGCCGCCCGTCCGCGACCGCACGTCCCGTGACCGGCGCTCCCGTGCCATGAGCTGGTGCGATGCGGTGGCCGAGCTCAGCGCGTTGCAGGACCATGATCGAGACTGCCTTGACAGGCTCCCGGATCCCCTGCGCGACACGGCCTACGGTGAGCGCCTGCAGATCGTCGTCGAGGCTGACATCGAGGCCCTCAAGGAGATCGAGCCACCACGCGGCGACGGACGGGACACATGATCTCTGGAACTCCATGGCACGGGGTCACGTGACCGTGATCAATGGAAGACAGACCTACGCTTGCCGGATCACGAGTGGCACGTCTTTCTGGTCACAGGGCGCAGACACCGGGATGCTGGAACCCCAGACCGCATGTGCACAAACAAAGGAAACATCATCCTCGACGCTCACAAAACTCTTGCAGCAAAACATGGATGCTTGATCTTCTTGCCGGCATCATAGCCGGAAGGGCCGCCGGTTGCGGCGGCTTTGGCCAACAGGGTGGCGTGCGTCTCCTGGGCGGTGATGATGACGAGGCAGAATCGCCAAGTTCGTGCCGCCGCTTGATCGAGTTCGATGAAGCGATCTGGACCCGGTCCGGCATTCTCCAGACAGGCCCACGGCGGCAATCCAACCGCATCACGAGGTCGGAGAGACGACAGCACCTGACCACATGCACCAAACCCAAAATCTTGCATCATCGGGGTGTCCATAGACGGTCGGTTGGGCGAGGATGTTCTCGGCGGCTGCGGGGATCACACGTCATCCAATAATCGCATAAGGTATATTATGGAACTTTATGGGCGTTGTGCGGCGCTGAACAGGCGAAAGAAGTTGTCGGTCGTGATCCCGGCGAGATCGCTCCGGGACAGCTCTTTCAACGCGGCAACGCAATGCGCCGTGTGGACGACGAGCGCCGGTTCGTTGCGCTTGCCGCGCTTCGGAACGGGGGCAAGAAACGGGGCATCGGTCTCGACCAACAGCCGCTCCAGAGGAACGTCCCTGACGATGTCACGCAAACCGGATGCGTTCCGGAAGGTCACGATACCCGATATCGAGATGGAAAATCCCAGCCGGAGACTGCGTTGGGCGAGCTCACGACTGGCGCTGAAACAGTGAATGAGCCCTGGAAAGGAGCCTCCCGTCTCTGTTTCTTCCTCAAGAATCGCCATGGTGTCTTCGTCGGCAGAGCGCGTGTGAACGATGAGCGGCAGACCGGTGCTGCGTGATGCCCTGATATGTTCCCTGAAGCTCTGCCGCTGGGCCTCGCGGGGGCTGTTGTCGTAGTGGTAGTCGAGGCCCGTCTCGCCGATGCCGATGACATGCGGACAGTCGGCGAACGCGGTGATCTCGCATGCGGTCCGGATTCCCTCCTCGGCAACATGGTGGGGATGAACACCGGCCGAACAATAGATGCCGTCGTGCGCCTCGGCGATCGCCCTCACCTCGGAAAACCGGCTGAGGCGCGTCGAGATCGTCTGCATGACCGTGACACCGGTATTCCTGGCCCTGGTGACAACATCGTCGAGCTCATCGGCGAAGTCCGGGAAATCAAGGTGGCAATGGCTGTCGACAAGCATCATGCCGCGCTTTCGGCAAGACGCGGAAAGACGGCCTCGGGTTCCGGCAAGGCAGAACCCGGCCGCAGGCCGTGATCCTCGCCGATTGAGGCGAAGGCGCGCCTGTCGTCAGGAACGGCAAGCTGATCGAGGAGTCGGGCCGATGACTGCGGCATGACAGGCTGGGTCAGCAACGCGAGGATGCGGATCAACTCTGCGGAGCAATAGAGGACGGTTTCCATGCGTTGCCGGTCGGTTTTCATGAGTTTCCAGGGAGCTTCGCTGTCGATGTAGCGGTTGGCCGCACCGATGACATCCCAGATATCCCGCAACATCAGCTGGAAAGCCTGAACATCGACGTGCCGGCGAAGGCGATCGACAAGACCCCTGCCCTGCGCCAGGAGCTCCCGGTCCTGCTCGCAGAACTCTCCTGGCGACGGGACCCTGCCATGGCAATTGCGCGCAATCATCTTCAGCACCCGCTGGGCCAGATTGCCGTAGTCGTTGGCAAGATCATGATTGCAGCGGAGCATGGCGCCGCGATGCGAGAAGTCGCCGTCGTTGCCGAAGTTGACCTCGCGCATCAGCGTATAGCGCACCTGATCAAGCCCGTAACGCGCAACAATGTCCGACGGCACAATGACATTGCCGAGGGATTTGGAAATCTTTTGTCCCTCGCTGGTCCACCAGCCATGAGCGAAGACGCGGCTGGGTACATCAATGCCGGCGGCCATGAGAAAGGCAGGCCAGTACACCGCATGAAATCTCAGAATGTCCTTGCCGACCATATGCAAGGCGGGCCACCAGGAGGTGAATGATTCTCCCGATTCATCGGGATAGCCGGCTGCCGTGATATAGTTTGTCAGGGCATCAATCCATACATACATGACATGGCGGGAATCGCCCGGCACCGGGATGCCCCAGGTGAAACCCGTACGCGAAATCGACAGATCGGTGAGTCCTCCGCTGACGAAACTCACCACCTCGTTACGTCGCGCCTCCGGCAGGATGAAGTCAGGCCGGTCCCCGTAGAGCTTCAGGAGACGCTCCTGCCACGCCGAAAGACGGAAGAAGTAGCTCGGTTCCTTCACCCACTCCACGGGAGCACCTGAAGGAGCCACCTTGTGGCCGCTCTCATCCACGCCAAGCTCGTCCTCGGTATAGAACGCCTCATCACGGATGGCATACCAGCCTTCATACGTCCCGAGATAGATCTCGCCGGTTTCCTCGAGGCGTCGCCACAATGCCTGGACAGCGCGGATGTGGCGCTGTTCCGTTGTCCGGATGAACTGATCATTGGAAAAATTCCATTCCCTGGCGAGGGTGCGAAAGTTCTCCGAAACCTCGTCACAGAATGCCGCCGGGTCAATGCCGGCTTCCCGTGCCGCCTTTTCGACCTTCTGGCCGTGCTCGTCGGTTCCTGTCAGGAACAGCACGTCATAACCGTCAAGGCGCTTGAAGCGGGCCATCACGTCACAGGCGAGCGTCGTATAGGCATGCCCGATATGCGGGTTGTCGTTGACGTAGTAGATCGGCGTCGTGATGTAGAATTTGTCGCGCATGCCTCATCGCCCCCCTGGCCTGACGGATGACGGTGTCTCAGAGCCTGAATCTAAATAGATGATATCATTATGTTTTTGTATTCACGCCGTTTTCCCCCGTGCGATGCGGCGCACCAGAAACCGGCAGGCCGCCAGCCTCGCCCACGCCAGGGAACTCTCCAGCGTCCGTTCGAAGTCCTTGGCCAGACGCCGGCAACGCCCCATCCAGGCAAAGGTCCGCTCCACCACCCAACGCCGGTACAGCACCGTGAACCCCCTGCTTTCCTTCGGCTTTTCCACGATCTCCACCATGTCCGCAATCCCCATCTCCCGAAGCGCCGCCGCCAGTTTCGGTCCCTGATAACCGCCATCGGCCCACAGCTTGGTGACCGTCGGCGCCTTCTCCAGCATGGCAAGGATCACCGCCGGGGCGCCATCCCGGTCCTGCACCGATGCCTCCTGAACTTCCATGGCAATCGGGAAGCCTTCCACGTCCACCGCCATGTGGCGCTTGCGACCCTTGATCTTCTTGCCGGCATCGTAGCCCGAAGGGCCGCCGCTCTCCGTCGTCTTCACCGACTGACTGTCGATCGCTGCCGCCGTCGGCTCCTCGCTGCGTCCCGCCTGTGTCCGTGCCTGATCACGCAACACATCCAGCAGACGCTCCAGGGTGCCCGCATCACGCCATGCGTAGAAATAGTTCTGAACTGTCGTAAACGGCGGAAAGCACCGGGGAATCGCACGCCACTGGCACCCCGTCGCAAGCATGAACTGTATCGCGTCGAAAACCTCACGAAGATCCGTGCTCCGTCGTCGACCCAGCCGCGCCGGTGGCGGCAGCAACGGCTCGATCACCGACCATTCCGCATCCGTCACATCCGTTTCAAAACGCTCCATGTCTCGCCTATACTGCTTGCGAGTGGTCTCGTTCCAGGACATGTCGACCTCCTTGGCTGGTGTGCTAATCAACCAAGGAATACCACATCCGGAGAGGCCACTCACATTCTAGGTCAAACTCTCAGGTCCTGACAGCCGCCTTGAGGGTACCGAATACCGACAGAATGGACTGCTTGCGATCCAGATTGAGTAACGGGACTGTCCGGCGCAGGTGCGCGACCTTTTCCCATACGGCCATCCACCGTTCAAGAGCAGGGTCACCGGCGATGCGTGCCATGGCTTCGGTTTCCTCAGGCAGAACGCCTGGCGCAGCCTTGCCTGTGGCCGCCTTGCGAATCATGGTGGCAGACCAGTCCGCGAGAAACCCGAACGCCAGGTTCCAGGACACCTCGCCGCCCGGCCGGGCAAGGTGTTCCGCCAGACGGTGGAGCGCCACGGGATCAATGTCAGGCGCCATGGCGATCAGGCCCATCATGTCACGATAGAGGGCGAGGCCGTCATTCTCGGCCAGCCGCAGCGCGCGGCCCGGGCTGCCGCCTGACAGTCGCGCCAGCGCATCTCTTTGCTCTCCCGGCAGATCCGGTAGATATTGTTCAAGCAGAAGTTCGACCTGAGCACTCAACACAGGAGAAAGAGAGAGCTTTCTGCAGCGGGATCTGATGGTGGCCGACAGGGAAGAGGGCGTCGCGGAGACAAGCAACACAACCGTGCGCCCCGGAGGCTCCTCGATCACCTTGAGCGCGGCATTGGCCGCATTCCTGTTCATGAGATCGGCGTCGTCGATGATGGCGACCCGCCAGCCATCGTTGCCGGCGGTCCGGGCAAAGAAAGGCCTGATGCGGCGGACATCGTCGACGACGACCTCCTGGCGACGCCTTCCTGCATCGCTCATGGAAGGTTCGATGCCGAGAATGTCACCGTGTGAACGTGCCGAGATCCAGGCCACGGCGGGGTCGCCGGCATTGAAGTCGAGGGTTGCGGACGGCTCCCCGAACAGATTCTCGCCTGGACCGCACAGCAGATGCCGCGCCAGACGCCACGCCAGTGTTGCCTTGCCGATGCCTGCCTTGCCACCGATGATCCAGGCGCCGGCGATGCGTTCGTCAGCAACCAGACCGGCAAGCCGACTTTCCGTCTCATCATGTCCAATGAGATTCTCGTTCGCCCAGGGCGCCGGAACGGGGAGATCAGGGAAATCCGGATGCTTGCGGATGTCGACGGGATCGTCTTTCACGGCAGTTGTCGGCTGATCACGCGCGATGCCCCTCCCCTCGTCACGATCGCGGCCATCTGCGTGACACCTCTGTTCCAAGGCGCTGCGTCACGTCGTCCTCGCTCTGCGAGGCATCCACGACCTTGATGCGGTCCGTCTCCTTGCCGGCGATGGCGAGAAAGGCGGCGCGCAAGCGTTCATGAAAATCCTTCCCCATACGCTCGTAACGGTTTGTGATCCCGCGGCTTTCAGCTCTGGCAAGTCCCGCTTCGACCGGAAGATCAAGCAAGAACGTGAGGTCCGGCTCGACCATGCCGGCGGCAAGACGACCGATGTCGTCAACGAAATCCAGACCCGCACCCTGCACCATCCCCTGATAGGCCCGCGTTGAATCAGAAAACCGATCACTGATCACCCAGTTGCCCTCCGCAAGAGCCGGAGAGATTGTTCTGAGAAGATGCTCGCGCCGTGCCGCAACATGAAGAAGGGCTTCGGTTCCCGGATCCCAGCGATCCGTTGTCCCGGAAATGACCAGCTCCCGAATGTCCTCCGCGCCCGGTGCCCCGCCAGGCTCGCGTGTGACCAGAACGTCGACGTCATATGCGACGGCAATCCACGACGCCAGACGCCTGGCCTGGGTCGACTTGCCGGACCCCTCGCCGCCTTCAAGGGTGATCAGCCGACCTCGTCTCAAGGCGCGCCCGTATCGCCGAAAATCAGATAACCGAGAGCCATCGCCATTCTCGGAAACAAGGATGGCGTTGCAACATCACGGCCCGCCAGAAGAGGTTTTTCGACGGTGGCTGCACCTGGTGCCTCGATCACCAGCCGGGCAATCTCCTGACCTTCTGCAATCGGCGCCGGCACCGGTCCTTCGTAGACGATCCGGGCATCAAGTGAGTCCCGGACTGTCTGAGGCAGGGTGACAATCAGATCCTCCGCCAGAACCAGAGATACGGTATCAGAATTGCCAAGCCAGACGCTGGCTCTTCCCACCTCCTCACCGGCGCCAAGAAGATGGTAGGTGTCGTACTCCCTGAATCCCCATTCGATGATCGCCCGGGACTCCCGGGCCCGGGCTGCCGCACTCGCGAACCCGTTCACGGCGAGAATCAACCGACGTTCTCCCTGAACGGCGGAGGCCGTCACACCGTATCCTGCGGAACGGGTGTAGCCCGTCTTGAGACCGTCAGCGCCTATTCCGCTGTAGAGCAGAGGATTTCGGTTGCTCTGGTGGATCCCGTTATAGGTGAACTCTTCCTCCGCATAATAATGATAATATTGCGGAAAATCGCTGATAGTTCGACTTGCAAGGTGTGCGAGGTCAGTCACGGTGGTGATATGACCCTCTTCGGGCCAGCCTGAGGAATTGCGAAACGTGGTGTCCTTCATGCCCAGCTCCCGGGCCCGTTGCGTCATGAGCTTGCCGAATTCGCTTTCGGACCCCGAAAGCCCCTCGGCGACCACGATCGACGCGTCATTGCCGGACTGGACAACGATCCCCCGCAACAGGTCTTCAACCAGCACATGCTCGCCAACCTCGACGAACATCTTCGAACCACCCTTGCGCCATGCCTTCTCGCTGACCGGCAGCCTGTCGTCCAGGGCCAGCGTTCCGGAGGCAAGCTTTTCGAACAGCAGGTAGACCGTCATCAGCTTGGTCATGGATGAGGGTTCGGTCGGGACGTCGGCGTCCTTCTGGTAGAGAATTGTGCCGGTCGTCTCGTCAATGAGGATGGCCTCGCGCGCCGATATCTCGAACGCCGCCAGCGGCGACGAAAGGCCGACAGCAACAACGAGAGACATCACAGTTCGCCAGATCATGGATAGCCTTTCACCGCAAGGACACATTCAGGGCGACATCGTCAACCCGGGCACGGCATGAGAATATCGCTTTCCCCTGCCGCACGTCGATACCACGGACATGACTGGCAATGTGGTACGGCATTCCTGTGACAAAATCCCTCAAGTCGTCGTCTGCTCGCAGTCCCGGCAGGCGCAAAGCGGGCGTGCGGCAACAATGAGCCTGCACGTTCACTGAAGCGACACAGACCGTCACCTGGCGGCACGATGCACCGCTGTTGCTGACCGTGGTCCGGGCCCAGCCTCGCAAGGCGTCAGGCCAGGATGGCAGACAGGATCTTTCCTCGCGCCATGACTGTTCAGGTCCGCCCGCTACGCTCACAGGACGGTGACAACAATGGCGTCGCGATAACCCAGATTCACCACCTGCTCGAGAATGCGATCGGCCTGCGGTCGAGCGAGGAAGGGACCGACACGAACCCGATAGAAGACCTGGCTGCCGACCACGGCCCGGATCACGTGGATATCGCCGGCGCCGACGAGCGCGTTGCTGACCAGGAAGGCGTTTGCAGCGTTTGTGAAGGAGCCCGCCTGAACGAACAGACCACCATCCGGATCCTCGTGGGTCAGATCGATGGCAGGCGCGGGCGCGGCGTCTGTTCCCGCTGGTGTGCGACCGAGCTCGGCCCAGGTCCTGCCACTGTCCTGATCGATCACCTGGACCCTGACCCGCGCCGTCCCGTTCTCCTTGAAACCGAGCAGTTGGGCACCGCGACGCGATACATCGATGATGCGTCCGGCAATGAAGGGACCGCGGTCATTGACCCGGAGCTCGAGGCTCCGGCCATTCTCCAGATTCGTGACCCTGACGTAGACGGGCATGGGCAGCGTCTTGTGAGCCGCCGTGAGTTCGTTCATGTCGTAGATTTCGCCGTTCGCTGTGAGCTGGCCGTGGAATGGCTCTCCATACCAGGACGCTATTCCTTCCTCGTCATAGAAGGGATCCTCCGCCGGATGGTACCAGACACCCCTGATTTCGTAGGGCTGTCCGACCTTGTAGTGCCCCTGTGCCTCCTTCCTGACCGCATCGGCGATGTCGACCTTTGCGCAGGCCGCCAGAAAAAGGGCAAGCAGCGCGATGCCGGCCGCGCGCACGGGCGTCATGAGCGCCCGGAAAGGGCATCTGCGATGGCGGTCACCGACATCGCGAAGTAGTCGGATCTGTTCCATTTGAGAATGGCCCGGTAGTTGTCGAACACAAGAAAGGCGGGACCATCGGCCCCGGAGGGCAGCACGAGCGACGCCGCGGCCTCAAGGGCAAGGACAGGAGCCTCTCCCTGCCACGTCACGCCCCTCGACAGCCACGTTTCAAGGGGCGCGACGTCGTTGACCGTGACGTCGAAACCTGAGGGCACGACGACCGGCCCGCCCCATGGCATGTCGCGCTGCCATCCCGCATGCGCCAGATAGTTGGCGATCGATGCAAAGACATCCCCCCGGCTGCGCCAGATGTCGCGACGCCCGTCGAGATCCCAGTCCACGGCAAACCGGTTGAAGCTTGATGGCATGAACTGGCTCTGGCCCATGGCGCCCGCCCACGATCCAGTCATGGCGGTGCGAGCGATGTGTCCCTCATCGAGAATCGTCAGGGCGTGGAGGAGTTCACGGCGGAAAAAATCGCTGCGCCTGCCGTCGAAGGCGAGGGTCGCCACGGCTGCAATCACATCGAAACCTCCGGTGTAGCTGCCAAACCTGGTTTCAACGGCCCAGATCGCGACAATGTATTCAGCATCGAATCCATAGTGGGCGGCAATCGCCTCCAGCAGCGGGCGATGTTCGGCATACTTCTCCGCCGCCCTCGCAATCAGCGACTGCGGCACCCGGCTTTCCATGTACTCTTCGAATGTCAGAACACGTTCGGGCTGGCGGCGGTCGAGGCCGATCACCCGCGCATCGGGCGCCAGGTTCAGAAATGCCGCATCGAGGGTCTGCTGGCTGATGCCGACGGCGGCGGCCTGCGCGCGCACACCGGCGAGAAACTCCTGCCACCCGGAAGCCCGGACTGACGGCATGGCAAGAAGCAGGAAGGTGCTGCAGGCGAGAACCGTCAGTACTAATCGCAACGGATCACGTAACACCGCGTCGCTCCTCACGTGGTGGACGACCAAACAGCTCGCGGTAGCGGTGACTGAAATGAGAGGCTGACACAAATCCTGCCGACAGGGCGATCGACAGAATCGACGTCGATCCCTGCAGCAACATCAGGCGGGCATGATGCAATCGGAGCTCCCGGTAGTAGCGTGAAGGGGACCGCCCAAGGTGTCTGGTGAACAGGCGTTCGAGTTGCCGCGTCGACAGCTCAACGCCATGGGCGATATCGGGAATGGCCAATGGCTCCTCGAGATTGCATTCCATGATATCGATGGCGGCCAGAACCTTCGCATCGCTGACTCCGGTGCGTGAATGAAGTGCCATCCGCTGCCGGTCATCGGATTGCCGGATCCTCTCGTGAATGAACTGTTCGGAAACCCGGCCAGCCAGTTCGACGCCATGATCCAGCATGATAAGATGAAGCATGAGATCGAGCGAAGCCGTTCCGCCCGAGCATGTGATCCTGTTGCGATCGATCTCGAAAAGGTCGTCGGTGAGTTCGATGTCGGGATAAAGTTCTGTAAAGTTCTCGTGATCTTCCCAGTGAATGGTGCAGCGATGCCCCCGGATCAGGCCGGCCCGGGCAAGAATGTGCGTTCCTGTGCACAGGCTTCCCATGACAGTGCCCTGGCGGGCCAGCTTGCGCAGCCATGCCATGACTGACCTGTCGGCGAACTTCCGGGCATCGATTCCGGAACAGACAAACAATGTCTCGCAGGCATGCACGTCACCCATCGCCCGATGAGGCACGACCTCCATGCCGTTGCTCGCCCGCACCGGCCGGCCATCGCGTGAGATGAATGTCCAGCGGTAGTGCGAGGCGCCACTCATGCGGTTGGCCGAACGCAACGGCTCGACAGCGGCAGCGAAGGCCATCATCGAGAAATCCGGGATGAGGAGAAAAGCGCAAGACTTCACAGCCTTGCTCCCCGATATCTTTGAGACATGCAAGGGAGCGTGCGCGCCGGGGAGCGGTTTGTCAGCCCCTGCACTCTCAGGCCTCTCCTGCCGAATCGAGGCGAACGTACGCCGGCGATGTCCGGCCGCCGCGGATTTCGCCGAAATAGACCGTCATGTGCGGATAGGGAATTTCGATACCGGCCTTGTCGAATCCCAGCTTGAGGCGTCTGAGATACTCGCGACGTACACCCCATTGATACCCGGCGAGAGTGCGGATCCGGAATCTGAGCGTCACAGCGGAATCGCCGAGGTCATTGACGCCCAGCACCTCGAGATCGCCGGCAAGTTGCTCGTTGAGTGTGTCATCGCTGCGCGCTTCCTCGTCGATCCGGCGTACCACGTCGATGACCTTGTCCGTGTTCTCCTGGTAGGCGACACCGATATCGATCACCGCGTAACCGAAGTCCCGCATCATGTTGGTGACAGAAGAGATGTCTCCGAAAGGCACTGTATGCACGTAGCCGCTCAGATCGCGCAACTGCACCGTACGCACGGTCACGTTCTCGACTCCGCCCATCTTGCCGCCTGCCTCGATCCAGTCACCCACTGTGAACTGGTTCTCAAACAGGATGAATGTACCGGTGATGATATCCTTGATAAGGGACTGTGCGCCAAATCCGATCGCCAACCCGACCACGCCGGCGCCTGCCAGCAATGGCGTGATGTCGAGTCCGATCTCTCCCAGAATCGTCATCACGGCGACGCTCCCGATCACCACGACAAGAATGTTCCTCGCCAGCGGGAGCAGGGTGAGAACCCGCGGGTTGGCCCCTCCCCCGTGACTGCGTCTGAGCTGGTTGGCAATGACACCGTCACCGACTTCCCAGGCGAGCACAGCGATCACTGCGATCACGATGATCGCTGTCAGCCTTCCCAGGAGATCGAGGCCTTCGGACGACAGGAAGATATGGGTCGCCTCGACTCCCCAACTCTCCAGAACGGTGATGATCGCGACTGTCCAGATCACGGCATTGATGAGGATTCCGACAAGATAGAAATAGCGATTGCTGCGCCTCTCGAGATCCGGAAATCTCTCCCGAAGGTCGGCGCCAATGCGAAAGAGTCTCGACAGGGACCGCCGTGCCAGAGTGCTGGCCAGTGCTCCGGCGAGGCCGGCAAGACACGTCAGGGCAAGACCCTGGAGAATGAACACCCTGCCCGAGCGCGCCTCGAAGATCCACACGGTAAAGGTCATGGCAACCGCAACGATGGCTACGACGTGCCAGACATCGCCGAGGCGAGAACGCATGATGTGCCTGCGACCATCCGTCCCACCGCCGATCCAGGCAGCAACGCCAGCCCGGCTCTGCAGGATGACGACGACCGCCATGACGGCGAGGAGCAGACCGACGACCCGCACCACGGATCCGATGCTTGCTTCGGGCGCCCCCATCGTCACCAACAGGTCCGTGGCCAGAAAACCTGCGAGTCCAACTGCCCAGAAGCGGTTGAACCAGACCACCAGATAGGCTGCCTCGCGATCGGCAATTGGCAGCAGCCGGATAGCCGGGCGCAGCGGTGACAGGATGACACGAACCAGCACGACGGCACTGGCGTAGAGCGCGCTGACTGTCGCTGCCGTGACGATGATGGCCATGGCGACGGCATGGGGTGTCAGCACGAAGGTGGCGAGCCAGGTCGCAACCAGGAACCCTATGACCGGTACAATTCCAAGCAGGAATCGAGAGCCTGCACCGAACAGGCGCTCCATGATTCCGGCGCCGTCGTCCTCCTGCAATCTCTTTCGCGATGCGGCCGTGAGAGCGAAAACCGCCAGCCAGGCAAGGATGCCAGCGGCAAGGGCAAACCCGACCTGACCAGCGATTTGCGAGAGGCCGGAACCGAATTCCTCACGCGATACGCCGTCGATGATCCAGCCCGTCAACTGTCTGCCATCATCGAGATTCGCCAGGAGATTTTTCATTCTCCGATCGAGTCCGGAAATGCCGGGACCGTCTGCGGCGGCTTCGTCGATGGGCGATGTCAGTGCATGGAGCCTGTCGATGAGTTGCTGGCGCTTGACCGGATCCTCAAGGATGCTGACGAGTTCCGACACGGTGTCGGTGTTTTGCTGTGCGACGGCAGGCGCAAGAGGCAGCGCGATCATCGACAGTGCGAACAGCCCCGGAAGCGGGAGACGGCGCAACACGGTCAGCATGGACTGGCATCCCGGATACTGGGTCGATTGAGTGTAGCGATGCCGCGATGGCAATCCAGTCACCAGAAGATGGCCTCCGCACGGGGCGGTGGATTGCCCTGACGGCGTTGTGCACAATCCGCGCGAATCCCGAGATCAACGGCCGCCGGCAAACCACGTCGTGTTCGTTGTTGCAGGACAGCCAGCGTCCTGCCCGGCCAATCATCGTGCCGTCGCCCTCTCAAACAACGTCACGCCATGTCGCCGTCATGACGCCATGTCATGTTGGCCGAACTCCATGGGTGGCGGCCAGGAAAACCCCTCTTGCCGGTCGCCCTTGAGTGGAGAGCCCCCTGCCGATACAGTTCGCACCGCCAGTGAAGACAGTCTGATCGGGAGTCGTCCATGGCCGAAGTCATCGCCGACTGGCAACGCGCCGAAAGCGAACGCCTTTCCACCTACAAGCGGGTCATGCGCCTAACCGTGATGTCCATGGTGGCATGCGTTGCCGTTCTCGTGCTGCTTGCCGCTTTCCTGCTTTGACACTCACTCCTCCTTCCCTGTGAAGGTGGTTCAGGCGCCGTCCTTGCTGATCATCGGGCAGCGCTTCCGGCGAAGACGATCTGGATGCCCCGCGAGCAGTGATCTGGTCATCTCTGAGTTGCGCACCATGCGGTACGCCATGGCGGCCCGCTTTGACCACGACCCCGCCGCAATCAGCCGCGACATGAGGTCATTGAAAGGGTCCTTCGAGCGCGCTGCCGCCCACTGCTCCTCACTGGTCAGCGAGGATCGTGGTGCAGATGCCGGAAAGGTGCACGGTGGCGGTGATGGCTCGGAGGTGCATTCAGAAGGTCCGGAGCCGTGACCGACAGGGCAGGCACGGGTATCACTGCTCGAGGCGGCACTGAACGCGCTGGACCGGAGTGGTGATGTCCGAGGCGTCGGCGCGGTCGCTGCAGCGCCGAGCCTGCCATGTGGCGCTCCGCGCCGAGGACCTGATGCGCCACGGATGATGCTGCGCGATCCGGAGATCACCGTGGAGGCGATCGCGGCACGTGTGGGGTCTCCCTGTCGACACTCTATCGCCACCTGCCGTTGGCCCGGACAGCCGCCCGGCGTGGGCGGGCTGCACCATGACCACGTCGAGGCCAGCCTCCCCTGGAGGATCGAATTCTGGGCCGACCGATGAGCATCACTCATCGCGAGCCGGAAGCGCCTCACCTTGGAATAGTGCACGAGCCACCTGTCCCGTCCTGCGCGGCCTGAATGCAGAAAGAAATGTGAAGCGTCTTGCGATCCGACGCGATACTGGAGAAGGCGGTCGACAAAATATCCTCCGGCCCGGACTTGCTCTTGAGACCCGAGAAGTTGACGCAAGTTGCCCAGCCCGCAAATTCGATCGGGGCTGCGGCGACCAGAAACTCACTGCTGTCGTTCATGGAATCGTAGATGGCGCCGAACGCATAGGTGACGATCACCTCCGACTTGGCCACCGACGGGCGGTGGCGGTCGACGAGGGCGGTCACGCAGCGCCGCCAGCATGATCAGAAAGCACGGTGCCTGAACCACCTCCACAGTGGGGGTGGGCAGTGACAACTGCTCGCCCTTTACTCGTCATCGCGCAGCAGCCGCAGGTAGGT
The DNA here is from genome assembly GCA_965200495.1 of Alphaproteobacteria bacterium. Lineage (GTDB taxonomy): Bacteria > Pseudomonadota > Alphaproteobacteria > SP197 > SP197 > SP197. The sequence continues at coordinate 138,008 of CBDAUG010000002.1, forward strand.
CTCCATGCGGCCTGATGGAATGACACCGGACCGGACGGCCATTCTTACGGCGCATCCCGGTTCGTGATCGTGTGTGCAATCGCGGAACCGGCAGCCGAGGCCGGCTTCATCGATGTCGGGGAACAGCGCGGCGAGTTCCCCGCCGCTGATGCCGGCGAGTCCCAGGGAACGGATGCCCGGCGTGTCGATGAGGGATGTGCCCCTGCCAAGGTCATAGAGCGATGAACGGGCAGTGGTATGCCTTCCCTGCTGTCGCCGCCCGCCAAGATCTCCGACGCGGGCGTTTCGCGCACCGGTCAGCGCGTTGACAAGGGAGGACTTGCCGACACCGCTGGGCCCGGTCAGGACAACGGTCTGCCCTTCGATACAGCGTGCCAGGTTGTCGAGGCCCTCACCCGTTGCTGCGGAAACCTCGACGATCGCCAGTCCCGCCCTGCGGTGTTCGTCAAGATCCGGACGTGGGTTGGCGAGGTCGATCTTGTTGAGCACGACGATGACCCCGACACTGCCTCTGGCGGCAATCACCTTGTAGCGGTCGATGATGCGGGGATGGAAAGGCGGATTGCTCACCGAGACGACGACAAGGGCATGGTCGATGTTGGCCGCGAGAACGTGCTCCGTGGCTCCTCCGGAGGAACGCCTGCTGGCGTCGCGTCGCCAGCGAGCCAGCACTCCGCATCTCTCAAGGACCGACTCGATCCTCGGCGGACTGGTTCCTGTCGTCACGCGCACTCTGTCGCCGACGACCGGATAGGGATCGATACCCGGGCGCGGGGCGCAGCGTATCGGTCTGCCATCGACTTCCACGGTCGCGAGTATGCCGTGCACCTCGATCACACGGCAGCTGTTCCCGCTCCCTGCTGTCACCGTGTCAGCGGCCTGTACCTGATTCTGCGGGGCTCGTGCGCGCCCAGACGCCTGATCCTGTCCTCTTCATAGGCTTCATAGTTGCCCTCGAACCACTCGACATGGCTGTTGCCTTCAAAGGCGAGGATATGTGTGGCAAGGCGGTCGAGAAACCAGCGGTCATGGCTGACGATCAGGATACATCCGGCAAAGCCCATCAAGGCCTCCTCGAGAGCCCTCAGGGTATCGACGTCGAGATCGTTGGACGGTTCGTCAAGAAAGAGGACATTGGCCCCGGACTTCAGCATCGTGGCGAGGTGTACGCGATTGCGTTCACCCCCCGACAGCTCGCCAACCTTCTTTTGCTGGTCAGGACCGCGAAATCCGAATGCACCGACATAGGCACGGCTCGATACCTCCCTGGCGCCCATGGCAAGCGTCTCGGCGCCGCCGGTGATCTGTTCCCATACCGTCGCTCCGGGATCGAGGTCATCACGGTCCTGATCGACATAGCCGGTGACCACCGTGTCGCCGACAGCAATGCTCCCTCCATCAGGCGTTTCGCGACCGGTCATCATCTTCACAAGTGTTGATTTGCCGGCGCCATTGGCGCCAATGATGCCGACGATCCCGGCCCGGGGCAGGGTGAAATCAAGGCCCTCCATCAGCAACCGGTCGCTGAAGGCCTTCGACAATCCCTCGGCACGCATGACCAGGTCGCCGAGTCGAGGCCCCGGCGGGAGGGCGATGCGGCCACGCGCCGGTCCTTCTGTCAGGTTGCGACTCTCGGCAAGAAGGTCCTCATAGGCACCCAGACGCGCGCGACCCTTCGTGCGCCTCGCCCCGGGTGACGAGCGAACCCACTCGAGTTCCCGTGCAAGCGCCTTGCGCCGTGCCTCTTCTTCCCTGCCCTGCCTTCTCAGCCGCTCCTGCTTACTTTCCAGCCAGCCTGAATAGTTGCCCTCGAAAGGGATGCCTTCACCACGATCGAGTTCAAGAATCCATCCCGCCACGTTTTCCAGGAAATAGCGATCATGCGTCACCGCCACGACGGTTCCCTCGTAGGCAGCAAGATGACGTTCCAGCCATGCCACACACTCGGCGTCGAGGTGATTGGTAGGTTCGTCAAGGAGAAGAAGGTCAGGCTTTTGCAGGAGCAGGCGGCAGAGCGCCACCCGTCGTTTCTCACCACCTGAAAGATACCGGACATCGGCATCGCCCGGCGGCAACCGCAGCGCATTCATGGCGATCTCCAGCGTGCGTTCAAGATCCCAGCCACCAACGGCATCGATCTGTTGCTGGATCTCGCCCTGTTCCTCGATCAACGCGTTCATCTCCGCATCATCGAGGGGTTCGGCGAAACGCGCGGAGACCTCGTTGAAACGCTCCAGCAGGGCTCTTGTTTCGGCCATGGCATCCATGACGTTGCCCATGACGTCCTTCGCGGGATCGAGCTCCGGTTCCTGGGGCAGGTATCCCACCGTCGCCTGGGCAGCCGCCCAGGCCTCGCCATCAAAGTCCCGCTCTGTACCGGCCATGATTCTGAGCAGTGTGGACTTGCCGGCACCGTTGGGTCCGAGGACGCCGATCTTGGCGCCGGGAAGGAATGAGAGCCATATGTTCCGCAGAACGGTTCTGCCGCCAGGCCAGGTCTTGGTGAGACCCTTCATGACGTAGACAAACTGGTAGGACACGGTCGAGGAAGCCTTCTGCACCTGAGACTTCATCATGTTAGCACGCCAAGGACATCGACAGGACGCCCAGCATCGTCCCGCGCTGGTTTTTCCTCACTGCCAGCCGCCCATCGGCCCGAAAGTTCGGAAAACGAATCGCCTTTCGGGCCGCAAAACGGCTGGCAGCGCATCGGCTGTCACCAACGATCCCGAGACGCGATCCGAGGCGCCAAACGACACGACCACCGCAGCGTGGGGAAAGCCCTGGATTTTTGGCTATCTGCGGACGCAATGCCCTATGGTTGTCCCATGACGTCCCTTTGCCGCGTCTGCGGCCATCAACCGCAACCGGGTTTCGAGGTCTGCGATGCCTGTGGATCACGGCGCATTGTGCATCACCCGGAACTTGATGCGCTTGCCATCGCCCATCTCGATTGCGACGCCTTCTATGCGATGATCGAGAAACGGGATCGACCGGAGCTTGCCGACGTACCGGTGATCGTCGGCGGCCGTCATCGCGGAGTGGTTGCCGCGTGCTGCTACATTGCCCGGTCCTTCGGTGTGCGCTCGGCCATGCCCATGTTCAAGGCCCTGAAACTGTGTCCCGAGGCACGTGTCATTCCCCCTGACATGCGAAAGTACGTCGCCACGGGACATGATGTCCGCACCATGATGCAAACCGTGACGCCACTGGTTGAGACCCTGTCGATCGATGAGGCGTTCATGGATCTCTCAGGAACCAGAACCCTGCATGGCGGGCCGCCCGCCCGAACCCTTGCCCGCCTCGCCAACCGGATCTCCCGGGAACTGGGCATCACGGTTTCCATAGGTCTGAGCTACAACAAGTTTCTCGCCAAGATCGCCTCCGACCTCGACAAACCTTGCGGGTTTGCCGTCATCGGCCGTGGTGAGGCACGGCGCTTTCTTGCCGACAAGCCCGTCAGCCTTCTCTGGGGTGTGGGCGATGCGACCCGTCGCCGCCTGGCGCGCGACGGCATCACCCTGATTGGTGACCTTGCCCGTCTCGATGAAACCGAGCTGGTTGCCCGCTACGGCAAGATTGGCCACCGCTTCTTCCAGTTCAGCCGGGGCAACGACGATCGAACGGTGAACCCTGAAGGCGAAACCCGCAGCATCTCTTCCGAGACCACCCTTCACGACGACACGGCGGAACTTGCAATACTGCGCAGGGTACTCTGGGAACTCTCGGAGAATGTCGCCGAACGCATGAAGAAGAACGGGTTGGCCGCAGGAGGTGTCGCGCTCAAACTCAAGACGTCAAACTTCCGCATCATCACCCGTGCCCGCCACCTGCAACATCCCACCCGGTCGGCAGAAGACATCTTTCTGGTTGGTGAGGGACTGCTGGCTCGCGAAACCGATGGCCGAACCTTTCGCCTCATCGGAATCGGCGTTCACGACTTCGTCGATTCAGAAGATACCTCGCTTGGCGACCTCTTCGATCACGCGCAACGACAGACCGGCACACGGGTCGACAAGGCGTTCGATGCCGTCCGCAAGAAGTTCGGCAAGGATTCGCTCGTCAGGGGCCGCGCCTTCGGAGGCCCCGCGGAACAATAGGCCGTCAGGACGCCGGGTGTGTTGCACCCGGCGTCCTGATGTGCGATGGCGCGGAGGCGTCAGGCCGCCTTGCGCGGATTGTCGAGTTGGCGCTGGTCCTGGATCGCCGAGATCTTGATCGTCCGAGGCTTCAGCGCTTCCGGCACCTCACGTACGAGGTCAATGTGAAGCAATCCGTTCTCGAGTGCCGCTGCCGACACATGAACATGATCTGCCAGCTGGAAGGCGCGCTTGAAGCTCCGGCCCGCGATACCGCGATGGAGATAGGTGCGCTCCTTGTTGCCATCGGCGTTGACCGAACCGGAAACCGTGACGGTGCCGTCCCTGACCTCGATCGTGAGGTCATCTTCACCGAACCCGGCGACCGCCATGGTGATGCGGTAGTCGTTGTCGCCCGTTTTCTCGATGTTGTAGGGCGGGTAGCCCTCCTCGCCCGCGCGGGAATTGGCTTCGAGCAGATTCATCATGCGGTCAAAGCCGACGGTCGAGCGGAAAAGCGGGGAAAAATCGAAGCGTGTCATCGTCCATATCCTCCTGTTGAGCGGTATGTGTCATCGGTCCTCCCGAAGGCAGGACCTCATGTGCTCCCGTCTGGTCTCCCCTTGTGAGGCAAGGGACGGTCGCACCTGGGGATATGGTGGGAGAACGCGCGCTTTCAAGACTTCAACGTCGGCCCACAAGCCTGCCAGGCAGGGCGGTCCGCATCGCCAGCCGTCGGGCAGCCATGGCATCGGACAGCACCGTATACGGCAGGCATGCCGGCGCCTCCTGGCTCCGGGTGGCGGAAGCAACCGGCTGCGTCCTCAAGGGCATCGAGAAAACCTGCAACTGCGACATCATCGGGAATCTTCCGCACGGCGCCTGCTGCGTCCACACAGCAGCCTTCCTCAGGGATACAGCGTTGAAGAACGCCAGAAGTGCACATGTCGTTCCTGTCGGCGCGATGAACGTACATGGGTCCTGGCGACGAACCGGTCATGTCGCATGTCTTCATGCAGCCGCGCATGGAGTTCGATGCTTGTGCCGGCACGCGCGGACAGCCCGTCCCGAGCAGCTGGCCCCTGTCGGCCTGGCCTGACGGGCACCGATGCGCCGGAATTGCGGGAGATGAGCGCCAGCTTTCTCCCCTGGCGGCAAGGGGTATCGACCGGCCGCCCCGGGCTCCAGGCGGGACCGCCATCCAGGCCTTCGTGACGGGCGTCGGGGCGCCCGCTTCGCCCACGCCGGCATCCCGTTTCAGCCGACAGATCAGGCGTCAGGCAGACGCACGCCCCGTGGCGTCTGGCGGTCCCGGAGTTTGCCTTGGAGGACATTGACACCGACAACGCAAACCATCAGCGCGCGCGCCGATTCGACGTCATCATGACCGATAGCCTCTTGAGTCAAACTTTATATTATTGATATGACATTCTTAAGTAAAAGAAGGTTTTCTATTCTGCCAAGAACTGCCGGATGACGGCGGTGGGTCACTCTTCGGTGACATGCTGCGCGATCAGGTAGGCGTCATTGTCGCCTGTTGTCTTCCGGAGCGGATTTCTCGAGGCTTCCACATGGCTCCGCATGGCCCATGACCGGCGAGGGAATTGGCCAGTCCCGATGGACGGCCATGATGTTCGGCCATGTCTTTACGCGTGCGGTCATCGTGTGGATCATGGAAGGTGCCGTGATCGCTGCTCCCGCAAGGGGCACCGGACACCCGATGTCGCAGACCGGCTCTCGGACACCGCCATGGTCGGCGCGATTCTCGCGGAACACGATGCGATGACGCGGCGGTTGCGACAGACCATCATGGCTGTCGAGGCGTGAGTCCCTGGCTCCACGCGAACGATGACGCAGAGGTGCGACAAGATGACGATAGCATTCCGTTCGGCGCACGATCTTGCCGCCATGATCAGGCGCCGGGAAATCGGCGCGGTGGAGCTCCTGGAACTCTATTTCGGGCGCATCGACGCCCTCGATACGGTCGTCAACGCCGTGGTCTGGCAGGATCGCGAGGGAGCGCTGGAAACTGCGAGAGTCTCCGATTCACAAACCGTGGCCGGGGGTGACCTGCCAGTACTGCACGGTGTGCCCATGACCATCAAGGAGAGTTTCGATGTCGCCGGCGCTCCCACCACATGGGGGGATCCGGCCTTTCGCAAGAATATCGCCGAACATGACTGCGTCGCCGTGGAGCGTTTCAAACGCGCCGGCGCAACTGTCTTTGGCAAGACAAATGTTCCGCTCAACCTTGCCGACTGGCAGAGCTTCAACGACATCTACGGGATTACCTCGAATCCCTGGGACACCCGACGCACGCCCGGCGGTTCCTCGGGCGGCTCCGCCGCTGCCCTGGCGGCCGGACTGACAGGCATCGAAACCGGCAGCGATATCGGTGCGTCGATACGCAATCCGGCCCACTACTGTGGTGTTTTCGGTCACAAGCCAAGTTTCGGGATCTGCCCGCCCCGGGGGCAAGCCCTGCCAGGAATCCTCACCGGAGCCGACATGGCCGTGATCGGACCGATGGCTCGCTCAGCGGGCGACCTCGAGACGGCGCTGAACGTCATGGCCGGACCGGATGTCCTCGATGCTGCCGGCTGGCGACTCGCACTTCCCGCCCCTCGCGCCCGCAAGCTCGGCGACCTGCGCGTCGCCGTCATGCTGGAAAGCGGATTGTCCGAGGTGGACGGCTCCTATCTCGACATGCTGCAGGGCATGGTGGACGGCATCGCCCGCACGGGAGCCACTCTCAGCGATGCGGCGCGTCCCGACATTGACATGCGCGATGCCCACGAGATCTACATTCAGCTGCTTCGTGCCGCGACCAGCGCGCGGATGCCACAAGCGAAACTGGAAGAATTCCAGGCAGCGCGTGCCCGGCTTGACCCCGGCGACACGAGCTACCTTGCCCTGATGACCCGTGGCAACACCATGACCCATCGTGACTGGATGATGCTCAACGAACGGCGTGAACACATCAGGTGGGCCTGGCACCGCTTCTTCCTGGAGTGGGATGTTCTGATCTCGCCGGTCACGGCTTCGACGGCCTTCCCTCATGATCACGCCGGCGAAAGGCATGAGCGCACAATTGCGGTGAACGGCCGTGAGGTCCTGACCACCGACCAGATGTTCTGGGCCGGATTTGGCCTTGTGGCCTTGCTCCCGGGAACCGTGGCCCCGGCCGGCATCAGCCGCGACGGCCTGCCGGGAGGGGTTCAGATCACCGGTCCGTGGCTGGGCGATCGCACGACAATCGAGGTGGCCCGCCTGCTTGAGCGCGAGTTCGGCGGTTTCCAGTCGCCTCCGGGATTCTGATCCCCCGGCCCGATATCGCCCGGCAATGGAGAAATCCCGTGTCTGATGATCTGCGTCTTCTGGTCCTGGCGGAGGATCCCGCCATGGTTGTGTCCGCTGTCGAAGCCCGGTTTGCCGGTCTGCAGATCGCCACTGCGGCGGATTTCGACATGCTTGGCGCGGCCATCGCGTGCGATCCTCACGTTGCCTACACCGAACGTTTCCATCCCGGCCCCTTCCCGCGCGATATCCTGTTCAGCCCGCCGTCCCTCAGGTTCGTTCATGCCTCGGGTGTGGGCGTCAATCACCTTGTGCCCTGGAATCCGGAACAGGTGGACGTGTGCAACGCCGCCGGCGTTCAGGATGAGGCCATGGCCCAGTTCGCCATGGCCCGGCTGATCGCCATGACGTGCCACTTCTTCCGCTATCACGATCAGCAGAAACAGAAGATCTGGATGGGACACGATCCCCTGCGCTCGACGGGCGGAACGCTGACCGTGGTCGGTCTCGGCCGGATCGGAAAGGCGTGCGCACGGATCGCCGGAGCGCTCGGCATGACGGTGCTTGGCGTCAAGGCGCGCGTGGAGAGCGTACCGGGAGTCTCACGCGTGGTGGGTCCGGAAGACATCAACGATGTTCTCTCGCTGTCGGACTACGTGATCGTCGTGACGCCGCTTACCGATGCGACGCGGGGACTCATCGGACGCGAAGCCATCGGCGCGATGAAACCCGGAGTCATGATTCACAACATGTCGCGTGGTGGCGTGATGGACGAGGACGCGCTTGTCGACGCCCTTGAGAGCGGCCATGTGAGGGCGGCGTCGCTCGATGTCTTCGACACCGAACCGCTGCCTGCCCGGAGCATTCTCTGGGAGACCGAGAATGTGCACATCACGCCGCACAACGGGATTATGATGACCTGGAACGACTATATCTGCGATGCCATCGAGGTTTTTCTGGCAAACCTCGAGCGCTACATCAACGGCGCCGCACTGAAAAACGTCATCGATCCCGCCAGGGGATACTGATCACGCCTGCAGCCAGGCCAGAGCAATGCGCCGGTAGAGTGCGACTGCCCTCTCGACATCGTTCACCATGACGTGTTCATCAGTCCTGCCACTCATCCCGAGTCGCCCCGGACCGAGGATGACCATGGGCAGGTCAAAGGACGGGGACAGGATTGTTGCATCGGAATAGTAGGATGCCCCGCCAGGCTTGGCCTCCCTTCCCCGTTCAGCCGAAACCACGTCAAGACACAGGCGTGCGAAGGGATGATCGCCTGCGGTCTCGACAGCCGGTTTGTGGTCAAGGCGCTCAAGTTCGATGTCATGGCCGACATGATCGAGAATCTGCCTTTCGACCGCTTCGGCCACCATGCCCGGCAGTGTGCGCACGTCGATGTCAACTTCGCACCTGTCAGGCGTCAGGTTCACCACCGTGCCGCCCGCGATGCGTCCTGCACTCACTGTCGGCACACCAAGCAGCGGATGCGGGTGATCGTCGAAGTCGAGCGCACGCAAGTCGTGCAGAACGTCCGTCATGCGTTCGATGGCGCTGCCGCGGGATCCGCTCCCCGCCGATGGGTGGCCTGATGCCCCATGGGCGATGAGACGCAACCACAGGGCGCCCTTCTCCGCCAGCAGCACCTCCATCGACGTCGGTTCACTCACCAGGAGCGCGTCGGCGCCTTGCAGGGAACCGGATCGTGCCAGTTCGACTGCACCCAGACAGTTCGAGCTTTCCCCGGCAGTGAAGGCAAGAACAAGATCACCGGCGAGCACTGCCGGTCCGGCCGCGAGCGATTCCGCGGCGACAATCATCGCCGCCATGCCGCTCTTCATGTCGGCCGCACCGCGTCCATAAAGCGCACCTTCGACAATGGCTGCGCCGAAGGGATCGTGCGTCCACGTCTCGTTGCCGAGCGGAACCGTGTCAAAGTGGGCCGAGAACACGAGGGCCGACCGCTCTCCCCTCCCCCGCAGCCGCGCCACCACGTTGGCCCGACCGGGAGAGAATTCATCGAGATCGCTCTCGATACCGGCCTTCAGGAGCCGGCGGTGAACGACGCTCGCCATGTCGACCTCGCGGCCAGGCGGGTCGCGGGTGTCCATCCTCACCAGCGTCCGCAGAAGTTCTGTCACGCCGGACCCTGCCATGATCACCCCGTCCATCATTCGGCAGGCACTCTGCCACGCGGAGCGCTCCTGACAAGACTGACACCGCACGATACCATGAATTCATCGCCGCTGGAGGAGCGCAGTCATGGCACGCGACAGCCGCTACGACATCCTCTTCGAACCCATCGCCATCGGTCCCGTCACGGCTCCCAACAGGTTCTATCAGGTCCCCCACTGTTCGGGCATGGGTTTTGCCCTGCCGCAGACTCTCAATGCGATGCGCGGCATCAAGGCCGAAGGTGGCTGGGGCGTCGTATGCACCGAGTACTGCTCCATCGATCCTTCTTCGGATGATTGCGGCCATCATTACTGCACCCTGTGGGATGACGACGATGTCAGCGTGCAGGCCGCCATGGTCGAGGCGGTACACCGGCACGGTTCGCTTGCCGGCATCGAGTTGTGGCACGGCGGCTATGCTTCCAGCAACGCTCTCACGCGGGTCAGCCCGGCAGCTCCGATGTCCATGCCGGTATGGCATGGTGTCGCGCAGACCAAAGCCATGGACAAGGCCGACATCAGGGAGTTCCGCCGTCTGCACCGGTCGTCGGCCCTTCGCGCACGGGAAGCGGGATTTGATCTCGTCTACGTCTATGCGGCGCACGGCTATCTTCCCGCACAGTTTCTTTCTCCTGTGCAGAACCAGCGCTGTGATGAATACGGCGGCAGTTTCGAGAATCGCGCCCGGTTGATCAGGGAACTGCTCGAGGAGACCCGGGAAGCTGTGGGAGACCGGTGTGGCGTTGTGCTGCGCTTTGCCGTTGACAATCTCGATACGGACATGGGCATCACGCACGACGGCGAAGGACGTGATCTTGTCGAGTTCGTGGCCGAACTTCCGGACCTCTGGAGCCTCTTGCAAAACCCCCTGGGCGGCGGGTTTTTCCGGGATCCGGTGATGTTTTTCAAGAAGAGGCTTGGGAGTCGGGTGCCCCACGAGGTATGGTGATGTTGTGCAATACGACACCATACCCGTGGAGACAACCCGATGTCCCTGTCAGCGACGATATCCGGTCTGTGGAACCGATTTCAAGGAGAACTGTTCCCCGATCTGGCTGAGGAGGTCGGCCCCCTTCTCGAACGGCACCAGCGTTTCGTGACGGTTCTCGACCTGGTTCGGGTGGAGCGCTTTGCCGGTCAGGCGTGGGGCTCACCGGGTCGCCCCCGGGAAGACCGATGTGCCTTGGCCCGGGCTTTCATCGCCAAGGCCGTGTGGGACCTGCCGACGACGCGCCACCTGATCGACAGGGTGCAGACGGACGCGACGCTGCGCCGGCTGTGCGGCTGGTCGCGGTGTGCGGAGATCCCGAGCGAGGCGACGTTCTCGCGCGCCTTTGGCGAGTTCTCGCAGTCGCGTCTTGCGGAGAGGATGCACGGCCACCTGGTCGAGGAGACGCTGGGCGACGAGCTTGTCGGTCATATCTCGCGGGATTCAACGGCCATTGAGGGTCGGGAGAAGCCGGCGCCCAAGCCCCGGGTGCACGACAGGCCCAGGCGCAAGCGCGGCCGACCCCGCAAGGGCGAAGAAAGAGTGAAGGAATCGACCCGTCTTGAGCGGCAGACCGACAGCATGAACCTCGCAGACATGCTCGACGAGTTGCCGAAGGCCTGCGATGTTGGAAGCAAGAGGAACGCCAAGGGGTTCATTGAGACGTGGCGAGGCTACAAGCTGCACATCGACACGGCAGACTGTGGCGTGCCTGTCAGTGCCGTTCTTACCTCGGCGTCCGTCCATGACAGCCAGGTTGCGATCCCACTCGCGCTGATGACAGCCGGGCGTGTGACGAACCTCTACGATCTCATGGACGCTGCGTATGACGCCAGGGAGATCCACGCGATGAGCGAACGCCTTGGCCACGTAGCGATCATCGATGTCAATCCGCGTCGGAACAAGGAACTCAAGGCCGACCTTGAACGCGAGGCGCGGGCCCGACGTGCGGCCTGTCATGTCGATGCTGCAAGCGTGCGCTTTCGCACCCGCAGCGGTGTCGAGAGGACCAACGGTCGTCTCAAGGATGAGTTCGGCGGCCGCCATGTCCGTGTCCGGGGAGCCGCCAAGGTCGCCTGCCACCTCATGTTCGGCCTGCTCGCCCTGACTGCCGATCAGGTGATGCGTCTCGCCGTCCCGTAGGGCGGCCTCCCGTCAGGCCTGCCGGGACCGCGCCGCCCTTTGCGCAAGGAGCGGCTTGGAGACGCTTGTTCTGACGCCCGGCGTGTTGTCATTTTGTTCTCATCAGCGCGGCCGCCATGCCGAACATCGCCGGAATCTCGCCCCCGGGAACACCGTCAGCCGTGGCCAAGGCCCGCAGGCAGGCCTCGCGGACCTCGAACTCAGGAGTTTTGCAAGAGGCTCCTCTGGGATGTCAATATCGCGAACTTTCCGGCCGATGCCCGCACCGCGCGTTTCGCCGAAGAGGGTGCCCAGGAAGACTACATCGCCTTCGTCAAACAGGTGACCACCAGGCCCGTTGTGGCGGTCGGGCGCTATACCTCGCCGGACCGCATGGTCTCGGTCATCAACAGGGGACTCATGGATCTCATCGGCGCCGCCCGGCCATCCATTGCCGACCCCTTCCTTCCGGCCAAGATCCGTGACGGTCGCCTTGAGGACATCCGTGAGTGCATCGGCTGCAACATGTGCATCCTCAGCAATGGCCTGGGCGTACCGCTGCGATGCACACAGAACCCGACCATGGGCGAGGAATGGCGGCGCGGATGGCATCCCGAGATCATTGCCGGAGCCTCGTCCGGCGAGGCAGTGCTGGTTGTCGGCGCCGGCCCAGCCGGACTCGAGGCTGCTCTGGCGGCCGGACGCCGGGGATACATGGTGGCCCTCGCAGAAGCGACCGGTGAACTCGGAGGGCGGGCATGTCGGGAGGCAACCCTCGCAGGCCTTTCCACATGGTCGCGGGTCAGGGACTGGCGGCTCGGCCAGATCGACAAACTCGCCCATGTGGAGATCTACCGATCAAGCAGACTGAACGCGGAGCAGGTCCTGGAATTCGGTTTCGGGCATGTGTGCATCGCCACCGGCTCGATCTGGCGGCGTGACGGAAGGGGGCGTTCCAGTTTCTCACCATTCGAAGGTCACGACCTCGACGGCGTCATCACGCCTGACGACGTCATGGCGGCCGCGTCCATCGACGGCCCGGTGCTGGTCTATGACGACGATCACTTCTACATGGGCGGTGTCATCGCCGAGACGCTTGCCGGGCGCGGTCTTGACGTCGTCATCGCCACCAGTGCCGGAATCGTCTCGCCGCTGTGTGCTCACACACTCGAGCAGGAACGTATCGAAGCCCGTCTCATCGAGATGGGTGTCGTCATCCGGACCTCACGCCTGATGGTCTCATTCGATGGCAGCGAGGCGGTTCTCGCCCACGCATCGGGATCGAAGGATGTCGTGATTCCCTGCAGGACCGTCGTCGTCGTGACATCCCGTCAGCCGGCGGAAGGTCTGTGGAAGGCGATCATGGCCCGTAAGGAGGAGCACGCCGATGCCGGCCTGAAGAGCGTGCGCCGCATCGGCGACTGCGAGGCGCCGCAGACCATCGCCGCGGCAGTCCACGCCGGCCATCTTTACGCCAGAACGCTTGATACGGCAGATCACGTGAAGCGCGACCGGATCCTGGTTGCGCCGGACAGGGACATGTCCTGAATGAGTGCGCCGCAGGCGCCGCCGCCGACCCGGAGCACGCTGATCTCCGGAAACGGGGCAGCACTCGTCCTCGTGTTTGCCTGGGGCGTGAACTTTCCCCTGATCGAGCAGTTGCTGGGTCACTGGGACGTCCTCTCTGCGACCCTGTCGCGCCAGATCATCGGAGCCGCTGTCCTCGTCACATTGCTGTGGATGCGCAAGGGACGCTTCCCGGTCAAACGCGCATTGCCCTGGCGGCGCATGGCGATCCTCGGATTCATGGGTCCGTTCTGTTCGTCACTGCTGACCACACTCGCCGTCTTCTCGGCCGGATCCGTTGCGGTGGCCATCGTCTATGCCATGGCGCCCCTCATAGCGGCCGTCGTGGCCCGCGTGTTCTTCGCCATTCCACCCGCCCGGGGAATCATCGTCGGCATCGCCCTGGCGGTGGCCGGCGCGCTCATTGTCAAGGTTCACGAACTCTCGCATGCGAGCATGTCAGGTGGCGAAGGATTCATGTTTCTGGCCCTTGTGACCTGGACGTGGCATTCAATCGCCGCACAGAGATGGCTCAAGGGCTTCAGCCAGACCGAAATCGCCGCCTACACCATCCTGCCGGGAAGTCTCCTTCTTGCCGTCGCCGTGTTCGTGGCCTGGGCGTCCGGTTTCACAACCCTTCACGCACCGCTGAACGGAACAACGATCACTCTCGCTGCCGCCATCGGTGTCGTGCCGATCGCCCTTGGCAATCTCATGTGGCACGTCGGGGTCTCCAGGCTCGGCGTGACGCCCCTGGCTCTGTGGGGAAACCTGGTGCCGGTTGCCGCCATCGGTCTCGCCGCCTGGTTCGGCGCCATACCGCAACCCGCTCAGATTGCCGGTGGCCTCGTCATCCTGGCCGGCGTCGTCTACGCCCAGATCGTGTCACTCAGGCATCCATGAGGCGCGCACTGCAACCGCACGGCGATGGTCCCCCCGGACGAGCCGCCTGTGGCCAGAGTGGCAACGACCGACCGCCCTTTGTGCGGGGTCCCTGTCTGCCGAAGTGTCCGGCAAGCCTGAACCCGCACGGGGACTCAGTCACGCATCAGCTTGCGGTCGGTACGTCTCATCCAGGCGGTGATGAGGGGCAGGAACCACGGGTTCCCGCGGTAGAACGGCATGGTGCGGAAGGGGCGGTCCGTCAGCGCCGTTGCGGCGTCACTCTCGCCGAGAATGCGCTGGGCTGTCTTGTGTCCAAGCCAGGTGCCCATCGGCACACCGGAGGCACACCAGCCCATGGCGTAGTGGATGCCGTCGGCCAATCCGTGGTGCGGCAGGAAATCGAAAGGAAAGGCCACCTGGCCGCTCCAGCAGTGGGTCAGGCGGGTTCCCGCAAGTTGCGGCACGACGCGCAGCAACTCTGCGTGAAGCTGGCGCGCCTTTGCCGGCAGCGATGTGCTCCCCTCCCCGGTGGTGCCACCGAACAGCAGCCGTGTTCCGTCCTCGGTGGGGCGCAGCCACAGCGGTGAACCGCGGTTCTCGATCATCGGCCGCCCCCTGGGCAGGACCACTTTCATGAGGCCTGGATCGATGGCCTCGGTGACGACATTGAAGGCCTGGACCGGGACAATCCTGCGACGGTGCCAGGGAAGCGCTCTTGGCGTGTAGCCGTTGGTGGCGACCATGACGTCACGTGCGGCGACCCTGCCCCTGGCTGTGGACACGGCGAATCCCTGACGCTGGCGTTCGATGCCGGTCACCGGAGAGAATCCGATGACGGTCGCGCCCTGGGCGCGGGCGCGGTCAAGCAGGCCCTGGTGATAGAGCCCGGCATGGATGAGACCGTTGCCGTGCAGCACCTGGCCGCCGTGGTAAAGGTCGCTTGCCACCTCCTGTTTCAGTTTGTCGGGCGGAATCATGTCCGCTTCGACCGGAACACCATCGGCCTTCATCATCTTGAGGTCGCGCTCCAGCTTCTCGTAGACCGCCAGCGACGGGGCGGTGATGAGACGACCGGTGTTCTGGTAGAAGCAGGCAATCTGCTCGTCACGAATGAGATCGGCCGCAAAGTCGTGCGCCCGGGCTGCCTCACGGGCCATGTCGCCCGCCGCCGTGCGACCGATCCGCCTCACCATGTCGCCGTACTTGCACCACACCGTGCGCCCCAGATAGCCGGAATTGCGGGTACTCGCGCCGTGGCCGGCCGCCTCGGCATCAAGCACCAGAACATGACGACCGCCCCGCGCCAGGGTCAGGGCCGCGGACAGCCCCACATTGCCGGAGCCAATGACGACGACATCAGCGCTGCCGGGCAACGGCACCTCATCGAGTCTGGGACGCGGTGCCAGATCCCACCAGTATGAGGCCTCCGTGAAATCCTCTGCGAATACATCCTGCATGGTGTGGAATGCCTCCTGCCGCTTGATATGATCCGCGGGACCCTGGGTGCGAGAGGAGAACGCGATGCTCTCCGGTAGAATGATGGACAGGCCGCTGCTGATCATCGACATTCTACGCCATGCCGCCGAGGCATTCCCAGTCTCGAAGATCGTCTCCCGCACCGTGGAAGGATTGATCCACCGCACCACCTACGGCGAGACCTTGCAGCGTACCGCCCGTCTGGCACATGCCCTCAAACAACTCGGCATCGGCCCCGGCGAACGTGTCGCCACCCTCGCCTGGAGCACCTATCGGCACTTCGAGCTCTACTACGCAATCTCAGGCATCGGTGCCGTCTGCCACACCGTCAACCCGCGCCTCTTTGCCGATCAACTCGACTACATCGTCAATCACGCCGGTGACAGGGCGATCTTTGTTGATCTCGATCTTTTGCCACTAGTCGAGGGACTCGCCGACAGGTGCCCCGAGGTGCGTCATGTCGTCATCATGACCGACCGCGAGCACATGCCGCGGACCTCGCTGCGCCGTGCGCTCTGTTACGAGGACATTCTCGAAGACATGCCGCAGACCTTCGCGTGGCCCACATTCGACGAAAACACAGCGGCGGCGATGTGCTATACCTCGGGCACGACGGGCAACCCGAAGGGAGCTCTCTACAGCCACCGCTCTACCGTGCTGCACGCCCTGGCGGTTCTGGCACAGGGCATCTTCCCCCTGAATCGCTCCGAGGTGGTCATGCCGGCAGTGCCGATGTTTCATGTCCAGGCTTGGGGGCAGCCCTATGCAGCGCCCATGTGTGGCGCGTCACTCGTCCTTCCCGGTGCAAGGCTCGATGGTGAAAGCCTCCATCAACTCATGGAATCCGAAGGCGTCACACTGGCTCTGGGTGTGCCCACCATATGGCTGGGGCTGCTCTCCTGGCTGCGCCAGTCCGGTGAGAGGCTGTCCACCCTCGCTCGCCTTCTGAGCGGCGGTGCTGCCGCTCCGCTCTCCATGTTCAAGGCGTGGGAGGAAGAGTACGGCGTTGAGGTCCTGCAGGGCTGGGGCATGACAGAAACCAGCCCCGTGTGCGCCTGCGGCCCCTACGGCAGCGCCCTTGATGGTGCCGCAGACGATGAGCGCTACGCGTACAGGCTGCGCCAGCAGCGCCTCTTCGGCGTGGAGCTGCGTGTCGTTGGCGACGACGGTCAGATCGTTGCCGCCGACGGCACGAGTCGGGGAGAACTCCAGTGTCGTGGTCCATGGGTCATCAGCAGCTACTACAATGATGAGCAAGCGAGCGCCGCGGCCTTCAGCAGTGACGGCTGGTTCCGCACCGGCGACGTCGCGACGCTCGCCCCGGAAAGCATGATGCAGGTCACTGATCGCACGAAGGACATGATCAAGTCCGGTGGCGAGTGGATCAGTTCGGTCGATCTCGAAAACGAGGTGATGAGCCACCCGGCCGTCGCCGAAGCCGCAGCCATTGCCATGCCTCACCCGCGCTGGCAGGAACGACCGCTTCTGATCATCGTCCTCAAGTCCGACCATACCGCGGCCGCCGACGACATCCGCCGCCACCTCGAAGGGCGAATCTCGACGTGGTGGGTGCCCGACGATATCGTGTTCGTCGACGACCTTCCCCACACGGCGACCGGAAAGGTCTCGAAGCGACAGCTGCGTGAACGGTTCCGGGACCATGTCCTGTCCACTGCCTGATCCATCGACAAGGAGCGTCATGTCCTCTCAACACAGCGACAAGGTCGAACGGCTCCTCGGACGCATGGCTGCGTTCATGGACGAGCACATCTATCCCGCCGAGCCGCTCTACAGGGAACAGGTCAAGAAGCACGGCTGGTCCAAGGCGCCGCCGGTCATCGAGGAACTCAAGGCGAAAGCCCGGGCTGAGGGGCTGTGGAACCTCTTTCTGCCCGACAGCGCGCGGGGCTGCGGTCTGTCGAATCGTGACTACGCACCCTTGTGTGAACTCATGGGGAAGAGCCCCATCGCTCCCGAAGCCTTCAACTGTTCGGCGCCGGATACCGGAAACATGGAGGTCCTGGAACGTTACGGCACCGATGAGCAGAAACAGGAATGGCTCGAACCATTGCTCGCCGGCACCATCCGCTCGGCCTTTGCCATGACTGAACCCGATGTCGCTTCTTCCGATGCCACGAACATCCGCACGTGCGTTGAACGCCACGGCAACGGCTATCGGGTGCACGGGCGCAAGTGGTTCATCTCCGGGGCCGGTGATCCGCGTTGCCGTATCCTGATCGTCATGGGAAAGACCGATGCCGATGCCGACCGCCACCACCAGCAGTCGATGATTCTCGTGCCGATGGAGACCCCCGGAGTCAGGGTTGTGCGCCCCATGAAGGTCTTCGGCAACGATCACGCACCGCACGGCCACATGGAGATCGATTTCGACAATGTGCACGTCCCGGCGTCGAACCTGTTGCTCGGTGAAGGCCGGGGTTTCGAGATTGCGCAGGGCCGCCTCGGACCTGGCCGCATCCATCACTGCATGCGGTTGATCGGACTCGCGGAACGCTGTCTTGCCATCATGTGCCGCAGGGTCAAGGAGAGAGTTGCGTTCGGCAGGCCCCTGGCAAGCCGTGACACGATCCGCAGCGACATTGCTGACAGCAGGATTGAAATCGACATGGCACGCCATCTCGTGCTTCATGCCGCCGACACGATGGACAGGGTCGGCAACAGGCAAGCGCGCAGCGAAATCGCGGCCATCAAGGTCGTGGCTCCCAATCTGTGCCAACGCGTGGCGGACCGCGCCATCCAGGCCCATGGCGCCATGGGCATTTCCCAGGACACCATCCTGGCGGACGCATGGATGTACGCCCGCACCGTGCGCTTTGCCGACGGGCCTGATGAGGTCCATCGCGCAGCAATCTCCCGCATGGAACTTGCCAAACATGACGCATAATATGATGAAGGGGACATATCATTGTGATCTATACGATATCATTTGCGATGCAGGGGGATGAACGTGTCACTGGTTGACTACGAGCGACGCGGGCGGGTTGCGGTTCTCACGGTCAACAATCCGCCCGTCAACGCCATGAGCCCCGGGGTTCCCCGTGGCATCTGCGAGGGAATCGCGCACGCTTCGGCTGATGGGGAGGTCGACGCCATCGTTCTGGCCGGTGCCGGGCGATGCTTCATTGCCGGCGCAGACATCCGCTACTTCTCGCTGCCCTGGCCGGAAAACGAGGAGAACTTCTCCGATGTGATTTGCGCCCTCGAAGAGACGCCCAAACCTGTTGTCGCCGCCATTCACGGCCATGCCCTGGGCGGTGGACTGGAAGTCGCGATGGCCTGTCACTACCGGGTCCTGGCAACGAGAACCTCGGTTGGTCAGCCCGAGGTGACGCTCGGCTTCCCGCCTGGTGCCGGCGGCACACAGCGCCTTCCCCGCCTTGCCGGAACGGCGGCTGCCCTCGACATGATCGTTTCCGGCTCCCCGGTGACGGCACCACGCGCCCTTGAGCTTGGCATCGCCGACAGCCTGATCGAGGATGACCTGATCGAAGGTGCCTGTCGTTTCGCCGCACAACGGGTGGCTTGCGCTTCCTCCCACCGGCGCACGCGCGATATCGCCATCAGCCTCGATGACCCTGGCATCTTTGACGCCATGCGCACGAAGATTGCCCGACGGGCACGCGGTATGCGCGCACCCTATGCCTGTATCGAGTGTGTCGAAGCTGCCGTAAGCCTCGACTTCGACGCCGGCATTGCGGAAGAGCGCCGCATCTTCGAAGCATGCGTGCACTCGGACGAATCGAAGGCCTTGCGCCATGTGTTCTTTGCCGAGAGAGCAGCCGCGCGGATTCCAGGAGTGAGCCGGGAGACGACGTTGCGCGCAATCGCGTCAGCCGGCGTCGTCGGTGCCGGTACCATGGGCGGCGGTATCGCCATGAATTTCGCCAATGCCGGCATTCCCGTCACCATCGTCGAACGCGACAGACCTGCACTTGAGCGCGGCATGGCGGTCATCAAGGGCAACTACGCGGCAAGCGTGTCACGCAGCCGCATCAGTCAGGCGGTGTGTGACCGCGCCATGGCGCTCATCACGCCGTCGGTGGTGATCGATGATCTCGGCAGCGCCGACATCATCATCGAGGCCGTGTTCGAGGAAATGGCCGTCAAAAAAGCGGTCTTTGCCGAGATCGACCGTGTGGCGCGACCCGGGGCCATCGTTACCTCCAACACGTCCTATCTCGATATCGATGACATCGCCGCCGCCATGCCCGACCGCCACGGCCATGTCCTGGGCACCCATTTCTTCAGCCCGGCCAATGTCATGCGCCTCGTCGAGGTGGTGCGCACGGCCAATGTCTCAGCAGAGACTCTCGCCACCGTCCTGGACCTGGCGCGCCGCATGGGCAAGTTTCCCGTTGTTGCCGGCGTCTGCCACGGCTTCATCGGCAATCGCATGCTCGAAGGCTACTTCGGTGAAGCCTCGCTCATGGTCGAGGAGGGCATCGCGCCGGACCGCATTGATCGCGTGATGTTCGAGTTCGGGATGGCGATGGGACCGCTTGCGGTCATGGACCTTGCCGGGCTCGATATCGGCTGGAGCAAACGCAAGGATGCCAACGGCGGCACGGCAAGCGACGACCGAGGTGCGTGGATCGCCAATCGCCTGTGCGAACAGGGGCGCTTCGGGCAGAAGACCGGACGGGGCTACTACCTCTATGAGGAGGGCAGCCGCACACCGCTTCCGGATCCTGGGATCAATGACCTCATGGAGGCCGCCCGTCGTCACTTCGCTCTCCCACCGGCTGACCTTGCCGATGAACAGATTGTCGAGCGCTGCCTCTATCCGCTCGTCAACATCGGCGCTGACATTCTGGCCGAGGGACATGCCCTGCGGGCGAGCGACATCGATCTTGTCTACATCAATGGATACGGTTTCCCCGCCTGGCGGGGCGGGCCGATGCACTGGGCCGACAGCAGGGGCCTCGACCGCATACTCGAGGATGTCTGCCACCGTTACGGTGAGACCGGCCACTCCCACTGGTACCCGTCATCGCTGCTCAAGCAACTCGCCCTGTCGGGTCGCACATTCGCGGATCATGACAGTGCGTGAAGCCGTCATCGTCTCCACCGCCCGCACGCCCATCGGCAAGGCCTACCGGGGCGCCTTCAACAACACGCATGGTTCGACCCTCACCGGACATGCCATCCGTCACGCCGTCGAACGTGCCGGTCTGGAGGGGGGCGACGTCGAGGACGTGGTCATCGGTTGTGGCCTTCCCGAAGGCGCCACGGGACACAACATGGCCAGACTTTCCGCGATTCGTGCCGGGCTTCCGGTCACGACGGCGGCCGTCACGGTCAACCGGTTCTGCAGTTCCGGGCTGCAGGCCAT
This sequence comes from Alphaproteobacteria bacterium, assembly GCA_965200495.1. Lineage (GTDB taxonomy): Bacteria > Pseudomonadota > Alphaproteobacteria > SP197 > SP197 > SP197. The sequence goes on from CBDAUG010000002.1 coordinate 158,948, forward strand.
CAGCAGCGCCGCCCAGCGCATCGTCGTCGACCACGTCGACGTCGCTGTCGCCGGCGGTGCCGAGCAGATCAGCCTGGTCCAGAACGAACATATGAACCACCATCGTGCCCGGGAGGAGTGGCTCGAGGGCAACAAGCCGGAACTCTGGATGCCGATGATCGAAACGGCTGACATCGTGGCCGAACGCTACGGAATCAGCCGCGCAAGACAGGACGTCTATGCCCTGCAGAGCCAGCAGCGCACGGCGGCCGGCCAGAGGGACGGACGGTTTAATGACGAGATCGTTCCGCTGGCCACCGTCAAGCTCGTCAAGGACCGTGATGCCGGAGCGGTTTGGGAAGAAGAGATCACGCTGACCCGGGACGAGGGCAACCGCCCCTCGACAACGCTCGACGGTCTCGCCGGCCTGGTGCCTGTCATGGGCGAGAGCAAGACCGTTACCGCCGGAAATGCCAGCCAGTTATCGGACGGAGCCTCGGCACTCGTCATCATGGAGCGGCGTTTTGCCGAACGCCGCGGGCTGGAGCCTCTCGGCATCTACAGGGGTATGGCAGTGGCGGGATGCGAACCTGACGAAATGGGTATCGGACCCGTCTTTGCCGTACCGAGACTGCTTGAGCGTCACGGGCTCGCCATCGATGACATCGATCTGTGGGAACTCAATGAGGCCTTCGCCGTGCAGGTGCTCTACTGCCGGGATCGGCTCGGAATCGACAACGACCGGCTCAATGTCGACGGGGGAGCGATTGCGATCGGCCATCCCTATGGCATGTCCGGGGCACGCATGACCGGGCACGTCCTCATCGAAGGCCGCCGCCGCGGGGCACGATACGTCGTCGTCACCATGTGCATTGGCGGGGGACAGGGCATGGCGGGTCTCTTCGAGATTTGCTGAACACCCGGCGATGACGTCACGTGATCCCGAGACCATGGAGGTCCGGCCGGAGGAACGGCTCGACCTGGAACGCCTCGAGCCCTGGTTGCGGGACAACCTCGAAGGCGCTGCCGGACCGCTCACCGTCCGCCAGTTTGGCGGAGGTCACGCGAATCTCACCTATCTCCTTGACTTTGCCGGGCGGGAGTACGTGCTGAGGCGTCCACCACTGGGGCCGGTTGCGCCGTCTGCCCATGACATGCGCCGCGAACATCGCATTCTCTCACGCCTGTGGCAGAGGTGGTATCTGGCCCCCAGAAGCTATGTCCTGTGCACTGACGCCGCCATCCTCGGCGCCGACTTTCATGTCATGGAGCGGCGCCACGGTCTGGTGCTGCGGGCCACCAATCCCCAGCTCACCGACGGCGCGCCGGATCTTTGCCGGCGCATCGGCATCATGGTCGTCGAGGTTCTTGCCGACCTGCACGGCATCGATGCCGATGCAGTGGGCCTCGGCGATCTTGGCAGACCCGACGGGTTTGTCGGCCGTCAGGTCGAGGGCTGGGCTCGGCGCTGGGCCGCCGCGCTCGATGACACCACCCCGGACGCTTCAGCTCTGGTCCGCTGGATTCGCGAGGAACAGCCGGTTTCCGGTCCTGCAACGCTGGTTCACAACGATTTCAAACTGGACAACATTCTCGTGGCGCGAGAGAACCTGGCGGCAGCCACGGCAGTGCTTGACTGGGACATGTGCACACGCGGCGATCCGCTGCTCGATCTGGCCAATCTGGTGGCCTATTGGTCAGACGAGAGCGACAGCGCAACATGGCGCAAGGCGGTCTGGATGCCCACCGACAAGCCCGGGTTCCCGACACGCGCCGAACTGGTCGATCTCTACGCCGGTCTCACCGGCTTCGATGTCTCGAGGTTTGCCTGGTATGAGGTCTTCGTCACCTTCAAGATCGCTGTCATCATCCAGCAGATCTACATCCGTTACCTGCGCGGCCAGACAAGCGACGAACGCTTTGCCATCATGGGCGAGCGGGTCGCGGCGCTGATTGCCAAGTGCGAGGGACTGACGCAGCGTCAGTGACCGAACATGTGCCGCACACCATGGCGTTGCTGGCGTTTTTCGATAAATCTCTGATGGTAGTCCTCGGCCATCCAGAACGTCATGGCGTCGCAGATTTCGGTGACGATCGTGCGTCCGTCGCGACGCCGGGCCTGCTGTTCTTCGCGTGATATGCGGGCAGCTTCGCGCTGCCCACTGTCGTGAACGAAGAGTGCCGAGCGATACTGGGTGCCGACGTCCGGTCCCTGACGGTTGGCGGTCGTCGGATCGTGCATGGCCCAGAAATGGGACAGCAATTCGCGGTAACTCACAACATCGCAATCAAACGTGACCAGCACGGCTTCTGCGTGGCCCGTCCTTCCCGTGCACACGTCATGATAGGTCGGGTTGTCGAGGTGGCCGCCAGTGTAACCGACGACGGCATCCAGGACACCCTGGATTTCCCTGAACCTGACTTCAGGTCCCCAGAAACAACCCGCAGCAAACGTTGCTCTTGTTTCAGCCATCCCGATGGTCTCCCCTCACAGTCCCGCAGAGATGGTGGCGCCGCCATCAACCACGATCGTCTGGCCGGTGATGTAGCGTCCGGCATCCGAAGCAAGAAACACCGCTGTGCCCGCAATGTCATCGGGTTCGCCGATACGCCGCATGGGACAGTGTTCCTCGACCCGGGCCAGTCGTTCGCGATCCTCCCACAGCGCCTTCGCAAAATCCGTGCGTACGAGACCGGGAGCGATGGTGTTGACGCGAACCCCGTGTTCCCCCCAGGTGAGCGCAAGATTGCGCGCCATGGCGATGACGGCCGCCTTCGAGATTCCGTAGGTGCCGATGTCGTCGGTTCCCCTGATGCCGGCGATCGACGACACGAAGATGATGGCACCGTCGCCCCGTTCGCTCATGCCGGGCAGGACCAGCCGCGCGAGCCACAGGTTGGCCCTGACGTTGCAGTTGATGATCTTCTCGAACGCGCTCTCGTCGATGGTGGTCATCGGGCCATAGTGTGGATTGACCGCGGCGTTGCCGACAAGACAGTCAATGCGGCCAAAGAGGTCGCGCGATGTTGCCACCAGACGTTCCAGCTGATCGATGTAGGTGACATTGCAGGCGACCGCGGCTGCCTCGCCGCCGGCGTCGCGGATCGTCGCGACCACCTTTTCACACGCGTCGAGCTTGCGACTCGACACCACCACACGGGCGCCGGCGCCGGCCATGCGCAGGGCCATGGCGCGGCCGATTCCCCGTGATGCGCCGGTGATGACAACCGTCTTGCCCGTCAGGTCGAAGAGTCCCATCGCCCTCTCTCCCGTCATTGCGCATCGTCGCCACGTCATACTAGATTGTCCACCCCAATCCGTGTTCATGAACGGGGATGCCGGACGCATGCAGATGACGTTGAGTGCCTCTGACGAGGCCTTTCGCGATGAACTCCGGGATTTCATCGAACGGGAGTGCGACCCGGGTTCGCGCGAACGCGTGGAGAAGGGCCTCGATATCGGCAAGGAGGATTACGTCGACTGGCACCGCAAGCTCGCCACGAAAGGCTGGTCGTGTCCTCACTGGCCGGTTGAACATGGCGGTTGCGACTGGTCGCCCGTGCGCCACTACATCTTCGAAGCGCAAACCGGTGAGGCCTGCTGTCCGCCGCCCGTGCCCTTCGGGCCGGAAATGGTTGCTCCGGTGGTCTGGACATTCGGCACCCCGAAACAGCAGCAGCAACACCTGCCACCCATCCTGGCGGGGGATCTGTGGTGGGCCCAGGGTTACTCCGAACCGAATGCCGGCTCGGATCTCGCCAGCCTGAAGACGGCGGCCTGTCTGGACGGTGACCACTATGTCGTCAACGGCACCAAGACCTGGACGACAATGGCTCACTTCGCCGACTGGATCTTCCTTCTGGTGCGCACCTCGAATGAAGGCAAGAAACAGCAGGGAATCACATTCCTCCTCGTCGACATGACGTCGCCCGGCATCACCATTCACCCGATCATCACGATGGAAGGCGGCCACGAAGTCAATCAGGTGGTTTTCGATGACGTCCGCGTGCCTGTGGCCAACCGCATCGGCGAGGAGAACCACGGCTGGACCTATGCCAAGTTTCTTCTCGGCTACGAGCGCTTCAACATGGCGGGCATCCCCCAGGCCAAACGGCAGATGAAACGCCTGCGCCACATCGCTGAAGACCAGGGCATCGACAGCGATCCGGGGTTCCGGGTGAGAATGGCCGATGCCGAGATCCAGATCATGGCCCTCGAGTCGACGATGCTGAAGTTGCTGTCGTCCGTCGCCGCGGGAAAGGATCCGGGCAATGAAGCTTCCTACATCAAGATCCGTGGTACCGAGATCGACCAGCTGATGACCGAACTCGCCATGGAAGCCGCGGGGCCTTACATCCTGCCCTATGCGCCACGCGCCCTCGAGGAGGGCTGGAACGAGGAACCGCTGGGTCCTGACTATGCAGCCCCCGTTGCACCCGATTACTTCAATACCCGCAAGGTGACGATCTACGGCGGATCCAACGAAATCCAGAAAAACATCATCGCCAAGCACGTTCTGGGGCTCTAGCGACATGATGAATCTGGAACCCAACGAGGGACAACTGCTGCTTCGCGAGAGCGTCCATCGATTTGTCGAGCGCGAGTATGATTTCGAACGCCATCGCGCATCAGTCGCCGAGGACGAAGGCTTCAGCCGCGCACGGTGGAAGGAGTTTGCCGAACTCGGCTGGCTTGGCGTCGGCCTTGACGGCGAATTCGGCGGGGCCCGGGATGTCGCCATCCTGATGGAGGGACTCGGACGCGGTCTCGTGGTCGAGCCATTCCTCCCCGGCATCGTGATGGCAGCCAAGGCCATCGCCATCGCCGGTGGCGGCGATGAAGGTGCGGAGATCATCGCCCGCGCAACATCCGGTGATCATCTGCTTTCGTTCGCCTTTACCGAACCACGGTCGCGCTATCGCATCGACCACGTGACCACCCGCGCCACGCGATCTGGCGGCAACTGGATGCTCAATGGCCGCAAGAGCCTGGTCATCAATGGTGACACGGCGAACTCACTCGTAGTCACCGCAAGAACATCCGGCAAACCCATGGAACAAGGCGGTCTTTCCCTCTTCCTGGTAGACGCCGGGAACGTTGGTGTTTCCAGGCGCGCCTATCCGACCAATGACAGCAGGCGCGCCGCCGATATCGATTTCAACGATGCTCCAGGCCGTCTGCTCGGCATGGCCGACGAAGCCCGCCCCGTGATCGCGGAAGTCGTCGACCGGGCCGCTGCCGCCGTCTGTGCCGAATCACTTGGCCTCATGTCCCGCCTCAATGATCTCACGGTTGACTATGCGAAGACCCGCGAACAGTTCGGCCAGCCCATCGGCAGGTTCCAGGCCCTGCAACATCGCATGGTGGACATGTTCGTGGCGCTCGAGGAATCGCGTTCGATGACCACGGTCTACATGGGCGATGTCGATGCCACCGATACCGCCGAACGGCAAAGGGCGGTATCGGCCATGAAAGTGCAATGCGACAAGGCCGGCCGCCTGATCGGTCAGGAAGCGGTGCAGCTTCACGGCGGGATCGCGATGACCCAGGACTACGAAGCCGGCCACCACTTCAAGAGACTGAGCGTCATTCATCGCCTGTTTGGCGATATCGACTGGCACCTCGACCGCTTCGCCGGTCTCTGAACACCACCTGCGCAAAGCCGGGCGCCGTGACCTTCCGCGTGACATGGCGGATGGCGATCATCACGCGGCGAGGGCGCGAACGGTAGCCCACGCGAAACCGGATGGCGCGGCCTCTTGCCTCATCCCGCGAGGGCGTGGGCGATGGCCCTGAACGAGCGCTCCATGTCGTTGAAGAATTTTTCGTCCGCCGGAGCGGGGTGACTCGAGTGGCGTGCACACACGACACCGGCCACCGGGTCGACGAAGAGCATCTGACCGTGAATACCGATGCCGAAGAAGGGCCGATGGGCGTCATTGAGGTCGGTGTACCACGCGGAGCGGTAGTGACACCCCGGCATCATGTCGGCGAATGAACCGCGATCCCATGCGTCACTGTCGCCATTCTCTCGGAAGTCCCTGATCCACGATTCGGGAATGATGCGCTTGCCGTCCATGACCCCGTTCTGAAGGTGAAGCTGACCAAAGCGGGCAAGGTCGCGCGTCGTGACGCACAGGCCGCCGTCAGTTTGTGGAGCGCCAAGTCGATCGAGCGTGACATACGCATCATCACCCGCTCCCATGGGTTGCCAGATTTCCCGACTGAGCAACGTGGCAAAGTCGGTTCCCGACACCCTCTCCAGAATCCAGCCCACAAGATCGGTGTTGGTCGACACGTAGTGGAAGATCTCTCCATGTGATCCCGCGGGGCGCATTGTCGCGATGTAATCACGCAAGTTGTCGGGTGCGCCCTCGATGGCGGGGCGCCAGCCGCACGCCGCATCAAGTCCGGCCATGTCACTGTCGGGATTGTCGTAGTCCTCGTCGTAGTCCATGCCCACGGTCATATCGAGAACGTTGCGAACCCGGGCGCTGTCGTATGCCGAACCCCTGACCTCGGGAATGATGTCGGTGACGAGATCATCCGGCGAAAGCAGGCCGCGCTCGACAAGAATGCCGGTGAGCGATCCGGTGAAGGACTTGGTCACCGACATCAGGAGATGCGGTTCATGGGCAAGTACGCCTTCGCCATAGCGTTCGGTGACAACGACGCCCTGACACAGCACCACAAATCCGTCTATGTAACCGGTCTTGATCGTCCTCCCCACGGTTGACATGACCCCTTCGGCGTCCTCGAATTCGATATCGTCGAGCCACACCGCCTCGTGCTGAAGTGGCCGCGCCGCCCCCGCGCCACGCCACACATTGCCCGTGGGAAGCATGCGGCGCATGTTGCGAAAGGCCCAGCGGTTGAATGGTCCCTTCTGCATGTTTGCAAGGGTGACCTGCTCGCCTGAAGCGGCAGGAAACGTCCTCATCAGCTTCAGCGGTTCAGTCATGGCCGTGTGCTTCCTGATCTGGCGATCTTTCCATCATACAGTTGGCGCCATTGCCGTGCCGCTTGGTCCCTCTCCTCCTGCCCTGGCGGATCCGCCGACATTGTCCCGGGCCGATCATGCGCTCGGCAGCAACCTGCCGCTTCACCGGCCCGGATCGGGACAGGCAGAACAGCATTGAGGTCAGGCGGCACTCGTCTGCCGGCCTGCATGACGAGGCAGAAATCAGGGAAGGCCGGGCTCGCTGGAACAGGACCATTTTTGTCGGCATCGCGTGCCGATGCCCGTGATGCTGCCGAAAGCAGCGGCATGCGGCCCGCACCGACACACAGACAACGCCATTCTCCCCGCAATGGCCCGTTGAGCGCACTCGCATCACCCGCTGCCGGACAAAACCGAGCCGTGCGCTGGAATGCTGCACCCTTGTCGGCGGCGGCCGTGCGTGTCACAAGGAAACAGTTGCACCGGAGATGAGCGCGCATGTCAGGACACATCATTGGCATCGCACGGCGTGGCGCATCGAGAGCGCCCATGGAGGAACTCGAAGCAACAACGATCGGGATCGATACCGGGGTCGATGGTGATCTGCGCGGCGCGGCGGGCGACCGACAGGTCACCATCCTGACCAGGGAAAGTTGGGACGCGGCGTGCAGCGAACTGGGAGAATGTCTGCCGTGGACAACGCGGCGTTCCAACATCTTCATCGCCGGTCTTCGCGTCGAGGGCGAGATCGGTCGAACCGTGCGGATCGGTGATGTGGAACTCGTCATCACGGGCGAAACCGACCCATGTTCGCGTATGGAAGAACAGGCCAAAGGCTTGCGCCAGGCCTTGGCCGTGGACTGGCGCGGAGGTGTGACCTGCCGTGTTCTCACGTCCGGTTCCATCCGGGTTGGCGACAGGATAGATTTCGCATTGCAACCTTGTCCATGAGCGCCGGAGGGATATGACCATGGCGGTTCTGAGCGAAGGCAACCCTGCCCTCATCATCGTCGACATCATGGGGACCGGGCGCCCTGAAGACGACGACGGCGGCATTCCCAGCATGGGAGGCGATGAGGAACGCGTCGACCGCGTGATTCCGCTCATCGAGGCTGCGCAGGCCAGCGACATCCCTGTGATCTACATCATTGAGGTGCACCGCCCCGATCACGTGGATTTCGGACGCGAGCTGGACGGCGATGAGGCAGTCCACTGTGTCGAGGGACATCCCGGCACGCGCATTCACGTGCGCCTTCCCTATCGCGAGGGCGTGGATTACCTGATTCCCAAGCGTCGCTACTCCGCATTCTTCGGAACCGACTTCGAAATCCTGCTGAAGGGACTGAAGGTCGATACACTGTTTCTGTGCGGTGGCCTGACCGACGTCTGCGTCCACTACACCTTCGTCGATGCACACCAGCACGATTATCATGCCCATGTCGTGGAGGACTGCGTCGGTGGATCCAGTCTCGAGGCACATGGCGCCTCTCTGAGAGCCATGGAGTATCTCCAGCACGGTGCGCGGTGCAGCAGTCACGATGTCATCGCGGCTTTCCGGGAACGTCGGCGCGAGGCCGCCTGAACACCACCATCTGAACGGGTGAAACGGCGCCATGGCGGACCGTTTCCCGAACCTCTTTTCCCCTCTTTGTGTCGGGCCAGGGAAAGCCCGCAACCGCATCTTTTCGACGGGGCACATGACCTGCCTGCTCGATGCGGACATGCTGCCCGACGAGCGCTTTGTCGCCTATCATGAAGCCCGTGCGCGCGGTGGCGCCGGTCTGATCATCACCGAGGCGGCAAGGGTCCACGCCAGCGGCGGCTGGCGCAACCTCGACGCCTCCAGGGATGCCTGCATTCCTCCCTACCGGCGTGCAGCCAGGGCCGTTCATCGCCATGGATGCATGATTTTCGGCCAACTCGGCCATCCGGGCGCCTATGGCGTGACAACCCGCGACGGACATCAAGGCGTCGCTCTCGCACCCTCCCAGGTGAAGGCACACCGTTCCCATACCATCGCCCGCGCCCTGACGCCCGGCATGATCAAAGAACTCGTGACCGCATACGGAGCCGCCGCCAAGCGCATGAAAAGTGCCGGGCTGGACGGTGTCGAGATCCTGGCCAGTCACAGCCTGCTTCCGGCGCAGTTCCTCAATCCGGCGATGAACAGACGCCAGGACGCCTACGGAGGGTCGCTGCAGAACCGCATGCGTTTCCTCGAGGAAATCATCGCCTGCGTCAGCGAACAGGCGGGCCCGTCTCTGGTCGTCGGCATGCGGATTTCCGGTGACGAGATGGAGACCGAGGGAAACAGTCCCGAAGAACTGCTCGAGGTATGCCGGCGGCTCGGCAACGCAGGCGCGCTCGACTACATCAACGTCATCGCCGGCTCCATGACAGGCCTGAGAGGATCGATCCACGTGGTGCCGCCGATGAGCATCGAGACCGCCTATCTCGCACCCCTCGGCGCCGCCGTGAAGCGGCTGGTGCCGATTCCCGTGTTTGTCGCCGGCAGGATCAACCAGCCCCAGGATGCTGAGACCATGATCGCCACCGGTCAGGCCGACATGACGGGAATGACCCGGGCCCAGATTGCCGATCCCGACATGGCCGACAAGGCGCGATACGGGCGCATCGATGACATCCGCGCATGCATTGCCTGCAATCAGGCCTGCATCGGTCACATGCAGAGCGGCCACGGCATCTCCTGTATCCAGCATCCCGAAACCGGCCGGGAACTGAAGTACGCCGTCAAATCTCCGGCCAGGAATCCGGGCGTTGTGGTCGTGGCAGGCGGCGGGCCGGCGGGCATGAAGGCCGCAGCGGTTGCCGCCGAACGTGGCCACCGCGTCATTCTTGCCGAACAGACACGGCGCCTGGGAGGTCAGGTCCTGCTGGCCCAGGAGTTGCCCGGACGTGCCGAATTTGGCGGCATCGTGACCAATCTTCAACGCGAGATGGCATGCCAGGCCGTTGATGTCAGGCTGGGCACCCAGGTGACAAGGCAGGCGCTGGAGGACTGGGATGCCGATACCGTGATCGTGGCGACCGGCGCAAGGCCGCTTGCCGCGAACATCGCGAACGATGGCTGCGCGACAGTCGTGGATGCCTGGCAGGTTATCCGTGGCGAGATGCCGGTCGGCTCCCGGGTCGTGATCGCCGACTGGCGCTGCGACTGGACCGGGATGGGTCTGGCCGAAAAACTCGTCCGGTCCGGATGCCGCGTGACCCTGGCGGTCAATGGCACGATGCCAGGTCAGACGATCCAGATGTATGTACGCGACCGCTGGGCGGGTGAACTCAATCGTCTTGGCGTCGAGATCATTCCTTACGTTCGTCTCGTCGGCGCCGACTCATCGGGCGTATGGCTGCAGCATGTCACGTCGAACGAGATCATCCTCATCGACGCCGTCGACACTGTGGTGGCAGCGCTCGGCCATATGCCTGACACCACGCTCGCCGAAGATCTTGAGGAGTGGCCTGGAACAGTTGTCGTGATCGGCGACTGTCTTGCTCCCAGAACCTGCGAGGAAGCGGTCCTTGAAGGGATGAAGGCGGGATGTTGCGTATAGGGATTACGGCGCCCTACGCCTGCGCCAGGGCGCGAACCAGCCAAGACTCTGCCCGGTGGTGCCGGCGGGTGTGTATTCGGCTCCCACCCAGCCGCTGTATCCGCTGCGGTCCACCAGATCGAAAACCCAGTCGTGATTGATTTCTCCGGTGCCCGGTTCATGACGGCCCGGGTTGTCCGAGACCTGGATGTGTCCGATCAGGGGCAGTTGTTCCGAGAAGTGCCGGGAGAGATCTCCTTCGGCAACCTGACAATGGTAGAAATCGAACTGGATCCTGACATTGGCCCGGTTCACGGCGCTGACCACGCGGCGGGCCTGATCCTGACGCGTCAGGATGTATCCCGGAACGTCGCGCTCATTGATCGGTTCGATGAGGAGTGTGATGTCCCGGGAGGCGGCCTCTGTGGATGCCTGGCGCAGGTTGTCGATGAGCATCGATTCACAGGCCGCCAGAGTGCTCCCCGGAGGAAGAACTCCCGAGAGAACATGGACAAGCCGGGTGCCCGTCGCGGCGGCATAATCAAGCGCCACCGTCAGGTTTGTGTCGAATGCGCTCCGGGAACCCGGAATGCCTGCCAGTCCGGCCTCGCCGCCGGGTGCATTGACAAGCACCAGATCCAGATGACATTCCGTCAGCAGCCCGGCAACCGTTGCGGCAGGAAGATCATAGGGTTCCTGGATTTCGACGGCATCGAACCCGGCTTCGGCAGCCAGGGCAAACCGTTCCCGAAGAGGCGCTTCCGTGAACATGGTGGAAAGGTTGGCGGCAAAGCGCGGCATGGCAATGAGTTCCGGAGACGGCAGCACCGTGAACCTATGGCGCCGAAACCTCATTGGGAAGCGGCGCGCTGATTCGTTGGACATAGCAACAGCCATACTGTAACGCTGGCGTCGGCACCTGAAAGATGCCAGTCGCGACATCGGGAGGCAGGGTCTTGGAACGGCCGGACATCGCCTTCGTTGCGTCAACAGATGTCCGGGCACAACAGGCGCGTGACGAACTGGTCGCCCGCTATGGTTGTTCGGACATCGACGATGCCAAGGTCATGGTCGCCTTGGGCGGCGACGGTTTCATGCTTGAGACCCTGCATCGGCATCTCGACAGGGATATCGGGATTTACGGCATGAATCGAGGCTCCGTTGGCTTTCTGATGAACGCCTTTGCAGTCCATGACCTTGTCGAACGGCTCGCTGCCGCGAGGGCGACAATCCTCAAGCCCCTCTCCATGACCGCCGTCGACGTTGAGGGCGTACGCCATGAGGCTGTCGCCATCAACGAGGTCTCACTGTTTCGCCAAACAAGCCAGACGGCGAAAATCCGGATTCGCATCGACGATGTTGTGCGCATGGAGGAAATGATGAGCGACGGAGTGATGGTCGCCACTGCCGCCGGGAGCACCGCCTACAACCTTTCCGCTCATGGTCCCATCCTGCCGATCGGCTCCCACACGCTGGCGCTCACTCCGATCAACGCCTTTCGTCCGCGTCGCTGGAGAGGCGCCATCCTGCCGGACAACTCTGATGTGGGTTTCGAGATCCTTGATCACATCAAGCGGCCTGTGAGTGCGGTTGCCGATTCCACCGAGGTTCGTGACGTCGTCAAGGTCGACGTGACTCCGGACGGCAACCGTTCCGTGCAGCTGCTCTTCGATCCCGAACACAATCTCGAGGAACGCATTCTCAAGGAGCAGTTCATCGCATGAGTACCAGCCCCGGCGTCCATCTGCTGCCCTGCGACATCGCGGCCTATCGCAGGGGCAACACCGGCATCGACTACGTCACCACTCTCGACAGCGGTCTTGCCGGCCCGCACGTGATGGTGAATGCCCTGACACACGGCAACGAACTGTGTGGTGCTCACGCACTGGCGTACCTGTTCGAGAACGACGTGCGGCCGGTCAGGGGTCGGCTCACCCTGAGTTTTGCCAATGTCGCGGCCTACGAGGCCTTTGATGCCGCCAATCCCTATGCATCCCGTTTCGTCGACGAGGATTTCAACCGCTTGTGGGACGAGAGCACTCTGGATGGCCCGCGGACGAGTTGTGAACTTATCCGTGCCCGCGCCATGCGCGAGGTGTTCGCAGCCGCCGACCATCTCCTCGACATCCACTCGGTCGATCTGCCGCAACCCGCCATGTTGCTGGCCGGCCGCAGGGCGAAAGGTCGTGCCCTTGCAGCGGTCATCGGCAAGCCACGCCATGTTGTCCTGGACCGGGGTCATGACGCCGGAAAGAGAGTGCGCGACTTTGCCGCATTCGACGATGCCGACAGCGCGAAGAGCGCCTGTCTTGTCGAATGTGGCTATCACTTCTTCGCCCAGGCCAGCGAGATCGCCATTGAGACGTCGCTGCGTTTTCTCAGGCACTTTGGCATGATCCCGGAGAATTTCGCCAGCCCCTATCTACCCCACGAAGGCGATGAGCCACAGATCGTTGTCGAAGTGACCGATCCTGTCACCATCGAAACCGACAGTTTCCGGTTCGTACGCACCTTCGAGGGATTCGAGGTCATCCCCGAAGAGGCAACACTGATTGCCCATGACGGCGACCGCCCCGTTCGCACCCCCTACCCTGACTGCGTCCTCGTCATGCCGGCCCGCGAGCCCCTCGCCGGCAAGACCGCCGTGCGTCTCGGCCGGTTCGTTTAGGGCGCCCTATCCCCCGCCCCTGTGGTAGACACGATCGAAGTGCGTCAGGAAGGCGGCGACCTCGGTTTCATGCATGCCACGGAACGCCAGCTCCACACGGCAGCGATCAAGGGCAAGGCCGGCAATGCGGCGCGGTGCGAGAGCCCTGGTGGTGATGACGACCCCTTTTTGGCTTTCGCCGATGCGCACACATCCTTCCTGCACGACGCAGGTCATGCCCCGGGCGAGGCGTGGAATCAGGCGAAGAAACTCCTCAGGCGTGGTCGCCATGTCCTTGGCGACCACGCCTGACACACCATCAGCCACCGGCGACCGGGGGCCAGGCGGCCAGGGTGTCGCCGTCTGCGAGAACCTGCGTGTCGCGCGCTGACGGGGGGACGAACATGCCGTTGACGAGAACCAGGTGACACATCTGGCGTGGAACAGCACAGCTGTCGAGGACACGGCCGACCGTGGCGCCCTCGGCAAATTCGAGTGAGACCGAGTTTTTGATTGCATCTTCGGGAAGATAGGGCGCCAAAGACGCAAACAACTTGAATGTGATCTGCATGCTTCTCCCGACAGCCGGCCACAGCGGCAGAGTGTGCCGCTTCCCGGGTGTTTCGACAAGCGATGACCGCCTTGCGTTGTCGGTGGAGTGGCAATCCACTAGCATCCGGCCACTCGCATCGGGCCAGCAGGATGGAGGGTGCAATGGGTATCGTCACTGACGTCATTCTTCCGATGGCCCTGGCGTTCATCATGTTTTCGCTGGGTCTGGGCCTTGCGTTCGATGATTTCGCCAGGATCGCGAAGCGACCCAGGGACTTCCTGGTCGGCGCCTTTTCGCAGATGGTTCTTCTCCCGCTTGTTGCCCTCATCCTGGTCAGCCTGTGGCCGCTGTCGCCGGAACTGGCGCTTGGCGTCATGATCATCGCCGCCACGCCCGGCGGGGTCACATCCAATCTGCTGACATCCTTTGCCCGTGGCGACGTGGCCCTGTCGATTTCACTGACCGCCGTCATCAGCCTCATCAGCGTGATCACCATTCCCCTGGTGGTGGTGATGTCCTACCGGCACCTCATGGGTTCTGTGACGCCCGGCGACGTCTCCGTCGCCGAAACGGCGCTCGGCGTGTTTGTCATCGTCACGGTGCCTGTTGTCGCGGGTGTTGTCCTGCGTCGCGTCTCTTGCGCTCTCGCCCAGGCCGCGGAACCGTGGACGCGACGCCTCTCGACAGTGCTCTTCATTCTGGTCCTGGCCGGCGCCATCTACGAGCAGCGGGAGAACATCGTTCCCTATTTTGCTGACGCCGGCCTTGTCACGCTGGCGCTCAACGTTGCCATGATGGTGCTCGCCTACGGACTTGCCGCGCTCCTGGCATCCGGGAAGGCTCAAAGGATCGCGATTTCGATCGAGTGCGGCCTGCAGAACGGCACGCTTGCCATCGCCGTTGCCGTGCTGCTCTTTGGCTCCGGTCCTGTCATCATCCCGGCAGCAACCTACAGCCTCATCATGTTCGCCACCTCACTGCTGTTCATTGCTTTCCTGCGGCGGTCGCCTTGACGGTTCCGCCTCACGCCCCTTAAGGAAGATGTCCGTGGATGGGTGGCCGAGTGGTTGAAGGCACCGGTCTTGAAAACCGGCAGGCGTCAAGGCGCCTCGTGGGTTCGAATCCCACCCCATCCGCCGTCATGTCACGAAGGCGCCGACGCCCATCCGGTCGTGCTCTTGCGCAGACACCAGCCATCAATTGCCCGTAGTGCACAAAAAACCTATATTTATACTGTTCATGCGACTCATGGGACACACTGGATGCGTGCCGCTCATGCCATCAGGACGCTCGCTGACTGGGACCGGCGCGGACGTTCCGTGTTCACGTTCCAGGACATGCGGATGCTGTTCCCCGGAGAGTCGGCAAAAACCCTCTCGGAAAGCCTTATGCGTCTGGTGCGTGCCGACCTGCTTGAGCGCATCGGCAAGGGGCTCTACTTCAACCCCCTGTCACAGCGCAATCACGGACGCCTGCTCGAGGAGATCGCTGCCGTGATGCGTGGCGGGGAATACAACTATACCAGCCTGGAATGCGCGCTCTCGGAATGGGGCGTCATCTCCCAGTGTCCCATGCGCTATCTCACGGTCATGACGACGGGACGCAAGGGAACATTCAGAACCCCCTATGGCGTCATCGAATTCACTCACACGAAGCGGTCCGTTGCCGACATTGTCCGCAATACGATCCTCCTTGATCCGCCGCGCTTGCGACTCGCCACAGCGTCAGCCGCATACCGGGACCTCAAACGCGCCCGCCGCAACATGCATCTCGTCGATATCGAGGAGCTGCGGGAACACCTGGACATGGAGGACCCGGACGTCGTCCGGCAATTCCGGCGCGAAGCCCGGTATCTGGAAACCTTGATTGCACCGGCCGCCACGCAACGCAATCCCGTGCCATGAAGGGCAGGTTTTCGTTCAGGGAGCTGGCCGACGTCGTCACACGCGCGCGCGATTGCCAGGGCATGGAAGCCATCGTCGAGAAGGAACTGCTGCACTACGAACTGTTACACGCCCTTCGCCGGGGAGGATGGCTGGACACACTCGTATTTCAGGGCGGAACATCTCTGCGGTTGTGTCATGGCGCCTCACGCATGAGCGAGGATCTCGACTTCACTGCAGGTCCGAGCTTCAAGGCGGAGCATATGGCGGGGCTGGCGGCATATCTGGAGAGCAGTTTGCCGGAACAGACGGATGGACTGACTGTCATCGTGCGGCCTCCGGGAGATTCCCGCCACCCTTCGCAGAGAATCAGCGTCTCGACATGGCGCGTCGATATCGAGATCGAACCACGGCAGAGACACATGCCCAGACAACGGATCAAGATCGACATCGACAACACGTTCTTCCACACGAAAGATACCCGGCAAATCAGGAAGAACTACAGGGAACTCCCCGATTACAATCTGATGGTTCATGTTCAGAGTGAAGAAGAGATCCTTGCGAACAAGATCGTGGCCTTTTCAGCGTCGGTTGCGACACGCAAACGCCCGCGTCATCGGGATATCTGGGACATGCACTGGTTAAGGCCCAGAGGGCGTGTGCGCATCGATTTTCTGGATTACAAGATGAAGGAACGTGCCCTTCCTGCGTCGTTGATTGACGTGACAGCAGCCAGGGCATCGGAGATTGTTCATTGTCCTGAATTCGCTATGGAAATGCGACGATTCCTGCTACCGGCGGCGGTCGCGGAAACTCTCGACGTTCCTCACTACATGGAAGGGTTGGCACAGGAGACGGAACGCCTGCTTCGCGAAGCCGCCATGGGCCTCAAAGAACAGGCCCGATGAGGATTTGCCTTCGGCCTTTCGATCAGATGGCTCGTGCGCTTCGGCATGGCGAGATGCAGGGAAGTTTCGCAGCGTCACAGATCCCGTAAGGCACTTGATATCGCCACCGGCGCCTGAGAAACTCTCAGTTCGCCTCCGAACCTCGATTTGCCTTCGTCGTCAACGTGTCATGGTGAATCAGGGCGCGCGCCTTTTGCATCAGCGCCAGCGGGTTTCCCGACTGAAAGAGATTGCGACCGAACAGGATACCTTTCGCGCCAGCATCCAGGAGAGCGGTGACGGTGGCGAGAACCTCGTCATCATTCTCCATCCTGGGACCGCCCGCACCAAGGACGGGGCACTCCACCGTTTCCACCACGCGGCGAAAACTCCGGGCATCACCGGAAAAGTCCGTCTTGACGGCATCGGCGCCGATCTCCGCTGCCATGCGGCAATTCATCGCAATGACGTCCGTGTCGAACGGATCATCGACAAGCCCGCCTCGAGCCGCCATCGGCTCCATGATGAGTGGCATGCCCCACAGACGCGCGGCACGCGCGCACTCGGCAGCAAACTCGATGGAACGCGTTTCGAGTTCGGGATCGCTATGGCACGTGAAGAAGTAGCACAGAACGGCGTCCGCCCCGATCTGGACGGCTTCTTCGACACTCGCGATTCCGCGCGAATGGCCACTGGGGTAGCCATGCGTCGTTCCAACCCGCCACATGGAGGTCTGATCGAGACGGAGAATCACGCTCGGACGGTCGAGACCGCACAGGAGACCGGCGTGCCGCATCGCAAGCCCGGGTGACAGGATGATACCGTCAAACCGCGCCTCGACCGCTGCGGAGATGATGCCTGCAGGGTCTTCCGTACCGGGAATGGGGCCAAGCTGCGCGCCGTGATCAAACGCAAGACACGCCGCACATCCTCCCGGACCACGCATGAGGCGGGCAAGGCGGTGGGCCTTGCCGATCAATCCAGGCATGAATCCTCCTTAACCTGTTAAAATCACATTGAAGTTTGCGTCATTGTCAAGATTGACGGTTGTATCGCTGCAAACCATGGACCGTGCGGCTCATCGTTGCATGAGGTCAAGCAGCGATCATCCGGGTCGCTTGATGGCCACGACGTGCTCGCAAGATCTCCTGGTTGCAGTCGGCAACGTAGGGGCAAAGCGTCCTTCAATCCATGATGATGAGAGTGAGACTTCCAGCTGAAGGACCGACTGCGGCAGTGAGGGCGACAACATCGATTCTGTGGCACAGCAGTCGCTTCAGAAGTCTGAACGGATTGCAGGTGTTGTAACTCCGTCCTGCGGCATCCTGGTGCGCATGTGCAAAATCCTGCATGCCGACTCCTGACAACCCCCATTGGGAACTTCCTCTCCCGATAGACGGATGGATGACGCCGTTCTTGGAATGTAACACGACATCATTGAGAATATCACATGTTGTGAGGGACTCTGATAGACAAGTATGTTACATTTTTGTTCAGTGCAGGAAACCGCGACCTACTTTGTCGACGGTCAACATGGAGAAGGCTCATGAACATCGGAGTGAAGCATGGGGTGCTGCTTGCGGCACTCATGACAGTGTCCGGCGCGGCGCTCGCACAGGACAACGCATACGAGATTGCCGTGATTCGCTGGGATCCGGCCGACATCTATTTCAACGGTGTGCAGTTCGGTCAGGAGCTCGAACGCCAGCGGATTGAGGAAGAGGAAGGTGTCTCGATCGAGTTCCGGGTAACAGGCGCTAACGACGTGAGCGCCCAGCGCAATGGGTTGGATGCACAGATCGCGCGCGGCGTTGACGGCGTGCTGCTCGTACCTTGGCGTGGCGAGGCCATGCGTGGAGTCGTCACTGACTTGCGCGCCGAAGGCATGCCTGTCGTGACCAGCAATGCGTGGGTGCCTGATGCGCCGCAGACTTTCGTGGCTTTTGACAACGAGGCCGCTGGGCGTCGCGCCGGTGAAGCTATCGTGGCGCGGCTGGACGAGCTGCGTGGTGAAAGCTGGCGTGATGACGGCGGGGTAATCATTGAACTGCGCTGCATCATCACAGCCTCTTTCGACATCGGGCGACATACCGGTTATCGCTCGGTCTTTGACCCGATCGCAGCCGAGTTTCCGAACGTACAGATTGAGGAGCGCGAGGCTGGTTGCGATGGCGGCAGCGCGCGCAAGGCCGTCGACGACCTGATCTCGCGCTATGGTGGCGAGAACATTCTGGCTGTGGCATCAATTGATGGCACCATGGGCATCGGCGGCGCCGTTCCCGCATTCGCAGCCCAGGGTCTTCTGTTTCCGCTGGACGACCCGAGGCACATTCCAATCACGACCGTCGACGGCACCGTTCCTGAACTGCAGTCGGTGGCGCGTGGAGAGATCGACCATGTTTCGGTCCAGCCCGCCATAGGCGAGGGGATCATGTCGATGCGCCTGCTGTGGGACATGATCAAATCAGGCAAGCCATTGCCGGTGCCGGAGACCGTTGAAACTATCCTTCAGGACAGTGATGCGCTTTGGGCTCCTGTGCAGGTTATCCCATCTGACGACTTCGACGGCGCCTGGTACCGCACATCCGTCTACGCCGTACCCGGCGATGTGGCCCATGACGATCCCAGCATATGGTCAACACAGGTTTATCTGCGCGACCATGGCGAGATGCCTGGCTTCTAGGTCAGAGCTTCAGGTGCGGCCCCGTTGCCGCACCTGAAGCCACCACTGCAATCGTTGCCAGTCGGCGTTGCGGGAAAAGGCGTGTGATGACACAGAACCGTAACTCCTACGTTTTGAAGAATCTGACCAAGCGTTTCCCCGGTGTCCTGGCTGTCGACAACGTCAGTTTCTCCGTCATTAAGGGCGAGATTCACGGCATCATCGGCCGCAATGGCGCCGGCAAGTCGGTTCTGGTCAGCATGGTCGCAGGCGTATTGCCACCGACGTCCGGCCAGATTGACGTCAGCAGCGGCTATCTGGACGCCAGTCATTCGTCGCCCATCATCGCCCACAGGCTGGGCGTATCGCTGATACCGCAGGAACCGAAGTTTGCTCGCAAGATGTCGGTCGTCGATAACATGTTCATGGGCCGTAATCTGACCGGCGCACTCGATTTGACCCATCCCCGGCGCATGGCCCGCAAGATCGAAGACATCTGCGACCGGCTGAACATCAAGGCGCGTCCTGGACAGATCATCGGAGACCTGCCGATCGAAACGCAGCAATTGCTGGCTTTCGGTAAGGCTGTCTACATCGACCAGGCACAGGTGATCCTGTTGGATGAGATCACCGCCTCACTCACCCGGGACCGCAAGGACATGCTGCTCAATCTGTTGCGCGGTATCTCCGACGAACGGCCTGATCTGTCCTTCACGCTGATCTCACACCACATATCGGAAGTTCTGGAGTTCACCGACAGGATAACGGTGATGCGTGACGGCAGTCGCGTCACCACACTCGATACGGCCGGCAGCACGAGGGATGAACTCGCCAGCTGGATTGTCGGAGATGCAAGTCGCGTCAATATCGTCCTGCCGCCCAGGCGTGAGAAGAAGGGGAACCCGGTGCTGCGAACAGGCAGTCTGTGCGCGGGGAATGATCTGCGGGGTCTCGACCTTGAAATCTGGCCGCGGGAGGTTGTCGGATTTGCCGGACTTGAAGGATCGGGAAAGGATGTGGCCATCGAAATGCTGTTCGGACTCCGTGAACCCACGAAAGGGACGCTGGAACTGAACGGCGTACCACACAATCTCAAGAGTCCTGCGGCAGCGCTTGCTGCCGGTGTCGTGTTCCTGCCCAAGCACCGCGAGGCGCAGGCCGTGATTCACGGAAGGTCAGTCGAGGAAAACACGCTGATCTCGAGCTATCGACAGTTCTCCGATCGCCTCGGATTTCTGGCACAAGTCCGGGCACGCAAACTGGTCGAGAAACGCACTGCTGAATTGCAGGTGAAGACACCCAGCATCCGCTCGATCATCAACAACCTGTCGGGCGGCAACAAGCAGAAGGTGATGATCAACCGCCTAGCCCTGACCAAGCCGCAGCTCTTCCTGCTGAACGAGCCTACCCGCGGCGTCGACATTTCGGCAAAACCCCCTCTTCTGAAGATGATACGTGAGGAGCTTGCCAACGATAGTGCGGTTATCATCACGTCGGAAAGCGAGGAGGAACTCATCGAAGTGTGTGATCGCGTGATGATTTTCCTCATGGGCGAGGTCAGCAGGGTGATTGAACGCGGCGAGTCTGAATTTGATGTCGCAGAGATCTATCGTCAGATCCAGGGAGTAAGACAATAGCTGATCAAAGCGCCACGCGCACCGAACCCGAACACAAGGCATGGAGACGAGGCTCCAGCATCCAGACGCTGCTGGCAGTGATTGTCGAGAAGCACCTGATTTGGGCGTTGCTCGCGATCTTGGTTGTGATCGGGCTGGCAATGCCCGGATTCTTCTCCACACGCAACCTGACCAATGTGATGTGGGCGGCAGCCCCTCTTGGATGCATGGTGCTGGGGTTGTTCTTTGTGCTGTTGATAGGCCAGCTTGACCTGTCACTTGAATCCACATTTGCGGTTGCGCCCACGGTGGCCATCGTCTGGTTTGCCACGCAATCACCGCCACCCGATCTGTTCTTTGCCCCATTTCTGGCTGTCATTACGGTACTTGTCATCGGCGTTCTCGCTGGCTGGATCAATGGAATGATGTCTGTCAAGCTCGGGGTCAGCGCCTTTCTTGTCACGCTTGGCACGCTCCTGGTCATGCGCGGGATCGTCATCTACCTGATCCCCGAAGGTGTCTACGACATCCCTGACACCGTTCGCTTCCTCGGTGGCGGCCGGATCGGCGGCGCGGTGCCTATGGCCATCATCGTTTGGATCATTCTTTACGCGCTGGCTTTCGTGATCATGAACTACCACCGTCTCGGCAAGGATATTCTCGCGATAGGCAACAACGAGGAAGCCGCCTTCATCGCCGGGGTCAACGTCTCACGAACGAAAATCACCTGCTTTGCAATGGCAGGATTCGTCTCGGCAGTTGGCGGCCTTCTGGAAGTCGGGCGCCTCTCTTCGGTGGTTGCCGATATGGGCGAGGGAGACATCCTGATGGTCTTTGCCGGCACGATCCTCGGCGGCACCGCCCTGACCGGCGGCGCGGGCAAGGTCGGCGGCATCTTCGCGGCGGTTCTGGTGATCGCCATCATCGAAAATCTGATGAACCTGTACGGGGTCGAGCCGTCGATTCGGCAGATCGTGTTCGGGTTGATCCTGATGCTGGCGATCTATCTTGCCAGTTTGCAGGGCAAGCTGCGCAACTGGCGAAGGAACTGAGCCGATGCCGGATCGGTGCATCCTCGGGATAGACAGTGGCAACACGGTGACCAAGGCGGTGGTTTTCAGCGAATCGGGCAGACAACTGTCGGTGGAAAGTTGCGCAACCGAACAGATCAAACCCCGCCCGCGCTTTGTCGAACGTGACATGAACACGCTCTGGCAGTTAACGGGCAGAGTCATCCGCCAGGCGATCGAGAAGGCAGGAATCGATGCCTCCCACATCGTTGCCGTCTCGCTCACCGGTCACGGAGATGGAGTCTATCTGGTCGATCGCGATGGGGTTCCCCTAGGCAACGGCGTTCTGTCACTGGATACGCGCACTGCCGGCATCCTGGAACGGTGGCAAGCGGACGGAACGTCCGCCGCAGCCTTTGACGCGACAGGACAGATGCCCTATGCACCGGCCCCTTCGGCATTGCTGGTCTGGATCCGCGACCATGAGGAGGGTCGCTTCGACCGCATCGGCCACGTGCTCTCATGCAAGGACTGGTTGCGCTACAAGCTGACCGGCGCTTTTGCCACCGACTGGACTGAAGCCAGCACGTCATTCGCCGATCCGGTGACGCAGAATTATTCGGACGAAGCGTTGCGCCTGTTCGGTCTGCAGTCCCTGCGGTCGGCCCTGCCGGTCGCGGCTGATCCCTGTTCCATCATCGGCGAGGTGACACCAGGGGCAGCAGAACAGACGGGGCTGAAAGTCAACACTCCCGTGGCGGCGGGATTGCATGACGTGACAGCCTCGGCTGTAGGAGCGGGTGTCGTCGAGCCGGGTCTTCTCGCTATCGTTGCCGGCTCATTCAGTATCAATGAAGTCATCTCCGCTGAGCTTCGTCCCAGTACCGAATGGCTGTCGCGCAACAGCTTCCGGCGTGGGGAATGGATGAACATGTCCCTGTCGCCCGCCTCCAGCGCGAATGTGGACTGGTTTGTCAGGCAATGTTGTCGCGATGCGTTGCAACGTGCGGAACGGGAGGGCGGATCACTCTTTCGCTATCTGGAAGACGAACTAGCGGATGCCTTTGAGGATGAGTCGCGCGTTGTGTTTCATCCGTTCCTTTATGGCTCACCCCACGGTACCGACGCCAGCGCAGCTTTTCTCGGATTACAGGGTTGGCACCACCGCGGCCACCTCATGCGCGCCCTGCTCGAGTGCGTGGTCTTCAATCATCGCTACCACATCGACGCGCTGTCGCGTGAATTCAGCTTTCGTTCGGCGCGGCTGACAGGCGGCGGTTCGCGAAGCCCCCGGATATGCCAGCTCTTCGCTGATACGACAGGGCTTCACATTGAAACCGTCGCCGTGAATGAGACTGGCGCACTGGGCGCCGCACTATGCGGCGCGGTCGCCACCGGAGTATACAATTCCCTGGCCGAGGCGGCGCAGCAAACCGTCTCGGTGGCGGCGACCTACGCGCCACGGCAGGCGCACAAGGCAGAACTCGATGATCAATACTGCCGCTACCGGACCTCAATCGGCGCATTGTCGGATCAGTGGACATCTCTGCGTGGCGAAGATTGAGAGATCGTCATGCAGGAATGTCGCAGGATCGAATCTCCGTACGCACGTGGCGCCCTGATTGACGTTGTCCGGTCGCGGGGCCACTTTCCGGTCGTGATCATCGGTGCAGGCATCAACGGCCTGGGAACCTTTCACGATCTCTCACTGCAGGGTGTTGACTGTCTGATCGTGGATCGTGGCGACTTCTGTTCAGGCACCAGCGCAACACCCTCACGCATGATCCATGGAGGTCTGAAGTACTTCGAAACAGGCGAGTTCGGACTGGTCGCGGAGTCCGTTCGCGAACGAAACCTTCTTCTGCACAATGCGCCGCATGTCGTCCGCCCTCTGGAAATGGTTATTCCGATCGAAACCAACTTTGGCGGCGAACTGACGTCAGTTCTCCGGTTGTTGGGTGGCAATGCAAGATTGAAGCGACGTGGCCGCTTGATCGTGAAGGTGGGCCTCGCGGCCTACGATCACTTGAGTTGCAGGAATCGAGTTTTGCCGGCGCACCGGATGATTTCCGGCCGGGACTTGCATGCCAGTTTTCCCGGCATATCTCAAAAATTCCGCTACGCTGCCTCATATTTTGACGGTCAGATTATGATGCCCGAGCGCCTCGGTCTGGAGCTGGCGCTCGACGGGATGTCCAGCAATCCGGGATCGGTCGCTCTCAATCACATTTCGCTGGTGGCAAGGGACGATCGCCTGCTGTCTCTCGAGGACCGGGAGACCGGGCAACGGATCGCCATTGGAGCGGATGTGGTGGTCAACGCTGCCGGACCATGGATTGATGCGGCCAACCTGTCGATGAGGGTAGGAACGTCTCTGATTTCAGGCAATAAAGGATCGCATATCGTCCTCGACCTTCCTCGTCTGCAGGACGCGCTGTATGGCCGCATGATTTACTTCGACCCAGGCGACGGACGCATCTGTCTTGTCACGTCTCTCTTCGGGCGGGTGTTGTTGGGTTCGACCGACATTCCGGTTGGCGACGCCGAGAATGCGGTCTGCAGCGACGACGAGATCAACTACCTTTTCGAAGCACTCCGCTCGGTTTTTCCCAGTCTCAATGTATCGCGCGAGCACATCGTCTTTACCTACTCCGGTGTGCGCCCTCTTCCTGCCAATGATGCGACCGATCCTGGGGCTGTCAGCCGTGATCACTCCATTGATGTGCGTGAACCGGACAAGGGGCGCCCGTTCCCGATCTTGTCCCTGGTCGGCGGCAAATGGACGACCTATCGCGCGTTGGCGGCCGAAGCCGCAGACATCGTGCTGACACGGCTAGGCAAGTCGCGCCGTCAGCCGACAGAGAGAGTCGCCATCGGCGGCGGAGCACGGCTGTCCCCACGAGTCGAGGATTGGGAGCGCCTCACGGACGAGGTGACGAAGGCGACCGCAGACCGCGCACGCGCCAAGGTGCTGGTCAACCGCTACGGCAGCCGTGCGCAGGAGGTGGCCGCCGCACTCGGCAAACACGATCAGATCTTGCGCACACTGCCTGACATATCGTGTGGCGAGATCGGTTTCATGACACGTCGCGAAATGGCGCACAACCTTGCCGACATAGCGCTACGCAGACTACCACTGGCACTGTCAGGGCAACTGACCACGAACGTCATTGACGAGCTGGCTGACCACTTGGCAAGGACGTTGGGCTGGTCTGCAGAGCGCCGCATCGAAGAGATTGCCATGCTGCAGGATCTCCTGACAACGAAGCATCGGATTGACGTGAAAACGCGGAAATTCGTGTGATTTGGGCGAGATATTCGGATGAAGGCAGATACGCGACGGCAGGAAATCATGGAATTCCTGATGCAGACAGGCTCCGCCAGCATCGAGGCCATCGCCTACAGGTTCGGCGTTAGCAGGATGACGGTGCATCGCGATCTCGACCGGCTCGAGGCAGACAGACTGCTGCGCAAGGTGCGCGGCGGGGCCACGGTCCAGTCCAGTTCACAGTTCGAGAGCGATTTCCGGTACCGCGCACGGCTGGCGAGGGAAGAGAAGCGGCGTATTGCCGCGACGGCAGTGGAGAAGATTGAACCGGGCCAGGTCGTGATTCTTGATGACGGCTCGACCATTGCGGAAATGGTGCCGTTTCTGACTATCCCCCGTCCGCTCACGGTGATTACCAACAATGCGGCAGTGATGGCCAACCTCATGGAGGTTGAGGACATCAAGCTGATCACCCTTGGCGGTAGCTACGTGCGGCGGTTCCACGGGTATTTTGGGATGATGACCCAGGAATCTCTTCGCTCCGTTCGGGCCGACCAGGCCTTCATCTCAACCTCGTCGATCGCGGAGAGAACCACCTTTCACCAAGACCAGCTCATTGCCCAGACCAAGCGCGCCATCATGGACGCGGCCGGCCGCCTGCATCTGCTT
Organism: Alphaproteobacteria bacterium; assembly: GCA_965200495.1. Classification (GTDB taxonomy): domain Bacteria; phylum Pseudomonadota; class Alphaproteobacteria; order SP197; family SP197; genus SP197. Next base: position 184,614 of record CBDAUG010000002.1, read on the forward strand.
GCTGATCACACCAAGTTCGGACGGACGGCGCTGCATGTCCTCGGAGATATCGGATGCTTTGAGACAGTGATCACCGATACGGATCCTGGCACACGGGCCCGGTCGGATATCCTCGATGCTGGCGCGGTGCTAGAGATTGGCGCGGGCGAGATGTAGACGGCGATCAAGAACCACGGGATTCTGGCGACAGGACGCGCCTTTGGCTGTGCTGAGCGTTTTCCCCATTGTCGGGGTCTCTTGTTGACGCCGCCGGGAATTCCGGAACCCTGAATCGGGCGGCCCCTGCCTGAGATCAGGAAGGGGCCGCCAGGATCAGCCAATCATCGACAGTCTACAAACCGAGGCGCGCGATGGTCTCGTTGCTCGGCACGCCGTCCGGTGTCCAGCCGCGAACCTCGTAGTACTCCGGCAGCATGGTTTCGAGACCGTTGACCTTGCCCTCGGCCGGGCCGGTTTTCGCTGCATCCTTGAGGAGGCGCGGAGGCAGATTGTCATCGGCGCCCGTGAAACCGGCGGCGATGTTGAACTGTCGCTCAAGATTCCAGATTCTCTCTCCTGTCTCGAGAAGACGATCGACAGTCCACTCTCCCTCGCAGGCCGCATCCACCTGTGGCGCGAAGTCCTCCAGCGTCCATGCAAATGTCGTAAAGACACACATGCCGGTGGAGTCGACCGCCGCCGTTGCGTCCTGGAACGCCCGCACAAGACCGGCCTTGCCATCTGCCACCAGCGGATCGGTCTTCTCGGGAATGCCAAGAATCTCCGAAGCGACCGTGTAGCTCCTGAGATGGCAGGCGCCGCGGTTGGAGGTGGCATAGGTCAAACCCATGCCCTGGATGCCGCGACTGTCATAGGCCGGGAACTCCTGGCCCTTGACCGACATCGACAGTTCGGGTCTGCCATGTTTCTCACACAGCAGCTTGGAACCCAGGCCGACCTCGGCACCAAAACCCTCACCCTTGCCGGTCAGTTCCGCCAACGTGCACAGCGCCTCGGCATTGCCGAAGTTGAGTTCAATCCCGCCGGTGTCAGATGTGCTGATCACGCCTTCCTCGAACAGTTCCATGGCGGCACCGACCGTGGCGCCGAACGAAATGGGATCAAGCCCCTGCTCGTTGCAGATGAAGTTGGCGAACGTGAGCGCCTCGAGATCGCCCACGCCCGTGGCCGCGCCCAGCGCCCAGGCAGCCTCGTATTCGAGACCTCCCGAGATGATCTGGTACTCGGGGCGCTCGGCAACCGAGAAGTGAGTTCGATCAATCTCGGAGACCCGGCCACAGGCAATGGTGCAGCCGAAGCAGGCCGCGTTGGTGACAAGGTTCTTCTTGCCGTCCGTGTCCCGCACCTCGGCCATGGCCTCTGCCGAGATGTTGTTGGCACCCTCAAACTGGACGTCGCGGTGGTTGCGCGTCGGCAGAGCACCGGTCTCGTTGATGACGTTCATGAGAACCTGGGTTCCCATGGCGGGCAACCCCTGCCCGGTCACCGGATTGTCAGCAAGGACCTTCTTGGCCGCCGCGGTCGCTTCCATGAAGCGGCGGGGATCCTTGACGTGAACTCCAAGCGTACCGCGGATGGCAACCGCCTTGAGGTTCTTGGAACCCATGACCGCACCCACGCCCGAACGCCCTGCCGCCCGGTGCATGTCATTGACGACACAGGCGTACTTGACGCCCTTTTCGCCCGAAATGCCAATTGATGCGACCCGGATCAATGGATCGCCATGGTCGTGCTTGATCGCTTCTTCGGTATCCCACACCGATGTTCCCCAATGCTTTGAGGCATCGACGAGACGGGCGTCGCCATCGAGCAGCAGGAGATAAACCGGTGACGGCGACCTGCCTTCGAAAATGATCATGTCCCAGCCGGCGTTCTTCATCTCGTTGCCGAAGAAACCGCCGGAATTGGAACAGGCGATGGCGCCCGTCAGGGCTCCCTTGGTCACCACGGAGTAGCGCCCCGCTGTCGACGCGCAGGTCCCGGTCAGGGGTCCTGTGGTCATGATGAGCTTGTTCGCCGGTGACAGGGGATCGACCCTGGGATCGATCTCCTCGGAGAGATACTTGGTCGCAAGACCGCGCTGGCCGAGATAGGCCTGCGCCCATTCCATGTTGAGAGGTTCACTCGCGCAGGTACCTTCAGAAAGGTTAACCCGCAGCAACTTTCCAGCCCATGCCATTGTACGTTCCCTCCCTTAGGTCTGCGCCGCAGCGTCGGACACGGCGGCCGAGGCGCGCATTCTCTCAAGGCCGGTCCAGTTGGCGTCGACATAGGTGATGGCTTCGGTGGGACAGGCCTTGGCGCATTCCGGGTCACCACCACACAGATCACACTTGATCACCTTGCCGGTCGACTGGTTGTAGTTGATGGTGCCGAATGGGCACGCGATGGTGCAGACCTTGCAGCCGACACACAGCGCATCGCTGACCACCTTGGCGCCGGTCTCCCGGTCAACCGAAATGGCGTTCGTGGGGCAGGCCTCCGCACACCACGCCTCGTCACACTGGGTACAGGTATAGGGAACGAAACGTCCCTTCCCTTCAAAGTTGAAGACCTTGATTCTCGATTTGGAGGGGTTGAACACCCCTTCATTGTCAAGCGAACAGGCCAGTTCGCACTGAAGACACCCTGTGCACTTGTTCGGATCAATGGACAGAGATTTCTGCATCAATAGAGCCCCCCTAAAGCCGACATCGCAACCTCCACCAACGGTAGTGTCCCTGTCGCAAAATTGCAAGCACTATCACCAAGTTGCAACTCGGTATTATTCCTAACTTGGATTCCGTACCGACCACCTCACCCGCGGCGGCGTGTCGCACCCGGAACCAGGGGGCGGGTTTCGACAGCGCCGCCGACAACGGCACCATCAGGCGACTGGCCGTAGACACGAAGTGTGTCGAGCAGTGCCCTGGCCGTGTCGTGATCGGGAGACATCCTTGTGATCAGCAGCGGTGGCTTGCCGCGTTGCATCGTCACGGCATTGCAGGCGTCGGAGCAATGGGTCAGGCACACGATCGGGTGAATGCGTTCTCTTTCCGCCGGCGAGGCGATGGCGCAGACAATGTCGTGGAGCCGCTTGCCCGGAAGGTCGTCACCATCCGGCATGACATCAAGCGCCCGCCAGCGACAGGTCACGCAGATGCGCAGACTCGCCGGCCTGACACCTCTGGATCCGCGTTTGCGCATGGTGCCATTCCCCGGTTGGCCCTCACCGCGTGCGGTTTTGACACAATCTGTGACGCTGCGATAGTTGAGGCTTCGCAAGGGGAGGCCGGCCATGACCAAACGTGCGGTGATCGCCATGATGGAACACGAAACCAACACGTTCTCACCGGTGCCGACACCACTTTCCCGTTTCGGCTCGCCTGACGTTCCGACAGGCCCGGAGGTTTACCGGCGCTTCAAGGGAACAGGCACAGGAATTGGCGCCTTCCTCGATGTCGCCGATGAGGCCGGCCTGGAGATCGTGACACCAATTGCCGGCAACGCCGCTCCGTCAGGTCCGGTCGCGCATCATGCCTATCAGACAATGTGCGACGCTATCGTTGAAGCGGTCCGGACTGGATGCGACGTCTGTTTCCTCGATCTTCACGGTGCCATGGTCACCGAAACGACGGATGATGGTGAAGGCTCGCTCCTGAAACGCATCCGTCATGCCGCGCCGGATCTTCCCATCGCCATCAGCCTCGACCTTCACGCCAACATCACGCCAGACATCGTTGAAAACACGGACGTGATTGTCGGTTACAAGACCTATCCCCATCTCGACATGTACGAGGCCGGTCACCATGCCGGACGCATCATGCTGCAGGCCCTCGACAGGAAGGTCACTCCGGTGATGGCATGGGGGCAGCGCCCGATTCTCGCCCAGACCTTGCGTATGGGACATGACGATGAACCCATGGGATCGATGATCGCCATGGCCCGCAGGGCCGAAGAGGAAGGGCTGCTTGCCGCCAGCGTCTTCGGTGGCTTTCCCCTGGCGGATTTCCACAATGCGGGCCTCTCCGTCGTGACAGTGGCAGACGGCGAACGTGGCGCGGCACAGCAAGTTGCAGAACGCCTGCTCGCTGAAGCGTGGCGCCGCCGCGACGAGTGGCTCTTCAAGGCCGAGCCTCTGGAGCACGCGATAGCCCGTGCCGGACAGATGGAGAACGGTCCGGTCATTCTCCTCGATCATGCGGACAATGCCGCCTCCGGGGGGACACAGGATACGGTCGCTGTCTTGCGGGAGGTCATGCGCCAGGGTCTTGAGAATGTCGCCATGTTCGGCATCTGCGATGAGGCAGCGATTGACGCCATGACAACCGCCGGCGTCGGCAACGAGGTCACGATCGAACTCGGCGGCAAGGTCGACATGCCCGAAATCGACAGAACGGGGGAGCCACTCACCGTGACGGGAACGGTTCGCTCCCTCACCGACGGCGACTTCACCGTCACGGTGCCGATGGGCCGGGGGACGACGATGTCCATGGGACGATCCGGCGTTCTCCAGATCGGCAACGTCGAGGTCGTCATCGTCTCGCGTCAGACCGAACCCCATGATCCAGGATGCCTGCGCAGCGTCGGGATCGAACCCCTTCACAAGCGCTACATCATCCTCAAGTCACGCATTCACTTCCGGGCGGGGTTCAGCGACATCGCCGCTGCCGAAGTTCCCTGCAACGGCGTCGGCGTGACGAGCAGCGACAACAGCCTCTTCACCTTCCGCAAGGTGCGCCGCCCCATCTTTCCTCTCGACCCCGACTGTCCGGAACGGCCCAACTACGCCTGACCGGTCGTGCCGGAGTACCGCAAGCCGCGAGGCAAGCGCTACCCCCTGGCAACCGTCCTGACGCTCGCCGTTGCCGCCCGCCTTGCCGGCTGTCGTGGCGTCACCGCCTTCGCCCAGGACGCCGCAACGAGGTGACTTGGTGCCTCACCTCGCTGGCCTCCGAACGTGCCGGGCCCAGGGAACTCGGCGCGTTGATAAGAAACCACTGGGTGATTGAAAATCGACTGCATGACGTTCGCGATTTGACCGACGATGAAGACCGTTGCCGGGCCCACGTGGGTCACCTGCCACGTAGCCTCGCCTGCCTGACCAACGCCGCCATCGCCATCGTGCGTCGTGGTGGTCGCTTCGACGACATGCCCAAGGCCAACCGGCACGACGCCGCACGCGCCCAGGAAGCTCTCGACCTGATCCTGACCCCGCCCGGCGCTTGATCCGCCACCAGAACGCGCACGTCGCGTGAGAAACGCGCCGCAAAAGCGGCGCGGCGGGTGGAGTGCGCTCGTCTATCTCGAATCTCGTGCGCAGGCAGCCCCGAACCACCCCGAAGATCCCAAAACCGCCGCGCGCACAAGACCCGGGCAGCCTCAGCTGTGCCCTCCTCAGGCGCTGCAGAACCGCAGAGCCGAAAATAAAATAGTCCTGCCTGACCACTGGAGTCCCTATACGGTATCCGTAACAGAGGTTACAGTCGGCGCGTATGATACAGAGCTTCAAGGATCGGGATGCACGCCGCTTCTTCGAGGGGCGGCACATTGCAGCATATCAGGGCTTCACCGGTCAGGCTGTGCGCCGACTGACCCTACTGGACAGCGCGGAGACACTTGGCGACCTTGCCGCATTGCCGAGCAGCCGGCTGGAAGTACTGCGCGGCGACCGTGCCGGTCAGCACAGCATTCGGATCAATGCTCAATGACGCGTCTGCTTTCGTGGACGGACGAAGGGCCGTGCGACGTGGAGATCGTGGATTATCACTGAGGGAGGGAGATGACATGAACGCCAGGAACGGAATGAAGCCGGTGCATCCTGGCGCAATCCTGCGCGGCGAGCTCGATGAACTCGGGCTGTCGGCGAACGCGCTGTCGAAGGCTCTGGGCGTGCCGGTGAATCGGATGACGATGATCCTGAACGGGCAGCGGGGCGTGGGCGCGGACACGGCGTTGCGGCTGGCGCGGTATTTCGGGACGACGCCGCAACTCTGGCTGAACTTGCAGAAGACATGGGAACTCCGCCAAGCTCAAGTGCTGGTCGGCCCCGAGATCGACGAAAAGGTGACGCCGCGCCAGTCAGCGGCATAAGGGCACTGGAACCCATGCCCGTTCCTGATTTTCAGGCACTGATGCTTCCTGCCCTTGAAGCGTTCGCCGATGGTGGGGAGCCGACGCTCTCCCAAGTGCGTGAACGTATCGCCGCTGTCGAGGGACTCTCTGCCGAAGATGTCCGGGAAAAACTCCCGGGCGGTCGGCAAACGGTCTTCGTGAACCGTGTGAGTTAGGCCGTGATCTACATGGCGCGCGCCGGGCTGCTGGAGCGAGTCCGTCGCGGCCTGTATCAGTTAACGCCGGAAGGTGAACGTCTGCTGCGGCGCAAACCTTCGCGCATCGATTTGAAGCTGCTTGCAGAGTATCCCGAATACGTCGAATGGTCGCAACGGGCGAACGTTCCGCGTTCCGGCGAGAATATGGCGTCCAAGCAGAACGAAGATTTTTCGGACACGCCGGAGGAAACACTGGACCGGGTGGCCCATCAGTTGAGCGGTGTACTGGAAGCCGATGTGCTACATCGGGTTCGCGATGCGGTACCTGCGTTTCTCGAACGTGTGATCGTGGATTTGCTCATAGCGATGGGTTACGGCGGCGGCGATGCGGCGATGGGCCAAGTGACGGGACGTTCGGGCGATGGCGGAATTGATGGCACAATCAGGGAAGACGCGCTCGGCCTTGACGAGGTCTATGTGCAGGCGAAGAAATACGCGGAAGGCAACGCCGTCGGCGAAGGCGACCTGCGCGACTTCGCGGGCGCGATCGACGCCGCGGGTACGACCAAAGGTGTTTTCGTCACCACAGCCGGATTCACGCGCGCCGCCAAAGACTATGTAGCGCGAAGTCCCAAGCGGATCATTCTCATTGACGGCGCGGAACTCGCTCGCCTGATGGTCCGGCACGGTATCGGCGTACGAACGTGGGTCCATCACGAAATCAAGCGGATCGACGAAGACTACTTCGATCAGGAGGCGCAGTAAGTCATGCGCCTGTCGTGGAACGAGGTCCGCGCCCGCGCCGGTGTCTTCGCGGAGGACTGGAAGGACGCGGCCTACGAGAAAGGTGAGACGCAGAGCTTCTACAACGACTTCTTCGAGGTCTTCGGGAAACGTCGGCGTGAGGTCGCCCGCTACGAGCAGCACGTCGCCAAACTCGACAACCACTCGGGCTTCATCGACCTGTTCTGGCCGGGGGTGCTGCTCGTCGAACAGAAGAGTGCCGGGCGCGATCTCGGCAAGGCTTACGAACAGGCTGGGGAGTATTTCGACGCGCTGCCGGAACGCGAGCGCCCGCGCTACATCCTGGTGAGTGACTTCCAGACCTTCGAACTGCATGATCTTGACGAGCGACAGGTTGTCGCCTTCCCGCTTGCAGAGCTGCCCAGACACGTCGAGTCGTTCGGCTTCATCCTCGGCGTGCAGCGCCGGGTGTTCCGCGATCAGGATCCGGCGAACATCGAGGCTGCCGAACTGGTCGGGCGGCTGCACGACGCACTCGCCGCTGCCGGACAGGAGGGCCACGATCTGGAACGCTTCCTCGTGCGGGTGGTGTTCTGCATGTTCGCCGACGACACCGGCGTGTTCGAGCCGCGCGACATCTTTCTCGACTTCATCGAGGAACGCACGAGCGAGGACGGGGCCGATCTCGGGCCGTGGCTCGCGCAACTGTTCGAAGCGCTCGACACCCCAGAGGACACGCGTGCGGCAACCCTCGACGAGGATCTTGCGCGTTTTCCTTACGTCAACGGCGATCTCTTCAAAGAACGCATCAGGATCTTTTCGTTCGACGCGGCCATGCGCGCGGCGCTGCTCGACGCCTGCCGTTTCGACTGGTCGAACATCTCGCCGGCGATCTTCGGCGCACTGTTCCAGTCGGTGATGGACCCGGTGGAACGCCGGGCACAGGGCGCGCACTACACGACCGAGAAGAACATCCTCAAGGTGATCGAGCCACTGTTCATGGACGACCTGCGTGCCGAGTTCGAGAGGGTACGCAAGCGCCGGGGCCGGGGCCGACTCGCGGCACTCCACCGGTTCCAGGCGAAACTCGGTAGCCTGACATTCTTCGATCCCGCCTGCGGCTGCGGCAACTTCCTCATCATCGCCTACCGGGAATTGCGGTTGCTCGAAATCGAGGTCATCCGGGAGATTCGCAAGGCGAGCGACGCCACCGGTCAGACGGAGCTGGATGTCGGCTGGCAGTCGGTGGTGGATGTGGACCAGTTCTACGGGATCGAGATTGGCGAGTTCCCGGCGCGCATCGCGGAGACCGCGCTGTGGATGATGGATCACATCATGAACAACCGGCTGACTCTCGAATTCGGCCGGATGTACGCGCGCATCCCGCTTGAGAAGTCGCCGCATATCGTCCACGGCGACGCGCTGGAAGCCGATTGGTCCGATCTCCTGGCACCAGACGACTGCTCCTTCGTGCTGGGCAATCCGCCGTTTTCTGGCTTTGTCATGCGGATCGTCGGGAAACAACAGCAGGCCAAGCAGACGATGATCGAGCTTGGTGCCACAGGCTCCAGACTGGATTACGTCGCGGCCTGGTTTCTCAAGGCGGGCAAGTATCTTGCAGGTGGCCGTGCACGGATCGGTCTTGTCGCCACCAACTCGATCACGCAGGGTGAACAGGTGGCACAGTTATGGCCAGCACTGTTCGATCTCTACGGTTTGGAGATCGTCTTCGCACACAGGACCTTCGCGTGGGGATCGGACGCGCGCGGCAAGGCGCATGTGCATGTTGTCATTCTAGGATTGGCGGATCGTTCGACCACCCCGAACCGGCGCCGCCTGTTTTTCTACGATAGCCCCAAGGGCGAGCCCGAGGAAATCGGGGTCACCGCAATCGGCCCCTATCTGATCGACGCTGGCGGGTTGGCGGACTGCCACCTGATCGTAAAGAGAAGCCGGATCTCTCTGGCGGGTCTCCCGCCAATCTCTGTCGGCACGAAGCCCGTAGACAATGGGCACTACATATTCGACGCGGACGAACGTCGGGCATTCATTGCGCGGGAACCTCGCGCCGCTGGACTGTTGCGACCGTTTGTGGGCGGGCAAGAGTATATCAATGGTCGGGAACGCTGGTTACTGCATGTGTCGGATGAATCGCCCGCTATGCTGCGGTCACTGCCCGTGGTGATGGAACGAATTGGAGCGGTCCGCCGATATCGGGAAAAGGATGCGGGGCGGCTGGGTCGATCACTTGCCGACAGACCCACCGAGTACCACGTCTCGATCATTCCTGCCACGCCGTTCCTCGTGATCCCCGAAGTCAGTTCCGAGCGCCGCACCTATGTCCCCATCGGCTGGCTGGAGTCGCCCTGCATTCCGAGCAATCAGCTGTTGGTCGTTCAAGACGCAGGTCTGTGGTTATTCGGACTTTTGACCTCGGCCATGCACATGGCATGGCTGTGCCACGTCGGCGGACGGCTTGAAAGCCGTTACCGCTACTCCAGCGGCCTCGTCTACAACACCTTCCCGGTGCCGCCTGATGATGCGAACCTGTCGAAACTGGAACCGCTCGCGCAGGCGGTCCTCGACGCGAGGGCCGCTCATCCGGACGCGACCCTGGCCGATCTCTATGATCCGGACCTGATGCCGCCGGACCTGCGCCGGGCGCATCAGGCGCTCGACCGCACTGTAGACCGGCTCTACCGCCGCTCGGGTTTCGCCTCCGAGCGCGAGCGCATCGAGCATCTGTTCATGCTGTACGAGAAGATGTACGCCCCGTTGGTCGTCGCGACGAAATTGAGGGGGCGAAGGCGTAAAACCCAGGGTCGTACGAAATGATTCATTCTCCTAGCGGTGAGATAATCCTTCGAGTCCCCGGGGACGCAACACACGCGGTCGTTACCGGAGTGTCGCAGTGCTGCGGGAGGCCGTGAACTTCTGAACGTTCAGCCCACCATGCCACCGCGATAATCCCCCAGGACCCGAACGAATACGCAGTGAGAGCACTGACGATGAACGAACTATCCAACATTTGATGTCCACGTTTAACGGCTACGATGATTTTGTCGGGATCAAGTCGCAGCCGGCCAGCGGAAAAAAGATCAATGATTGTTCCTGGTCCTATGGAACACGCTCACAGACTTCAAGGTAGCGCGGAATCCCTGTCGAGATTCAATCGTCAGATTTTATCTACCAGGTTCTGCTTGAACACATTCATAGCCATGCCGACGTGGGAACGAAAATGATAGACCTTTCAGTAATCATTAGAGACCTGATCGCCACCGGAATGGAGGGCGATCATTGGGATTTCAAACGTGATTCGCATGCCAAGCCAGGCGACTTGATTAAGGACATCATGTGCCTTGCTAACACGCCTCGACATGCTGGGGACCGTTATATCGTCTACGGTGTTGACGACACTGGCTCTGTAGTGGGTATGACTTCCGGCCATCGCCGAACCCAGGCCGATATCGTGAACACCTTGTCCACCGCCGGCTTTGCTGGAGGAGTCTACCCGGATATTTATCTTCAGCAGATCGAGCTACAAGGCCAGCAACTTGACGTTGTGGTGATCAAGGATCGTCCTGAGAAGCCGTACTATCTTCAAAGGGGATACCACAAAGACAGCGTCCGACTGAACCCCGGAACCGTTTACGCTCGCGTTCGCGACTCGAACACACCAAGCGATCAGGTTGCTTCCTCTCACGACATCGAGCAAATGTGGCGACAAAGATTCGGGCTGGATCTATCTCCGCTCAACAGAATGAAGCTCTACCTTAGCGAAACTGATTTCTGGGTTCCGATCAACAGACTAGGAGAGAATTTATTAGAGCACCATCGGATTTTCCCCGAATTCACGTTAAGGGTTACTGACGCAGAAGACTTCATGGCGTGCAACGAGGAATGGACGCGCGCAGAGATTCGTAGAGATAACAATTATGCAGCATATTATGAAGTTCAGTATCACCAAACTTGCTTGGCACGCATGAGGTATGTGAGTTTTGATGATCACAAGAAATCAATGATAGCGCCAAACTGGGAGCCGCGGGGTGCGGGACGATTTTACTACTATGAGTCAAATAGCATAAATTATGCTGTGCAGCAATGGCATGCTATTTTTGTTCAGCAAGATCATTCGCGAACTCTTTCAATTCGAGGAAGCGGCGATGCTGCTGACCAAGCGCGTTTGAGGTGGGGGCGCCATTTGACAATTCCTGTTGTTTCAAAAGAAGAGGTTGACGAGTTTATTGGCAAGCACAATGAACAAAGGCATTCAAAACCGAGTTCGGATCAGGAAAAACAATACGAATTATTTCTTCTTAATCTATTGGATTTTGAAGACTGGAGACAGTAATAAATTACAGGAAGAGCCTCTTGCAAAACCCCCTGGGCGGCGGGTTTTTCTGTGATCCGGTGATGTTTTTCCAGGGGGCTGGGAGTCGGGTGCCCCTGCGAGGTATTGTGATGTTGTCCAATACGACACAAGACCCGTGGAGACAACCCGATGTCCCTGTCAGCGACGATATCCGGTTTGTGGAACCGATTTCAAGGAGAACTGTTCCCTGATCTGGCCGAGGAGGTCGGCCCCCTTCTCGAACGGCATCGGCGTTTCGTGACGGTTCTCGACCTGGTTCAGGTGGAGCGCTTTGCCGGTCAGGCGTGGGGCTCACCGGGTCGTCCCCGGGAAGACCGATGTGCCTTGGCCCGAGCCTTCATCGCCAAGGCCGTGTGGGACCTGCCGACGACGCGCCACCTGATCGACAGGGTGCAGACGGACGCGACGCTGCGCCGGCTGTGCGGCTGGTCGCGGTGTGCGGAGATCCCGAGCGAGGCGACGTTCTCGCGCGCCTTTGGCGAGTTCTCGCAGTCGCGTCTTGCGGAGAGGATGCACGGCCATCTGGTCGAGGAGACGCTGGGCGACGAGCTTGTCGGTCATATCTCGCGGGATTCAACGGCCATTGAGGGCCGGGAGAAGCCGGCGCCCAAGCCCCGGGCGGGCGACAGGCCCAGGCGCAAGCGCGGCCGACCCCGCAAGGGCGAAGAAAGAGTGAAGGAATCGACCCGTCTTGAGCGGCAGACCGACAGCATGAACCTCGCAGACATGCTCGACGAGTTGCCGAAGGCCTGCGATGTTGGAAGCAAGAGGAACGCCAAGGGGTTCATTGAGACGTGGCGAGGCTACAAGCTGCACATCGACACGGCAGACTGTGGCGTGCCTGTCAGTGCCGTTCTTACCTCGGCGTCCGTCCATGACAGCCAGGTTGCGATCCCACTCGCGCTGATGACAGCCGGGCGTGTGACGAACCTCTACGATCTCATGGACGCCGCCTATGACGCCAGGGAGATCCACGCGATGAGCGAACGCCTTGGCCACGTAGCGATCATCGATGTCAATCCGCGTCGGAACAAGGAACTCAAGGCCGACCTTGAACGCGAGGCGCGGGCCCGACGTGCGGCCTGTCATGTCGATGCTGCAAGCGTGCGCTTTCGCACCCGCAGCGGTGTCGAGAGGACCAACGGTCGTCTCAAGGATGAGTTCGGCGGCCGCCATGTCCGTGTCCGGGGAGCCGCCAAGGTCGCCTGCCACCTCATGTTCGGCCTGCTCGCCCTGACCGCCGATCAGGTGATGCGTCTCGCCGTCCCGTAGGGCGGCCTCCCGTCAGGCCTGCCGGGACCGCGCCGCCCTTTGCGCAAGGAGCGGCTTGGAGACGCTTGTTCTGACGCCCGGCGTGTTGTCATTTTGTTCTCATCAGCGCGGCCGCCATGCCGAACATCGCCGGAATCTCGCCCCCGGGAACACCGTCAGCCGTGGCCAAGGCCCGCAGGCAGGCCTCGCGGACCTCGAACTCAGGAGTTTTGCAAGAGGCTCAGGAAGAAAATAATATCGGAAATAGTAGTTAGGGGCTTGACAGCGCGCGGCGGATTGGGGTAAGTCGGCGCATTGGCAGCCATGGAGACAGAGTATGGCGAGAAACGAGAAAACGGGCAACAGAGTGGGCCGCTTAGCCTCAAAGGGCTTGCGCACGGGCAAGCTCTCGCCAAGCGAGACGCGGGAAGTGTCCGCCTCGGCTCTCACACAGCGTCCTGACAAACCGAAAGACCGGCCAAAGGCATGGCCGAAGAAGAGGCGCTAGACAGTCGAGTCAAGCTCACAATCGCGCGCGCCGGGATTGTGATGATCCCGGCCGCTTGTTGTCGGTCACAGCTGCCGCCAACACTCACTGCCAGCGTCACTTGTCGATCGTCCCGGTGCAGAAGCCACCCGATTGAGTGACAGACAGCGACAGGCACAAGTTCAAATTCGTCAATCCATTGCCACGACGGATCGACCTGAACGCTATCCTCCCACTCCACCAGCACGGCACACGCCTTGTCTGTGATTGAGGCACCACTCACACCCTTGCCCCCTCTCGATTGAGCCTGGCGCCGATGTTACCGGATCGGATCATATGGGCAACACTCCTTGAGTGTTACCGCTTCCCAATGCGCCTCCCGATCCTCTGCCGACAGCTCCGGGCGTCTTGAAGCGAACGCCGTCCAGTATCTCACTCACCGTAAGCATCTGCATTCGGGGGTACTGGATGTTGTGAACCGTGACATCGCCCGCCATGGCCATCTCCTGCACGAAGTTCCTCTTCTTCCGCTCGCCGAGTTCGTCCATGATGATCAGTCCAGCCATGCTCGCACTGTCGCGGGCCAGAACTCCCCGAAGATCCCGGACCACGCCGATCCCGACACTTGCCCCGCCCTTGACCTCGATGACCATTGAAGCCAAACCCGTGTAGTCGGGGCTGGGAAAGTAGAGACGACCATCGATTCCACCGTCACCAGTCCGGCGGGCCGTTACAAAACCGTCTACCTGCTCGACCGCCCACTTTTGGAAGTGGTACTTGTCGCGTTGCCATAGGTCGCGGGCGCCCTCAAGATTGCGAGGCACGCCCTCGATAACGAAGTCGGTTCCTTCAACAAGCCGCAATCGCTCCTGAAGTCGCGCTTTGGCGACTCGCTTGATCGCGTGAATGGCAATGTCTATGCCAATCCAGCGGCGGTCCAGCCTGTGCGCGGCCTCAATGGTTGTCGCGCAGCCGCAAAACGGATCCAGCACCACGTCGCCGGGGTTGCTACTGGCGCGGATGATGCGCTCCAAAAGCAATCTCGGCTTTTGAGTGTCGTAACCCAATCTCTCCTCTGCCGATGCGGGCTTTATGTCCAGCCAAAGATTGGGCACAGATTGAGTCGGTTTTTCGCCCTGATCCCCAAGATAACGCTTGAGGCGAGGCGTTCCGTTTCTCGTCCAGTAGATCAGGCCGACTTCATCAAGAGCATGGCACCGCTCAAGTTGATTCATGGTGTTATAGGAAGGCCCGATCTTATGCCTGGCCCATGACGGAAGCCTCCCCGTTGCAGGGGGGGCCCATGCACGACCGGCGGGGGGGAGTTTGCCATTGAACGGCCTGTATGCGTCCGGTCCTCCAGCTTTTCCCCCGGTCAAATCAGTGCTTGTGAAACGACCGCTGTCGTCTTTCTTGTCGTACAATTCGTCGATCTGAGTGTCAGACATTGGAACCGTGTCGCCATTGAAGGTGTAAAGGTCGCCTCTTGTGTAGAAGAAGATGGTGTCAGTGATCGCTTCGTATTTCCTCCTGCCCAATGGGTGAGCATTTGTGCGACGCCAAGTAATCTCGTTCCTGAAGTTCTCATGCCCAAAAATCCCATCCATCATCACCTTGATGTAGTGGCTGGCGGTCGGGTCGCAGTGAAGATAAATGCTGCCGGTCTTCTTCAGGATGCCGCGCATGGGGAGAAGACGTTGCGTCATGTAGATCAGATAGGCCAGCACCCGCGGGTTGGTGTGCCGCAACGCATTCATCCAGTGCTTCCAGAACTCCGCAACCTGATCGTCAACCCCCGCTTCGCGCATGAGGACTGGCATCGTTCGAGCGGCCCTCTCTGTCTCGTCGTCGAGCGTCCAGGTGTCGCAGAAAGCCTCGATCTGGTCCGGCAAGGGCTGACCCGTCTCGGTCTTGTAAATCGCGTTGTAATCACGCTGTGAGTTGAACGGTGGATCGAGATAGATCAGATCGACGCTGCCGAGCGCCATGTCCTGCATGATGGTCAGGCAGTCGCCGTAGTAGAGTCGGTTCATAGCCAACTCCCCCACACTCGACAGGCGAGGTACAACCCGAGAACCCACACGGTGGTTCCCAAAAATACGACCAGCCAAGGATGATCGTCGCCGACAATCCCAACCGCGCCAGCCACGCAAAATGCGGTCCACATCCATCCAGCGGGGATTACCAGAGCTGCACGGCGGCGCTGTTTCCGAAGTTCGTGCTTATACGCCCTTCGGGCTTCGTCAAACGCCTTCTCCACCAAACCGCCGTCACCAGTCATGCGAGTGCTTTCCGCATGAAGATGTCGAAACCGTCTCCAGACTTGCGGTGATTGTATTTCCACACCGCCTCGGCGACGAACAGAGGCATCCAGTGGCGTGTGTAGTGATGATGCGTCCCGTACCAAGCACGCTTCAGGAGCGCCCAGAAACCCTCAATGGTGTTGCTGTGAACCATGCCCTCGACGTAGGCGCGGGAATGATTGATGACGGAATGCTGATAGTCGGCCCTGGCCGCGTTGTAGCCCTTCCACTCGTCGGTGATCAGGAGCGTTCCGAGAGGGTCAACGGTGTCATTGAGGAAACGGACAAGTGCCTGGCCGGAGACACTGCCGGTGATGCGGGCCGCAACATTGCCGCCACGCTCAACGGCACCCACGACCGGCACCTTCTTCGTGCCACGGCCACGCGGGGCACCGGAGCCATCATCATCGCGCTTGTTTCCCTTGCGAGGCTTACCGCCGACATAGGTTTCGTCTGCCTCCACGATACCTTGAAGCATCGGAGCTTGATCGTCGGCCATGGCCGCACGGATGCGATGCTGCATGTACCAGGCGGACTTCTGGTTCATGTAGAGATCACGAGCCAGCTGTGGGCTTGACACGCTTTTCTTGGCGTTGACCATGATGCCAACAGCCATGAACCACTTCTGGAGAGGAATCTTGGTCTTCTCGAAGATGGTGCCGGACAGCACGTTGAAGCTGGCGTGGCAGTCATGACAGTTCCACCGGCCCACGCGGTGTCCGTCGGCCTTGCGGGCCACGCGGCTACTCCCGCAGTGCGGGCAATGCGGATCGTCGTTCCACCGCACCCGCTCCATGTGTTCGATGCAGGCTTCCTGATCGGGAAAACGCTGGAAGATGGTCATCAAGTTCATGTCGATTCCCCCCGTTGTCCTGAATCTAGGGAATCAGGTGGGACCTGTCAAGCCCCTAACTACTATTTCCGAATAATATTAATATTTCATGTATCGAGTGTACAAGTAGGATACCCGCCTATCCGCCCGGGGCCGAAAATCAGCCCGTCGTTCCACCTGGTGAGCGATGCGGGTTAGGCGCCCTCGCCTGCGTGCAGGGCGTCGAGCGCGGTGACAACGTTTTCAGGCGTCATGGGCATGTCGACCCAGGTGCCGATGGCATTGTAAACGGCCTGGGCGATCGCAGGTCCGGATGCGGCCGCCGGCGCTTCCCCGGCGCTGCGAGCGCCAAAGGGTCCGACCGGATCATAGGAATCACCGTAGATCACGTCGCCACGCAGCGGGAAATCGGCGGCCCGCAGGAGCTTGTAGTCGAGAAGATTGGCATTGAGAATCCGACCGTCGTCATCAAACGCCAGCGCTTCGTAGATGGCAAACCCTGCCCCGCAGATGGCGCCGCCGATCATCTGATTCTTCATCACCTGGGGATTCATGACCGTGCCGCTGTCCTGGGTCGCGAGGAAGTCAAGCAATCTGATCTCTCCGGTCTCGACATCGACCTCGACATCCGCAAAGTGTGCAGCGAAGTGCCTGGCGAACGTGCTGGCAGGGGGCATGGGACCCTGCGGCCTGCCGGTAATCGACGACGCCTGACCCAGCGCGTCAGTGCCACGGAAGTGGTTGAGCGCCTCCTCAACCGTCACGCGGATGTTCTGCTTGTTGGGGTCCCTCGAGGAGATGACCCCATCGGCCACATCGAGTTCCTGGCAGGGGGAGTCGAAGAACTCTCTGCCGGCAATCTCCAGCAACTGGCGCTTCGCGTCATGGGCTGCTGCGCGTGTCGCCCAACCGACACGGTACATGGTGTTGCTGGCCAGAGAGCCATGACTCCAGGGACAGGAATCGGTGTCTCCTGTTTCGATCTCCACCTTGTCAAACGGAATGCCGAGCTCTTCCGCAGCCACCTGGGCCTGGGTCGTCTCACTCCCCTGCCCCTGCCTGCCAACGGCACAGTGAACCTTGGCGCTTCCATCCGGATTGATGCGCACCACAGCGGAGACATTGCCTTCGAACTCGACGCCGCAGACATGGGCCCCTGTGCCAACACCGACCGCCCTGCGTCTGGGCCCGTCGACGGCATAGGGTACTCCCCAGCCCTTCCATTTCGACGGCCAGTCGAAGGCTTGCGCACCCTTGCGCAGGATTTCATCAGTGGAACCGCTCGACAGGTGAAAGAGCCTGGGCCAGTCCTGCCTCTGTTCTTCGGGAATGCCATCGAGATACTGCTCAAGCGATCCCTTCATGTACTGTCGGCTGTGCTGCATGCGGAGGCGTTCACCAGGCTTGATCTGGTTCTTGAGACGGAATTCCACCGGGTCCATGCCGAGACGGATGGCGCACATGTCGGCCACCCTTTCCACGACCGAACCCAGGGTGACATCACCGACCGCACGCATGCAGCCAGCCGTCAGCAGATTCGTGTTGACCCCGTGAACTGCATAGTGTCCGTGCTCCGCACGACCCCAGTTGTCGACACAAAAGAAGCCGACGTCATCCTTGAAGCCATAACCGCCGTTATCGATAATGTGGTCGAACTCCGCCAGGGTCAGGGTGCCATCGTTGCGGCATCCCATGCGGCCTCTGGAAATCTCGATGTGCCGGCGCTTCACCGTCGCCATGCACTCCTCGTTGGAGAGTTCGATCTTGACAGGCTTTCGCACCTTGCGGGCGAGCAGAGCCGTGATGAGCATGAAATTGGCGCTCCACCAGTTCCCGAAGGAACTGCCCGACGGCAACGCGATGACGCGGACTCGGCTCAGGGGAATGCCGAAGGCCTCGTGAATGCCGTCACGCAATTCCGATGGTGTCTGCGATGAAGTCCACAGGGTGACGCGGTCACCGTTCCATTCAGCGATACAGGCATTGCGGCCCAGCGGTGCCATTTGCTGACTGGCAAAGCGGATCTCGGTCTCGACAATGAAGTCCGCCTCGTCAGCTCCCTTCGCGACATCACCCCACGCGACGACATAGGGATCACGAAGGTTGCCCTCTTCGCGCACCTGCGGCGCCTCCGGCTGCATCGCCTCTTCGGGATCGAAAACGGCATCGAGGATTTCATACTCGACGTCGATGAGTTCAATCGCCGCTTCGGCAACGTCCTCGCTGACGGCAGCCACCGCCGCCATATCGTCACCGTGAAAGCGGGCGATTCCGTCGAGAATCCTGCCACGATAGTTGAACCAGGCGTTCTCCCAGACATTCTGGGGCGTGTCGTGATGGGTGACGACACCGAGGACACCGGGGAGTGCCTCGGCTCTGGTGGTGTCGATGGACACGATGCGCGCATGCGCATGGGGACTGCGAAGAATCTTGCCGTGGACCATGCCCTGAATTTCAAGATCGACAGCGTACTTGAGCGAACCGGTGACCTTTTCCCGGGCGTCCTTGACGGGGATGCCCTTGCCGGCGACCCTCCACGCAGAGCGATGTCCCGCTGCTTGTGTCGTTGCTGCCATGGTCCCTCTCCCCTGTTCAACCGGTCTTCGATCCTTGTTGCCCGTCTCTCAGCCGCGCCGCCGCATTCATGACCGACTTCACGATGTAGGGATAAGCTCCACAACGACAAATGTTTCCGCTGATGGCCATGGCGGCCTCTTGTTCTGTCGGTTCAGGATTTTCATCAAGGAAGGCCTTGGTCGCCATGATAAAGCCCGGTGTGCAGAAAGCACACTGGAACCCCTGTTCCTCAATGAAGGCCGCCTGGATCGGATGAAGGTTGTCCTCGTTGCCAAGTCCCTCGATAGTCAGAACTTCGCGGCCTTCAGCCTGCATGGCGAGGACAAGGCAGGATGTCACAGGCTCGCCATCCATGATCACCGTGCAGGAACCGCATTCCCCCTCGCTGCACGACACACGCACGCCATGAAGTCCAAGACCGCGTCTCAGGAGATCACAGAGGCGTTCGTGCGGTTTCGCATCAAGGTCAAGGGACCGACCATTGACAGTCATGCGAATCATCCTTCGTCTCCTCCAAGCTGCCGCAATGCATCGGCGAGGGCCCGCCGGACGAGGACCGGGCACATCCGTGCACGATAACCGGCGCCGGCGCGCACATCCGAAATCGGTCGCGCGACCCCGGCGGCATGACCAGCGGCTTCCTCGACGTGTGTCGCACCGATGGCGCAGAGAGATCGCCCGACAAGAACGTTTTCGCCGTCCTTCACGCGAACCGGAACCGGCGCGACGGAACCCAGCGCGATGCGTGCGCGGGTGACGCTACCGGCATCGACAGTCAGCGACACCGCCGCGCTGACCAGAGCGATGTCGACAACCGTGCGGGCAACCCTGCGATAGCTTGCTTCACGGCGCGCCGAAGGCGTCGGCACGACGATGGCGCACAACAGCTCTTCTGCCTCCAGGTTCGTCGTATTCACGCCGGCAAGGAACGTCTCCATGGGAACTTCCCGCCGACCGTTTGCGCCCTGGATCAGACAACGGGACTCAAGCGCCACAAAGAGCGGCGAGAGATCGGCCCCCGGTGATGCATTGCACATGTTGCCGCCGACCGTGGCCAGAGTGCGGGTCTGTTTCGTGCACATCACACGGGCGGTATCGCCAAGCGCCTTCATGACCGGATGCATCGAGGAGGAGCGGTCAAGGTCATCGAGGGTTGCCATGGCCCCGATCCTGATTTCACCCGGCACCGCCTCGATGCCTTCGAGCTCGGCGAGATGTGTCAGATCGATGCAGTGATCGATCGTGACCTCGCCTTGGCGCCACTGCAGCATCAGGTCCGTACCGCCTGCCCAATAGCGCGCACCCTCGCGATAAAGGGATTTCATGGCAATCGCCGCATCGATGCTGTCGGGGCGCAGGTAGTCGAATTGTCTGGGCACCCGGCGCCTCCCGGATCTGACTTCAACAAGGGTCATTTCCGCACATCGGTCCGTTCAATTCAAGGCAGAGGCATGCCTTGTTGATTGGCATGCGGGGTTGTTGGTATCGTCACGGCCACTGCCATGAGGCGTGTGCGCCCGGGGGATTGGGTCCGGCATGATGAGGCTGCGAAAGCGCAATGGCGAGGACGTGAGGCAGGCCGCCCGGCGCAGTGTGTCGCTCTTTGAACTGCGCGCCGTACTCTCCGGAAGAACCACGCTCCTTCTGGGTCTGGCCGGAGCCATCGGATTCTTCCTCATCTGGGAAATCGGCCACTACCTGACCCCTGAAGAGAGTCAGCGATTCCTTCCGGCGCCCCAGGAAGTCCTGGGCGCCCTCATCACTCTTGTCGTGGAAAAGGACTACATTGCCGACATTCTCAAGAGTTGTTTTCGCATCTTCGCCAGCTTCTTTGCAGCCTGTCTGATCGCCGTACCTCTCGGCATCATGATGGGTTGTTTCATGAGGCTGAGGGCGCTTCTCAATCCGACGATCTCCGCCTTCCGCTATCTGCCCGCTGCCTCGTTCATTCCCCTGCTCCTGGTGTGGTTCGGTCCGACCGACACGCAGAAACTCGCCCTGTTGGTGCTCGGCGTCATCTTCTTTCTGGTGGCGCTCATCCTGGACAATACCAAGGCGGTGCAGCCGGAGCTGATCGAGGCGGCGCTCACCATGGGCGCCGGACGGCGTCAGGTGGTGACCGAGGTCGTCGTGCCGGCCGTGGCTCCAGCCGTGGTGGATTCCATGCGCAACATGATCGCGGTAGGCTGGACCTATCTCGTCATTGCGGAAATCGTCGCCGCATCGGACGGCATTGGCGCCGTCATGATGCGCGCCGGGAGGTTTCTCAAGGTTGACATCATCATGGCGGGAATTCTTACCATCGGTTTCCTCGGCGTGGTGACGGACATCCTGTTCCGGCTTGCTGCCCGCTATGCCTTCCCATGGAATCGTGACCGTGGCGAGTGATCGGGCGCCGGTGCGCACGGCGATCAAGGCGAGCGATGTGACGCGCAAGTATGTCGGCGGCGCCTTCACCGCGGTCGACAATATCTCCATGGAACTGCGAGAGAACGAGATTGTCTGCTTCATCGGACCGTCGGGATGCGGGAAGACGACCATGCTGCGCATGGTCGCCGGACTCGAGTACCCCACGACGGGCGATCTCACGATCTTCGGCAAACCCATCACCGGCCCCGGTCCCGACCGGGGCATGATTTTCCAAGCCTACACATCATTCCCGTGGCTGACGGCGCGCAAGAACATCGAATACGGCATGAAGGTCATGGGACTGTCACGGGAAGAACGCCGCAGACGATCCCAGGAATTTCTCAAGCTGGTCCATCTGGAAGGTTTCGGCGATTCCTATCCGGCGAGTCTCTCGGGAGGCATGAAACAGCGTGTGGCGATTGCCCGCACCCTGGCCCAGAACCCCGGAGTGCTGCTGATGGACGAACCCTTCGGCGCTCTCGACGCCCAGGTACGGTGGGAAATGCAGGAAATGATGATCGAGATCATCGAACGGGAGAACACGACGGTCGTCACTGTCACCCATGACATCCAGGAAGCCATTTATTTGTCTGACCGCATTATTTTCTTTACCCGTTCACCCGGACGTATCAAGGCCGACATTCCGGTGTCATTCAAGGAAGGGCGACGTTTTCCGCGCAAGGAGGAGATGCTGGCGCTCCCAGGTTACGTTGATCTTGAACGACAGCTCTTCGCCATGATGCGCGAGGAGATCCAACAGAAATAAAGAAACCCAGACAAGAAAGGACCATGGCATGCAAGGATTACTGAAGCGCGCAACCGGACTCTTCGCCGGCGTCTTGCTGGCGGTCACGCTGACTGCCGGAAGCGCCCTGCGCGCAGCGGAGGATGTCACTGTCACGCTGATTCCTGTTTCCGTCTACGGTCCCTGGTTCATCGTCCAGGAAAAGGACATGGCTCAAGACATCAATCTTGAGGTGCAGATCATCGAGGACATCACGGCGCGCAACGCCGGCCTCTCCACGGGTCACCTGCAGTGCATGATGACGACCATGGACTCCACCGTTGTCGCCCATGCTGCAGGCATCCCCGTCAGACATGTCGCGGTACCGCTGATGTCCTATGGATTGGACGAGATGGTGGTGGCATCCGACATCCAGTCCGTCGAGGACTTTGCAGGACGTTCGTATGCAGCCGACTACGGTTTCCTCAATCACATGTGGATGCTGCTGACCCTCAAGCGCGCTGGAATGGACTTCGATGCCGTGGAGCACAAGATCATGTTGCCGCAGGATGCCACCGCTTCCTTTGTCAGCGGGGCCCTCGATATCGATGTCAACTTCATCCCGTTCTCCACTCAGTCCCAGGAACGCGAAGATTCCTACCTCTTCAAGAGCAGCCGCACGGACGGCACCTGGGAACGTGGCCTGATTTCGGACTCCATTGCCTGCAATACGACATGGATGAGCGAAAAGCCGGATGTGGCCAGGGAACTCCTCCGGTCGTGGTTCGAAGCCGTGAACTGGTGGAAGGAAAATCCCGAGGAAGGCAACGAGATCGTTGCCCGTGGACTGGACTGGCCGGTCGAGGATGTCGAAATCACCCAGCAGGGAACCGTGATGCTCAACATCAACCAGAATCTTGGCGCCATCGGTGTTGAGGGTGGTGTGCCCATGTGCGCCAGTATTCCTGAAGGGGCGCCGCTTCCCCCTGACGAACCCAGCAACTGGGGCGAGATGTTCGGCGGTGAGGACTGCGAGGCCGGATACCTGAGTTCGACCTGGGACATCTTCGCCTCTGTCTATCGCGAGGCCGGTGTGACCGACAACGCGCCGATGGCCGAAAACGGTATCGACAACAGCCTCCTCTTGTCGCTGGCTGCCGACGGTTTCGGCGAGATGTACACTTCCAACAAGTGGATTGGCCGTGCCGGCATGTAGAATCCGGCGCTGCCCCGCCCGCTGCAAGGGCGGGGCAGCGCCTCCCATGACGAGGAAGGCGAGACGTGGCCGGTCTTCTCAAGATCGACTGGATGTCCACATCGATCAAACCCGTGGCCGAAAAGACGGGATATGAGGTCCAGGAGTGAGAACCAGCGCCCTCCATGGGTGCGGTCGGCGCGTTGCTCGAGAGTCCATGATGTCAGCCGGGGTTGCGCACGCTGGCATCGTCAATCTCGCCTGCCACGGCGACCGGACAGCTGGTCGACGGCTCAATTCCCGAAGCAGGCAGGAATGCGCTCAGGACTTCATGACGCGGTCGCGGTGGCCGAGCTTGCCTTCAACCACCATGGTGCCGATGGCATCGAGGATGACCCGGCAGGCCAGCTGGGAGGTGTTGTCGTTGACATCGTAGGGCGGAGAGACCTCGACGACCTCCATGCCGCACAGGCCTTCGCGGGCGATCAGGCGCACCATCTCGAGAGCCTCGCGAGGCGTGAAACCACCGGGTTCCGGGGTGCCGGTGCCGGGCGCGAAACCGGGATCGATGGAATCGATGTCGAACGAGAGATAGACAGCTTTTGCCCCCTTCCAGGCGAGCTCGAGGGCGACTTCCGCCGTCTTCCTGGTGCCGAGTTCCTCGACGTCGGTCATGGTGAGCACACTCGTGCCGCGCTCACGGGCAATCTCGGAACCGCGCCTTGAGCCGTACCAGCCACCGATTCCGATCTGTACAAGGTTCTTGGGCGGACAGTTGGCGAGGCCGACATCATGCATGTGGGTATGGGCATGGTGGGATTCTGCCCGGTCGACACTCTCATGATCGTTCGACGTCCAGTACCAGGGTGTCGTGTGCATGCGCTCGTCCATGTCCATGTCGGCCATGTCGATATGCCGGTCGAAGTGGATGATGCCGACATTGCCGTCAATATGGGGCGCGATGCCACGGACGTTGGGATAGCCAAGGCTGTGATCGCCGCCCACGAGGATGGGAAAGGCGCCCGAGGTGTAGACGTGGGAGACAGCCTTCGAGACCTGATCGAAGGTCTTCTCGATGTTGCCGGGAATGACGAAGACATCCCCCGCATCAGCGAGGTCGAGCTCTTCGGGAAGATCGATGCCGCCATCAACGCTGTAACCGTCGTAGACTGCCGAAATGCGCCTGACCGCCTGGGGACCGAACCGGGTTCCCGGCCGGTAGGTCGTCCCGGTGTCGAAGGGGATGCCGACGAAGGCGGCCTCGTAGTCGCCAATCCGTCTGATATCCTCGCAGTAGGGCGCCTTCATGAAGGTGTTGATACCGGCAAAGGCCGGCAGATGGCCGCGGCTGAAGAGCGAGATGGTCCTGTCATTGATGGACCCGGCAGCCTCAAGACCGAACTCCAGGCCACGCCGTATCTCCTCTTCCTGCTTCGTCTGCGAAATGCGCTCCAGGCGATGGAGATTGCGTGTACCCCTGAAGGCCTGATCGTTCCTGTCGGCCACGTGGCGATCCTCCTAGTCTTGCCGGAGGGATAGTGCCGGAGCACCGATCATCAATCAACGAGGGATGGTGGGCGCGGCTGGGATTGAACCAGCGACCCCTACGATGTCAACGTAGTGCTCTCCCGCTGAGCTACGCGCCCCATCGGCGACTAGATATCCGACCGCCCTCTGCCATGCAACCGGGGTTTGAGGCGCCGTTCGACGAACCGGGCCACGGACAACACGGCACTGCCTCAAGGAGTTCCTGAACCTTCCCGTCGGGGATGGGCGTTGCCGCCCTTCAATGCTCTCTTCTGCCTGGCAATCCTGGCCCATCTTTAACATTGGGTGCAAAAAATGATTGAGAATCAGCGGGGTAAGATTCGCAGTGGCACGACAAGTGGGATTGTGCGACTGGCCGCTCTACGAAATCAGGCGGGATGCTTAATTCACACGATGG
Organism: Alphaproteobacteria bacterium; assembly: GCA_965200495.1. Taxonomy (GTDB): domain Bacteria; phylum Pseudomonadota; class Alphaproteobacteria; order SP197; family SP197; genus SP197. The sequence continues at coordinate 209,704 of CBDAUG010000002.1, forward strand.
TCTTGCGGGTGAATGTGGTGGAAGCGCGGATGAACACGGGATGACTGTAGGGCCTTGGGCGCACGACACAAGGCCCTCTCGCAAGACAATGGCACTACTAAGCCCGTTCAGCCATCACGTCGAGTCGGGCGACAATGTTAAGATATTGTTATGACGTGGCATTCACAAAATTCTGTCAGAGCCAGGAGGCACAGAATCCGGCAAATCAGCCCTTTCAGGTGGGGAAAATGTTAAAGATGGGCTGACGAAGGCATCGTCAGTTCAGACCGCGTTCCTTCTTGATTCGATCCCAGGCGGCATTGATTTCGGCCATTTTTCGGTTGGCGACCTCGATGAACTCTTCCGGCAGTCCCTGGGCCGTGACGCGGTCGGGATGATTCTCCCGAAGCAGCTTGCGGTAGGCCGCCTTCACGTCACGGTCGCTTGTCTCTGCCGACACGCCGAGAATCTCGTATGGATCACCGGCGGTCTCGCCGGTCACCGTAAACATGCCTTCAAGACGCCTCATGTCAGTGGGCGAAAACCCGAAGATCCGCCCGACATCGTTGATGATGGTGCGCTCGGCGGCGTGATAGTGGCCATCGACGTGAGCCACCATCAGCAGGGCGCCGAGGAGATCCTCCCTCACCGCCCGCGCGTCACCGAGCAGGGCGGCGATCTGGTGGGCATAGGACTCGTAGCCGTCAGCGCTTTCCTTTGCGGCATTGAAGATGCGGGCGACATCCGCCATCGCGGACTTCGGTACAGGGAGAACGCGTTTGAGCGCCTCGACCTCGTCGCGCGTGACACGGCCGTCAGCCTTGGCGAGCTTGGCGCCCAGGGCAATCACGGCCAGTGTGAAGGCAACCTGAAGTTCGTCCGTCGAGGAATTGCCGTGCGTGACGGCGGGCTTCTTTCCCTTCAGGGTCTGATCAACAAGATGCCCGGCCGCAAGTCCCATCAGGGCGCCAAGCGGGCCACCCAGCGCGAAGAAGCCGACCGTACCACCGATAATCTTGCCCCAGACGCTCATGCAACGGTCTCCTGTTGTCGCAGGGATCCACGGGCGTGAAGGGATCCGCTGCGGATCCAGTCCGCCAGCGGATTGCGCCTTGCCCACTCACCCGCGTACCCGGCCAGAGTGCTGAACACGACGCCCTCGTGTTCGCAAAAGAAATCGATCAGACGCTCCAGCATCATCAGCCGGTGACCACGGCCAATCACCTGAGGGTGCATGGTGAGCGTGTAGATGCCGCCGGGCACATGAGAGTGCGCCCATGTGAATTCCTGGCGCCAGATTTCCTCGACGTGGGAGGCGGGTTTGAGACCGCCGCCCGTGCTGTCGAATTCAAAATAGGGAAAGTCATCGAGTCCCCAGGCGACGGGCAGTTCGACGATGTCGAGATGTGTGCCGAACGCGTAAGGCTCGGTTGCCGGAACCCTGTCTCCGGTCCGCATGTAGTAGGGCGTGAAGTCGTCTCCCATGAGGCTTGAATCGTAGAGGAAACCGAACTCCTCGAGGAGGCCCGCCGTACGTTCGCTGAAATCCCAGGCCGGCGACCGGTAGCCGGCGGGTCGCACGCCGCATGTATTCTCGAGAGCCTCGAACCCGCGTTCCAGATTGCGCCGTTCTCCGGCCTCGTCAAAGTCCGCCGGGTTTTCATGAACCCAGCCATGGTGGGCGATGTCGTGCCCGGCATCATGAATGGCCCGGACCAGGTCAGGCCACGCAAGGGCCGTGTGTCCGGGTACGCAGAAGGTTGCCTGGATCGATCGGCGCTGGAGCAGGTTGAGAATGCGAGGGATCGCGACGGCGCCGAATTCGCCTCGGGAGATCATGCTGGGATTGCTTGAACGATAGGAGCCGATCCACACCGACATGGCATCGAAGTCAAAGGTGAGACAACAGGTCAGGCGCGGCTGGTCCATGGCCCCTACCCTCCGTCGATCGGCGGCATGATCACAAGGTGATCGCCGTCGGCGAGCCTGTAGTCCGACCACACTGCCTCCCTGACGACGCGGTCATTGACGAGTGCGAGCACTGGCCGCTCCTTCAGTGCTCCGAGCCGGCCAAGGGCGCCAGCGAGTGTCGTGTTCTCCGCAAGATCCCACTGGCCCCTGCCGTCGACACCGATGTCGGCAACGGTCTCGCCGGCGTAGGCGGCCAGTCTCACCGATACCCTCATGACAAGCCAAGACGGTGAAGGGTCTGACCGCGCGGCACACCGTCCTCGTCCCAGCCACGCATCGTGTAGTAGTCGCCCAGCATGTCGCCGAGCCGGGCCACCATGCCCTTTGCCGTGCCGCCTGGTGCAGGGACGTTCAGCATGCGCAACGGCAGGGTGTCGTCGCGCCGTCCGAGGCCCGCAGCGATGTTGAAGAGCCTCTCCAGATTCCAGATTCTCTCACCCGTCTCGCGCAGACGTTCGGGCGTCCACGACGACGCAAGGGCGCCATCAAGCATCGCCGCAACCTTCTCGATGGAGACAGCGGCCGCCGTAAAGGCACACAAGCCCGAAGAATCGAACATCGCGGCCCGTTCGTCCTGGGTCGATCGCACGATGTCGGCCTTGCCCTCAAGCTCGGTCGTGGCGAAATCCGAGGCGAAAGGGCTTGCGCGCAGGTGGCAGGCGCCACGGTTGGAGGTGGCATAGGCAAGCGCCATGCCCTGCATGGCGCGTGGGTCGTATCCCGGGAACTCCTGACCCTTGACCGTCATCGAGAATTCGGGTCTCGCGTACTCTTGACACAGCCTTGCTGCGCCGAGCCCGATCTTGGCTCCGAATCCCTCCCCTCTGGCACAGGTCTCGACCATGGCCACGAGGCCCTTGGCGGAACCGAACGAAAGATCGACACCGGTTTCTTCCATCGTCACGACACCGGTCTCGAAGAGTTCCATGGCTGCTGCGAGGGCGCCTCCGAAGGAAATGGTGTCCATGCCGTGCTCGTTGCACACGAAGTTCGCGAATGTGACGGCATCGATGTCGTCCACGCCCACCATGGCGCCCAGTGCGAAGACGTTTTCGTACTCGAGCCCGCCCGAGGCCGTGTGATACTGTGGGCGCCCCTTCACCGAAAAATGCTCGGGATCGATCTCGGCAATGCGGCCGCAGGCAATGGTGCAGGCGAAGCACGCCTTGTTGGTGACCAGATTGACGGTGCCGTTCGGACCATGAGGGCCTTGCGAGGCCGCCACGTTCAGCCGCTCGGTTCCCTCGAAGGTGACATCGCGCTCGTTGCGGGTCGGCAGACTGCCATAGCTGTGCGTCATGTCGAGCATGGCATGGGTACCGTATCGCGCCAGACGGTGACGGGAAGGGTGTGCGGCAAGACCGGCCTTCGCGTCGGCGACCGCTGACATGAACAGGGCCGGATCATTGACCGCGACGCCCCGGCTTCCCCGGGCGGCAATCGCCTTGAGCTTCTTGGCTCCCATGACGGCGCCGACACCGGAGCGGCCTGCCGCGCGGTGCAGGTCGTTGACGACACACGCAAAGCGGACACGTTTTTCTCCCGCAAGACCGATGGAGGCAATCTTCACGGCGGGATCCTGGAGTTCCGCCCGGATGGCCGGTTCGACCTCCCAGACCGAGCGTCCCCACAGGTGGCGCGCATCGCGCAATGCCACCCGATCATCATCGATCCACAACCACACCGGATGCGCAGAGGCTCCCTCGATGACGACCATGTCCCAGCCTGCAAGCTTGATCTCGGCGCCGACCTTGCCGCCGGAGTTGGAACAGGCGATGGCGTTGGTGAGAGCGCCCTTGGTGACGACCGAATACCGTCCTGCTGTTGGCGCCATGGTGCCGGTAAGAGGACCCGTGGCGAAGATCAGCACATTGCCGGGAGCCAGGGAATCCACCGCCGGATCCATCGCTTCCATCAGGTACTTCGATGCCAGGCCCCGTTGCCCGAGGAACTGCTCGGCCCAGCCCTGGTTCAGCGGCTCTGTTTCACAGCGTCCACTGCCCAGATCGACCCGCAACACGCGACCGGTCCAGCCCATGTCCCATCCTTCCTCTCGACATGTCCCGCGAAGGACGTGAAGGATAGACCCATTGAACCGTTGCGCCAAACAACTGACCGGCAGGAGGCCGTGATTTTCCGGTCGGCGCACGGCCATCAAACTGATCGTCCCGGCGTGATGCCCTCGCTGCTCTGGCGCGCTGGCCTGACGACGGGCTCTGCAGGAGAGATGCGCTGCGCAAACGCGCCACAGCCCTCGATCCTGACCGTCCGGCGGCCTGCCTTGTGGTCTGTCGATGAAAACGCGATATCCTGCCCGATACAGGACAGGCGGAGGCCAGCATGGGTGGCAGACTGGAAGGCAGGCGCGCCATCATCACCGGCGCATCGAGGGGGATCGGCAAGGCAATCGCAGAGCGCTTTGTGCGTGAGGGTGCGATGGTCGTCGCCACCGCACGCCGGCCGCCGGCGGGCCACGACACCGGCTCCGTGATCTGGATTGCGGGCGACGTCTCTTCGCCAGCCCATGCCTCAACCGTGATCGGGACTGCAACGGAGCGTCTCGGCGGGATCGATATCCTGGTCAACAATGCCGCCATGCAGATCGAAAAGACCATTACCGAGACCAGCGAAGACGAGTGGAACACCATCTTCAGCGTCAATGTGGGCAGCGTTTTCCTGTTCTGCCGGGAATCAATCCCCGTCATGACGCGCCAGGGCGGCGGCGCCATCATCAACGTCGGCAGTTACGACGGATTCGTGGCGGACCCGGGACTCGCCGCCTACTGCGCCACCAAGGGCGCGGTTCACGCGCTGTCACGCGCCATTGCCGTCGACCATGGACCTGATGGTATCCGTTGCAACGTCATCTGCCCGGGCTGGATCCAGACTGACATGATGGATGCGTATCTGGCGAGTGTATCCGATCCTGCAGAGGCCGCCCGCGCCCTCGATGCCAATCAGCCCGTTGGGCGTATCGGTCAAGCGGTTGATATCGCAGCCCTGGCGCTGTTTCTGGCAAGCGACGAGGCCGCCTTCACCACGGGTCAACTTTTCGTGTGTGATGGCGGACTCACTGCCCGGGCGCCGCAACCCTGAATGACGCCATGGACATCACCGTCGACATGTGGTCGGATCCGACCTGCCCATGGTGCTACATCGCTTACCGGCGGTTGACAAAGGTTCTTCGCGAATTTTCCGGCGACCGCCCTGTCCGGGTCGTGTGGCGACCGTTCCTGCTGAATCCGGCGATGTCGGCCGACGGCATGGAACGCAGTGCCTGGCTGGTGCGCGCCTTCGGCAGCGCCCGCTTTGCCGAGATCACCCTTGAGCGCATGACACAGCAGGGACTGGCGGAAGGCATTCCCTTCGCATTCAGCGCCATGGCGCACATGCCCTCGGCCCTGCGGGCTCACGCGCTCGTCCTGGGAGTCCGGGACAGTGCCCGGCAGAGCGGCGTGATCGACAGCATATTCCGGAGCCACTTTGTCGCCGGCCGGAACATCGGCGATGCAGCAGTCCTGGCGGACATTGCCGAAGGCGCCGGGTTCAACCGTGTCGAGGCTCTGGCCCTGATCGACAATCCGACCATGACACGACGTCTTCTCCACGATGCCAGGAAGGCCCGGGAGGGAGGTATCCGGAGCGTTCCCTTCCTTGTCGTCAACCGCCGTCTTGCCATTGGCGGCGCCCAGTCAGCCGATGTGTTGCGCCGTCTTGTCACCACCGCGCGCGACTGCGCACAGTTGTGAGGCAAGGCGCTCGGCGCCGTCAAGACGATCTTTCACCTTTTCCCAGGGCGCGCTGACGACCAGCGTCTGGTCGGGGCGCATCCTCACATGTTCGCCCTGCTCTGCGATCCACGTAATCAGGCGTTCCGGTTCCACACATGCCTCCCCGTGAAAGGCGACCACGGCGCCGCGCGGTCCGGCGTCGAGCCGGGCAATGCCGGCCCGCCGGCAATCGCCCTTGATGGCAATGATCCTCAGGAGATTGTCGGCTTCCTCGGGAAGATCGCCGAAACGATCAACCAGTTCGTCACGCAGGTCATCGATCTGGGCGCGCTCGTCGAGCGCTGCAATACGCCTGTAGAGAGCGAGCCTCACGTCAAGGTCGCGGACCCAGGTATCCGGGATCAGCACTGCCGAGCCAAGGCCCACTTCAGGCGACCAGGAATGACGCGTTTCCTGTGACCGCCCTTCCCGTTCCGCACGGACCTTCGCGACCGCCTCCTCGATCATCTGCTGATAGAGCTCCACGCCGACCTCGCGAATGTGGCCGGACTGTTCACGCCCAAGAAGATTGCCGGCACCGCGAATCTCGAGATCGCGGCTCGCCAGGGAAAACCCCGCACCCAGCGAATCCATCTCCGAGAGGGCCTTGAGGCGGCGCATCGCATCCTTGCCCGGTTTCATGCCTGGCGGCAACGTGATGTAGGCATAGGCGCGTGCGCGTGAGCGTCCGATTCGTCCTCGCAACTGGTAGAGCTGGCCCAGCCCGAAGCGATCGCAGCGGTGGATGATCATCGTGTTGGCGTTGGGAATGTCGAGTCCGGACTGGATGATCGTGGTGGTGACGAGAACATCGATCTGCCCATCGTAGAAGGCCGTCATGATGCTCTCGAGACTGTCCGGATCCAGCTTGCCGTGTGCCGTGGCGATTCGTGCGTCGGGCACCAGCTTGTGCAGGTCCTTGCGCATGCGCGCGAGGTCCGCAGTCCTGGGACACACCACATAGGTCTGGCCACCGCGCATGCGTTCACGCCTGATGGCCTCGCGGACGGTGACAGAATCGTACGTGCCCACGAATGTCCTGATGGCGAGCCGGTCTACGGGGGGCGTGACGATAAGGCTGAGGTCACGCACGCCGCTCAGGGCCATTTGCAGTGTCCGTGGTATCGGTGTCGCCGTCAGGGTGAGAACATGGACATTGCTCTTGAGCTGCTTGAGTCTTTCCTTGTGAGCCACGCCGAACTGTTGCTCCTCGTCAATCACCAGAAGGCCGAGGTTGGCAAAGGAGATGGTGTGGGACAGCAGGGCATGGGTGCCAACCACGATGTCGACAGTCCCGCTTGCCATGCCCTTCCTCGTCGCTGTTGCTTCGCCGGAGGGCACGAGACGGGAAAGAAGAGCAATGTTGACAGGCAGATGCCTGAACCGCTCGACAAGGGTCTCGTGGTGCTGGCGCGCAAGCAGTGTCGTGGGCGCCACCAGCGCCACCTGGTAGCCTGCGAGGACTGTGGCGAGTGCCGCGCGCAGGGCCACCTCGGTCTTGCCGAATCCGACGTCGCCGCACACCAGCCGGTCCATCGCTCGACCGGACGCGAGGTCATCGAACACCTCGTCGATGGCCTTCGCCTGATCCTCGGTCTCCTGGAAGGCAAAGTGCGAGCAGAACTCGGTGTACGTCTCCTCATCGAGACGAATCACAGGCCCCGACTGCATGAGTCGTTCGGAGGCTGTCTTGAGGAGTTCTCCGGCCATCTCCTCGATGCGGTTCGCAAGCCGCGCCTGACGCGCCTGCCAGGCCGCGCTTCCAAGGCGATCCAGCTGGACACGCGCATCATGCGAACCATAGCGCGACAGGGTGTCAATGTTCTCGACCGGCACCAGAAGCGCATCACCGCCCGCATAGTGAATACGCAGACAATCATGCGGTGCGCCGCCGATCACAATCGTGTCAAGACCCTCGAACACGCCAATGCCGTGGTCGATATGGACGACGTAATCGCCCTCGGCGAGCTGCGATACCTCAAGGAGAAAGCGTTCTGCATCACGCTTCGCACGACGCCGGCGTGGTGTCGTGATGCGATCACCGACAATGTCCTGCTCGGCGACAACACTGAAACTCCCGGTCACAAACCCGTGCTCGAGAGGCAGAACGACAACCGGGATGGATGAGTCCGGCGCCCGGGACCAGTCCTCCTGCCCTGCCCTGACCACGTCGTCGACACCGTGACTCTCAAGCATGGCCGCCAGATTGGCCTGGCTCGCCTCGGCCAGCGCCGCAACCATGACCCGACGCCCCCTCGACCTCTCGTCTGCGATATGACGGGCAACGGAATCAAAAAGTTGCAGACGAACGTTCATGCGCTCGAGAGCGAAATCCCGGGACCTCACACCCCCGGCATCGATGACCTCCTGCGATGGCGCATCGGGCGTGTCGGCCAGCAGCCTGATCGCCGTCCGCGACTGCGCCATCGCCGACCAGTCATCGATCGAAAGATAGAGTTCATCGGGAGGTGGCGCATGATAGGCAAGGCCATCATCGCCCTTTTCGGAAACGCGGTGCTCGAAATGATCGTCAACAGTGTCGAGGTGGGCGCGCAACGCATCCTCGACATCCCCGGTAAAGGTCAGGATCCAGTCGTTGCCAAGGTAGCCGGGGAAGGCGTCGAGGGTCTGATAGAAGAGGCCAAGCCAGTGCTCCATGCCAGGTGTTCGCACACCCTCGAGCGCCGATTCGTAAACCGGATCGGACAGTGACGTCATGCCGAAGAGTTCACGCCAGTGATCACGAAACCGCTTGATCGAGGCCGAATCGAGCGCCAGTTCGCTCGCTGGATCAATCGAGAGACTCTCAAGAGTTCCCGTCGAACGTTGTGTCAATGGATCAAAGGTGCGCATACCGGTGACCTCATCGCCGAAGAAGTCGAGGCGCGCCGGCTCGGCCATGGCCGGCGGAAAGACATCGAGAATGTCGCCCCGCGCCGCACAGTCCCCCTTCTCCATGACCACGCTTGTTCCGGAGTAGCCCATGGCAAGAAGCTCGCGAAAGAGTGTAACCGGATCGGTCTTGTCGCCCTTGCGAAGGTGCCGGCGCCGGCCATGCCACACCGTGCGTGGCGGAACCCGCTGCAGAATCGCCCGCGCGGTGGTCAGTACGATCAATCCACCGGAATCCCCGGTCCTCTCACACAGATCACCCATGAGCGCGAGCCGGACCCCGGCCACCGCCGGATGTGGCGACACCCTGTCGTAGGGAAGACAGTCCCAGGCGGGAAAGAGCCGTGTGCGACCGCCAGCGCCAAGGAACGACAGCACACCGCCCAGCCGCCGGGCCCGCTGCTCGTCGCCGAGAACCATCAGGATATCCCGGTCGGGGTGGCGCTGATGCAGGCTTGCGAGCAAGACCGCGTCAGCCCCCTCCGGAACACCCGATACGGTGTTCAGAACGCCGGATCTTAATGAATCAACGAGATGCTCCTGCAAAATGTCACTGTGCATGAAATGTTCTGATCCGTCGTATCAAGTTCCTGAAGGCGCCGGCAGCCGCGTCATCGCCGCCGGTGACCCATGCCTGGATGAGGGGGTCCGGGCACCCGAGAAACGCGGCAAACTCCTCAAGCTCGTTCTCGTTCATTGCTTCGAGAGCATGTTCGGCATATCGCCCCAGCAACAGATCAAGTTCACGAGAACCGCGGCGCGAGGCGCGATAATGAAGCCGTTGCAGACGTGCCTTGCTGTCATCCGTCATGCGCTGCGCCAATCCCGGGGTGGCTTCGTCTACAGCGTGATGAACATGATGTCACGGACACTGTCGCCCCGGTGTATGCTCTGCCGTCATGAGACCGGAGATTCTCTTTGGGCTGTTCGAGCAGGTGACAGCTCTTCCAGGTGTCGGCCGCCGGACTGCTTCCCTGATTGCAGAGTTGGCCGGTCCCAGAATCGTGGATCTCCTCTGGCGCCTTCCAACGTCCATCATCAATCGCCGGCAACTTGCCGATCTCGGAGAGGCGGTCCCGGGCAGCCTGGTCAGTGTCCATGTGACGGTGGAGCGCCACAGGCGTCCCGGAACACCCCGCCATCCCTGGAGAATCGTGACCGCAGACGATACCGGCGGGAAACTCGAACTCGTCTACTTCCGCGCCCGCGAGCCGTGGCTTCAGCAGCTTCTCCCTGCCGGCTCACGCAGATTGGTCAGTGGCCGGATCGAGCAATTTGCCGATCGCCTGCAAATGGTCCATCCCGATCACGTCGCGACACCCGGCGACGGCGACGATCTTCCTCGCCTGGAACCCGTTTATTCCCTCGTGGACGGTCTCGGTGCGCCGACCATGCGACGGATCATCTCACTGGCGCTGGAACGCAGGCCGGATCTGCCCGAGTGGCAGGACCCGGCATGGCTTGAACAGAACGGCTGGCCTTCATGGTCAGATGCCGTCAGGCGCGTCCACCAGCCACGGGATCTTGATGAACTGGCCGGGGATCCGGGAGCACGTGATCGCCTCGCGTTTGACGAACTCCTCGGCAACCAGCTCGCCCTGGCTCTGGTGAGGGCCCGACGGCGATCGACGCGTGGCCGTTCAATCAGGGGCGATGGCCGCCTGCGCAGAGCAGTCGCAGACGCCCTGCCCTTCCGCATGACCCAGGCACAGATCGACGCTCTCCGCGACATCATCCTCGATGTCGAGGCGCCTTTTCCCATGCTGCGTCTCCTGCAGGGCGATGTTGGAAGCGGCAAGACATTGGTGGCCGTACAGGCCATGCTGACGGCGGCGGAGGCCGGCCATCAGGCGGCGTTGCTGGCGCCCACGGAACTTCTCGCCCGGCAACACCATCGCACCATCGTCGAGGCGACCCGAAACACGGGTCTTGACGTTGCCCTTCTCACCGGACGCGACCGGGGAGCAAGGCGTCATGCCAGTCTCCTGCGAGTCGCCAACGGGACATCCCAACTGGTTGTCGGCACCCATGCCCTGCTCTCCGAAGACACCGAATTCCATGATCTGGCGTTCATCGTCGTCGATGAACAGCACCGCTTCGGCGTTCATCAGCGCATTGCCCTGGCGGCCAAGGGACAGGCCGTCGATACCCTTGTCATGACGGCCACGCCGATACCGCGAACCCTGCAGATGACGGGCTATGGCGGACTCGATGTCACGCACCTTGACGCGCGGCTGCCGGGACGCCGGGAGATCGCCACACGGGCCATGCCAACCACACGCCTCGACGACGTGGTGTCAGCTCTTGGTCGCGCCATCGGTCTTGGCGGACGGATCTACTGGATCTGTCCGGTCATCGAACGAAGCGAATCCGGCGAAACGGTCGCGGCCGAAGATCGCTATCGTCATCTTGCCGGGATCTTCGGAGAACGCGTCGGCATTGTCCACGGACGCATGAACGCCGCTGACAGGGACGATGTCATGGAGAAATTCACCCGTGGCGACGTTGCTGTCCTTGTGGCAACGACAGCTGTCGAGGTTGGTCTCGACGTCAGTGAGGCTACCGTCATGGTGATCGAGCATGCCGAGCGCTTTGGTCTCGCACAACTGCACCAGCTCCGCGGCCGGGTCGGACGCGGCAGCACCCCGTCATCGTGTCTGCTGCTCTATGCTCCTCCCCTCAACGAAACTGCGCGCAAGAGGATCGACATCCTCAGACACAGCCATGACGGCTTCGAGATTGCCGAGGAGGACCTGCGTCTGCGTGGAGGGGGAGAACTGCTGGGCGCCAGGCAAAGCGGTTTGCCGAAGTTTCGTTTGGCCGACCAGCACGCGGTATCACGGTTTCTTCAGATCGCCCAGGATGACGCCCGACTCATCCTTGCCCGTGATCCGGATCTCGAGAGTGAACGCGGCCGCGCCCTGACAATCCTGCTCCATCTCTTTGAGCGACAGGACGCTGTCAGGCTCCTCGCATCGGGGTGAGAGCGATCATGCATCACGACCGCCGCACGGCGATCGTGCCGCACGCGTGGTTGGGCGGATGCCCGGCCTGCCGGTGACGGCATCCCTGATGGTGGCCTTCATGTTTGCGGACCATGACGCGTTCTCGCCGGTCCGCCGGGCGAGCGATGCTGCCGCGTCAGCCGTTTTGCCAGATCGGCGCCGTGAGGTCGTTCCATGTGTGGAACTGGGAGACGATGTACGTGCAGTAGAGGACCAGCAGCAGCAGTCCCTCGCGGCGGCGCAGGGGCCAGCCGACGAGCAGCAGCGCCACCAGGGCAAGCGTCATTGCGCCGAGCGCCCAGAGGTCGAAGTCGACGATCTTCGCGGAGAAGGGCACGGGCGCCACGAGTGCCGTGGCGCCGAGGATGCCGAAGAGGTTGAAGATGTTGCTGCCGATGACATTGCCGATGCAGATGGTGGCCTGCCGGCGCCAGGCGGCGACCGTCGCCGTGGCGATTTCCGGCAGTGACGTGCCGACCGCCACGAGGGTGAGCCCGATCACCTCGTCGGCCACCCCGGCCGCACGCGCCAGCACGGTCGCTGCGTCGACCAGCAGTTCCGCCCCGGCCGTCACCGACAGCAGACCGCCGGCGACACACCCCAGTATCAGCCACAGGCGGGTGGGCAGTCCGCCCATCGACTCCGCTTCCTCGCGGTGACGCTGCGCGACGCCGTCGGCTCCGGCGCCCTGCCACAGGGAGAGGGCGAGATAGCCCGCGAGGGCGGCCATCATCAGCGCGCCTTCGCCGGCATCCGCCGCACCGCCAAGGGCCACGATGATGAAGACCGCGGTGAAGACCGCCATGACCAGGCCGTCACGCCGCACGACGCGCGGACTGACGGCCAGGGGAAAGACCAGCGCCGCCAGGCCGAGGATCAGCATCATGTTCGCCAGGTTGCTGCCGATGACGTTGCCGACCGCGAGACCGGGAGCGCCGGCCAGCGCGGCGTTGATGCTGACGAGAAGCTCGGGCAGCGAGGTGCCAAAGCCGACGATGGTCAGACCGATCACCAGTGGCGGCACGGCGAAGCGCCGGGCGAGCGCGACAGACCCCCGGACCACCGCCTCGCCGCCGACAATGAGGAGCACGAAACCGGCAACGAGGGAGACAAGGATCATGGGTCAGCCATCGCCAGGCAGGGATCGGGAAAGGCGCTTGGGCGCGGCCCGGCCACGCCGCCGCCGACTGATATAGAACGCAGGAGCACCGGGTGCCAGACAACCTCAACCCTGCCGCCCGTGCGCCTTCCGCGGCTGCGCAAACAAATGACCCCCGCAAGGCCGTCATCTTGCGCCATTGACGGAGACCATGGAACCGGCGCGGATCCTGGCACCGGCGAAGACGCCGGACACGGGGGATGCCGACGACACGGGGGATGCCGACAAGGGGCGCGGAGCCAACCGGCGGCACGCCACTTGCCGCCGTGGGCGCCATGAGGCACATTCCGACGCGGGCCTGCCATGAACGCAAAACCAGTCATGAGTGCTGCGGAGCACTTGCCCCGGGCCATGAAGCAGTGTTTCAGAGAAAACCGATCCAAGGACGACGCGCGTAACCGGATGTGGACACTCGTCGACCAGCTGAGCCGGACTGCATTGCAAGACCCTCACCGCGCGTCACCCGGCGTTGCGGACGCGCGGTTGGCCGGCGCCCGTGTCACGTTGCTGTTCCGTGAACCATGATGGACGGCGGCATTTGCAGGCATGACTGTCCGGCGGTCGCCGGATGTCCGGGTTCGTTGACAACTGAACCCGACTCCTGACGCACCGCGGTCAAGGACTGGACAGCGTGGTGAACGACTGACGAACCGGGAGACTTGTATGCCGATCCGTGCCATCCGCGAGTTTGTGCAACACGAGACGACCGCGGGGTTCCTTCTGTTCGCGGCGGCTGCCGTGGCGATCCTGCTGGCCAACACGGCCCTTGCGCCGATCTACGGACATTTGCTGGACGTCCGGCTCGCCATCCAGGTCGGGGATGGCGGCCTGGCAAAGCCTCTGCTGTTGTGGATCAACGATGGCTTGATGGCCGTCTTCTTCCTGCTCGTCGGCCTCGAGATCAAGCGCGAATTCGTTGAAGGGCAGCTTTCCACCAGAAGACAGGCCGTGCTGCCCTTCGTCGGGGCCATCGGCGGTATAGCCGTGCCGGCGGCGATCTACGTCTATTTCAACGCGGGCCATGATTCCCTGACCTTGAATGGCTGGGCGATTCCGGTGGCCACCGACATCGCGTTTGCTCTTGCCATCCTCGCTCTGGTCGGAAGCCGCGCTCCGCTCTCCCTCAAGGTTCTGCTGACCGCCATCGCGATCATTGATGATCTGGGCGCCATCATCATTATCGCTCTCTTCTATACCGATCAGCTCTCGCTGGAAGTGATCGAAGGCGCCGTGGCCTGCATCGTGGCCTTGATTGTTCTGAACCGCTGCGGTGTCGAGCGGACGGCTGCCTATGTTCTGGTCGGCGCCGCGCTCTGGGTGTTCGTGTTGAAGATCGGCGTGCATGCAACCCTTGCGGGTGTCATGGTGGCCATGGCGGTACCGGTGCGCAGCCGGCGCGACCGGGAACACTCTCCACTGAAGACATTCGAGCATGGTCTCCACCCCTGGGTGGCCTACGGCATCCTTCCGGTGTTCGCATTTGCGAACGCCGGTGTGTCATTCTCCGGGGTGTCGCTTTCTTCGCTGCTTGAGCCGGTCCCGCTCGGTATCGCCGCGGGGTTGTTTCTGGGCAAGCAGATCGGTGTGTTCCTGCCGATGCTGGCGGCCGTACGCCTCGGCATCGCGGACAAGCCGGAGGGAGCGACCTGGACGCAGATCTACGGCATTGCGCTGATATGCGGAGTCGGCTTCACCATGAGCCTCTTTATCGGCAGCCTGGCCTTCGAGAATCCTGCTGATGATCAGGGCTTTGCGGCCCCCATACGTCTGGGCGTGATTGCCGGATCGATCCTGTCCGGCGTGTTCGGCTACGTGCTTGTCCGGTTCGGCGCCCCCCGCGACACTGGAGAATTGTCCCGCCAACGACCATCGCACGAGGCCTGAAACCGACGCTGACATGCAACCCCGATGGCGGCGGGATACGCAGGGGAACAGGCATGAAGACTGACAGGGTGACGCTGCGATGGCGTGCAGCAGGCGTAAAGCGCTCAGCGTCTGCTGGCGCCGACCATATCGGGTGTGACCACGCCACCTGAAATCACAAGCTTGATGCCCTGTTCAACGGTCATGTCGAGAAAGACCACGTCTTTCTTGGGCAAAAACAGCAGGTAGCCTGATGTTGGATTGGGTGTTGTCGGCAGGAAGACATTGACGACATCGTCGCCGATGGCATCCCTGACTTCACCCTTTGCGGACCCGGTGGCAAACCCGATCGCCCAGCACCCCGGCCGCGGCCACGAAATCAGCACGACATCGCGAAAAGCCCTGGAATCGTGGGAAAAGACGGTTTCGAAGATCTGCTTGAACACCGCGTAGACAGAACGGATCACGGGCATGCGTTCGAGCAGCCGCTCTCCCAGGCCGACCACGGTGCGGCCGATCAGTCCGGTGGCCAGCCAGCCGATAAGGGTGATCGTGACCACGAAGATGGCCACACCGATGCCCGGCACGGCAAAGGGCAGGTGATTTTTTGGATTCCAGGTCTCGCCAAGCAGCGGCAGCATGTTCTCGTCGATGAACCCGACGATGAACGTCACGAGATAGACAGTCAGGGCCAGCGGCGCGACGACGATGATACCGGTAATGAAATAGGCCCTCAGGCGCGCCCACATCCTGCGTCTGGGCTGTTCCGGCGGAGGTTGTTGCGCGTTGGTCATGTGCCGCATCTCCTCACCGGTCACGATTCAATCCATGCGGGCCGGACCAGACGGTCGCCCGGTATACACCGCATTGTCCTGCTCCCGACAAGCCAGACATTGAAACCCGCCGGGAACAGTCCGGAAAAAGCCCTTTCGTGAACATCAAGCCCGCCCGCATAGGCGCCAAAGGCCGGAAGGATGATCCGCCTGCCGTCGCTGGCAAAGCAACGGCGTCGAATCCTCGTCCCCTTCGGGGCAATGATCGCCGAAGGATGGAGGTGTCCCGAAACCTCGCCTGACACCATAGCGCATGACGGTTCGTGGCGGAATGTGAGTCTGCCTTTCGTGAAGGTCGCCATGGCGCGCCCGGAGAGCATGGCAGGCGGCTCCGGGTCGTGATTGCCGGCAATCCAGATCCAGTCGCGCCCGCGGGCCAGCTGCGTCAAGGCCTCCAGCGAGGCCTGCTCCAGCCCGCGGACGGCCTCGGCGTCGTGAAAACTGTCACCGAGACAGACGACACACTCTGGCTGAAGGCGGGCGATAGCCTCGGCAAGACGCCGGACGGTGGCGGTGGTGTCATGGGGAGGCAGCAGCGATCCATGACGGGCAAAGGCCTTCCCCTTGCCAAGATGGAGGTCGGCAACCGCAAGAAGCCGCGCCTCGGCCCAGTGGAGAACACCGGAGGAGTCCGGCTGCAGAACCTCGCCGTTGACGATCACGGAGTGACGCCACATTCATCGATGAGATCGTCGAGGGCCGAGGAGGCCACCAGCTGCCGCCCGACCTCCATCATCATCGGCATGGCCAGGGGCGAGACCGTGTCGAGATCTCGCTGGAGAATGCGCCCCTTGACCCTCACCAGCATGTTCTCAAGGCGGCGGGTTTCCAGAAGCGTGTCCATGGCTTCCTTGCGTGCGGCTTCGAGGAGGACATGGTCGGGCTGATGATGACGCAGCACATCATGGATCAGATCGGTCGAGAACGTGACCTGGCGCCCGCTCTTGCGATGACCCGGGTGCTGACGCTCGATGAGACCCGCGACTGTCGCCACCTTGCGGAAGGAACGCTTGAGAAGACTGGAACCGGCAAGCCAGTCGTCGAGATCTTCCAGCAGGAGTGACTCGTCAATCAGGTCCGCGGCATCCGTGACCGTCCCGAGGCTCCAGATGGCAAGGGCATAGTCGTTGGCGACAAACCCCAAGGGCCCGGTGCCCATGCGCTCCATGCGCCGCGTCATCAGCATGCCCAGCGTCTGGTGGGCCGGTCTTCCCTCGAATGGGTAGGCAACGAGAAACATCCTGCCGGCGCGGGGAAAGGTTTCGACAAGCAGATCATCGACGCCCGGGAGAATCGAGAACCCCGCCTGAAGGTCGAGCCACGTCCTCACGTCCTCGGGAAGGCCGGCGCGCCGCTCCGGCTCCGCCAGGATCTTTCGCAAGAATCCGGCAACGTTGGTGGTGGGAGGAAAGGAACCACCGCCATAGACCGGCACACGCGGCTCGCCGCCGGGCGCCCTCCTGACAATCGCATCGGTGTGCCTGATGCCGACGAGTGCCCACACCTCACCGGCAAAAGCGAAGGTCTCGCCGACAGACAGGCCCAGCACGAAGTGTTCCTCGACTTCGCCGATGACTCTGCCGCTCTTCATGCGCACCTTCATCCGGGCATCCTCGACGATGGTGCCGGCGTTCATGCGAAAACGCCGCGCCGTCGCCTCGTCTGCAATGCGCAATCTTCCATCGTCGCATGGCTTGAGGCGCCGGAAGCGCTCATAGGCCGCGAGCGCATAGCCGCCCGTGGCAACATAGTCGATCACCCGATCGAACAGGTTGCGCCCGAGGTGCGCATAAGGAGCCGCCTTGACGACGGCGCCGTAGAGGGCATCGGGATCAAAGGGCCCGCTGGCGGCGGTTGCAAGGATGTGCTGGGCAAGAACGTCCATGCCGCCCCGCTCGCGTGGCGCACCGTCGAGGACGCCCTCGCTTATGGCGTCGAGAACCGCCTGGCACTCCAGGAGTTCGAAGCGGTTGGTCGGCACCAGCAGGGCCCTGGAAGCTTCATCCATGCGGTGACGGGCCCGGCCAATGCGCTGCAGCATGCGGGCCACGCCCTTTGGCGCCCCGATCTGTACGACAAGGTCAACCGCGCCCCAGTCAACACCGAGATCGAGTGTCGAGGTCGCCACCACGGCCCGCAAGGATCCCTCGGCCATCGCCGATTCGACCTTGAGTCGCTGCTCGCGGGCAAGGGAGCCGTGGTGAAGAGCGATACCGAGATTGTCCTCATTGATCTCCCAGAGGTCCTGGAACACACGCTCGGCCTGACTGCGTGTGTTGACGAAAACCAGAGTGGTGCCGACATGGCGAATCGCGCGATAGATCTCCGGCATGGCGTGCCGAGCGGCATGGCCGCCAAGTGGTATGCGACTGCCGGTCTGCATGATGGCAATGTCGGGAGGCGCCCCGCCTTCGGCGCTGATGACCGTGACGCCGGCGCCAGCATCGAGATAGCTCTTGAGTTTTGCCGGCTCGGCAACGGTCGCGGAAAGACCGATGCGGCGATGGCTTGGCGACAACGCTGAAAGACGCGTCAGGGCGAGCGCCAGCTGATCCCCCCGCTTTGTTCCTGCCAGTTCGTGGATTTCGTCAACGATGACCACCCTGAGATGGCCGAAAATACTGCCCGCTTCCGGCCAGGAGGCCAGGAGGGCGACGGACTCCGGTGTCGTGAGCATGACATCGGGCGGGTCGCTGCGTTGTCGGCGACGGCGGGCCTGGGGTGTATCGCCTGTGCGGGTCTCGATTCTGGCAGCGATACCGGTCTCGTCCATGACAGCGCCGAGACTGCGCGCCATGTCAACACAGAGCGCCTTGAGCGGTGCCACATACAGGGTATGCAATCCGTTGCCGTAGGAAGCCGCAAGATCGTTCAGGGAAAACAGGAACCCTGCCATGGTCTTGCCGCCGCCGGTTGGCGCGATGACGAGGCATGAGAGACCCCTGGTCATCGCGGCAAACGTGTCGAGCTGGTGCCTGCGGGGCTTCCAGTCGCGGGTTGTGAACCAGCGTGCGACAGCCTTCGGCAAGGATGGCGAAGGCCTGCCGCGTGGTTCCGACCCGGGCGGCACCACCTGAAAATCGTCGTGCTGCCCCCTCATCAGGCGACGACCGGGGCTGCTCCTAGTGGATGCCGATAATGGTCTCGAAGTCCTCGGGCCTGATGGCACCGGGATAGAGAGTGCCGTTGATGATGAATGCCGGCGTACCGTTGATACCGATTGCGCTGGCCAGCTGATGGGTCCGCTCAAGATAGGCATCGATCGCGGGATCGTTCATGTCGGCGCGCAGGCGCCCGGTGTCGAGACCCACCGATTGCGCAAGAGCCATGAGGCCGGCCTCGCTGTAGTCCTCCCCCTCCACCATGAGCACCTCGTGATACGCCTCGTAGAGTCCCTGCTCGCGGGCCGCCAGGGCCGCCCGCGCCGCACGCAGGGAATCCTCTCCCAGAATCGGAAACTCCTTGTAGATCACCTTGACACCGGGAACCGCGTCCCTGACGGCGAAGAGACCGGGCGCACTCAGACGGCAATAGCCACACCGGTAGTCGAAAAACTCGACGATCACGATCTCACCGTCAGGATCGCCTCCCCACGGTGTTGCGGGATCGTGATGAATGTCGGCATCAAGACGGGTAATTGTCTTCCTTGCAGCATCCGCTTCGCGTTCTTCGCGCAGACGCTCCCAGGCTTCCAGCGCCCGGATGACGGCTTGCGGATGACGCACGAGGAAATCACCGATGATCGCATCGAGGCGCCCTCGTTCCGCCGCTTCCAGCGCCTGGATGACGACTTGCGGATTGCGGGTGAGGTAGTCATCGACGATTGCCTCGACCTCGCTGGGGAGGGTTGTCTCATCGTGCGCCAGGGCGGGCGCCAACGTGAACAGCAGCAGCATTGCAACGACGATTCTTGACATCATGGCTTCAGGTCCTTTCCTGCGCGGTGCGGCGAGACTTTCATCGATATGCGAACCGGGCCACGAGGTCCTTGAGACTGAAGGAATCGACAAAACCGACAAACATCTGATCGCCGATGACGATGGTCGGCACATCCTCGATACCCAGTCGTGATGCAAGGGCCCGGTTGGCGCCAAGGGCATCGGCAACAGCCTGCGATCCGGCGTCGGCGCGCAGTCGTCCCGGATCGAGTCCGAGAGCGTCGCCAAGCCCGACAAAGTCGGCGTCATCCAGGGGAACAGCGCCATACATCATGGCCCGGTGGTAAGGAGGCCACGCTCCCTGCAGGCCGGCAGCAAGGCCGTGGCGTGCCGCACTCACCGATTGCCCGGCCTCGCCGGGAAGGTCGATGACGGCCACCTGGACTTCAGGATTGGCCTCCAGGAATTCGTCGATGCTCAGAGCGAGACGACGGCAGTGACTGCAAAGATAGTCAGAAAAGACAAAGAGAACGACTGTGCCATCGGCGGCGCCAAGAAGGTTGACCTGCGGCAGATTCGCCACCAGGGCCGCCGCGTCACCGGTCACCGTGCCGTTGACCTCATGCGTATCACCGATCAGTCCTGTCTCTCGCAGGGCAAAGGCCATGACAAGCACGCCAACAATGAGGAGAACGTTCTTCGTCGAGGATCGGCCCCGTCGCTCATGCGCGAAGGCTTTGTTGATGGCCTTGCCAAGCTTCTTTCTTTTCTCGTCGCTCTCCAACGGATCGATCCTTTTCAGAATGCGAACAACCGGGCAAGACGCTCGACGATCGCCGGCGCACCAAGCAGCACGTCGTGCCCCCGGCCGCGGCCCGTGTGACGCACGAGGACGATGCCGCCGGCCTCCTCGACGATGATGCGGGATGCCGCAAAGTCCCACACGGAAAGATCGGGATCGACAACGGCATCGAGAGCGCCGCGCGCCGCAGCCGCATGGGCGAACACGTCGCCGAAGATGCGCATGTCTTCAACAGCCTCGGCAAGGGTTCCAAGGAGATGGTCGATGCCGCTTGTGCGGAACTGCCGGAGCAGGCCTGCCGCGACAGTCGCCGTGGAGAGTTCCGTGGCGGCGGCCACATGGATGCGCTCACCGTTGCGCCAGGCGCCGCCACCCTGCCAGGCCCAGAACGTTTCGTCGACGCCCGGCAGTCTGATGGCGCCTGCCACCACATCAGCGGTCTCGACACACTGCAGGGCCACCAGGGTGCCCCAGACCGGGATATCGCGGGCGAAGGCCGTGGTGCCATCGATGGGATCGACAACCCAGCGCCACGGTGAGCCCTGCCCTGTCTCGCCCTCCTCCTCTCCGAGAACGGCTGCACCGGACGGATAGTCGCTCGCCTGAAGTGTCCGGCGTACCAGGCGCTCGGCCATGGTGTCGGCCGATGTTTGCGGACTGCCATCGTCCTTGAGCGATGTCCGAAAGGATCCCGTTCGCGCAATCTCGAAGAGACGCGCAGACGGCGCCTCGGCCGCCCGTCGCGCAACCGATGCGGCCTCCCTCAGGTTGATCGCATGCGCCGTCATGGCTCGAGCACCGCCATGGGTTGGGATCGACTCATGGATGATATGCGAACGGTCGCGCACCGCCATGGGTCCAGCACCAGGGCCGGCCCGGGCATATGTCCCGATACGGCATCGCTCGACAGTGCGCAGGGTCGTGTCGACGTCATATCCGCCGATGGCCATCGCGTCCTCTTCACTGACATGGGAATCGGCGATGACAGCAAAGGAGAAGAGAAGCCTGCCACAGACGCCCGCGCCATGCATGATCCAGCACCCCGGCCCGCAGCCACCCTCGAGGATGGCTGCGATGGCTCTGAAGACCGGATGACGCAGTGGTCCACGCCGTCATGTGCCCGAAGCCGGGGAATGCCCGAACTCCCGCCTCTCGCGCATCATGTGGCGGGCAATCACGATTTTCTGGATTTCAGAGGTTCCCTCGTAGAGCCGATAGAGACGCACATCCCGGTAGAGGCGGGCCACGGCTGTCTCGTTGACGTAGCCCGCGCCGCCATGAATCTGCACCGCCCTGTCCGCCACCCGTCCCACCATCTCGCTGGTGAGATACTTTGCCTGGGAGGCGAGTCTGGAGATGGACTCACCGGCTGCTGCCCGGCGCGCCACATCGCGAACGAATGCCCAGGCGGAATCGTGTTCGGTGCGGCTATCGGCCAGCATCGCCTGAACCAGCTGGAAATCGCCGATGAACTTGCCGAACTGCCGGCGCTCCAGCGCATGATCAAGGGCTTCGCCAATCAGCCTGTCGGCCAGTCCGCAACATGTTGCCGCAAGATGAAGGCGGCCACGGTCGAGAACCTGCATGGCGACCCTGAAGCCCTTGCCCTCGACACCGCCGATCAGCGCTTCGTCAGGAACATGGCAATCCTCGAACATGACATCGCACACATGCGCGCCCTTCTGGCCGATCTTGTCGTAGGCGGGTCCGAGGCGGATGCCGTCGCTGGCGGCATCGACGATGAAGGCGGAAATGCCATCAGCCCCGGACTTTTCCGTGTCCGTGCGGGCCATCACCGTGAAGACATCGGCGACGGGCGCGTTGGTGATGAACCGCTTGACACCGTTGAGCACATATCCGCTCCCCTGCTGCGTGGCCCGGGTCGTCAGGGAAGCAGCATCGGATCCGGCGTCGGGTTCGGTGAGTGCAAAGGAGGCGACAACCTCGCCGCGCGCCATGCGCGGCAACCAGGCCATCTTCTGCTCTTCGGTACCGCCGATGACAAGACCCTGGGAACCGATCGTGACGTTGGTGCCAAAGACGGAACGGAAGGCCGGCGCCGCGTGGGTCATGGTCCATGCCACCTCGACCTCTTCCGTCGTTGTCAGGCCCAACCCCGAGTATCGCTCGGGGATCGTCAGGCCGAAAAGGCCAAGAGCCTTCATGTCGGTCACGATATCGTCGGGGATGCGGTCTTCGGCATCGACCGCGGCTTCCGCCGGAATCAGGCGTTCGTGGACAAACCGTGACAGGGTATCGAGGAGTTGTTCGATGGTCTGCTGGTCGAGCGCCATGTCGGCATCCTGTGAGAACGCCACGAACCTACCTCTGTCAGCGAACATGCGCCAATCCCGAACGAGGCGAATTGTTGACCGCGAACACGCGTTTCCGGCAAAGAATGCACATGGCGGCACGCGAGCAGGCGATGAGTACACCAACAGGCATTGCGGATGGCGCGGGCATTGCAGATGGCGCGGGTATTGCAGATGGCTTTGTCGCGGTCGAACCGGATGATCCTTTCGAAGGCGTGATCGGCGTGTGCTGGTACAACGACATGGGCAACGGCCGCATTGAGGTCGGCATCCTCGCCGACGAGCGCCATGCCAACGAGTACGGCTGGGTTCACGGGGGTGTCATGATGACCTTGGCAGATGCCGCACTGTGCATGAATTCCCGCTGGCACGATCCCGCTGAAGGCGCCATCACGGTGAGCGCCACCAGCAATTTCGTGGCGGGTGCGAAGATCGGCGATTTCCTGGAGACCCGGACCCGCATCGTGCGGCGTACCCGACAGTTCAGTTTCGTGGCCTGCGAGATCGTCGTCGGCGACAGGGTTTGTCTCTCGTCAAGCGGTGTCATCAAACGCCTGCTTCCATGATGTCCTCCGGCAACGTCGCAGAATTCGCCGCCGTGGCGGGCCTTGCGCCGCGTCGACATCCACATCGTGAGCGTTGCCTTCCACCGTCCCTTGTATCCCTGATCCGATGGTTGTTCGCGTGACATGCAGCAGGGGAACGGCACCCGCGTGCCGGCAGTGACAGGTCACGCGATGTTTCGGATGGCGCGGGTGAGGGTCGCGCCGCGGTCACGCTTGACGCCTTGGCCCGGCTGCTGCACACACCTTGTCCCCAGGCGTGCTTCCCGCTCGCCGTCGCTGCAGGCCAGGGCACACGGCGTATCGCGAGGAGATCGACATGGGCCGATACGACACGTCGATTGCGCGTTTCGAGCAAGCATGCACGGTGCTCGCCGGAGGCGTCTCGAGCAACTTCCGCTATCACCCCATTCCCGTTCCTCTCGCCATCGAGCGTGGTGAAGGACCGTACCTGTGGGATGCCGACGGCAACCGCTACATCGACTATGTCAGCGGCAATGGTCCGGCATTTCTCGGGCACAGCCCGGGACCGGTGCTTGACGCGGTCCGCGCTTCCCTGGATACCGGTCAGGCCTTCACCACTGTGCATGCCGGCGAGATTGCCCTGGCTCAACGCATCAGGGACATCGTTCCCTGTGCTGAACTTTTGCGTTTCGATACGTCCGGAACGCAGGTCGACCAGATCGCCATGCGACTTGCGCGCCACCACACCGGCCGGACCAGGGTGGTCAAGTTCGAAGGCCACTATCACGGATGGGCCGACAACATCTTTGCCAGCGTGGCTCCCGAGCTCAACCGCGCCGGTCCCCGGAGTGACCCGGAAGTGCTTGCCCAGAGCAGCGGCCAGCCCGACAACATCCGCGACAACCTGATTGTTCAGCCCTTCAACGACGTCGCGGTACTCGAAGAAACCTTGTCACACCACGCAACGGAGATTGCCGCCGTCGTCGTGGAACCGGTGGCCTGCAACTGCGGGGTCATTGAACCCGCGCCTGGCTATCTCGAGGCATTGCGGCTGCTGTGCGACCAGCACGGGATCGTGCTCATTTTCGACGAAGTCATCACGGGTTTCCGGGTCGCCCTGGGGGGTGCCCAGCAACGATACGGCGTGACTCCCGATATCGCGGTCTTTGCCAAGGCCATGGCCAGCGGCTTCCCCCTGGCGGCAATCGCCGGACGGCATGTCATCATGGAGGGAGTCATCCGGGGCGCCGTTCACGGCGGCACCTATAACGGCGTCACCTCAAGCATCGCCGCCGGTCTCGCCACCCTTGACATGCTCGCCGCCGATGGCGGCGCGATCTACGACAAGGTGGAGCGGGACGGCAAGCTGCTCATGTCCGGACTTGCAGAGTGTGCCCGCAGACGGGGTGTACCGCTGCACGTTCAGGGGCTTGGCGCCATCTTCTCGACAGTCTTTACCGATAATCCGCCTCTCGTTGACTATCGCGATTACAAGGTGAGCGACACGCCCATGCGCGAGACCTTCATCCGGAAACTGCAGGATCACGGGGTACGCACGACGCTTCGCGGAACCTGGTTCGTTCCGGCCGTGTTGAGTGATGACGATATCGCCATCACTCTCGATGCTGCCGACGCAGCACTTGCCGCCCTGTAACTGCAGTCACCGATTCCGGGCGTTTACAAGTCCGATAAATCCGGTCAGGCTTGACTGGGGAATGTCAGCCGGGGATGGATCCTGATGAGTAGCCTGTTGCTCAGCAACGTTTCCAAGAAGTTCGGATCCGTCACAGCGGTGACTGACATCAGTTTCGAGATACCGGAAGGTCGGTTCATCTCCTTCCTGGGGCCGTCCGGCTGCGGCAAGACCACCCTGCTGCGCCTGATCGCAGGCCTCGAACAGGCGACAACGGGCCGCATCATGCTCGACGGTGAGGATCTCACCCGCAGACCGACCCACAACCGGGACATCGGCATGGTGTTCCAGTCGCTGGCGCTGTTCCCTCACCTCTCCGTCGGCGAGAACATCACCTACTCGCAACGAATCAGGGGCGTCAACAAGGCCACGCGACGGCAGCGCGCCGAGGAACTCCTCGAACTGGTGCGTCTGCCGGGTGTTGCCGATCGCAACATCGCGCAACTCTCCGGTGGCCAGAAGCAACGCGTGGCCATTGCCCGGGCCCTCAACCTGGAACCAAAACTGTTCCTGCTGGATGAACCGCTGTCGGCACTTGACGCCAAGTTGCGCGAGGACATGCAGGTCGAGCTGCGCATGCTGCAGGAACGCCTTGCCATCACGACCATCGTCGTCACCCACGATCAGCGTGAGGCCATGACGATGTCGGATGAAGTCGTGGTGATGTCGATGGCGCGCATCCAGCAGATAGGAGCGCCTCTGGAGATCTATCGCAACCCGGCTTCCGCCTTCGTCGCCGAGTTCATCGGCACCAGCAATCTCATCAAGGCGCGCCTCGACACGGCATCGAGCGTTGTCATCGCCGGACGCCGTTTCCAGACCAGCGGGATCCCGGACCAGCTTGGCGCTGGATCCAGCGTCATTGTCTCGATACGTCCGGAAGACGTTCATGTCTTTCCGGAGAGTCATGGCGGCGACAATCAACTCGACGGTGTCGTGACGTTCGTGCGTGATGTCGGCGCCAGCGTCGAGACGTTCGTCGATTGCGATGACCTTCAGCTCATCGCCATGGCGACACCCAAGGAGCGGCCAGACGTTCACAAGGGCGAGAAGGTCAAGGTCGAACTGCCGGCCGAAAGTTGCGTCGTTCTGAAAGCATGAGCGACATGACCGTCAATCGGCTTGAAGAAGGCGCCAGCGGACCCATGTGGCGCGAGCAGTTCCTTGTACCGCTGAAGCGCTTCCCGATCGGTCTCTACCCGACGTTCATGATCGGCGTCTTCTTCCTCATTCCCTTCGTCATCATGCTCGTGGTGAGTTTCTATACCAGGACGGAATCAACCTACGAGCCGGGCTTTGAGTTCACACACTACGCCCGCTTCTTCTCGCCGCTCTTCACCACCCACCTTCTGGTCTCGGTGCAATTCTCGGTTATCGCCGCCATTCTTTCCGTCGCCGCAGCAGTTCCATTCACCTACTTCATCAGCCGCTTCCGGAGGCGTCCGCAGGTCATGGCGCTGGTCTTCCTGCTGTGCGTGCTGACACTCTCCGAAGTCATCGTCGCATACTCCCTGTCAGTCGTGATGAGCCGATCGAGCGGCCTGCCGAACCTCGTGGAGTGGCTCGGTCTCGTCGACAAGGCCCGCTCCTGGTATCCCGGATATCTGGCCAATCTCTTTGGCCTGAGTTTCTTCAACATTCCGTTTGCCGTTCTCATCCTGTTTCCCTCCTGCACCAAACTTGACAGGGAACTGACAGAAGCGGCACAGACCATGGGGGCATCGCCCTTCAGGAGTTTCACGACAATCGTGCTGCCCCTGCTCGACCGCACGATCATGGTGGCCGCCGTGCTGCTCTTCGTGTTCACCATGGGGGCCTTTGTGACCCCAACCTGGCTTGGCCGCCCCGAGGACACGATGATGGCGCAACTGATCGCCAATCAGGCCCTCAATCGCGGCAATGTCCCGTTTGCCGCAGCGCTCTCCATGTTCTTCATGGCTGTAACGATCATTCTCACCCTGATCACGGTCAGACTGCGCAGCGGTGACCGGGTGAGGCGGACATGAACCTGGTGCGCTTGAGCAAGGTGACCTTCATCGCGGTCATGTTCGGCATGCTTGCCGCGCCCCTGCTCATCGTGGCCGGCGTGTCACTCAACTCCAAGAAACTCATGTTCTTTCCGCCCAAGGGACTCTCGTTGCAGTGGTACCCGGCGGTGTTCGAAACCAACCAGTGGCTGGAGGCGCTGACCACAAGCGTGATCATTGCCATGACCGCAGGTCTCATCGCCATTACGATTGCCTTGCCGACAGCCTACTTCCTCTGGCGCCACAGGGTGCTTTACGCCAAGGCGCTCTTCCTGGCGGGACTCGTTCCCTTTGCCTTGCCGCCCGTGATCACGGCACTCGGCATGCTGATCTTCTGGGTCGAGGTCGGACATGTCGGGCAGATCTGGAACATCATGATCGGCCACGGGGTCTTTCTGGTGACCCTGCCGCTGGTCATGATTTCCCTGGGACTGGAAGCCATCGATGACGAGATCCTCGAGGCCGCGCGCACCATGGGAGCGGACCGGCGACGCATCTTCACCACGATCATCCTTCCCATGGTCTTCCCCTACATGGTGGCCGGCTACGCTTTCGTCGTCGTGCTGTCGATGAACGAGTACATCATCTCGTACTTCCTGGGACAGCACGCCACCATCACTCTGCCGGTGCAGCTTCTTGCCAGCCTGAGATCCGGCTACTCGCCGATTATCGCTGCCGTTTCGGTGATGTTCATCCTGTTCGCGGTTTTCATTTTCAGCCTCGTGGCCCGGTTCGGCGATCTGCCGAAACTGCTCGGCGCGTGGACGCCAAGGGACTAGGCTTTCCATGTACATTCTCCATGGCGGCAATCTGACCCGGGCGCTGGCCGTCCAGATGGTGCTGGAAGAGTCCTCACTCGCCTATGAACTGCGCGATGTCGACATTGCAACCGAGGAGCACCGCAGCGACGCGTTCCGTGCCATCAATCCCGCCGGATACGTACCCGCCCTGGTCACTCCGCAAGGCACGGTGCTGCACGAGGCCGCTGCGATCTGCCTGTGGCTGGCGGACAGACACGCAATCGAGGAGATGGCACCCCTGCCCACAGACCCGTTGCGCGGCATTTTTCTGTCCAAGCTCTTTTACTTCACCAACGACATTCAGCCAGCGCTCAAGCACTGCTACTATCCCCGGCGCTGGTCGCTCAGAGACGGGGACGCGCAGGCTTTTCGTGAGCTCTCACAGGCCATGGCAGCAGAACGCTGGCAGGTCCTCGAAGACTGGCTGGAGGCGCATGGACCCTATCATCTTGGTGATCGCCTCAGTCTGCTGGATCTCCATCTCAGCGTCTGGGTCTGCTACGGCTTCGACACCACCCTGGATATCCTCGAAACCATGCCGGCGACGCGACGTCTCTTCGAACTGGTTCACGCACGCCCGGTCAGCGGCCCCCTGCTCGACAATCTGGTGACTGCCCTGGGGAACCATCGGGACAACTCCTGACCCGGAGCAGCCGTGGACAAGTCTGCAGCAGCGGTCCAGCCTCTGCACCATCCCAGCCTGACCCGGAGCAGCCGGTTCATCCCCAGTTGGCGCGAAAGGCCCGCAGGAAGTTGCCGCCGAGGAGTCGGGTGATGTCAGCCTGATCCCAACCGGAGCCAAGAAGACGATCGGTGATGCGCCAGAGTTCGCCGTGACGGCGACAGTCGACCAGATACCGGTCCTCTATACGGTTGCCGAAGGCCTCGGCGTACGCCCGGATGGCGGCGGGATAATTCTCCAGGGTGAAGGCCGTGATGTGTTTCACCGCATGGCTGTCGGCGACCGCCGGCAGGTCGGTCCCGATCCCGACATGATCGATCCCGACCATGGCGACCACATGATCAAGATGGCGCATGAAATCATCGAGCGACGGGGGCCGCCGGCTGTCGCCGTCCCAGCACATCGGCCCGTAGATACTGACGCCGATGACGCCTCCCGAGTCGGCGATGGCCCGCAGGACGTCATCGGATTTGTTCCGCAGGGCCGGCGTGACCGCACGCGCGTTCGCGTGGGTGGCAAGGACCGGTCGCGTTGATGCCGCTGCCGCCTCGATGGAGGTCTTCCGGCCGACATGGGAAAGATCGATGGCCATGCCGAGGGAATTCATCGTGGCAACGACCTCGCGGCCCAGGGCCGTCAGACCCCGGTCATCCGTCTCGAGACATCCATCGCCAAGCAGGGAGCGGCGGTTGTAGGTGAGCTGCGCCACGCGCAGGCCGAGTTCGTGGAACATCACCAGGCGCTCGATCCGGTCGCCCATGGGGCGAAGATTCTGCCAGCCCATGATGAGACCGATGGCGCCATCCGCATGACAGGTCTCGATGTCAGCGGCCCGTCTGACCAGCCGCCAGCCCGAAACGGGTCTCGCGAGGATGGCAAGCCAGCGCGCCAGACCATCCATGGCCTCCTCGAAATCCGCCTCGAAATGGCTGACTGTCATGTTGACCGCCGTCACGTCCGCCTGGCGCAGCACGGCAGGGTCGCCATCACCGTGGAAGTTGAGGCCATCGATGATGAGAGAGCGTTCATGGAAAGCCGTCATGGCGCCTCCTGCCCTGCGACATGGGGCATGACGTCACGGGCAAATCTCTCCATGGACGCCATGACATCCCGGTGACCGGCGCCGAAGGACATGTTGCAGAGAAGATCCATGACGCCGAGTTCTCCATAGACGCCCAGTTTGTCGACGACCTCCCCGGCCGTTCCAATCGGCAGCGCATCGGCAATGTCATCCAGCGATTCGTCGACATCCAGGGGTACGATCTCCCCGTTCGCCACGGTGCCGGACGTGGAGAAAACGTTGCAGAACCTGCGGTGGTTCTCATGGGCCATGGCGATCTTCTCCCGCCTGTCGGCCTCGTTCGCCGCGACGTAGACCATGCGCAGCATGGAGAAGCGTGCTGCGCTGCAGGCCGCACCGCCGTGGCAGCGCGCATCATTGAAGGCGCCAGCCTGCATCCGCACCGTCTCCATGCCTCCCCGCAACGGTGTCGTCTGCACGTGATAGCCGCGGCGCACACAGTGGTAGATCGCCTCGTAGCCAAGAGCGGCAATCCAGAGCGGGATGGGCTTCTGCACCGAACGGGGTGTGATGGTAATGGGTTCGAAATCGTACCACCGGCTCTTCCAGCCGGTTTCCCGGCCCGACAGCAGTGTCTCGAGGAGGGCCAGGGCATCGTCGAAACGTTCCCGGCTCTCTTCGGGCGGCACGTTGAACCTGTCGAACTCGTAGGCAAAGGCGCCGCGACCGACACCGAGTTCGAGTCTGCCGTCCATCAGACAGTCGGCCTGGCAGATCTCGCCAGCGAGTCGGCGCATGTCATGAACGGGAAGGACGAGGACGGACGTGATGATGCGGATCGCGCGCGTCCGGCTGGCGACCTTGACGGCCGTCAGCAACGGCTGGGGGTGCGTGAGATAGTTGATGAAATGATGCTCGGGAATGCACAGGGCATTGAAACCGAGAGCTTCGGCAAGAACGCCTTCCTCGACCGCATCCTCATAGAGACGGTGCGCCGGGTAGGAAAGATCGGGCCAGTAACACGGCAGATAGAAGCTGAACTGCATGGCGCGACAAGGGTCACGAATGATCATCCCGCGTCAAGGCGCAATGATGGTTGAGACCCCCTGCATTGTGGCGATTTTCACGACGGCGCCATCCTGCGATCCAGCGTCAGGTCACGTTGCCGCGATCAAGGAAAAGCCGTCCACTCACGCCTGCCCGGTCACGAACGTCACATCTCCCCGGGCATAAGGGTGACGACGCACAAGGCAAACACTGATCCGTGACGGCGCTTCGAGCGCCCCTGACCCGGACATCGCGCTGACGGGCATGGCGCCCGTTCATGCCGGAAATCTCAAGGTTCCTTCACCATGCGGCCGGTTACGGATAGAGTGCGGGAAAGAGGTGGTCCGCTCCTGCCGGTGAGGCCCACCTCGCATGCGAACAAACCGTTGCTCAGGGAGGAGCACAATGACCCCAATCATGGATGTTGACGAGTTCCGCTCGCGCCTCGCCAACCACGACATTTCGCGCCGGGACATCAACAGGGTTCTGGCATCTGCGGGTGTCGCCACCGTTGCCGTGCCGCTTGTGTCGGGCCACGCCCAGGAAGAAGGCGAAGCAGAATACGAGATTGACAGCGACCTGACGGTCTTCACCTGGTCCGGCTACGACGTTCCGGAGGTTCACGCGAGCTACATCGACAAGAACGGCTCGACTCCGGCCTTCACGCTGTGGGGCGAGGAAGAGGAAGGGTTCCAGAAGATGCGGGCGGGGTTCAAACCCGACATTGCAGCGCCATGCACCTACAGCTTGCAGCGCTGGTGGGATGCCGGACTTCTCGCTCCCCTCGACACCTCCCGTCTCGAACACTGGGACGATGTGTTCCCCGCGCTGCAGACCGTAACCGGTGCGGTCATCGACGGAAGCAACGTCTTTCTTCCGGTTGACTGGGGCAACAGTTCGGTCCTGTTCCGTCCCGACCTGGCGCCGGAGTACGCGGGACCGGAGAATCATTCCTGGGAGATCCTGTTCGACGAGAAATACGCCGGTCGCCTGGGAATCTACGATTCGGTGGACGGTGTCTTCGGTGTGGTCGGTGCCGTCATCGGCGCCGACGATCCCTTCGACATGACGGACGAGGAACTCGAGGAAGCGGCCAAGTGGATGCGCAAGCAACGCGAAGTCCTGCGCTGGTACTGGACCGACATCACGGCTGTCGAACAGGGCCTTGCAACGGGCGAACTCGTCGCCTCCTATGCTTGGAACAGCTCTGTCGTCGAACTCAGGAAGCAGGGTGTTGACATCGAGTACATGAATCCGAAAGAGGGCATCTACACCTGGGTCTGTGGCAATGTGCACATCGCCACGGGAGAAGGGTCCGACGACAAGACCTACGATTTCCTCAATGCCATGTCATCGCCCGAAACCGGCGCATACATCATCAACAACCACGGGTATGGCCACTGCAACCAGAAGTCCTTCGACCTGGTGGACCAGGGCACTCTCGACGATCTCGGACTCTCCGATCCGGTGGCCTTCATGATGGACAGCCGCTTCTTCGACGAGATCCGACCGGACGTTCGCGAGAAGTACATCGCGCTCTTCGACGAGATCAAGGCCGGATTCTGACCCCGGTCATGATGCATCAGCGGGCTTTCAGGGGCCCGCTGATGCATGACGTGTGAGCGATGCCGCAAAGCGATCCTCCTGACCGGCAGAGCGTGGGACATGTTCTTCGCTGCCGGGCAGATGCGACGCCGGATGCGCCTTTCATTCTGTCTGACCGGCGCACCCTCACCTACCGTGAGGCCCATCGCGATTCCAGCAAACTCGCCAACGGCACCACGGCACTCGGGATCACGTCCGGCGATGCTGTCCTGGTGGCGATGCCGAATGTCGTCGAGTTCATCCTCGTGTGGCTTGGTCTGGGCAAGACCGGAGCCATCCAGATCCCCGTCAACACCGCAGTGCGCGGCAGTCTCCTCACCCACATCATCAATGATTCCGCGGCCCGCGTGATGATCGTCGCGGCGGGTTTCCTCGACCGCATCGCCGATGTGGCGGGTGATCTCGTGTCTCTTGAGCGCCTGATTGTCTTTGATCCCTCAGGCGCACACGCCACGCTGCCGTCCAAGCTTTCTCACCTCGAGATGATCGATTTTTCTGATCTGCTCGACGCGGAGGACACCCCGCCCGATGCTCTCCCCCGTCACCATGATCTCAAGGCGGTCATGTACACCTCAGGCACCACGGGTCCTTCCAAGGGGGTCATGATTTCCCAGCGCCAGGCCTACGGCTACGCCCACGGAAACTTCGAACTCATGGACCTCAAACCCGGCGACGTCTACTACGCACCGCTGCCGCTCTTCCACATCGCCGGACAGTGGGCGATGTGCTATGCGTCGATGATCGCCGGCGCGGCGGCCGTGGTGACGGAACGGTTCAGCGTTGAACACTTCTGGAGCGATGCAAGACGGTTCGGTGCCACGGTCACCTTCCTTCTCGGGGCCATGGCGAACTTTCTGGCGCGCCAGCCCCGCGAATCCGACGACAGCGACGTCCCGATCGAACGCGCACTCGTTGTCCCGATGTTTCCGGATGCGGGCTGCTTTGCACGGCGATTCGACATGAAGATCAAGACCACCTACGGGTCCACAGAGGTTTCCGCGCCACATCGCATGGACTGGGACGATCCCGACTGGAAGACCTGCGGCAGGTTGGAGGACGAACTCTACGAGGCGCGAATCGTCGATGCGAACGACGAGGAGGTGCCGGACGGCACTGTTGGCGAGTTCGTTATTCGCGGCAAGGAGCCCTGGCTCCTCATGTCGGGTTACTGGCGACACCCGGAATGGACCGAGAAGGCCTGGTCCAACCTTTGGTTGCACTCGGGCGATGCCATGATGAGGACATCGGACGGCCGCTACTACTTTGTCGACCGCATGAGTGATTCCATCCGCAGGCGCGGCGAGAACATCTCTTCCCTCGAGGTCGAAAACGAAATCAACCTTCACACGGATATCCTTGAATGCGCGGTCTTTCCTGTGCCGAGCGAGCATACCGAGGACGAGGTGATGGCAACGGTGATCCCGCAGCCCGGCTGCACACTCGACCCGGAGAGCCTCGTACGCTTCCTGGAGCCAAGGATGGCCCGTTTCATGGTGCCGCGCTACATTGATGTGGCAGAGAGTCTTCCGAAGACCCCCACCGGCAAGATCAGGAAAGTGGCCCTGCGTGATGCCGGCGTGACGCCCTCCACCTTCGATCGCGAGAAGGCAGGGATGATCCTCAGGCGATGACATCCACTCCGGACGACATGGCGCGGTATCATCGGGACGCAGACCTGCCGGCACCGGGATTTTCGTCGCAACCGGAACTGCCACCGCTTCGCCGGGCATCGGCGGACGCCTTGCGACCATTCACAACGGCGGCGATAGAGCACAGAGCGACCATCTGAACCTGCGACGGTATCCGGTGGCCTGCCCCGCTTATGGAGCTGCGCGATCGTCGTGTACAGCAGTTTTCACGATCCCCGCTGAAGGGGCCTTCCGCGTTGCGGGCGATGTACCGACATCGCCGCATGCACTGACGACACGGTCAGCGCGATGGTTCATGAGCCTCCGGGGAACTCCTGTCTCTGCAGGGTTACGCGATCCTGACGCCAGCTCCCGGTACCGGCCGCGTGGCGCCCTCGGCGTAGAGATCGTTGCCGCCGGACGACAGTTCCTCGTAGCCCCTGATGATGTCGTAGGGATCCTGGAAATCCTGAACCCAGCCAAGAAACGGCCGGTGAATGTTGAAGCCAAGAAGGCGCGCGAGCTGCTCGGGCATCTCCCTGACCTCCTCAGGCGTCACGGAGAGATACCAGTTCTGTTCCTGGCGCAGCCAGCCAAGGGAGAAGCCGGTGAACATGCCGATGCGCCATGCATCGGTTGTGAGATTGCGCCCGCCGCCGTGGTAGACGCCCCCGACAAAGACGCAGAACGACCCCTTCGCCATGACCGCGGCGCACGTCTCGTCGTCGCGCGGCACCCTTTGATCGTCCCACTTGTGGCTTCCCGGGATGATTCGTGTGGCGCCATTTTCTTCCCGGAAGTCGGTGAGAGCCCAGAAAACCGTGGATGTGGCGTTGCGTTCGCTGGGATGCGAAAGGGGATAAAGCAGATCGTCTCGATGCAGGGGATGCGATGTCTCGACCGGCCCGATCGCTGTCATCGAGTTCGAGTTCAGCTGGTAGTTCTCGCACCACGGCAACAGTGTCAGATCCATGATGTCGAGAACCCGCTCATGAAGGACAAAATCCTGGACTCGCCGGGACTTCCCGAAAAGTGAATGCAGTCGCTTTGTCTTGTAACCGACAAAGTTACCGTTGCCACAGGGCTTGCGCCCGAGATATGGGTCGAGATCCGCGAGAAGGGCGTCAATCATCGCGTGATCGACGGCGTCCCGGACAATGATGCAGCCATCGCGCTCAAGAATGGCGCCGATCTCTTCGCTGGGTGTATCGGGTTCGACCGTCGTGACCGCGGCAATGCTCATCTTCTCTGCCTCCCCGTAACCCTGTCCATCACGGATTCTACAAATCGTTCGGCCTGGTGTCTTGCACGTCATCACCGACAAATCCTTCTCATGCGCACTTAAGAAAGATACATTTATCTTATTGATATAACGCCTTTAAATGAAGTGACAGTTTTCTATCCTGCAAAGGGCCGCTGCAAACGGCGGTGGGTCGCTGATCCTCTCTCCTGTGGCGCACGCCCTGATCGCGTGCTTTCGGGTGGTGACAATGCGCCGTGAGTCGCCGGTCATGTCCACGCAATTGATTGCGTGCCGGCGTTCGGATTAGGGTGCCGGTGATCCGTCATTTCAGGAAGGCATCGACCGTGAACAAGATCCCTTCGCGCCCCTCCTTCAGATGGGACGACCCGTTCCTTCTCGACGAACAGCTCGGCGAGGATGAACGCATGATCCGCGATTCGACGCGGCAGTTCTGCGAGAATTACCTCGCACAGCGGGTGACGAAGGACTTTCGCGAGGAGGCCGGAGATCGCGAGATCATCCGACGCATGGGCGAGATGGGACTGCTTGGGGCGACAATCGACGGCTACGGCTGTCCCGGCATCAGTCAGGTCACCTACGGTCTCATCGCCTTCGAGATCGAACGGATCGACAGCGCCTATCGCTCCTCGGCCTCGGTCCAGTCGAGTCTGGTGATGCACCCCATCCACGCTTTCGGAACCGAGGAACAGCGCCAGAAGTTCCTCCCGGCACTGGCCAGCGGCGCCATGGTCGGGGCATTCGGCCTCACGGAACCCGATCACGGCTCGGATCCCGGTTCCATGACCACCCGGGCACGTGCGGTCGCCGGCGGATTCCGGCTGGACGGTGCAAAAATGTGGATCTCGAATTCCCCGATCGCCGATGTGATGGTGGTCTGGGCCAGGGATGACGAAGGCTCCATCAGGGGGTTTCTTCTCGAACGAGGCATGAAGGGGCTGTCAACGCCGAAAATCGAGGGGAAGTTCAGCCTGCGCGCCAGTCCGACCGGCGAGATCGTCATGGAAAATGTCTTCTGTCCGGAAGAAAACGCATTCCCGGAGATCCGCGGTCTGAAAGGACCATTCAGCTGCCTCAACAATGCCCGCTACGGCATCGCCTGGGGCGCGCTCGGAGCAGCGACCTTCTGCTGGCAGGCGGCCCGCTCCTACACGCTGGAGCGTACCCAGTTCGGCCGCCCGCTGGCCGCCAACCAACTCATCCAGAAAAAACTCGCGGACATGCAGACGGAGATTGCCATGGGACTTCAGGCCTGCCTGAGGGTGGGCCGCCTCAAGGACGAAGGCCAGGCAACGCCGGAGATGGTTTCTCTCATCAAGCGCAATTCATGCGGCAAGGCACTCGATGTTGCCCGCGCATCGCGCGACATGCACGGCGGCAACGGGGTGAGCGATCAGTACGGCGTCATTCGCCATGTGCTGAACCTCGAAGCCGTCAACACCTACGAGGGCACCCACGACATTCATGCCCTCATCCTTGGCCGTGCCCAGACGGGCCTCCAGGCCTTCTCCGGCTGAGCTGACCGATGGAGTTCCGCAGTATTTTTTCGGGCCGTGGCCCTGACGGCATCGCGAAACGGGTCTTGCCTTGCAGGTGGCGGACTTGCAACCCATCTCAGTGAACAGGCAAAACCGGTCATGAGTGCCTGAGAGCGCTCGCTCCGCAGCATGAAGAGTGTTTCAGAGAAGATAGGCACGGCGTATGGCGCATTTCCCCGGCAGTTTTCCCACGACAAGAATGAGACGCCTGCGGCAGACGCCCTGGCTGCGCTCCATGGTGAGCGAGAATGCGGTGTCGGCCTCCAACCTGATCTGGCCTGTCTTCATCCGTGAAGGCAGTGGTGTACGCGAACCCATTGACTCGATGCCGGGAATTGACAGGCTCAGTATCGATCTGCTCGTCGAGGCCGCGCACGAAGCCCGCGACCTCGGCATACCGTCGATCGCCCTCTTCCCGCATATCCCCGACGCGGTGAAAAGCGCCGATGGCCGGGAGGCGATCAACCCGAACAGTCTTGTCTGTCGTGCCATTGCCGCACTGAAGAACCGTATCGACGGTCTCGGGGTTGTGGTCGATGTTGCCCTTGATCCCTACACCAATCATGGCCATGACGGCGTGGTGTCAGGTGACGGGATCCTGAACGACGAGACTGTCGATGTTCTTGTGCGTCAGGCGCTCGTTCAGGCCGAGGCCGGGTGCGACATCATTGCGCCGAGCGACATGATGGATGGCCGTATTGGCGCCATCCGCAGGGCACTCGATGATGCAGGACACACACGCGTCGCCATCATGGCCTACGCCGCCAAGTACGCATCGGGATTCTACGGACCATTCCGCGATGCTGTGGGGTCCACTGCCAGTCTCGGCGACGGCGACAAGCGAACGTACCAGATGGATCCGGCCAATGCCGACGAGGCCTTGCGCGAGGTCGCACTCGATCTCGATGAAGGCGCCGACATGATCATGGTCAAACCCGGCATGCCCTACCTCGACATCGTGCGCCGTGTGAAGGACACCTTTGGCGTTCCGGTCTTTGCCTATCAGGTGTCCGGCGAATACGCGATGCTTGAAGGGGCGTGCCGCCATGGCTGGCTCGATCGCGACAGGGTATGGGGTGAGGCCCTCGCCTGTTTCAGACGCGCCGGCTGCAGCGGGATCATCACCTACCATGCCCTGGAACTTGCCCGCCGCCTGTGATGGACGAAAGACCCTGCTTCGTGTGATGTTCCGGCCACACTCCAGGAGGGTTGCGATTGATGCCCGACGGGCCACTCAATGACATCACGGTCATCGACCTGACCCGGGTCCTCGCCGGGCCCTACTGTACCATGATGCTGCATGATCTCGGCGCGCGGGTCATCAAGGTCGAGCAGCCGGGAACAGGTGATGATGCCCGGGAAATCGGGCCGTTCCTGGGAACGCTCTCGGGTTACTTTGCCTCGATCAACCGTGGCAAGGAGAGTATCGCGCTCGACCTCGGGAACCCGCATGACCGCAAGGTATTCGAGCACCTTCTCGGATCCGCTGACGTCCTCGTTGAAAACTTCCGTCCCGGCGTCATGGAGCGTCTCGGCTATCCGTGGGCGACCCTGAAGGAACGGTATCCAGGCCTTGTCTATGCCGCGGTGTCCGGGTTCGGCCAGAACGGCCCCTACAGCAACAGACCGGCATACGATCTGGTCGTTCAGGCCATGGGCGGAGTGATGAGTCTGACCGGACAGCCGGGGGGCGAACCGACGCGTGTCGGCACCTCGATCGGTGACATCGCAGCGGCTCTCTTCACGACCATAGGCATTACCTCGGCCCTTCACCACAGGGCCCGGACCGGTGAAGGCATCATGATCGACGTAGCGATGCTCGATTGTCAGATCGCGATCCTCGAAAATGCAATCGTCCGCCACGCCGCCACCGGCGAAATCCCTGGCCCGCTTGGTACGCGCCACCCTTCGATCGTGCCGTTTGACGCATTCAGGACGGGTCACGGTCACATCGTCATCGCGGCAGGCAATGACGACCTTTTCCAAAAACTCTGCCATGCACTCGAACTCCGGCACCTTGCCACCGACAGCCGCTTTGCCACCAACGCCGCGCGAGCAGAGCATGTCGATGCCCTCAAGGAAAAGCTTGAAACGATCCTGATCAGCCGGCCAGGCGATCACTGGCTCGCGCTGCTCCAGGGCGCCGGCGTTCCCTGCGGTTCCATCAACACGGTCGCGGATGTCATGGCTGACCCACACGTTGCCTCACGCAACATGATCGTCACCGCCGAGGATGCCCAGGCCGGTGACATCAGGATGTCAGGCAACCCCATCAAGTTTTCGGCGTTCAAGGATTCTGCGCGACGCGGCAGCGCCCCGGGCCTTGACGAGCATCGCCAATCCATTCTTCGGCAACTCCGCGTCAGGGACTCTGCGTGATGCGGAGATTCATGCGCCTCATGGCCGGCGTTCTCATCATCATGGCGCTGTTGGCGCCGGTCGTCGGCGCTGGCCTCTACGTCTGGCTCAGAACCTCCCTTCCCGACATTGACGGCACGATCACGGTCGAAGGCGTTTCCGGCCCGGTCGACATCCTGCGTGATGAGTGGGGCATTCCCCATATCCACGCGGACTCGCCCGAGGATGCCTATTTCGGACTCGGCTTTGCCCACGCCCAGGACCGCTTTTTCCAGATGGAGATGCAGCGTCGCGGCGCTCAGGGACGGATCGCGGAGCTGCTGGGTTCCGTGGCTGTCGACAACGACCGGTTCCTGCGCCTGCTTGACCTTTACCGGGCAGCGCGCTCGTCCCTTGTCGCCCTGTCTCCCGAAGCACGTACCGTCCTCGAGGCCTATTCGGACGGCGTCAACGCCTGGCTGGCCACACGCTCGGGGCCCCCGGCGCCGGAACTGGCACTCCTGCTGGCCAACGAACCCGAGCCATGGCATCCCGCCGATTCCGTCTCCTGGCTGAAGGTCATGGCCCTCTTCCTGTCGGGAAACTGGCGCGAAGAAGCGCTGCACGCCGCGCTGGTGCAGCGACTGGGACCGGAGAAAGCCGCGAGTTTCTTTCCTCCCTCCCCCGACAGCGACATCACCGTCATCGGTCGTGAGGAGGAAGTTGATTTCGCGGAGTTCGCGTCATTCTTCGCCCGTCTTCTCCCCGACACCGACAACGGCTCCAACAACTGGGCGGTGAGCGGCGCGCACACCGTTTCGGGATCCCCCCTTACCGCCAACGATCCGCATCTCGGCTTTGCCATCCCCGCGGTGTGGTACCTCGCCCACATGGTGGCGCCGGGGCTGAACGTTGCCGGCGCCACGATGCCCGGCCTGCCGCTGGTTCTTGTCGGCACCAACGGCGCCGTCGCCTGGACGCTCTCCAACACCGGACCCGACACCCAGGATCTCTTCATCGAACGTCGTGACCCCGAAAACCCGGATCGCTACATGACGCCTGACGGATCGCTGCCCTTTGCCGTGCGTGATGAGACCATTGCCGTCAGATTTGCCAGAAATCAGCACCTCACGATGCTCGAAACCCGTCATGGTCCGGTCCTGACAGGAACGGTCCGTTCCCTTGAGAGCGACGCCGAGGCCGACGAAGTGCTTGCACTTGCCTGGACCATGCTGCATGACGATGACCAGAGCGTCAGTGCCGCACTTGCCCTTCACACGGCCGGGAACTGGCCGTCCTTCGAGAGTGCTGCCGGCACCTTCGCCGGTCCGATGCAGAACATCATCTATGCCGACAGGGACGGATCCATCGGCATGCTGTCGCCAGGGTTCGTGCCGGTCCGCCGTTCCGGCGACGGCCGCCTCCCGGTCGACGGGAGTTCCGGCGAATCGGATTGGGGAGGACGTATCCCCTTCGACGAACTGCCTCGCCTGCACAATCCGCCCTCGGGCATCATCGCTGCGGCCAACAACCGCCCCGTCGGCGAGGACTACCCCTATTTTCTCGGCCACCGGTGGGAGCCTGAATGGCGGGCGCAGCGCATTCACAGGCTTCTGGCAGACGGAACACGTCACAGCCCTGTCAGCTTTTCGCGCATCCAGCTTGACACATGGTCGGGCCTCGCCTCGGCTCTCGTTCCCCATGCGCTGGCCGGCGAGCCGCAGACCACGGCCGGGCGCCTGTTGCAGATTCGCCTGGAAGACTGGGACCATTCCATGGATGCCGACCTTGTGGCGCCGACAATCTTTCATACGTGGTATCGCGCTCTCACACGGGCGATCTACGCGGACGAACTCGGCGATCTCTTCGCACGGGCATGGAGCGACCGGCCGCTGTTTGTCCTTGCAACACTCGGTGATGACGTCCACGGCTGGTGCAACGATACCCTGACCGGCGAGACCCTCACATGCGCCGAGATCTCGGGGCGCGCCCTCGACGAGGCGGCGGACACCCTTGCCAGGGTGCACGGCAGCGATCCGTCCCTCTGGGTCTGGGGCAAGGTCCACGCGATGCGCCTCAGCCACCCGCTCTTTGGTTTCATTCCCGGTCTCGACGCTCTGACCGATGTCGGTATCCCGCTGGGCGGTGACGGCTACAGCGTGACCGCGACGAGCCACCGTCACGCATCGACAGATGAATCGTTCAACACCATTCACGGTCCGGTCCTGCGCGCCGTGATCGATCTCGACGACCCGGTGACAGGACACTTCATCACCATGCCCGGACAGTCGGGCAATCCCTTTTCGCCGTACTATGACAATCTCGTTGAACGCTGGCGCGCCAATCAGCCTGTGGCCATTGTTCCAGGCAGCAGAATCACTGATGCCGCCCACCACCTCGTTCTCACGCCCGCCAGGGCGACAACGCCTTGAAGGGAACCCGCCCGTGCAGACCTCCATCGTGAAGCGGGGTCAAGCCCCTCTTGTCATCAGTTTCCCTCACGTCGGCACCTGGCTTCCCGCGGTCATCGCCGACCGGATGACACCGATCGCCCGGCATCTTCCTGACACCGACTGGCATGTCGACAGGCTCTACAGCGGCATCGAGGGTCTTGACGCAACCGTGGTGAGAGCCACCCATTCCCGTTATGTCGTTGACCTCAACCGGGCAACGGACGAACGGGTCCTCTATCCGGGAGAGGACACCTCCGAACTGGTGCCTCTGACGACCTTCGACCATGAGGAAATCTATCTGCCCGGGCAGCGTCCCGACTCCG
This sequence comes from Alphaproteobacteria bacterium, assembly GCA_965200495.1. GTDB lineage: Bacteria > Pseudomonadota > Alphaproteobacteria > SP197 > SP197 > SP197. Next base: position 251,110 of record CBDAUG010000002.1, read on the forward strand.
GGGAAATCGAGGAACGCATCGCGTTTTACTGGAAGCCGTGGCACGAGACTCTCGCGGGCGAAATCGCGAGGCTTCGCGAGCACCATCGGCAGATCATCCTTCTCGATGGTCACGCGATCCGCTCCGAGGTGCCGCGCCTCTTCGACGGCAGGCTGGCCGACTTCAATGTCGGAACGGCTGACGGCGTGGCGGCGCACCCGGAACTCCTTGAGCGTGTCGTGGCATCCTTGGGAGAGCAGAACGCGTTCAGCGTCGCCGTCAATGGCCGTTTCAAGGGTGGCTACATCACCCGCCACTACGGCAGACCGTCACATGGTGTCCATGCCATTCAACTGGAACTCTCCCAGACAATCTACATGGAGGAGACGCTGCCCCTGCGCTGGCGTGACGACTCCGCGGGCCGCGTCGGCGACATCATCAGGCGATACGTGACGGCAGCCCTCGACTGGATCAACAGCGGGACTGGCGGCCATGGACCTCTTCAGGACCACTCAAGATCTGAAACGTCGGGTGTCAGCGAACGGTAGTGTCCCTGAAAGTAGAGCAGGGGATCGGCCGGATCGCCCAGCATCATCGAAAAGGCTTCGCCGACAAAGATGACATGATCGCCGCCATCGTAGTGAAAACGGGTGTAGCATTCGAAGCGCGCCAGTGAACCCGGAAACATCGGACATCCTGTCACCCCGGTCTCGTAGGCAACACCCTTCCACTTGTCGACGGATGCCCGGGCGAAACGATCGGAGAGGGCGCGCTGGCCCGTCGACAGGATGTTGACGGCGAAGAAATCCGATGTCTCGAACTTGTTGAGACTGTGTGCTTCACGCGACAGGCTGAACAGCACCATGGGCGGATCAAGCGACACCGCGTTGAAGGAATTCGCCGTCACGCCGATGAGTTCGCCTTCGCGTGTCGAGGAGGTGATGATCGTCACACCGGTCGCAAACATGCCCAGCGCATCGCGCAGCTGGCGTTTGGTGAAGGACCGTTTGCGACTCATGCCATCCACCTGTGTCTCCTCCGCCGTTGTATCAGAAAGAGTCGTCTGCGGCCACAGGATGGAGCGTCACCGCTTTGCGCAGGTCGGGTTGACACGTCAAGCCGACGTTGGTCACGCCTGCGCCGCCTTGCGTTCCGTGACGAGGTACATCGCCACGCCCAGCAGGACGACCGCTGCCCAAACCCATGGCGAGTGGCTTTCCTGCCACACAACGATCCCCCAGATCACGCCGGACACCATGTTGAGGTAACCGGCGAACGTCGCGAATATCGGGCCTGCTGCAGAAATCAGGTAGAGAAAGATCACGTACGAGGTGACATTGATGATGGCAATGCCGCCCACAGCTGCGGACACGGCATCCCACCCGAGCGCAATGGCATCCACGGAACCGCCAAGCAACACAGCCGGCAGCAGCACCAGAGCACTCGAGAGCAGCATGCCCGCCACCAGCATCATGGCATCGCCTTCGGGTGGTCGCCTGAGAGCAATGATAAGGCTTTCAATGGCATAGCACGTGGGAATGAACAACGAGATGAGGAGCCACGCCGTCAGGGACTCCAGCCCGAACCGAAGATCCGGCAGAACGATGAGAAGGACGGCGGCAAAACCCAGCGCGATGCCACACAGGCGCCAGAAGCGGTGCGGTTCGAAACCGAGAACGCATGCGCCGAAGTAGGTCAGGATCGGTGCAAGCGCCATCACGATGGCGGTCATGCCGGCCCCGATCTCGGGCGAGGCCGCAAAAATGATGGCCGTCGGGACCGTCGTCCCGGTGAAGCCGCACACCGTGTAGAACCACAGGTGTCGCCATGACAGATGAAATCTCCTGCCGCGCACAAGCGTGGCCGCCAGGAGCACAAGTCCGCCGATCAGGGCTTGCAGGAACGTCGCATGGAGCGTATCCGCCCCCTCGGTTGTGGCCAGTCGCGCCAGACTTGGCACCGCGCCCCAGGCAATACCCACAAAGATCAGGCAGCCTGTCAGCCACAACTGTCGATCCATGGTGATGCACTCTTCACTGCCGTTCCGTCGCCACACAGAGAGCTGAACTCTTGCCCCGCACATGACGCACTCTATCCCGGGAATCAGCGCCGACAACAGGGTCGATCCGAACACCGGATCTGCGTCTCGCCGGCCACAAGCGCCGACCGGAGGTACCGGACGCATGCGGGGAAGGCTTCCCGATTTTCCGCATTGCGCCGCAACGGCGGACGTGACAACAATTTTCCATGAACCGGAGCGACAGGCGGGCGGCGCGGTCACGAAGGTCGAGCCGTCTCCCGGCCTGTGCGACCCGCAGAGACCAGGGCAGCCGGTTCTCGCCCCTCGACAGCGCGCCCCGCGACACGATCATCGACAGTGCCTTTTCGATTCTCGAACGGATCGGCATGGCTTCGGCCCCGGATTGGTTCATCCGCCTGGCTGTCGACGATGGCGCCGGAATGCGTGGCGACGGACGCATTGTCTTCCCCCGGGCACGTGTCGAGAAGGCCGTGGCGCGGGCAGCGAAGAACGTGGCCATACCGGGGTTTGTGGAGGATGTGGGGAGCGGTCTGGTGCACACCGGCACCGGTGGCGCTGCCATCGATGTGCTCGATGCCTCTACGGCAGCGTATCGGGCCTCCACGCTGTGTGATCTCTTTTCCATCATGCGGGTCGTGGACGCGTGTCCCAACGTGCACGACGGCATTCGCCCCCTGGTGCCGCGGGACATCACCGACACTCTCGAAACAGACATCAACACTGCCTTTGCCTGTCTCGCCGGGACGCGCAAACCCATCGGCACGTCGTTCTCCCATGCCGACCATGTCGCCCCGGTGGTCTCCATGTTCGACTGCGCGCTTGGAAGCGAAAGCAGCTTTCGGCAACGCCCCTTCTGCATGGCGGTTGTGGTGCATGCGGTCTCACCTCTTCGCTATGCACCCGACGGCATCGACATCATGGGCGCGGCCATGACCCGGGACATGCCGCTGCAGACATGTTCGGCGGGTCAGGCGGGCGCCACAAGCCCCGTCACGCTGGCCGGCGCCCTTGCCCAGGGACTCGCCGAGACCCTTGCCGGCCTCATGGTGGTGGATCTCCTCAAGCCCGACTCCCCCGCCATCCATGCCTTCATGCCGTTCATTTCCGATCTCAGAACCCGCACCATGAGTGGTGGAAGCGGCGAATCGGCCGTCGCGAATGCAGCAGCGGCCCAGCTTCTGCGCCATCTCGGTCTGCCGTCCACGGTTGCAGCCGGCATGACCGGCTCGAAGGAAGCGGATGCTCGGGCGGAGTATGAGAAGGCCTGCACCATTGCGCTGGCGGCGCACGCGGGAGCGGACATGATCAACCTGTCTGTCGGCATGCTGGGATCCATCACGGTGGCATCGCCGGAGGTCCTCGTGATCGATGACGACATGCTGGGCGCCATCCTGCGCTCGGTGCGCGGCATTGACGTCATGCCGGATGCCATCGATCTTGACGCCATGGAGCGTGTTGTCGGCGGCGATGGTCATGACCTTGGCGAGCCGCAGACACTGGAACTGATGAAGAGCGAGTATGTCTACCCGTGCCTTGGTGACAGACGCAGTGTGCACGAGTGGGCCGAGTCCGCCGCTTTGCCCATCTGGGAACGGGCGCGATCCCGGGTTGAGCGCATCATGGACGCCCCGACGCCAACCCATATCGAGGCAACAGCGGATCAGGCTATCCGTTCGCGCTTCCCCATCAGATTTCCGACACAGGGAGACGAGTGAATGAACGTTTACCGCAGCATCGTCATCGATGCCCCCATTGACAGGACATGGGCGGCTGTGAGGGAATTCGACAGTGTGGGCGCCTGGAATCCAGCCGTCTCGGCTGCCCGCATGGAGACAGGAACATCGACCGCAGTCGGCTCCGTGCGGCATCTCGACATCGTCGACGGCACCTTCTTTCGCGAAACCCTGCTGGCCCACTCCGATGTTGATCATTTCTACACCTACGACATCGTTGAGGGACCGTTGCCCTGCACCGGCTATCTCTCAACACACCGCTTCGTTCCCATTACCGAAGGCAACCGGACACTCGGCATCTGGGAAGGAACATTCGACTGTGCCAGGGAGGACGAAACGGGACTGGAATCGATTGTCGGCGATCGCATTTACCGCGACGGCATGAAGGGACTCGCCGCCTGGCTCATGGAGAACCGCTGAATGACCGGCACTCTGGGCTATCCGCGCGATCATCGGTGTGATGACGCCGGCGATGAACACGGTCGTACAGCCGGAACTGGAATCCCTGCGTCCACCCGGCGTGACAAACCAGATGCAGCGATTCGCTCTGGGAGGGGAGCGGATTTCGGATGATCTCGACAGCCAGGCCGCGCGGTTGATGGACTGCAATCCGGCAGCCCTGGCGATCGGCCTCATCACGGATGCCGGGCCCGGCAGCGTGAAGAAACTCGAGGAGCGGTGCCGGGGTCCGGCGTCATCGCTCGGCATCCCGGTCTTCAACGCCTCATCCGCCTGCCACACGGCCCTGCGGCACATCGATGCAGGAAGGATCGCCATCGTCACACCGTTCGACGCCACCACCAACGAGGTTGTCGCCGGCAATGCGACGCAGGCCGGCCTCACCGTGACGGACGTCACCGGCACCGACGCACCATCACTGCCGGAAATCTGCGCAACGTCGCCCGAGGATATCAAGACAGCCTTTCTCGCGGCTGCCGCCGGAGACTGAGACGCCATCCTGCGGGTGGGAACCGCGCTTCCCTGGAGATACTGACCGGCAAACCGATCATCGCGTGCAACGCGTCCCTCTCCTGGCAGAGCCTTCGGCATCTCGCGATCACGGATCCGATCGACGGCTTCGGTCACCTTTGGCGGAACACGAGCGACGATGCAGACCTCGGCCAGGGTCGTTGTCATCGGCGGTGGCGCCGTGCGGTGCAAAAAACCGTAACGGACCATGGCTTGGCCGAGGCGAAGGCGCCGGTTCATGGTGGCCGGCACGTGCTCGAGGGCCATGACCGGGGTCCCGCTGCGCGGCATGTGGCCGGTTGTGTCGGTTCCTTGTGACGACGAGCCAGTGGCCACGACCGACACGCCGGTTGCGGGCGTGAGAGATGGCCATTGATGATCGAACCCGGGCCGAGGTCGTGCGGCTTCACAGGGCCGAGGGGTGGTCCGTGGGCGCGACCGGGCGCCACCTCGGCATCCACCACAGCACGGTCAGGCGGACCCTTGAGGGCGCCGTGGCGGCGGCCGCGACAGATCGATCCGTGGATCCCGTTCATCGAGGAGCAGCTCCGCAAGAACCCCGACATCCTAGCCAGCAATCTCTACCAGATGGTGCACAAGCGGGGCTACACCGGCGGCAGCGACCACTTCCGCCACGTCATCGCCACCATGAGGCCACGGCGGACGCCGCGGCCGGCGCAGCCGCTGACGTTCTATCCGGGGGAACAGGGCCAGGTCGACTGGGGAGACTTCGGTGCCGTCATGATCGGCCGCCGGCTGATGGGCTTCGTGCTGACGCTGAGCTACTCCCGGCGCATCGTCCTGCGCTTCTTCTACGGCGCCGCGATGAGCCACTTCCTGGCCGACCACATCGCCGCCTTCGAGACCCTGAACGGCGTCCCCAGGAGCCTGCTCTACGACAATCTCAAGAGCGTCGTGACGGCCCGCCGCGGCCGGGCCATCACCGACAATCCGACCTTCATCGACTTCTTCCGGCACTCTGCCTTCGAGGCCCCGGCCGCGTGGCCGCGCAATCCCCGTCACAAGGGACGCGTGGAACGCTCCATCCGCTACGTGCGGACCGCCTTCATGGCCCACCACAGCGCCGACGAGCCGCTCGACGCACTCAACGAGGCGGCGGCGGCATGGTGCGCCGGACCGGCTCTTGAGCGGCCCTGGCCCCAGGACCGCACACGCACCGTCGCAGAGGCCTTCGAGAAGGAGCGGCGCTTCCTCACGGCACTGCCCGACACGCCCTTCCCGGCCGAGGAGATGCGCGCCGCCCGGGTCGGCGCCACGCCGTTCGTGCGCTTCGACAGGAACGACGACAGCGTGCCGCCCGAGCATGTCATGACGCGCGTGACCGTCGCTGCCAGCGCCGACACGGTGCGCATCCTCGACGGCGTCACGGTGCTCGGCGTCCATACCCGCTGCTACGGCAGGCAGGAGGTCATCGAGGATCCCGCGCACATCGCCGCCCTCACCAGGAAGTCGGGCGCGGCGCGGCGGCGCCACGCCAGGGACCGCCTGCTGCGCGCCGTGCCCGGTCTCGAGGACCTGTTCGCCGCCGGTTCCGGCCATGTCGGTCTCAGCGCCCGGGCGTTCATCCGGCTGCTCGACGCCTATGACGCCGCCGCCCTCTCAGGCGCCGTCGACGAGGCGATGAAGCGGGCATCGCCCCATGTCCACACCGTCCGCCACATCCTCGAGGAACGCCACAGAGAACACGACCGGCCGCTCCAGCCGGTCGAGATCGCCGATGAGAAGGCCCGGGGCGCCACGGTGCGCGCCTCCGGCCTTGCGGCATACGACCCGACGCACGGGGGAGACGACACGTGACCACCCTCCAGGAACGCGCCCGCGCCCTCGGGCTCGCTGGCCTCGTCAGCCGCTGGGACGAGATCGCCGACGCCGACCGGCTCGCCGACCTCATCAACCGCGAAGAACAGGAGCGCGCTCAGCGCAGCCTCAAGAGGCGCCGCGCCGCCGCCCGCATCCCCGCCTTCACGCCCCTTGCCGACTTCGACTGGTCATGGCCGCGCGCCATCGACGCCGAAGCCGTCAGCAGGCTGATGTCCCTCGACTTCATCGACCAGCGCACCAACGGGGTGCTGATCGGCGGACAGGGAATCGGCAAGACCATGATCGCCGCCACCATCGCCCACCAGGCCCTCGTCCACGGCCATACCGTGCGCTTCGCCAACGCCCCCGACCTGCTCGCCCGCCTCGCCGGCCTCGACAGCCGGCAGCTCCTGCTCCACCACCTCACCCTCATCGCCAGACCCCGCCTGCTCGTCCTCGACGAAATCGGCTACCTCACCCTCGACCGCCACCAAAGCGACCTGCTCTACGCCATCATCACGCGGCGCGACCAGCGCCGCTCCACCCTGCTCACCACCTCCCTGGGCTTCGCCCAGTGGGACCACATCTTCCCCTCCACCAGTGCCATCGCCGGCACCGTCGACCGCCTCGTCCACAACGCCACCATCATCACCATCGACGGCGACTCCTTCCGCCTGGGACACACGGGTGGCCGATGACGCCTTCAGGAAGGACCTCGAGGCCATCAAGCGCAGGCCGCTGGACACCATCGCCGCACGCTGGCGATACGTCCGCGACACACGCGCCTCGACGCCCCTGAACCCCGTGCTGCGCGCACCCGGCCTGCCCAAGATCGTCCTCACGCTGCAGGACAACGGACACTGGACCTCCTTCAACATTCAAGATGCCGACGACAACGGCACCGCCATCGACTTCATGCGCAACCGCGGCCTCACAGTCGCCGCCATCACCCACCCGTCATCACGGCTCTCGGACTTCTACCGCGAGATCGGCGACCTGTTCGGCGTCAACCTTCTGTACAACAATCGCTGGGCAACCTTCAAAAACCTGCGCGAGCGCTGGCTCGCGCATCTCGACGAAACCCGCATGCGCCCGGTGGTGCTCATCGACGAGGCCCAGGACATGCTGACCTCGATGTTCTCCGAGATCCGCCTTCTGGCCTCGACCGACTTCGATTCACGCGCCATCCTCTCGGTCGTCTTCGCCGGCGACAGCCGCCTCATCGACAGGCTGCGCCATGTCGATCTCCTGCCCATCGCATCGCGCATCCGCCAGCGCCTCGTCCTGACACGGCTCGAGGAAGACGATCTCGCCCGCCTGCTCGACCATCTGCTCGACGAGGCCGGCAATGGCGCCCTCATGACCGCAGCGCTCAAAACCACACTCGTCCAGCACGCCGCCGGCAATCCCCGGGCCATGACCGTCATGGGCGACCTCCTGCTCGCCGCCGCCATCGAAAAGGAACGCTGTGTCCTCGACGAACACCTCTTCATCGACATCGCAGGCGCACCGCCAACCGCCAGAAGAACCCGGCGATGACCGGCCTGCCAACACGCGCGCCGGTCGACCTCGAGAAGAGGCCGCACGCGCAACAATGGATGATCAACCAGCTCTGGGCCAAGCAGGCCGTCGGCATCATCGGCGGCGAGCCAAAATGCGGCAAGTCCTTCCTCGCCCTCGACATCGCCGTCGCCGTCGACACCCTCGACATCGCCGTCATCGACGTCGACACCCTGCGCCTCGACGAGCCCGGCGACCGGCGCGCCCTGCGCGACACCGTCAAGGACATCGCACCACGCCTGCTCATCCTCGACCCCCTCGTCCGCCTGCATGGCGTCGACGAGAACGCCGTCGCCGAAATCGCCCCCATCCTCGGCTTCCTGCGGAACCTCCAGCGTCGCTTCGACGTCGCCGTCGTCCTCGTCCACCACGCCCGCAAGAGCGGCGCAACACGGCCCGGACAGGCGCTGCGCGGAAGCAGCGAACTGCATGCCTGGGGAGACAGCAATCTCTCCCTGCGCCGCCGTCACCAACAGATCGTCATGACCGTCGAGCACCGCGCCGCGTCCGGCCTCGATGACCTCGTCATCGAACTCGCCGACGACGGCAAAGGAACCGCCCTGCGCCTCCAGCACCCAGCGCCTGAGAGAACCGCGGCGCCGGAAAACGCCCATGATCGCATCCTCAAGGTGCTCACCAAGGCCAACACCCCACTCCTGCGTTCCGAAATCCGCAAACGCGCCGGTACGCGCAACACAACCGTCATCGGCGCTCTCAACAAACTGGTGCACGAGGGCCGTGTCGAAAGCTCGTCGGCAGGACGCTACCGCGTCCTCGACGCCGGGGCAGGCGAGACCCCCAGCCTCAACCTGTAGGCAACGCCACCCGGCCTGCCGTTCCCGTTCCGCCAAATCCCCAAGCGTTGCAGGGAACGGGAACACCACCAGGCAGCACCCCGATCCCGCATGACACCATCGGCCCATGGCCGAAAACCCCGCCTGCCGCGAGGGCAAGACCCCTTGTGAGCGAACGCCAGCAGGTCACGCCACGACCAACACAGACGCCAAAACTCCAACCAAACCCACCAAATAACCTCATCACCGCACCATCACAGAGCATGAGCACACACACCGGATCGCAGCTCAGCGAATCACGTCATGCACAGACCCACCTGGAGTTTTTTGGCAGCCTGTCAGCGGCTCAGCGGCATCCCGGCGACTGCATCCCCGGACTGGCATCGGCGTAGATGACATAATCATACCCCTCGCCCTTTCGGTTGGGTGCGATTCTGTACTTGCTGGGCGTGATGGACCGCAGAAAGACGAACATTTTGTTGCAGTGGTAGAACGCGCTGTCATTGGGGATTAGGCCCCCGGCCACAAAAACGGCGCTTTCGTTCTCACCTTCGAGGATCGTGATCGGCACCCCCGCCCGGTTGTGGCTGTATCCGGTCCTGCCGGTGGCCGTCAGCAGCCAGGACATGCCGACGGTGATGCCGCCCTTCGGCGCAACTTGACCGTCCTTGAGCACGGCACTGAAAAAAGGACCAACTTCCCCCTCTGTGAAGATCGATCGGTGATTCAAATTAAACTTGATCGTAACTGCTCACCCCCTGATTGTGTGTGATGTTGTTGTGACGACGAGGTGTCTGCGTTGACAGCGTAGCCGGATTGCTCTATCGGTGGTTTTGTGAGCGGCGGGGAGCGCCGGTGGGATACTTCGGATCCAAGGCGACGAGCGGTCTGTGCCAGATGCTGCTGGGGCTCCAGCCGGCCCATGATCTCTATCTTGAGACGCGCCTTGGCGGCGGCGCGCTGATGCAGCGCAAGGTTCCGGCGCTGCGTTCGATCGGCATTGACCGGGACCGGCGTGCGCTGGAGGGCTTCACGTGCGCCTATCCGGTGGAGTTGATCCACGGCTGCGCCCATGAGGTGCTGGCCACCTTCCCGTTGCGGGGCACGGAACTGGTGTACAGCGATCCGCCGTATCTGCGAGCGACCCGGCGGTCACGGCGGCGCTACCGCCACGACTACGGCGAGGCCGACCATGTGGCCCTGCTTCATCTGCTCAAGGGTCTGCCCTGCCAGGTGATGATCTCGGGCCACCCCTCGGCACTTTACGATGAGATGCTTGAGGGCTGGCGCAGCGTGTCGCTTCAGGTGACGACCCAGGCCCGGGCGCGCACCGAGGTGGTGTGGTTCAACTTCGCGCCTGGCAGGACCCACGGGGTTGGCCATGCCGGGCGCAACGCGACCGACCGTCAGCGCATCAAGAGGAAGGCGACGCGCTGGGCCGAGGGCTACCGGAAGATGCCGCCGGCTGAGCGTCAGGCGGTGATGGCGGCGCTGATGGCGGTGGAGGCCTCCTGATGGCAACGGTGAACGCCGCCTCGCTGCGCGACGAGTTCGAGGCCGCGAAGGCCGGCATTGCGGCGCTGCGCAAGGACGGCAAGGTGTCGGCGGAAGCCGATGCGATGTTCAGGATCCTGATCACGCTGATGAGCGTGCTGATCACCATCCTGCTGGAAAGGACAACCCGCAAGACCAGCGCCAATGCCAGCCTGCCGCCGTCGCAGACGCCGCAGGACGAGACGGCACAGCGTGCCTCCAGAAGCAGCGGCAAGGGGACGCGCGGGAACGGGCAGACCAGCGCCACCCTGCGCAAGGTGATCCATGAGGAGACGGTCACGGTCGAGACCTGCGAGGCCTGCGGCGCCGACCTCTCCCACGTCGATCCCGTCGACCGGGAACGGCGCATCCTCTACGACATCGTCTTCGAGGTCGTCGAACGCCGCGTCGAGGCCGAGGTCAAGGAATGCCCGGCCTGCCGTGACCGCACCAAAGGGCGCTTCCCCGATACCATGCCGGGGCCGCTGCAGTACGGCCCCGGCCTCAAGGCCTTCATCATCACCCTGCTCATCGCCCACATGCTCTCCCTGCGGCGAGCCACAGCCCTGGTGCAGGCGATCTCCGGTCTCACACTCTCCGAGGCCACCTGCCTGAGCTACGTGCGGCACCTCCATGAGGCGCTCGCATCATGGGAGGACAACGCCATCGCCATACTCCTGGAACGTCCGGCGCTCCATGCCGACGAAACCGGATTCCGGGTCGACGGCAAGACCCGGTGGCTCCACGTGTTGAGCGACGGATCCCTGACCCTCAAGCGCCTGCACAACAAGCGCGGCAGGCAGGCCATCGACGAGATCGGCATCATCCCCCGCTACAAGGGCATCCTGATCCACGACTGCTGGGCCTCGTACTTCGTCTACGAGACGTGCCTCCACCAGCTGTGCGGCTCCCATCTGCTGCGCGAACTGACCTTCGTCGTCGACTCCAACGCCATGCGCTGGGCCCGCCTGATGAAGACGCTGCTCCGCCTGACATGTCACCGGGTCAACCAGAGCCCCACCAAGACCCTGCCCGAGGATCTCCGACGGACCGTGCGCAGGCGCTATCGCACCATCCTCGAGCATGGCTTCAGGGACCTGCCCGCGATCCCGCCACGCCCCAAGGGAAAACGCGGCAGAATCGCCAAGTCCGACGCGCACAACCTGCACGAGCGCCTCGTCAAGCACGAAGACTCCGTCCTGCGCTTCATGGAAGATCCCCATGCCAGCTTCACGAACAACACCGGCGAACAAAAGATCCGCATGGCCAAGGTCAAGATCAAGGTGTCCGGGTGCTTCCGTACCCAGCTCCACGCCGAAGCATGGTGCCGGATCTCAAGCTACCTCAACTCCATGGCCGCACAGGGCTACAACCCTCTCGTCGCCATCCAGATCGCCCTCGCCGGAGACGCCGCCAACATGATCAGAAAGCACGACGCCTGAACCGCCTCCACAGGGGGTGAGCAGTTACACTTGATCTTCACCTCCGGCAGCGGCGTGTCCTGCGCGGCGGCGGGCGAGGCCGCGCAAGTCAGGATCGCGGCAAGTACCATAAGCAGTGGTTTCATCGGATGCCTCATCAGTGCGCTTGAACGACCAGACGGGTGCCGGGCTGTGTGAACAGGCTTCGAGCATCGAAGGTTCATGGGTCTCTCCGTTTGCATTGTGCGGCTGGACCGAGTCCTTGCCGAAGGCTCACCCGTTGCGCATTGAGGAAGGGGTTCAGCGCGTTGGCCGGTGCGGCCCGTGGCGGGATAGGGCAGATCGGCGGCACAGCCGGAATGACGGCGGGTGGCGTGCGAGAGGATCCGCTGAACGGCGCATGGCGGCGCGGAAGGAGCAGCGATGGACGCGCGCAGGCCGGCTCGCGGTCCGTATGGAACCGACAGAAACCGTGAAACCGCCATGTGCGGCGGCAAGGAGGTTCGGAAGAGAGTCCGCGGTTCGGGTCAGACCCGAGTCGCGCTAGTCGGCTACCATGCCCTTTGAAGAGGCGCGAGGCGCGAGGCGCGAGGCGCGAGGCGCGAGGCGCGAGGCGCGAGGCGCGAGGCGCGAGGCCATTATACCAGCCGTCTTGTCCATGACGCTCAAAGCCATCATGTCCTCTGCAACGTCACCACGCAGTAAAGAGCTTCTCCGGCATCGGCGCAAGCAGAAACTCGATGGCGACGACGCTGACGAGCCGCTGCCTTCGTTCAGGCCGCGTTTGCGTTCCTCCTGGTGTCTCTGCCGTTCAGCTGCGTTCTTCTTTTGTGCTCTTCACGTACTGTAGAAGTTCTGGCGCCGCTGGCGGCTGTGGGCAAATGGCCCGCCGCAGCGACCCTCACGAGTCAGGCGGCGGGGGGCCACAACCGCCGTGTCGCATTGCGCAAACGCCGGCAACCGGACGGCGCACTGCCGATCCCATGCGCCGAAGAGTCTCTGCTATAGTGCACAGGCACGTCCCGGGAGCGCGGCCTTGCCATCATCGGGACACGCCGGAGTCTGCGCATCGCATGAAGCACGGAACGGACAGCACACTTGTCCTGTTTTCCGCCTCGCGGCAACGCGCCTGTTCCTACCTGCCTGATCGTGAGGAACAGATGGTGCTGACCGACCTTCGGTCAGCAGACGATCCGGCGCGACTCCACGAGACCCTGAACCAGGCCGGCTTCAGACGTTCCCATCAGGTAGCCTACCGGCCGGCGTGTATCGGTTGCGATGCCTGCGTTCCGGTCAGGATACCGGTCGTCGACTACCGGGCATCGCGCAGCCACCGTCGCATCCTGCGGCGCAACCGGGATCTCGAGGTCCACGTTGCCGCGCCGGACGCCACGCCGGAGCACCATGCGCTTTTCCGCCGCTACATCGAGGCGCGCCACCAGGGTGGCGGCATGTCGATGATGGACGACGACGACTTCCGGGAGATGGTCAGTGACACGCCCGTCGATACCCGCCTTGTCGAGGCCCGCACCGCCGAGGGACTCCTTGTCGCCGTCTCGCTCACCGACTGGATGGAAAACGGGCTTTCCGGAGTTTACAAGTTCTTCGATCCGCAGCTGGCGCGGCGCAGTCTCGGCACCTGGCTCATTCTCTGGCACATCGCCCATGCACGCGAAACAGGTCGCGACCATGTGTACCTAGGTTACTGGATCGCCGCCAGCCAGACGATGTCCTACAAGGGCAACTTTCGCCCGTTGCAGAGCCTGACCGACAACGGCTGGGTCGATCTCCCACCCCGGTCCGCGACCATGGACAACGCCTCACGTCAGACCGCACGTTGAGGCAGGCACGACCCAGGCCGACCGGGAAGAAACAGACGACACAGCCTCACGCCAGACCGCACGTTGAGGCTGGCATGACCCGCCATCGCCACCGGCATCAGTGCTCGGGAAGGAGGGCGGGAAGGAACGTGGTGATCTCGGGGATGAGCCACATCAGTGTGAGTGCGGCAAGCTGGATGATGACGAAGGGCACGACACCCCTGTAGATCTGGCCCGTGGTGATACCCGGCGGCGCCACGCCGCGCAGGTAGAAGAGAGCAAAGCCAAAGGGCGGCGTCAGGAACGAGGTTTGCAGGTTGACGGCGATCATGATGGTCACCCACTTGGGATCGAGCGTGCCGCCGTAGATCACCGGACCGACGATGGGAATGACGATATAGATGATTTCCAGGAAATCGAGGACGAAGCCGAGAACAAAGAGGACGGCCATGACCACCAGAAAGACGATCATCTCGTCATCAAAGGAGCGCAGGAACTCCTGGATGTGCTCTTCGCCACCATAGGAGATGACCACGAGATTGAGCATCTGGGAACCGATCAGGATGGCAAACACCATCGCTGTCACCTTCGCCGTGTCGCGCACCACGGAACCCAGAATCCCGTCGCGATAGAGAATGACGCAGGAGTAGATGAGGCCCGCGAAGGCAACATGATAGGCAATGAGCGAGACGAAGAAGGCCAGCCAGTTCTCGAAGCCGACCACGTCAATCGACGTTCTGAGGTCGAAGCTGGTGCCCACAAGGAGGAAGATCACGACCGCCCATGCCGACATGACGATGAATCGGCCCTTGCGACGGTCCTTGCGCTCGGACAGGCGGCGGTATGCCGACAACATCAGCGCGCCTGATGCTCCCAGCCCCGCAGCAGCGGTCGGGCTCGTCACGCCGCCCAGAATCGAACCGAGCACCGCGACGATGAGGACGAGAGGCGGGAACACGACACGCAGGATCTCGACGGCGGCAAGGCGCGGCAACGCATGGCGCACGCCATGGAGAACGGCGACAATCGGCAGCGCGAGAACGAGCCAGGCGGTTCCCGTACTCATCACCGGCGTGACCAGCCACGCGTCCGCCGCCAGCGCCGCGGCAATTCCCCCGGCACCGACGAGCAGCGGCTGACGCGGCGCCGATGGCGCGACCCCCCAGGCGATGCACATGATCAGGCCAAGAAGCACAAGGCCGACCAGCAGTCCCTGGGAAACCGGAGGCAGGAAGGCAATCGCTTCGACTTCGAGAACATCGAGCTCCTCGTCCGTCGGCATGACGAATTCAGCCGCTTCTCCGGTCGCCGCCACGGCCACCGACCGGTCCCATTTTTCCTGTCCGTGAAGCTCGATCATCGCTTCCCTGCAGTCGTCGGGAACGTTGGTGCGCAACTCCGGCGATTCAGGCCGCTCGACCAGAACCAGCCGGTCGACCGTCTGCGGGCCCGCGATCCCTGCCGTCACCATGCCTCCGGCCAGGGCGATGACCAGACCCGGGACAGCGAGAAACCAGAAGAGTCGATGGTTGAGAGTGGCGCCATCATCGGTCAGACCGGCGGCAGAGACGCTTACGGGAGGCGCCTTCGAGGGGCTCACCAGGGCATAGCAGAACACATAGGCGGCATAGATGGAGGCCAGAAGCAGGCCGGGAATGATCGCTGCCTTGAAGAGCGTCCCCACGGAAACCACGGCGGCCTCGCCGAGATAGGTCAGGGCGTCGCGGCATCCCGCTGTCAGGGCGCGCTCCTCCTGAGCCGTCGAGTAAAGGTCGCCGGCGAGAGTTCCAAGCAGAACGATCACGATCGATGGCGGGATGATCTGCCCCAGGGTGCCGGAGGCCGAAATCACGCCGGTCGCCAGTTCCGGCGAATAGCGGTTGCGCAACATGGTTGGCAGAGACAGCAGACCCATGGTGACGACGGTGGCGCCGACGATACCGGTCGAGGCCGCAAGAAAGGCGCCGACCACCACCACCGAGACAGCGAGTCCCCCTGGCAGGGCGCCGAAGACACGCGCCATGGACGTCAGCAGATCCTGGGCAATGCGCGAGCGTTCCAGGGAGATCCCCATGAGAATGAACATGGCGACCGCAAGCAGCAGTTCGATGGAGGGGCCAGCCAGCACACGCTCGTTCATGCGGTTGACGATGAAGGTCAGGATGCGGAAGAAGGCGCCGTCGACACCGTTCTCGAAAATCGGCACGGTCAGTGTCGGCAGGTCGGGATAACGGAAGAGCGTGATCGCCTGTTCCTTCACGCCTGCGCCGAGCAGTGCCGCATAGTCGTCGCTGCGGCTGTCGATGACCTCCTTGACCAGCAGACCGGATTCGCTCAGGCCGGCGATGATGGCAAAGGCGACAAGGGCGGAGCCGCCGATGGCAAAGGCCACGGGGTATCCCGACAGGATACCGGCAAACAGGCACACAAGGGTGATGACGAGCCCGACCTCGACACCGTCAAATCCGAACATCAGGCACCTGCCCCGGCACTTTCGGCCGGCTCGTCCGGAACGACGTCCGGTACCGTGTCAAGATCCCTGTAGCGGTCGGCGGACCCCTCCCCTTCCCTGAACTCCAGCAGGCTGCGGTAGAAGTGCCCTAATCCCTGCAGGAACATCAGCCCGGCAAAGGACATCAGCAGCACCTTGAAGAGGAAGTAGGCGTCGAAGCCATTCGGGGAAAATCCGATGGTCTCGACATTCCAGCGCAGCAGCGACGCCTTGCGCTCCAGAAGCTCGAAGGTATCGAGCGCAGACACCTTCGGTGTCACGAGATGGCGCCACAGGAAGAACCAGCCAAAGAACCACAACACGCCACAGAACGGCATCACGAAGAAGAGCGAGCCGAACATGTCGAGAAGCCGCTTCGTGCGAAAGGACACGGACGCATAGACGAGATCGACCCTGACATGACCACCCTGGACAAACGTGTAGGCCGCACACAGGGTCACGATCGCCGCATTGTAGAGCTTGAGTTCCTCGCTGAACCAGCTGAGATCCCTGGTAAACACCACACCGAAGGGCCCGACGGTGATGTCCGAAACAAGAAAGATGCGCTGCAGGGCGATGATCATCATCTGCTGGATGACCATGATGAGAACCGCCCAGGCGGCCATGCGGCCAATGACGTTGGAGAGCCCCTCGATGCCACGCACCACCAGCCACAGGAATCCTGGTTTCAGGAGGCCCACGACAAGAATGATGAGGGCCATGTCGATGACGACGAACAGGAACTCGAGGGAAGCGCCGAAATAGATGATCCTGACCAGACCGGCGCCATCGGAAGGGTCAGGCCACGCCCCGGGTTCGATCAGCAGGAAGAACAGGTTGGCCAGCCCGTCGAGGAGATGGCGCAGGGGCCAGAGAATGACGTCCGGCATGATGGGCGCAAGGGATCCGGCACCCGCACCGCATCACGGTGCGGGTGCCGAGGGACATCAGATCCCCATGACGCGGTTGCGCTGCTCCGCGTACGCGCCCGACGACAGCGCATTCCAGCTCGCCGACTTGACGAGCGAGTCGCGATAGGACTCGTAGATCTTGGCAAACAGCGGATCCCCCATGTTCTCCGCATAGACCTTGTCGGAAGCAGTGCCGAAGGCATCCCAGACACTGTCAGGGAAGGCGAAGGCCTGGACGCCCGACGCGATCAGCCTCTGCAGGGCGGCCGAATTGTTGGCGAGGAACTGCGAGAGATTCCACACGTTGGCCTCAGCTGCCGCACATTCGATGATCTTCTGTTCAGCGGCCGAAAGCCCGTCGAAGACCTCCCGGTTGACGGCAAGCGAGAGTCCCGGACCCGGCTCATGGAATCCGGAGGTATAGTAGATCTTGGTGATCTCGAAGAACCCGGCCTTCTCGTCGGCCCATGGGCCGATCCATTCCGTGCCGTCGAGTTCGTCCTTGGAGAGCGCGTTGTAGACCTCGCCGCCGGGAATGTTCTGGACCGAAGCGCCCAGTTCACCGAGCGCCTTGCCGCCGAGACCGGGCATGCGGAACCTCAGGCCCTTGAAATCGTCGGGACCGTTGATCTCCTTGTGGAACCAGCCACCGGCCTGGGATCCCGTATTGCCGGCAAGGAAGGTCTTAAGATTGAAGATCGAGGTGAGATCCTCCTGCAGCTCGCGCCCGCCCATATGGTAGTACCAGTTGTTCAGTTCCTCGGCCGTCATGCCGAAGGGAATGGACGTGTAGAAGGCGAAAGCCGGATGCTGACCGACAAAGTAGTAGTCGGCGGCATGATAGAGGTCGGCCTGCCCGGACGACACCGCATCGAAACACTCGAAGGCGCCGACGAGTTCGCCCGCCGCCTTGAAGTCGATGTCGATCATGCCGTCGGACATGGCGACAATGTTGTCGGCACAACGCTGGGCGGCATCATGGACACCGGCAAGGCCGCGTGTCCATGAGGTCACCATGGTCAGGGTCTTGCGACCCTGGGAAATCGCCGGTGCTGGAAATGCCGTGGCCACCGTGCCCGCCGCTGCGATACCGGTGCCTGCCAAGAATTTGCGTCTGTTCATGGTACTCCTTCTCCCGGTTTTGTCTGTCCCGGGGGACAGCTGTCTCTCCCCCGGACAATCATTATGCACACCGATGCGACAGATGCACGACCTCGATCAACCCTCAGAGGGATCCGTCAGCCGCATCGAGATAGGGCTCATAGAGATCGACATGGACGACATCCGCAGCGGGTGCGTCCGCACCCCACAGTTCGCGGGCCTCGAAGGCCACGGTGTAGCAGTGTTCCGGACACTCGCCGAGGTCCCGGGAATGGGTATCAGGATACACGAAGACACCGTGGTCGCTGACGATTTCGCCGGTGCGTCCCCTTGTGTAGCGCGGTGCACGGGTGTGGTGACAAGGGTGTTCATTGAGGACCCTGACCCGATCGCCGGGACGGAATCGCGGTGGTGTTCCGGCGCCATGGCGCCGTGTCGAATCCCCTTTCGCCACAGCCTCCTCGATGCCGTCAAGCGTGGCGCCCCGGCCGCCGGCGGCGCGCGCCGGTGCCTCCATGGCCGCCATCGAGGCCTCGATGGCGTGCGATGCCAACAATCCACGTTCCCCGAGAAAGGACTCAAGCGCGCGGGTCCATCGCTCGTAGTAGCTGGACTGGAGGTAGGCAAGAGGCGCAATGCGCTCGATGTGGGCGCGCAGGTGATCATCCGAGAACCCGACATTCCCTGCCACCTGCAGGAGAATTCCGAAGGCTACCTTCTCCCAGTCGTCATGAAACAGCGGCTCGTCCGGCTCGCGCACGACCTTTCCGAAACCCATCATGCCGCCCATGTCGTGAATGCCGTCCATGACGTCTGCGTCAAACCATGGCCACGCCGATCATGCCATCGCGTGTCACGAGGCCGGCAAGCTGTTCGCGGGTGAGGCCTTCGCTCCCTGCCGGGCGCCGCGGCAGGACCATGTAGCGCAGGTCGGCGCTCGAGTCCCAGACGCGGACCGCGACATCATCCGGGATGGCGCAGTCCATTTCAGCAAGCACCGTTCGCGGCTCGCGCACGACACGCGCACGATATGGCTCGCTCTTGTACCAGCGGGGCGGTAGCCCGAGCACAGGCCACGGATAGCAGGAACACAGCGTGCAGACGACCACGTTGTGGACATCTGGGGTATTCTCGACGACCACCATGTTCTCGCCCTGCATACCTGAAATGCCAAGTCCCGCCATGGCTGGCGAGGCGTTGGCGAGAAGGCGTTCACGAAAGGCGGCGTCGCTCCATGCAGCGGCGACCACCCTGGCGCCGTGGTGCGGCCCGATCCTGGTTTCGTAGAGTTCCACGAGCCGGTCAATCGTGTCGGGATCGCAATAGCCCTTGTCCGTCAGCAACTGCTCGAGAGCAGCGACACGCAGGGCCATGGCCGACGGGGGCTGATGATGGTGCTGCGACATCTCCCTCACCCCGCGAGATTCATGACTCGCTTGAGTATTCCCCTGCCCATCAACCGGCGTCAACCAAAGCGGTTGTTGCGGGAAAAACCGGCGGGAGCCGGCTGCCCCGCCTGGCCGCGCTTGCCAAGCCACCCGGCAAGGTCCTGCTGTGTGCGCGTGCGCGTCCCCGATTGCCAGGAAAGACCGGCTTCGAGTGCAAAGACCGTCGCATCCGAAAGGCCACCCTTGCGATAGCGCTGCAGAATGACGCCCGCGCCCCTGGCCTGTTCCGGCACATCGCGCAAGGGGAAGACGAGCAACCTGCCATTCTCGCCAACCACGGCCACGTGATCTCCCTCGACGATTCTCAGGACTGCCGCCTCGTCGCCCTCGACGGGCGACAGCACCTGCTTGCCTCCCCGCTTTCTGGACTCCACGAGATCCTCGCTGACCACGAACCCCTTGCCTGCGGAGGACGCCACAAGGAACTTGCGGCTACCCTGGCAGACGTCCATGGCGACCACATCGACGCCGTGACCCATATCAAGCATGAGTCTGAGCGGATCGCCGAAGCCTCTCGCCGCGGGCAGTCTTGCGCAGGCCAGGGTGAAGAACTTCCCGTCGGTGGTGAAAATGAGCAATCTGTCGGTCGTCCACGCCTCGAGACGCAACCTCTCACGGTCGCCCTCCTTGAAGCGCAGTTCACCGACCTGCTCGCCATGGCCCCTGGCGGCCCGGATCCAGCCCTTGTCGGAAAGCACCACCGTGACAGCCTCCCGGTGCACCGTGGCATCGACCGGGATGTCCGTGACCGACGGTGGACGTCCCAGAACGGTACGCCGTCTGCCGAGACCACTCTCTCCTGCGAACTGCCGGGCAATGTCGGCAAATTCGGCCGTCAATGCCTCCTTCTGCCTGTCGTCCGATTCCAGAAGGCGCCGCAGGTCACCTGATTCCGCCTTCAACTCCTTCCTCTCGCCGGCAATTCTCATCTCCTCAAGGCGGCGCAGGGAGCGCAGACGCATATTGAGTATCGCCTCTGTCTGGACTTCGGTGAGCCCGAAGCGCCGGGCCAGCGCCGCAGCCGGATCGTCCGCGTCACGGATGATGCGAATCACGTCGTCGAGATTGAGATAGACGATGCGATGGCCTTCAAGGATCTCCAGACGGCGGCGGATGGAGGCGAGACGGTTGCGCGACCGGCGCACCAGAACCGTGCGCCGGTGGTCGATGAAGGCCGTGAGCACACGACCAAGATCCATGACGCCGGGAACGCCGGAGGCATCGAGCACGTTCATGTTGAGGGCGCACCGCGATTCCAGGTCCGTGACGCGAAACAGGGACTCCATGAGGATGGCAGGGTCCACGGCGCGCGTTTTCGGTTGCAGAACGAGACGGATGTCTTCGGTCGATTCGTCGCTCACGCCTTCGAGCAACGGCAGTTTGCGGGCCTCGATCAGTTCGGCAATGCGCTCGACCAGGCGTGACTTCTGGACCTGGAACGGCATCTCGGTGACAACAACGCGCCAGGTGCCCCGGGCCTGTTTCTCGATCGACCAGCGCGCCCTGATGCGGAACGATCCCCGTCCCGTTTCATAGGCCTCGCGGATGGTGTCGGCATCATCCACGAGCTCACCGCCGGTGGGAAAATCCGGGCCCTTGACGATGGTCGCAAGCTCGGCAACCGAGGCCTGCGGCTTGCCCACGAGATGGATCAGCGCCGCGCACAGTTCTGCGACATTATGGGGCGGAATACTCGTCGCCATGCCCACGGCAATGCCGCTTGCTCCGTTCGCCAGGAGGTTGGGAAAGCGCGATGGCAGGACCACCGGTTCTGATTCCGAGCCGTCGTAGGTGCCCCGGAAATCAACGACATCGTCGTCGAGTCCGTCAAGCAGGGCCGACGCCACCGCGGTGAGTCGCGCCTCCGTGTAACGCATGGCC
Organism: Alphaproteobacteria bacterium; assembly: GCA_965200495.1. Taxonomy (GTDB): domain Bacteria; phylum Pseudomonadota; class Alphaproteobacteria; order SP197; family SP197; genus SP197. The sequence continues at coordinate 272,613 of CBDAUG010000002.1, forward strand.
GCGGCATTGTCGCCATCGACATTGCCGAAGTTGCCTTGACCATCAACAAGCGGATAACGCGCCGCAAACTCCTGAGCAAGGCGTACCAGGGCGTCGTAGATGGCCTGATCGCCGTGGGGATGGTACTTGCCGATGACGTCACCCACCACGCGTGCCGACTTCTTGAACCCCTCACCGGGGTCGAGACGCAGTTGCCGCATGGCATAGAGAATCCGCCGATGGACCGGCTTGAGGCCATCCCTGACGTCGGGCAGCGAGCGCGATGTGATGGTCGACATCGCGTAGGCGAGATAGCGTTCCGTGAGCGCATCGGCCAGACCGACAGTCTCGATCGCGCCATCATGGTCTCTCTCCATCATGGGTCCGGTGTACGACTGCATATGGTGGATTGTCCAGACAGCATGTCGACAAGACGTTGTCGGGCCGGTGGCAGTCCCGTTGTTTCCCCGGCCAGGGCATGACGCTCGAGAAAGTGCCCGGACAATCTCAGACCGGCGAGGATGTCGGCCCGCCCGTCGCCCTGCGCGGCGACCAGAAATCCCGGCAGATCAAGAAGTTTCTCCTTCCACGGTTCTCCTGCCACAGCCGAGACAGCGCGGCCGCTGCGCGGCGACACCCAGACGAGGTCTTGCGTGGATCCGGTGAGCGCACAGCGCTTGAGATCCAGCCCGTACCCGAGGACGTCAAGCAGGCCCAGTTCCCATCTGACATAGGCGGCATCCCAGTGTCTGACACCCATGCGCAGCTGCTGCACCAGGATCTCCGTGGCATTGAACAGTGTTTCGCAGGCCACGCGTTCGGCAAGTGTCCTTTCGGCAAGCGCACAGGCACTGGCAAGACAGGCAAGGCGCAACCGATCTCCGAGCAGGGCTGAAACCACCACCTCCTCGGATTCGATGACGAGGGTTCCGAGCTGATCGGCCAACCGGGCACGCCACCGCGCCCTGACGATGTTGCCGGTCTGCAGGACGCCGGCATGACGGCGACTGCGGCCTCCCCGCACGAGGCCGGCATGGCGCCCGTGGCCAGTGGTCAACAGGCTGGCGATCACGGAGGTCTCACCATACGGACGCACGCCCAGGACAATGGCTCGATCATGCCATTCCATCGCCGTCAGCCCGGAAACTCGAGCCCGATCTCGCGGTATCGCGCCGGATCGTCAAGCCAGCCGGTCCGCACCTTGACATGAAGAAAGAGATGGACCCGGCACGCCAGCAACATCTCGAGTTCCTGGCGCGCCGCCTTGCCGACCTCGCGGATGGTGCGGCCATTTTTTCCCAGGACGATGGGCTTGTGGCCGCGTCGTGCCACGTAGATCACCTGATCAACCCTGACCGCCCCCTCTTCCGGAATGTCGGTCCACAACTCAGTCTCGACGGAAAGTTCATAGGGAAGTTCCTGATGAACCCTGACAAAGAGTTTCTCGCGAGTCATCTCCGCAGCAAGACGGGCCAGTGACTGATCACTCAGATGATCGGCGGGAAACAGCCATGGCTGGACCGGCAGCCTTTCAGCGAGCGCATGCGCGACGTCGTCGACACCGTCACCGCTCAGCGCCGAGATATAGAAGATCTCCTCGACCATTCCATACCCGCCGATTCGTCTGGCAAGGGGCAGCAGAGCTTCGCGCGAAACCAGGTCAATCTTGTTGATCACGCACAGCACACAGCGATGCCGTGTCTGGCGCGAGAGAATGGACGATGCGGCGTCGTCAAGGCCGCGTCGCGCGTCGACCACCAGCAGCGTGGCGTCGGCATCCACGGCGCCGTTCCACGCTGCCTTGACCAGGGCGCGTTCCAGGCGCTTGCGCGGCCTGAAGATGCCCGGTGTGTCGACAAGCACGATTTGGGTGGCGCCGACATGGCAGATGCCCATCACGCGCCCTCGCGTGGTCTGCACCTTGTGCGTGACGATCGAGACCTTGGCGCCGACCAGCGTGTTGACGAGGGTCGACTTCCCGGCATTCGGTGCACCGAGGACAGCCACATGGCCGCAGCGCTGCGCTGTCACCGTAGCACACCTGTGAGAAAGGTGCGCGCAGCCAGCTGTTCCGCCGCCCGCCGGCTGCGGCCACTGGCCTGGACGCGGTCAAAGCCCTCGATGTGAACGTCCACGGTAATGAGCGGCGCGTGGGCCGGACCGGCCATGTCGAGCAGGCGGTATCCGGGAAGCGCCAATCCCTGCTTGAGCGCCCACTCCTGGAGGCGCGTCTTGTCGTCGCGTCCACTGCCCCCCTGGGCCCGCAGACGGCTCTGCCAGCATCGTCGAACGAAGGCCTGTGCGGCACAATACCCGCCATCCAGGTAGAGGGCGCCAATCAGCGCCTCGACAACGTCTGCGAGAATCGCGGCGTTGCGTCGCATCCCGCCCTTTCTCTCGTGCGGTCCCAGCACAACGAAACGGTCAAGCTCCAGCTCGAGGGCAATGTCGCCGAGGGTCCGGTTGGCGACGAGTTTCGCGTAGCGCCGCGAAAGTTCCCCCTCCGGCGCCTCCCGGTGATCGTTGTAAACAGTCGTGGCGATGATGGCGCCCAGAACGTGGTCTCCGAGAAATTCGAGCCGCTGATAGCCATGACTGTCGACAGCATGCGCGGCACTGCGGTGGGTGACAGCCCGTTCGAGGAGAGTCCTGTCGGCAAAACCATGCCCAAGGATCGTTTCGAGTTCGTCGGTTTTCGCACTCACGAGATGGCCCGGAACAGGCGATCCCAGCGAATCGATGCCGGCCACGACAGGGGATTGAAGAGCGAACCGCAGCCGTTCGTGGAAAAGAAGAGAAACTCGGCGCGTCCGATGAGGTTCTCCTTTGGCACGAAACCGACGACATGTGTCACCCTGCTGTCATTCGAACTGTCGCGGTTGTCCCCCAACATGAAATAGTGATCGTGCGGCACGGTATACTCAGGCGTGGTGTCGAGGCGGCCGTTGTCCGTGATGTTGAGAACGCTGTGACGCGCTCCGTTCGGCAGAACTTCAGTCTGGCGCTCGATAGCCCGCGACGCGGAACATGAGCGATCCTCGAAGACGGAGTCTGTTTCAAGGATGACGGCCATACCGTTGACGTGGAGAACGCCATCGATCATGCGGATGCGATCACCGGGAAGACCCACGAGCCGCTTGATGAAGTCAACCGAGGTGTTTGTCGGCTGGCGAAACACGACAACGTCGCCACGTTGTGGCTCACCATCAAACAGCCGCTCGTCAAGGATTCCAAGGTCGGTGCCAAAGCCGAGAGAATAATCGCTGTATCCGTAGGAGAACTTCGAGACAAAAAGGTAGTCGCCAACCAGCAAAGTGGGTTTCATGGAGCCGGAGGGAATGTTGAAGGGTTCGTAGGCGAACGTGCGCACGGCGAGAGCGATGATGACCGCATAGAGCATCGTCTTGACAGTGCCAACGAAGCCCTGATCGCCCTTCAGAGCGGCGGGGAGCACGCGCTCGACGGGACTGAACACCACCTTCAGGAGCCATTCGACCGGTCTCAGCACGAGGCCGATCAGACTGAACGGCAACAGCACCCCGACGAGGATGCACTGCAGCCCGACCCCGGGATCAAACCCAGTCAGCCGGATCATGGCCCTTCGCACGGCAGTCTTCACGCGTTGCATCGCCAGACGCAGAACATGGACGCTCGCGGTGCTTCAGAGCGCAGTGGAACGGGATGTTGCAATGATCTCTTTCCCTTGGTTCGCTCAGGGAGCCCTGGAAATGTCCATGACAATCGCAATCGACCGCAAGGCGGCAACGATGGATGTCAGGTGATGGACGTCATGGACCTCAAGGTCAATGATCATGCCAAAGAAATCGGCGGTCCGTGCATTGATTTTCAGGTTGGTGATATTCGCGTCGTGGTTGCCGATCGCGGTGGTGATCTCGCCAAGGGCGCCGGGCTGGTTGATGACATCAACGGCAATGCGTCCGACGTAGTGTTCGGGTGCGGCGCCATCGGGCGACCACGAGACATCAAGCCATTCCTCGATCGAATCCTCATGTTCCTGCAGGGTATGGCAGTCGATCGTATGGATGGCAACGCCCTTGCCGGATTCGACAATGCCGACGATGCGGTCTCCCGGAAGAGGATGGCAGCACTCCGCATGGTGCACGGTGATCCCCGGAGTGAGACCGTCAATCGAGACAGCATGCTTGCCCGAGGACTGAAAGCATCGGCGCCTGCGCGATGGCGACCGTTTCGAGGTCAGCAGACGACGGACCCTTTCGCTGGTGATCTCGCCCCGTCCAACTGTCTCGAGAAAATCATCCACGGTGCGCTTGCCGAACGTCTCCGCAAACTTTCCGAGAAGATCGTCGTCGGCTGCACGACGCAGCGAGCCGCATGTCTGCTGGATGATCGCCCGACCCAGGCGGATGTATTCACCGCGCTCCTTGATGCGGATGTGGCGGCGAATTCTTGAGTGGGCACGGCCGGTCACGACGAATCGCGCCCACAACGGATTGGGCGAGGCATAGCGTGACCGCATGATCTCGACCTGATCGCCATTCTGCAGGACCGTGTCGAGGCGCTTGGAGACACCGTTGATCTTGGCGCCGACACAGGTATCCCCGATCCTCGTGTGGATCGCATAGGCAAAATCGACGGGAGTCGCGTTGCGAGGCAATTCGTGGAGTTCGCCGATGGGGGTGAAGCAGTACACCTTGTCCTGGAAGAGCTGCAACTTGGTGTTCTTGATGAATTCCTCGGGGTCCGACGTGCTGTCGATGGAATCCAGCAACTGACGTACCCACTGGTACTGCCGGCCCTCGCTCGCCGAGGCACGGTCTTCGCCGGCCGCGTAGCTCCAGTGGGCGGCGACTCCGAACTCGGCGACCTCGTCCATCTCCCGGGTCCGTATCTGTATCTCGAGACGCTTGCCCTCGGGTCCGTGCACCGTCGTGTGAATGGAGCGGTAACCATTGGGTTTGGGCGTCGAGATGTAGTCCTTGAAGCGATCCGGAATCATCGGCCAGACGCCATGGATGACCCCGAGTGCCGCATAGCAATCCGGAACCTGCGGAACCACCGCCCGGAAAGCGACGATATCCGAGAGCTGATCGAACGAGATGTTCTTGCGCTGCATCTTGCGCCAGATGGCATGCGGCTTCTTCTCGCGCCCGTCGACCCTGGCATTGAGGCCACCCTGCTCGAGGACGCGCCGAAGATGGCGTTCGATCTTCGCGAGGTTGGAGTTGGGCCGCAGGAATCGCAGTCGTTCGAGGACGGAATTGCGGGCGGCCCCGTTGATGTGGCTGAAAGCGAGGTCTTCGAGTTCCTCCATCAGCCACTGCATGCCGATCCGCTCGGCCATGGGAACGTAGATTTCCATGGTCTCGCGGGCGATGCGCAGGCGTTTGTCCTCGCGCTGCACGTAGTGCAGCGTGCGCATGTTGTGAAGCCGGTCCGCCAGCTTGACCAGAAGGACGCGCAGATCCTTCGACATGGCGAGGAACAGCTTGGAGTAGTTGCGCATGGTGCGCTGACCGTCTTCGGCCTGGATCTCGAGAAGCGAGAGCTTGGTCACTCCATCAACCAGTCGGGCAATCCGTTTTCCGAATTGTTCGGAAATCTCGTCGAGTGTGGTGTCGGTATCCTCGACCGTATCGTGCAACAGGCCTGTGATGATCGAGTCGCTGTCCAGCTTCATGTCGGCGAGGATGCCGGCAACCTCGACGGGGTGAGAAAAATAGGGGTCGCCCGAGTCGCGCGTCTGGGAGCCATGCCTGTGCATGGCGAACACGTAGGCCTGGTTGAGAGCCGCCTCGTCGACGCTCGCGTTGTAGCTCCTGACCCGCTCAACCAGTTCGAATTGCCGGAGCATCGTCCGGGTTCACGTTCATCTAGCGGGTGGAGCCGTCTTCGATGCCGGTGCCCCAGGCTTCGTTATGCTGCTCGCTGTCGAGATCGAGATTGGCAAAGGCCCGATCCAGCGGATTGTCGGCCGCGAGACCGAGTTCCTCGATACTGTCGACGTTGTCGTCTTCTTCCCTCTCGCTGCCATAGACGAGCTTGCGGCGCACCGCATCCAGCGAAATCGTGTCGTCAGCGATCTCGCGCAGGGCGACGACGGGATGCTTGTCGTTGTCCTTGTCGACAGTCATTTCCGCCCCCTTGCCCAGATCCCGGGCCCGTTGGGCGGCAAGGAGAACCAGGTCAAAACGGTTCGGCACGCGCTCGACACAGTCTTCAACGGTCAATCGGGCCATGGATTACCTCGATACGGGAAGCCGGGGAAGAATGTGACCATGGCAGAATCGCGTCCTCATGGCAAGCTCTGCAGACGCTCGATATCGCCATCGCCCCTGGGGAGCGCCCCGATAAGACAATCGATGGGTTGTCCGGTCACCGGATGCCTCCACGCGGGCGCCACATCATGGAGCGGCAGCAGGACGAAGAGCCTTTCGGCGGCGCCGGGGTGGGGCAGCATGGGAGGCGAACCCGTTCTCTGGAGCCGGCGATAGTCGATGAGATCAAGATCCACGGTGCGGGCTTCCCAGCGCCGTCGACGCTGGCGGCCGAGGCTCTCCTCAATGCCATGAAGGAGTTCGAGGAGGGCTTGCGGGTCGCGGTCCGTTGCAACCTCGGCGACCCCGTTGACGTAGCGTGGTTGATCCTGGTTCCCCATGGGTCGTGTTGCATACCAGGGCGACACCGCGAGGACATCCACGCCGGCACAGCCCATGCGCTCCAGAGCCTCTTCAAGCGTGCGCTGCGGTGGCCCGACTGCCGAAGGAAGGTTGGCGCCCAGTGCGACGTATATGCCGCCCCCGGGGCGCGACGAGATTGCCGACATGTGGGGATGCTTCATACAGACACTTGCAACCCTCCGCCACATCGCGAAGTGTTGCAGGCGTCTTCAGCGAAGATCGAGGCGCCCTGATGACCCCCGGCGAACCCCTGCCCGACTGTCCCCTGTGTCCGCGTCTCATGACCTTGCGCCATACCTGGCGGGACAAGAGACCGGACTGGTTCAATGCCCCCGTTCCCTCGTTCGGACCGCGCGATGCCCGTCTTCTGGTGGTGGGCCTCGCCCCGGGTCTCAAGGGCGCCAATGCATCCGGGCGCCCTTTCACCGGCGACGGTGCAGGTGATTTCCTCTACCCGGCACTCATCCAGGCAGGCTACGCCCGGGGCAGCTATGGCGCCCGCCCGGATGACGGTCTGGCGCTGGTGGACTGCCGGATCACCAATGCGGTGCGATGCGTGCCGCCCGGCAACAAGCCGCTCGCTGCCGAAATCCGGTCCTGCAGCCCGTTCCTTGCCCGGGAACTGGCCACACTGCCGCGTCTCGATACCGTGCTGGCTCTGGGCGGCGTCGCTCACCAGGCCGTCCTCGATGCCCTTGGCGCCAGACGTTCTGCCTTCCCGTTTGCCCACGGCGCCATTCATGAACCGGCTGACGGCATCGTCCTCATCGACAGCTACCACTGCTCCAGACTCAACACCAACACCGGCCGCCTGACATGGGACATGTTCATGGGCATCTTCACCATCATCTCCGGGAAGCACGCGGCAAGCTGACGACGATGGCCGCAAGGATGGCGAGCGCGCCGACCATGGCCTGCCAGTGCAGCATCTCGCCGAACAGCAGCCAGCCGACAAGAAGGACGGTGATCAGTTCGGCCGAACCGGCCACGGCGGAGCGGCCGCTGCCCGCCATCGCGGTGCCGGCCACCACCAGGCAGGTTGCGAGGATGCCGGTGCCCAGGCCGACCCAGCCAAGGGACATCCAGCCGCTCGCCGAGACCGGCCAGGCGAATGGAGAATCCGACACAAGATGCCAGACAAGGGTCACGACGAATGCAGCCATGCTGACGACAAGGGTGCGCCACAGGACATGGCCATCCGCCGCTCCCAGACAGGCGAGATAGAGCCCGTACCCCAACGGCGCGCCGAACGTGATCAACACCGCCGCCGGAGGCGGTGCCTCGAGATTGCCGGGCATGACGATCAGTCCGGCTGCACCCAGGACCAGGGCAATGGCCAGGATCATGCGCCTTTCCAGACCGATCCCGTACAGCAGACTTGCCAGAACGAGGGTGAAGGCCGGGTAGGTGTAGAAAACGAGAATCGTCGTCGAGGCCGGGAGTTGCGCATAGCCCTCGAAGAGAAAAATCGTTCCTGTCCCGATGCCAAGACCGGCGAAGAGAGGCGGATTCACGGCCCCTCGAGGGCATCGCCACCCGGCGACGATGGCTCCCAGGACCACGATGGACACGCCGTACCTGACCAGGAGTGATGACGTCGAACCGACGCCGTCGTGCCTCAGGATCTGCAGGGGCAGCGGAAGCAGTCCGTAACAGACGGCCCCGGCGGCGACCAGAAGCACGCCCGCCACCATGGCCGGCCGCTTTGCCTCGTTGACGTTCACGCATGAACTCCTCTATGTCGGATGACCTGACGATGGCGCCCGAAGAAAGGCAACGACAATGGCCGGGAAGATCGAAGCACGTCTCGCCGAACTCGGCATCACACTGCCTGAAGCAGCGGCTCCGGCGGCGAATTATGTGCCCTGGACCGTCACTGGCAACCTGATATTCGTGGCCGGGCAGATCACGCTCGCCGATGGCACGCTCAAACACCAGGGCCGACTCGGCGCCGGCGTCACTCTCGAGGAAGGCTATGCCGCCGCCCGTCTTTGCGGCCTCAATGTCATTGCCCAGCTCAAGGCTGCCTGTGACGGTGACCTCGACCGCGTCGTGCAGATCGTCAGGCTTGGCGGATTCGTCAACGCCGCGGCGGATTTTCACGACCACCCGAAAGTCATCAACGGCGCCAGTGACCTCATGGTCGAGGTGTTCGGCAACAAGGGTCGCCACGCGAGGGCCGCGGTAGGCTGTGCGTCGCTGCCCCTCAATGTCGCGACCGAGGTTGAGGCCGTGGCCGAAATCTCCTGATGCGATGAACGGCGGCGAGGCGCTTGTCGCCACCCTTCTCCAGCACGGCGTCACAACGGCATTTTGCGTCCCCGGCGAGAGCTATCTTGCCGTTCTCGAGGCGCTGCGCCGCCACGCCAGCACCATACGCCTCGTGACCCACCGTCATGAATCGGGAGCGGCCTTTGCCGCCAACGGATACGCCAAGATCTCGGGGCGCCCGGGCGTTGTTCTGGCAAGCCGTGGTCCAGGGGCAACCAATGCCGCCATCGGCATTCACACGGCTGCTCAGGACAGTGTGCCCGTCGTTCTCATCGTCGGTCAGGTGCCGAGCCACGAGATCGGCCACGAGGCGTTTCAGGAAATCGATTACACCGCCTTCTATGGCGCCGTGGCCAAGGCGGTCATCGAGCCTGCCAGCGCCGCGGATGTCGCCGATGCGACGGCGCGGGCCCTGTCGATCGCCGCCTCCGGCAGACCGGGCCCGGTGGTCGTGGCGCTGCCCGAAGACATCACTCTCGGCGATGCCGGGGCGCCCGCCATCCCTCAGCCGATGGCCGGATTGGCCGCCAGGGCATCGCAGGATGAACTCGAGCGCGCGGCATCGATGATCGACGCGGCGGACCGGGTGCTGGTTCTGGCAGGCGAGATGGTGCGCCATCAGGCTGCCCATGCTTCGCTCGAACTTCTGGCCCGCCAGTCCGGGGCTGCCGTGGTGTCGGCCTTTCGCTGCCAGGACTGCCTTTCGAACGATCATGAGGCCTATGCCGGGTCGTTTGCCACCGGCCGCGCAGCCTTCCTCGACGAGGCCTGGGACGAGGCGGATCTCGTGGTGATCGCTGGCGCCCGATTCGATGCCGTCAGTTCCGCCGATTTTCGCTTCAGGGACGGATCCAAACCGCTTGTCGTCATCCACCCCGACGCGGCCACCGTCGCCGCCCTTCGTCCCTGCCTTGGCCTGGTGTCGGATATCTCTCCCGCCCTCGAGACCATGGCACGCCGGCTTGCCGAACCACCGCCTGCCCGGCTGGCATGGCGCGACGCCCTGAGAGAGGCATGGACACGGTTCCAGGAGGCAGCGCCGGCAGCCAGCGGGCGCGTCGACATGGCGGCCATCGTTCACCACGTCAATCGTCGGCTCGCATCACGCGATCACATCGTCTCCAACGATGCCGGAAACTTCGCGACCTGGGTACAGCGTCACTTCCGCTACCGCCTGCCGGCGAGCCAGGTCGGACCCATGTCGGGTGCGATGGGCTATGGCATTCCGGCTGCCGTCGGCGCAGCACTCGCCCGCCCGGACGCCAGGGTTGTCGCCTTTGCCGGTGACGGCGGCTTCATGATGACCGGCCAGGAACTCACCATCGCCGTCGAGCATGCCCTCAAGGTCATCGCCATCGTCTGCGACAACGGGCACTACGGCACCATCCTGATGCACCAGCAGCGCTACGCCGGGCCGGAGAACACCATCGCCGTGGCCCTCCGGAGCCCTGATTTCCGGACCATCGGCGAGGCCTATGGCGCGCCATCCTGGCGTGTCGAGCGCACACAGGACTTCGCACCCGCCTTCGATGAGGCCCTTTGTCTCGACGGCCCTGCCCTGATCCATGTCGTCACCGACATCCGGGATCTTGCCGCCGGCGTACACCAGGACCCCTTCCCGTCATCCGAAGGAACAGCCGGGCGAGAAGGATAGCGGACAAACGCATACCCGAATTCTTCCTGCATCGCGCGCAAATCGCGAAAGATTGCCTCAATATCGTCATTGAACCGAGCCGCGTGCGCGTCGCGCACGGCCCCCGGTTCGGCAATGATCGGGGCAGTGAACGGCTTCTTCATGCCGAACCCCAAGGAGTTCACCGGCGGCGCTGATCCTGGCGCGGCTGTCCATGGATCGACGGTCGCGATCCCGGTGTTGCGGAACGCGCTCGCGTCGCGACGGCGAGCCCGCGCGTGGCCGCAAGGAAGGCATGTCGCCGAGCGCCTCGCCGCGTCTGCGCTTGTCCTCTCATGATCCGTGCGCCCGCGCATCGGCCAGGGTCCACCCGGCGATGCGGTCGTCGAAGGGCTCATCGAGAAGATCGTGGAAGCGGTCGGCCAGGCCGCGCCGCCGCTTGCCCGGCTCCAGGCGCCCGGTTCCGTTCAGAACGTCCCAGACCGTGATGGATGCAAGACTTGTGCCGCAAGTTCCCACACGCCACGGTTCTTGTTGATTCTTTCAGGTCATCGATCCGCAACCCGATTGGGTCAATCCGACGGCGGCACGAGGGCCCGAATGACGGCAGCAACACGCGCGCCGCCCCCTCCGGCCCTGTTCCCAGTCATGAATCGTGCGCTTGTGGCCCTGAACGTCTCAGACGGCAAGGACAGCCAGGCGATGGCCATCCTGCTCTCGCGCACCGTGACCACCTCGTCGCGGTTCAGCGAATATGCGCACTTTGAGACCGCCGCGAACAGCCGTTTCATATGGCTGCGCCAGTTCGTGCCGGGACGGAACCCCATAAACGTTAACCTGTTTTGACTTCCTTGCCGGAGTGCTCATCGGGGAAGTATCGCTCGGTCTGCGGGCGTCGCCCTTGTGTCGGTTCCGAGAAGCCGCGAGAGATCTCCGGCCCGTCTGTCAGCACCTCGCGCAGGGGCATGTGCGGCTTTATCGTTCGTTGGACCTGGTTCAGCACGAACCTGAACTCACGCCATCGGCTCGGGGTGGCTTCGGGGAGCCTGGAGATCATACCCCCAGGGGGAAAGGGCGCTGGCGGCGTCAATGATCAGCCTTTCGAGCGAGCGACGGCATTCCTTCGGCCGCCGCCGCCTCGTTCAGACGCCGGTCGAGACTCGCGAGCGCACAGCCCTCCCGGATCGCGAGCGCCAGATAGCTCGCATCGTAGGCGGAGAGACGGTGAGTGCGCGCCAGCGCCATGACCGCACGGTCATCACGGTCATCGGCTTCGTCAACCCGCTGGATGCGAAGCCGGCGCAGCCGCGCCATGCAGGCGTCGGCGTACCGCGCATCGATGCGCCCCCGGCGCTCGGCCGACAGCAGCAGATTGCGCAGTTCGTCCCAGAACACGTTCGGCACCTTCGCCGCCTCCTCGCCCAGCCGTTCCAGCGCGAGGTCGGCAATCGCCGCTTCTTCATCGGGCAGCACCCACGCGGCCGCCACCGAGGCGTCGGCGACGAACGTCATCAGCGCGCGTGCCCCTCATGACGCCAGGACAGGATCTCGGAGGTCGTCACCGCCTTCTGCTTCGCCCGTTCACGGCGAAGCGTCGCGCTGAGCGCGGCATGCTCGTCCGCATCGGCGACTCGCGTCACACGGGCGACCGGGGTCGCGCCCCGGCAGATCACCAGATCTTCACCCGCTTCCACCTCCGCCAGCAGTGCCGACAGGTGGGTCTTGGCCTCACCGACTTTCACGCGTCGCGTCATGGTCATTCCCGCTCCTCGCCCGAACCACGCCGAAAATCTCCACCGCAGCGGCGGCAGACTCCTGCTCCAGAGCGAAAGAATAGCGCCGGCATCGGCTTGGTCAAGTGCTTGGTTCGGTCCTGGATTCGCCGAACTCGAAAGGCATCGCAGGTCGCGACTTCAATCTCGTGGAAGACCGCGGCCGGGCATTCTCAGTGCCGGATCCACGAACTCCTGCCCTGAAACCTCGACCCCGCATCAAGCTGTGGCAGGAGACGAGTATCGAAAGCACGACCATCTTCATTGGCGATGATGATGTCGTGACAGACGTCATCATCTCAGGCGCGGCGTTGGCGGAACCGCATGACACCTGGACACGCAGCGCCAGCGACTATGGAGCGTCGGTGCAGGAATTGCGCCCGCAAGAAGATGTGCGCCTCGTGGTGGTCTGGTGGCGGACTGCCGTGGAAATCTACCTGCCGGACATGAAAAACAAGCTTGTGTCGTTGGCGTCCCAGAAGGGCGGGCTGGTCACGACCACATATGCCATGGTCGGATCGTGCGAGTGAACCATCGCGGCAAAGTCAAACTGAGCGACGACCGGAGAATCGTTCGGTGGGAACCTTGCCTCAGGTGCTCGCAGGCGGCGATATCACGCCGTCCGCATCGCCGATGTCGTCGAAGCTGGCGTCGTTCATGCGATAGAGCATGCTGTAGAGTCCGCCGGACGCCATGAGATCGTCGTGCGGCCCCTCCTCGACGATGCAACCGTCCTGCAGAACGATGATTCGATCCGCGCCCCTGATGGTAGTCAGGCGGTGCGCGATCACCAGGGCCGTGCGCCCCTCGAGGAGTCGCGCGAGAGCTTGCTGGATCTTCAGTTCGGTGTAGCTGTCAACGTTTGCCGTTGCCTCGTCAAGCACGAGAATCGGCGTATCGGCGACCAGGGCCCGCGCAAAACTCAGCAACTGGCGTTCGCCGAGCGACAGGGTCACCGCCCCCTGATCGAGCAGGGTTTCGTATCCCTTGGGCAGGTTCATGATGAAGTCGTGGGCGCCCACCGCACGTGCCGCTTCGGCCACCGTGTGGTGGTCGGCGTCAGTTCTGTTGTAGCGGATGTTCTCATAGACCGTGCCTGTGAAGAGGTAGGGGTCCTGCAGAACCATGGCCACGTGCCTGCCCAGGGACTGCTGGGTGACATCGCGGACATCGTGACCGCCGACCCTGACGCAACCCTGCCAGACATCGTAGAAGCGATGGATCAGGGCCATGGCGCTGGTCTTGCCTGAACCGGTGGGGCCGACCAGGGCGACGGTGTCTCCGTCCTTCACGCGGAAGCTTACATCCCTGAGAACGGGCTGGCCCTCGACATATCCGAAGGTGACGCCGGCAAACTCGATCGCGCCGTTGTTGCCGTCGAGTGCGATGGCGTCCGGCCGGTCACGCACCTCCACGCTCACATCAAGGACCTCGAAGATTCGCTGCCCGGCGGCCATGGCGCGCTGCATGATGCTGTACTGGATGGAGAGCGAGCGAATGGGGTCGAAGAAACGCTGCACATAGAAGAGGAACGCAACCATGACACCGATGTCGAGGCTGCTGTCCAGCACCAGTCGACCGCCGATGATGACGACGACCGCCATGGCACAGCCGGTCAGAAGGTCGACGACGGGAGTCAGCACATTGGCAAAGCGTGAGGCCCTGAGATGGGCTTCCCGATTGTCGGCCGCCATCTCCTCGAAGAGGCCAAGGTTGACGCCTTCACGACCAAGTTCCTGTATTGCGCGGATTCCATGGACATTTTCCGCCAGAGCAGCGTTGACGGCGCTGCTGGTCTCGCGCGCCCGCATGAACGCACGACGGGCCATGGGAAGCCAGACGATGCGTACGGCAATGAGAACCGGCAGAACCGCGAGTGTCAGGGAAGCAAGGCGCACATCGAGAACGAGGAGGACCGAAATGATGCCGGCGAGGAGGACCAGATCGCCAATGGCGAAGATCGACGATTCGAGAAACTCCTGGAGAGCGTAGACGTCGCCCTGCAGGCGCGACATCAGCCGACCGACCTCGGTCTGGTCCATGAACCCAAGTGAAACCACCTGCAGGTGGGCGTACATGGCCCGGCGCAGATCGAACAGCACGTGGCCCGCGATGCGCCCGACAATGCTCTCCAGAAGGAACATCGACACGTAGTTGACGACAACGATACTGAGGAACACACCCATGATGACCACAAGAAGGGCGCGGGCGCCGTCACCTGCCGTCAGCGCATCATCGATCGCCCAGCGTATGACGAGAGGCACCATGAGTTGCGTGGCGACAAAGAAGAGAACGGCGATCACCGCGAGCGCGATGCGCGAACGATAGGGTGCCAGATGCACCAGGAAACGCGCGATTACCCAGCGATCAAAGGCGCGACCGAAGAGTTCCTCGTCGCGCGATACCTGGGCGCCGACAACGGCCAGGGCAGGTTTGCGGCTGGTGGTCACGATCAGGGACTCCCGCTGCTGGCCTGCAGGTCCCAGAGGGCGCAGTAACGTCCCTCGAGTGCCAGCAGCTCCTCGTGACTCCCTCGCTCAACGATTCTCCCCTTCTCCAGGAAAATGATCTCGTCGGCGTGCAGCAGGGAACGCAGGCGGTGCGCAATGACGATGACGGTCCGTTCGCGGGTCAAATCCTGCAGGGCCTCGTGAATACGCTGTTCGGTGGCGGCATCGACGGCAGCCGTTGAATCGTCGAACACGATGACCGCGCCTTCGGGAAGGACGCCACGGGCGATCGACAGGCGCTGGCGCTGGCCTCCTGACAGCGACACGCCGCGCTCGCCAACAAGGGTGGAGTATCCGGTCGGCAGCTTCCTGATGTAGTTGTGGAGTTGCGCCGTCGCAGCGGAATGCTCGATGGCAGCCCTGCCCGCCCAGGGGTCGCCATAGGCCACATTGTGGTCGATGCCGGCGGTGAACAGGAACGGCTGCTGCGGCACGATACTGACCTGTCGGCGCAGACTGGCAAGAGTGACCGAGCGAACATCCTGACCATCAATGGTGATGCGTCCGGCCGTGACATCGTAGTACCTGCCGATCAGGTGTCCGATGGTGCTCTTGCCGCTGCCCGGAGGGCCGACGATGCCGAGTGTCCGGCCGGGGCCGACCTCGAAGTCGATACTGCTCAATGTACGCCTGTCGCGTGCCGAGGCCGGGTAGGCAAAATCCACGTGCTCGAACCTCAACACCCCGTCGCGCACCTCCAGCGACCGGGCCTCCGGGTGATCGGCGATGCTTGGCTCAAGGTCCAGCACGTTGAAGAGGCGGCCACCGCAGGTCGAGGCGCGAGCCACAGAATTGATCATCCAGCCGATCTGGCGCACCGGCATCTGCAGGATGGCCATGAAGGCCAGGCATTCGGCCAACTCGCCAAGCGTGATCTCGCCGGCCATCGCCTTTTCCCCGCCAACCCACAAAACGAGGCCCATGGCGGCAAGAAAGATGAAGGTCATGCGTGTGCTGGAGCGCACGAAGAGCGCGATGCGGCGATGTGACAGGGCAAGGGCGCGGGCGGCAATGGTGTCGTAGCGCATCATCTCGTAGGCCGTGGAGGCGAAGGCGCGAACCACCCGAATCCCGGCGAGATTCTCTTCCATGACCTTGGTGAGCTGTGAAAGTTCCTCCTGCAGGGCAAGCCAGGCATCACGCAGTTTGAGACGGGCCCCCGACGCCATGACGGCAATCACCGGAACGAAACCCAGTGCCAGCAATCCCACCACAAGGTCGATGCGGACGAGCAGGACAGCGCCTCCGACAACCAGCGTTGACAGAAGCACACAGCGCAGGATCCCGGTATCCACCCAGAGACGCACACCCTCGATGTCAAGGATTCCCCGCGTCATCAATTCGCCGGAGTGAACCCGGTCATGCCACGACAAACTCAGGCTCTGCAGTTGCCTGTAGTAGGCCATGCGCAGGTCATAGCCGATGATCTGGCCAACGGCCTCACCCTGGTAGTTCTGCACCATGGTGAAGAGACCGCGCAGGACGCTGGCTGCGATCAGCAGCATGGCGGTGGTCATCAGGGCTTCGCCTGCAAGATCCTGGCTGATCCCGACTCCGAGAAGCCCCTGTGCCTCGTCCACGGCACGGCCGAGGAACTGCGGAACGAACAGCTGGAAGACTCCTGCGGCAAGCGCGGCAACAATGCCCAGCACCATGCGCCAGCGGTTGCGGAACGCCATGGCCGTGATTCGCCACAGCACCCCGGCGTCGACCCGCGAAACATCGATGTTGTATCGACCGTCGAACTCGATATCGATGCGACGCCCGGTTCGGGTCCTGTCTGAAGCCATGTCGGTCTTGTCGTGAACGTCAGGCGACGGCGACCCGTGCTCCGCTGACTTCACGGGGCTCCTCGCAACCGGCACTTTACTATGGCGTTGCATCGTCTGACAATCCGGGCGGCTTGCCGCCTGTCAGTGGCAGTGGGTCACCACAACCGAGGACAGGATGGTCGAGACAGGCGGACAGGTCGACTACAGCGCACGCTGCATTTCGAGCATCCATGATGTCGACCGTGAACAATGGGACGGTCTTGCGGGCACCGACAACCCGTTCGTCCTCCATGATTTTCTCGCCTGTCTCGAAGACAGCGGGTCGGCATCCCCCGATACCGGCTGGGGGCCGGCGCACATTCTCCTCGAGGATTCCGCCCACAACCTCCAAGGGGCCGCTCCTGCCTGGTTCAAGAGCCATTCGATGGGCGAGTATGTCTTCGATCAGGGACTTGCCGAGGCCTTTGAGCGCGCCGGCGGTCACTACTATCCCAAGCTCCTCGTCGCCGTACCCTTCACACCGGTTACCGGACCCAGGCTGCTGGCCGATGGTTCAGGGGAACGCCAGCGTGCCCTGGCCTCCGCCATTGTCGGCGTGGCCAGCAATGCCAGGGTCTCGTCGGTCCACATCAATTTTCTGACGGCGCAGGAATCGGATGTCGTGTCCGGTCTCGGGTTCCTGCAGCGGACCGGTATCCAGTTCCACTGGGAGAACAGGGGGTATGCGTCCTTTGACGAGTTTCTGGCCAGCCTGTCATCGCGCAAGCGCAAGGCCATCCGGCGCGAACGCCGCGAGATTGCAGCCAGCGACATCTCCATCCACCGGTTGACCGGCAACGAGCTCACCGCCGAGATCTGGGATGCCTTCTACGGCTTCTACCGGGACACCGGGAACCGCAAGTGGGGCATCCCCTACCTCACCCGCGCCTTCTTCGATCAGCTTGGCCAGCGCATGGCCCACAACGTCGTTCTCATCATGTGCCGTCGGGACAACCGCTGGATCGCGGGCGCCCTCAACATCAGAGGGTCATCAACGCTCTTCGGGCGCTACTGGGGCTGCATCGAGGATCACCGGATGCTCCACTTCGAATGCTGCTACTATCAGGCGATCGAGCATGCCATTTGCCATGGACTGGCCCGGGTCGAGGCCGGCGCACAGGGCGGTCACAAGATTCAGCGCGGCTACATGCCGGTGACCACACGGTCTTCCCACTGGTTTGCCAACCGCGGCATGCAGCAGGCCGTGTCCCGGTTCTTCGCCGATGAGGGTGTCCACATCGACGAGCAGGTCAACTACATCGAACGTGAACTCTCACCCTTCCGGCACACGTTCGACCATGGGCTTGTGCCCCTCGATTTCGAAGCCGAGCGTGTCGTTGTCGGTGACGATCACGACGACATGCCCGCCACCGACGAGGTCCCCGAACAGTAGCGCATCGGCCAGCGGCTTCTTGACATGCTCCTGAATCACGCGCGCCAGGGGTCTGGCGCCGTAGGTCTCGTCATAGCCCTCGCGGCACAGCCATTCCCTGGCCTGCGGCGACAGCGAGATCAAGACCTTGCGCTCGGCAAGCTGCGCGGCGAGTTCGCCGATGAATTTTTCGACAACATGGCCGACCGTCTCGCGCGTCAGCGATGCGAACGAGACGATCGCATCCAGGCGGTTGCGGAACTCGGGCGTGAAAAGTTTCTCGATGGCCTCCGTGTCTTCTCCCTGGCGCGTCGCCCTGCCGAATCCCATGGGCGATCTCGCGAGTTCGCTGGCCCCGACATTCGTTGTCATGATGATGATGACGTTTCTGAAGTCGACCTTCTTGCCGTTGTGGTCGGTGAGCTTGCCGTAATCCATTACCTGAAGGAGGACGTTGAAGAGGTCGGGGTGCGCCTTCTCGATTTCGTCGAGCAGAAGCACAACGTGGGGATTCTGGTCCACGGCGTCGGTGAGCAGCCCACCCTGGTCAAACCCGACATAGCCAGGCGGTGCACCGATCAGACGCGAAACCGTGTGCCGTTCCATGTATTCGGACATGTCGAACCGCACGAGTTCCATGCCGGAAAACTCGGCAAGGCGGCGCGCCACTTCGGTCTTGCCGACGCCGGTCGGTCCGCTGAAGAGATAGCTGCCGACAGGTTTCTCTGTCTCCCGCAAGCCGGCCCGGGAGAGCTTGATGGCATCGACAAGCGCATCGATCGCCTGGTCCTGCCCGAAGACCACCCCCTTGAGCTGCTCCGGGAGTTCAATGAGGGACGCCTTGTCCCGGCGCGATACCTTGCGCGGCGGAACACGCGCCATGCGTGCGATCACCGCTTCCACATCGGCAACACCGATACTCTTGCGGCGCCGGTTTTTCGGGACCAGCATCTGCGCTGCGCCGGCCTCGTCCATGACGTCAATCGCCTTGTCGGGGAGCTTGCGGTCATGGAGGTAGCGATCGGACAGTTCCACGGCCGTCCTGATGGCGTCGTGGGTGTAGCGAATCGCATGGAACTCTTCGTAATAGGGTTTGAGGCCGCGCAGAATCTTCACCGCATCGCCAAGCGAGGGTTCGGCCACGTCGATTTTCTGGAATCGGCGCGACAGGGCCCGATCCTTCTCGAAGACGGAACGAAATTCCTTGTAGGTCGTCGAACCCATGCACCGGAGTGAGCCGTTCTGCAGGGCTGGCTTGAGCATGTTGGAGGCGTCCAGCGATCCTCCGGACGCCGCCCCGGCGCCGATGACCGTGTGAATCTCGTCGATGAAGGCGATGGCGTTGGGGTCGGCTTCAAGCGTGGTGATGACCGATTTCAGCCTTTCCTCGAAATCGCCCCGGTAGCGTGTTCCGGCGAGCAGCGCCCCCATGTCCACAGCCCAGATCGTGCACGCCGCCAACACCTCGGGCACGTTGTTCTCGGTAATCCTTCGAGCAAGGCCTTCGGCGATCGCCGTCTTGCCGACACCCGGATCGCCGACAAGAAGGGGATTGTTCTTGGTCCGCCGGCACAGCACCTGGATGGTGCGCTCAACCTCCCGCTGTCGCCCGACCAGGGGGTCCGTCTTTCCCGACCTTGCCTTCTCGTTGAGATTGACGCAGTAGGCCTCAAGCGCATCGTCCCCGTCGCGGACATCGCCCTCGCCCTCCTCGGAACCGCGTACAACTCTGGGTTCAGACTGCCCGGGAACCTTCGAAACACCATGGCTGATGTAACTCACGGCATCGAGTCTGGTCATGTCCTGCTTCTGCAGGAACCAGACGACATGACTCTCCCGCTCCGAGAACATGGCGACCAGGACGTTCGCACCGGTCACCGTATCCGAACCCGATGACTGAACGTGGGCGACCGCCCTGCGGAGCGTTCGCTGGAAGCCCTGGGTGGGTTTCGCCTCGACCGCTTCTTCAAGGGTGATGGCATCAAGATTGTGATCGATGAAATCCTCGACCTCGATCCTGATACGCTCAAGGTCGACATTGCAGGCCCTGAGAACCGCCACGGCATCCTCGTCGTCGGTCAGCGCCAGCATCAGGTGCTCGAGCGTGGCGTACTCGTGACACCGCGCGTTGGCGTATTCCAGTGCCTTGCGCAGCGTCTGTTCGAGGTTGGGCGAGATCATGGGAGGCTCATTCCTTCTCGAGCGTGGCCTGCAGGGGATGCTCGTTATGCCGGGCAAAGTCGATGACCTGGGTCACCTTACTCTCGGCCACGTCGAAGGGATAGACACCGCAAAGTCCGACGCCGTGACGGTGCACGTGAAGCATGATGCGGGCCGCCTCTTCGGGACCCTTGTGGAAGAATCTGACCAGCACGTGAACGACGAATTCCATCGGCGTGTAGTCGTCATTGAGCAGAAACACCTTGTACATGGAAGGTTTCTGCGTCTTCTGCCGGATCTGGGTCGCAACGCCGGTACCGCTGCCATCACCGTTCCGGCGCTTGTCGTCACTCATGAGGCACCATCGAACGCCACGAATGCTGGTGCCGCAACTCTACCTGCAAAGTCACCGGCAGGCCAGACAGGGAGCCTTCGCGCCACCGGCGGGGCTCACGGACCCCGACCACACCGGTTTCGTGCGCCTGGCGATACGACGCCATCCCGCGGGATCCCGCGCCTCGATCGCCGACAAGCTCGATCGCCAGGCGACAGCGATCAGGGCATGAAGCGGATCATGCCGTCGTTGTCGGCAAACCTGCGAACTCAGTGTGTGTCCGAATGCCGGGATGGGCCGAGCGATCGCTGCGAGGGCAGCAAAGCGGCAACACCCCCGTCGGGTTTCCGGCGACCCGACGGGGGTGTTGCCCGGGAGAAACGCAGATCAGACAGCCGGGCGAACAGGCCGGCTCCAGATATCGCTAAGACGCTGGCCGAGGGGTTGGCCGCTTTCCGTGGCGATACGCAGCCAGGCATTCGTCAAATGCATGCTGTCCTCGATGGCGTGATCAAGGGTCCTGCGCACATAACCCTGCTGGATATCAACGGCCTCGGCGAGCGACGTCGTCCCGGCAAGCGCCTTGCCTGTCTCTGCGCCTTCGGCTGCCCGCCGCCTGGCAATCTCGAGGACGCAGCCATTGAATCCCTCGACACCCTTCATGAAGGTGACGCCAGCCTCCACCATCGCTTCGAAATTGGCGCGCCGGATGTCGTTGATCTGTCCCAGAACAGTGTTGTCGCCACCGGCACGGGCAGCGCTGTCGAATGCGTCGCGCCCCATGGTGACCATGGTCTCGAAGCCCTTCCTGGTGGCATCGGCATTGCACTTCAGGGCGTCTTGCGAAACCCTGAGGCCGGTGTCGATCATGTCGTCCACGCCCGGGATCTGTGTCGTCTCGCTGGTTGTTTTGGCCTTGGCCATGTCTCGTCTCCACCTTGGATAGAAAATGTTGCGTTGCAGCATGGATGACATGGTGATAATACATGCCTTTGTCAAGGCTGTATTGTGCGGCGCACAATTTTCGTGTCCGACTGTTTGACGCAAAGGACGCGATTCACGATAAGACAGTCGGCATCAACCGGTGAGACGACTCTCCATGCCTTCTCCATTCAATTTCGCGGCGCCGGTCCCCCTCGCATTCGGCGACAACCGCCTCATGAAACTGGGCCGCGACGTCAGTCGTCTTGCCGGCAACGGCGCCGAAGTCCTCCTCGTGACCGACCCGGTTCACACCGGCAACGGCCTCGCCGAGCGAGTCGACGGAATCCTCGGCGAGACCGGGCATGGCTGCAGTGTGTTCAGCAACATTGCCAGTGATCCCGCGGCCGGGACGGTCGATGCCATTGCGGAACAGGCTCGCTCACAGGCCGCAACCTGCATCGTTGCCGTGGGAGGCGGTTCAACGCTCGATGCCGCCAAGTTCGCCGCCTGTCTTGCTGCTGACGGCAGGGATGCGATGACCTTCGCCCTTGGCGCAACCCCCGTGCCTGCCGGCGCAATCCCGAAAATCGCGGTGCCCACCACGGCAGGCACGGGGTCCGAGGTGACACGCACCTCGGTCTTCAGTACCCCGGAACGCAAGCTGTGGGCCTGGGGAGAGAGCCTGCTCTTCAGTCTCGCCGTGCTCGACCCGCTCGTGACAGTGTCCATGCCGGCGTCGCTGACTGCCGCCACAGGGGTCGACGCCATGGTCCATGCCATCGAAGCAGCGACGTGTCGGCGGCGCAACCCGGTATCCTCAACCATGGCACTGGGCGCCATCAGGACGCTGCGCGAGTGGCTCCCCAGGGCCGTGCGCGATCCGGCCGACACGCAGGCGCGCGGCCATGTCCAGATCGCTGCCACGCTGGCCGGCATGGCCTTCGACGTCACGGGTGTCGCCGCCGCCCATGCCATCGGCCATGCCCTGGGACAGCACGCCGGCGTTCACCACGGACGCGCCGTCGGCCTTGCCCTTGCCGTCACCATGGAGCACTCCGTCGAGGCGGCACCGGACGCCTATGCGGCAGTCTCGGCGGCCCTCGGCCAAGATGGGGACACGGCTGCAATACAGGCACCGTCATTCTATCGGCGTTTTCTCTCGGACGTCGGCCTTGATCTGACACTTGGAGAACTCGGCGCCGAGGATGCCAGGGCCATCGCCGCACTGTGCTTCGAGCCCGAGAACACGGTGATGCTCAAGGGAGACGCTCATGAATTCTCCCCCGACTCGCTTCTCGCGACCATCAACCGCATGATCAGCGCAGCGTGAGATATTCACCGCCCCGGACCAGCCGGCAACGCCGGAGAGGGACGACCGGGCGAGGCCGCCCTCTCAGGTCCGCCCGGTGCCGGATGTCCTCGCCAAGGACCATGCGATGGACGTCATGTCAGGACCCACCGGCATGGATCACCGAACACGGACGATCGTTGTGGTTGAGAATGCGGCAACTCTCCCGCGCCTGATCCTCATCGAGATTGAGAATGCGCACCCGGTAGAGCGTGGTGCCATCCGTCTCGACGGTCGCCAGAACGGTTTCGCTGTCCCCGGCGAGCAGGGGCGCAAGAAACCGTCCGGTATCGGCGCTGGCGCGCACGGCGTTGTCGCGCCGGGAAAAGGCGCCCACCTGGATGGCCCACTGGCGGTCATCGCCCGCACTGCCTTCGTCAACGAGGACGCCTGCCCCTGCGAGCCCGAGCGACTCCTCAAGACTGGCGACAAGCGCATCATCATCGCGGCCGCTGGCGAGTGCGGCGCTGAACTGCGCCGCCACGTCGCGCCGCGGATGAGGCGTTGGCATGGGGACGGTTCTGTCGACAGAGGCGGCCGTGACGAAGGCCTTGCGAATCAGGTCCGTCATCAGTCTGTCCCGTGAAATCCGGTCCTTGCCGCCGATCACGACACCGACAATGCGCCTGCCGGCGACGATGGCCGATGCCGCGAGATTCCAGCCGGCCGCCCTCGTGTATCCGGTCTTGAGGCCGTCGACACCGTCAACCTTGCCCAGAAGCTTGTTGTGACTCCTGAAGGTCCTGTCGCCGTAGGTAAACGACCGGGTGGAGAAGAGCGGGTAGTAGCCCGGAAAATCGAACTGCAAACGCAGGGCGAGCACGGCCATGTCGCGCGCCGTCGATGTCATGCTGCGGCGGTGCAGACCCGAAGCATTGGTGAAGACCGTGCGCCGCATGCCGAGTTCACGCGCCTTGTTCGTCATCATGGTGGTGAACGCATCCTCGGTGCCGCCCAATCCTTCGGCAACCGCCACGGCGACATCGTTGGCGGACTTGATGGCGAGAGCCATGATGGCGTCCTTGACGGAGATCGTGCCGCCCTGGGGAATGCCGAGTTTGGAGGGTACCTGGCTGCTCGCCCGGCGCGAGAAGGTAAAGCGGGTATCAGGGGTAATGGCGCCGTTCTCAAGCGCCTCGAAGACGAGATAGAGCGTCATCATCTTTGTCAGGGAGGCCGGATACATCTGCTTGTCCGGCTTGCGCTGGGCGAGCACATTGCCGTTGGTGGCATCCACCACGAAGTACGTCGTGTCCTTGGCGGCTTCGACGCCCGTCACACTGACGAAGAAACACAGGACAAGACCTGAGAGAAGGATCCAGGTGCGGCGAGCAGGAACACGGCCGGCCATCAACAATCCCCTGATGATTGGCTCTGGCTCAATACAGACGATGACATGAGCCAGTCCAGTCATTCTTCCACAAGGCCTGGGGATGATCCAGAACACTCAGCGATGCGCGCCCTGGGCTGCGGATTTCGCCAACAATTCAGGCGGAACGCCCTGCATGCCCGGGCTCACACCCATGGCTCCGGGCAATCCATCCACAGGTTCGCGTCTCGCCCGGTGTCAGGGAATGTCATCGCCCGGCGCGCCCTGCCCCGGGCCAGTCGGACAGGGTCGGGAACTGTTCCTGGTAGGCTGCGCCGGCCCTCAGGGCGAGCGCATCGGCCTGGCGACGCGCAACGATCTGCAGACCCACCGGCAGTCCGTCAGCGGTAAACCCGCACGGCACCGACAGGGCCGGCTGTCCGGTGAGATTGAACGGCCAGGTGAATGGCGTCCAGGTGTACCAGCGTTCATGGGGCCAGCCTGACGGAACCTCGAGGCCCACCTCGAATGCGGCAATGGGCAGGGTGGGTGTCACAAGAAGATCAAAGCCTTCAAGGAGAACGCCGACAGCTGCCGCATAGCGCATGCGCTCGCGCTCGGCCTCGACAAGGTCAACGGCCCGGATGGCACCACCCTCGGTTGCGATTCTGGTGAGACCGTAGTCGAGAAACCGCCGCCGGTGCCGGCTCTGGGTCCGGATCGCCGCAGCGGCGGCGGCATACCACAGTGTGCGGAAGGTCTCCTCCGCCTTCGGGACATCGAAGCCGATCTCCTCGATCTCCATGTCCAGTTCGGCCAGGCCCCGCACGGCCTGGTCCACCACCTCACCGACTTCGGGCGTCACTCTGATGTGACCGAGGTCACGGCTGTAGGCAACCTTCAGACCGGCGACGCTGCGCCGTGTTTCCGCAAGGTAGTCGATGCCATCGTCGGCAAGTGACCACGGGTCGCGTACATCGGGCTGGCCGATCACATCGAGAAGGAGGGCCGCGTCACACACGGTCCGGGCCATCGGCCCGACGTGGGAGAGCGTGCCATAGAGGCCAGGGGGCCAGGCGGCCACCCTGCCGAAGGTCGGCTTGAAGCCGACGATGCCGCAGAACGATGCCGGAATACGCACCGAACCCCCACCATCCGTGCCGAGAGCCAGGGGGCCGACACCACAGGCGACAGCTGCCGCGGCGCCGCCGCTCGAACCGCCCGGTGTCATGCGCAGGTTCCAGGGGTTGCGTGTCTGACCGTAAAGCGGACTGTCGGTCACGCCCTTCCAGCCCATCTCGGGCGTCGTTGTCATACCGATGAAGAGCGCACCCGATTCGCGCAGGCGGGCGACGGCCGGCGCATCTTCGGTCCACGATTGTCTGGCCTCCACCGCCTTCGAACCCATGCGCGTCGGCCAGCCGCTGATTCTCAGGACATCCTTGACGCTTGTCGGCACGCCGTCGAGAAGACCCAATGGAGCCCCTTTTGCCCAGCGCCTTTCCGATGCTGCCGCCGCTGCCCGGAATGCTTCGTCATCGCGATGGCAGAAGGCATTGAGATTGCCGTCCACGTCTTCCAGGCGCGCGAGCACGGCATCGGCGACCTCGACGGGCGAGAGATCACCGGCGCGGTAATGGCCGACAAGATCATGCGCCGTCAGCCGATGCAGGTCCTCGGCGGGCATTACGCGAACTCCAGTGTTGCCGATGTTGTCAGACCCCCCGCTGAATCCTCGACCCACAGCCTGAGGCCCCCGCCGGTTTCCGGTTTGCCGCAGACAAGGAAGGGATCCGGCGCAAAAAGCGGTGCCACCCCGCGGTAACGAAAGTGCCTGATACGGCGTTCAGGACATGTCCTTTCCGTGAGGTCCAGCAACAACAACGCCTGCATCGGTCCGTGCACGACGAGATCGCGATAGGCTTCCTCGTTGCGGCAATACGCGACGTCATAGTGAATCCGGTGAGCATTGAACGTGAGCGCAGAGAAGCGGAACAGCAGCACCGGATCGGCAACCACACTGCGCTGCCATGCGGCGCCTTCTGGCGGCGCCACGCGCCGTGTCTCTCCCGAAGCCCCGGGTGAGTCCCGAAACACGAGGTTGCGCACCTCGATGACGGCGTCCTCGCCATCCTGGGCGACACGGTGTTCCGTGGTGACAAAGCACAGATCTCCGGACTGCCCCTTCTTTCTGTCGACTCCGGTGATGGTGACTGTCTGGTGCGCCGGTCGGCCAAGAACGAGGTCGCGCTCGAAGGTGAACGAACCGCCGGCCCACATCCTGCGGGGCAGCCCGGTGTCCGGAATGAACTCATCCGGGGTCGTGCGGCCGTCCCGGCCAAGACGGGATGTTGGGGGGCAGTCAAGAAAGTAGAGCAGGGTCCAGCCGCAGGGCAGTCGCCCGCCGCTCGTGACACCGGCATCATCCCTGTCAAAGGTGGCGGCAAGGTGGCGGGCAGGTGACACACCAAGCACATCTTCCGATTCCCGGATCCTTCCAACGGCATCGCAGGGTGCGGGCATCGCGTTCTCCCTCGTGAGGTCCCTCCTCTTGCCACATGTTGCCGTCAGGGACCATCCGCCGGGCGACAGACTGCTCACTTGAGCCTGCAGCGCTTGTCATCGCCGTGTGTGCCTGGGTTATCCGCGACAGGATCCCGGAAGACGATCGATCATCTGTTGATGTCTGCCGTTGCCGGATCTCAAGACGGGGGATCAAGATGACCCAGACCCACGCCATGGTAGGCGAAGCCGGCGTCGATCATGTCGGCGGCACTGTACATGTTGCGCAGATCGATCAAGAGGGGCCGGTTCAGGGCCGATCTGAGCCGGGCGAGGTCGAGAGACCGGAATTCATTCCACTCCGTGACAATGACGAGGGCATCGGCCCCCGCCGCCGCCTCGTAGGGACCGGTGCAGGTGATCAGCCCCTCCACGGCCGCGCCGGCGGCCTCCATGGCCGCTGGATCGAAGGCCCGCACACCGACGCCGCGCTTCAGCAGTTCCGATGCAATGGCCAGACTCGGTGATTCACGGATATCGTCCGTGTCCGGCTTGAAGCTCAGACCAAGGAGCGCCACCGTCTTGTCAGCGGCGGTGCCAAGCAGAGTGACGATGCGCTGGGCCATGGAACGCTTGCGATCGTCGTTGGCGGCGACCACCGCCTCGACAATGGTGAGCGGTGTGCCGCTCTCCCTCGCTCCGCCAACGAGGGCACGGGTATCCTTCGGGAAGCAGCTGCCGCCGAAGCCCGGTCCCGGATGGAGAAAGCGGTCGCCGATCCGGCCGTCGAGACCGATGCCGCGAGCCACGTCGAGGACATTGGCGCCAACACTCTCGCAGTAGTCGGCGACTTGGTTGATCAGCGCAATCTTGGTCGCAAGAAAGCTGTTGGCAGCGTGCTTGATGAGTTCTGCCGTTTCCCGCGATGTATGCAGGATCGGCGTGCGTTCAAAGAAGAGAGGACTGTAGATCTCGTCCATCAAACGCGCCGCCCGCTCGCTCTCGCTGCCGACAACGATACGATCAGGATGCAGAAAGTCGCTGACAGCCGAACCTTCCCGCAGGAACTCCGGGTTCGAGACGACATCGAACTCTGCCCGGGGACGTATGCGTCTCATCGCCTCTTCGACCCGGTGTGCGGTACCGACAGGAACCGTCGATTTGGTGACAATCACGCTGTAGCGCTCGATGACGCGCGCCACTTCCTCGGCGGCGCTGAACACGAAGCTGAGATCGGCCTTGCCATCGCCGCGATGACCCGGTGTGCCAACGGCAATGAAGACCGCATCGGACTCCATCACCGACGGCGCCAACTGCGTGGTGAACGTCAGGCGCCCGGCTTCGGCATTGCGGTTCACAAGACGCGTCAGACCGGGCTCATAGATGGGCATCTCGCCCGACTGCAGGCAGGCGACCCGCGTGTCATCCCGGTCGACACAGACAACGTCGATGCCGAACTCGGAAAAACAGGCGCCCGACACCAGTCCGACATACCCGGCACCCACCATGGTGATGCGCATTGCTCAATCGTCCCGTCCGGTTGTCATAGGGGCCCCGCATACAGTAAACCGCGGCGCCGAGTCATCGTCAGCGCCCGGCCATCAACACATCCCTCGCCTCGTTGATTCGCCGGGCAAACCAGGCGGAACCACCCTTGTCAGGATGATGCTCGGCCATCATCCGACGGTAGGCTTCGGTTACCGTCCTTTCGTCGGCATCCGCGGCGACACCGAGAATCTCGGCGGCTTCGGCGACGCTCATCGAGGACGTGGAGGGGCGAGCCCCGGCTTGAAATCCGCGTGGTCTCCTCCATGGAAAAAGCAGCGGGAACAGCATGAGGCCGGTCATCAGCGCGGCACGGAACTGACCCATGGCTGCCAACGTGGCAATGCCGCCAACAATCGCCGTGGCAAGGAGCCACTTGATCCAGCGCAACACAGATGAGGCACGTGCGTTGACACCGATCCAGGCCAGCGCCCAGATCAGAAGAATCGCGCCAGTTGCCGCAAGCAACCAGTTCACGGCGGGATCATCCGCGGTCGCGCATCAGACGTTCCTTCTGGCGCTTCCATTCCCGTTCCCGGATTGCCGCCCGTTTGTCATGAGCGTGCTTGCCCTTGCCCAGACCAAGTTCGACCTTGGCCATGCCTCTGGGGTTGAAATAGAGGCTGAGCGGAACAAGCGTATAGCCGCGGCGGCTGACCGCACCGACCAGCCTTTCGATCTCGCGGCGGTGAAGAAGCAGCTTGCGCGGCCGTTCGGGTTCATGATTGTCGTGACCCGCCTGTTGCCAGGGCGAGATGTGACAGTCCTCGAGCCAGATTTCCCGGCCGCGTTCCCTGGCGAAAGCTCCGTTGATGTTGGCGCGTCCGGCGCGCAGCGACTGTGCCTCGCTTCCGGTCAGGACAATGCCCACCTCGATCCGGTCCTCGATGACATAGTCGCGGAATGCCTTGCGGTTGCGGGCAACTGTGGTTCCCGCCTCGATGCTCTTGCCCGCCATCGCACGTGTCAGGCGAGGACCCCGGCCTGCCTCATGGCATCCCTGACCCTGCCCCTGGTCGCCTCCGCCGGAGGCGCCAGGGGCAGGCGCACGGAACCGTCGCCCCAGCCAAGCAGGCTGGCCGCGTACTTGACAGGACCGGGACTGGTTTCGCTGAACAGCGCTTCATGGAGCGGCATGAGCCGGTCCTGGATTTCCCGGGCCTGCTCGTGGTCGCCGCGCTGCCATGCCTCGTGCATGCTGGCGCACAGCGCCGGCGCCACGTTGGCCGTCACGGAAATGCAGCCGTGCCCGCCCATGCCGAGAAGTCCGATGACCGCAGCATCCTCACCCGACATCTGGATGAACTCCCGGCCGCAGAGCCACCTCTGCTTGGAAGCCCGGTCGGCAGCCGCCGTCGATTCCTTGCAGCCGACCACATGAGAGAGACCGGCAATGCGCTGCATTGTGAGCGGCTCGATGTCGACGCCGGTCCGTCCGGGAATGTTGTAGACGATGAGGGGCATGTCGACCGCGTTGTTGACCGCCTCGAAATGGCGGAAGAGGCCTTCCTGGGTCGGCTTGTTGTAGTAGCCGGTCACGATCAGCGCGGCATCCGCACCCGCCTCGCGCGCATGACGCGTCAGCATGATGCACTCGGCTGTGGAGTTCGATCCCGTTCCGGCCATCACCGGGACGCGCCCCGCCGCAGCCTCGACAGCGAGACGCACCGCATGCATGTCCTCGTCGTGGGACAGCGCCGGGGATTCGCCTGTCGTTCCCATGGCGAGGACGCCGTGGGTTCCCTGGGTAATCTGCCAGTCGATGAAGTTCTGATAGCCCTTCTCGTCGATCTTGCCATCGCGGAACAGCGTGATGAGTGCGACAAAGGAACCCTTCAGCTTCGCGGCAACCATGACAGTTTCCAGATCGACTCTGCCGTGGAGACTACTCGCCACGCGAGAAGGGAACAAGAGAAACCCGCCTGTTCAGGCCTGCGCTACACCCCAGATCTCGACAGTGTTTTCCGGAGAATGCATCATCGGTTTGGGCACCAGGGTGACCGGTGGCAGGGTCTCGCCCAGCGTTGCCGCCAGGGTGTCGAGAAAGGTCCGCGTGCCAGCGGTGCCGCTGCACGTATAGTAGCAGACCATCAGCTTGAGATCGGACGGACCCCGGCCGAAGCCTCTCAGCAGATCCTCGACAAATGACATGGTGAATCGTGTCTGCGCAACAAGATCGCCGGCCATCACGCGGCCACCGTCGTTGGTAAAGGGCGTGTGAGGCACCTGCCCGCCCAGCCAGATTGTGTCGCGCAGGCAGATGGCTTGCCTGTAAGGCAAGGGTATGGGCCAGTCCCAGACACGGTCCGGCCAGACATCGAGGCGCGGGATGTACTTGTCGAAACTTCCGCGGCGGCCGCGCATCGCCAGGATGCCGATCTTGGTGCGTGCCCCTTGCGGATGAAGCCGGTGGCAGGGCACCACGGTTGCCGGCGGACCCGGCTCGCGAAAATGGCTGGCGCGTGCACGGGCCAGCGGCGCCCAGTCCTCAAGGCTGGCGCCGAAGTAGCAGCCCTCCATCTTGACGCTGTCCTGGAGTGATGCCCCCAGCGCATCCAGCGTCCGCTCGTGCATGGCCATGACGGCATGACTCTGTTCGACGGGATCAGCGGACAGGATCCGGCCGTCGTCATCCACCGCCGCGCGGTTGGCCACGGCGATGAATTCTCCGGCCCTCAGGCCTGCCGTGACCTCATCGAGGCCAAGCCTCTCCCTCACGGCTGCCGGGACCGGCTGGCGAGACAAGCGGACATCGCCACTTGCGCGCCAGCCGCGACAGGCGATCGCCTGCACCTGGATGACCTGCCCCTCGAAGGGCTGCAGCGGCTCGGGCACGGTGCTGATTGCCGGCAGAGGATCGCCCGGCAGGTATCGCACCAGGGCGGCGATGACATCCCAGTCGTCAGCCTCGGCCGTGTAGTAGGCCTTGATGCGCACCACGTCCTCAAGGGTACACCATTCCGTGGCGAGAGCTTCGGCAACGGCGTGAACGGCGCCGCCCGCCTGGGCATCAAGGTCCCGCGGATTGCGTATCCTCCCCATCGCATCAAAATCGCCAGCGCCACCGACAAACGTCAAGGGCCCGGCGCTGGCCGACTGATGATGTACCGCTACACCCGGCAGATTCCAGATTCCGTCAGACACGTCTCGCTCCCTGCGCCATCATCATGAACCGCCACCCGAACAGCAAGACCCGAACACGTCCTGCAGGTCGTGGATCTGCAATGATGTGTCGCCCCGGCAGCAGTGAACGACCAGGACATCGGCACCAAAGACCTTGGTGAGGATGCCACGCCACCAACTGCAGTTTATCGCTCCATGGCATGTCCGGTTAAATCCGCACCCGTCGCGGAACCCCCAAGGTCAAGCGTGAGCCGCCAGTCACTCGCGCACGGCGTGGCACCGTCCAACAACGTCGAGAGAGTCTGACTGCGCTGAAGCACGCCTCCCGGTGACTCTCCCAGGCCTTCAACAAGGAATCTCGGCCGATGGATAGATACCGCAGAGACATGGCGCGCCGTCCCACACGACGACAACGTCATCGCAGCCAGTGGTCCGGCACATCGCGCACGGTAGCGAACCTTGCGACATTTCATGGTACATTGGCTCATGGCAACCGTCCCCGTGCCCTGGCTGTCTGATTTGCTGATGAAATTTTCCGTGCGGACACTCCCGTTTGCGGGCGGGCGCAGTGAGCGCGGCGGCACTTCTTCGAAAATGCACCCGGATGAATCGGGGTAGACGCAGATGCCGGACATGCCATCCTATGCGGACATCGAGTCGGCCGCCCGGCGGCTTGAGGGAAAGGCGGTTGTCACGCCGCTTCTTGAATCGCCCAGGCTGAACGAAACCCTCGGCGGGCGCTTGCTGGTCAAGCCGGAATGTCTTCAGCTCACCGGTTCCTTCAAGTTCAGGGGCGCCTACAACAGGATTGTCGGCGGCGGTGCGGGAAACGGCGTTGTTGCGTATTCGTCGGGCAATCACGCCCAGGGGGTCGCGGCCGCGGCATCCATGCTGGGATGTCCGGCGGTCATCGTGATGCCTGACGATGCGCCGGCCATCAAGATGGCTGGCACCCGCGCCTGGGGCGCCGACATCGTCACCTATTCCAGGCACGATGAATCGCGCGAGGACATTGCCGGATCCGTCGCCCGCGAGGGCGGCATGACGATCGTACCCCCCTATGACGATCCCATGGTCATTGCCGGTCAGGGCACCGCCGGACTGGAGATCGCCGATGCGTGCGCCGCGCGGGGCATCACGCCCGACGCCGTCATCACCTGCTGCGGTGGCGGCGGTCTCACCGCCGGCGTGGCCCTCGCCATCAGCCAACGCTTCCCCGGATGCGCCGTCCATACCGCCGAACCCGAGGGATGGGACGATACAGCCCGCTCCCTGGCCAGCGGCCGGCGCCAGTCCGTCAGCGGCACGCCTGCCTCGATCTGCGATGCCCTGCTTTCCCGCAGTCCGGGCAAGCTCACCTTCGATATCAACCGCAACCTTGTTCGTTCGGGAACCGTGGTCACCGAATCGGCCGTCATCAGCGCCATGGTGAGCGCTCTCACCGCGTTCAAGCTTGTCGTTGAACCCGGCGGCGCCGTGGCGCTTGCATCGGCACTGAGCGGCATGGTTCCGGTCACGGGACGCACCGTGGTTGTCGTCCTCTCGGGCGGGAATGTCGACGTGGACGTCTACGCCGATCTCGTGGCGCGTGGCCGGTCATGACGGTGCTCGTGACCGGCGCGGCCGGGTTTATCGGCTATCACCTCTCCCGAACCCTCATGGAGCGCGGCGAAGAGGTGATCGGCATCGACAGTCTCTCGCCATACTACGACATCGCTCTCAAGCAGGCGCGCGTCGCCCGCTTGAGCGAGACGCCCGCCTTCTCGTTCCATCACATGGATGTCGCCGACCGCAGGGCCATGGCCGGACTGGACTGCGACAGCCTCAGTATCGACCGCATCGTCCACCTGGCCGCACAGCCCGGTGTCCGGCACTCCCTGGTTGCGCCGCACGACTACACCGCGGCAAATGTCGAGGGCCAGCTGGCCATCCTTGAACTGGCCCGCTCCTGCACGAGACTCAAACATCTCGTCTATGCGAGTTCCTCGTCGGTCTATGGCGCCAACGATGCCGTTCCCTTTTCGGTCGAACACCGTGTCGATCAGCCGGTGTCGCTTTATGCCGCCACCAAGCGTTCGGGAGAGCTGATGGCATCCTGCTACAGCCATCTCTACGGCATCCCCGCGACCGGCCTGCGCTTCTTCACCGTGTATGGCCCCTGGGGGCGTCCGGACATGTCCCCATGGATCTTCACGCAGGCTCTCTTCGAAAGGCGACCCCTGACGGTCTACAACCACGGCGATCTCTACCGTGACTTCACCTGGATCGACGACATCATCGCCGGCGTCGTCGCGACCTTGGCAAAACCCCCGCAAGCCTCCCCTCCCCACGCCATCTACAATCTCGGCAACCACCGCAGCGAATCGATCATGCATCTCATCCACGTGCTTGAAGAGGCCGCGGGACTCAGTGCCGACATCCGGCTTGCTCCGCTGCAGCCGGGAGATGTCAGGGAAACCTTCGCCGACATCGAGGTCTCGCGCCGCGAGCTTGGATATGAACCGTCGACAGCCATCGACGAGGGCCTGCCGCGGTTCGTTGCGTGGTTCCGCGATTACCACGGCTACCCCTGACCCTTCCCGAAATCCGGGCGATTGCCGTTGGGGTGGCTCGATCGGGACTCCTGTGGAGCGCAGTTGTTCACAGGGACGCTGCGGAGACCCAACACCATCGGCTTCCTGCAGCGCGCAGATCTTCCGCCAGGCAGCCAGCGCAAGTCGATGGTCGCCATGCGCGAGTGCGGCGCGCGCCAGGGTGGTGAAGGTCAACGCGCAAGCGTACAGCCTGCATGCCCGGTGCGCCGGGTCGGCAGCCTTGCCGCTGCAGCCGTGCGCCCTGTCGGCATCGCGCCGGTGTCCAGAGGCAGTTTTTCGACGGCGAGAATCTGCCTGAAGTCGGTTGGCAGCGATGGCACGATTCACCGCCCCTCCAGATCGCACTCGCCGGAGACGCCGCCAACATGATCAGAAAGCACGGCGCCCGAACCGCCTCCACAGTGGGGGTGGCCCCCTGATCAGGGCAAGTTCGAGGCGTGTCCAGCGAGAACCGTCATGGAACCGGGAGCGCACCGACATCCTGATTCTGCCGCGACGCTGAACGGGCGCAAATCCGGATCACAGGGCCGGACAGAATGACGATGGTGTCCGGCGAACCCGGCCAATCTCCTGCGTCATGGTCGTGTTTCGCGTCGCAGGGGCTCAGCCGATGACGAGGGAGCGCCTGCCAAGGGACTGGACAGGGCGGCAGTTCGGGGGGTGGAAGTTTGTGAAGGCGGCAATCTGTGAGGCGGAGAAGGTGATCGCGTCGACGAGCACAATCCAGCTGACACCCTCACTGCAGGGTGGCGTGGTGAGAGAACCCTGATAGCGCCATGACGTCGTCGTCGCGGGAAGCAGGCTGGCAAGATCGACATCGACATGCTCCAGCGATTCCGGCTCGTCAATGAGCGCCTGCCACAGCAGGTTCGCGGCGGGATTGGCGCCACCCTCCCCGATGAGAACGCCGACCACCGCCAGGCGGCCCTCGCTGTCGGCGTGCACGAAGTGCAGTTCCATTGGCCACGTTGCGCCGTCGACCAGGTGCTCGCTGACATGATGAAAATGGAACTGCTTGAGTTCGCAGCGACGGTCGCCAATCAGAAGCGCATGCCCGGGTTCGCAATTGAACTGGATGGTGCGGCCGGTATCCTCGATCGCAGCGCGGCCCCGTCCGTAGTCGAAGCGGAGGGACGGCACGTTGGCCACGCGCGCATCCACAAGGTTGATCGGCGACTGCTCGGCGCCGCAACCGCAGAGCCGGAAGGCGGGGTCGAGTGTGGCCCAGCAGGCCGGACCGTTGTCGGCGGCATATCCCCAGGGTCTGCGGCTCATGCTGCGATCTCCGCGTCAACCACGGCTCCCGTCAGGCAAGCAAGACCGTCGGGCGTCTCGCTGAAGACGCAGTGGGGATGGCCGGCCGCAGCGTGGACCAGGGGAAAGCGCCACAGGCTGGCGTCCATCACCGTAGGAAGCGCAGTCCGGTGTCCCACCGGTGGTACGCCGCCAATGGAGTATCCTGTCACCTCTTTGACGGTGTCGGCGTCCACCTTCGCCACCGCACCCTCGAGACCAAGCGCTGCCGCAATCATCTTCCGGCGTGCCTGGCGGTCACCTGCAACGAGAGCGAGCACCGGCGAAGAGGCGACCCGAAACAACAAGGACTTGACGATCGCGCCCTGCTGGCAGCCGAGGGCATCCGCCGCGTCGCCGGCGGTGCGCGCCGTTGCCGTGAGTTCGATCACCCTGGCCCTGCTGCCAAGCGTTTCCAGGGCAGACTGCACCCGCTTGACCGTGCGGCGCTCGGTGAGGCTCATGACGGCACCGCCGCTCCCCGCATGACGGCCTCGCGCTCGCCGATCGTGTCGTACCAGCGGCGTACATGCGGAAACCGGCTCCAGTCCGTGTCATACCACTCGGCGCGCATCACCCAGGGCCAGGTCGCGACATCGGCAATGGAATAGTCGCCGGCAAGGTAGGGGACTGTTGCAAGGCGCCGGTCCATCACGCCAAGGAGACGCATCACCTCGTTGCGATAGCGGGTCTTGCCGTAGGGCACGTCCTCGCTGGCAAACCTGATGAAATGGTTCGCCTGGCCGAACATGGGCCCGACGCCACCCATCTGGAACATCAGCCACTGCAGTACGACGAGCCGCTGGCGCGCCTGCGAGGGCATCAGACAGCCAGTCTTTTCGGCAAGATAGATGAGGATCGCCCCCGATTCGAAGACGCTGACGGGTTCATCGTCCGGTCCGTCGCCATCGACGATCGCCGGAATCTTGTTGTTCGGACTGATCTCGAGGAAGGCCGGTTCGAACTGCTCGTCGGCGCCGATGTCAACGGCATGCACGGTATAGGCGAGACCCGTCTCCTCAAGCATGATGGAAGCCTTGCGGCCGTTGGGCGTGGCTGCCGTGTAGAGATCGATCATCGGATCCCTTGCCCCGATCCCAGCCTGTCGCGCAGGAAGCGGTTCACGGCCTGGGGATTGGCGCGGCCCCGGGACGCCTTCATGACCTCGCCCATGAAAAATCCAAGGAGCTTCGTCTTTCCGGCACGATACGAATCCACCTGATCGGGATGGCGTGCCAGCACGTCGTCGACAAGGGCCTCGATGCGCGCAGTATCCGTCACCTGCCTCAAACCCCGTTCCTCGACGATCGCAGCAGCCTCCAGGCCCGTGGCAAACATCTCCGCGAAGACATCCTTGGCAATGCGCCCGGAGATGGTTCCGTCAACAATGAGATCGATGAGCGCGCCGAGAGCGCCGGCGCCGACAGGGCTGTCGGCGACAGGGACGCCGTCATGGTTGAGACGACCGAAGAGTTCGGTCATGACCCAATTCGCCGCCAGCTTGCTGTCGCGACCGCGTGCAACCTCTTCGAAGAAATCCGCGCTGTCGCGTTCCGCCACGAGAACGCCGGCGTCATAGGAAGACAGGCCGTAACCGCTCATGAACCGCTGCTTGCGGGCGTCGGGCAACTCCGGCATTGATGCCGCGATGTCTTCTATCCATGCTTCGTCGAGGTCCAGCGGCAGCAGGTCCGGGTCGGGGAAATAGCGATAATCCTCGGCATCTTCCTTGCTGCGCATGCTGCGAGTCTCGCTGGCGGCCACATCGAAGAGCCTGGTTTCCTGGAGAACCGTTCCGCCCTCGTCCAGGATGGTTGCCTGGCGGCGCCCTTCGACCTCGATGGCCCGCCGCAGAAATTTCAGGGAATTGAGATTCTTGATCTCGCAACGCGTACCAAGTGCCGCTCCCGGCCGTCTCATCGACACGTTGGCATCAACGCGCAGCGACCCTTCCTGCATGTTGCCGTCACACGTTCCGGCATAGCGCAGGATGCTGCGCAACACCCTGACGTATCGCACGGCTTCGTCGGGCGACTGCAGTTCCGGCAAGGAGACAATCTCCATCAGACCGATTCCCGAACGGTTGAGATCGACCAGAGAATGGGCCGGGTTCCTGTCGTGCACACTCTTGCCGGCATCCTGTTCCACATGGAGGCGTTCGATGCCGATTGATCGTGACGTACCGTCATCGCCTTCAATGGCGATGTGTCCGCCCGTGACGAGCGGCTGCTGGTACTGAGAGATCTGATAGCCTTGCGGAAGGTCCGGATAAAAGTAGTTCTTTCGTTCAAAAACGGACCGCCGGTTGATGGCGCCGCCAAGGGCAAGCCCGGTGCGCACCGCCTGTTCGATACAGGTCATGTTGATGACGGGCAACATGCCCGGCATGCCGGCATCAACAGCCGAAACCTGGGTGTTCGCATCAGCGCCAAATGCGGTTGCGGCACCCGAAAAGAGCTTGGACGAGGACACGATCTGCGCGTGGACCTCAAGACCGATGACGTAGCAGAACGGGCCGCTCTGTCTGTCGATCAGTGCTGCCATCACACCCGATTCCCGGGCGCGGTATCGAAGCAGGCCGCCTCCTCGATCGTGCGCGCCACCCTCAGCAGGCGCGCTTCGTCAAACGGATGGCCGATGACCTGCAATCCGAGCGGCAGGCCGTCGCCGTCGAGACCTGCCGGCACGGAAATGCCGGGCAGGCCAGCGAGGCTTGCCGGGACGGTGAAGACATCGTTGAGATACATGGAAACAGGATCATCGGGCGGGCTGTCGGCGGCAAACGCGGCCGACGGCGTGGTCGGCGTCAACAGGGCATCGACGGATGTCCAGACCTCGCGAAAGTCGTCAGCGATACGCGTGCGCACCTTCTGCGCCTTGAGATAATAGGCATCGAAATAGCCCTCCGAAAGGACATACGTACCGATGAGAATACGTCTTTTGACCTCGTCCCCGAAACCCTCGGCCCGTGTTCTCTCATACATCGAGACAAGGTCATCACCCTCACACCTCAGGCCGAACCTCACACCATCGTAACGGGCAAGGTTCGACGAGGCTTCGGCCGGCGCAATGATATAGTAGGCCGGCAAGGCAAAGCGTGTGTGCGGAAGCGAGACCTCACGGACCGTGGCACCCCTGTCCTCGAGCCAGGAAATGCCCTGCTGCCACAGTTCATCGATCACCGCCGGCATCCCCTCCACCCGGTACTCCTCGGGAATACCGATCGTCATGCCGTCGACACCGGCCTCAAGGGTCGCCTCGAGATCCTCCAGCGGCACATCGGCGGAGGTGGAATCAAGAGGATCATGACCCGCCATGGCGCCAAGCATGATCGCCGCATCGCGCACGGTGCGCGTCAATGGACCCGCCTGATCGAGGGAGGACGCGAAGGCGATGATGCCGAGACGCGAACACCGCCCGTAGGTCGGCTTGAGCCCCACTGTCCCGGTGAAGGCGGCAGGTTGACGGATTGATCCACCGGTATCCGTACCGGTTGCCGCCATCGCCATGCGTGCTGCAACCGCCGATGCGGATCCGCCGGACGAGCCACCGGGAACCCGCGCCCTGCCCTCCCCCGACGCACGCCAGGGATTGATCGCCGGACCATACCAGCTCGTGAGGTTCGATGAGCCCATCGCGAATTCGTCGAGATTCGTCTTGCCCAGCATGACCGCGCCTTCGCGCAGCATGGCTGCGGTCACGGTCGACTCGTAGAAGGGCGTGAAGCCCTCCAGAATGCGTGATCCCGCCGTTGTCGGGATATCCCTGGTACAGAACAGGTCCTTGATCGCAACCGGAATGCCTTCGAGGCGACCAGCATCACCGCCCCGGCGGCGGCGATCCGAGGCCTCGGCACTCTCAAGAGCCTGTTCGGGGGTTTCCGTGATGAAGGCGTTGAGACCGCGATTGCGCTCGATCGCCGCAAGATGGGCGCCGGCAAGATCCACCGCCGAGATCTCGCCGGCGGCAAGAAGGTCGCGCGCGCCGGCAATCGTCAGGTCTGTCAGGGTGGTCATTCGACAATCTTCGGCACGACGAAACACCCTTCGGAGGAAACCGGTGCATTGGCCGTGACGGCATCGGCGATGTCACCGTCGGTCACCTCGTCACGGCGCCACGTCAGGGTCATGGCGCCAACGCTTGTCATCGGTTCGACGTTGTCGGTATCAACCTCGCTCAGTGTGTCGACCCAGGAGATGATGGACGAGAGTTCACCGGCAAGCTGCTGGCATTCAGCGTCGTCTGTCGCGATTCGCGCCAGTCGCGCAACCCGCGCGACAGTGTCCTTGTCGAACTTCATGTGCCGGTCTGCTCTGGCCTGATACTGCAGGGGCGTCTAGTGTCGGGGGTGGATCCGTGACTGGCCACCATTCATTGTCGCCAAAACTATCAGCGGGGCGCCTGCCGGACAAGCCGCAGCGTGATGCCGCATCGTTCCTGGTGCTGTCTCCGGAAGGCCCGCTTCTGGGGATCGATCCCGGCCGCAAGCGCATCGGCATCGCGGCCAGCGATGCCTCCAGAATCATCGCCTCGCCGGTCGACGTTCTCGTGCGCAGGCGCTGGAAGGACGATCTGGCGCATGTCCGGAGCCTTGTCGACAAAAGAGGCATGACCGGCATCGTTCTCGGCCTTCCGTTCAACATGGATGGAAGCGAGGGGCCACGAGCCCGGTCGGCCTGGCAGACCGGAATCAACCTGCAAAACGATCTGGGACTGCCGGTCCTCATGTGGGACGAACGGCTCAGCACCTTCGAAGCCGAAGAGATCATCGCCGAGAACAGGGGCAGGCGGCATGATGGCAGGCACTGGATCGATGCCGTGGCTGCCTCGGTCATTCTGCGGGACGCTCTCGACGCGCTCTGCCGGGCCCAATGATCCGCTTGTTTCCAGCCGATCATCCGGCGCGCGAACATGCAGTCAGCCTGAATTCCTGTCGACCGGTTCCCCTCACCCGACATTCCCGGTCACTGCCTGTTCGTTGCCCGCGGCGGATCCTCCGGGTTCGGGCGCGCCCGGCGTGGTGGTGCAACGGATCTGCATGAAACCCGGCGCGTCTTGTCCCCCTGCCATTGAAGTCAAAGGAGGGTTTTTCTGTCCTGCAAAGGGCCGCCGGGTGACGACGGTGGGTCGCCTGTGTGCTGCCACTCACGCCGCAGCGCATTTGCCCTGTCACGGCGCTGCGGCGGCGGCAGTCCGGCTGTCATTGACCAAAACCCGTCATGAGTGCCTGAGGAGCACGTGCCCCGTCGCATGTCACAGTGTTTCAGAGAAAATATTGACATTCACGGTGTTGTGTGGTAAGGGCCGATGTCTTCACATAGCGCAGGGTGGACGAACTTCATAGGCCGGGCCTCTCCCAAAAAACCCGCCGTCTCGAAGGTTCTGCAAGTCCTTCACAGGAAAAAGAACAAACAACACCGGAACCGGTCAGGCGTCGTTCTTTTGAATTCTCACCGCCGAACGGGACATCTTCTGGAGGAACACAATGCATTGGCTGCTCACATTACCCGTACGCCATGTGCGTCTATGCCTTTTGGTCTTTTCTTTCGCATTGCTGCCTGTCGCGGCCACGGCTGCAAACCCCGACGATCGATACGCGACGGTTTGTGAGGTTGAATACATTCAAGCGGACAATTTTGCTGATTTTGTCTCCGGTACATCCCAAACCCCTTCAATTACATTGCTTGAAACCGCAACTCTGGAGCGAACATACGAATCGAAGGATCTGGAACAGACGGTTCAGGAACTCATTGCCCAGGGCTGGAGACCAGCTGGCGGACTGTTCGGCGAAACCACCGATGTATCAAAATACGTTCCTTCTGCCGACAAGCATGAGATGATCATGGTTGGAATTAAATGTCAGGCACTCTGGCGATGACGGGCATTGCCACTGCATGGTCGAAGCGCTGACGGGAAGTGTTTTCAGTCATGCTGCGCGACGTCACGCCCTTGAGTTTTTCCCACCGCCACCTGCTTGGCATCGAGGATCTGTCGCCGGATGACATCAACCTTGTTCTGGATCTGGCCGACTCGTATGTGGCGCTCAACCGGCGCGCCGAGAAGAAGCGTGACCTGCTGCGCGGTCGCACCCAGATCAACATGTTCTTCGAAAGTTCGACACGCACCAGGACATCGTTCGAACTTGCCGGCAAACGCCTCGGCGCCGATGTCATCAACATGGCTCCCTCGACCAGCGCCATCAAGAAGGGCGAGACCCTCATCGACACGGCCGCAACGCTCAACGCGATGCATCCCGACCTGCTCATCGTGCGCCACCCCGACAGCGGCGCGGTCAAGCTTCTTGCCCGATCCGTGCGTGCGGCGGTCATCAATGCTGGCGACGGGAGCCATGAACATCCGACCCAGGCCCTGCTGGACGCGCTCACCATCCGCCGTCGTCTCGGGCGACTTGGCGGCCTGACAGTCGCCATCTGCGGGGACATTGCCCACAGCCGGGTGGCCCGATCCAACATCCTCCTCCTCAACACCATGGGCGCCAGGGTGCGTCTCGTCGCTCCTCCGACCCTGCTGCCGCCCAAGGCCGAGCGCTACGGCGTCGAGATTCACCACGACATGACGGAAGGCCTCGAGGGGGCTGACATCGTCATGATGTTGCGGCTGCAGACAGAGCGGATGCAGGGAAGTTTCGTCCCGTCCCAGCGCGAGTACTTCCAGTTCTACGGACTGACCTACGAGAAGATCGCTCACGCCAGTCCCGATGCCCTTATCATGCACCCGGGTCCGATGAACCGGGGCATCGAAATCGACAGCGAGGTTGCCGACGACATCAATCGCAGCGCCATCCTCGATCAGGTGGAGATGGGTGTTGCCGTGCGCCAGGCCTGCCTCGAACTTCTCACCGACAATCTCGACCACCCGGAGCACAACCGTTGACCCCGCACCTTGCGGATATCTCGGTCAAGAAGCGCAAAGCGGAACGCACGGCCTACCTCGATCTGCGGCTTGTTGATCCGGCCAGCAGGCGTGATGAGACCGGCGGGATTGTCACCGATGGCGAGATGATCGTCGATCTTGGCCCGCAGGTCACACGCGACAGCATTCCCCCCGGGGCCACCGTCATCGATGCCGGGGGGTTGATCGCCGCACCGGGTCTCATCGACCTCAGGGCCCATCTGCGGGAACCCGGTTTCGAACATCAGGAGACCATCCACACCGCCAGCCGTTCGGCTGCCGTGGGCGGCATCACGTCGGTCGCCTGCATGCCGACCACGAGGCCGACCATCGACGATGTTTCCCTTGTGCACTTCATAGAACGCAGGGCGCGCGAGACGTCCCTGGTGAAAATCCATCCCGTCGCCGCCGTCACACAGGGCCGCGAGGGCAAACAGCTCACCGAACTCGGGCTGCTCGGCGAGGCCGGCGCGCTTGCCTTCTGCGACGGCCCCCGCCCTATCATGAACGCGAACGTGCTGCGTCGCGCGCTCTCCTATGGCACTGTCTTCGACGCCCTGATCATGCATCACGCCGAAGACATCGATCTTACCGGTGACGGCGTCATGAACAGCGGCGAGACGGCGATGCGCCTCGGTCTTGAAGGAATGGCGCCCGAAGCCGAGACCATCATGATTGCCCGTGACATCCGTCTTGTCGAAATGACCGGGGGCCGCCTGCATTTCAGCAGCATCACCACTGCCGAGAGCGTCGATCTCGTGCGCCAGGCAAAGGCGCGGGGGCTGCCGGTAAGCGCGGACACCGCCCCCCACTACCTGGTGCTGAACGAAAGTGCGGTGGGTGACTACCTCACCTTCACCAAGGTGCGCCCTCCCCTGCGCGCCGAGGAAGACCGCCAGGCCCTGGTGGCCGCCCTGGCCGAAGGAGTCATCGATGCCGTCGTATCGGCCCACGAACCTCGCGATCAGGACAGCAAGAGGCAGCCTTTCGCCCAGGCAGCCTTTGGTATCGTCGGCCTTGAGACGCTGCTTGCCCTGGTTCTCGAACTCGTCGCCTCCGGGCGCATCGGCCTTGTGGATGCCCTGGCCCTCGTGACGTGCCGGCCTGCCGGTCTGCTCGGACTGAAGGCTGGCCGGCTTGCCGTCGGATGTCCGGCGGATATCGTGTTCATTGACCCATCGATGACCTGGCGGGTCGACAAACAGGCGTTTCAGAGCAAGTCCAAGAACTCCCCCTTTGATGGCCGCACCGTCACCGGCCGTGTGGTTCGCACCGTGGTCAGCGGCCGCACGGTAATGGAGATCGCCTCTGCGCCCTGATGGCGGGATGCCGGGTCTGGACCGGACCTGTCGACCGACGCATGATGATGCACGGGCAACCGGAAACCGTCCTTGTTCGACGCACGCATGCACACGCTTGATGCTCTGCCCTACCTGTGGCCCTTTCTGGTGGCTGCCCTGGTCGCATGGCTCATCGGCGCAATGCCTTTTGGCCTGGCCGTTTCTTTTCTCTTCGGGCGCAGGGACCTTCTCCAGACGGGTTCGCGCAGCATCGGCGCGACCAATGTTCTGCGCACGGCAGGACGGCTCCCGGCAGCGGTCACGCTGGTTCTTGATTACGCCAAGGGATGCCTCGCCGTCGCCATGGGCTATGACCACGGTGGCCCTGACATGGCTGTTATCACGGCACTGTTTGTGGTGATCGGGCACATCCTCAACCCCTGGCTTGCTTTCCGCGGCGGCAAGGGCGTCGCCACGGCACTGGGCGTCACCCTGGTCCTGTCATGGCAATCGGGGCTGGCAGTTCTTGTGGTATGGCTGGCCGTGGCCAGCCTGACCCGGATGTCGTCGGTTGCCGGCATGGCGAGCATCATCGCGTCGCCTGTCGCCATCTGGATGATGACCAGTGATGCGCAGTATGCCGGAGTGATGGGCCTCGTGGCATGCGTTGTGGTGTTCCGGCACCATGCCAACATCCGTCGGCTCCTGGCCGGAACGGAGCCACGAATCGGCCGCTGACGCACCCTGCGACGGAATGCGGC
This sequence comes from Alphaproteobacteria bacterium, assembly GCA_965200495.1. GTDB lineage: Bacteria > Pseudomonadota > Alphaproteobacteria > SP197 > SP197 > SP197. The sequence goes on from CBDAUG010000002.1 coordinate 316,705, forward strand.
CTTGACTGCCGTCTGCTTGACGGACCGCCCGACCGGTGCCACTTAGCGTGTGCCGGGGCGAATCCTGGAGATGTTCATGCAGGTCGTTGTCGTTGAATCTCCTGCCAAGGCGAAGACCATCAGCAGGTATCTGGGCCCGGACTACACGGTGCTGGCAAGCTACGGTCACGTCAGCGACCTGGCGCCGCGTAACGGCTCCGTGCGGCCGGAGCAGGATTTCGAGATGACCTTCGAGACCAACTCCAGGTCCATCAAGGCGCTCAGTTCCATCGGCGCGGCGCTCGACAAGGCCGATTCCCTGGTTCTCGCCACGGACCCCGACCGGGAAGGCGAAGCCATCGCCTGGCATGTTCTGAACTGGCTCAAGGACAACGGTGCAACGGCGGACCGTCGCGTAAAGCGGGTGGTGTTCAACGAAATCACCTCCGAGGCCGTGAAGAACGCCATGGCCGAACCGCGCGACATCGACATGCATCTCGTCGAGGCGCAACTGGCCAGGCGGGCCCTCGACTATCTCATCGGCTTCACCCTTTCTCCGGTTCTCTGGCACAAACTGCCCGGTTGCGACTGCAGATCGGCCGGTCGCGTGCAGTCGGTAGCCTTGCGCCTGATCTGCGAACGCGAGACTCAGATCGAACGCTTCACTGCCCGGGAATACTGGTCTGTCGATGCCGATCTGGAGACAGCAGACGGAGTATCATTGACCGCGCGGCTTCACAGCCTCGATGACGTCAAACTCGAGAAGTTCTCCCTGGCCGATGAAAAGGCGGCCACAGAAGCGGCCGCCAGCGTTCGCGGCGGCGCCTTTGCCGTCGAGTCCGTGGAACGAAAGAAGGCGAGGCGCAATCCTCCGCCTCCCTTCACCACGTCCACCCTGCAGCAGGATGCCTCCCGCAAACTCGGTTTCAGCGTCCAGGAGACCATGCGTCTCGCCCAGCGCCTCTATGAAGGACGCGACATCGGCGGCGAGACGACCGGCCTCATCACCTATATGCGCACGGACAGTGTCGTCATGTCGCAGGCGGCAATCCGTGACGCACGGCGCCACGTTGCGGATTCGTTCGGCGACGCCTATCTGCCCGCCCGCCCGCGTGTTTTCACGACCCGGGCAAGCAACGCCCAGGAGGCGCACGAGGCCATCAGACCGACGGATTTCCGCCGGACTCCCGAAGCGATGGCGCGCTATCTCGAGGACAGGGAAGCAAAGCTCTACGCGCTTGTCTGGAAGCGGGCTCTCGCCAGCCAGATGGCTCAGGCCCTGATCGACCAGACCGTCGTCGACATCAGGTCGCCTGGCGGCGCAGACACCGGTCGCAACGTCGGGTTGCGCGCCACCGGCTCGGTGATGGTGTTCGACGGTTTCGCCAGACTCTACCGGGAATCGACCGACGACGAAGCCAGGGACCCGGACAACAGAAGACTGCCCGACCTCCACACAGGCGACCGCCTCAAGATCGGCGAGGTCAGGCCGCAACAGCACTTCACGGAACCACCACCCCGACTGACCGAGGCCACTCTCGTCAAGCGCCTTGAGGAACTCGGCATTGGCAGACCATCGACCTACGCTCCCATCATCGCGGTTCTCAAAGACAAGGAGTACGTCACGCTGGAACGCAGGCAGTTCCATCCGGCTGACCGTGGACGCCTGCTCGTCGCCTTTCTCGAGACGTTCTTCGGAACGTATGTGCAGTACACCTTCACGGCAGACATGGAACAGGATCTCGACCTGATCTCCAGCGGGAATGCAAACTGGAAAGCCGTTCTGCGCGATTTCTGGGATGCCTTCGAGAGAGTGACGCATGACACGCGGAACCTTGAACTGCGGCACATCATCGAGAGTATCGAACGGGTTCTGGAAGACGATCTCTATCCTGATCAGGGTGACGGCAACCGGCGCGCCTGCCCGTCATGCAACAACGGCACACTCTCCTTGAAACTCGGCAAATTCGGCGCCTTCATCGGCTGTTCGGAGTATCCCGACTGCCGCTACACCAAGAACCCCTTCCACAGGAACGACGGCAACGCGTCGCAGGGCAACGAACCACGTCTCCTGGGCGAGGAGCCGCAAACCGGCCTTCCCGTGACCCTGCTCCATGGCAAGTTCGGACCCTATGTCCGCAAGGGCGAGGCCGGATCCGGCTCGGCTACTGTTTCGGTTCCCGCGTCCATGCCGCCCTCGACAATGACACTCGAGACAGCCCTGTCGCTCCTTGCGCTTCCCAGGCCCGTCGGCGAGCACCCCGAAACCGGGACTCTCATCATGGCCGGAATCGGGCGGTACGGACCCTACCTGAAACACGGCACACGCTACACCAATCTGCGTGACGACGACGTGCTGACGATTGGTCTCAACCGGGCCGTGTCCCTGATTGCCGACAGCGGTGACAGCCGAAAGGGAGGCCAATCTCTTCGGCTGCTGGGCGAGCACCCGGACGATCAGGCGCCTGTCGAGGTGATGAAGGGGCGGTACGGACCCTATGTCAGGCACAACCGGACCAATGCATCGCTTCCAGAAGGCGTCGGTCCCGACGATGTCACACTTGAGGAGGCAATCGAACTCCTTGCACGCAGGAAAGCCCCGTCGAAGAACCGGCGAAAGGCGCCGCGAAAGACAAAGGCGCCACGCAGGACCAGGACATCCGCGCGCGCAACCTGAAAACGGGCCGCCGCTCCACCAACCATGGTCGGCGTGACATCATTGTCGACGTTATCGATCTCGACGATGAAGGGCATCCACTGGCGCGTCCCGTGACGTGGTCCGGACGCGGACAGCCGCCTTTCATCGTGCTTGACGCGCCCGGCGGCAGGGGAGCACCGGCGACAGGGCCGGGAGACCGCGTCCTGGTCTCGATCCAGAACCGCACCACCGATGGTCGGCGTCACGGCACGGTACGCCGCATTCTTCCCCGACCGCCGGCAAGACTGGCCGGCGTCTACCAGCACATTGCCCGCGACCCCTTCATTGTCAGCACCAGTCGTCGCGGTCATCAAACCTCACCGGTTGCGGCATGTGATGTCGAGTCTGTGCGCCATGGTGACCTTGTTCTCGCAGAGCCCATCAACGACGGGCTGGCGGGCCCGCCCCGTGTCCGCATCGTCAAGGCTCTTGGCAACTGGAACAGTGCCGGCGCCGTCAGCCTTGCCGCCATCGCGGCCCACGACATTCCTCTCGAGTTTCCGGACGACGTTCTTGCCGAGGCCGCGGCGGCAGCGAGCGACACAGACACCGCCCGCGGCGACCTTGGCGCCATTCCCCTCGTCACCATCGACGATGACGATGCACGAGACCACGACGATGCTGTCTTCGCAGAACCTCACGGCGACGGCTGGCGCGTCATCGTCGCCATCGCCGACGTCGCCCACCATGTTCGGCCCGGGAGCGCTCTCGATCGGGAAGCCTGCCTCAGGGGCAACTCCGTCTACTTTCCCGACAGGGCTGTGCCCATGTTGCCGGAGGTGCTTTCCAGCGACCTTTGCTCCCTCAAACCCGGTGTGCCCCGTTCATGCGTCGCGGCGCATCTGTGGATCACCGCCCGCGGCAAGCTGCAGCGCTGGCGCTTCCAGCGTGACGTCATGTGTTCGCGGGCCCGTCTCACCTACACCGAGGTCGAGGACCATCGCAACGGACGCCCGTCGCCTGCAACATCGTCTCTGCCTGACCGGCTGATTGATCATCTCTACGGTGTTTTCCGGGTTCTTCTCGACGCGCGGCGCCAACGCGGCGCATTCGAGATCGAGCGAGGCGAACGCAAGGTCAGTTTCGACAGTCGGGGCCATATCGGCGACATCGCACTGCGACACCGTCTCGACAGTCATCGTCTCATCGAGGAACTGATGATCGCCGCCAATGTCGCGGCGGCGCGGGAAATCGTTTCACGCGGCGCGCCATGCCTGTTCAGGGTCCACGACCGGCCCGGCGAGGAGCGGCTGGAAACCCTGCGCGCATATCTGTCGACGCGCGACCATCGTTCCCTTGCCGCACGCCGCCTCTCTGCCGGTGATCTTGCACGTCTTCTTGACCTCGCAGCAGAGGCCGGCGAACGCCAGACGGTGGAGGATATCGTGCTGCGTTGTCAGGCCCTGGCGGCATACAGCCCGCACAACATCGGCCACTTCGGCCTTGCGCTCGACCAGTACTGCCACTTCACGTCACCGATCAGACGTTACGCCGATCTCCTCATCCATCGCGTACTCCTTGGCGAAACGGTTCCCGACGACCTCGAGCGCGTGGGTCGTCACCTTGGCGCCATGGAGCGCAGGGCAGCCGATGCGGAAAGGCATGCCGGTGATCACTATGTCGCAAGATGGCTCGCCCGACGGGATCCTGGCGTCATGCAAGGATGCGTAGCGCGTCTGGGCCGGTTCGGGATCATTGTCAGGGCTGGCCCCATCGGCGCCGAAGGACTGGTGCCGGCGCGCCATCTGCCTGGTGGTCCCTTCCGGTACGAGGAATCGCGGCAGATACTGCGCGGCAGAAGAGCCCGCTACACGCTTGGCCAGATTGTTCATGTGCGACTTGCAGAATGCAATACAAGCAACGGAAAGCTGTTTTATGAATTCGTACAGACAGATCAATAAAATTATGTTATTTGATCATGTTAATCAATATTTCTCATGCGCTGTCCTGTCATTGACGACATACCCGAAACGATGCACCATGGTTGCTCCCAACGGGAGGGTGCCATGGCATTGGCCAGAGAGCTTCGACGCGATGATCACCCTGTTCATGGTCGTCCCAGCATCGTCCAGAGACGCTGGCTGATGAAAGGACTCGATCAGCCCGGTGGCAAGTTGCCGCTGTTCGACGAGGTCGGTCGCGAAGTCGACCCCCGTACGGTGCGAAGTTGCATACGTCAGGGGTGGGCAGAACCCTGGATCACCAATCCCATCAAGCCTGACTGGCTGGTCTGCCGGCTGACCGAGGCCGGACGCAGCATCCTCGTCTGACCCGCCTTCAAGTGGGTCAAGAGCCACAACCGGCGCATGCCGCCAGGCCGCGCGATGCTGCCAGCATTGTCCTGCTGCGCGAATCCGGCAGCATGGTCGAAGTGCTGATGGGACGCCGCCGCAAGCGCGCCCGGTTCCTTCCGGATATCTACGTGTTTCCCGGAGGTCGCGTGGATGCCGGCGACCGCTGCGTTGCGGGGGACCGGTTTGGGTTGTCGGCGGAGACCGAACGCGCCCTGAAACGCGATACCCCGAACACCCCGCCGCTGGCCCTTGCATTGGCCGCCATTCGCGAAACCCACGAAGAAACAGGGTACCTTCTGGGCAAGACCGCATCCGCAGATGCGGTCAACCGACTGCCCTCGACATCCTTCTGGAGCGCCTGTCGCACGGCTGGCATGGTGCCGGACGTGGCCGCCCTCGACTACATCATGCGGGCTCTGACACCCACCCTGTCACCGAGGCGTTTCAACACGCGCTTCTTTCTCGCCGATGGCGCGTCCTGCCAGGGTGACTTGCTGGTTGACGGAGAACTCAAGGACCTTCACTGGCTGCCTCTCGACGAAGCCTTCAGCCTGCCGATCATCGACGTGACGGAGTTCGCCCTTGCAACGGCGCGACAGCGCTGGCGCGATCGGGCACATGGACTGAAAGCCACCACCATTCCCTTCGTGCATTACATTCGTGACACACAGCGGATCGACCACGTCTGAGATTCGTCTGTCGCCCGGCGACAGACGACGGTGCCTGATCCTGCTGATTGCGGCACTCTCGGTCGTCAGCATGACAAGCTCGCTGGTATGGCCCATTCTCGCCGAATCCCTGAGCAACAGGGGCTACAGCGAGACCGCGATCAGCGCCAGCGCCGCGGTGCAGTTCGCCGGCATCGTTATCGTGTCGCTTTTCGCGACCCGCTTCATTCCGGTGTTGGGGACCCTGGGGTCAATCGGTGCCGGTCTCGTTCTGGTCGCCATCGCTCTCATCGGTCTGCCGCTTTGGCGCGACTACACCGCCTGGTGCGCCCTGAGGTTCTTTCTCGGTATCGGCAACGCGCTCCTGTTCACCGCCGGCGACACGTGGATCAATCAGATTCTCGAAGATCGCATTCGCGGCAGATGGGTGGGTATCTACACCACCTTCGGCATGGCTGGATGGGCTGTCGGACCCGTGGTCGGCGCCAACCTTGATCCGGAGACCGCCTGGCCTTTCGTGATCGGACTGTCATCGGTCATCATCACTTCCGTGCTTCTGCTGCCAACCCGCAGGATCACGTTCACGTTTCCGGCCGCAGACCGTGCCAACGCCGGCATCGACCGTCTCATGGTCGTGTTCCTCGCGGCGCCGACCGTGCTGCTGGCATCAGCGATGTTCGGCATTCTCGAGGGAGGACTGCAGTCCTTCGCCCACCTCTACACCATGGACGTGATCGGAAAGGAGTTCCGCCAGACGGGATATGCCGTCATCTGGGTGGGATCGGTCGGCGCCATCTTCTTCCAGTATCCCGTCGGATGGCTGGCCGACCGTGTGCACCGGGGCTGGCTGCTGGTCGGATGCGTCTTTGTCATCGCAGCCTGTCTGGCACCTCTGCCATGGCTCATTCAAGGCGGCGCAGAACCATGGTGGAGCGGTCCGGGTCTCCTCCTGTGGTCGGTTATCGTCGTCTGGGGCGGCGCCATGGGCGCCGTCTTCACCGTCGGCATCACCCTGCTGGGACAACGCTTCCGTTCTGTCGACCTTGTCGCCGCCAATGCCGTGTTCTCGCTTCTCTTCGGTGTCGGAGGCATGGCGGGGCCGCTGATGGTCGGCATGTCCATGGACGAATTCGGACCCCACGGTTTCGTCGGATCCCTCATGATCGCCGTCGTCCTCTACGGCTGCTTTGCCGCCACCCGCCAGTTCATGCGCCGCTGACTGGCAGGGGGCAGGCAGATCAGCACCATGACATCATGTCGGCGCAACGAAGGCGGCGGAGCGAATGCAGAAGACAGACGACAGAAGATATCTTCACAATATATTGATTTCATTGAGCTCCCGTGATCCCGGCCTGACCGTCTGATCTCTTGGGAGTGTCGTGTTCGCACATGTATGTCGACGGTTTTCTATCGCGGCAGGGAACCGGGTTGCTCCCCGCGCAGATCCCGGCGGGTGCGCCAACGCAACCGGGCTCCTCCCTTGAGTCGTGACGACGAGCCGTTGGGTGGCGAATCCTGAGAAACTCCGTCTCGCAGACCGGCACCGCAATCACGTCCGTCACCGCCCGCTGGAGAAAGCGGGCAATGACTGCAATCTGACGATTTCCCGCGACGCCGGATACGGCCGAGACGAAGGTCGGGGTCAGTGGGGCACGCACAACGATCTGGTTGACATTGAAGATGTTCGCAAGTCAACAAGGGAACACAGCACGTTTGTTGGAGAAGCTTGGCATGCCTGCGTTGCCGCCGCATCGAGGTTTCGCGGGCAAGGCGCATGCTGACGCCACCGCATGGCGCGCCCGGCATACCTGCGGTACGCTCAGACCCATGATGCGCCAATGTCTGCCCATCGGCATTCAGGATTTCGCCAGGATGCGCGAGACCGGCAGCTACTATGTCGACAAGACCGCGCTGATCGGGGGCCTGATTGAGCAGGGCGACCATTGGTTCCTGTCGCGACCGCGCCGGTTCGGCAAGAGCCTGCTCGTGGCCACGATCAAGGCGCTGTTCGAGGGCAGGAAGGACCTGTTCGAGGGGCTGGCGATCCATCGGCACTGGGACTGGTCCCTCACCCATCCCGTCGTGCGCCTGAGCTTCGACGGGAAGTATACCGAACCGGAGGACATCGAGCGCGGCATCCTCACGCAGCTGGAACTGATCGAACATGCCGCCGGGCTTGATCCGGCCCGATCCACCGGTACAGGTCCCGAGCGCCTGCAGGCCCTTCTCTACCATCTCCATCATGCCACCGGGCAGCGGGTGGTGATCCTCGTCGACGAATACGACAAGCCGATCCTCGACGTGCTCGGCGATGTGGCGCTGGCGACGGCCAACCGGGAGTACCTGCGGGGCTTCTACGGCATCATCAAGGGCAGTGCTGCGCATGTCCGCTTCGTCTTCGTCACCGGCATCACCATGTTCTCGAAGGTCAGCCTGTTCTCCGGCCTCAACAATCTTGAGGACATCAGCCTTGATCCGCGCTATGCGACACTCTGCGGCTATACGGACGACGACATCGACGAGGTCTTCGCCCCGGAGCTTGACGGGCTCGACCGCGACGCGATCCGCACCTGGTACAACGGCTATCACTGGCGCGGCCAGACACGGCTCTACAACCCCTATGACGTCCTGCTGCTTCTCGACAACAGGGAGTTCCGTCCCTACTGGTTCCAGACCGGCTCGCCGCGCTTCCTGTTCGACACGCTCAAGGCCCGGTCGGTCAGTGCGCTGGAACTGGAAGGACGCCTGGCCGACGAGGAGCTGGTCTCGACGTTCGACGTGGACGACATCAGCGTCGAGGCGCTGCTGTTCCAGACAGGCTACCTGACCATCACGGAGGAGAGAAAAGAGGGTTTCGACACGCTCTACCGTCTGGACTATCCCAACATGGAGGTGCGGATCAGTCTGAACCGGGGTCTGTTGCAGTCCCTGGGCAAGGCGGTGCCGGAGGTTGTCGGTGAAGGACGGAACCTCTGTGCGCTTCTTGAGGATCACGACTTTGCCGGATTCGCCGACCGGCTCCGCTCCTGGTTTGCGGGCATTCCCTACCAGTGGCATGCGACGGGGGATCTTGCGCGCTACGAGGCGTGGTATGCGAGCCTGCTGCACATGTGCCTGCGGGCCATCGGTGTGGAGGTGCGCTCCGAGGAATCGTCGAGCCACGGGCGCGCCGACATGGTGATCCCCCTGGGAGACGAGGTGTTCGTCATCGAGTTCAAGATGGCGGAGAGCGCGGACGACGTAGAGGCGGCCCTGGGTGCTGCGTTTGCCCAGATGCGGGAACGGCGCTATGCCGACCGGTACCGCGGGCAGCCCGTCCATCTCATCGCCGTGGCCTGCGGGCGCGAGGCGCGGAACCTGCTCGACGTCAGGGCCGAAGCGGTTGGCGCCGATGACGGTTCGCGAATTCCGTAAACGTTTGTCGGATTCCTCAAACATCGCCGTCATCCTCCACGATTGCTTCGCCGCCTGACGCCATGACACCGTGTCGAACTCTTGCCGGCACGACCCGGGCAATCGGGAAACTGCAGGCAAAATGCACTCCACGATATCTCTACAACATAGTGATTCCATGGTATTCACATGATCATTGCCTGCACCTCTCGTGCCCTGGGACTGTCGTGTTCGCACATTCAAGAAAAGAAACTGGCCTGACACGCATTGCCTTGTCATCGTCACCTTCCGGCTTGCCATGAACAGCCTGCCTGCCCTGGCGGCATTGCGACAGGCAACCCGATGAGTCGGCATCCGGAGTTCTCGTGATGCCGAATGGCTGGCAGGTCGGCGTCGATGTGGGCGGTACGTTCACCGACGTGATCGCGCTCCACCGGACACAGGGCGAGGTGAGAGTGGCAAAGGTGCCGTCACGCACCGATGACCGAATTGCCGGTTTGGTGTCCGCACTTCAGGCGGTCGGCCTCGCATGGTCAGACGTGGATGACCTGATTCACGGCACCACCATCGTCACCAACGCCATCGTCGAAGCCGATCATGCAGAGATTGCACTGATCGCCACAAAGGGTTTTTCCGACACACTTGAAATCGGCCGCCAGAACAGGCGCCACCTCTACCGTCTCGACCTGCCGCCCAAGCTCGCACCACAAGTGCCCGGCGAACGCCGATTCGAGGTCACTGAAAGGCTTGATCACGATGGCCAGGTCATGACGCCACTGGATCCGGATTCGGCGGAAGTCGCGATCAGGCGTGCGGAGCGTAGCGGCGCCGAAGCGGTCGCCGTGTCCCTGCTGCATTCCTATGCCAACCCTGCTCACGAGGAGACCCTGGGCGAAAAGCTGCGCTCGCGGTTCCGGTTCGTTGCGCTCTCGCACCGGGTCAATCCGGAGGCGCGCGAATACGAACGCACCGCAACCACAGCGCTCAGTGCTGGCGTCATGCCCCTGACAGCCTCCTATCTCGATGATCTGGATGCGGCGAAGCCCGACAATTCCCGGCTGCACTTCTTTCATTCCGCCGGCGGCATGACGTCACCGCAGGTTCTGCGCGACCGCCCACTCGGCCTTGCAGCCTCGGGCCCCGCTGCAGGCGTAACCGCAGCAGGACAGCTGGCTCGCACACTCGGACTCGAGCGCGCCATCAGTTTCGACATGGGTGGCACCACCACCGACGTCTGCCTTATCGTCGACGGAGAAGGGCTGATCACGAACGAGTGCTCCATGGGTGGACGGTCCCTGCGCCAGCCCATGGTGGCCGTGGAGTCCATCGGCGCGGGCGGTGGATCCATCGCCCGGCTTGATCACGGTTCCCTGACGGTCGGACCCGAGAGCGCCGGCGCCGATCCGGGGCCCGCCTGCTACGCCAGAGGCGGTGCATGGCCGACGGTGACAGACGCCAATCTGGTACTCGGATACATGGATGCCGACCGCGTCATCGGGGGAACGCTGCGCCTCGATCCTGGTGCCGCCCAAGACGTGATGGCAGGACTGTCCTCAGCCATGGGCATGACAGTGGAAGACGCGGCTTGCGGCATCGTCAGGGTGGCCAACGCGGCGCTGTTGCGCGCACTGCGCCGCGTCACCGTGGAGCGCGGCATCGATGGGCGTACCTCGACCCTCATCGCTTTCGGCGGCGCGGGTCCGATGCACGCGGTGGCACTGGCCCGCGCCTTCTCCATTGCCAACGTGGTTGTCCCCGCCCACTCCAGCATGTTCTCTGCACTCGGATGTGTTGGCGCGCACATGAGTTATGCACAGCAGCACACACTGCGTGCAAGTTCCGAAAACTGGGACGCCTCAAGGGTTGCGCGAGTGCGACAGGCGCTTCGCAGTGAGCTTGCTGCGCCTCTCGCGGCCGCCGGTCATGACGACGATACGCTGATGGTCGACGAGGTGGCTGCGATTCGCTACCGGGGTCAGAGTTACGCGATCGAGATCACAGGCGCGTCCCTCGATGATCCGGAATGCCTGGGGCGTGAGTTCAGGGACCACCATCGGGCACTTTACGGCTTCGCCACCGAGGATCCGTGGGAACTGGTGTCGATTCGTGTGCGGGTCACGGCCGCCCGGCGTGGCAGGGTCTGCGCGCCTGTCGCCGGGAAAACGGACGGTTCCTTGCCGGTCAAGACATCATTGTGCGTGTTCGAATCGGCCGGGCGCATGCCGACCCCGCGTTTCGACCGCGCCAGCCTGCCCGCTCACACCACGCTGAGCGGGCCGGTCATCGTCGATGATGCGTGGTCGACCGTTGTCGTTCCTCCCGGCGCGGCACTGACGACGGACCTGGATGGCCATCTGCATATCGCTACCGGGATCGCAAGATGAGCGCCGGAGTCGACCCCGTGACCCTGGAGGTCATTCGCCATGCACTGACAGCGACAGCCGAAGAAATGTCTGTGGTGGTGATGCGCGCTGCGCGCTCGCCGCTCCTGCGCGAGGCTGGAGATCTTTCTTCGGCACTGACCGACGCCGACGGCCATCTCATCGCGCAGGGCCGCGATATCCCCATGCACATGGGGGTCATGAGCTTCACGGTCCGCGAGTTCCTGAAGCGAGTGCCGCGTGGGTGTCTCGCTCCGGGAGACACATGGTTTCTCAACCTTCCGGAGGTTGGCGGAAACCATCTCCCCGACGTGAAGGCGATCCGCCCGATTTTCGTGCACGGTGAGATCGTGGCCTTTGCTGTGAGCCTTGCGCACTGGGCGGACATCGGCGGCGGCGTGCCGGGCAGCTATGTCGCGAACGCGACCGACGCCTGGCAGGAAGGATTGCGCATCCCTGCGTTGCGTCTCTTCACGGCCGCTGGCCCCGACCATGAGAAACTCGGCCTGATCAAGGCCAACGTGAGGGGCGCCGACGAGCGCGAGGGCGATATCCTGGCGCAGGTTGCGGCGGGGCGGGCAGCCGAGACGCGGATTCATGAAATCCTTGTGGAACATGGCAAGGATACCGTGATGGCCGCGATCTGCGCCATCAACGATCGCGCAGAGGTCCAGATGCGCGAAGCCCTCGCGGCAATCCCCGACGGTGTCTACACCGGTGAAGACTGGCTCGACGATGATGCTGCCGGCGGTGGCCCGCTTGCCATCCGGGTGCGCGTGACCATCGACGGCGACCGGGCACGATTCGACTTTTCGGACACCGACGATGTGGCTGCGGGGCCGGTGAACACCACGCCCTTCGTTGCTGCTGCCGCCGTCTTCTATGTGGTCAAGACACTCCCGGGCACCGACATCCAGCCCTGCGGCGGTTGCTACAGGCCGCTGGAAATCGTGACCCGTCCCGGTTCGCTTCTCGATCCGGGTCCGGAGAGGCCGGTGGTGGGCGGCAATCACGAGACATCGCAGCGCATTGCCGACGCCGTGTTCCGAGCCCTGGAAACGACCGCGCCCGAGTGGCTCTCCGCTGGGGGACCGACCACGTCGGGGCTGGTCCTGTTCGGTGGACGTCGGGCCGACGGCACCTGGACCACTCTCTACGAAGTCCACGGTGGTGGAGAGGGTGCCCGGCATGATCGCGACGGCATGCCGGTGGTCAGGGTGCACATGTCCAACGTCATGAACACTCCTGCCGAGGTGGTGGAAGCCGAATTCCCGATCCGGATCGAATGCCAACGTCTGCGTCGGGGATCCGGCGGCGCGGGCCGGCATCGTGGTGGAGAGGGATTGCACCGGGAGTACCGGATACTCGCCGATGACATGTCGGTCACGTCGATGTTCGAGCGGCGCACCGTGCCGCCCTATGGCTTGCAGGGGGGCGAGGCCGGCGCGCCCTTTCGCGTGACAGTCGTTGGTGCGAAGGGCAGCCGGTCGGACATGCTTGGCAAGGTGAACCTGCGTCTCGGCAGGGACGATGTCGTTGTCGTCGAAAGTTGCGGCGGCGGCGGTTACGGGCAGCCCGGGATGACGCAGAAGGATAGACTCGTGAACAGTGCGGACAGGAGAAAAATGCAGTGAAACTCGACGGCAAGAAGGCAATTGTCACCGGCGCCGCCAAGGGCATGGGTGCGGCCATTACGACGACACTCGCGCGCGAAGGCGCCGACGTCGTTGTCTCGGCGCGCGGATCCCACGCCCTTGAACAGGTCGCCGGGGAGGTCCGCGCGATGGGACGCGCGGCTCATGTCTTCATCTGTGATGTCACGGACGAAACACAGGTCAGAACAATGGTGAAACGCGCTCTGGATGTCTTCGGCGGGCGCATCGACATACTGGTCAACGTCGCCGGTGTCACCGGTCCCATCGAGACGCCCGTGCAGGACATTGCCGTTGCCGACTTTGACAACGTCGTGACAGCGAACGAGCGCGGCACGTTCCTTCCCATCAAGCACGTGGTGCCGACCATGATCGCCCAGAGAAGCGGCAAGATTGTGAACATCGGCGGCACGTCCGGTTTGCGCGGCTACGCCATGCGTACCGCCTACAGCGCCTCGAAATGGGCGGTGCGCGGGATCACACGAACTGTTGCACTCGAAGTCGGCAAGTACAACGTCAATGTCAACGCTGTCTGTCCGGGAATCGTCGAGACGCCACGCATGCAGAAACTGTGCGAGGAAAAGGCGCGCGTGCGCGGCTGGTCTGTCGAGGAGGTGTACGAAGAATATGTTCAGGAGATGGCTCTCAAGCGTGTGACCACGCCGGCAGACGTGGCCAACGCCGTCCTGTTCATGGCAAGCGAGGACAGCCGTCAGATCACTGGCCAGACCATCACGGTCGACGGCGGCTGGGACGTGTGAGCGGCCCCTTGACGGCGCTTGCGCAGGTTCATCGGACCATGCCGGTCTGCGAGGGTTTACCGGCGCGCACGCACGGTGCAAGGTCTCTCAAAGCAAGTCAGGAGCGCTTGGGAACACGTCTTCCGGAGCATGAAGCAGAGTGTTTCAGGGAGAACCGCGATAACCTCAGCCATGCAACTTACCGTCGTTTCTGGATCTGTCAGCGCCATCCAGACCGGATGGGGTCACGGAATCACCCGCTCCGCCACCTGGTTGCGTATCGACAACCACCCCGCGTGCATGAAACACAACAGCTCCTTGCTGGCTCCTCAACCCGTACCTTTCGCCGATGGCGACCAGATCACCGCATGCGGCCTGAGGAAGCACGACTTCCTCCTTGTTTTCGCTCTTTACAATCACACCACCGGCGTCATGGGGCGATTACCCGTCGGACGCCAGACCGCTGGTTGCATCCTGATCGGCCTCATGGGCGTTTTTCTCGTCATCCAGGATTCACATGCCGTACAGGTCTTCGGTCTTCTCTTTCTGGCAGCGGCCGGCATCACGGCGTGGCATATCCGCCGTATCACCAGGGCCGCCCACCTGATCTGGCAGCACATGCGGCCGCCCCGGCAGGGGTCAGGGTGAGCCTGACCTCGCGCACCTGGCGCGAATGGTCTCGAGGAGTCCGCGCGCTGCCATGACTTCACCTCCCCTGGGGCGGCCCGGTTTGTGGCGCCGGTTCCATGCCATGAGGTCTATGTGAGCCCAGGGTATGGCGTTGTCCACGAACTTCTCGAGGAAAAGGGCCGCCGTGATCGCTCCGGCGAAGGGCGTCGAGCCGGTGGTCCGCAGATCCGCGATGTCGCTGCTGATGTCCGAGGCGTAACCGGACCACAACGGCAGTCGCCAGACAGGATCCTCGACCCGCCGGCAGTTCTCCATGATGTCCTCCGCAAGGCCGTCCTCGTTGCAGAAGAGCGCCGGCAGATCAGGGCCAAGAGCCACGCGGGCCGCGCCGGTCAGCGTCGCAAAATCCACCAGCAGGTCCGTTCCCGATGACGACGCTTCGGCGAGGGCATCACAGAGAATGACCCTGCCCTCGGCATCGGTGTTGCCGATTTCAATGGTGAGCCCCTTGCGCGTGCGGAAGACATCGAGCGGTCTGAAGGCATTGCCGGCGATGACATTGTCGACGGCCGGAATCATGAGCCGAAGCCTCACGGGAAGGTCGAGATCCATGATCATGGAAGCAAGGGCGAGGGCTGTGGCAGCGCCTCCCATGTCCTTTTTCATGAGCAGCATGCCGGCCGAGGGCTTGAGGTCGAGACCACCGGAATCGAAACACACTCCCTTGCCCACAAGGGTGACACGGTAGGCATCAGGATCGCCCCAGACCATGTCGACAAGCTGCGGTGGGCGTGAGCTGGCACGACCAACCGCATGGACTGAGGGAAAATTCTCATCCAGGAGATCATCGCCCGAAATCACTGTCAGATCTCCCCGGTGGCGATCAGCAAGCGACGCCACCTCTCCGGCGAGTTCCGCCGGCCCGCAATCCTCGGCAGGCGTGTTGATGAGATCGCGACCAAGCCAGACCGCCCGGGCCACCGCCTCGACTTCCGTACGGTCGGCCTGGTCGGGAAAGACCAGGCGTGCCGCGTTGCGCTCGCTGCCCAGATAGCGCCCGAAGTGGTAGCTTCCCAGCGCCCACCCGAGGGCAAGTGCCGTTGCCGTCTTGCCGTCAACGTCGTCCGCGAGGCGGTACGTCATCGAGGCTGGCAGGCGCAGCGGCAACCCGGCAAGCGCCATCATGCCGCCAGCCTCGTTCACAATCACCACGACACGCGCAACGCTGCCATCCGCGTCCGGAACCATGAGATGCCGCAGCTTCGCGGCGACGACATCGTGGTTCCTGATCCAGCGGGCCTGGTGATCGGGAATGGTATGGAGCCAACTGTCGAGTTTGTCGCGCACGACAATGTCAAGGCCGACGGCGCCGGGCGCATTGTTGACGAAACACTTCATTCGGGGCCCCCGGCAATTGCGTGCTCCCACAGTGGCACACTTCGCCCGCCGACGGTATGCGTGCCCAACCTCAGCGACCATGCTTGTCCCGATGCCCTGCAGAGGAACCCTGTGGCTGTCGCCCGGACAGTCACCTGCACGCGTTCCGGGACCAGCGCCAGGGCGGGCGGTTGCACCTCCCTGGCGACGCCGGCCTTGCCATGGTCTGTGACGCTCGTCCCGTCGCCTTGCTCCTGGATTGCAGTCGTGGTCGGGTACCCGGCGTGACAGACGTGTCTTCAGAGTATTGACCCATCCGCCTGCGACTTGCGCGACATTGTCCCCAGACAGTTTCCACGGTTAATCTGACAACGTTCATCGGAGAATCACGCATGCCATCCAGCGACCTTCACTACCTCGGCGCCGTCGACGCAATCGGGATGTTTCGCAAGCGCGATCTCTCACCGGTCGAGCTGATGGACGCCGTGATCGCACGTGCCGAGGCGGTGGCACCGCGCCTCAATCCTTTCAGTCAGACGTTCTTCGATGAAGCCCGCGACAAGGCAAGGAAGGCGGAGGCGCGCTATGTGCGCGGTGGCCGCACCCGGTCACTCGAAGGCCTGCCACTGGCAGTCAAGGACGAGGAGACGATCAAGGGATTGCCGGCGACATCCGGTTCGACCGCCTTTCGCCATGAAATCGGCGAAGAAACCACACCCATTGTCGAGCGCTGCTTCAACGCTGGTGCCGTCATGCATGTGAGAACGACGACTCCAGAGTTTTCCTGCGCCGGAATCTGTCACACCCGGCACTGGGGGGTGACGCGCAACCCCTGGAACACGGACTATACGCCCGGCGGTTCTTCGGGTGGATCGGGAGCAACCCTGGCAGCCGGCGGATCCCCCCTCGCCACCGGCTCGGACATTGCCGGATCGATTCGCATTCCTGCGAGCTGTTCCGGCGTGGTCGGCTTCAAGCCTCCCTATGGACGCAACCCGCAGACCCATATCTTCAATCTCGACACCTACTGCCATTCAGGGCCCATGGCCCGTTCCGTTGCCGATTGCGCCCTGTTGCAGAACGCCATGGCTGGCCCCCATCCCCGGGATATCGCGACATTGAAGCCGAAGCTGCGTCTTCCTCTCGACTATGCACCCGTCAAGGGTATGCGCATCGCTCTCTCCATCGACCTTGGATACTGCGAGGTCGATGAGGACGTACGCAGGAACACGCTCGATGCAGCCGCCAGGTTGCGGGATGCCGGCGCCGTGGTGGACGAAGTGGAGATCGGCTGGTCGTGGGACGTGCTGACGGCGGCCATGAACTATCTTGGCCATCTCTTCGGCAACGCCATCGCTCCGGCCGTGCGCCGCCACCGCCATGAAATGATGCCCTATACCGTCGCCTTCGCCGACTTCGGCGCCGGCACCACGGGCGAGGATTTTCTCGATGCCCAGAAACTTGCCGGAGAAATGTACGATGTCCTGGGCGCACTGCTGTCGCGCTATGACGCACTGGTGTGCCCGACGAATGCTCTCGCGGCGGTGCCGGCGGAATTCGACTCCACACGGGAGGATCTTGCCATCAATGGCGTGGCCGTCGACCCCATGCTTGGCTGGGTCATGACCTATCCGTTCAACATCATGTCACGCTGTCCCGTTCTCACCGTGCCATCGGGACTCGACCGCAATCATGTGCCGACGGGCCTGCAGATTGTCGGCCGCACCTATGACGATCCGACGGTCTTTCGCATCGGTCATGCCGTCGAGGTTTCTGATCCCTGGTACACCAACCCGCAGCGCCGCCCCCATGTCGTCTAGTTCATGGTGCGCAACGGCTTGCGCTGCCCTCCTTGTCGTTCTGTTGTCGCCATCCGGCGCGAAGGCCATCAGCGGACAGGCAACTGTCCTCGATGGCGATACACTCCTGATCGCCGGGGAACGCATCCGCATCGAGGGGATCGACGCGCCCGAAAGCAAACAGCACTGTGGCGATGGCTGGCCCTGCGGCAGGGAAGCGACCGCTGCCATGGAAAATCTGGCCGGGGGGAAGTTCATGCGCTGTGAAGGCGAGACCCGTGACTTCTATGGCAGGCTGATTGCCGTCTGCTATGCCGGCTCCGTCGATGTTGGCGGTGAACTCGTGCGCCAGGGCCTTGCCCTCGCCTACCGCAGGTATTCCACGGCCTACGTGGATCACGAAGATGAAGCACGGCAACATGGCCGCGGCATGTGGTCGGGCACGTTCGTCGCCCCCTGGGACTGGCGGCGGGGTGTCACCCAGGTGGAAACACCGGAACCTGCGGACGTCGCATCCGACGGTGACGTGCTGGCCCTCTACGACGACAACAGCAATGGAGCGATATCCTGCAGCGAAGCGCGGCGGCACGGCATCGCGCCGGTCATGGCAGCGCATCCCGCCTACCAGTTTATGAGGGATGGCGACGGCGACGGTGTTGTCTGCGAATAGTCTCCGGAGTTATCCGGCCGGCACCGCGGCGGCCAGAGCCGCTGCCTTCCCGATGATGGCTTCCTGGTGGGGGTAGAGTTGATGACCACCAGCGGTGTCGACATAACGGGCGAAGGGATCCTCTATCGTTGACCGGATCCCTGACAACTCCTCCATGACCGTCAGGCCGCAATAGGGAACGTAGGCCGCCGAATATCCACCCTCGTGACTTGCCACCAAGGTGCCGCCGGTCAGCTCGTCGGCAAGCTCCAGCATGATCGACGTCAGCTTCCGGTAGGTGGAACTCGTCACCATCATGCGTCCCAGGGGATCGTAGATCGAACCGTCGAAACCCGACGCAATGATGATCAGCTGCGGTTTGAAACGCCGCAGCGCCGGCGCCACGACACGCTCGAAGACACCGATATAGGCATCCCGGCCCGCACCTGGAGGCAGCGGCACATTGATGGTTGCCCCCTTCCCCGGACCCTCTCCGATTTCGTCAATGTGTCCGGAATCGGCCGGATACCAGTTGTCCTGGTGGATCGAGATGGCAAGCACGTCGCGGTCTTGCCAAAAGATCCGCTGCGTGCCGTTGCCGTGGTGCACATCCCAGTCGACGACAGCGCAGCGCTCCACTCCATGGTGACGACGGGCATGCTCGATGGCGACGCCGACGTTGCCAAAGAGACAAAAACCGCGCCCGATGTCAGGTTCGGCATGATGCCCGGGGGGCCGCACCAGCGCATAACCATTGTCGATATCGCCACGCAGGGCAGCGTCCACCATGGCAATCGTGCCCCCTGCCGACAAACAGGCGATCTCATAGCTGCCGTGACCGAAGGGCGTCGCTTCGCCAGCATCGCCACCCTGACCGGCCGACATCTCCTTGATCGTTTCGACATAGTCCCGGGTGTGTACCCTCAGGATGTCTTCTTCGCTCGCCATCTGCGCCCGCACGTCGACAAGGCTGTCAAGGATGCCCGCCACATCCATGAGATTTCTCATGCGCCGTTTGGTCTCGGCATTTTCTCCGTGCTCGCCGGGCTGCACCATCAGCCCGGGCCGGTGCCACAGGGCGGCATGCCCCGTGTCATGCCACATGTAGAGCTCGTGAAACAGGAAACCGGTCTTTCGGTTCATGAAACCCTCATCTTTCGTGTGGTTGGTTCAAAGCCAGGGAAGGCTACCATCACCGCAGGCAGGATGTGCAAGAAAGGCCTCGCCCATGGCGCACGCAGCAGCGGCGTAGCCCTCCTTGTTGTCGACTGCAAGCCCGGTCTCGGCGTGGCTGCCAAACCAGGCAAGAAGGGCGAAGCGGCGCATCATCACAAGTGATGGAATGATGGCCAGGTCGTCCGCGGCAAGAGCGCGCACGGACCTGTACCCGGCCAGCCATGAAGCCACCAGGTCGCCTGTGGTGTCGAGATTATCGATCAGCGTCAGGGCCGATGCGAGGTCATAGAGAAACCACGAAAGACCGCAATCGTCGAAATCGATGACGCGCGTCTCGTCGCCAACCAGCAACAGGTTGCCGAGGCGAAGATCACAGTGCGCCAGACCGAAGCGTCCGGGCGCCATGCCATAGGTCGCGAGGCGCTCGCGAACCTCCTTTTCGACCTCTTCAAGGAAAATGCGCTGAGGTGTGCCATCCAGCGGGCCATCGCGCCAGTCGCCCCAGTTGGCAAGAGGGCCGAAGACACCGCGGGCATCCCAGTTCAGGCGTTCAAAAAATGACGGACGCCGCCAGGCCATGGCATGGAGGTGGAGTCTGGCGCTCACATCGCCGAGGCGGCGGAATGGTTCCTTGAGATCGGCGTCCATCGACGGTTCCACACCGTCGATGAATTCGAAGAGCACCATGTGCCGGGGGGTTGCCAGACCGGGAACCTGGCCCGTCTGGATCTCGTCGCCGTCGAGGCCGGCAATCGCCTGGGGCGTGACGATCCCGATGTCATGATGGAGGGCATGCAGCCAGACGAGTTCGGTCCTGATACCGTCTCTCGAATGATAGCCATCGCGATGAACGCGCAGGATCCAGCGTTCGCCAGCGGCGCCGTCGAGCCGCCAGGTCACGTTTTCCGAGACATTGACCCGTGTCACCGCGACATCGGAGGGAAGATCCCACCGCTTCAGCGAGCGGTGCACCAGAACACGCACGTCTTGCAGCGTCTTGCCGGTTTCGTTCCATGGAGCAACCCCGCTCATGACAGCACTGCCGAAGCGGTGCGGACGAGGGGAGTCGAACCCCTACTCCATATCTGGAAGCGGATTTTAAGTCCGCTGCGTCTACCCATTCCGCCACGTCCGCCCATGTCATGTCGGCTACATGATCTGCTGTTCCGGTGCAAGGTCATCATCCGTGCGCTCCGAAGCCGGTACGATGTATGATTCGACATTGTTTTCACATAACATTGTTGTTGTGACGCCATTGTGCCGATGCCGCCTGAACGCGGTGGACCGACGGTCTTCGACGGCAAGGGCACCATCGTTCGCAGAAAGACATGGCCTTCCTTCCAGTCCGGGCCGAGCGCGCAACCCGATGCACTGATGGCGGCTGCGTTCACCATCGCCCCGGTTGAGGGTCATGCGCCGGTCGGGCAGGATGTCGAGCGCATTCACCGACTGGCGCATCAGGGTTCTCCGGTCTCACCGACCCTTCGAAGATGGCAGGCTATGGGGGCCGCATGATGACTTCAAGGATGCTCCTCATCATCGGCCATGTCCCGTCTGCGAACACGCAGCGTCTGCGTGATGCCGTGCTCGAAGGCGCACGATCGGTTGATGCCGGAACGCTCACTGTGGATGCCCGCTCACCATTCGAGACGACGCCCGACGACGTCAGGGCCGCCGCCGCACTGGTTCTCGGCACGACAGAGAATCTGGGGTACATGTCCGGTGCGCTGAAGGACTTCTTCGATCGTTGCTACTACCCATGCCTCGAGGAAACCCGCTCAAGACCCTATGCGCTCTATATCCGCGCCGGCCTTGACGGCACGGGAACCAGGCGCGCCGTGGAGAGCATTGCCGGTGGCCTGGGCTGGCGCGCAGTCCGTGACCCCCTGCTGTTGAAGGGCGAATGGCAGGATGGCTTTGCCGACCAGGCCCATGAGCTCGGTATGCTCATGGCCGCCGGCCTCGATGCCGGCATCTTCTGAAGGACCAATCCCATGCGTAACCCGCAACTCGAGGTCGGTCCGGACAATCTCGCCCGGTGGAACCGGGCGCAGAACCGCCGCCACGCTTTCCGCAACATCTACAGGGTGAACCGGCGCTGCCTTGGCCTGCGTTCGGCCCATGTCCTGCCACTGCGGGACCGCCACCAGCCGGCAATCGCCGAAAGAAACGATGTGGTCCGACTGACGGCCCTGCCGTCCTTCAGCGCCATGGTGGTGGCGCAAGGCGGGGATGTCCTCTGCGAAATCCACGCGGCCGATTGCGGCCCCGATACCCTTCATTCGATGCAGTCGATCACCAAAACCCACCTCAACCTTGTGTTCGGCCGCCTCGTTGCCGCCGGTCAGGTGGATCTCTCAGAGAAGGTGGAGACGTGGATTCCCGAGGTTGGCAGCGGATACCGCGGCAGCACGCTGCAGCAGGTTCTCGACATGAACGTGCCTCTCGCATTCGATGAAGACTATGCAGCGCCGTGGACCCCGCCTCCCGGACCCGGGGAACGTCGCGGATATGGCCAGGAAGAGGTGGCCATGGGATGGCGCCTTCCGCCGCCGGGGACGGACGAGTTCGGTGTCAGGGACTTTGCCCTCACCCTCGAGAAGGACATGGATGACATCCCCGGGAACCGTGCCCGGTACGCCTCACCGAACACGGACCTGGCGGGATGGATTGCCGAGTGCGCCAGCGGTTCGAGTCTCTGCGATCTCATTTCCACGAACATCGAAAGCGCCGGGTTGGAAGGAGTATTCTTCGTCTCCCTCGACTGCACCTTTGTTCCGGTGTTGAGCGGAGGTGGTGCCATGACCGTGCGCGACATGGCGCGATACGGACTGCTGTTCGCCCGCAAGGGCGACGGTGTCATGGGGGAACGTGCCGGGGACGCCCGATTCATCGAGCAAACGCGCACCAGGAAGGGCGCCCCCTTCGTGGGGTCATGGCCCGGCCTCTCCTACAGCAATCACATGTTTACCGATGGCACCTGGATCGGACACGGTGGTTATGCCGGGCAGTTCCTCATGGTACGGCCAGACAAGGAAGCCGCTGCCGCCTGGTTCAGCGTCGCAGACAGTCTCCACGGTGATGCCGATGACCACTTTGACCGGGTCGTGGCCATGCTCGCGGGCATGCTGGATGACCTGTAATGGCGAGGACCTTGCCGTGCGGGCTGACTCACGCGCGCGTCAGGAACTCGCTGCATCCTCCTCGACAGGATCTCCCCCCGCTTCTGCACAAGCACAAAAGACACGACCGAAGGCGGTATCGAGGTGTTCGCAATCGATCGAGCGCAGCACAATGCTGGTGCCGAAAACACCGTCATCGCGCCAGGGATAACTTCCCATGTCGACGCCCGGGAATTCCTGCTGCAGCGTGCGCAGGGCATCGGCAATGGTTCCCTCCCCACAATGAACCCTGATGGCGCGGGACAGCATGCGCGGCCCTCCACGCAACCCGGAACGCGCCGCCCGGAACATGGCCCTTGCAATCTCGGGCACCCCGGCAAGCACGAACACGTTGCCGATCCGGAAACCCGGCGCCATGCTCACCTCGTTATCGATGAGCCGGGCGCCATCCGGGATACGCGCCATGCGCATGCGGGCTTCATTGGGCTCGATACCGCGCGCGCGCGCGTACGCCACGAGCATGTCGCGCACCGCAGGGTGAACCCTGATACCGACGCCGAATGCTGCCGCGATACTGTCGGCGGTGATGTCATCATGGGTCGGACCAATGCCGCCGGTGGTGAAGACATAGGTGTAGCGGTGGCGAAGCTCATTGACGGCAGCAACGATCTCGTCCTCCACATCGCCCACCACCCTCACTTCCTTCAGGCGGATGCCGAGCCCGGTGAGGTTCTCGGCCAGAAAGACGATGTTGGCGTCCCGGGTGCGCCCGGACAGAATTTCGTTGCCGATGACCACCACGGCGGCGGTAACTGTTTCGCTCATCTAAGGATTCCTCGCCAGGCACCGCTTCAAGTCTGGCCCGCAAGACGGATGCTTGCAAACTCTGGCCACAGCCCGCCGATCAACCGGCCGAAGCGAGGGAACCCTTCATATGCCGTGGATCCGGGGTGCGGCGTTTGCGGACAGGGCAAGCATGGCTATAGTCGCTCCCGCCCGCATCACACGGAAGTCCACATGACCGTCGCCATGCAACGTGCTGACCCTCACGCCTACCGGTTGGTGTTGCGATTCGTGCTGCTCAACATCGTTGCCGGCGCGATCCTCGTGGCCGGCGAGGCCAACGGACTTGTCAGCCGCGCGGTTGAGGCCGATTCGACGTCCTTTGTCTTTGTCATCGTGGTCGTGTTTCTGGTCGGCCTTGCCCTTGCGCTGCAGCGGGTGATCTGGACGAGTCGCGAACTCAATCAGGCAAGGCGGGCGGAACCGGCGCAGGGAAGTCGTGCCGCCATCCATGTCAAGCGAACGGCCGGCAAGGATGCTGGCAGCCGCCAGACCCTGGCCCAGACCCTGCGTCTCGAACTCTCGCAGAACATCACCATCGTCCGCCATCTTGCCTCGAGTCTGGTGTTTCTTGGACTCATCGGTACCGTTCTCGGTTTCATCATTGCCCTGTCGGGCGTCGATCCCGATCTCGCCAGCGAGACCGAGAACATCGGCCCCATGGTTTCAGCCCTTATCGCCGGCATGTCCACGGCACTCGTGACGACTCTTGTGGGCGGTCTTCTCAACATCTGGCTCATGGCAGTCTACCAGTTGCTCACCACCGGAACGGTGCAGCTCATCAACACGATCGTCGAGGTGGGCGAAGACCGTGCAGGTTCTTGATACGCTTGATGATGATCCTGCCGGAACCGTCTTTCGTGACGTCATTCTGCTCGCCCTGCTAGGCTTCGTCGCCCTGGTGATCCTGCTGCTGCCGCACATCAATCCTCCCGAAAAGAAGGTTTCCGACCTGATGACCCCGGGCAATGTGATCGTCGAGATCAAGTGGCCCGAGTCCATCGATGCCGATGTAGACCTGTGGGTCAGGGCCCCGGGCGATGGCGCGGTGGGCTGGTCGCAGCGCGGTGGCGCCATCTTCGACCTGCTGCGTGATGATCTGGGCTACCTCAACGACCTCACGGCAGCCAATCACGAGATGGCCTATTCCCGGGGCATTCCGCACGGCGAATACGTCGTGAATGTCCACATGTACCGCAACGACACCGAAATCTGGCCGGTCCCGGTCTATGTCATTGTCAGCGTCAAGCTCGATCTCGAAAAGCCTGCCCGCCAGATCCTCCTGGGCAAGGTCGACCTGGTCCGTGTCGATCAGGAAGAGACCGTCTATCGCTTCAACCTGAACGAAGCCGGAGGGCTGTTGCCCCATACCGTCAACAATCTCTTCACCACGCTGTTCGACAGCCAGAGGTTGTGACCCATGTCACTCCTCGCCATCAGTTTCATCGCCTGCTTCATGCTCGCCGCCGTTGCCGGCTGGGCGGCGGTCACCTCGGCCGGACGACTGTCCCGCAAGATCGCCGCGCTGGTGGCGCTGACCCTCCTCGTGCCGGCAGGCTATGCTTCCATCAGCGCACTGCTCGGCAGACCCAAGCCGGTAAGCAGCGCCTGGCTTGAGGACTTTACCACCTATCACACGGTGATTGCCTGGAACATCCACGAGGACGAGGCGATCTACCTGTGGCTCGAGATGCCCGACGGCGAGGAACCACGAGTGTTCTCCTTTCCTTACGACACGGCGACAGTTTCGCGGCTGCAGAAGGCCGGCGAGAGGGCACGCTCACTGGCAAGCGAGCTGCTGGCCCGCGTTGAAGAGACCGGACCGGCAGGCACGAGCCGCCTCGCGTTCACCAGCCAGACCGATTTCCGCCGCGAACTTCCTGAAAAACCCGCTCCGGACGATGACGATGTCTTCGAGTTCGAGGGCAAATCCGGGGGTTAGCCGCGCTTTCTCATCCCCCATCTTGGATCCCATATCCTCGCCCTCATGCGCCGACGCCTGCCCGCAGACTGGACCCGGCGCTACAACACCACGCCCGTGCTCATCGAAACCTTCGTCCAGACACCACGCTTCACCGGAGCCGTCTACAAGGCCTCAGGGTGGACCCACGTCGGCACCACTCAAGGACGGGGCCGTTATGATACGCACCACAAGAACAACAAACCGAAAAAGGATATCTGGCTGAGACCCCTGCGCAAGGACTGGAAACGCGTTCTCAACCGATGATCCTTCAGGACCTGTCACCCCATGGCCGAACGCTTACGCCTGCCGGTCTGGCAAACTATTGGCAAACATCCGGAAGTAATCTCCAGACCCCCAGTGCCCCTTTGTGCGCGTCTGTGTTCGTTCACGAGGTGATGCCATCGCTGGGCCAACGGCGATTCCGGATCGCCAGCCTCATCGAGACCTGCAAGATGAACGGCGTCGAGCCTTACGCCTGGCTCAAGGACACGCTCGAGAAAATCGCCGCAAGCCACCCCAACAGCCGCATCGACCACACTCCTGCCCTGGAACTTCATCCCGCCGTCAAGCTGAAAGCTGCGTGCCTCTCTCACGCTTACGTCCTATTCGCAATGCCTGAACCAAGCTGCTTGTCTGCGAGTCTCCAGGTTCCTGCATTCCCTGTCCTTTCCGCGATTCCCTCTTGCGATCCCTTGCGGGTCACCCGAAGGGCGGAGCGAAGGAGCCGCGAAGCGGCTGGACGCGCCGACGGCCTCGCGGCACCCAGCCTGCCTGCGAACAGCAGCTGATCCCCATCGAATAACGCGAAAACCGCACCATCAAACAGCGCGCGCGCGTTCACTAGACCAGCCGATAATGGGCTTCCGCGAGCTTGTGCGCTATGCGACGCGCGAGGAATTCCGGGGCCGGGTTGATGTTGCCGCCGACGTGGAGTTTGCACGCTGGGACCGGGCTTGTACCGTCCGCGATTGTGGCGACTGCCCCGCGCCCCGGTGGCAAGTTTTCGACCCGCAAGACAATCTGCGCTTCACCGTGGAAAGCGTTGTGCGCCCGTCTCGCCGGCGGCTCGAACTGCGCTGTGTGGCAAGGGCATGAGGTGCAGGCGTTGCCAATGGTCGGTGAACGGTCTGCACACTAGCGACATGACGGATGCGCAACTGCTGGCAATGCGGCGCGCCAGCCGTGCCGGGGCAGCCCTACTGCGCCCGGCACCTTGCAATGGCCTATGGCGGCGGCGAGCCGTTGGAAGAAGCCGAGACAGACGCGGCACAGGAACAGAATGGCGCGCGGTTCTGCCGGGCCGCGCGCTGGCAGCCGGGGCGGTTTCTGGCAGCAGTCACGTCCCGGCTGCCCCACAGAAAGGGCGGCGTGCTCCCGCCAGCCGCGCCGCTCGCAGCCGCCGGGCGGCTCGTCCCAAGCCGTCCGGCGGCTGCATAAGCCCATCTTTAACATTTTCCCCACCTGAAAGGGCTAATTTGCCGGATTCTGTGCCCCCTGGCTCTGACAGAATTTTGTGAATGTCACGTCATAACAATATCTTAACATTGTCGCCCGATCCGACGTGATGGCTGAACGGGCTTAGTAGTGCCATTGTCTTGCGAGAGGGCCTTGTGTCGTGCGCCCAAGGCCCTACAGTCATCCCGTGTTCATCCACGCTTCCACCACCTTCACCCGCAAGACCATCGTGTGAATTAAGCATCCCCCGCCTGATTTCGTAGAGCGGCCAGTCGCACAATCCCACTTGTAGTGCCACTGCGAATCTTACCCCGCTGATTCTCAATCATTTTTTGCACCCAATGTTAAAGATGGGTAAGGGCGGCCCGAAGACCACCCCGCGTGTCAGCTATTCAACAAATACGCACCGCCGGCGGAGTTTCACGTCCTTGCCGTCGATCAGGCAATCGGGCCAGGACTTCCAACTCGCCCCGTAGGGATGCGGTCCGGGCACCGGCCCGATGTACGGCCGCGCCTCGTCGTCCTCGACGGTCAGCGTTGCGACCGCGACTCCATCGACCTGGAACTCCCACATGCAGTCCCCGTCAATGAGGTAGTCCCTGACGGAGGCCATCTCGAAGCGGATGACGCGGGTCGAATTGGCCGCTATCGGTATGGAGTCGTAACTGAAGCTAAAAACTTGCTGTATTGCGTCCAGGTCGGCGCTGCGCCATCTGAAGGCGCCTGTGTCTGCCCACGTCGCATGACATCCCGTACGGGATTCGCGTTGTGGGCTTACTCTGCTCAGGCGCAGGCTCGGAGTCGCGTCGGCACTGTCAGGATTCCTTAGGGTCAGCGTGAACCGGCCGGTCCGGGCGAAGGGCATTGCGTCGGGCTGGTGACCTCCCTGCCATTCGCAATAGCGGTTGCCCGGCGTGAACATTGGTTCGTCGTCCGGCGTCAGGCACTGCCCGTATTTGACGGCGATGAGGCCGCCTTCCGGCAACACTGTCGGACCTTCTATCGCGGCGGTGACCTGCGCATCCACCGGCGCGGCCACAAGCATAACCACCAGCGCGGCGGCGAGCGTCATTGCCAGTCGTTTCATGGGGTTTTCCACCTGAGTGTGGGTGTGGGACGGATTCCCCCGAAGGCTCGCTTGTTGCGGATCGGGAGACGGATTGAGGGCGGCCCGCGGAGTGAGGTGGGGCCGGGTCGGCTTGTGCGGCTGCCGGCGATGAGCGCGCGCGCATGCAGGCCGGTGCCGCAAGGGGCCCGGTCCACATGAAGCCGACTGAAAGCGTAAAACCACCACTTACGGCGGCAAGGAGGTTCGGAAGAGAGGCGGCGGTGACCGCCGAGTCGGGCTAGCCGGCTACGGTGCCCATGAAGAGGCGCGAGGCGCGAGGCGCGAGGCGCGAGGCGCGAGGCGCGAGGCGCGAGGCGCGAGGCGCGAGGCGCGAGGCCATTATACCAGCTGTCTTGTCCATGATGCTCAAGGCCATCATGTCCTCTGCAACTTCACCCGCGGAGTAAAGAGCCTCTCCGGCATAAGCGCAAGCGGAAATCGGTCATGAACGCACGGCATCGGTGTGTTGGAACGGCGCGCGGGCTTGAACCCATTGAGCGCCGTCACGTCACCAGTGCGCCAGAAGAAACCGCCGTCAGCTGGACTTCATCACTTAAGTGCACTTCCTGACCGTCATCGACACCAATGGCATTTCCTTGACCGCCTTTTCTCATCGTTCCGCCAGAAGATGGGTTGAGGGGCTGCATGGTGCGCCCTGGGCGGCGTCATGGCCGTGTGAGCCTGCCGCATGGAGGCCCGGAGGCACGGAGTGACGTGTGACCGGGGTGTGCGGGGACCGGCAGAGGTCCTCTGACGGCGTCGGTGGCGTGTTCCAGGCAAGCGCATCCACGCTCCTGGTTTCCGGGAGCATGACGCAGGGAGATGAGTGGCGGGAAGGAAGATCAGCCCGGTGCCAGCATCTTCCATGCGGCGGCAAAGGCGGCCTTGTCGGGACAGGCGTTGGACATGGCGACGTGGATGCGGCGTGCGGAGATCCGCACCCTGGCACCGATCCTGATGAGTTTCTAAGGTGAGCGTGGCAGGGCTGGCACGGCCGAGCGGGGTCCTTGCGAGGCTCCGCCGCAGGCGGTTGGAGAGACCATGGGCGAAGGCCGAGAGACAGAGCCGGACGGCGTTGGCATCGAAGAGGTTCGATGACGAGCGTGCGGCGAAGAGATCGCACTTGACCTCTTTGACACGATTGTCCGCATCGCCCCTGGCGCAGGAGACGTCCTCGCCAGAGAGCCTGGCCGGGACGGTCGAGCGAGGTGACGATGGTACGGCTGTTCTCCTTGCAGGGCTGACCGTCGCCCTGCCCGGGAAGCGCCTCGGCCTTGGCCATCACCCGGCGCTCGGCGGACCAGGACTCCTGCGTCCTATAGCGGAAGGTGCAGAACCGGCGGCATGCCCGGCCGGTCTCCAGGGTCTCGGCCATGGCCTCCTCCATAGCCTGTGCACGCAGCGTCGCCAGCCTGGCGTTGCGGGCCAGACCCAGCACATCGTCGACGTTCTCCTCATGCTCGATGACCGTCATGATGGCGTCGCGGCAGAAACCCGAGTCGGTGCGCACGATGATGCGCGTCGTCGGCCACCTGACGCGGATCCACAGCGATCACGCCCTCAAGTTCCTCCCTGATCCCGAAAGCCGCATCCTTCGCCGCGGTGCGCAGGCGCACCAGAACCGGGTGGCGGTCGACGCACATCAGCACCGGCAGGTAACAGGACCGCGGTAGTCACCATGGTCGAAGCGCTGCTCCTGGGTACCGTGCAGTTCAAAGTCCGTGGCGTCGATGTCGAGGACGATCTCGAAAGGGCTCTTCCTCGTCCTCTTCATGAAGCAGCTCCACCAGAAGGTCGTCCATCTTCTCGAAGTCGGCGACGATCTTCGAGGGCCTTCGTGCCATCCATGCCCACAGGCCGCCAGTTCCAGGCGGTTCAGCGTGCTCTTGCCCGCCAGGGGTTCGCAGTCCTCGCGTCTGCTCTCCAGGCACCCCAGCACCGCTCCGGCCACAGGATCCTTGGCCGAACTCGTCTGTGGTCGTTGAGATCGTCAAGACCGGTCAGGAGACCCAGGATGCGCTGGCCCACCAGGGTGCGCACCTCGTGGACGACCAGCGCGCGATTGCGCGCATCGTCGAAGCACGCGGCCACGCGCGCGAAGAGATCGAGCGATCTCTCGGCAAGGCCGGCGAGCAGGAGCCCGCCATGGGAGGTGATGGTACCGCCCGCGGCGTCGGCTTCGATGCCTTTGGCCTGGCGCCGTGCGGGGTTGGACAGGAGAACGTGGCCGGGATACACTGTGTCGTCATGAGGAACGTCTCTTTCTCTGGTATTGTATCATTTACAACAACAGTTTACAGGGAATTTCTCATGGCGTCAATAAGTGAATATGCACAATCCGGGCCAGCTCCATGCCGCTGACCGGACGACGCCATGTTCGCCATGCACGTGCCGCAGGTAAGCAGACATGCATGACGAGACAATTCGATCGGCGAAGGATGCCGGGGCGCTGACAAGGAAATGACGATGCGACTCCTCGTCACGGGTGGAACCGGATTCGTCATGAGTCATGTCGTGCGGACGTGGCTCGAACGTCACCCTTCGGCGTCGGTCGTTTGCGTCGACGTTGCTCCGCCCGACTCCCTCGCGGATCGCTTCTTCGAACCCGTCAGGGAACGGCTTGCCGTGGTCACCGGAGATGTGCGCAACCCGCACCTGCTCGACACGATACCCGGGAAGGACTCGATCACCCATATCGTGTGCGGTGCAGCCATGACCCCCTCGATCGGCACCACGGAGAAATCCGGGGCTGCCATGATCGCGGGCGTCAACATCATGGGCCCGGTCCATTGCCTGGAGCTTGCCCGCACCCTGCCAGGACTCGAGCGCATGATCCATGTCTCCACCGGCAGCGTGTATGGCGACGACGGACCAGACGACGGCCGACCGCTCCCCGAGGACGGCTATGTTCAAGCGTTTCCCGAAACCCTTTATCCCGTTACCAAGCTCACCGGCGAACTGCTGGCCAACCGCTGGCGGAACCTCTTCGGACTGCCCCTCCACGTCGTGCGCCTGGCCAGCGTCTACGGACCGATGGACCGCCCGACACCGGGCCGCGACTTTGCCTGCGTTCCTCACGTGATGATGCACAAGGCCCTGCGCAAAGAACCCTGGAGTGTTTCAGGGGCGGGCGGCGTCGGCGATTTCATCCACGCCGCCGATGTGGCCGGCGCAATCTGCGATCTGCTTGCCGCCCCCGCCCTTCGTCACGGCGTCTACAACATCGCTTCGGGCGAGCGGATCACGCTGGACACACTTGCCGATCTCGTGTGCCAGGTTGTTCCCGGAGCGACCTGGTACGAGGCCGCACCCGGCGACGTCGCCGATATCGTCGGTTCTCCGGCCCGCACGGCGGGCGCCTGGGGCGCCTACGACATCACGCGCATCACCGCTGATAGCGGTTGGCGCCCGGGATCGCTCCGTGAGGGCCTTGCCGACTACGCGGCATGGATCACCGACAACGAAGCAGGCGACCTATGATCAGGGGGCGTGCGCCGAACCGGGGTCGCCGAGCATGATTCCTGAGACCGGACGGCTGGTTGCGTTTCTGGGTTGCCGTGATGCATCCCCTCACCAAGCAGCGAGACGATGAGGTTTGCCTCGCCGCTCAGACGCGCCACGCTGGTCAGGCGCTACAAGAGGTTTCTCTCCGATCATCGGCTGGATGACGGCAGCGTCGTCACCGCGCACTGCGCCAATCCGGGACAGATGACAGGAATTGCCGAAGCCGGCATGACGACCTGGCTTCAGGACGTCTCCGGCAGCAAACGCAAGCTTGCGTGGTCCTGGGAACTCGTCTGCGCAGACGGCGGACTTGTCGGCTGCCACACGGGCAAGCCGAACCGCCTTGTCGAAGAGGCGATCTCACGGGACGGCATTGCCGAGCTGGCCGGCTACGGGTCACTGCGCCGCGAGGTGGTCTGGGGCGACCATGCGCGCTTTGATTTCCTTCTTGGGGATCCGGCGCGCGGATCCTGCTACGTCGAGGTCAAGAACTGTCACATGCGACGGTCGGGAACGTGCGCCGAATTCCCGGATGCCGTGACGACACGCGGCGCACGGCACATGGAGGAACTGGTGTCGGTGGTCGCAGCCGGTCATCGGGCCGTCGTGATCTGGTGCGTCCAGCGCATGGACTGCGATTCCCTTGCCGTTGCCGGCGACATCGATCCCGGATTCGCGGCTGCGGTGACACGCGCCTCGCGCAGGGGCGTTGAGACACTGGCCTATTCGTGTAGATTGACGACAGAAGAAATCGTCATCGACCGGCGAATTCCCGTTCGCCTTGCGTGACCGACACCGGAGTTTTCCGATGCAGCTCAAGCGTCGTCACAGCGACTCGCATGTGACAATCCACACCGCAGAGGACATGGATGGCATGCGCGCTGCCGGCTCACTGGCGGCCCGGACGCTGGACATGATCGCTTCGCACGTCGTTCCCGGGGTGACCACCGAGACCCTGGACCGTCTCTGCCATACCTTCATCCTCGATCATGGAGCAGCGCCGGCGCCGCTCAACTATCGCGGTTACCCGAAGTCGATCTGCACGTCGATCAATCACGTGATCTGTCACGGTATCCCGAGTTCAGACAGGGTGCTGCGTGACGGCGACATCATGAACATCGACGTCACCGTCCTGCTCGACGGCTGGCATGGCGACACCAGCCGCATGTACTACCTCGGTGACGTCCGGCGCAAGGCCGCGCGACTGTGCGAGGTGTGCCACGAAGCCATGTGGCTGGGTATCAACACGGTGAAGCCGGGTGCCCGTCTCGGCGATGTCGGTCATGCGATCCAGAGCTACGCCGAGGCACAACGCTGCTCGGTGGTGTACGAATTCTGCGGCCATGGCATCGGGCGCGTCTTCCACGATGCACCCAATGTGCTGCACTGCGGGGAACCGGGCACCGGCCTCGAACTCCAACCCGGCATGTTCTTTACCATCGAGCCGATGCTCAATCTTGGTCGCCCGGAAGCGCTCATTCTCGATGACGGCTGGACGGCAGTCACGCGTGACAAGAGCCTCTCGGCGCAGTGGGAGCATTCGATCGCCGTGACCGAAGACGGTTTCGAGATCTTCACGCTTTCACCTGCCAGGCACACCCTGCCACCCTATTCAAGCTGACAAACGGCCGGATACCCGGCGCGATGTCCACCGGAACGACCGTATCCGTGAGGCAGAAGATTGCCGGCAACGTGGTGCTGGCGGTGGGGACATCGGTGTGGGGCACCCACTTTCTCGTGACGGACATCCTGCTTGAAGGATGGGACCCCTATTTTCTGACCGCTGCCCGTCTGCTGTCGGCCACCGGATTCCTCCTGACATTTCTTGCACTGCAGTCCAGGGGGCGCCCCTTTGCCCGGGTGCCCTGGAAACCGGCTCTGCTGCTGGGGAGCGCCGGCATCGCCGTCTCGACGGTGTTTCTCACCCTTGGCGTGAAGTACGCCGGCGCCGTTCCGGCCTCCATCGTCGCCGCGGCCGCTCCGATCGTCGCAGCCTTCGTGGCGCGTGCCGGCTTTGGCATTCCTCTCACGCTGGGCGTTGCGTTTGGCGCCGTCGTCGCCGTCACCGGAGGGGTCATCGCCGCTCTCGGGTCGGCGGCAGGGGATATCGGCTCCCTGCGGGGCGGTGAACTGTTCGTCCTCGCCGCCATCACCCTCTTCACATGGTATTCCATTGGCGCCCAGCGCTGGCTGGGCAGTCTCTCGCAACTCGGCATCACGGCCATCACCATCATGATTGGCGGCGTGACCATGCTCATCGTGCTGCCGGTTCTCGTCGGGCTTGGAATCGCCGAGAGCCGCTTCGAATTCAGCTGGAACTCGATCGCTCTCATTCTCTATCTGGGAGCAGGTCCGGCCTCGTTTTCCCTCTTTACCTGGCACTGGGGAATCAGCCGGATCGGTGTCACCATCGCCTCGATCTACTCGAATCTGGTGCCTGTCGTGGTGGTCGCCATCCGCACACTGGAGGGCATCCCGCCAACAACCGGCCACATGGTTGGCGGCATTCTCATCATCACCGGTGTCCTCGTCGCCCAGCTCCTCCCCTCCAGGGGATCACGCCTTGCCAGCAGACGTGAGGCATGAGCGAACGACGCCCCGTCGGGGTGGTGGCCCTCGTCAGTCTCGGGCACCTGGTGAACCATCTCATCGTCATGGTGGTACCGCCGCTTGTTGTCATATGGGTCGAGGATTTTGCCATCGACTACACCGCCATTGGCGTCATCATGGCTGTGACGGCGATCACGTCAGCCGTGTCCGTGGTTCCGGTCGGCATGCTGACCGACCGGGTGCCGGTACGCCATATCCTGATTGCAGGGCTGTGTGTCCTGTCATTTTCGGTGATCGGATTCGGGCTCGCCCAAAGCTATCGCGAACTCCTTGTCTGTGCCGTCTTCATGGGGCTTGGCAACACCGTTTTCCACCCTTGCGGATATACCATCCTTTCAGCCGGCGTCCCGAAACAGTGGCTTGGGCGTGCCTTCAGCGTGCATACCTTTGCCGGCTATGCGGGTTTCGCCCTGACACCGGCATTCATCGGCCTGGCGGTGCTCTACTGGGACTGGAGAAGCGCACTTGTCACCATGGGGCTGGCAGGCCTCGCCGTGGCCGCCACCATGGCGCTCAACCGGGATCTTCTGATCGACGGCAGGGACCCTGACTCCGGCAAGAGGGAGCGGAGCCGGGAGGGTCGGAGCATCCTCCTGACCTTGCCCGTCCAGATGTGCTTCGCCTTCTTTTTTCTGACAACCATCGCCTATTGGGGATTCGACAGCTTCCTGCCGGCATCGCTCTTCGAACATCACGCAATTCCCGAGACGCTTGGCACCTTCGCGCTGACGATCTTCTTCGGATTTTCCGCAATCGGCATCCTGATTGGCGGCATGATCGCCGACCGCACATCCCGGCATGATCTGACTGCGACCGGCGGCTTCGTCATTGCCGCCACATGCATCTTCCTTGTCGGAGACATCGCCGGTGGCACAGCATTGATCTTCATCCTGATTGCCATCGCCGGTCTTGGCGCCGGTGTGGTGACACCGTCGCGCGATCTCATCGTGCGACGGGTGACACCGCCATCGCAAACCGGCAAGGTATTCGCGTTCATGACCCTCGGCATGGATGCCGGCACCTTCATCGCGCCACCGCTTTTTGGCATGCTCATGGACGGGGGACATGTGGTGTGGCTGTTCCGCCTCGCCGCGATCATGCTGATCTTTTCGGTGCTGACGGTCATGGCCACCCAACACATCCACAGACACCGGGGAGCGCCGGCATGACACCTGATGACGTAAGGCAAGCGGCCGCCATGCTGATCCGGGCACGGGATGCAGGAGGCGCGGTCCCCCGTCTTCCCTCGAACCTGCGGCCTGCGATGATTCATGAAGGCTATGCCATTCAGGATGAGGTCATTCGCCAGCGCGCCGCCAGCGGTATGGGGCAGGCAGGCTGGAAGGTTGGCTGCACATCGAAAGTCATGCAGGAGATGCTGGGGCTCGACGAACCGGGTGGCGGCGCCGTGCTTGCCGCAAACCATTACACCACCCCGGCACGCCAGCTTGCATCCGCCCTGACCAGCCCTGTGGCCGAATGCGAGATCGCCGTCAGAATCGGCAAGGATGTGGAGCCACGGGAAGGCGGACACGACCGCACGACCATTGCCTGTTGTGTCGAATCCTGCATGGCAGCCATCGAACTGGCCGAACTGCGGCATCCCGAACACGCCGACATGACGTCGGCGGAGAAGGTGGCGGATGATTTCTTCCAGAAACTGATCGTCACCGGCAAGGAAGTGACCGCATGGCAGGCGCTTGACCTCGCCGCACTTCGGGCAACCACCACCGTCTCGGGCGTGACAAGGGGCGAAGGATACGGGGAGGACAGCCTGGGTCACCCCCTCAATACCGTGGCGTGGCTCGCCAATTGCCTCGCAGAACGCGGGAGCAGGCTTCTGGCCGGGCACGTCGTGCTGACGGGCTCCCTGGTCGAGGCAATCCTGGTCGAAAAGGGAGACGATATCGTCTGCGCCATCGAAGGCCTTGGCGATGCCCGTCTTGCCATGATCTGACAATGGCCGAGTTCCGTTCCTGGGAAACGCTCACGTCCAGCGCGTTGCAGCGACTGATCGCCACCAGATGCGTAGCCGTTCTCGCCATGGGGGCGACGGAACAGCATGGTTCCCACCTGCCGCTTGGCACCGACACCATGATTGCCAGGGGCCTGATCGACCGGTCACGACAGCATGTTGACTCTCCCGGCACGGTCCTGACGTTGCCTCCTGTGGCCATCGGCAAAAGCAGCGAACATACGTCGTTTCCGGGAACATTCACCCACGCACCGGAAACCCTGCTTTCCATGATACGGCAGATCGGCGCCGGCCTTGCCGCCAGCAACATGCGCCGCCTGGTGATTGTCAATGCCCATGGCGGCCAGCCGCAGATCGTTGATCTTGCAGCGCAGGACCTCAGGGACCGCCATGACATGCTGGTGGTCCGGGCGAACTACATGACCTGGCCCCTGCCCTCTCACCTCACCGGTCGCGACCCCGAAGGACACCATGGCGGCATGATGGAGACCTCCATCATGCTCGCCCTCCACCCCGGCCTTGTCGACATGACGAAGGCCGGCCACTTCGCGTCCGCAGCAACATCTCTGGCGTCACGGCATCGAAGATTTGGTCACGGCGGCCGGCTCGGTTTTGCCTGGCGCGCCGAAGACCTCAATCGCGAAGGTGTCGTCGGCAGGGCCGCAGACGCAACGGCGGCACTGGGCGAGGAACTTCTCGATCATTACGGCCAGATACTGGGAGAACTCATCTCCGACGCTCTCGACATCGACCCCGGCGAAGTCTTCGGCAACGATCCCTGACCCGCCGGCCGGTCCCCGCGAAGTCACTCCATGAGGTCACGCAGACTCCACATATGCTTTGCGCAACACGTCGGCCCGCGTCTCGATCTCTGGCCCTGCAAGCCGACACCGCCCCCACGACGGGTGTGCCGACAATGAGCGATCCCGGCCACCATTCCCGTGCGTGCAATCGTCGTCCTTGTGCTCGCCGACAGGACACCACATACAAAAATGGGATTCTCAAACGTGCATTGACGCCACCTTCGGGTGGTTGAATACATGACACTTCCGGCTGATGTGACGACAAGCATCAACGCACCTGCTCTTTGTCTCCAGGCCGTTCTGTCGAATGAAGCGACGACACAGCATGCCCCGTGGACCTTGCAGGATTTTGTGGCTGTTGACCCGTGACAGGGATGAATGACGACCCTGGTGGTCACCCGGATCGCACGATGGTCCCGCCCATTCGACAGTGGTCGTGGTCTTTGCCGGCGCTCAGCTGCCGCGGTAGGTGGTGTAGCCCCATGGACTTGCGAGGAGGGGGACGTGCCAGTGCCGGGAGATGTCGGTGATGCGGAAGCGGACCGGCACCTGATCGAGAAATCCCGGAACCTGGCCCCTCGAGGCGAAGTAGGCGCCGATATCAAAGACAATCTCGAAGACCCCCGGGCGCAAGCTCTCCATGAGCGGCCCGTCGGTGCGGCCGTCGTCGTTGGTGACAGCCGAGCCAACATGACGGCGTTCGTTGCCGACCAACTCGCAGAGAGTGATGGCAACTCCTGAAGCCGGGTAGCCCGAAGCGGTGTCAAGAACGTGGGTCGTCAATGCCGCCATGCCCCTTTCCTTCGTCTCGCGCGCGCTGAACACATCCGGCGTCCATCGGCACCAGGGAAGGCGTCGTGTCGCGCATGCTGGACACATGCGATGCCGGTGTTACCTTTGACGCGAACACCATGCACGAATGCTCCCCTTGATTCCAGACACTCTCTACCCGCGAGACATGAAGGGCTATGGCGCCATGCCGCCCGATCCGGCCTGGCCGCAAGGCGCTCGTCTCGCCGTGCAGTTTGTCATCAACTACGAGGAGGGTGGCGAGAACTGCGTCCTTCACGGTGATGCCGCATCAGAAGCCTTCCTCTCGGAGATCGTGGCCGCCAGGCCCATTGAAGGCATGCGTCACATGAACATGGAGTCGCTCTATGAGTACGGCAGCCGGGTGGGTGTGTGGCGGTTGTTCCGGCTGTTCCGGGAACAGGAGATCCCGGTCACCGTCTTTGGCGTCGCCATGGCCCTTGAACGCAACCCCGACGTGGCCGAGCGGGCGATGGAGGCGGACTTCGAGATCTGCTCCCACGGCTATCGCTGGATTGACTACCAGAAGGTGGGGGAAGAACAAGAGCGCGAACACATGGAGCGCGCCATCGCCATCCAGACGAGACTGACGGGCCAGCGCCCACTGGGGTGGTATACAGGACGAACCAGCCCGAACACGCGTCGGCTCATCGTCGAGGAGGGTGGATTTCTCTATGATTCAGATGATTACAGCGACGACCTTCCGTTCTGGACGACCGTTGGCCCGAGGCCGCATCTCGTTGTTCCCTATACCCTCGACGTCAATGACATGCGTTTTGCCACCCCTCAGGGATTCAACTCCGGCGATCAGTTCTTCACCTACCTCAAGGACACGTTCGACGTTCTCTGGCAGGAAGGCGGCAGAATGCTGTCAGTGGGTCTGCATTGCCGCCTCGCCGGGCGCCCCGGGCGCATGGGCGCCCTGAAACGCTTTGTCGATTACGCGCGTCGCCATGAGGGGGTCTGGTTCTGCAGACGCATCGACATCGCCCGTCATTGGCGGTCGCGGTTCCCGTCGCCTTGAGATCAGGAGCGGATGACGTGCCGGCACTCACACTCGAGGCGATCAATCGAGCCGATGCGCACGGCTTCACGGCCATGCTGGGAGATGTCTTCGAAAGCTCTCCGTGGTTTGCCCGGCGCGCCCATGGCCACGGGCCCTTCACATCGCCTGCGGCATTGATCGGCGCCATGACACAGGTCCTTGACGAGGCGTCCGACGAAGAAAAACTCGCCTTCATCCGGGCCCATCCCGACCTTGCCGGCAAGACGGCCAGGGCTCGGGACCTTGAACCCGATTCGACACGCGAACAGGCGAGTGCGGGACTCGACCGCCTGTCGGAGGCAGACTTCACCCTCTTCATGGACCTTAACCGCAGATATCGGGAAAAATTCGGTTTTCCCTTCATCATTGTGGTCCGCGACCATACGCTTGGCGGTATCATCGAGGCGTTCCGCCGGCGCCTTGGAAGTGATATGCAGACCGAGATGGCGGAAGCACTGACCAGCATCAAGCGAATCGTCAGTCTGCGTATCGCGGAACGGATCGGGAATTAGGCGCCATGGAAACCGCCATCCTCGACTGGGCCAATCTTGTTGTCCGCTGGACCCATGTCATCGTCGGCATTGCCTGGATCGGCACATCGTTCTTCTTCATGTGGCTGGATGCCCATCTCGAGAAACCGGAACCCGGCAAGCAGGGAATCGAGGGCGAACTGTGGATGGTTCACAGCGGCGGCTTCTACGAGGTCAACAAGTATCTCCTGGCACCATCAACCATCCCGCGCACCCTTCACTGGTTCAAGTGGGAAGCGGGGTTCACCGGGATTACCGGTGTCATGCTGCTCGCCATCGTCTACTACCTCGGCGCCGAATCCTATCTGATAGAAGCGGGTTCCGGTTCGCTCAGCCGCCTGCAGGCGGTGGGAATCGGCGTCGCCACCCTGGTGGTCGGCTGGTTCGCCTATGATGCCCTCTTCGCATCGCGAACCGGCGCCGAGAATCCCCTTGCTGCCAATGTGCTTTGCGTCGTTGTCCTCGCAGTCGTCGCCATCATCCTGACCCAGATCTTCACAGGCCGCGCGGCCTACATTCACGTCGGTGCGCTGATCGGTATCGTCATGGTCATCAATGTCTTCGTACGCATCATTCCGGCCCAGAGAAAACTGATTGCAGCCCGTCTCGCCGGAGAAGAGCCCGATCCCCTGCTGGGAAGACAGGCCAAGCAACGTTCGGTCCACAACAACTACCTGACGTTGCCGGTCGTCTTCATCATGATCAGCAGCCATTACCCCATGACGTTCGGACACTCCCTGAACTGGCTGTTTCTGATCGCCATCTCGCTCTCCGGAGCCTTGGTCCGTCACTGGTTCAACCTGCGCAACGCCGGCAGGCAACAGGCGTGGCCGCTGGCGGCGGCCATCTTCCCGTTCCTGGGAGCAGCGATCATTGCTTCCTGGCCGGCAACCGAGAGGACAACGGGCGGCCTTGCGGCCGAACGGGTCGCTTTCAGCGAGGTCCGGCAGATCATCAACGAGCGCTGTCTTTCGTGCCATGCGGCCGAACCTGACCACGCGAACTTCGACGCTGCGCCGAAAGATGTCCGCTTCAATACCGCTGCCGAAATCCTGAGCCACGTCGAGGCGATCAGAATCACCGCGGTCGAAACCGACACCATGCCGCTTGGCAACGAAACAGGCATGACCGATGAGGAACGGCAGCTTCTCGGACGCTGGATACGTCATGGCGCCACCACGCAATAACCTCGACAAGCAGACCGGCGTGCGTTTCCTGCTCAACGGCGCCGAGCACGAGGCTCCGTCTGTCATACCGACGATGACGGTGCTGGACTACCTGCGCGGTGAAGCCGGTCTCAGGGGCACCAAGGAGGGATGCGCGGAAGGCGATTGCGGCGCCTGTACCGTTGCCATGGTGCGCCACGGCAACACCCAGGCAGAAGCCATCAACGCGTGCCTTTACACCCTGGGTCAGCTCGACGGCGCCAGTGTCGTGACCGTCGAGGGGCTGTCAGGCAGGGATGAAGCTCCCGATCCCGTCCAGCAGGCGATGATCTCCAGTCATGCGAGCCAGTGCGGATTCTGTACACCGGGGTTTGTCATGGCGCTGTGGGCTCTGCGCCAGGAGGGCGGAACCCCGGATGATGACGCCATTCACGAGGCGCTGGCCGGCAATCTCTGCCGCTGCACAGGCTACCGCCCGATCGTCGAGGCAGCACGCCAGGCATGCAGGAATGCCCGACCGGTTCGCGGCATATGCGACAGGGATATACCGGCGCCGCAGGAATCGCTGACGACCGGGGGAGCCGCATGGCTTGCACCGACGACCCTTGAGGGACTGCTCGCTCTCAGACGCTCCCACGCGCATGCCTTGCTACTCGCCGGCGGCACGGACATCGGCTTGCAGTTCAGCAAGGAACGGCGTCACGCTTCGGTGACGATCTCGACCTCACATGTGCGGGAACTGCGTCTCATGAGAGCAACAGCCGATGCGCTCCACATCGGTGCTGCAGTGACAATTTCAGAAGCACTGCCTGCATGTGAGGAAGCCTGGCCCGCCCTGGGCGCCATCATGCGTCGTTTCGCATCGCGGCAAATCCGCAACGCCGCCACGGTTGCCGGCAATCTCGCCAACGCCTCACCGATCGGCGACCTGGCACCCTGTCTCATGGCTCTTGATACGGGACTGGATCTCGCAGGCCCTGACGGTGAACGTCACCTGCCGCTGGACCAATTCTTCCGTGCCTACCGCCGCACGGCGCTCGGCGACGCAGAGGTCATCACCGGAATCAGGATCCCGGGGCCCGCGGACGGCACTGTCTTTCGCGCCTGGAAGATCTCGAAGCGCCATGATCAGGATATCTCGGCGGTCGTCGGCGCGTTCCGCGTGGTTCTTTGCAATGACCGTATCGCGGACATGCGAATCGCCTTTGGCGGCATGGCCGCAGTACCGGCCCGCGCACTCGAAACCGAGCGCTCCCTGACGGGCCGGACATGGTCAGAGGATACCCTCAGGGATGCCCGAGAGGCCGTGGCGCGGGATTTCACGCCCATTGACGATCATCGGGCCAGTGCCGACTACCGTCTCAGGGTTGCCGCCAATCTTCTCATCCGCCTCTATCGGGATGTCGCGGGAAAATCGGCCGTCGAGGTGAACCGGACATGACGGCCGCGGATGCGGCGGTGTTCGCCAGGGCCGCGCATGACAGCGCCCTCGAGCACGTCACCGGCAGGGCGCGATTCATTGATGACATGCCGGAGCTTCCAGGCGCCCTCGAGGTGGTTCTCGTGACCTCTCCCCATGCCCATGCGGACATCCTCGCCATCGACCCGGCACCGGCACGCGTTTCACCCGGCGTCCGCGCCGTGCTGACAGCGGCCGACATCCCGGGGACCAACGATATCGGTCCGATCACTGACGGCGAGCCGGCAATCGCCAGCGACGTGGCAGAGTATGCCGGAGCGCCTGTGGCCGCTGTTGCCGCCACGACCTTTGATCAGGCCCTCACGGCAGCCGGTCTTGTCGCGGTCACCTGGTCGCCACGTCCCGCTCTCTTCACCATTGACGAGGCCCTCAGGCACGAAGCCTACACGTCGGCGCCACAGACCATGAAGCGCGGCAATTCCAGCGCGGCGATTGCCGGCGCGCGCCACCGGATCAGCGGCGAGGTACGTTGCGGCGGCCAGGACCACTTCTATCTCGAAAGCCACATCGCCCTGGCGGCGCCGCGTGACAACGGCGACCTTGACGTCTTCAGTTCGACCCAGCACCCGACAGAGGTCCAGCACGCCGTGGCAGCGGTTCTCGGCATCCCCCTTTCCTCCGTCACGGTCGAGGTGCGACGGATGGGTGGCGGATTCGGTGGCAAGGAAAGCCAAGCATCAATCATCGCCGCAATCGCCGCGCTCGTGGCCGCAAAGACAGGACGACCGGCAAAGCTGCGGCTCAGAAGGGATGCCGACATGATCGTCACCGGCAAACGCCACGACGGTCTTTTCCGCTACACGGCGGGATTCGATTCCAGGGGCAGAATCGAAGGCGTCGACATCATGATCGCAATGAGGGCAGGCCATGTCGCCGATCTGAGCTCGTCGGTTCTTACCCGCGCCATGTGCCATGTCGACAACTGCTATTTCCTGCCGCACATCACCGTGCGCGGCTATCCGTGCCGCACCAACACGGTGTCCAACACGGCATTCCGCGGATTCGGTGGCCCCCAGGGCATGCTCGCCATCGAAACGCTCATTGAGCATGTCGCCCGTCACCTTGGCCTCGACGTCGATGACGTGCGCGACGCCAACTGGTACGGAACCGAAGACCGCAACACGACACCCTATGGCCAGAAGGTGTCCCACAACCTCATCGGCACCATCGTCACTACGTTGCGCAGGGCGGCAGACTGGGAGGGGCTCTGCCGGGAAATCGAGGACTTCAATGCCTCGAACCGGACGTTGAAGAAGGGTATCGCGATGATGCCGGCGAAGTTCGGCATCTCATTCAACGTTCCGCGTCTCAACCAGGCCGGCGCCCTCGTCCACGTCTACACGGACGGAAGTGTCCATCTCAACCACGGTGGCACCGAGATGGGACAGGGTCTCTTCATCAAGGTTGCCCAGGTGGTCGCCTCGGTCTTCGGCATCGCCCTGGAAAACGTCAGGGTCTCGGCCACACGCACCGACAAGGTCCCCAACACGGTGGCGACCGCGGCCTCCTCTGGATCAGACCTGAACGGCATGGCCGCCTTCAATGCCGCCACAACCATCAGGAATCGCATGGCGGATGTCGCGGCGCGGGCGCTGGGCACAGCGATTGACGCCATCGAATTCCGCCAGGGACGTGTCTACGCCGGCAACGAGAGCCTCTCCTTCGCCCGGCTCGCACAACTCTCCTGGGACGAACGGGTTTCCCTGTCGGCCACCGGATACTACGCCACGCCTGGCATTACCTGGGATGCCGAAACCATGACGGGCCATCCCGCCCATTACTACACGTACGGCGCTGCCATCGCGGTCGTGGTGATCGATACGCTGACCGGCGAGTCACGGGTACTGAGGACAGACATCCTTCAGGATTGCGGCGCATCACTCAATCCCGCCATTGACATCGGACAGATCGAGGGAGGATTTGTCCAGGGACAGGGCTGGCTCACGTCCGAGGAACTGGTGTGGGATGCCACTGGACACCTCATGACCCATGGGCCCTCGACCTACAAGATTCCGGGGAGCCGCGATGTGGCACCGGACTTCAATGTCCACATCCTGCCCGACATGCCCAATGCGGTACCAACCATCTACCGTTCGAAGGCGGTCGGCGAACCACCTCTGCTGCTCGCCATTTCGGTGTGGCTTGCCATCCGCGATGCCGTGGCGCGCCTTGCCGGACACCGTCATCTGCCACGCCTCGATGCTCCGGCAACGCCGGAAGCCATCCTCATGGCGGTTGACGACATCCTCTCGCGCGACGCCTCCCGGTGAGCACCGCCCCCCGACTCCGCCTTGAGGGCATCACGCGGCGCTTTCCCGGTGTCCTTGCCAACGACGATGTGAGCCTCGCTGTCGAAGCCGGTGAAATTCATGCGCTTCTTGGCGAGAACGGCGCCGGCAAGTCGACCCTTGTCAAGTTCATCTACGGGGT
Organism: Alphaproteobacteria bacterium; assembly: GCA_965200495.1. Lineage (GTDB taxonomy): Bacteria > Pseudomonadota > Alphaproteobacteria > SP197 > SP197 > SP197. The sequence continues at coordinate 360,985 of CBDAUG010000002.1, forward strand.
CCAGTCGGCAGACAGCGGAACCCTCTTCTGGGAAGGCAGGCCTCAGCGCATTGCCCATCCCAAGGCGGCACGGCGGCTCGGTATCGCCATGGTGTTCCAGCACTTCTCACTGTTTGACGCCATGACTGTGGCCGAGAACATCGCTCTGGGCCTGCCGCGCTCATTCGCCCGTTCGGGGCTCGACAAGCGCATCCACGAGGTGTCACGGCGCTACGGCCTGCCGCTCGATCCCGCGCGTCACGTGCATGCGCTCTCGGTAGGGGAACGCCAGCGCATCGAGGTAGTTCGCTGTCTTCTCCAGGAACCACGTCTTCTCATCATGGATGAACCGACATCCGTGCTCACACCCCAGGAGGTTGAGGGTCTCTTTGCCACGCTGCGCCAGCTTTCCGAAGACGGCGTGTCGATTCTCTACATCAGTCACAAACTCGAGGAGATCCGGGAGCTGTGCCACAAGGCGACGATCATGCGGGGTGGCCGCGTGGTGGCCGAGTGCGATCCCGCCACCCGCTCGGCCCACGAACTTGCCGAACTCATGATCGGCTCGGACCTGGCCCCGCCACGGCGCACACCCCAGTCAGCAGGAGCGTCGCCCCGCCTCCGGGTGAAACACCTGACCCTTGCGTCATCCCGTCTCCACGGAACGCCGTTGACGGACATTTCCTTCGAGGTTCTCGCCGGCGAAATCCTCGGAATCGCCGGCATCGCCGGCAACGGACAACAGGAACTGATGGATGCCCTGTCGGGAGAGACACCGCTGGCCAACGCTGATGCCATTGTGGCGGACAACACACCGGTGGGGACGTCCGGACCCAATCGGCGACGTGCCGCCAGCATGGCCTTCGTTCCCGAGGAACGTCTGGGGCACGGTGCGGTTCCGCAAATGACGCTATGGGAAAACGCCCTGCTCTCGGGCACCACGACATCCACCATGGTGACCCGGGGGATGATCAGGAGTGCCCGCGCCCGCGCCTTCGCCGACAGAGTGGTGCGCGATTTTGACGTCAGGACCTCCGGCGTGATGCAACCGGCATTGAGCCTTTCCGGCGGCAATCTCCAGAAGTTCATCATCGGCAGGGAGATATTGCACGGCCCGGGCATCATCATTGCCCTGCAACCGACCTGGGGTGTCGATGCGGGTTCCGCGGCAGCGGTCCGTCAGGCGCTCATCGACCTTGCCGCGGACGGCGCCGCGGTGCTTGTCATCTCCCAGGATCTCGAGGAACTCATGGAGATTTCAGATCGGCTGTGCGTCATCAGCCAGGGCCGGCTGTCGCCGCCCATGACAACCATGGATGCCACGGCCAGCCGGATTGGCCTCCTGATGGCGGGCTCATGATGGCCCTGCGTTTCGAGGCCAGGGGGTCGGCGTCACGCGCCATGGTGCTGGGGTCACCGGCAATCGCCGTGGTGCTGACGCTGATTGCCAGCGTCGTCATGTTCGCATCGCTGGGAACGGACCCGGTGCGTGCGCTTGAGGCATTCTTCATCCAGCCACTGGCCTCGCAACGGGGAGTGGCCGAGCTCATGGTCAAGGCGACCCCCCTGGTTCTCATCGCACTGGGGCTCTCCATGGGATTCAGGGCCAATGTCTGGAACATCGGCGCCGAGGGGCAGCTGACTCTCGGAGCGTTGGCCGGAGGCGGGCTTGCCCTTGCCCTCTATGGCCACGAGTCGTTCCTGCTTCTTCCTCTCATGTTTGTCGCCGGCATTGCCGGCGGCATGGCCTGGGCCGCCATTCCGGCATTCCTCAAGACCCGTTTCAACACCAACGAAATCCTGACGAGTCTGATGCTCGTCTATGTCGCCATCCTTCTGCTGAGCTATCTCATTCATGGGCCGTGGCGGGACCCAGACGGGTTCAATTTTCCGGAATCGCGCCTCTTCCACGACTCCGCCAGGTTGCCTGTGCTGTTTCAGGGGACCCGGCTTCACATCGGCTGGCCGATCGCCCTTGCCGTCGCTGCAACCACCTGGATCCTGTTCGCCAGGCACATCGTGGGATTTCAGATCCGTGTCGTTGGACTTGCCCCGGCCGCCGCTTCCTTCGCCGGCTTCAGCCGGACACGGATCACATGGATCGCATTGCTGGCCGGCGGCGGCGCCGCCGGACTCGCCGGCGTGATGGAAGTGGCGGGTCCGATCGGGCAGATTGTTCCTGTTATTTCACCGGGTTACGGCTTTACCGCCATTATCGTTGCCTTCCTTGGCCGCCTGCATCCCCTCGGAGTCGTTTGCGCCGGGCTTCTCATGGCGCTGACCTATCTCGGCGGAGAGTATGCACAGATCACGATGAATCTCCCCAATGCGGTCACCGGCGTCTTCCAGGGCATGCTGCTCTTCTTCCTGCTGGCGAGCGACATTCTCATCCGTTACCGCATCCGCTTCGTTCCATGATCCGCAGACGGCATCCGGACCCATGACCATCGACTTTCTTGTCGCCGCCCTCATGACGATCATCACGGCATCGACACCTCTCGTCTTTGCCGCTGTCGGCGAAATCGTTGTCGAGAAATCCGGTGTCCTCAATCTCGGGGTCGAGGGCATGATGATTGTCGGCGCCATCGGCGCCTTTGCCACCGGTATCGTGACCGGCGATCCGGTTCTCGCCGTGCTCGCCGGCGCGGCGTCCGGAGCCCTGATGGCGTTCATTTTCGGATGCCTTACCCTGTGGTTCCTCTCCAACCAGGTGGCAACCGGCCTGGCGCTGACCATCTTCGGGATCGGCGTGAGCGCACTTGTCGGGCACCGGTTCGTCGGGATCACGTTTGAAGGACTGCCCAGGCTGCACATTGGAGGCGTCAGCGACCTGCCGTTCATCGGTCCGCTTGTCTTCGGCCACGACACACTCGTCTACCTCTCCGTTGCGAGTGTCGTCGCGGTTGCCTGGTTCCTCAGGCACACCAGGGCAGGACTGGCCTTGCGGGCCGTGGGCGAAAACCACGACGCGGCGCATTCCATCGGCTATCCGGTCATCATGATCCGTCTGTCAGCGGTGATCTTCGGGGGTGTCATGGCCGGCCTGGGCGGCGCATGCCTTTCCCTTGCCTACACGCCCCTGTGGATCGAGAACATGACAGCGGGGCGGGGCTGGATCGCCTTGGCGCTGGTCGTCTTCGCGTCGTGGCGACCATGGCGGGCTTTCTTCGGCGCCTATCTCTTCGGAGGCATCACCATCATCCAGCTTCATGCCCAGGGCCTGGGGGTTGCCATCCCTTCCCAGATCCTGGCGATGCTTCCCTACATCGCCACCATTGTTGTGCTGGTCCTCATATCGCGTGATGATGTGAGAATGCGTTTCAATGCTCCGGGGTGCCTTGGCCGAAATTTCCACGCCACGGGGTAGAACCGTCAACAACGTGGTCGCCGGGACAGCGACCTGATCAAGGAGAGAAGGGAATGATGACCACCACGAACCGGGCTGTCGCCGCATGTTTGCTGGCTGCAGGCCTTCTGTCGACTCCTGCCCAGGCTGACCCCCTCAAGGTGGGATTCGTCTACGTCGGTCCAGTCGGCGACCACGGATGGACCTACCAACACGACCAGGGGAGGCTTGCCGTCGAGGAAACCTTCGGCGATCAGGTCGAGACCAGCTACGTCGAGAGTGTGCCGGAGGGCGCCGACGCGGACCGGGTGATCGCCCAGCTCGCCGAAACCGGGCACGACCTCATCTTCACCACATCGTTCGGCTACATGAATCCGACGATCCGTGTTGCCGAGATGTATCCGGACGTGCACTTCGAGCATGCCACCGGCTACAAGCAGGCCGACAATGTGGCGACCTTCTCGGCACGGTTCTACGAGGGCCGTCACGTTGCCGGGCTTCTGGCCGGCAGCGTCACCGAGAGCAACGTCATCGGCTACATCGCCTCCTTCCCCATTCCTGAAGTGGTGCGCGGCATCAATGCCGCCTTCCTGGCCGCCCGGTCGGTGAACCCCGACGTATCCTTCAAGGTCGTCTGGGTGTCGACCTGGTTCGATCCCGGCAAGGAAGGCGATGCTGCCAGGGCGCTGATCGATCAGGGTGCGGATGTCATCATGCAGCACACCGATTCGCCCGCTGCCCTGCAGGTGGCGCAGGATCGCGGCGCGTGGGCCATCGGCCAGGCTTCGGACATGACCGCATTCGGCGCCGATGCCCACCTCGTTTCGGTCGTCAACAACTGGGCCGCCTACTATGTCAGGCGGGTTCAGGCGGCCCTTGACGGCTCCTGGAACGCCGGCGACACCTGGGGCGGCTTTGGTGACGACATGCTGGTGCTCTCGGCCTACAACGAGACCATTCCGGCCGATGTCGTCGAGATGGCCGAAGCAGCCCGCGCTGCCATGGCAGAAGGCTCTCTCCACCCCTTCACCGGCCCCATCCACGATCAGGAAGGCAATCTTCTTGTCGCCGACGGCGAGGTCGCGGATGACGGCATGCTTCTCGGCATGAGCGTCTACGTCGAAGGCATCGACGCCACGTTGCCACAATAACTCCCGTCCACCCCCGGCAGACGGACAGTCTCTGCCGGGGGTGCGGGCGAGAACAAGCCGTCGCGCAATGAAGGCATGCCGCCCGTTCTTGCGCGAACCATCGGCACGGAGTGGTGATGGATCCGGTTATCGCCGAAATGCGGCAGTCAGCCCGGACCATCCCGCCGAAACACGCACTCGCCGCCCTGATCGATCTGCCCGATGTCGGGTGTACGACATGCGGGGACCTTGCCTGGGGTCAGGCAGCGCGTCGTTCCCAACAAGTCGTCGACGCGATTGAACGGCGCATCGCAGTTGAGGTGATGTTGTTGGCACCACGGGCGCCGCCCCCGTTCTGTGTTCGGGCCGTCAGATACTGCCGCCGGACACTATCTGGGGTCCCAGCTGACGGACAGATCGCACCACTCCGCGTAGGCCGGCATGCCGGCGGCCTGGTGCGCCTTGCTCGGCCAAGTGGGCGGGCCGCAATTCCAAGCGCTGTCATGAACACCGAAGGACGCCACATAGCCGCCGTCCTGCGTTTTCTCCATCTTGCCCTTGAGGCGAATGACCATGGAGTGGTCAGGATCGTTGAGTCCCGCGTCTGTGTTCACCAATTCGGGGAAAAAATTGCCACATTTTTGTAGCGTGGTAACTGCTCACCCCCTGATTGTGTGTGATGTTGTTGTGACGACGAGGTGTCTGCGTTGACAGCGTAGCCGGATTGCTCTATCGGTGGTTTTGTGAGCGGCGGGGAGCGCCGGTGGGATACTTCGGATCCAAGGCGACGAGCGGTCTGTGCCAGATGCTGCTGGGGCTCCAGCCGGCCCATGATCTCTATCTTGAGACGCACCTTGGCGGCGGCGCGCTGATGCAGCGCAAGGTTCCGGCGCTGCGTTCGATCGGCATTGACCGGGACCGGCGTGCGCTGGAGGGCTTCACGTGCGCCTATCCGGTGGAGTTGATCCACGGCTGCGCCCATGAGGTGCTGGCCACCTTCCCGTTGCGGGGCACGGAACTGGTGTACAGCGATCCGCCGTATCTGCGAGCGACCCGGCGGTCACGGCGGCGCTACCGCCACGACTACGGCGAGGCCGACCATGTGGCCCTGCTTCATCTGCTCAAGGGTCTGCCCTGCCAGGTGATGATCTCGGGCCACCCCTCGGCACTTTACGATGAGATGCTTGAGGGCTGGCGCAGCGTGTCGCTTCAGGTGACGACCCAGGCCCGGGCGCGCACCGAGGTGGTGTGGTTCAACTTCGCGCCTGGCAGGACCCACGGGGTTGGCCATGCCGGGCGCAACGCGACCGACCGTCAGCGCATCAAGAGGAAGGCGACGCGCTGGGCCGAGGGCTACCGGAAGATGCCGCCGGCTGAGCGTCAGGCGGTGATGGCGGCGCTGATGGCGGTGGAGGCCTCCTGATGGCAACGGTGAACGCCGCCTCGCTGCGCGACGAGTTCGAGGCCGCGAAGGCCGGCATTGCGGCGCTGCGCAAGGACGGCAAGGTGTCGGCGGAAGCCGATGCGATGTTCAGGATCCTGATCACGCTGATGAGCGTGCTGATCACCATCCTGCTGGAAAGGACAACCCGCAAGACCAGCGCCAATGCCAGCCTGCCGCCGTCGCAGACGCCGCAGGACGAGACGGCACAGCGTGCCTCCAGAAGCAGCGGCAAGGGGACGCGCGGGAACGGGCAGACCAGCGCCACCCTGCGCAAGGTGATCCATGAGGAGACGGTCACGGTCGAGACCTGCGAGGCCTGCGGCGCCGACCTCTCCCACGTCGATCCCATCGACCGGGAACGGCGCATCCTCTACGACATCGTCTTCGAGGTCGTCGAACGCCGCGTCGAGGCCGAGGTCAAGGAATGCCCGGCCTGCCGTGACCGCACCAAAGGGCGCTTCCCCGATACCATGCCGGGGCCGCTGCAGTACGGCCCCGGCCTCAAGGCCTTCATCATCAACCTGCTCATCGCCCCCATGCTCTCCCTGCGGCGAGCCACAGCCCTGGTGCAGGCGATCTCCGGTCTCACACTCTCCGAGGCCACCTGCCTGAGCTACGTGCGGCACCTCCATGAGGCGCTCGCATCATGGGAGGACAACGCCATCGCCATACTCCTGGAACGTCCGGCGCTCCATGCCGACGAAACCGGATTCCGGGTCGACGGCAAGACCCGGTGGCTCCACGTGTTGAGCGACGGATCCCTGACCCTCAAGCGCCTGCACAACAAGCGCGGCAGGCAGGCCATCGACGAGATCGGCATCATCCCCCGCTACAAGGGCATCCTGATCCACGACTGCTGGGCCTCGTACTTCGTCTACGAGACGTGCCTCCACCAGCTGTGCGGCTCCCATCTGCTGCGCGAACTGACCTTCGTCGTCGACTCCAACGCCATGCGCTGGGCCCGCCTGATGAAGACGCTGCTCCGCCTGACATGTCACCGGGTCAACCAGAGCCCCACCAAGACCCTGCCCGAGGATCTCCGACGGACCGTGCGCAGGCGCTATCGCACCATCCTCGAGCATGGCTTCAGGGACCTGCCCGCGATCCCGCCACGCCCCAAGGGAAAACGCGGCAGAATCGCCAAGTCCGACGCGCACAACCTGCACGAGCGCCTCGTCAAGCACGAAGACTCCGTCCTGCGCTTCATGGAAGATCCCCATGCCAGCTTCACGAACAACACCGGCGAACAAAAGATCCGCATGGCCAAGGTCAAGATCAAGGTGTCCGGGTGCTTCCGTACCCAGCTCCACGCCGAAGCATGGTGCCGGATCTCAAGCTACCTCAACTCCATGGCCGCACAGGGCTACAACCCTCTCGTCGCCATCCAGATCGCCCTCGCCGGAGACGCCGCCAACATGATCAGAAAGCACGACGCCTGAACCGCCTCCACAGGGGGTGAGCAGTTACGTAGCGTGAATGGATTATTCAGATTCAGGGTGCCTGTGGCATGTCCCTGATAGACACCTATGGTCTCGGCCGCAGGGCATGACATGACGACACGGATCGGTTGCGTCCCCGCTATCCGGCCGCCCACGATCTCATAGCCCACCATGGCGACCCGCGCCGCCTCCTGCGATGGCGGCGCCCAGCCAAGCCGAACACGGAGCGTTCTGTCGTTGCGCCAGACTCGATTGCCCCGAATCACATAGTGTTGCAGGGATCCGACATGCGCGGTCCCCGCGCCGGCCGTGCCGAGGTTGTTGCGATTCCAGTTCTGCTGCTCCGGGGTGTAGGGGCTGAAATCCGGATCCGTCGTGTTGCCCTGATACGTCTGCTGGCCCGTCTCTTGATTGACGTGCGGCCCCGAGACCTGCGCCGGGGCCAGCACGGTGAACGCCGCGAGCAACAGGGCAGCAAACGATGACCCCGCTAGATTATGCGGGGGGCAATCATGTCGTGTCCTTTCCGTTCTGGAAGCCGGATGGAGGCGAACGGTACGGGAACGCAGTTCCCGGATCAAGGGAGCCGCGCGGCGCCCAATGTCCGCAAACTTGACAGGCGGGATGGCTCTTCCCTAGTGTCCGCCCGACTTGCCGAAGCGGGTAAACCATGGCCAAGCCAACAACCATTCTCGTGAAGCTCGAGAGCACCGCCGACACGGGATACTACTATGTCACCAAGAAGAACCCGCGTACGCAGACAGAGAAACTCTCCTTGCGCAAGTACGACCCCGTGGTGCGCAAGCACGTGGTGTTCAAGGAAGCACGGCTGAAGTAGTCCGGTTCCACTTCTTGACGCGGATGAAGGACGAACTCGACGCTCTGGGGATCGATTCCAGCCGCCCCCTTCTCATCAGTGACGCCGACGAGGTTCTGTTTTCCTTCATGCAAGACTTCGAGCGGTTCCTGAACGGCCGCGGCCTGAGCTTCTCGTGGGCGTCCTTCCGGCTCAACGGCAACATCATCGACGATTGCACCGGCGAGGCCGTTGAAGCGTCGGCCGTCAGGTCGCTCATCTATGCCTTCTTCGAGAACCACACGCGCTCGATTGCGGCCGTCGAGGGAGCAGCTGAATGCCTGCGGCGTCTGGACCGCCACCTGCAGATCGTTGTTCTCAGCAATATCTGGCCCGAGTTTCGCGACGCGCGGGCTCACGCCCTCGAGAGCCAGGGCATGCCCTATCCTGTCATCGCCAACCGCGGCTCCAAGGCGCCGGCTGTGGCAGATCTTGCCTCACGGACACGCAGACCTGTCTTCTTTGTCGATGACATCCCCCAACATCACCAGGATGTCGCCAACGTCGCCTGTGATGTCATCCGTATCCACTATGTTGCCAACCGGCGGTTGGCAGGCCTCCTCGGATCCACGACGAGCTGCCACCACCAGGCCCACGACTGGCCCGGGATCTGCTCCTACATCGAGAATTGTCTGGGCGTGAGCCCTTCGTGAACTAATGGGCATCACTGGCAGGTCACCGCGTGCCCATCATATGCGCACCTGTCGGCGGCGATGAAGAACCGCGGCACATCGGCTCCGAAGCGCGGTTTGGCGCGTCCTGATCTGCGAAGGACTCCGCTCAACTGAGCTTGATGATCAGGTGTCGACGTCAAATACCGCCTCAAAGGCGTCACAACACCTGAAACAGCCAGCCACCTTGTCTTGCAGACGCGTGTGGCATTCCGGTAGCCCGGAAGAAGCGCCGGTAAGGCTCTGGAAGATCCGGGGTGTCACCGAACCGCTGCAGCGACTGGAAAGCGATCGCAAGTATGCTACATAGGTACGGGAATACTCTGGCGTGGACTCTCTTCTTGCCATGAAAGCGCCATTCCGGCGGGAAACCGCCGGGGATTCGACAGTCCGGTGGGGCGCCGCCTTGTGATCAGCAGTTACCTGCCGGGAGTTCGGTCAACTCCTGGAGTGTCAGGGTGGTGACGGCCATGCCATCGTCGTAGCGGATGGTGTCGATCACGCCATCATCGCGAATGCTGGCCGTCACCTCCATTTCCGGTCCGATGTGTTCCGGGTCCGTGAAGACCGAGACCTTCACGGTCCAGATCGTGTGACCATCGCTTTCTTCGACCGACTGCACGAAGGTCGTGTACTCACTCGCCACGGCTCCATCCGTTCCATCAAAGACGACGTGGTTCATGAACCTCTCGCCCGTTGCGGCACGCTCGAGAACATCGATGGTGAAGCGCATCGGAAACACGGTGCCAACGGGCAAATCGGCGGTGACCGATTCGGGTTCCTCGACGACGACCCGCCCCGTTTCGCCGGCGTCATCGAGTACCGCCTCGCCCGAGGCGAATTCCGCCCCAACCGGACCTTCGAAGTCGTTCTGATAGCGGTACCACGACCCGTCCTTGGCCTCGAAAGTCACCTGGCTGCCGGCGAATGCGCCCGCATCGTCTCCGTTTCCCATACGGACCAGGGAGACTTCGTTGAAGAGCCAGGTTTCGCAGTGATCCTCCGTCCGCCACTCGATGAACCCTTCCCCTGCCCTGCTCGACGCATCACCTCTCAGAATCTGCACACTGGCATGATAAGAAGCCCGATGGGGCAGTATGTCGAGCGCGTATGCCCCGCCTGGCGCCCAGAGCAACGCCAGCAGGGCAACGAATGCTTTGCGATTGGCCAGGGATTTCATTATGGACGTGGCTTTCGGCATCCAACACATTTGAAAGTCTGAAACAAGCATGTCAAGCGCAGACAGCCCGTCGGTCTTTGTCACCCGCCGCCTTCCCGATGCCGTCGAGGATCGCCTCAAGCGCGACTATCGGCCCATTCTCAACGTCGACGACCATCTTCCATCGGCTGACGAGATGATCGAGGGATGCCGCGGGGCCGATGCCCTCGTTCCCTGCCCCACGGACAAGATCACGTCTGACGTCATCAACCGGCTCGCTGACAGCATCAAGGTGATTGCGTCATTCTCCGTCGGCTATGAACACATCGATATCGACGCGGCAGCCAGGCGCGGCATTGTCGTCACCAATACGCCGGACGTTCTCACCGACGCCACAGCCGACATTGCCATGTTGCTGATTCTTGGCGCCGCAAGGCGCGTGCACGAAGGCCAGAGAATGATCTACGAGAAGACGTGGGGCGCCTGGGCGCCGACCGCGATGCGGGGCATCCACGTCACCGGGGCCAGGCTGGGCATTCTCGGTATGGGTCGAATCGGACAGGCCCTGGCCAGAAGGGCTGCAGGTTTTGCCATGGACGTGCATTATCACAACCGTTCGCGGCTGGCGGAAGAATTCGAGGCCGGCGCCCGCTTTCACGGCACTCTCGAAAGTCTCCTGAGCGTCAGTGACATCTTGTCGATTCACTGTCCGTCAACCCCCGATACCGTGCGCATCATCAACGAGAACAGCCTCCGGCTGTTGCCCGACGGCGCCATTGTCGTCAATACGGCGCGCGGCAATGTCGTTGACGATGATGCGCTGATTGCCGCCCTTTCCGGCGGCAGGCTGTTTTCCGCAGGGCTCGATGTGTTCGATGGAGAGCCCGACATTCACCCGGGCTACCGCGATCTCGACAATGTCTTTCTCCTGCCGCACCTTGGCAGCGCCACCATGCCAACCCGGGACGCGATGGGATTTCGCGCAGTCGACAATCTCGACGCCTTCTTTGGCGGCCAGGAGCCTCCCGACAGGGTCGCCTGAAGCGCTTCTTGCGGGAGATGTCATGATGCCGCAGCGTAGGTCTCCATGGATGTCATCACGCGTTCGGCAAGGCGTTGTTGATCGACACGTCTGACAACGCTGAGCGGTCCGTCATCCCTGCCGAACACAGTACGCCCGAAATCGCCGGCGTCGTTCCAGATCACATCGATTGAACATGGTTCGAGCGAATAGAGTTCAGGCCAGGCCAGCAGTCCCGTCACCGTCACGTCGTGGAGCGCAACCGGAGACTCCCGCCACATGGCGGCGACGGCCCTGCCCGGTTCCCCGAAGCCTTCCATGGCGTCGAACCAGTCCTGCGGCGGCAGAATCCCGCGGGTGACATCCAGCGGAACGACCGTCGCCGGCACCTTGCCATCAAGCACGATCCGGGCGGCATGCGGGTCGGCAAAGATGTTGAACTCGGCGTTGCGCGTCACATTGCCTCCCTTGCGCGCGCCACCCATGACCACGAGCTGTCCGATCGCCGACACCAGATCAGCCCGCAGGGACATCAGCAGGGCAATATTCGTCAATGGACCGATCGCCGCGATGGTGAGTGGCATCGAGGCTCCCTCGAGAAAACCTGCCAGCGCCTCCACGGCATGGAAATCTTCAACCGCAAGCTCGGCATCGGCAAGCCCCGATCCTCCCATTCCATCGCCACCGTGGACATCGGCAGCGGTCACGGTGTTGCGCACAAGCGGCCGGGAGCAGCCGGGATAGACCGGCAAGTCGTGGCGCCCCGCAGCCTCCACGATACGTCGCGCATTGCGGCTGGTATGTTCGATCGGCACGTTCCCGGCGACCGTGGTGATACCAAGAACGTCGATGACGTCCGGCAAGGCCAGGGCGACGAAGAGCGCCAGCGCATCGTCCTTGCCGGCATCGCAATCGAAGATGACGGGAAGCGGTTCCACTCTCAGGACCAGGATGCAACAATCGTTCCGCCTATCTTGCATCCGCCGCCGTGGCGAGGCAAACCATGACGCATCCCACCGGAATCGACGACGCCATGACCCTGCCCGAAAGTGCCACCTGGAGCTGGCCGACCGAAATCCGTTTCGGGCCGGGACGGGTTTCGGAACTCGCGGATGCCTGCCGTGCCCTGGGCATGTCACGGCCGCTTCTTGTGACGGATCGGGGACTTGCCGGCCTCGACATGGTCACGCGCATCCTCGACGACGCCCGCGGGAGAGGACTCGAGGCGAACCTCTTCTGTGACATCAGTCCCAACCCTGTCGGTTCCGACATCACGCGAGGGGTCGAACGCCTCAAATCCGGAGACCATGACGGCGTCGTCGCTCTTGGCGGTGGCAGCGCCATGGATGCCGGCAAGACCATTGCCTTCATGGCCGGGCAGACGCTTGACATGTTCGTGTTCGAAGACAGGGAAGGCAACTGGCGACGCGCCAACGATGAGACCATCCTGCCGGTGATTGCCGTTCCCACAACTGCCGGGACGGGATCCGAGGTGGGACGTGCGGCTGTCGTCATTGACGAGGCCCGGCGCACCAAGAAGATCCTGTTTCACCCCCGGATGTTGCCAGGTATCGTCATCGAGGACCCCCGGCTCAGCGTCGCCCTGCCACGCTCCATCACGGCCTGGACCGGCATGGATGCGCTTGCCCATTGCCTCGAGGCCTTCAGTGCACCCGGCTATCACCCCATGGCTGACGGCATTGCTCTCGAGGGCATGCGTCTGGTGAAGGAATGGCTGCCGGTCGCGGTCAGCGATGGCGCCAACCTCGAGGCCCGCGCAAACATGCTGGTGGCCGCGACCATGGGAGCCACCGCCTTCCAGAAAGGGCTGGGCGCCATTCATTCCCTGTCACACCCCGTGGGTGCGCTCTTCGACACCCACCACGGCCGGACCAACGCCATCGTCATGCCCTACGTCATCGCCTTCAACAGGGAGGTCGTCGACACACGATACCGCGATCTCTCGCGCTGGCTCGGACTTGGCAGTGGTGGAGTCGACGCCGTCATGGATTGGGTCCTTGACCTGCGCCAAACGCTGGGCATCGAGCACACTCTGGGCGAGATCGGTGTCGACGATCACAATGTGGACGAGATCGTCCGCCAGGGGCTCGCAGACCCGACTGTCGCCACCAATCCGCGACCGCTTACCGATGACACATTCCGTCAGCTCTTTCTTGCCGCACTCGAAGGACGTCTCGGTTGACGGTGCATCAGGCACGGCTGTTCATCGCCGTGTAGGGCCGACGCGGCGGGTGGTCCCATGATCCGTACCAGGCCTCGACATGCGGCAGAGCCTCAAGGGCAAGATTGTGGGCGGATGCGGGAAATGGTGTTGCCGCCATGACCTCATGGAGTTCGCGGACCGCATCATCGAGATTGAAGCGGGTCGGCTGGCGGCGCTTCAGCACCCATTCCCCGGCAACCATCACGTCGCGCACGTCCGCGCCCCGTACCTTCATGAGCGCCAGATCCCGTGGTGAGGCTTCGGGTGCTGCCCAAGGCGTCGTGGCCGCCGTCATGTCGATGAGGAGAAGGTCGGCGGCAAAGCCCGGGGCAAGGCGCCCGAGCTGATCGTCCTTGCGCATCAGCGTCGCCCCACCCTGCGTGGCACAGGCCAGGATGTCAGCCGGTTCCGGTACGGTCTCATGGTATGTCGGCGCACGGGCAAGACGCAGGGCGAGGCGCATTTCGGCGAACATGTCCTCGTCATCGTTGATGGTGGTCGAATCCATGCCCAGCGCGGTGACAATGCCGGCATCGAAAAACGCGGTGAGCGGGGCGATTCCCGCGCGCAGCCTGAGATTGCTCGAAGGGTTGTGCGACACCGCCGTTCCGGTCTCGGCCATGATGGCAATCTCCTCCTCGGTCAGCCACACCCCGTGGGCCAGCGACAAGCGCGGTCCGGTCAGGCCAAGCCGATGCAGGTGAACCAGCATCGGCGCTCCATGAAACATCGGGCCTTGCAGTTTTTCATAATATGATTCAGATAGATGTGTTTGAATATTGATATCGAGTCTCGATGCCGCATCGCCAATGATCTCAAGGAACGAGTCGCTGACCCATGGCGGTCCGGGCGGACCGAACCAGACGTCGATACGGTCATGCGCATTCCAGGCGCCAATCAGGTCTTCCATGACACCCATATAGTCGGCCACCGTCATCTGGTCGGCTCCCGGCATGTACTGCGACTGCAGCCGCTCACCGAGGTCGCGGGGCAGGCTTGCAAGAAATCGTCTGTCGCAATCACCGGGTCCGACGCCCAGGAAATTCTGATCACCAGTTCCCGGACCGAAGGCGCAGCGCATGCCCACCGTGTCGTAGGCCCGGAGCGCTTCCTCGCAACTCAGGGCGAATTCTTCGGCGGATCCTGACAGTGAGGCGAGATCAATGACTGTCGTGACGCCGCCCTGCAGCTGGCGCGTCGCCGAGAGAAGGATGTCGAGACGCGTCGGCGCGCGTCGCATGACCGCCAACGCCTTGAGCCAGCTCTCAAGCAGCATGTCGGGAGCGCCGTGCTGCACATGGCTGGCGGCGGAGGAATGATGATGGGCGTTGATGAGGCCCGGCATGATGGCGCACCCGCGATCGCCCGAGAGGCCCGCGTCGGCATGCTCCTGACACAGTCTTTCGGCCGGCCCGATCTCTGCGATGCGACCGTTTTCCACGACGACGGCACCGTTCTCGATGACGTCGCCCCAGGCGTCCGGGATGACCCAGCGCCCCAGAACCACTTCCTTCATGTTCCCTCCCTTCCCGGATTCCTCGACCGGTCATGCGACAGCGTACTTTCGCCATGACCTCTCGAGGATGCATGATGAAGCGTCAACGAGGAACCTCCCTGGCCATGACTGACCACTGCGACGTCATCATCGTCGGCGCCGGCGCGGCGGGCCTGTCGGCTGCCCGTGTCGCCATGGACCAGGGCTTGACGTTCACGCTGCTGGAAGCCTCCCACCGGATTGGCGGACGGGCGCTCACCGAGGAGATTGCACCGGGACAACCCTTTGACCTCGGATGTCACTGGATGCACTCGGCCAGTCTCAATCCATTTGTCGCCATTGCCGGGAGTCACGGGTTCGCCTATCGCCGGGAGAGCGGCTGGGACCGCGGCATCCACCATCGCGGATCACGTCTCGACGACGACTCCATGGCTCGTTTCGACGCCTACTTTGCATCGAAAGACAAGGCGTTTGCCTCCGTTCTTGAAAGTGATGACAAGGCGGTCAGCGATGTCGTGGACCTCGAAAGCCCGTGGGCCGCCTACGATGCCTACTGGTTCTCGCTGGGATGCTCCTGCGACATGGACCAGACCGGTGTGCACGACGTCTGCGTCTACCGGGAAACCGACGAGGACTGGCCCGTCATCGATGGCTACGGCGCCCTGCTGGCCGCCTGGGCTGCATCGATACCGGTGACGCTCAATGCCGAAGCGACGAAGATCGCTCTGACCGGTGATGGTGTTACCGTCATGACGCCAAAGGGAACGGTGCGGGGACGCACCGTCCTGATCACCGTCTCCACCAATGTCCTGGCATCAGGGCGCATCAGCTTCGATCCCCGGCTTCCTGCCTGGAAAGAAACGGCGACGCGGGAGTTGCCGCTCGGCGTCCACAACCGAATCGCCATGCTGCTGAAGGATCTGCCTCAAGACTGCCGCGATGACGACATGACGGTGCTGCTCCCCAACAGCGACGTACCAATGGGTGTACAGCTCGGACCCTACGGGACCTCCTGGGCCGTTGGCGTCACCGGCGGACGATTCGGCTCCTGGCTTGAACGCTCAGGCCAGAAAGCCTCCGTCGAATGCCTCGCCGAACACCTGAAGGCGGGATGGGGATCTTCCATCGCCAGACATTTCACCGACCGCGTGATCGTGACGGCCTGGCAGGGCGACCCATGGACACTGGGATCGTATTCTGCGGCGACCCCGGGAAATGCCCACCAGCGCCTCGAGCTTGCCAGGCCGATCGGCGATCGAATCTTCTTTGCCGGCGAAGCGACCATTCCGGAATTTCACGCCACCTGCCACGGCGCCTGGCTCTCCGGACGACGGGCAATGCATGAGGTCAGGTCGGCATTGAGGCCTCACGGCTGATCGTCATCATCACCGAGGATGCGCTCTGCCGATCCTCCGGGGTCGTCGTACTGCCCGCTCCTCAGCGCCCAGAAGAAGGCTGCAAGCCCCAGAGTGCCCAGCAGCAGGGCAACGGGAATGAGAATGACAAGTCCGCTCATCTCTCGAGAGGTTCCGTGCGCAACAGACGCAACGCATTGACAGTCACGACCAGGGATGACACCGACATGGCGATGGCCGCAATCAGAGGCGTGGCAAGGCCAAGGAAAGCCACCGGCACGGCGATCATGTTGTAGAGCACCGAAAGTCCGAGGTTCTGAATCATCACCGTTCTTGCCTTTCTTGCCAGGCGCACGGCAAAGGGGACCGACAGCAGGGTCTTGCCCAGGAACACGACGTCGCTCGCCTGCCTCGTGACGTCCGCTGCATGGGACGGCGCCATGGAAGCATGGGCGGCGGCCAGTGCGGGACCATCATTGAGGCCATCGCCGACCATCAGAACCCGACTGCCCCTGCGCCTGAGTTCCGCCAGCCTCGTCTCCTTGTCCGCCGGTCGGGCATCGCCGGTCAGGCGTACGAAGGACAGACGATCGGCCAGGGCTGCAACCCTCGACGAAACGTCACCGGAGATGACCTCACTGGAAAGACCCATCTGCGCCAGGTGGTCGATGGCCTCCCTTGCTTCCCCGTGAAGAGACTCGATGAAATGGAACGAGGCAATGACCTCGCCATCGACCGTCAACACGGTCGCGCCGGTGCTCTCGCCGGCACGACCACACGCCCAGTCGGGGCGCCCAAGACGCGCGATTCCGTCTTGACCGGTCATTTCGACCCCGAGTCCGATGACCTCCCGGGGCACCCCCGCATGCGTCGGCTTCACGCCGCGCCGCGCAGCGAGTTCCAGGATCGCCCGACACCGCGGATGAGTGCTGGTCGTGGCCATGCCGGCTGCCAGGCCCAGCGCTTCGTCAGCGATCCCCCGACCCGCAACAGCGGTCGGCAAGCCGCCCGTCAGGGTGCCCGTCTTGTCAAAGACGACATGATCGATTCGTGCAAGACGCTCCAGGGCACCTCCGTCGCGCAACAGCAGGCCGGAGCGGAACAGTGTTGCCGATGCCACGACCTGCACCATGGGAATGGCAAGGGCAAGGGCGCAGGGGCAGGTGATGATGAGAACCGTGGTTGCCGTGTATGCGGCGCGCCAGGGGTCGCCGGACCCGATCCACCAGACAAGGAACGCGAGGGCGGCGATGCCATGGACCAGCGGGGCATAGAGCGCTGCCGCACGATCCGACAGGCGGCGGCAGTGCAGTCGTGCTGACTCCGCCTCCTCCATCATGCGCGCCATGCCGGCGATGAAGCTTTCCGTCACGTCGCGGCTGGCGCGCAAGAGCATGGCGCCACCGAGATTGAGCATGCCTGAGAGAAGAGCGGCGCCCTCGACCGGCGATACCGGCTCGGCCTCGCCGGTCACCAGGGCCGGATCGAGAAGTGCCGCGGGGGAGACAAGGACGCCATCCACCGGGATCCTCTCATTGCGGCCCACAATCACCAGATCCCCGGGACGCACGTCCCTGGTCTCGACTGTGACTTCCCCGCCATCCGGCACCATGACAACGCTATGGCGCGGGACAAGACGGGCCAGCATGGCCGCCGCTCCAACGGCACGGCGACGCATCAGATGATCAAGGGTACGACCGATGAGAAGGAAGAAGAGGAGTGTCGCTGCAGCATCGAACCAGGTGTGTTCGCCGCCGTTCAGGGTTTCGACGGACGACAGGACGAGGGCGAGGAGGACGGCCAGGGAGATCGGCACATCCATGTTGAGTCGCCGGACCTTCAGGGCGCCTGCGGCACTCGAAAAAAAGGGTTGGCCGGCCCACAGGACGGCGGGGATAGCGATCAATGCCGAAATCCAGTGAAACAGCTCCCGTGTCGATTCGCCGGCCCCTGACCATACGGATACGGAGAACAGCATGACGTTGCCGGCGGCGAATCCCGAGACGGCCAGCGACAACAGCAACCTGCGGTAGCGTCCTTCGTCGCCTCGCTCCAGGGCGTCATCGTCTGTCAGGCGGGCCGCGTAGCCCAGAGCCTCAAGAGAGTCGATGACCTGTCTTTCCGACAGGGCCATGTCATCGAACATCACCCACACCTGGCGCCGGGTGAGATTGACCCTGGCCCGATGGATTCCCGGTACACGGCCGAGGCCGTCTTCGATGGTCCGAATGCAGACGCCACAGTGCATGGCGGGAACCGTCAGTGTCACCTCCCGCGGCAACCGGTCTGACGCTCCTTCAGCGGCTGTCACGAACGGTGATCCGGTCGTCAAGACGGTAGCTTTCGCCCGACACGGCCGTGGCATCAACTCTCACGTTCCACACACCTGTCGGCAATGAAACATCGAGAACGGCCTCGCCGCCGGTGACTGTCATCGCCAAGGCGCCCGGATCATCGTCGGTCCCCACCGGTCGTTCGAGCGTCACCTGGACAACGGCCATTGCCACCGACTCTTCCCGGCCGTCCACAAGAGTGAACGTCAGCCGGTCACGGTCCACCATCAGAGTACCCCGCCAGCCAAGCCCGGCCTGTCTTGCCGCTGCGGCGAGATGCTCGTTGAAACGCTGTCCTGCGACATGGCTCGAGGAGACCACCATGCCCGTCCAGCTCTTCGTGGCAATGACAGCCAGAGCAAGATTGACGGCGACAATCACCCCGAAGAACACCATGAACGCCGACAAGACGTGACGGCCGGTGATAACGCGGGGTGCCGTCATGGCGGCGGACCTTCGAACACGGCCTCGTAACCGGCCTTGGCGCCGTCCGCGATGTCCTCGACGACGAAAACAACCGGCATGCGGACCGCATCGAGGTCGCTGCGGGGGAGATGAACGAAGATCTTGCGCGCCTCAAGGGAGTCGGCGGCAGCGGCAAGGGTAATGGACAGCGCCGGTGGTTCCGTTGAACCGGCACTGCGCACAAGGGCGCCGGGAAGCTCAAGGGTGCTGAGGCGAAACTCGCGGGGTTCGGGGCGCATGTTGAGGATCTTGACTGTGTAGCCGTTGCGAATGGCGCCGTCTGTCAACTGGACAAAGACAGGGTTGCGATCGTGAACCACATGAAGATCGACACGCTCGCGCGTCAGAAGAATGCCGACCATGACAAGCCCGATGGCCGCCCATCCGGCAGCGTAGGCCAATGTCCGGGGGCGAATGAGGCGCCGCAGCGACATCCGGCGCACAGCGGCGATCAGCTCTCCACTGCGATCCCTGACCCGCGTCGGATCGATCGTTCCCTCCGCCCCCCGCGCCAGCGCCATGTTGGTCTCATGGTCGGCAAGTGTCGCATAGGAAATCAGTCCTTGCGGCCGTCCAAGTTTCTGCATCACCTGATCGCAGGCATCGATGCAGAGAGCACAGGTGATGCATTCGAACTGCTGACCTTCACGAATGTCGATGCCCATCGGGCAAACGGCGACGCAGGCATTGCAGTCAACACAGTCTCCGCTCGCCGCGCGCTCATGGCGTCTGACATGCCGCGAGCGCGGTTCGCCGCGCCATTCGTTGTACGTCACGGTGAGCGAGTGCTCGTCGAGCATGGCTCCCTGAATGCGCGGCCATGGACACATGTAGACACAGACCTGCTCGCGCAGCAGTCCGCCGAACACATAGGTCGTTGCCGTCAGGAGGGCGACGGTGGTATAGGCGATACCCGGCGCCTCTCCCGTCACAAAGGCGACGGCGAGGTCCGGCGCATCGGCAAAATAGAAGATCCAGGCGCCGCCGGTGGCCACGGCGATGAGCAGCCACACCGCATGCTTGGCGACACGTTTGCGCGTCTTGTCGAAGGTCCAGGGCGCACTGTCGAGGCGGATTCGCCTCATCCTGTCGCCCTCGAAGAACCTCTCCACGGCGAGGAAAATGTCGACCCAGACTGTCTGCGGACAGGTGTAGCCGCACCAGGCCCGACCGACGGTTGACGTCACAAGAAAGAGCCCAAGGCCTGCCATGACCAGAAGACCCGCGACATAGTAGAACTCGTGCGGCCATATCTCAATGAAAAAGAAGAAAAACCTTCGGTTTCCCAGGTCCACGAGAACCGCCTGGTCGGAAACATGCGGCCCTCTGTCCCAGCGTAGCCACGGGGTCACGTAGTAGACCGCCATCGTCAGCCCCATGACCCACCACTTGAGGCGGCGAAACTGTCCCTTCACCCTCTTGGGGTGAATACGCCGGCGCGGGGCATAGAGCGGGCCCTTGCGATGATGATCGACCGGACTCGCATCGATGATTTCGGGCGCGTCGCTCACCACCATCCGCCTGCTGTCGGCTATTCGCCGCCTCCCAGGCTGTGAACGTAGAGAGTAAGCTGCTTGACCACGCCCTCTCCGAGACGCTCCCGCCAGGCAGGCATCACACCGTGCGATGCTGCAAAGATCTGCCGTCTGATGCCTTCTTCCGCAGAGCCGTAGAGCCAGATGGGATCGGAGAGTCGCGGGGCACCGAACTCCCGCATCCCTTCGCCGGCGTCGCCGTGGCACTGGGCGCAGTGATCACGGTAGATCCCTGCCCCTGCCGCGGCGTCACCATGCTGTGCCACGTTGCCCGAAAGCCACAGGACATGGGCCGTCACATCCCGGATCTCGCTCGTCGAGAGAAAGCCGTCGCGGCCGAATGCAGGCATCTCCGTGAAGCGCGTGTTATCCATCGCATCGTCGCGGACGCCATGGGCGATGGTCCGGTAGATGTCCTCAAGCGATCCGCCCCAGATCCAGTCGTCGTCGTTAAGGTTGGGATAGCCCGTGGACCCGCTGGCGCCGGAGCCGTGGCACTGCGTGCAATGCACCCTGAACGCCGACGTGCCGCCGGCGATGGCAAAGGTCGCCAGGGTTTCGTCGGCGCGGATATCGGCAAGGTCCGCCTCGGCGATCTCGACCATGATGCCGGCACGCGAGCGCTCGACCTCCTCCATGGTTCGGGCCAGTTCGCCGCGGCTCGAATAGCCCAGAACACCCTCCGTCGCCTCATCGATGAGGGGGATGGAGGGGTAGAGGATGCAGTAGATGACTGCCCAGATCACGGTGGCATAGAACGTCCACAGCCACCACCTCGGCAAGGGCGTGTCGAGCTCTGTGATACCGTCCCACTCGTGTCCTCTGACGTCATGCTTGCCGGCATCATCACGCATTGTCACCGTCCTCCTCGAGGGGAATGCGCGCAGCTTCCTCGGCCCTGCGGCGCGACCCCGGCCGCAGGTAGACGAACAGAACAACAGCGACGAAGACGACGACCAGATAGACGAGTCCCCAGCTGTCGGCAAAGGTTCGCAGGCTCTGGTAGTCCATCACCCGTGTCCTACCGTTCGATGTCCTGCGGACGGAAGGAGTTGAAATCGACCAGGGTGCCCAGCATCTGCAGGTAGGCAACGAGGGCATCCATTTCCGTCACGCGACCGGGCTGGCCATCGAAGTCACGCACCGCAATGTCGCCGTAGCGCTCGGTGAGCCCGTCCCGGTCACTCTCCGGATCCGCCTGGGCCATGAGATCGTCCATGGCACGGGCGATCATCTCGGGTGAATACGGAACTCCAAGCGCCGCCTGAACCTCAAGGTGCGAGACCACATCGTCCGCCACGAGATCGGTGCTCAGAAGATGCGGATAGGCTGGCATGATCGACTCGGGGACAATGGAGCGCGGTGCGATCATGTGCTGCACATGCCATTCGTCCGAGTAGCGGCCGCCGGTGCGCGCAAGATCGGGACCTGTCCTCTTGGATCCCCACTGGAAGGGACGATCCCACATGGATTCGGCGGCCAGCGAGAAATGTCCGTAGCGTTCCACCTCGTCGCGAAACGGCCGGATCATCTGGCTGTGGCAAACATAGCAACCTTCGCGCACATAGATGTTGCGCCCCTTCAACTCCAACGGCGTGTAGGGGCGCATGCCCCTCACTTTCTCGATGGTGTTGTCGAGATAGAAGAGCGGCGCGATCTCGACGATGCCGCCGACGGTGACGACCAGGAAACTGGCGACCAGAAGCCACAGGGCATTGCGTTCGAGGGTGGCGTGGCGCAACCTCATCGTGGCGAAACCGCTGCAGCGCCTGCCATAGCCGCATCCTTCACAAGAGGCGCTTCGTCACGCACGCGCCCGCGCACGGTCATCCACAGGTTCCAGGTCATGATCACCGCACCGGCAAGGTAGAGCAGCCCGCCCAGGGTGCGGAGCACGTAGTAGGGATGCATGGCGTCAACGGTCTCGGCGAACGAATAGACGAGGAATCCCTGATCGTCGTACTCGCGCCACATCAGCCCCTGCTGGATGCCCGAAACCCACATGACGGCGGCGTAGACGACAATGCCGGCGGTCGCCAGCCAGAAGTGCCAGTTGATCATGCGCAAGCTGTAGAGCCTCTCCCTGCCCCACAGGCGGGGCACCATGAAGTAGAGAGCGGCAAAGGAGATCATGCCGACCCATCCCAGGGCCCCCGAATGGACATGACCGATCGTCCAGTCGGTGTAGTGGCTCAGCGAGTTCACCGCCTTGATCGACATGACGGGGCCTTCGAAGGTCGCCATGCCGTAGAATGCCAGAGCAAGCACCATCATGCGGATGATGGGGTCGGTTCTGATCCTGTCCCATGCGCCCGACAGCGTCATCAGTCCGTTGATCATCCCGCCCCAGGACGGCATCCACAGCATCACCGAAAAGACCATGCCCAGAGTCTGCGCCCAGTCAGGAAGCGCGGTGTAGTGGAGATGGTGGGGTCCGGCCCAGATGTAGAGGAAGATGAGCGACCAGAAATGAACGATCGACAGGCGGTAGGAATAGACCGGACGGTTGGCCTGCTTGGGCACGAAGTAGTACATCATGCCGAGGAAACCGGCGGTCAGGAAGAAGCCAACCGCATTGTGCGCGTACCACCACTGGGTCAGGGCGTCCTGCACCCCGGCATAGACGACATAGCTTTTGGCGCCGATCAGCGAGACGGGCACCGCGAGATTGTTGACCACGTGGAGCATCGCCACAGTGACGATGAACGACAGGTAGAACCAGTTGGCGACATAGATGTGCGGTTCCCGCCGGCGCACGATCGTCCCGAGAAAGACAGCCAGATAGGCGACCCAGACGACTGTCAGCCACAGGTCGACATACCATTCGGGCTCCGCGTACTCCTTCGATTGCGTGATGCCGAACAGGTAGCCTGTGGCCGCCATGACGATGAAGATCTGGTAGCCCCAGAACACGAACCAGGCCAGAGGGGCAAAGGCAAGGCGTGCCCGGCAGGTCCGCTGCACCACATAGAAACTCGTGGCGATGAGCGCATTGCCGCCAAAGGCAAAGATGACCGCCGACGTGTGAAGCGGTCGCAGGCGTCCGAACGTGAACCATGGCGCCACGTTGAGTTCGGGCCAGGCCAGCTGCGCCGCAATCACCACACCGACCAGCATGCCGGCCAGCCCCCAGAACACCGTCGCGACGGCAGCGCAACGCACCACCGAATCGACGTAACCGGTCTCCGGCAGGCTGGCTGATCTGCCGAAGGGAATCGTCCGCAACACGATGATGATGACAAGACCGATACACGAAGCGAGAACCCATGCATGGGCCCTGAATTCGGGATCGGAACCCACGGCCGCCATGGCGACGGCGAACACTGCGGCCAACCCCAGTGCCATGACATGGATCACGTGACGCATGGAACCTGCCAACATCTGCAATGCAACCGAACGCTCACCTTATGCCACTGCACAAACAGGTCAAGATTGCCGCGACATCATCCCGCCGCCGGGCGGGGAACAGCACCTGTCCGGCAAGCGATGCGCACCGCCGGGTGCCATTCCGTCGTCATGTTGATGCCACCGGTCTTCGAGAGACCACAAGGCAACGCTTCGCATGACCCCCGTCCCGAGCAGCCTGGTGTGCCTTCGTGGCCGATCTTCATGGTCCGGGCCGCTTCGCATCATGCCGGAGCACGGTCCTGTCCGCACGGTCGGTCAGGCGTCGCCCAGGGACATGAGCGTCGCGTTGCCGCCTCCGGCAGTCGTGTTGATCGACACGACCCGCTCGGTTGCAAAGCGGTGAAGATAGCGCGGCCCGCCAGCCTTGGGGCCGGTGCCCGAAAGGCCCTCGCCACCGAAGGGCTGGCTTCCCACCACAGCACCGATCATGTTGCGATTCACATAGATGTTGCCGACGGGCATGCGTCCGGCAATCAACCGTGCGCGCGAATCGATACGCGTGTGGATACCGAGAGTCAGGCCGTAACCGGTCGCGATGATGGCGTCGAGCAGGTCATGGAGCCTGTCCCCGGCAAAGCGCAGCACATGGATGACCGGACCGAACACCTCGTGTTCAAGGAGGGTGAGGTCGGGAATCTCCACAAGTGCGGGGGCGAAGAACGAACCATGACGCGCGAGTTCCGGATCAAGAGGTGAGCGCAGGACAACGCGACCGGCAGGCTCGATGCCGGCAAGATGGGCTTCAAGCCCGGCAAGCGCCGCGCCATCGATCACGGGACCGACGTCGGTGTCGAGACAAGCAGGATCGCCGACCTTCAGTTCCGCCATGGCGCCCGACAGCATCGCGATCACCTGATCGGCAATCTCGTCCTGCAAACAGAGCACGCGCAGGGCCGAACAGCGCTGGCCGGCGCTGGTGATGCCCGAACGGATGGCATCAAGGGTCACCTGTTCGGGCAACGCCGTCGAATCGACGATCATGGCATTCTGTCCACCCGTCTCCGCAATCAACGGCACAATGGCGCCATTGCGATCGGCAAGGGAACGGTTGATGCGTCGCGCGGTTGCGGTCGAGCCGGTAAAGGCAACGCCGTCGATGCGCAGGTCACTGACGAGAGCGGCGCCGGTCGCGCCGTCGCCGGGAAGCAACGACAGCACATTCTCGGGCGTGCCGGCCTCATGGAAAAGACTGACAGCGCGCGTCGCCATGAGAGGCGTCTGTTCCGCCGGCTTGGCGATCACCGTATTGCCTGCGGCAAGGGCCGCCGCCACCTGACCACAGAAGATGGCGAGGGGAAAATTCCAGGGAGAGATACAGGCAAAGACGCCGCGTCCGTGCAGGCTGATGCGATTGGATTCGCCGGTGGGTCCCGGAAGTTCGCTGCCATCGGCGAATTCCGTGCGGGCGCGACAGGCGTAGTACCTCAGGAAATCGACGGCTTCGCGCACCTCCGCCAGGGCATCGCCGATCGTTTTTCCGCCCTCCAGGACGGCCGTCGCCATCAGCCGGAAACAGTCCCGTTCGAGGAGATCGGCCGCTCTCTCAAGGCATGAGGCCCGGCTGTCGGCAGGCGTTGTACTCCAATGCCGGGCCGCCTCGCGGGCGCCGGTGAGAGCCGAGTCGACGTCGCTCCCGCCGGCCTCCCTGATGGCGCCGACAATCCGGCGCCGGTCTGCCGGGCTTGTGATTGTGCGCTCCCTGCCGTTGCACGGCCCGTCGAGCATCCAGGGAACGTCGCCCGCGGCCTCGTTCATGTCACGGTGAAGCCGGTGAAGAACCGCCACGCGAGTGAGATCGAAGCCCTTCGCATTCCGTCTCTCCCCGCCGTAGAGACAAGGTGGTCGCGGGATCGCGGGATGGGCAATCGTATCCGCCTGGCGCAACACTGTCGCCGGCTCCTTGACCAGATCCTCGATGGGCACGCCGTCATCGACGATACGGTTCACAAAGGAGGTGTTGGCGCCGTTCTCCAGCAACCTGCGGACAAGATAGGGCAGCAGATCTTCATGACTGCCGACGGGCGAATAGACTCGGCAGGCAATGCCCTTTCCCGTGGCGCCGACCAAGGGTTGATAGACCGCCTGACCCATGCCGTGGAGCCGCTGGAACTCGAAATCGCGCCGCCCGCCCGCCAAGACGAGAATGGTGGCAATGGTCTGCGCGTTGTGCGTGGCGAACTGTGGAAAGAAGAGATCAGGTCGGGCCAGCAGTTTCCTGGCGCAGGCAATGTAGGAAAGATCGGTCGACGCCTTGCGCGTGAAAACGGGAAAATTCTCGAGACCGAGCTCCTGGGCCCGCTTGATCTCGCTGTCCCAATAGGCGCCCTTGACCAGGCGCACCGGAATCCTTCGGGAGGTGTCGCTGGCCAGGCAGGCCAGCCAGTCGATCACCGTCATCGCCCGTTTCTGATAGGCCTGCACCGCCAGACCCAGACCGTTCCAGCCGTCGAGGGCGCGAAACGCTGCCGCCAGGACGCCCAGCGAGAGCTCGAGTCGATCGGCTTCCTCGGCGTCAACCGTGAGGTCTATGCCATGATCTCGCGCCAGTTGGCCCAATGCGATGAGGCGTGGAGCCAGTTCACCGAGAACACGGGATCGCTGGGCCATCTCGTAGCGGGGATGGAGCGCCGACAGCTTGACCGAGACGCTGGCGCGGCAGACCTGATCCCGACTTGCTTCGGCGACCCCGACCCGCTTGATGGCATGGCGATAATACGCCAGATGGCGATCGGCATCAGTCATGGTGCAGGCCGCCTCGCCCAGCATGTCGAATGAATGCGTGTAGCCGTTCGCTATATCATCTCTCGCGTTGGTCAGGGCCTCATCGATGTCACGCCCCATGACGAACTGCCGACCGACAATGCGCATGGCGTGCACAAAGGCCTCGCGGATGACAGGTTCGCCAAGGCGGCTGACCACACGTGACACCACGCCCTGTGCATTCGCAGTCCACTCGGCATCCAGACGAACCACGTGCCCGGTGAGCATCAGCCCCCACGTCGACGCATTGACGAACAGCGACTCGCTGTCACCCAGATGCCGCCGCCAGTCGGCATCACCGATCTTGTCCTGGATGAGCATCAGCGCCGTGGATGAATCGGGAATCCGCAACAGGGCTTCGGCGAGGCACATGATGGCGACGCCTTCGTGGCTGGAAAGATCGTACTGCTGCATGAAGGCATCGATGCCACCGGCATGGCACCTGTTGGCCCGCACATGGGCCACAAGGTCCATGGCCTTTTTCCTGGCAGCACATCGATCGCCCGCCTCGAGACGGGCCTCGGCCATCAGCTCCTCGACACGCCGGGTCTCGTCCGAGGTGGCGTCGAGGCGGACGGCAGCGGCCCCCGGCTCCCCCCCGCCGAACACGCATGTGATCGCCGCGTCGCCATCAGACAGGCGCCCCGCAGCGCCGGCGCTCACGGTTCCTCGCCCGCCACGACGAGGTCGGGCAGATCCTCCATCATCATCCGCTCCGTGAGCTTTGCGGTGTGCCAGAGAACGATGACACCCTCGCCCTCGAGAGCGACAATCTCTCCAGAATGGCAGGTCCGCCTGCCATTTTCCTTCTCGAGACGGGTGCCAACGGCGATATCGGGGAAGACCGTTCCCATGGCCTGCGACAATTGCAGGCTCATGGGCCTCATGACCCCATGCGCCGCCACAGCGCGGAACAGGCTTCCCTGAACCCATGTGGAGACCGGCGGTTCATCCTTGCGTGGCAGGGACTGTGACCTTTCGGCCACCCGCCGACCCGCCTGGTTGAGCAGCCAGTTGACCGCTTTCGTCGCATGACTGGCCGCCCGGAAGATCGCCCGTGTGTCGTTCTCGAGAATGCGCAGCCAGGCGCCGATGTAGTCGGCGTGGTCTTCCCTGATGGCAGGCGCGATGCCGAGCTCGGCCGAGAGGAAGGCGGAGCCGATTTCCGCGACCAGCTCCTCCTTGGCATACGGTACCTGGTAGCTGCCCCTGAACGTGCGGTTGAGACGGCTGCTGTGGCGCGTCCAGTGAATCGATTCGTGGGCCAGTGTCGTGTAGTAGACCTCGCCGTCGTGGAAGAGTTCGAAGGGCGGCATCTGGATGTAGTCGTCGGCCAGCACGTAGTAGGCCTCGTCCCCGCCATGACGCACATCAATGCCGAGATCACGGAAGAAGCCATCGAGATCGGCGGACCGCCGGTCGCGATTGACCGGATGGAACTCGGCATAGCTGCGGTGCCAGCGTTGATCGAGGCCCTCGATCTGCTCGACGTTGAACACCGTGAATGTCTTGTGGAAACCCTGACGACGCACGTTTTCCTCGCCGGTCTCGGGGTTGCGTGTCTTTCTGGTATACTGATCCGCATAGACGACCGACTGACCCTTCTCGCCCTTCCTCACCCGGCCGCCGTGGCGTTTCGCCTGGTTGAAGGTCATCCAGGTCGGCTTCATGTAGCCGGCTGACGCCGCTGCTGCCCACAGAACAATGACGTTGATACCGCTGTAGGGTTGCCCGGTGTCGCGCAGCGGCAGGCCCGCACCCTGGAAAGCGCCTTCACCCCCTGATTCCCAGGGTCGCATCCACGGTCGAATGCCGTCGCGCAACTGGGCCATGATGGTCTGCGTAATTCTTGAATGAACGTCTGCCAGGAATTCTCTCCTCCGGGTTACCCGACCGCGGCGGGCATCCCCGGCCCGGCCAATTCGCCCCCTCCCCACAGGAAGGCGTGGGGAGGGTGCATGACACTTCCATCGTAGCGGATCCCGCCCTGCCGGTCGACGCAAAGCATCAACGGCCCGTCAAGGTCGACGATGTCGGCATCCTGGGCAACCAGCATCGCCGGCGCCATGGCCAGCGACGTGCTCACCATGCAGCCCACCATGACACGAAGACCACGTTGACGCGCCGCGCGGCGCAACGCCAGGGCGCCGGTCAGTCCACCGGTCTTGTCGAGCTTGATGTTCATCATGTCGTAGCGGCCTGCGAGACGGTCGACGTCGGCTGCGGTGTGACAGGACTCGTCTGCACACAGCACAAGCGGACACCTGTAGTCGACCAGCGCCTCATCCTTTTCTGCCGGCAGGGGCTGCTCGATCACCTCGACACCAAGGCCTTGCAGATCATCCGCGACCTCAATGAGCTGATCCATGGTCCAGGCCTCGTTGGCGTCAATCATCAGGCGCGCACCGGGTGCGCCCTGGCGAACGGCGTGCATCCTTTCCATGATGCGCTCGCCATCGAGCTTGACCTTGAGCAGCGGGCGCGTCCGGTTGTCCGCCGCGGCCCTCATCATGGCGTGAGGAGAATCGATGCCAATGGTCCAGGCGGTGACGAGAGCGGCCGGTTCGCTCAATCCGGCGTGTTGCCAGACCGGCCGGCCGCCTGTTCGCGCCTCGAGATCCCACAGGGCACAATCGACCCCGTTGCGCGCCGCACCCTCCCCGCAGAGTTCGCTCCGCCCGGCGCCGGTCTCGACCACCTCGGCAAGAGCGGCGATGTCCGCGAGCACTGACTCCCGGGTTTCGCCGTAGCGTGCGTAGGGAACACATTCGCCCCTGCCTGTCATGCCGTCCTGGGTTATCTCGACGACGATGACACGCGCCTCGTTCCTGGCCCCCCGGGCGATCCGGAAGGGGCGGACCAGTGGCCAGGTTTCGGGCAAGGCGCGGAGAGTTCGCTGACGGCGCGGGCCCATCATGGCGCCAGGGCGTCAACGATGAACGAGGCGTCGTAACGCACCGGATCGCTGCACGGCAAATCGTGTTCACCGGCAGTCTTCTCGATGTCGCGACGCGCTTCTTCCTCTGTGAGCGCCGAGGTGTTGATGGAGATAGCGACGACACGGGCACCGGGCGCGGTCAGGCGCGCCAGCCTTTCATTGGTCTCGATGCAGTGCCGCAGCGATGGAAGGGAGCGTCCCGGAAGACCGCGCATATGGGTGCGCGTGGGCTCATGGCACATGACGAGGGCTTCCGCCTGAGCGCCGTGGAGAAGACCGAGGCTGACGCCGGCAAAGGAGGGGTGAAAGAGCGATCCCTGACCCTCGATGATGTCCCAGTGATCGGCATCATTGGCCGGCGCAAGCCATTCCACCGCACCGGAAATGAAGTCGGCAACCACCCCGTCGACGGCGATACCGCTCCCGGCGATAAAGATCCCCGACTGCCCGGTCGCCCGGAAGGTCGCCTTCATGGTGCGCTTGTGCATCTCGCGTTCGATGGCAAGGGAAGTAAACATCTTGCCCAGGGAACTGTCAGTGCCGACGGTGAGAAGCCGCCTGCCGCTGCGCGCAGTCCCCCTGCCAACGGAGAACTCCCGGGTGCTCTGGCGTACATCATGGAGCGTTCTTCCCCTGCGTTGCGCAGCCTCGGCAACGGCCGGGATGTCCACAAGGCGCATGTGCATGCCGGCCATGACGTCAAGTCCTGCCTCGAGGGCCGCAATGATCGTGGCGCTCCAGTGATCGGGGATCACGCCTCCGGCATTGGCGACACCCACCAGCATGGTGCGGCATCCGGCATCTGCGGCTTCGCCGGGCGTCATGTCAGGCAGCCCGAGATCCTGGTTGCAGCCGGCAAGACGGAGCTGCGCCCTCGCCTTGTCAGGGCGCCAGATCCTGACTCCGGTTGCCCCCTTGATGGACAACTCGTCACGGGCGTCACCCAGGAACAGCAGGTACGGAGACCCTGCCTTTCTCATGTCATCCTCCGGGAGGCCATGATCCACCCGCGCCCTTTCATCGTTGGCCACGCAACAGTCATGTTGCACCGCCCGGCCGAACAGTCAGCCGGCGTCCCTGGCGGCAAGCGTATCGTCATCGAAACCCTTCTCGAGTGGAACGCGCAGTGTTTTCAGCAGTATCGCCATGATCACATAGACACCGACAGTAAACACGATGTCGAGAATCTGCCGGTCGCTGAATGCACCGTCCATAGCAGCCAGGGTCGCCTCGCCGATCTCGCTGTCAGCGAGCATGTCATCCACCGCGCGCAACAGCAGTGCTTCCTCACGTGACCAGCCGGGGGCTTCGCTTCCCTTGCGCACACGCGCGATCCGCTCGTCATCGAGACCGGCCTTGCGGCCGCGCGCCACATGGTGGCGCCACTCGTAGTCGCACCGGGTCTGGTGGGCGATTCGCAGGATCACGAGTTCCCGATCCGCAGCGTCGAGTGACGACGATGTCACGACATGTTCGCGCAACGGCGCGTAACTCGCCATCAGTTCCGGGTGGTGGGCAATGACGCAATGGATGTTGAGCGGTGATCCGATCCGGCGCCGCACGCCTGCGAGCGAGGGATTCCATGCGTTCGCATCAAGGGGCTGAAGGCGCTGTGCAAAAGGTGCCGTCATGACGATCTCCAGGCTGACTTGCCGACAGCGAGAGTGCCGCCACCCCGAACGGAAGGGAAGGCTCTGCGTCGCAGCATTGTCCACCGGACTTCATGACCCGATTTCTCAGCGGGCGCGCCGCTCCCTTGTCGCGGGGTTTGTCACCACCGATATCCGACCTACCCTTATGGAGGCAACGAAGCTCTCTGAAATAAAACATACTATGTCGTTGATATTACACCTTTAAATAAAAAAGGACAGTTTTTGTGTCCTGCAAAGGGCCGCCGGATGACGGCGCTGGGTCGCTTGTCACGGCCTGCGTTGTGTCGCGGGCATTCACCCGATGCCAGGATCGCACTCCGGACTTTCCCACGCTATGGCTGGTGGAGCAAATGTCCGATGATCGAGGTGACGACCCGCCTGTCGCGACGGTGCTGACGCTGCGTGAACGAAGGGCGTCCGCCCTGCGTTGCGGCGGTGACGCGCGTCACGCCGTCGAGCCTGTTGCCTCCCGTGATCATCGTTCGCCGAAGATGCCGACCGCGCCGGCCCGGTCATGGCGTCGCCTCGACCCGTCCGTCACCGACAGCGTCGTCGTTTCGCTTGCGCCGTCACGGCGCACTGCCGAGCCTCGCCCGCGAAGCTCCTGCACACGCCAACACATCGTTCGCCATAACGACATCTTTTCCGATCAAGGTGAATCAATCGGAGACAGACCTCCCGCGCGAGGCCAGGCATCAGCGCAGGACAGGGCCGCTGTCCTGTGGGAGGAGCGGCATGGTTGCACCTGTCACAGGTCGGCGAAGACGTGGGTTTCTCCTCCACCACCCGGGTGCGAAACGGCGCCGAGGCGGGCCGGTCCGACGGTCTGTGCGTACTTCCAGATGACACCGGAATTGTAGTCGGTGATTCTGGGTTTCCACGCCTTGCGCCGACCCTCAAGTTCAGCCGCGTCGAGTTCGACGTCGAGTGTGCCGGCCGCGGCATCGATAGCGATCATGTCACCGTCCCTGATGAGCCCGATCGGCCCGCCGGCGCCTGCCTCAGGTCCCACGTGACCGATGCAGAACCCGCGGGTGGCGCCGGAGAACCGTCCATCCGTGATGAGCGCGACCTTTTCGCCCATTCCCTGGCCATAGAGTGCGCTGGTGGTGGACAGCATCTCGCGCATGCCCGGCCCGCCCCTCGGTCCCTCGTAGCGGATGACGAGGACATCTCCCTCGTCGAAGGCGCCGGCGAGAACGGCATCGAGGCATGTCTCCTCGGTGTCGAAGCAGCGCGCCGGGCCACGGAACTGAAGACGCGCCAGACCGGCGATCTTCACGATAGCGCCTTCGGGCGCAAGATTGCCCTTGAGTCCAACCACGCCACCGGTATTCGACAGCGGGTTGGTGACGGGCCGCACCACATCCTGATCTTCGGGAAAGACGACATCGGCATGGTTCTCGGCCAGCGTCTGTCCGGTCACCGTGAGAGTGTCGCCGTGCAGGTAGCCACCGTCGAGAAGGGTCCTGATCAACACCGGAATGCCGCCGATCCCGTAGAGGTCCTTGGCCACGTATCGCCCACCGGGCTTGAGATCGGCGATGTAAGGGGTTCTGCGAAAGACATCGCAGACGTCCTCGAGAGTGAAGTCGATGCCCGCCTCGTGGGCGATGGCAGGAAGATGCAGTCCGGCGTTGGTGGAACCACCGGTTGCGGCAACCACCACGGCAGCATTCTCGAGCGCCTTGCGGGTCACGATGTCACGAGGCCTGATGTTCTCGGCGATGAGACGCATGACCGCCTGACCGGAGGCTTCGGCGAACATGTCGCGGCTGTCGAAGGGCGCCGGCGTCATGGCTGAATTGGGAAGAGCCAGACCAATCGCCTCGGACACCGTTGCCATGGTGTTGGCGGTGAACTGCCCGCCACACGATCCGCCGGACGGACAGGCGGCATGTTCGAGGACATTCAACTCGTCATCGCTCATGGTGCCGGAGGCATTGGCTCCGACGCCCTCGAAGACATCGATGATGGTGACATCCCGGTTGCGGTAGCGCCCGGGAAGAATCGAACCGCCGTACATGAAGACCGACGGGACGTTCAGTCTCACCATGGCCATCATCATGCCCGGCAGCGACTTGTCACAACCAGCGAGACCAACAAGGCCGTCATAGCAATGGCCACGCATGGTGAGTTCCACGGAATCCGCAATCACCTCGCGGCTGACCAGCGAAGACTTCATCCCGGCATGACCCATTGCAATACCGTCGGTCACGGTGATGGTGGTGAACTCGCGGGGTGTGCCGCCACCGGCCTTGACTCCTTTCTTGGCGGCCTGGGCCTGGCGCATCAGGGTGATGTTGCAGGGGGCAGCCTCGTTCCAAGTCGTGGCCACGCCGACAAAAGGCTGCTCGACCTCGGCATCGCTCATGCCCATGGCATAGTAGAAGGCGCGGTGCGGTGCACTCTTGGGGCCAACCGACACATGACGGCTCGGCAGTCTGGTTTTGTCCCAACGGGTCATGAGGCGCTCCCTGCAGATTGATCGGGCGGAGACTAGGTTCGGTTCAGGCGATTGTCACGTCCCGGGCACCCAAAGGGGCACCCGCAGACGCCGAGGTTATCCGCGATCCCAAGGGACCGCGCATTGAAGGGACCGCGCATTGACGGCGCAGCGGCCGCCGAGGTGAGGATCAACGGGCCCGTCCGTTGACAGGACCATCCCATGCTTGTGTTTCTTGACAGCGAAGCGTCGCTCCGGCCCGGAAGCCTGGAAAACCAACCGCCTTTCGGGCCCGGCAGATGCCATGTCGGTGCCCGGACACCCACCGCTGACAGCAAACCATCCACCTTGGTGCCTGACCCGGCTGCCAAACGACACGTTCACCGTAGCGTCGGGAAAGTCCTGGTCTGCTGACGGCCACCCTCCCCGCCTCGTCTCAATGGCGCTACAATCCGCTACCGACGATGATCACTCCCTTCGCTCCGCCCCAGATGGCGTCACAATCCAGACATCCGGGTTTGACCACTGCCTTGACGACCACCCTCCCCGCCCTTCTTCTTGTCATTGCCGCGGCCTTCTGGGGACTGTTCTGGATTCCCCTGCGCACCCTGGAAGCAAGCGGTCTTCCGGCCGGGGCCACGGTGACCGGTCAGTTTCTGATGCCGGTCCTGCTCATGATGCCAGCGGCCCTTTGGCTCATGGCGAGGGGCCGGGCAACGGGTCTGTCACAATGGCATACCGGTCTCTTCACCGGCGGCGCCTTCGCACTCTATGCTGACAGCCTGCTCCTCACCGAGGTGTCGCGAGCACTCATTCTCTTCTACGTGTCTCCCGCCTGGAGCACGGTGCTGGAGATCTGGTTCCTCAAGCGGCGGCTTACCCTGGCCCGGCTCACGGCCATGGCTCTCGGCTTTGCCGGAATTCTCGTCCTGCTGGCTGATGGCGACGGCCTGCCGCTTCCCCGCAATGCGGGAGACTGGATGGCCATCGCCGCCGGTATGCTCTGGGCCTGGGGATCCACCAGGGTCCGCATGGCCCCTGAGGCAACTCACTTCGAGAATGTCTTTTCCTTCTTCCTCTACGGTGCGGCCGTTGCACTTGTCCTTGCCCTGATCCCGGCGACCGGACTGGGCACGTTGCCGCCACCCGGCGCGGTCCTCACCGCCTTGCCATGGTTGTTCGCCATTGCAGCCGCCTTCCTGATACCGGTCATGTTCATGCAACTCTATGCCTGCCAGCACCTTGACCCCGCGAGGGTGGGCATCCTCCTCCAGATCGAGGTCGTTGTCGGCATCGTCAGTGCCGGACTCCTCACCTCCGAGCCTTTTGGCTGGCGGGAGACGTGCGGCTTTGTTCTCGTATGTTCGTCAGCGCTCACGGAAGTCGTCGCCAATCGCACGCCGTCATCACGAAAGGAGTAACCCTATGCCAGAAGAGCCTTCTCGTAGGGGAAACTCGACAGGCGCTGCACGCCGGAATCGGTCACGAGAACCTGTTCCTCGAGCTTGACGCCCTCGTTGCCGTCTTCGGCACCGATGTAGCTCTCGACGCACAGTGTCATGCCAGGCTCGATGATGCCGGTCGAGGAACGCTGCGGCGTATCCGCAAAGGAGATCGACGGATACTCGTC
The DNA here is from genome assembly GCA_965200495.1 of Alphaproteobacteria bacterium. GTDB lineage: Bacteria > Pseudomonadota > Alphaproteobacteria > SP197 > SP197 > SP197. Next base: position 396,271 of record CBDAUG010000002.1, read on the forward strand.
GACAAGCCCGACCCCGTGGGCGGCGATGCCGTACCGGCGGGCCCGGAATTCTTCCGGAACGGGCCACGACCTTTCGGCGGCCTCGACGAAACTGATACCCGGTTCAAGAATGCCGATGTTGAACTCGACCTGCTCGTGGGCAAGAGAATAGAGCCTGCGCTGCTCGTCCGTCGGTCGTCCCGGTCCGCAGAACCAGGTGCGGCTGACATCCGCACAATAGCCGAACGGGCCGACAAGATCGGTGTCGAGACCAACGAGTTCGCCAGCCCTGATCACCCGGCTCGAGGCCTCGCGGAACCAGGGATTGGTCCTGCCTCCGGATGCGAGAAGCCGGGTCTCGATCCACTCGCCGCCGCGCTCGATGTTCACCTGATGGAGAATGGACCACAGCGCCGTCTCGCTGATGCCGGCACGCAGCTCCTCGCGCATGCGCGCCATGGCCGACTCGCAGACCGAGATGGAAACAAGCATGGCCTCGATTTCATCAGCGGACTTGATGACCCTGGCGCGCTCCGTCACGCGCGTGCCACTGGCAATCTCGTAGCCCATCTCCTGAAGGGCATTGGCACCTTCGAAGTCGAGCCGGTCAGCGGCGATACGTCGACCGGTCCCGTGGGCGCGCATCACGGAATCGATGTCCCGGGCCCAGGCCTTGACCCGTTCTTCGATATTTTCTGAAGCCACCATGTAGATGTAGCCGATCGCCGGTCTGATTTCGCCGATGGTCTCCATGTGCCGGTAGAGATGCATCGACTTCTCGTAATCGAAGAGGACGGCCTTGCCCTGGGAGGGAACGAAGCAGTAGCGGATCGGGTTGTGGGTGAACCACACCTGCATGTTGCTGGTGCCGGTAGCGTAGCGGATGTTCACCGGGTCGTAGAGGATGATGCCGCCCAGATCGAGGCGGTGAAGCTCTTGCTGGATACGCCCAAGGCGCCACGCGCGCATGCGACGGATGTCGATCTGTGGTTCGGCGTCGTGCTGGGCGATACCACGGGTGTTGCGCGCCAGACTGAGTGAAACGTTCATGTCACGCTCCGGTCAGCCGAGCAGCAGATCATCGTGGGGATACGTGGAAAGACGCTGGGGGCCTGACCCGGTCACCAGGATCTGCTCCTCGAGCTTCACACCCTCATTGCCGTCCTCGGCGCCAATGTAGCTTTCGACACAGATCGTCATGTTTTCCTCGAGAACACCGGGCATCGCCATGTCGGCCTTGTCGGAAAACGTCAGGCCCGGCCACTCGTCGGCCATGCCGACGCCGTGCGCCATGGAGCCGTAGCGGCGCGCCACGAATTCGTTGGGAACACGCCAGGAGGATTCGGCAATTTCGCGGAATGTCCTGCCAGGGCGCATTTCCCCGATGTTGGTTTCGATCTGCTCGAGGGCATAGGCGTAGAGTCGTTTCTGTTCGTCGGTCGGCTTTCCGGGACCGCAGAACCAGGTGCGGGAGATATCGGAGCAGTAGCCGAAAGGTCCGATGAGATCGGTGTCGAAGGCGACGAGTTCACCGGCCCGGATGATACGATCGCTGCATTCCCTGAACCATGGGTTGGTGCGTCCGCCGGACGCCAGAAGACGGGTTTCGATCCATTCGCCGCCCATGGCGATGTTCACCTGGTGCAGATGCGACCACAGTTGATTTTCGGTGATACCGGCACGCAGGTTCTCATACATCTTCGCCATCCCGGCCTCACATACGGATATGGAGAAAAGCATGGCCTGGATCTCGTCGTCGGACTTGATGGAGCGCGCGCGTTCCATGACTTCCTGTCCGTTGGCGATGGCGCAGCCCCTCTCCTCGAGCGCCCGGGCGCCACAAGGGTCAAGATGGTCGGCGGCCATCGCCAGATCGCCACCGGATGTCTCGCGGATGACATCGACGAGCTCATCGGCCCACAGGCGGACTCTCTCCTGGTAGGTGTCGCCGGCGCCAAAGTACGTCCAGGTGCGGGCCGGACGGATCTCGCGGATGGTCTCGAGGTGTTCTGACAGGTGAACGGCTGGCGGATAGTCGAAGAGAACGGTTCCTCCCTCGGCCGGAACCCAGCAGTACCGGTGCTGATTGTGCAGAATCCAGACCTGCATGTTGCTGGAGCCGTTGGCGTACCGGACATTGATAGGATCGTAGAGAAGGACTCCTCCAAGGGAGCGTTCCTTCAGCATCGCCTGGACCCTGCCAAGGCGATGGAGCCTCATCCTGGAAACATCGATCTGCGGCTCGGCATCATGCTGGGCGATTCCCGGGGTGTTGCGGGCAAGATACTGACTGTCGACACAAGATTGGAGCATTGTCGAACGGTCCTCCCTCACGTGCCTGTCATGGAACGGATGATCCAGGGGAGTGTCAATCGCAAAAGTGCGACCGCCGGGCAACAATCCGGGATATAACCGTAGCAGGTGTGGAGACAAGGAGAACGCGATGGTCCGTCGACGCAGAAGCCGGGCCGGTCTCGGCAGCGAGCGCCAGGCGCTTCATGTCTTGCCATGGCGCCAGGTACGCAATCCCTTCCCGCCCATCTCGCCGCTTTCCGATGACGAGGTTGAAGCCATTCACCGGACGTCACTGAGGGTTCTCGACGAACTCGGCATGAAGGTTCTCGACAGCGAGGCTCGCAGTCTTCTCAAGGAGGCAGGTGCGCGCGTGGACGAATCCGGGGAGATGGTCTTCATGGAACCCGGCCTGGTGGAGGAGGCCATTGCCACCACACCGTCAACCTTCACCCTCCATGCGCGCAATCCTTCCCGCAATATCGAGGTGGGAGGCAACGCGATCAATTTTACCCCGGTTGGCGGCCCCGCTTTCGCCAGCGATCTCGACAAGGGAAGACGCGCCGGAACCTATGCCGAGTTCTGTGATTTCGTGAAGCTCGAGCAGATGTTCGACATCATCCACATCATGGGAGTCGGCGCCTTCGCCTCGCTCGACCTGCCGGCCGAAACGCGTCATCTCGATCACGGTCTGGCAGGGTTTGTCTATGGCGACAAGGCGGTCCCGGTGAACCTGCTGGGCGCAGAGCGGGCGCGCGACGGTATCGAACTTGCCAAGATCGCCCTCGGCCTCGGCGAACGGGAGCTCGAGACCACGCCCTGCGTCCTTGGCAACATCAACACCAACTCCCCGCGTCAGCTTGACGGGTCAATGGCGCAGGGACTGATCACTCTCGCCCGCGCCAACCAGCCGGTGGTTGTGACACCCTTCACGCTGTGTGGCGCCATGGCTCCGGCGAGTGTACCGGGCGCCCTGGTGCAGCAGAACGCAGAAGCCCTGTTCGGCCTGGCCCTGATCCAGATTGTCAGGCCCGGGGCGCCCGGTCTCTATGGCGGCTTCACCAGCAACGTCGACATGAAGAGTGGCGCCCCGGCATTCGGCACTCCCGAGTATGCCCTCGCCTGCCAGGCCACCGGACAGCTGACACGGCGCTATGACGTGCCCTACCGGTCGAGCAACACCAATGCCTCGAACGCTCCCGATGCCCAGGCCGCCTACGAGAGCATGATGTCGCTGTGGGGCGCCATCATGGGCCATGCCAACCTCCTCTTCCATGGCGCCGGCTGGCTCGAGGGCGGTCTCGTCGGCAGCTTCGAGAAACTCGTCATCGATGCGGAGATGCTGCAGACGATGGCCGTCTTCCTCGAGGGGATCCGCGTCGACGACGACAGCCTGGGATTCGATGCCATTGCCGAAGTCCAGCCCGGAGGCCACTATTTCGGTGCCCGCCACACCCTGGAGCGCTACGAAACGGCCTTCTACAACCCCTTGCTGTCCGACTGGCGAAACTTCGAGACCTGGAGCGATTCCGGGGCCGTGGAGACGGCCGAAAGGGCCAACCGGCTGTGGAAGCGCATGCTCACGGAGTACCAGGCGCCGCCCATCGATCCTGGCATCGTTGACGGGCTCAACGACTACATCACCCGCCGCAAGGAGGTGATTCCCGGTCCCTGATCTGCCGATCAGGTATCCCAGAAACGAACAGGCCTGCCCGTCGGTTCATCGCTGATCTCGCCGTCGCGCATGGCAACCTGCCCGCGGATCACGGTGGCACGCGGCCAGCCGGTCACCGTCATGCCGTCGTAGGCCGTCCAGCCGCACTTGGCGTGTTGCCGGGCACTGCTGATCATGCGCGTGTCCTTGAGATCGACCAGCGTGAGATCCCCGTCGTAACCGACGGCGATACGGCCCTTTCCACGGATGTTGTAGATTCTCTGGGGGCCATGGCACAGCAGATCAACCAGACGCTCGAGCGTGAGGCGTCCCTCGGCAACATGGTTCAGCAGGATTGGCAGCATCGTCTCGACGCCGGGCATGCCGCCCGGCGTGTCCGGATAGGACCTTTGCTTTTCCTCGAGCGTATGCGGCGCATGATCCGAGCCCACGACATCGACGATCCCCTGGTCGATTCCATGCCACAGGGCATCCCGGTGCCGGGTCTCCCGAATCGGGGGATTGACCTGGGCGAAGCCTCCCAGGCGCTCATAGCAGTCCGGTGCTGCGAGGGTGAGGTGCTGGGGCAGCAATTCGACCGTCGCAATGTCCTTGGCGCCGCCAAGAAACGCCATCTCCTCGGCGGTCGTCACATGAAGAACATGGATGGGCCGTGCCGCATCACGGGCCAGCGCGACAATGCGACGCGTTGCTCTCAGTGCCGTCTCGACATCCCGCCAGACCGGATGCGCTCTTGGATGGCCCTCCTCGATCGCGATATGGCGGCGTTCGGCAAGACGGAATTCGTCCTCGGCGTGGATGGCGACGCGCCGCCTGCCTGATCGCAGCACGGATGCAAGCGCTGCGTCGTCGGCAACCAGGAGACTCCCCGTGGAGCTGCCCATGAAGATCTTGACGCCGCAGCAGCCGGGATGCCGTTCAAGTTCTGCCAGCATCCCGTGATTGTCGTCGCTGGCGCCGGCAAAGAACGCGTGATCGCACCACATGCCGCGGGCTCTCTCGAGCTTGTCCTCCAGAGCCGCAGGCGTCGTCGTCGCCGGATTGGTGTTCGGCATTTCGAAGACGGCAACCACGCCGCCGGCAACGGCTGAACGGGACCCGTGGGCGAGATCCTCCTTCTCCTCGTGTCCCGGTTCACGAAAATGCACCTGGGTATCGATAATCCCGGGGAGAACCGTCAGCCCCCGCGCATCAAGGGAGGCGCCGGCCGCGCCTGGCGGCACATCACCGATGGCGACAATCCGTTCATCCTTGATGGCAACATCTGTGCGGCGGCGCCCGGCGGGAGTCATGACATCGCCACCAGTGACAACAAGATCGAAGGTCTCACTCATGGGTCTGCTTCCTTCCTGGCGGGGTAGAATTCGGGGGCGTCGCTGACAATCGCATCGACACCGGAACTCGTCAGCGCGTGCGCTTCGTCGGCGCAGTTCACCGTGTAGACGACAACGCGCCGGCCGGCGTGATGGGCGCGGGAGATGAGTGCCGGAGTGGCCAGGGACGAGTCGACGTGGATGCTGACACACCCGAGAAGAGCGGCATGCCAGGACCAGAAACGACGCTGCCGGCGCCCCATGACCAGGGCGAGTGGCCAGCGGTATCCGGCAAGCCGGACCAGATAGAGAACCGTGAGACTGAAGCTTGACACCACAGGGCGTGGCCGTCCGGCAGGCCACCGGTGGCGGATGATGCCCGTGACGCGCCGCGCCAGGGTCATGAGACTGCCGCTGTCGGCCTTGATTTCAACATTTGGGGTGAGGCCCAGGACAATGCAGGCATCGAGCGCCTGAACAAGGGTCGGCACGCGCTCTCCCGACCATGCGGGATCAAACCAGTTCCCGGCATCGTAGTCGCCGAGATCCGTGCTGCGCACCTCGTCGATCAGCCGGTCCACGCCCGTGGTGCGGGCCAGGTTGCGATCATGCAACACCACCGGAACATCATCGCCGGCAAGACGAACATCGAACTCCACCCAGGCAAGGCCTTCCTCGGCGGCGCGCGCCAAGCCGCCTAGAGTGTTCTCCGGAGCCTGTGCCGCGATTCCGCGGTGACCGATGACGGGCGGAAGATCAATCATTGCGCTCAGCCGATCAGCGCGTCCTGGCCACGCTTGGCCAGGCTGAGGGCGACGATCATGCGCTGTATCTCGCTGGCCCCCTCCCATATCCTCTCGACACGCAGTTCCCGATAGAATCTCTCTGCCGCGTAATCGCGCATGTAGCCGCGACCGCCGAAGATCTGGACCGCACGGTCGGCAACCCGATTTGCCATTTCCGAACAGTAGAGTTTTGTCATCGAACACATGGCGTGCTGGACCTTGACGTCCTCGCCGCCGTCGATGGCCGCAGCGAGGCGGTGGATCATCAGGCGCCCCGCCCACAGCTCGACGAGACTGTCGGCGAGCATGAACGATATCGCCTGATTGGCCATGATCGGCCTGCCGAACTGCACACGCGCCTCGGCAAAGGCGCGTGCTTCGTCGATGAGGCGGCTCGCGGCTCCGCAACAACGTGCCGCACTGCCGAGTCGTTCCTGGCGAAACCACTCGTAAGTCCAGGTGCGGCCGTCGCCTAGCGGATCGATCAGTGCGTCGGCCGTCACCTTGACTGAATCGAACCGTACAACCGGATGATGGGACGAGGTGGTGTGACTGTAGGCGGGCGTGCGCACGACCTCGACCCCCGCCGCGTCACTGTCGACATAGAAGAGCCCGTGACCGCCCCCCTCCAAACGTGCCTGAACGATGACGATACCCGCCCGGTTGAAGCCTGTGACGTGCCACTTGGTGCCCTCGAGAATCCAGCCACTGCCGGATTTCACCGCCGTCGTCTCGATGGCGTCGACATCGCTGCCCGCTCGCTCTTCGGTCATGGCGTAGCACTCCCTCGTGGCGCCATCGAGAAGCGGCCGAACCCAGATGTCCATCTGCGCCGGCGTTGCCGTGCGCACCAGGAAGGGCGAGACATCGTGAAAGAAGAATCCGACACCGTTGGTTGCCCGCCCGACCTCTTCCCAGACACCGGTCATGGCTCCGGCAGAAAACCCGCCGCCGCCCGCCTCCTTCGGCACCTGCGGCAGCCAAAGACCCATGTCCCGTGCGGCGCGCAGATGACGCTGACGGATGTCCTCGGGAATCTGTCCGGCGTTCTCCTCGGCAACCTCTTCGAGTGGCAGACGCTCGGCATCCATGAAGGGGCGCAACCGTTGGCGCCATGCCAGGGCCTCGACGGACTCGCCGGCGCTTGTGAGAGCGTCCTGGCCCCGCTTCATCAGACCATCAGCAATGATCACCCGCTGGATTTCGCTGGTTCCCTCCCAGATGCGGTCAACTCTGAGTTCCCGGTAGAATCGCTCGGCTACGTTTTCGCGCATGCAGCCGCGCCCGCCGAAGATCTGCACCGCGCGATCGGCTGTCCGATGGGCGAACTCCGAACAGAAGAGCTTGGCCATGGCGCACTTGCCGTGGAGCACCTTGACGTCGTCCCCGCGATCCATCGCCCGGGCCACATCATAGGTCATCAGCCGGCCGGCCCACAGTTCCGTCAGACTGTCGGCAAGCGGGAACTGGACCGCCTGGTTTTCCCAGATCGGCCTGCCGAACTGAACGCGATGCCTGGCAAACTCGAGCGCTTCGTCGATGAGGCGACTTGCGGCGCCGCAACAACGCGCTGCAATTTTCATCCTTTCTTGACGGAACCAGGCATATGTCCATTGAAGACCGTCATTTTTTTCGTCAATCAGGTTGTCCGCCGGTACATGGACATCGCGAAACTCCATCTCTGCGTGATGAGCACGGTAATGATGCATGTAGCGCGGTGTGCGCCGGATGATGACGCCTGGCGCGTCTTTCTCCACCCAGAACAGCGCATGGCGGCCATCCTCGCGCTTTGCCTGGAAGACGATCCAGTCGGAGAGATTGGCTCCGGTGACATGAATCTTGGTGCCGTTGAGGAGCCAGCCGTGACCGTCGCTTCGCGCCGTCGCCTCGATGGCATCGACATCGCTGCCGGCTCCAGGTTCGGTGATGGCATAGGCGACCCGCCTGCGCCCCTCGATCAGCGGCCGCACGAAGGTTCTCATCTGCCAGGGGTTCGCCGTGTGCCAGAGAAATGGCGACAGGTCATGATAGCAGCCCCACAGGCCATTAGTCGCCCTGCCGAGCGCTTCCTGGATCACGGCAATCTCGAGATACGACAGGCGCCGGCCGCCGCTGTCGTCGGGAAGGGAAGGAAAGAGGAGGCCCATCTCCTCGGTCGCCCGGAAGATGGCGGCATGAGCCTCATCGGCGATGAAGCCATCGTTCATCTCGGCCTCGACCTCCCGCGGGATGAGTTCGCTCTCGACAAACGCCCGCATGGTCTCCTGCCACGCGCGGGCTTTTGCGGACATCGGGTAGGCCATCGACAACTCCTTACCGGATTGAGCGACCATCGCTACACTGCGGCCGGGCGCCATGGTGGCGCAAGACCTTCCCGGGCCTTGGGAGTGACCGACACATGACGGGCCATCGCCTTGAGCGCATGCTCAACCCCCGCTCCATTGCCGTGGTCGGCGCCTCGCAACGGGAAGGCAGTGCCGGCCTGGCCATGATGCACGGTCTCATCAATGCCGGCTTCGAGGGCGCCATTTTCCCGGTCAATCCGCGCTACCGGAACGTCGCCGGCCTGCCCTGCCATGACTCCTTGCGGGATCTGGCACAACCGGTCGACCTTGCCATGCTCGCCGTCAACAGCGTGCGCCTCGAGGAACAGCTCGACGACGCCATTGCGATACGCGCCGCAAGCGCCGTCATCTTCGATACCTGCTATCTCGACAGCGAGAGTGACAGGGGTCTCCTCAACCGGCTCAAGGAGAAGGCAAGAACCGCCGGTCTTCCGGTCTGCGGCGGCAATGGCATGGGATTCATCAATCTGGCGCGGCGCCTTCCGGTCACCATCTTCGATGCATCTCCCACACTGCGCGACGGCGGCAACGTGACCTTCATCACCCACTCGGGAACGGTGTTCAGCGAAATCGGCACCAACGATTTCCGCTATGCCTGCAATCTGATCGTCTCCTGCGGCCAGGAAATCAACGGTTCCATGGCCGACTACATGGACTATGCCCTCGACATGGACTCGACAAGGGTCGTCGCACTCTTCATCGAGGAAGCGCGCGACCCCGGGGCCTTCACGGCGGCCCTGGAGAAGGCGCACGCCAGGAACATCCCCGTGGTGGCCATGAAGGTCGGCCGCACCCGGCGCGCCGCCGAATTCGCCCGTGTTCACTCCGATGCCGATACCGGCAACGACCTCGCCTATCAGGCCGTCTTTGATCGCTACGGCGTCATGCGTGTCGGCAGCATGGATGAAATGGCGAATCTTCTCACCCTGCTCTCCCACGAACGCCGGCCTGCTGCGGGCGGACTTGGTGTCGTTCTCGATTCCGGCGGTGAAAGGGAGATGTTCACGGACCTGGCGGACGACGCGGGCGTTCCCCTGGCCGTGATCACGAGCGAAACGGCGGCGCGCATCCGCCCTCACCTCCACCACGCACTGGAACCCGTCAACCCCCTCGATGCCTGGGGCACCGCCAAAAACTATGAGGACGATTTCGAGGCCTACTTTCTCGCCATGGCCCACGATCCAGGTGTCGCCATGGTCACCTTCTGCGGAGATTTCCAGTGGAATCCGACTGTCGAGCGAGGCTATGCGAAGGCTCTTGTCGCGGCATTCGACCAGACCGACAAACCTGTTTCGGCGGTGATCAACACGCCGATGTCAGGCCTGATGACGGCAGGTCCGGCGATGCGTGCACATGGCATCATCGTTCTCTGCGGCACACGGGAATCACTCCTCGCCATCAGGCAGGCGCTGTCATGGCAGAACCGCAGGACTCCGGCGCCTGCCATGGCCGCCCCCTGCCAGCCGGTCGTCAATGAAGATTTTCCCGCGGCACTCGGTCTCGCACGAGCCCCGGGAGAGAGCCATGCGGACGCCATGCCGACACTTCTCCTGATGATCGATCCGACCTTCGGCCCTCTCGTTGGCCTGCGCCGCGGCGGATCGGATGAGGAGGCGTGGGCCCTGCCGGGTATCGATCCCGAGATGGCGACAACACTCATCGATCGGCTCTATGGAACATGGTTTCCGGGTACAGACGCCCTGCGCCTCGATCTCGCACGGCTGCTGTCGATGTTGTCGGTTCTCGCCCCTGACCTTGCCGACCGGGTTGCATCTCTTGAACTCGGACCGATTGCAGAGACCCGGGACGGCATGGCATGCGCCGGGTTCACCTGGCGGAATGCGCAGACGTGAACGATCTGCGGCAGTCCGTCATCGAGGGGCTTGCCTCCTCATCGAGGTACCGGCACCTCACGAGTGTCCTTCTGGAGCGGACCGCCGACTGGGCTGCAGCGCGCCATGCAAAGCCTGGCGCCGCTTTCAAGGCGGCCAAGCGCAAGCTCCACCAGATATTCGGCGCCTATGCCGTCGATCTCGATTCTCTCGCACATCACCTTGACGAGCTCGAGGCCGGTGACGAAATGGACGCCGTGTGCCGGCGCATCCTGAGACTTCACCGCTCCACGGCCGAACGCCTCTCCTTCATGGAGGTGTTTCATGCAACCATATGGAATCACTGCGGACAGCCACGGCATATTCTTGATCTGGCAGCCGGGCTCAACGCATTTTGTCTGCCGTATTCCGGCCTTGGTCCGGAGATTTCCTACACGGCCGTCGAAATCGACCGACGCATGGTCGATGCCGTCAGGCGCTTCCTTGCTTTCACGCAGCGATCCGGTGGATGCCTCCTGCATGACATTCTCGAGCCGATTCCATACACGAACGCAGATGTCGCCCTGGTTCTCAAGACGCTTCCCTGCCTCGAACGCCAGAGAGCCGGAGCCGCCGTCGATCTCATGCACCGCCTCGCAGATATCCCAGACATTGTCGTGAGCTATCCGGTGCAATCACTCGGTGGCGCGGCCAAGAACATGCCACAGACCTATCGCGCCCAGGCACAGGCCCTGGCGGGTGCGTGTGAACGGGACATCGCCTTTCTCGATCTCGACCAGGAGATCGTTGCCGTGTTGTCACGCCGCTAAACCCTTGAAGCCTGCCGGTCGTCCCCCATAATGCAGACAAGAGGACGCGATGTGAGGATTCCCGCCGTGAAGCATCTCCTGACCGTGTTGGCGCTCTTCGTTCCCTTGGTTGCCCATGCCGAGTTCGTCGGCAATCCCGTGGTGCTTGACGGCGACACCATGAGTTTCGGCAACAAGAAGGTCGATCTCTACGGTGTGCATGCGCCGACCATCTCACAGACCTGCGGCGAAAGCGGCCATGTCTGGTCATGCGGCTGGCAAGCAGCTCTCCATCTCGAAGAACTGGTGGGTGCCGGTGACGTCGTCTGCATCGAGGTCGTCGACAGCGGTTCTCCAACGCCTCTTGCCCGCTGCACCGTTGATGGTGTCGATCTCGCCGGGCAAATGGTCGATGCCGGTTTTGCGGTACGCGACGAGATCCTTGGCGCTGACTATGCCGAACGCGAACTGGCGGCCTCCAGCGAAGAGCGGGGCATCTGGTCCGGTCCCTTCGTCGATCCCGTCAGGTGGGCCGAACACAGCAGGTGCGCCTGCAGCGCCCGCAAGAAGGCATTGGCGCAAACAGCGGTCCTCCTCGAGGACGAGGAAGAATAGAGAGATCACGCGGATCTGTTGTCCGCCGCGTTCGATGACAACCGACGCTCCGGCCGAGCAGCATCCCACCGCGGCCGATCAGTTGTCAGGCGCGTTCGATCAGTACTGACAGCCCCTGCCCGACGCCGATACACATGGTGGCGAGTGCGCGCGCCGCACCCTTGCGGCGCATTTCGTAGACCGCCGTTGCCGCCAGCCTGCCGCCCGAAGCGCCCAGCGGGTGGCCGAAAGCGATGGCGCCGCCATTGGGGTTGACGTGTTCGGCATCATCGGCGAGCCCGAGTGTGCGCGTGACGGCGAGGACCTGGGCCGCGAAAGCTTCATTGAGTTCAATCACGTCGACATCAGCCAGGCGGATGCGCGTTTTCTCGAGGAGCTTCTCTGTCGCATGGACCGGACCGATCCCCATGATCCTGGGAGGCACTCCGGAACACGCTCCAGCAACAATGCGGGCAAGGGGATCAAGGGCGTAGCGGGCAACCGCCTGCGCAGACGCCACCAGAAGAGCCGAGGCACCGTCGTTGACGCCCGAGGCGTTGCCGGCGGTGACGGTGCCCCGGTCGCGAAAGGGAGCGGGCAAACCCGCCAGTGTCTCGAGTGATGTCTCACGCGGATGTTCGTCGGTTGTCACCGTGACCATCCTGCGATGAGACGGCGCCGAGACCGGCACAAGTTCCTCGGCGATCTTTCCATCCCTGATGGCTGCGCCAGCCCGCTGCTGGCTTCTGAGGGCAAAGGCATCCTGCTCTTCACGTGTTATGCCCATTTCCTCAGCCAGATTCTCAGCCGTCTCCGGCATCTGGTGGACGCCGTGAAGCTGCCGCATGCGCGGATTGACGAAACGCCAGCCGATGGTGGTGTCATGGATTTCCGCATGGCGCGAAAACCCTGCTTCGGCCTTTGCCATCACGAACGGGGCGCGTGACATGCTCTCCACGCCACCGGCGATGACGAGATCAGCCTCCCCCAGTTTCACGAGGCGGGCGGCCTGAAGAACGGCTTCAAGGCCGGAACCGCACAGCCGGTTGACCGTGACTCCGGGAACCTCCACGGGCAACCCGGCGAGAAGCGCCGCCATGCGTGCGACATTGCGGTTGTCCTCTCCGGCCTGGTTGACGTTGCCGTAGATCACCTCATCCAGCCTCGACCAGTCCACGGCGGCATGGCGATCCATGAGTGCACGGATGGGAACGGCCGCAAGATCATCGGTTCTGATGCCGGACAGGCGACCGCCGTAGCGCCCGAAGGGCGTACGCACCGCATCGCAGATATAGGCTTCCGACATGGCGGTGTCTTCCCCGAGCGGATCGCGACCATACTCCAGCAGTTTCAAAGGACCGCATCAAGACCCGTGACGGGCAGGACCGTCCCGCGCCGGTTTTCTTGACTGCCAGCCGCCACATCGGCCCGTCAGTTCGGCAAATGAATCGCCTTTCGGGCCGGAAAGCCGCTGACAGCACATCGGCTGCAATCAACGATCCCGACACGCGATCCGAGGTGCCAAACGACACGATCACCGTCGCGTGGCAAAGCCCTGCGTGACGGGACGTTCCCCGACGAATGGCCCCATGCATGTTGTCAGGAAAGCGGCAAGCCGTACACAATGCTCAACGATGTCACCCAGACGCACACTTTCCGGAATCATGGCCATTCTTGTCGGTGCAACGATCTCGGCGGGCGCTGCAGACGAGTCCAGCCGTCGCGTACCGGCGGAGTGGGAGCCGCAGGAAGCGATCTGGATGCAGTGGCCCGGGCGCCATGAACAATCCTACGAGACCGCCTTTGCACGCATGGCGCGTGTCATCGCGCCCTATGAAACCCTGCACATCCTGCATTCCGGAGCGAGTGTCCTGGAGAGTGCACGGCGCATGATCGCCCGCGAGGGAGGAGATCCCGATCACCCGAACATCACGTGGCATGCTGTTGCCAGTGACAGTGCATGGATGCGCGACAACGGTCCGGTATGGGTGATCGACAATGGTGCGCTCCGCATCCAGGACTGGCGATTCGATGCTTGGGGAGGCGCCTTCGGCTCGCAGATCCCCTCCGCCCTCGACGACCGGATCCCGATCGAGGTGGCCCGCATCACCGGGCTGCCCCATGAATCCGTGGCCATCGTGCATGAACGCGGCAATCTCGAGTTCAACGGCCGGGATACCGTTCTGCTCAACTGGAGCGTTATCGGCGATCCACGGCGCAACGTGGGGTATACCCCGGAAAAGGCCGAGGCGGACCTCAAGAAACATTTCGGCGTCAGCCGGGTCGTCTTCATCGAAGGGGTGCCAGAGGGGGACCTGACAAACGGACATATCGACGGCATTGCCCGTTTCATCGACAGCGACACCGTCGTCGTTGCCCGGTGCACCGACAACGCAGGCTGCCCTGCCACCACAACTAAGGTCTTCGAGAACGCTGCGCGGACCATCGCCTCTGCCGGTTTCACCGTCATCCGTGATCCCGTCGCCACGACAGTGGCCCATCGCGGCATGACCTTGCGAACGAACTATATGAACTGGCTGGTCGGCAACGGCTTCGTCATCACCACCGGCTTCGGCCACGCCGAGGCGGACGATGCTGCACGACAACGCCTGGCAACCTATTTTCCCGGGCGCGACATCCATGTCATCGAGATGCTCGATTCCTGGGCAGCAGGCGGCGGCGTCCATTGCCATACCAATGATCAGCCCGCGTTGCCCGGCACCTGAACGCAGAACTTTCCCACGCTACGGTGATCGTGTCGTTTGGCGCCCGGATCACGCATCGGGATCGTTGGCTACAACCGGTTTGCTGTTCAGCGGTGTCCGTGCGGACGCCGCAACGGCGGCTTTCAGGGATTCGTTTTCCGAACGTTCGGGTCGCTGTGGCGGCCGGCAGTCAAGAAAAACCAGCGTGGGATGACCCTGACCTGAATGTCTCCCTGATTGACAGGGGATGCGCCCTTCCCGGCGCGATGATCCCGGGCTCCGGCGTCACCGGGTCGAGTCCACCGCCCGCTCACGGGGCCGCAATTCTGCGGGGCCAGGGAATCCCTCATGGATGCCGGACCATTGACTGACGGGCGCTGATCCAGGCCCGGTCAAGACAATGGCCGGCCGCCCGGGCAGGAATGCGGGCGACCGGCCACTGTTACCGGACGAGGTCCGGGCAGACCCTTCGCGTCAGGCTGCGGGGTCGTTGAACCACCAACGCTCAAGACACTTGATGCCGTCAAGATCCCAGGCTGCCGACAGGCGTCCGTGGGCGATGTTGTCGCTGACTGCGAAGACGTAGTTGGAGAAGATCGGGGCCACCACCCCTCCATCGTCGCTGCACAGCTGCTGCATCTCGTAGTACATCTCCCGCCTGAGTTCGCTGTCGAGTTCGGCTCGCGCCTGGACCAGGAGTGCGTTGAAGCGAGGGTTGGCCCAGTGAGTCTCGTTCCACGGGGCGCCCGCCGCATAGGTTTGCGAAAACACCCAGTCTTCGGTGACGCGCCCGCTCCAGTAGGATGCCGTCCAGGGTTCCACGTTCCAGACATCCGACCAGTAGCCGTCGGGGGACTCGCGGGTGACATCAATGGTGATCCCGGCCGCCTTTGCATGCTCCCGGTAGAGGACGGCGCCGTCGGTGGCGCCGGCGAAGGCGGTATCCGACACATTGAGCGGCACCGTGATTTCCGTCAGCCCAGCCTTGCCGAGATAGTGCTTTGCCTTGTCGGGATCGTAGACGCGTTGTGGCAAATCCTCGGCAAAGTAACGGTTGGAGCGACCAATCGGATGATCGTTTCCGACATAGCCATGGCCGTTCAACAGCTTGCTGAGAAGCTCCTCGCGATCCACCGCGTACTTCAACGCCAGCCGGACATTGGGATCGTCAAACGGTGCACGGTCGCACATCATCGAATAGACGTAGTGCAGGGTGCCCTGGGTCTCTTCGAGACGTACACCCGGGGTTGCATCGAGAAGGTGGGCCGTCTTCAGATCGACCCGGTCGATGACGTGGACCGTACCCGACGTCAGAGCCGACGTGCGGGCTGTGACATCGATGGTCGACAGCACCTCGGCCTCATCGAAGAAGGCCTGACCTGCCTTCCAGTAGCCGGGATTGCGCGTCAGCGACGACCGCACGCCCGGTTCAAACTCGCTGAGGACGAAGCCGCCAGTGCCATCGCCCGATTGCCAATCGAGAGCGCCGTTCACGACCGGACAAATCGCAATATGGTAGTCGCTCAGCAGGAATGGAAAATCCGCATTGCCCTCGCTCAGCTCGAAGGTGACCGTGTCCTTGCCATCGGCCTTCATGTTGACGATCGAGGACAGGATACCCTTGGCGGGCGACGCCGAATCCTCGCCCGTATGGTGGGCGATCGAGGCGATCACATCATCCGCATCCATCGTCTTGCCGCTGTGGAACTCGACGCCCTGTCGCAGCTTGAAGGTCCAGTTCGCCGCATCCGGTGTCGAGTCCCAACTCTCGGCAAGTTCACCGATGAGTTCGTCCTCGTTGGATACTTCGGTAAGACAGTTGCGGAAACCGAAGCCCACGACCTGCATGTAGGTGTCGTTGAATGTGGCGGGATCAAGCGAATCAGTCGTCGATCCCAGACCCAGCGCGATACGGACACTGCCGCCCATTTTTGGTTCGTCAGCCCTCGCCCCACTGACGAGCGCCGTTGCGGCGGGCAACGCCACGCCGCATGCCAGAGCGTGTGCGATGAACTCGCGCCGACCGATGCGGTTCTGCCGCAACAGGTCCAGCTTATGCTCGATCGAAATCATGGTAAGCCTCCTTGTTGTGAAACGGGTTGATCCACCGATCCTCGCGCCGTCCCGGCCCGGCTGAGGACGGCATGCAACAGGACATTGCAGCCGGCTTCCAGATCGGCGGGTTCGGCGCTTTCGGCCTCGTTGTGACTGATTCCCTCGGCACAGGGCACGAAAATCATCGCGGCCGACGTGGTTCGCGAGACCTGGCAGGCGTCGTGACCCGCGCCCGACACCATGTCGATATGGGCATAGCCAAGGGAACCGGCGGCGGTTCGCACCGCGTCAACGCAGTCACGGTCGAAGCGCACCGCCGCATTGCGAAAAATCTCGTCGACTTCGAGAGTCACACCTTCGCTCTTGCAGGTCGCTTCGGTCCGCTCCCGAAAGCTCACATCCATCGCTGCCAGCACCTCGTCGTCGGGATGGCGCAGATCCACGGCCAGCGCGACCGAGCCGGGTACGGTGTTGCGCGAGTTGGGAATGACCGCGAGTTGGCCGACCGTGCCCACCGCGTCCGGCCCGTGACTGAGCGCCACATGGCGCACCCCCAGCACGACGCCGGCTGCGGCGACAAGAGCGTCACGTCGGCCCGCCATCGGCGTCGATCCGGCGTGCGCGTCCTGGCCACCAAGCGTGACATCGTACCAGCGTTGTCCCTGGCCGCCCAGCACCACGCCGATCGTCTGCCCTTCGCGCTCGAGGATCGGTCCCTGCTCGATATGGGCCTCGAAGTATGAATCCAGAATCCGCATGCCGCAGGGCTCGTCGCCCACATAACCGATGCGCTCCAGTTCCGAACCCAGGGTCCGGCCCTCGCCGTCTGTTCGTTCAAGGGCGAAGGCACGGTCGAAAACACCGGCGAAAACACCGGATGCGAGCATCGACGGCGCGAACCTCGCGCCTTCCTCGTTTGTCCAGACCACCACGTCGACGGGTGCTTCGGTCTCGAGACCGTGATCATTCAGCGTCCTGACCATCTCAAGGCCCGCGAGGACTCCGTAGACGCCGTCGAAGCGTCCACCGTGAGGCTGGGTATCAAGGTGGCTGCCGGTTGCCACCGCCGGCAGATCGTCCTGGCGTCCGGGGCGGCGGGCGAAAATGTTGCCCATGTCGTCCACCGCGATACGGCAACCGGCGTCGCGGCACCACGATACGAAGAGATCGCGGCCGGCCTTGTCCTCGTCGCTCAGCGCCAGCCGGCAACAGCCGCCGGCAAGCGTGGCACCGATTCCGGCCATCTCCATGAGGCTGCGCCACAGACGATCGCCATCGACACGCACAGACGGACGGTTTGGGGCGCCTGCCATTCCTGGCCTAGCCCGCCGGATCGCGCCTGAGGGCCTGGCACAGGCAATGAACACCGCCGCCGCCCAGCGTGAACATCGACATGTCGGGATCGAACACCTCGAAACCCATTGCCCGCAGCCGGCCATTGAGCTCGGCGCTGCCCTGCATCGACAGGACCTTGTCGTTGCCAAGTGCCACCAGGTTGACGCCAAGGTTCCTGGCCTCCCGGTACCCGACATCGACAAATTCGAACCCCTTGGCACGCAACCAGACAACGAGCCAGTCCTCCAGTGCGTCGACGCAGGCAACAAGGAGGCCCGGCGCCAGCGGAACGACCAGTCCGTCCATATGGACAAACTCACGCGAGATCGGCGCCACCTGAGCCTCCCATCCCTCCTCGCGGACCCAGTCAGCGACCTGCTCGGCGCCCTCCTTCTCCGATCGCTCGCCGCAGTAGCCGATCAGCACACAGCCGGGTTCCAGGATGACAAAATCGCCTCCCTCGAAGTGACCTGCGGTCACGAGACGCCAGATCGGAATGTCGTTGTCCTGATAGAACTTGATTGTCGTCACATAGTCAGCCCGTCTGCACTTCAGCTGCATATGGCAGATGAGTGCGCCCCAGGGAGACATCGCGCTTGAGTCACGGGCGAAGAAATTGCGATGCAGGACCTCGTCGGCGTCGAGGTAGTGACAGGTCACGCCGGCATCCTCGTAGATGCGGACCATCGCGGCATGCTGCGCCATGGCGGTCTGAAGATTGAAGGTGACACCGGTATGGTCCTGGTTCTGCAGCGTACGCTGCGTAATCGGACCCGCATCAACCCACCTGTAGTACTCGGGCCGACCCAGCAGGACATCGCGCAAGGGACCACAGTCGTTGTCGATACCCCAGGCGGTGGTATGCCCCATGGCCACCCCTTCATGGATTTGCCTGAGTTGATCGTGTGATCACTCTTAAGTTAGATAAAATATCAAATGACGAATAACAGCATGCACAACGATGCACACAAAGCGCAGGCGCCGCGCCTGCACAAGGCAGACCTGCATCTTCTCATGGTCTTCATGACGGTCGTGGAATGTGGCGGGTTCGCTGCGGCACAGGTCACACTGAATGTCAGCCAGTCAACCATAAGCCGGCATATCGGCAATCTGGAGAAACGCCTTGGCATGCGCCTGTGTCAGCGCGGACGGGCCGGGTTCTTTCTGACCGACAAGGGGCGGACCGTCTATGAAGCGTGCCAGCATCTTTCGACGGCGCTGGAGGGCTTCCGAACCACGGTCGGCGCCCTGCGCGGTGAACTCGTCGGCGATCTTTCGATCGCCGTGATTGACAACTGGGCGAGCGACCATGGCTATCCGCTGGCGGAGGTTCTTGCTGCATTCAGGGCGAGGGCCCGCCAGGTTCACATCCACTTCCATACTCTGGCGCCCGACGAGATCGAGCGCGCCGTCCTGGAGAACAGGGTCAATCTGGGGATCGGCGTCTTTCACCAGCACCGTCCCGGACTGGTCTACGAGGCGCTCTACAGCGATCCCGTCGAACTCTACTGCGGCGCCAACCATCCACTGTTTGATCAGGACTCTCCCGGCACGGACGACCTCGGGAATGCCGACCTGGCGCACCGTGCCTATCTCTCGGAGAGTCAGGCAGCGCCGCTGTCGGCGCACCTGCCGTCGTCCGCATCGGCACGACAGATCGAGGGCGTGGCCTTCTTCATTCTTTCGGGTTGGCACATCGGCTACCTGCCGGTCTCCTATGCCGAACGATGGGTCGCTGCCGGACGCATGCAGAGCATCCTGCCCGACATCTATCGCCGCACGACACTGATGGAGCTTGTGACACGCCGCGGTGTCACACCAACACTCGTCAGCCAGACCTTCTCGGACATCCTGCGCGAGACCACACGACCACTTCGAAATTGACATCCCTGTGCGTTCGGGGGCTTGCAGCACCCACCGATTTCACGGTGACCGTGGCGGCGACATCGCCGCCCCTGCGCGGAGGCTGCAGGCCGTTGCGCCTCAATTGGCCCCTGATCGATGATCAGGCTGGCCGGGCGCGATGGAGGTGCCTGTGACGAGGTCCACAAGCGCATTCTCGATCGCCCTCAGATTGCCCAGTGCCCGCTGCCTTTCTTCTCCCAATGGCTCAAGCGACGACGTGTCAAGGCCGGCTTCCAGGAAAGATGCGAGCCTCTCGTCCAGGACAACGACAGACCGTTGCGCCCTGGCAATCAATGCGCGAAGGGCGCGCCTGTCAGCCCTGATGCGGGCGCGAGTTCCCTCGCTGGCACGGATCTCGGCCGTGCTTTCCTCCCGGGCCTGGCGAAGCCCGGCAATGTCCCGGCGATGCTGCGCCAGCACCGCTTGCGCGGTGACCATGTCGCGGTCCAGGGAAAGCGCAACCTCTTGCTGAAAGGCAATCTCTTCATCCAGCGACGTCCGGGTTGCAAGAAAGGACTTGCGGTCACCAAGCACCCAGGGCCCGCTCAAGAGACCAACCACACTGCCGGCAAGCGCCCCGGCGACCGCACCCTCCCTGTAGCCGCTATCGATGCCGATGCGGCTTGCCGTGACCGACTGTCCAAGAGTTGAATCAGCAATACCCGAAACGGTGTCCACGAGACCTGTCGCATCGTCAGCCAGCTTTTCGACACCCGCCACGGCGACATCGACGTGCGGTTCCGCCAAACTCCAGAGATGTCGTGCCCCCTGCACGGCATCCCCTTGCGCGATCAATGCGCCGATGTCCTGCACGATGGCCGAAGGTGTCGCTTCGGTCGTCGCGTTGCAACCGGCGAGCAGGAGGAAAACAAGACAGACGAAGCCCGTGCACGAGGTCCCAAGAGATGGTGACGTGTCCATGAGGCACTGCTTCCCTGGCATTCCTGCCAGCCGTCACCATACAAGAGCGACCCACTACGGTCATCCGGCGGTCCTTTGCAGGCACGACCACCCCACGCCGGTTTTTCTTGACTGCCCGCCGCCACATCGGCCCGAAAGCCGGGAAACGAATCGCCTTTCGGGGCGACAAGACGCTGTCACCAGCGATCCCGACACGCGATCCGAGGCGCCAAACGACACGATCACCGTCGCATGGGAAAGCCCTGCCTTGCAGGACAGAAAACCGTCTCTTGCTTGAGAGCCTGAGGCACCATACCGACTCGGGGTGTGCGCTTGCCCGGGCGACAGCGGGAGTGGCAGGATGCCGCATCATGGCCGGAAAGGAGCGTGCGATGTACAGGATTGATCCCGGACGCACCGATCTGGCCGAGGAATTCCGGCGCAACCCCTTCGGGCCGCACAGCGCCGAACTCCAGAAGGTGCTCAATGTCATGCGCTGGGAACCTGTCGAAGGCAAGTATGTCCTGGTCAACACGATCCCTCACAAGCAGTGGTGTCTCGCCCGGCTCCCGGGAAAGCGCGGCGTGCCGGTGACGCTCCACGAGGACGTGGTGTTCACCGACCTCGGCGAGGCCGAGTGGTATATCTTCAGACTGCGCTGGAAGAAGCACACAGGGGTTGATCCGGACCAGGCATCGCAATGACCTTCGACTACCGCAGGCGCATCCTGGGCTACCCGGATCGCGTTCGCGCGAGGCCCGGCGAAACCATTGAATTCAAGATCAGCCTCGAGGACCACGACGCCTTCGAATTCAGGACGGTTCGCATTGTCTGCGGCGTCGAGACCCCCGACGGCGCTCCCTATCGCGAGGTGGCAGTCGATACGCCGGCCAACGGACTGCACGAAGGCTTCTGCCAACGCATCGATGCCGGTTCCTACGCGATCATCCCCGCTGCACCGATTCTTGACCGGCTCTCGACCTTCACATTCCAGGCCTTCATCATGCCGACGCTTCCCGGCGACGGACGCCAGGCCATCATCAGCCGTGGCTCAGGTCCCGGGCGGCCGGGTTTCGCGGTCATCGTTGATTCGGCCGGCGCCCTTGCCCTGATGGTGGGCGATGGTCGTGACCTCGTCACGGTTTCGACCGGCTGCTCCCTTCAACCGTGGAAGTGGGCCTTCGTGGCTGCATGCTACGATGCGGTGAACGGCTCGGTGATGCTGCGCCAGGAACCGCTTGTCCATACCGGCGAGGCCAGCAGTTCGTCGTGTACCGCCCAGGATGCGCCATCCGGCGTCATCTTTGCGGCCGACCATGATCTCCACATGGCCGCCTGGCAGACGGGTTGGCATGAGGATGGCCGGTCGCGCATGGCCGGACACTTCAACGGGCGCATCGACAGTCCGTGTCTCGCCTCGCGAATTCTTGACGATCGCGAGATGGCTGCGCTGGCGCGTTGCGGGGCGGCGCCGGTTGACGGGGTCATCGGCGCCTGGGACTTCGCGGCGAACATCTCCGGCGACACCTTCCCCGATCGGTCCGCCAACGCGCTTCACGGCCGCCTCGTCAATCTGCCCTCGCGAGGGGTGACCGGACGCCGGTGGGACGGCTCCTGCCATGACTGGCGGGAGCGTCCCGACCACTACGCGGCCATCCACTTTCATGACGACGATCTCTTCGACGCCGGCTGGCGAACCACGGTCTCCATGACCGTACCCGCCTCCCTCACCAGCGGAATCTATGCCGCGCACTGCCGGGCCGGCGGCGATGAGTGCCACATTCCCTTCGTTGTCGTGCCCGGGTGCGGAGCGCCGAGGGAACATGTCGCCTTTCTCGCCTCCACGGCCACCTGGCTTGCCTATGCCAACAACCACTGGCAACTGGACGAAGAGAAGGCGGAGGTGAAACGCGGGCGGATCATCGCCTACAGCCCTGACGAGCTCTTCCTCCATGAACGGCGCGACCTCGGTCTTTCGACCTATGATACGCATCGCGACGGATCGGGAGTGTTCTACAGTTCGCGGTTGCGGCCCCTTGTCAACAACTACAGCCCGCAGTCGACCATCTGGAGTTTCAACGCGGACACGCATGTCACCGACTGGCTGGAGGCTTCCGGGACCCCGTTCGATGTCGTGACGGACGAGGACATTCACGAGAGCGGTGTCGCGTCCCTTTCCGACTACCGGGTCATCGTCACCGGAACCCATCCAGAGTACTGGACAACCGACATGCTGGATGCGCTGGCCGCCTACCTCGATCGTGGCGGCCGACTGATGTACCTCGGCGGCAACGGGTTCTACTGGCGCATCGCCTGTCATCCCACACGCGGTGGCGAGGCCATCGAGGTGCGTCGTCCTGAGTCGGGACCGCGTTTCTGGGCATCCCGACCGGGCGAGCACCATCTCTCCTTCAGCGGCGAGAGAGGAGGATTGTGGAAGCACATTGGCCGGCCTCCGCAGTCGCTCGTCGGTGTCGGCACCGTCGCCACCGGTTTTGATCGTTCGGGATGGTACGTCAAGAAACCGGACATCGATGACAATCCGCGTGCATCCTGGATCTTCGAGGGTGTCAGCGGCGCCATGATCGGCGACTTCGGTGTGCTGGGTGGCGGCGCAGCCGGTATCGAACTCGACGGTGCCGACGAAACCCTCGGGACGCCGCCGGAAACCATCGTGCTGGCGAGTTCGGATGGCCATTCGGCCTACTACATGCTCTCACCCGATGAGATTGTCTTCAACCATGCCGCCGTCACCGCGGACGCCAACCCCAGGGTGCGCGCGGACATGGTCTACTTCACGTTGCCGTCGGGCGCCGGTGTCTTTTCGACCGGCTCCATCAGCTGGGCTGCAAGCCTCGGCTGGAACAGCTACGACAACGACGTGGCGCGGATCACCGGCAACGTCCTGCGCCGGTTTGCCGCCGACGCGACGCTGCCCTGAACCACGGGACCGACAGGAGGAAGGCCATGCGGCGGCTTCTCGGCTATGCCGACAGGATCAGCGTCAGGCCAGGCGAAACCATCAACTTCAAGGTTTCCAGCGAGGACGAAGGCTCCTTTCATCTCGTCATCCGCCGGATCCGTTGCGGTGATGACACGCCGGGCGGACCGGGCCTCAAGGAGACGCCTGTCGACGCCGCGGTGAACGGCATCTATCCGGCACGCTTCCAGAAAACCCAGGTCGGTTCCTTCGTTTCGATCGGCAACCCGGGGAAACTGGCTCCGGAGAGCTTCACACTGCAGGCCATGGTCTGGCCGACACTTCTTGAGAAGAATGAACAGACCATCCTGGGCTCGTGGCATGCCGGTCACCGCCGGGGCTATGCGCTTGGCATCGTCGACGGCAGGCTCACTCTCATGATCGGTGACGGCAGCCGGAGCGAAACACTGGTCTCCCCCGCCGGCATGCACGAACGCCACTGGTACTTCGTGGCCGCGACCTTCGATTCCGCAACAGGCGAGGCCACCCTTATCCAGGAACCGCTCGTGCGCTATGCCGGCGAGGCCGACAGCGCGCACGTGACACAAGGCATGGAGACCCGACCGGAGAACGGCGGCAGATTCATCATTGCCGGGCATCACGCAGATGGCAGCGTCAGCGGTCTCTTCAATGGCAAGATCGATACGCCTGCAGTGACTGCGCGCGTGCTTGAGCGAGGCCAGATGGAGCGTCTTCTGGATCGACGCATTCCTCCCGAAGTCGCCGCCGACGTCGTCGCCTTGTGGGACTTCAGCCGCGAGATGAATGGCGTGACGGCCCATGACGTTTCGCCCAACCGGCTTCACGGCGCCATCGTCAACATGCCCGCCCGGGCCATGACGGGCTGGAATCACGACGGCAGCGAGATGGTCTGGACCCACCGGCCTGAACACTACGGCGCCATCCACTTCCACGACGACGATCTCCATGACTGCGCCTGGGAAACCGACGCCATCTGGCAGGTGCCCGCCGACTGCCGAAGTGGTTCGTTTGCCGCCTTCCTGACCCAGGATGACCAGTGGTTCTACATCCCCTTCTATGTCCGCCCGCCGACCGGGCGTCCCGGGGCGCGTCTGGCCCTGCTGATTGCCACCTGCAGCTACTACGCATACGTCAACCATCACATGCCCATCGGCTGGGGTGACCTGGGCGAGCATTCCAACAACGCCTTCAGCGTGATCGACATGACCGACGTTCATCTTCACATGCACCCGGAGCACGGACTGTCGATGTACGACAATCACAGCGACGGTTCCGGCGTGGCCTATGCCTCGCGTCTGCGCCCGTTCCTGCGCATGGGACCACGTGACGATCTCTGGCAGTACAACGCCGACACCCACATCACCGACTGGCTCGAGGACCAGGGCATCGCCTTCGATGTCATCACCGACGACGATCTCGACGCCGAGGGTATGGCCCTTCTCGAACCCTATGCAGCGGTCATGACGACGACGCATCCCGAATACACGACCACGAGCATGATGAAGGCTCTGCTTCACTACCAACAGCGGGGTGGTCGTTTCATCTACATGGGCGGCAACGGCTTCTACTGGCGGGTGGCGCTTCACCCGACCCTTCCCGGGGTCATGGAAATGCGCCGGGCCGAGGACGGCATGCGCAGCTGGATCGCCTCGCCGGGCGAGTACGTGATGAGTTTCAACGGAGAACCGGGTGGCCTGTGGCGGCGCAACGGCATGAGCCCTGAAACGATCTGTGGCACGGGCTTTTCCGCCCAGGGGTTCAACTTTGCCCGCCCCTACACGCGCACTCCGGCGAGTGAGGATCCCCGTGTCTCCTGGATCTTCGCGGGCATCGGCCGCGACGAAAAGATCGGCAACTTCGGATCCGTCTTCGGCGGCGCCGCCGGAAGCGAAATCGACAGTGTCGATCGACGCGAAGGCACACCGCCCCACGCCCTCGTCATCGCCGAGGCCACCGACTTTGGCGCTGACTTTCACTGGGTCAACGAGGAGTTTCTTCACACGCATTCCGCCGTCAACGGCGACAACTGCCCCCATGTGCGCTGTGACATGGTCTTCTACGAAACCCCCGGCGGCGGCGCGGTCTTCTCGACAAGTTCCATTGCCTTTGCCGGATCCCTTGCCCACAACGGCTATGACAACAATGTCAGCCGCCTGCTCGCCAACGTCGTCAACCGCTTCCTCGATCCCGAACCCATCCCGCCGCCGCCATGACGGCAAGGTCGGCCGCATGGGTGACGGATCGGACGGTGCGGTCCGCCAGGGTCGGGATCACCGAACGCCTCAGACACGGTGTGTCCTGTCGCCGACGGCACTGGCAGGAGCTGCATCATTGCGGCGATGGCGTGTTCAGAAGAACACGTATGAGCGAACCACGATGTTCTTGCGGCAGGGGGCGTCGGCGGGCGCACCGGGATCGAAGCAGGCGGAGTGAAAGGACCACCTCGAAACGGATCCGTCAGTGATCGAATCGTAACACTTCAGCATGGAAATCTCGTTGGGCTGCTGGCGCGGGAACCAGTACCAGTCGTGGTCCGGGCGATAGGTAAACCGGGTGGTCTCGCCGACGCGATCGTCATAGATGCGGTAATTCGTGATATAGGGCTGATCGGCGAAGGAGGGCCAGGCACACAGGATGAAGGGGTACTGCTCGACCGTCTCGAAGGGCTTGGCAAGATTGATCGACATGAACCGCCGCGACATCCTGGCATCGGCTTCGGCCTCCGTGAAAT
This sequence comes from Alphaproteobacteria bacterium, assembly GCA_965200495.1. GTDB lineage: Bacteria > Pseudomonadota > Alphaproteobacteria > SP197 > SP197 > SP197. Next base: position 422,467 of record CBDAUG010000002.1, read on the forward strand.
ACTGCTCGCGTCCGAAGTTCCGCAGGTTCTGCGTCAGCAGTTCCCGGCATCGCACACGCCCCGAATTGTCGTTGAGGTCGTTGTGCACCAGATTGACATATCCGGTGTTCACTCCGGGGTTCTTCGCCTGCTGATCTTCCCTGACCGGACCGTCGTAGTCCCGGTTGAAGATATCGTGATTGTAGACAAGGGCATCGACGGCGCCGGGAAAGAAATCCAGAAGGAGCTGCTCGATTTCCGGATAGAACACGCGCTCGACTTCCGCGGCGTCGTAGAAGTCCGTGCAGGCGGAGTCGAGGTGTGCCAGGGAGACACCCAGCCGGTCCATGCACGCGGGCGTGGTGACGCAAGGATTGCCCGGGGTCTCGCCGATCCTGCGGGCGTCGCGCACCACCTGGGGAAAGTAAAGGGCACGCTTCACACTGTTGTCTTCCGCCCGGCGCAACAGGACCGCCTGCCGGCGCCGCGCCGGATCCCGCCAAATGTGATTCGACGACACGACAGCATAGGACGGATGTTCGTAGACAGTGTAGCGCAGCGGCAACACCACGCCGCCCCGGGGCGCTTCCATGCCGTTGGCGCCAATGTGGTCCATGCACTCATCCCAGGTGCGGAAACCGGTTCCCCACCTGGTTTCCACAGCACCGGGAGGGCATGCGTCGATCCAGCGAATGAACGCGTCGACATGGCCCTGGGCAATCTGTTCAAGCGCGGCGTCGAGCGCCGCCCCGGTCCCCGCATCGCCATCGCGATCACATGATGCAAAGGAGAGCCCGCCGTTGGCTGCCACCGGTTCCGGTTGTCCGCTGGTGATTTCCAGAGACGGCACCCAGGCGGTCTGGATTCCACGTTCGTCCATCTGATCCCCCACAAATGTTCATGAAGGGCGTTTCGCTCTTCACCCCCGGCCATGAAAGGACTCTGGCGCGTGGCCACTGTGAACGCATTGAAGGCGGATTCGCAAGGGTCACGCGGCGCCGGGAGACGCAGTCAATAGGGAATCCTGCCCGCCGCCCTGGTCCATGCGTCGAAGGTGGCAATCGCCTCCCCCGCCAGCAGTCGCCGGGCAGGCACCGACCGCTTGGCCATGGTCAGCGCCACCTCACGGTAGATGAGATCGTCGTCGAAGCCGATTCGGGCCGCATCTTCCCTCGTGTTGCCATAGACAATGCGGGAAAGCCGCGCCCAGTAGATCGCCGAAAGGCACATCGGACAGGGTTCGCAACTCGTGTAGATCACGCATCCCTCGAGAGAAAAGGCGGAGAGTCTGCGGCAGGCGTCGCGTATGGCCACGATCTCGGCGTGGGCCGTGGGGTCATGGTCGGTTGTCACACGATTGGCGCCCTCGCCGACGATCCTGCCATCGCGCACGATGACCGCGCCGAAGGGCCCGCCCTCGCATGTCGCCACACTGGCATCGGCAAGGGCGATGGCCCGACGCAGGAAGGCAGCGTCATCGGGCATCACGATTCCTGCTGGCCTCGCACATGGCGCACACCGAACGCGGGCGCTCTCTCCCCGGCTCCGGCAAAGTAGAAGGCGTTCATCTCGCGCAGCATAACATCGATCGGGCGAAGACCTGCCGGGTCAAGATCGAAGACGGGTTCGGGTTCGGGCCTGAAATGACCGAACCTGTCGCTGCCCCGGACAAGCGTCGCATAGTCGACGTCACCCACCACCTGCCTCATCTCGGGCGTGATGAAGCGCAGCGTGAGACCGATGCGCCGCGCATGCGAAGCGTTGGCCGGAGAGGAATGATGGAGGCTGCCGTGGTGAAGCGACATGTCTCCAGACTTGAGTTCCACGTCGATCGCCTGACTCTCGTCGACATCGACCGCCAGTTCCTGTCCTCTTGAGAGCTGGTTCGACTCCCGCCAGGTGTCCCGGTGCTCGACCATGCCATGGCGGTGGGATTGCGGAATGAAGCGCATGGCGCCATTGTCCCGGGTGACGTCGCCCAGCGCGATCCAGGCCGTGATCTCCCGTGAACTGTCATCGAGACCCCAGTAGCGCAGATCCTGGTGCCAGCCGACGAAGTCCGTCGTACGAGGCTCCTTGATGAAGAAGCCGGCGCTCCACAGGAGAAGGTCGGGGCCCATCAGCGACTCGACGGGATCAAGGATGCGGCTGTCTCTCACCAGTGCATGAACCCCGGGCAACACGAGATGGGGAACATTGAAGGTGTAGTGAAAGACATGGAGCTGATCGCGGGTACGATCGAGCAGGTCCTCGGTCTCCTGACGCAGATCGCTCGCCTCGGCGGATGAAATCGCCGGCACGGGGAAGAGATAGCCTTGCCTGCGGTAGGCATCCACACGTGCACGGTCGAGAAACCTTCCTGTCATGCCGGTGTTCCTTGCCTGTCAGGGATGTCGGGTCGGCACGCCGGCCCGTCCCGGTGACGATCCATCCCCGGGACGGATGGCCGTGTGTGCGGGAACGACGAATCGAAAGCCGACGATGGCAAGAGGCTCGTCGTCCATTGCGGCGTTGTCATGAGATCTCACATCGCCGGCGACACGGCTGTCGCCAGCATGTGCGTGTGATGGATACCCCCGCCGGCGAGGGCATCACGGCGTCTCGCGCTGGCGTCAATGCGCCTGGCAAACATGTCCTCGCCCAGGGCTTCCCTCAGGACCCCGGCTTGCGGTCCTTGCACCCATGTCACTTCCCGGCGCGCGGCATCGAGGGAGCGCGCCGTGTCGTCCTTCACGCACATGGATGCCAGGCCGGCCCGGCTGAATGCCTCCTCGTAGACGGTGAGTGGCTCAAAGCGAAAGGCGAGGCCATAGGCGGCCATGGCATCGATCCAGGCATGGTAGAGATCCGGTTCGGCGTCGGCACCGCAAGGAACCGTGAAGTCGGCGCAGATCACCTGCCCGCCCGGAACCAGCACCCGCGCCACCTCGTCGAACAGGGCGTGCTTGTCGGCAACATGACAGACGACATCCTTGGCAAACACGGTGTCGAAGGAGGCATCGTCAAACGGCAACGGCCCCGCCGTGACATGGTGCGTTTCGATCTTCCCGGCGAGTCCGGCTGCGCGAATCGTCTCGCCGGCCCGACGAACGAGATCACCGGCAACATCGATGGATGTCACGTGACGGGCACCGAAGGTGTCGGCAAGCATGACCGCCGCACCGCCAAGACCGCATCCGACATCGAGCACACGTCGCCCGGCAAGCGCGACGCCGGCAAGCAGCACAGTCATTTCCTCGGCGCCGCCGGGAGACAGGAATCCCTTGCCATAGAGCGCCTGCATGCCTTCGACGACACGTGCCGAGTACTGCGTTGTCATGAACCCGTCTCTCCGCGCCGCATCAGCAAACGAGACACAGTCTTGCGCCAGACAAGGAGAACTCCGCACCCCTGCTCCGCACCAACCCTATCGCGACTCGCAAGGCCGCACCAGATTGCAGCCCTGTCACAATTCACGCGCTTCACCGAAGACCGTTCGCCATGAGGCAGCGGACGATCAGAAACCGACCTGGTCGCCACCCTTGAGATCCAGCCTGCTGCGCGCCTCGGCCGGGGTCGCAACCTCGAGCGAGAGGTCCTCGATGATGCGCCGTATCTTGGCGACCTGGTCGCGGTTCGACGCCGCCAGTTCGCCCCTGGCGATGTAGAGGCTGTCTTCCAGTCCCACCCGGACGTTGCCGCCGAGCATGGCCGCCATGGTGACGAAGCCCATCTGATGGCGCCCTGCAGCCAGTACCGACCACTCGTAGACATCTCCGAAGAGCTTGTCGGCGATGCGCCGGGCGTGCATGAGATTCTCCTCATCAGCGCCGATACCGCCAAGAATGCCGAAAATCGACTGCACGAAGAAAGGCGGCTTCACCAGGCCCCGGTCGGCGAAGTGGGCAAGGGTGTAAAGGTGGCCGATATCGTAGCATTCGAATTCAAAGCGCACACCGCGTTCCTCGCCAAGAACCTTGAGGATATGCTCGATATCCTTGAACGTGTTGCGGAAAATAAAGTCCCGTGAGTTTTCCAGGTGGCGTCTCTCCCAGTCATGACGAAAGTTCGTGATCTTGTCGAGAATGGGAAAAAGGCCGAAGTTCATGGACCCCATGTTGAGCGACGTCATCTCGGGAGCCGCTCTCAGCGCCCCGGCCAGACGCTCGTCGAGTGACATGCCGTGACCTCCGCCGGTGGAGATGTTGATGACGGCGTCCGTCGACTGCTTGATACGCGGCAGGAACTCCATGAAGACATCAGGGTCGGGAGTCGGACTGCCGTCGGGATTGCGGGCATGGAGATGAATGATCGACGCGCCGGCTTCCCACGCGCCGATCGATGCGTCGGCAATCTCCTGTGGCGTCACCGGCAACCAGGGACTCATCGTCGGCGTGTGTATGGATCCGGTCACCGCGCAGGTGATGATGACCTTGTCACGTCGGGGCATCGGCATGGTCCCTTTCTTGTTTCCTGGCAGCCGCAGCGTGGTTCAGGTGTCGGCCAGCACCTGCGAAAGAACGCGATCAAGCACTGCCATGTCGCCGGGAGGACCGATGGTGATCCGGAGATGGCGGTCGAGACCGAAGTTGGCGAGACGCCTGAGAAGAACACCGCGCGCCTTCACCCGCTGGTAGAGCGTTTCGGCGTCCATGGCACACGACTGCGGCAGTCCGACCATCAGGAAGTTGCCGTCCCCGGGAATGACATCAAGACCGAGACCGGCGAATCGTGCTTTCGCTCGCGCTCTCAAGGCACCTGTCTGCTGCACGACATCGTTCGTGTGGGCGGTGTCGGCGAGCGAGGCCATGGCCGCCGCCATGGCAGGCAGAGGCAGGATGGCCGGTACGCGGACCTTCGCGACCGCCTCGACCACATGGCGTCCGGCATAGGCCCAGCCGGTGCGCAACCCCGCCAGGCCATGGACCTTGGAGAACGTGTGAAGAACCGCAACATGGTACCCCTCGTCGACCAGAATATCGGGTGACGCCGACGGCGGGGTGTCGACATAGTCGGCATAGGCCGCGTCGATCAGGAAAAGCACGTCATCGGGCAGCACTTCGGCGAGATGGCGCATGGCATCGAGACTGACGGACGTGCCGGTGGGATTGTTGGGATTGGCGATATAGAGAATGGCGCAGCCGTCCGTGACGGCGTCGATGAAGGCATCGATGTCATGCGTAAAGGACGCGTCCTCGACCAGTCTCACATCGGCCCCCGCCGCACGGGCGAGAACGGCGGGGAAGGCGTAGCTCAGGCGTCCGGTGACGAGCGTGCGCCCGGGTTCGAGCCAGCACGCTGCCATGTCGCGCATGATGTCCATCGAACCGGCGCCGCAGATGATGCGGTCCTCGTCGAGACCGTGACGGTCGGCAAGCGCCCTCCTCAGGGCCGCATAGTTCTCGTCGTTGTACGTGCGGATGTCGCGACACGCCTGACGCGCGGCCTCGATGGCATGCGGACTGGGAGGAAACGCCGATTCGTTCAGACCCAGCTGAGTCATGTCTCCGGCGGACTCGCCGGAGACATACGCCGCCATTTCCCGAACCGCGCGTCGCACAGCAAGAGACATGGCTCGGGTCAGGCGTTGTGCACGAGAGAGTCGGGGCCTTTCGCCGTATCGACGAAGGGCTCCTTGCCCAGGATGGTGAGTCCGTAGCCCTCGATGGCCCTGTAGGGCGCCGGATTGTTCGTCAGGATACGTATGGTGCGCAGGCCCAGATCATGCAGTATCTGGGCTCCCGTGCCGTATTGTCGCCAGTCGAGCCCGTGCAGGACGTCGTTGCGGTCCCCGTCCGCTTCTCCGTAGATCCGACGACGCCCGAATCCGAGTCCCCAGCCTTGCGGTCCGCGCAGGTAGAGAAAGACGGCAGCCGGTTCCCGGGCAAGCCGCTCCAGCGCGATGTCGACGAGACCGCGCCCCGCCCCCCTCACCGCGCCGAAGACATCGTCGATTGCGCTGGCTGCATGAACCCTGACAAGAACGCCGTCACCGGGAGAGCGGATGTCCCCCCTGACGAGGGCGAGATGTTCCGTGTTGTCGATCTCCGAACGGTAGACGAAGACCTCGAAGGAACCGTGCCTGGTTTCGAAGGGAGCCCGGTCGATGAGTGCGACAAGGCGCTCTGTGCGCCGCCGGTAGGCAATGAGGTCGGCTATCGAGATGACGGCCAGCCCGTTCTCGCGGGCAAAGGGCAGGAGGTCCGGCAGACGCATGAGAGCGCCCCGGTCGTTGACGATCTCGCAGATCATGCCGGCCGGCGCACACCCGGCGAGCCGCGCCAGGTCGACGGCTGCCTCGGTATGGCCGGCGCGGGTCAGGACACCGCCCTCGCGTGCCCGCAGGGGAAAGATGTGCCCGGGCCGGGCAAAGCTCGCCGCGTCGACCTGCCTGTTGCCGCCGTCGCCGGCAAGGGCCCGAATGGTCCGCGCCCGGTCCGCTGCCGAAATGCCCGTGGTGGTGCCGAAACGGTAGTCCACGGAAACCGTGAATGCCGTACGGTGCTGTTCGGTATTGTGCTGCACCATCTGCGGCAGATCGAGTTCGTCGAGGCGGTCCCCCTCCATGGGAACGCAGATGACACCGGCTGTGTGACGGACAAAGAAAGCGACCAGGTCCGGCGTTGCCTTGCCGGCCGCCATGATGAGATCGCCTTCATTCTCGCGGTGCTCGTCGTCAACGACGACGACAGGTCTGCCCGCCGCAATCGCGGCAATCGCATCCTCGATGGTCGAGAAGTTCTGTTCGGCTGCCATGATCCACTACCCCGGATGCCAACACGTCAACGCTACGGGATCATCACGCAGCGAGAAGATTCTCGATCTCGCCAATGATGCGGTTGAGATGGAAACGCGGGTGCAGCGACGCTTCGTCAAGGGCCGGCATGGCTCCCTGGCGCAACGCCAGGACACCGAATCCGTCCAGAAAGAGGATGCGCAGACCCGGGACGGTCGCCACCGCGCGTCTGGCCAGTTCCGGTCCATCGATGTCATCCATCCTCGCTTCGGTGATGAGGATCCTGAATGCACCCGGCACAAGCCATGCGATCGCTTCGCGCCCATTTGCCACCGGCGAGACAACATGCCCCTGTCTCAACAGCCGCTTTGCCAGATATCCCCGAAGCACGTCGTCCTGCGCCACCAGGAGAATACGCGCCATCGGCCCTATGCCCGCTCGCACCGGTTGTCGGGACAACCCGGCACATCGACTCTCCACTCGACGCGTGACAACAACATGCCCCCAATCTAGACTCATCAGGTGACACGCGCAAACGATAATGGCGGGTTGCAGGTCCTTGAGGTCATTCACCCGGACCGTCGGACCCTGCCTGTGGTGGTCTCTTCGCCACACAGCGGCCGACACTACGATTCCTCCTTTCTCGCGATGACGCGGCTTGACAGTCAGGCAATCCGCAGTTCCGAGGATGCCTTCGTCGATCACCTCATTGCCGGTGTGCCGGCACTCGGCGCCCCCACCATAGCGGCGCTCTTTCCCCGCGCCTGGATCGATGTCAACCGCGAACCGGACGAACTCGACTGTACCATGTTCGAGGGACGGATGAGCATCACACCGACGTCCGACAGTCCGCGCGTCAGGGCGGGCCTGGGCATTGTTCCGCGTGTCGTTGCGGGGGGCGCTGAAATCTACCCTTCAAGGCTGCCGGCGGCCGAGGCGCAACGCCGCATTGCCCGTTGCTATGACCCCTATCACAGCGCACTCGAACATCTGATCGATGAAACCCGTCAGCTGTTCGGCGCCGTATGCCTCATCGACTGCCATTCCATGCCATCTGCCCGCCAGGCCGCTGACGTTGTGCTCGGTGACCGTTTTGGCACCTCCTGCGCCCCGGCAGTATCGCAGGCAGCCGCCCAGGCACTGCAAGCACGGGGGGCCGCCGTTCGGCGCAACACACCCTATCCCGGCGGCCATATCACAAGACGCTACGGGCGGCCGGATCTCGGCATGCATGCCATACAGATCGAGATTGACCGGCGACTCTATCTCGACGAGAAGGCCATCGAACCGACATCAGGCATGGCCGCCACAGCGCTCCTCCTCAAGAGCGCCGTCCTGGCGATCGCCGAGGTGGTCCACGCCATGGCGAATTCCTCCGGAACCTCGCAGGCGCGCATTGACGCAGGCCGCAAGGACGTCATCATCCCGGGACGGGCAGTGGACGAGGAGGGTCAACATGCCGGCTGACGACATCACGGTGGTCACCGACTTTCCCCACGAGGTCGAGATCATCGAGAATACCTGGATTGCGCTGTCGGACGGCACCCGGCTGGCGGCGCGCATCTGGCTGCCAAAGGATGCATGCCACACGCCGGTCCCGGCGATTCTCGAGTATCTGCCCTATCGCAAACGCGATGGCACCCGCGATCGCGATGAACTGACCCACCCATGGTATGCCGGGCACGGATACGCCTGTGTGCGGGTGGATATCCGCGGTTCCGGCGAATCGGACGGGATTCTCGAGGATGAGTATCTCAAGCAGGAACAGGATGACGCTCTCGAAATTCTCGCCTGGATTGCCTCAAGGGACTGGTGCACCGGCGCCTGCGGCATGATCGGAATCTCCTGGGGCGGATTCAATGGTCTGCAGATCGCGGCCCGGCGGCCACCGGAACTCAAGGCCATCGTCACCATCGCCTCAACGGACGACCGCTACAGCGACGACATCCATTACATGGGTGGAGTCATGATCAATGACTCGATGGCATGGGCCGCCACGATGTTCGGCATGAACACGCGCCCGCCCGATCCGGCCCTGGTCGATAACTGGCGCGAGCTTTGGATGGCCCGACTCGAAGCCAACGATCCCTGGCTCATCAAGTGGCTGCACCACCAGCGCCGCGATGGCCTGTGGAAGCACGGATCCGTCATTGAGAACCATGCCGACATCGAAGCCGCCGTGTATGCCGTCGGCGGCTGGGCCGACGGCTACTCGAACGCCGTGCCGCGCATGCTGACGGGCCTGACATGTCCGCGAAAGGGCCTGATCGGCCCGTGGGCGCACAAGTATCCGCACTTCGCGAATCCCGGTCCGCGCATCGGTTTCCTCCAGGAGACCCTTCGCTGGTGGGACCGCTGGCTCAAGGACGTCGACAACGGAATCATGGACGAACCCATGTATCGTGTGTGGATGCAGGAGAGCCATCCGCCCGCGACCTGGAGTGGGTATCGCGAAGGACGCTGGGTGGCCGAACCCTGCTGGCCCTCTCCGGCCATCGAGAACGTGGCGCTCGAATGCTCCGCCGGCGGTCGGCTGGAATGCGGCGGGGAACCAACGTCACCCGTCATCATCCGCACGCCGCTCGCCATGGGTCAGGAGCAAGGCGAATGGTGCCAGTACGGGCTGGACCACGACGCGCCGGGTGATCAACGCGCTGAAGATGGCCGTTCGATGATCTTTGAAACCGATCCCCTTGACGATGGCATCGAGATCCTTGGCGCGCCCATCGTCGAGCTCGATGTCTGTGCCGACCGGCCGTGCGCCCTTGTTGCAGCCCGGCTGTGCGATGTCGCTCCTGATGGCGCGTCGACGCGGGTAACCTACGGGGTGCTCAATCTCACCCATCGAGACAGTCATGAATGTCCCGAACCCCTCAAGCCCGGGACGGTCTATCGGGTGCGGGTGCACCTGAACGACATCGCCCAGGGGTTTGCTGCAGGCCATCGCATCCGACTCGCGCTCTCCAACGCCATGTGGCCGCTCTTGTGGCCATCCCCGGAACCGGTTTCGCTCACCGTGCACCGCGGCGTCCTTCATCTGCCAAAGCGTCCGCGGCGTGCCGACGACGCATCGCTGCCTGCGTTGCCTGCGCCCGAGAGTGCACAGCCCTGGCAGACCGAAGTCGTCGAACCGGCGAGCGACCGCCGCTGGACCGTGCGGCAGGTGACCGGAGAACTGCGTTCCTCAGTGTTGCGTGATGGCGGTCTCGTGCGTGATCCGGCCACCGACTGGACGTTCGGCGCCCGCTGTGAACAGCATTTTGACATCGTCGAGGACGATCCTGAATCCGCTCGCATCACCATCACCTGGACATGGCGGCAACGACGCGAGTCCACCGGTTTCGACGTCAGCACGAGGACGCGCTCCATTCTTGCGTGCACCCGCGATGACTGGGTGTTCGAGGCCGATTGCGAGGCCTTCGAGAATCGCCGGAGAGTGTGGGCACGAAGCTGGAACGAGACCATTCCCCGCGACCTCAACTGATCGTCGGGTCCCGGCAGCGCGCGACTCGACGGTTGACTTGCCTGCCGATCCATAGCCCGATAGCGGATCATGCTGTTCTACACCATCAAGCGCCTCGGCCTTGCCATCCTCATTGTCTGCCTAGCAATGCTGATGCTGCTGTCAGCGATCCACCTGGTCCCGGGGGATCCCGCCGGTATCGCCCTGGGGCCCCGCGCCACACCGGAGATGCGCGCCGAGTTCCGCGCTCTCATGGGAATGGACCAGCCGTTCTTCGTGCAGTACTTCAGGTTTCTTGGCAACGTCGTCACCGGTGATCTGGGCGTCGATGTGTGGTCACGACGCCCGGTGAGCACCATGATCGGTGAACAATTGCCCCATACCATCGCCCTGGCCCTCACCGGCCTCGGCTGGGCCATCATGCTGGGCATCCCGATGGGATGCTATTCGGCGGTTCACCGCAACAGCGTCCTCGACAAGCTGACCGGCGTGCTGTCTGTGGGCTGCATCGCGATTCCCTCCTTCATCGTCGGGCTCTATGCGCTCCTGCTGTTTGCCGTCGAACTGAAGATCTTTCCGGCGATCGGCGCCGGCGATGCCGGCGACCTCAAGGATCAGCTTCTTCATCTGGTGTTGCCGGGGCTGGCGGTCGGACTGGGCTGGGTCGGCTATCTCGCCCGCTTCGTGCGTACCTCGATGCTGGAGGTCATGGGCGAGAACCATATCAGGATGGCGCGCGCCTACGGCCTCTCAGACCGGCGCATCACCTACACGTATGCTCTCAAGCTCGCCATCCTGCCCACTGTTGCCCTTCTCGGGGTCGGTGTCGGCAGCCTCATTTCGGGAGCTGTCTTCGCGGAAATCATCTTCGCGCGTCCGGGAATCGGCAAGATGGTGGTGGATGCGGTCAACACCCGGAACTACCCGATCGTCATGGGCGGCGTTCTCGTCACCACCATGCTCTTCGCTCTCTCGACACTGATATCGGATCTCGTTGCAGCCTGGCTCGATCCGCGCATCCGCCAGGGTCTCTAGATGACCGCCACGACCTCCAGCGACATCGCGATCCGCCGGGAACCCCGGTTCGCATGGTTCCGGCAGCTGCTGCGCGATCCCCTGGGCTGCCTTGGCCTGGTTCTGGTGTTCCTCATCATCCTTTCGGCGATCGGAGCGGACATCATCGCACCCCACGACTACAAGGCTCTCGACGTCAAGTCGCGCCTTGCCGGTCCATCATGGGATCATCTTCTGGGAACCGACAACCTGGGGCGCGACACCTTCAGCCGCATTCTCCATGGCGGCCAGATCGCCCTCTACGTGGCGCTGGTCTCGGTCGGTTCGTCGCTCCTGCTGGGACTGGTGCTCGGCATGCTTGCCGGCTACGGCCCGGCGTGGCTCGACAACCTCCTGATGTGGTTTTTCGATTCGGTGCGCGCCTTTCCGGTCATCATGTTCGCGCTGGCGGTCATCACGGTGGTGGGGCCGAGCCTGGAGACCATCATCTTCGTCGTCATCGCCACCACAACGCCAGGCTATGCCCGTATTGCCAGGGCATCGACCCTGGCAACCAAAAACACGGAATTCATTCTGGCCGAGAGATCGCTGGGCGCCGGCGTGCCGCGCATCATGTTTTCCCACCTCGTGCCCAACATCGTGCAACCCCTGCTCATCCTTGCCAGCATGGATATCCCGGTGGTCATCACCATCGAGGCAGGGCTGTCCTTCCTCGGTCTCGGCGTCAAGCCGCCGACGCCGTCCTGGGGTTCGATTCTCAACGACGGCTACGGATTCATCCGCAACACGCCGTGGCTCGTCATCGCCGGCGGCATCCCGCTCATCATCACCACCCTCGGATTCACCTTCCTCGGCGAGGCCCTGCGCGACGTCCTCGACCCCAAGCTCAAGAAGCAACGATGAACGACCGCCACGACACGGTTCTGAAGGTGCGCGATCTTTCTGTCGACTTCGTGACGGGTCGCGGCACGGTGCGCGCCCTGCGCCATGTCGATCTGACGGTGCCCGACAACAGGATCGTCGGCATCGTCGGCGAATCGGGCTGTGGCAAATCGACCCTGATCAACAGCATCCTGCGGCTTCTGGCGGACAATGCCGTGGTGAGCGGATCATCCTGCGTGGTCTTCAAGGGGCGCGACGTTCTCGCCATGAGCCCGAAGGAGCTGCGCGGCATCCGGGGCCAGGAAATCTCCATGGTGTTCCAGGATCCCATGACAGCCCTCAATCCGGTGATCTCCATCGGCACCCAGATGACGGACATTCTCTACCGGCTCGACATGTCCATGGCCGACAAGCGCCGTCTTGCCGCCGGCATGCTGGGCCAGGTCGGCATCCCCGACCCGGCACGTCGCCTTGCCGACTATCCGCACCAGTTTTCCGGCGGCATGCGCCAGCGCATCTGCATTGCCATGGCGCTGATGATGAACCCGGGGCTGCTCATCGCCGATGAACCGACGACGGCTCTCGATGTCACCCTCGAGGCGCAGATCATCCATCTCATGAAGGATCTGTGCGCCCGCTTCGACTGTTCCATGCTGTTCGTCTCCCACAATCTCGGCCTGATCGCCGAACTCTGCGACGAGGTCGTGGTCATGTATGCCGGAGAGGTTGTCGAACAGGGAGGGGTGCACGACCTGTTTCACAGGGCGCAGCATCCCTATACGCGCATGCTGCTCGACTGTGATCCGGCGCGCATCGAGGAAAAGCGCCGCGACCTGCCGACCATTACGGGCAGTGTGCCGGACCTGATCGACCTGCCGCGGGGCTGCATCTTTGCGCCCCGCTGCCCCGAACGCCATGCCCCCTGCTCCGATTCCGCCCCGGCCACCTATGGCGTCAGCGCCGCGCACCGGGTCCGGTGCTTCAAGGTGCGCGATGCCTGAGTTGCTCAGCGTCGAGGGACTGCGCGTCCGCTTCCGCACCGCCGGTGTCGTCACGTCACTCATGCGGCAACTGGACGACCCCCACATCGATGCCGTGATGCAGGTCTCATTCACCCTGAACGAGGGAGAGACGTTCGCTCTGGTCGGTGAGTCGGGGTCGGGAAAGACCACTCTGGGGCGCGCTGTCATCGGTCTCGTGGAGATGGCCGAGGGCAGCATTACCTTCAACGGAACCGAGCTGCGCGGTCTCGATGATGCCCGCCTGAGGGTTGTCAGGCGTCATGTGGCGATGATGTTCCAGGACCCCGTGGCCAGCCTCTCGCCTCGCAAGACCGTCCGCAACATCATCACCGAACCCTTCCACATTCACCGTATTGCGGGGCGCCAGCGCGCGCGCGACGCAAGAAGACTGCTCGATCTGGTCGGCCTTCACGAGGGGTTCCTGGGAGCCTATCCCCACCAGCTGTCGGGAGGGCAGGCGCGCCGCGTCGGAGTAGCGCGGGCGCTGGCCCTGGAGCCGCGCCTCATCATCGCAGATGAGCCGACGGCCGGACTCGATGTTTCGGTCCAGGGCGAGATTCTCAATCTGATGAACCGCCTTCAGCGCGAACTCGGTCTCTCCTATCTCATCATCACCCACAATCTCCCAGTGGTGCGCCATGTCAGCGACCGTCTCGCGATCATGTACCTGGGACGATTTGTCGAAACCGGCGACACCGACGGAATCTTCGCCCGCCCGGCCCATCCCTATACCCTGGGTCTGCTGGCAGCGGTGCCGGAACCCGATCCCGACAGGCGTCGCGACAAGCTGGAACTCGAAGGGGAGATTCCATCCCTGATGAGCCGTCCCGGGGGCTGCGAATTCCACACCCGCTGTCCCTTCGCCCGGGAGAAGTGCCGCGCGGAGGCTCCCGTATTGCGGACCGTGGCTCCCGGACGCATGGCAAGCTGTCACTTCCCCTTCCCGAATCCGGCCGAGACTGCTACATCTGCCAACAGGGGGGTGACACCCGGCGCGTCATCCGGCATGGTTTGATCCTCGCTCACATTGGCAGCGAACCCTGGACTGACGAGTGACACCCGGCCTGTCATCCGGCATGGTGCGCTCCCTCCCCCTTTTTCGGGAACCCGGACAGGTTTGATGATGGATCAAGGCGGTACCGCTTTCCGGTCACCGGGAGCAAGAAAAAGACGGTCGCGCGGAACCGCACGGGGACGCCAGACGGAACCGGGTGCAGCGGCCGAGATCGCCGCCCTTCTCGGTGATTCGCCGCCGCGGCGCGACCTTCTGATCGAGTATCTTCATCTGATCCAGGATCGCTACCATCACATCTCCCATCGTCACCTCAAGGCCCTTGCCGACGCTCTTGTGATCCCCATGGCGGAGGCGTTCGAGGTGGCGACGTTCTATCACCATTTTGACGTGGTCCGCGAAGGCGAGGCGCCGCCGCCCGCCGTCACCGTCAGGGTGTGCCGGAGTCTGTCCTGCGCCATGGCTGGCGCCGATGATCTCTGTGACACCCTTGCGGGCACGCTCGGATCCGACGTCAGGGTGATACGGGCGCCCTGCATGGGACGGTGTGCCGCCGCTCCCGCGGTCAAGGCGGGCCTCCATGACATCGATCATGCCACTGCCGAGCGGGTCAGGGCCGCGGTCGAGGCGGGCGATCTCGATGCCAGGGTGCCGGAGTGTCAGGATCTTGATGCCTATCTTGCAGAAGGTGGTTACGCCATGCTGCGCGAGGTGCTGGCCGGCAAGCACACACCCGACGACCTCATTGACACCATGGAATCATCGTCGCTTCGCGGTCTGGGAGGCGCCGGGTTTCCGGCGGGAAGAAAGTGGCGCTTCGTGCGCATGGAGACCGGACCGAGACTGATGGCTGTCAATGCCGACGAAGGTGAGGTCGGCACCTTCAAGGATCGCCACTATCTCGAGACCGAACCCCACCGCATCATCGAGGGAACGCTGATTGCCGCCTGGGTGGTCGAGGCGAGCGACGTCTACTTCTACCTGCGCGACGAGTATCCGGGGATCCGTCTGGCACTGACGCGCGAACTGGCGCGCCTCGCCGAGGCCGGCCTGGAAGGGGCAGCGCGGATCCACCTGCGCCGCGGCGCCGGCGCCTACATCTGCGGCGAGGAATCGGCGATGATCGAATCCATCGAGGGCAAGCGTGGCCTGCCGCGCCACCGGCCGCCGTTCGTCGCCAAGATCGGCATCTTTGACAAGCCGACACTCGTTCACAATGTCGAGACACTGTACTGGGTTCCGGGAATCCTGTCGCATGGCCCTGACTGGTTTGCCGGTCACGGTCGTCACGGACGCAGCGGCCTGCGCAGCTTTTCCGTCTCCGGGCGGGTGAGGAACCCCGGCGTCAAGCTGGCGCCTGCGGGCATCACGGTGCAGGAACTGATCGACGAGTACTGTGGCGGCATGGCAGACGGCCACCGTTTCAAGGGCTGGCTTCCCGGTGGCGCCTCGGGCGGCATCCTTCCTGCTTCGCTCGGAAACGTGCCGCTCGATTTCGACACGATCCAGCCCCACGGCGGTTTCATCGGCTCGGCAGCCATCGTGGTGCTGTCGGATGAGGACAACATGTCGGATGTGGCCACCAGTCTCCTGAAGTTCTTCGAGGACGAAAGCTGCGGTCAGTGCACGCCATGCCGGGTGGGTTGCGAAAAGGCGGTGGCCCTGATGGAGGGCCGCATCTGGAATGCGCCACTCCTCGAGGAACTCTGCCAGGTGATGGCGGATGCGTCGATCTGTGGCCTGGGCCAGGCCGCCCCCAACCCCATTCTGACCGTCCTCAAGTACTTCCCGGAGGATGTGGCGTGAGCGACACCATGACCTTCTCGCTTGACGGAATGACCGTCAGCGCACATCCCGGCGAATCGATCTGGCAGGTGGCGCGACGCACGGGCACGCATATTCCCCATCTGTGCCATACCGAGATGCAGGACTATGCCGCAGACGGCAACTGCCGGCTGTGCATGGTCGAAATCGAAGGCGAACGCACGCTCGCGGCCTCGTGCATCCGCCAGCCGACACCCGACATGGTCGTTCACAGCGCCAGCAGACGCGCCGAGGCGTCACGCCGCACCGTGCTTGAACTTCTCGTCGCCGACCAGCCCGAGAAACAGCGCGCCCACACCTCGACGTCCGAACTCTGGCACTGGGCGGACGAGATGGGTCTGGTCGACTCGCGCTTCCCGAGACGGGCATCGCAACCACTGCCTGATCTGTCCCACCCGGCGATGGCCGTCAATCTCGACGCATGCATCCACTGCAACCGCTGCCAGCGAGCCTGCCGCGACATCCAGGTCAATGACGTCATTGCCATGGCCGGGCGCGGTGCGCACTCGAGGATCGTTTTCGATTTCGACGATCCCATGGGCGAATCGACCTGTGTGGCCTGCGGGGAATGCGTTCAGTCGTGTCCCACCGGTGCCCTGATTGAAAAATCCCTCATCGATAAGGCCGGAATCGGCATGCCGGTGCCGTCACGACAGGTGCACAGCGTCTGTCCCTACTGCGGGGTGGGCTGCCAGATCACCTATCAGGTCGAGAACGACCGCATCGTTGCCGTCAAGGGCAAGGAAGGCCCCGCAAATCATGGCCGGCTGTGTGTCAAGGGACGCTTTGGTTTCGACTACATCAATGATCCCCAGCGTCTGACGCGCCCCCTCATCCGCCTTGACGATGCGCCCCGGGGCGCCGACGAATGGGTCGACCCGTCGAACCCCTTCTCGCACTTTCGCGAAGCGGACTGGAACGAGGCTCTCGAGGTCGCCATCGCGGGTCTCGCCGCCATACGTGACCGCGACGGCGGCGGCGCCCTGGCGGGTTTTGGCTCCGCCAAGGGCTCCAACGAGGAAGCCTATCTCTTTCAGAAGCTGGTGCGCACAGGCTTCGGCAGCAACAATGTCGATCACTGCACCAGACTCTGCCACGCGAGTTCGGTGGCAGCGTTGCTGCAGACCATCGGTTCAGGCGCCGTGACCGCCCCCTTCACCGAAGCGCTCAAAGCAGACTGCATCATTGTCATTGGCGCAAATCCGACGGAAAATCATCCTGTTGCTGCAACATTCTTCAAAAATGCAGTGAAGCGCGGCAGCCGTCTCGTGGTCATGGATCCACGCGGACAGACCCTGCGCCGGCATGCCACCCACATGGTCCAGTTCCGGCCAGGGGCCGATGTGGCAGTGCTGAACGCCATCATGCATGTCATTGTCGAGGAAGGGCTTTACGACAGCACATACATCGAGTCGATGACGGAAGGTTTCGAGGGCCTGAAAGCGCACCTGGTTGCGTATTCTCCCGAATCGATGGAACCGGTCACCGGTGTGGACGCCGCATTGTTGCGGGCCGTGGCACGCACCTATGCCGGCGCCAAACGCGCCATGATTTTCTGGGGCATGGGCATCAGCCAGCATGTTCATGGCACGGACAACGCCCGCTGCCTGATTTCCCTTGCGCTCATGACGGGGCACACCGGACGCGAGGGAACCGGTCTCCACCCCCTGCGTGGACAGAACAACGTGCAGGGTGCTTCGGATGCAGGGCTGATCCCGATGAGCTATCCCGACTACGCGCCGGTCGCGGATGCAGACGTGCGCGAACGCTTCAGCGCCTTTTGGGAAACGGAACTCAGCGCCGATCCGGGACTCACCGTTGTGGAAATCATGGGTGCGGTCCATGACGGAACCATGAAGGGCATGTACATCATGGGCGAGAATCCGGCGATGTCGGATCCCGATGCCCACCATGCCCGGGCAGCCCTCGCCAAACTCGATCATCTCGTGGTGCAGGATCTCTTCCTCACCGAAACCGCGATGTTCGCGCACGTCGTCCTGCCGGCCAGTGCCTGGCCCGAGAAGGACGGCACGGTCACCAACACCAACCGCCAGGTCCAGCGCGGCCGCGCGGCCGTGCCCCTTCCCGGTGAAGCGCGCCAGGACTGGGTCATCATCCAGGCAATCGCCCAGGGCCTCGGACTCGACTGGCACTATGGCGGTGTCGACGAGATCTACGAGGAAATGCGCCGGACCATGCCATCCATTGCCGGCATTTCCTGGGAACGCGTCAGCGCCGAGGACGCCGTGATCTATCCGTGCAGTTCACAAACCGATCCCGGCCAGGACATCGTCTTCTCGGATGCCTTCCCGACGCCGAGCGGCCGCGGCTCCATGGTGCCGGCGTCCATCATCCAGCCGGACGAGACGCCCGACGCGGCCTTCCCCATGATCCTGACAACGGGACGACAGCTTGAGCACTGGCATACCGGCGCCATGACAAGGCGCGCCACGGTGCTCGACAGCCTTGAACCCGAGGCGGTGGCCATGATGGCGCCTGGCGACATGGCCGACCTTCACCTCGCTCCCGGCGACGATGTGCGCATCCGCACGAGGCGCGGCGCCATCGAGGCCCGGGTCCGTATGGATTCAGGTCTCCAGCCGGGCATGGTGTTCGTGCCGTTCTGCTACGTCGAGGCGGCCGCCAACCAGTTGACCAATCCGGCTCTCGATCCCGTCGGCAAGATACCGGAATTCAAATTCTGCGCTGCCCGCGTCGAGCGCGTCCGCCATGGGGCTCACTGAACGGTCGGCCCCGAGGCATCCGTGGTCCTCCCGCTGGGCCGATCCCGGCGCCATCTTCGAGGGACTGGCGAGCGCCTACGACCGCTTTCGTCCCCTTTACTGCCACAGGGCGATCGAATGGCTGGCGCAACGTCCCCGGCGTATCGCCGACATCGCCAGCGGTACCGGAATCCTCACGCGCCAGTTGCGGTCACGCTTTCCCGAATCCCTCGTCGTCGGCATCGAGCCCGCCCGCGACATGCTCAGGATTGCCCGAGGCTCCGGTCCTGGCATCCACTGGCTCGGCGGCAGGGCAGAGAGGCTGCCCCTGGCACGCGGCGCATTCGATCTCGTCACGGTCGGACAAGCCGTTCACTGGCTCGACCGTGACCTCTTCCATGCCGAGTGCAGCCGCATCCTCGGCCCAGGCGGCGTCCTCGCCATCCTCAACAACAACCGGATCAGGGATTCCGCCGTCTCTCAGGCCTACGAAACGGCTCTTGAGAACATCTCCCCCGGCTATCGGCGCACCTACCGCGATCATGATCGGGCGAGCGAACTGGTCACGTTGCCGTACGTCCGGACTGTCCGCACACGGTGCTTCGCCTGGTCGTGGGTCCGCACCAGGGACGAGTGGCTCGGCTATGTCCGGTCGACTTCCCATTTTCGCGCTGCCGAGACCCACCATGACCGGGAAACCATCCTGTCGGCCATCGAAAGGGCGCTGACCCCCTTCATCGACAAGGCCGGCCAGATCGCGTTTCCATACGAAACCGAGGTCATCGCGGCGCACTTCTCACCGCCGTGATGCCGCACGCAGAGCTTTCAGTCTTCGAACAGGGTCCGGTGGCTCGCCATCTCGCGGCAGCCGAGAAAACCGACCCGCCGCAGATCTCGCAACCCGACAGTTCGCGCGCTCTCCCGGCAGTCCGGGCACCACGTCGAGGGGGGCGACTGTGCACAACCATCCAGGGCACCACGAGGGTGACATGGCCGCCCGTGTGCCGACAGATGTTGCTGCCGCCGGCCGGCCCTGATGATGGCGACGCTGCCTTGCTGCGGCATCACGATCCCGTCCTCGCAGGGCAGCCCCACCTGTCCGTTGCGGCGCATGAAGTCGCCACCATGACGGGCATTGCTCCCCGGCGCGGCCCGACCGGCCGCCATCCATCGCCAACGTGGCACCGCTGCCCTGATCTCGATGGATTCGCCGACGCCGAAGAGATCGCTCGAACAGCGGGGAAGGATGCAGAGTATGCGACGCCTGACCAACCTGCGGCGAACCTGAAAGGGAATGGTCCATGGCACTCGCGCACGAAGAACTGATGAGGCGAATCGACGCGCCGCGCGATACGCCAGACTTACGGCATCCGGGCCCGGGACCATGATGACGAGGTCACGCGCCGGGACTGCGGGTTGCCCGGAATCATCACTGCCCTCGTGGCGCGTCATGCCACCACCGGTGCCGGGTCCGGCATTCTCGGGGAGTGGCTCTCCCTGGCCGGGCACCGTCATCTCCCTGCCCTCGACATGTCACCGGGCATGCTCCGGCGTGCTGCCCGTCTGGATGTCGACAGCGGTGTCCGGACCGGCGACCCCATCGGCCTGCCGCTTTGCCGCCTTTGTCTCAGCCGGCGCATGCGGCATCACCCATGCGCCGGTCAGCGGATTTCGGGAGATGATCCGCCTCACGCGGCAGGGTGTCACCCTGTCCTCTCCGTACGCCTCGAAGGTGGATTGGAGGAAGAGGCACGTCGCATCGAAACTCCTCGCCCTTCGAGACCTTCGCCGCTCACCGAGAGCCTCGACGTCACATGGGTGTTGCCCATGAACGCCACCTCATCCGCCCGATGAACAGAGTCTGACGGGATCCGGCATCAGCGATGACGTCGCCGGCGAATCGGGACGGCCCGACGCAGCGTCTTCGGGAACCGTGTGGCGATGCCCTGCCATGGTGACAGGCACACATCGTCGGTCCGACCGACAACGCCTCGCACAAGACGGGGCCTCGCGCAAGACGGGCCACTCCCTCGCTCCGCTCAGGCCTTGGGAACAAGAACCACGCCGGCAAGACCTTCGAAGTGACGGTCGCAGGTCAACAGGTCGGCGTCATATGCACGGGCCGTTGCGAAGACAATGGCGTCCGCAGTGGCAAGGCCGTGCGCACGACAGGCCGCGGCGGCAGCGAGGGCGATTCGCGTGTCGAGGGGAGCAATGCCGCAGACCTGGGTGAAGGCGATGACCTGTTCAGCCTTGTCTTCGCCGCACTCCCGGGTGAGCCATTTCGCGAGTTCGAGCTGCACGATGGTTGGGACGAGCCAGGCGGCCCGCTCCGGAAGATGTCCGTCAACGACCTTGCCGACGGGCGAGCCGATCAACCACTCGATCCAGGCCGAACTGTCGACCACGCGCATCAGGGGTGATTCGAACGATCGCGGTAGTCATACGGTGCGGCACCTGCGGCGAGGCCGGCCAGGGCATCGCGACCGGGGACCGGAACGAGCAGGACGCCTGTTCCCTTGGGAATGAAGGCGAAGATCTGTCCCGCCTCCCAATGTCGAGCCGATCGCACGGCTTTCGGAATCGAGATCTGGAACTTGGATGACAAGGTCGCCGTCTCCGCCATGTTCATACCTTTTTGCAATCGACAGCGGAATCGTAAGGCAAACACAGGCCCGGCTCAAGCCGCCTTGGCGATCTCTTTGCACGCGATCGGGGAGCACGTGATTGTATGCAGGGCCCTCGCCCTGACGGAGACCGTCAGTCTTCCACAGGCATTGGCAGAAAAAATCTGAAGGCTGCCACAGCCAAAGGCCGGTTCGGGCTCGACCCGGACCGCCCGTTGCCGCGTGGCCGGGCGTCTTGCCGGAGTCAACCAACCCGGCCACGACGGCCATGGCAAGGCACCTCCGGGGGTACCAGCGAACCCGTCTCCCATGTCTGGACCGCCGGTGACGGCAGCATTCTGACGGGCGTGTGGATGCGCACATCGTGCCGTGCAGAGATGATGACTATCCTCGAGGGAGCCGCCATGGCGACCGGCAAGGCCGAGGCCTGGGCCCCGGACGACACGTTCTTCACTCCCGGGAAATCACCGGTACATCTCTCAGGTTCCACATGATTGCCGCCTGATCACCCTTCCCCGGCAACGTCCCGTGCGCCACCAGATACCATCGGACAGTCCAGAACATGGCCACATGCACTCAGCGCATGACGGCATAACGCTTGTCACCGGGTCGCAGCCGATGTCCATCTGTCGTGCAAGGCGGTCAACATGGTCAGGTCATGAGGTTTCCGGCATCGTGAGTCCTACGTGTTGAACCGCGCAAGGGCCGCTCTCCTCTCATCAAGTCCGGCGTCCTGCGCATCCCATGTCCCATCGGCATATTCGGGCACATACTCGTCATACTCCGCCGAATCCGGGTCATCGAGCGCCCGCAGGAACTCCGCATAACCCCACGCGCCGCCAATGTCCTCCGGCGGACAGCGCCCGGTGGCTGAAACGAGATACGGATAGCGTCTGTCATGGCGCGCCTGCTGGATCTTTCCGACCCGGATCCTGTGCGTCCACGAGTCCCCGAAATCGTAGAAGTACGTGAATTCGACCCTGCCATCCAGGAAATCGATGATGTCGAGAAGAGTGTTGCCGGCCCCCGTACTCCAATCATCGTCACTCCAGTGAGCGCGTTCGCCGAACCGTCTCGCCTCGAACCCCCACAGATGGCAGTTCATCCATCCCATTGCGGCCTGAATGTAATCGTGGAGCAGATCGAGTTCGACGCGCAGGGGTACATCCAGGCGCCTTGCGATCCGGGGTTCTACAAACTTCAGCGTGATGCTGAGCCGAACGATCTCGCCCTGTTCGTGCTTTGCGGCCATTGATGTCTCATTTGCCGATGTTGTCGTCGCCAATGCGAACTGCCGTCGACTTTTGCGTCGTACAAGAGACCTCGCGGCATTGCGACCCTGTTTTTCCACAGGTTCGGGGAATCGGACGGCTTGCCCTTCCCCGGCATCACAAGATCAAGGAAGCGGTTCAGCGCGTTGCCGGCGAGCGGCAGGCGATGGATCCGGTGGAGAAGACGGCACCGCCCGACGGCGCCTCGAAGAACGTCATGTCGGGGTTCTGCACTCCATCCATGGCGTCGTGATGGAAGCCGGTTTCGTCCGGCACGAGCCAGGTGTCGGCGGCATGGCCCTCCGAGCAAGCCACCACAAGGGCATGACGAGGCATGCCCGGCAGGGAATCAGTGGCCCCCTCCGTGGATATCGAAATGCCGATCAACTCGTCATGGCCAATGCCTTCGACGATGAAGGAGACCCTCTGCGGTACGCCCGTAGAATCCCGGGTGATCGAACCCCACGGTCACGGTCGGCCATACTCTCCGGTGAACTCCGGACAACACTCGCCGGGCGCCTGATCATTCGTCCGAAAAGGCGCAGCGCCAGATGAACCCGTTACCTCCGGGGCAGGCAAGGCAGCCGCCTTTCGAAAGATAGCCGCGCCTGCCGTCCCACATCGGTGTCGTGTCGTACCCGGAATGGGTTCCCGTGACGACCGTCCCGCAGGACTGCAGGAGGCCCGGGTCGGCCTGCTGCCGGTCAAGTCCAACACGGCCGAAGTGAAGCGGGACACCTCGCAACTTTCTTTGACGGCCACCTGAAGGAGGGCCGGAACGGGTTCGGTGAGTCGGCTGCCGTTCGCTCCTGCCTCACGGAACATCTGGCGGGACACCGGATCCCGGCCGCCCCGCGGCATGCCGGCGGCAGCGATTCTGCCTGAAGTCTGCCGGGATCATCCCGGCAGAGAACCGGCGAAGAGCTGTCGCCATGACCCGCCGCCCGGTCGCCGAAACACTGGCCTGCGATTGCTCGTCTCGGGTCGCACAGATGAGTGACCGTCGTGAGATCCGGCAACACCAGGACGTTCTCGTCAACATGTCGGCGCCGTTCACCGACGGACTGGAACTGACTGGTCCCACCTCGGCCGACCTCTTCTTCTCCGGCACGACAGGCAGGAGATGACGGTGCTGGGAGAGATACAGGAACGCGACCTGAACCTGTGGTCAGTCAGCCATGCGCTCGCTCCCGGTCACCGTCTCGCCAGCGAGGTCCCTTCCGGCAATCTCGGCACCGGCGAGTCATGCAGTCAGGGTACGGGCCCTGTGGTCACCACACAGACGCTCTTTCACGACACCGACCCGGCATCCTCGATCACCGTGACCATCCATCCCTGAACTCCACCTGCCCGGGCCAGGCAAGGCTGATCGGTGGCCGTTCACGACAGCAACAGGCATGAGCGATGTCAGGGTACCGGAGAGTTCGTGAGTCGGTGGGCCACCCACCAGGCGACGTGACGGTTGTGCTGTTCATGACGGGAGAGTGGCGCCTGGGTGGCCCGGCCGCTTTCGAGGGCCTTCTGGATTGCCGTATTGGCGGGAACATCCTCGTCATTGAAGCGATGAAAGAAGCTCTCGAAGCGGTCGAGTCGCTCGTCGAAATCCGTCAGACGGCGCGCACTTTCAGGAACCAGAAGATCAACCTCCATGTGTGAACGTCCGGTATCGACGGGAAGAAAGCGGATCATGATGCCGCAATCGGGCTGCAGGTAGATCAGGTAGTTCGGCAGGACATAGACCAGCACGAAGTGGGTGCGCAGGAATGTGCCGAGGCCATCGAGCGGCTCGAAATGGCAGCCGGGCATGACCCTGGTCCCGTCGGCAAGTGTTTCCAGACTCTCTTCCCGCGCCGGACTCCACTGGAGTATCCAGTCATCGCCACAGGCGGTGCCTGTTTTCTCGCCGGGAAAGACGGGCTGGAAGGTTTCCGGGTGCAACCCTTCGTGGTGATAGCACTCGCCGTTGTCCTGCATCACCTTCCAGCCCCAGGGAACCTCTCCAAGCTTCAGGGTGCGCGCGGTGCTCCAGCTGTCGAGGCCGTAGGGGCGGAGCGTTTCCCCAACGCCCGCAAGGCGCGGCGCCAGGGGCCCGGCCCGACCGTCCAGATTCACGAAAACGAATCCGTGCCAGACCTCGAAGGAGAGTTCTTCCAGGCGTGTGGCCACGGCATCGAAACCGGGATGGCGCTCCATGCCCGGCGCCCGGCGCAGACATCCGTCAAGACCGTAGACCCAGCCATGGTAGGGGCAGGTGATGACGGCCTTGCGACCACTCCCCTCGAGGACTTTCATCCAGCGGTGACGGCAGATGTTCGCAAAGACCCTGAGACATCCGCCATGATCGCGGACCATGGCGACCGGCGTTCCGACGATTTCTCGGGCAAGGTAACTGCCCGGCTCGCTGACCTCGTCGGTCCGGCCGACGGCGATCCATCCGGCCCGGAAGATCCTCTCGATCTCAAGGGCATGGATCTCCGGATTGCAATAGGCGTCCACCGGCAGCGTCACCCATCCGGCATTGCCGTCTGCGGCCATGGCGGACATGGCCTCGAGAGTGGCAGCCGTTCTGGCTGCCTGCGTGGTATGGCAACCGTGCATTCTTCCTCCTCAGCCGCACGTGGCGCCGATTATCAGGGAAACGGATCGCGGCAACAATCCGAGGGCGTCGGCCCGGCCCGATCCCTGCAGCGAAGGGGGGTCGCCCGAGCGTCCGGTTCCCATGAGGACGGCCGAGGGAATCCTGCGAATGATCGATGCGAACCGTGACACTGTGGGGCATGGTTGCCAGCGCCGTCCCCCGACCTCGCAGATTGACTGAGGACGTGCCCGCGGTACCGGTCGGCCGATGACATGCTATGGTTGGATGATCGGAGCAATGGCTTCAACAAGGGGCGCTTCCATTCATGGGAATCACGATGGATCTGACCGTACCCGAACGCGGCGGCGATGCTGTGCGATGTCGCAAAGGAAAATGGTGGGATCCGGGTGATTGCCGGCAGCCGCTGCTGGCGCGTTGCCGAAACGCCAGGGTGTTCAGCGCTCTTCTTCCCTGGTTCGCCATGGCGGCGCAACCAACCGGAGTTGTGCGCGACATCCGGAACTTGTCGGCAGATGCTGTTGCGGCCGGAGGCCAACCAGTGGCCGAGGACGCCGCCCGGGATTGCCGCCCGCTGCAGTCCCCGGCTGCGCGCGCCGCCGGGCTCCATGGCCTCGGCGATGACGGGGCGGCAGCTGTCCCGTACGCCAGCGAAGCCAGGACCCGAGGCGGTGGCCGCCCATCCCGGAACCTCGGGAACGCGACCGGACAACACAACCTGATCCGGACGCATGGATCGTCGCGCCCGGGGAGTCGATGGAGGAAATCGTGGGCGAGGAACTTTACGACGACAGCTACATCACCTTTCTCGAGGAGGTGTGGGGAACCGGATACCTCTCGCCCGGCGGAGCGGACGAGGTCGCACGCGTTCTGGATGGTCTCGACCTTGATGGCGCCCGCATTCTCGATATCGGTTGCGGATCAGGCGGCATCACGCTGTTGCTCACGCTCGATCACGGTGCGGGCCATGTCACCGGAATCGACGTCGAGGCGCCGGCCTGCAACGCGGCACGCAAGCGTGTCCATGACGCAGGGGCCGCCGACCGGGTCACAATACGCCAGGTGGAACCCGGCCCGTTCGAATTTGCCGACCGGAGCTTTGATATCGTCTTTTCCAAGGACGCCATCATTCATGTCGCGGACAAGGACATGCTTGCCCGCGAGGTGTTCCGCGTCCTCGAACCTGGCGGCTGGTTTGCCGCCTCGGACTGGCTGATCTCCCACGACGACACCCCAAGCCCCGCGATGGCGCGGTACATCGAACTGGAGGGACTCGATTTTTCCATGGCCTCGCCGGGCCGCTACGAAACGGCCCTCAAGGGCGCCGGATTCGTGAACGTGAGCCTGACCAATCGCAATCCCTGGTACGGCGCCGTGAGCCGCCGCGAACTCGACTTTCTGACGGGCCCGGCGCGTGCTGATCTGGAAAGGAGATACGGTACCGGGTTCGTCGACCATCAGGTCGAGACCTGGAAGGCCATGGTGGAGGTTCTCGGGACGGGGGAGCACTGTCCCCATCACCTGCGCGCACAGCGCCCCATGAGCACGAGCACAGAGGACGACCCGTGACCCGCGACCCCCGTTACGACATCCTTTTCGAACCACTCGCAATCGGTCCGGTGACCGCACCCAACAGATTCTACCAGGTGCCTCACTGCAACGGCATGGGCCGGGTCTATCCCAACGCCATGATCGGCATGCGGGGTGCGAAGGCCGAGGGTGGCTGGGGAATCGTCTGCACGGAACAGTGCGACTTTCTGGCAAGCGGAGACGCTTCGCCCTACGCCGAAACGAACATGTGGGACGCCAGCGACGAAGTCTATCTGGGCCGCATGGTCGACGAGGTGCATCGGCACGCAAGCCTGGCCGGCATCGAACTCGTCCACAATGGTCACGACACGCCGAATCTCTACAGCCGGGAGATCCCGATCGGACCGATGCACCGGCCGGCGAACTGGAGCCTGGCGCCGGTCCAGGCGCGGGCCATGGATCTCGCGGACATCCGTGAATACCGCCGTGCGCACAGACGGGCCGCCATCCGGGCGCGCGACATCGGTTTCGACATCGTCATCGTCTACGCCGGACATGACGGGACCGTGCCGAGCCACTTCCTGGCGCGGCGCCACAACCAGCGGACCGATGAATATGGCGGCAGCCTTGAAAACAGGCTCCGCCTGTTCCGCGAACTCATCGAGGAAACGCGGGAAGCCGTCGGCGACACCACCGCAGTCGTGGTGCGTTTTGCCGTTGACGAAATGATGGGACCGGACGGCCTCGAATGGCACGCCGAGGGTCGCGAGGCGGTCGAGATGATGGCCGAGCTCCCGGACCTGTGGGATGTCAACGTCAGCGACTGGTCGAATGATTCGAAGACATCCCGGTTCGCACCGGAGGGCTACCAGGAGGATTATGTCGCCTTCGTCAAGCAGGTGACGACCAAACCGGTCTCCACGGTCGGACGCTACACATCGCCCGATGCCATGGTCTCGGCAATCCGCCGAGGCATCATCGATCTGATCGGCGCTGCGCGGCCCTCGATTGCCGATCCGTTTCTGCCGAAGAAGGTGGAGGAAGGCCGCCTTGACGATATTCGCGAATGCATCGGCTGCAATGTCTGCATTGGCTGGACCCAGATGACTGCGCCGGCACGCTGCACCCAGAATCCGACCTTCGGCGAGGAATGGCGCAGGTCCTGGCATCCGGAGATCCTGCCACCGGCAGAAACGGACGCCCACCTGCTCGTCGTCGGCGCCGGGCCCGCCGGGCTCGAGGCCGCGCGGGCAGCCGGGCTGCGGGGATTGCGCGTCACTCTCGCCGAAGCCCGGGAAGAACTCGGCGGACGCGTCACCCGGGAATGCCGACTCCCCGGACTCGCCGCCTGGGCCCGCGTGCGCGACCACCGGATGAACCAGATCCAACGCCTGCCCAATGTCGACGTCTACCGCTCGAGCCGCCTCGACGCAGACCAGATTCTCCAACTTGGAGCCCATCACGTCGCGATCGCGACCGGAGCCACATGGCGGCGCGATGGCTGCGGCCGCCACCTCACCTGTCCTGTACCCGGGAGCGACGCGGCACACGTCCTCACGCCCGACGACATACTCGAGGGACGCCGGCCACCGGAAGGCAGGGTGCTGCTGTTCGACGACGACCACTACTACATGGCGAGCGTGCTTGCGGAACTGTTGAGCACGGAAGGCTACGATGTGAGCCTGGCAACGCCGATGGCGACGATCGCCTCATGGCTGATCCACACGCTGGAACACGACGCCAACCGGGAACGCCTTCATGATGCCGGTGTGGACCTCCATGCCAACACGACCCTTCGTGCCGTGGAGACCGGTCAGGCGCTGCTTCATGACAGTCTGCACCGCCGCGAGGTGACGCTGCCGGTCGACGGCGTCGTCATGGTGACGGCACGTCTGCCGGAAGACGGACTCTACCATGACGTGATGCATGCGCTTGACGGTTCGTCCGATACCGTCATCCGCACACTGCGCAGGATTGGCGACTGCCAGGCACCGGGAATCATCGCCACTGCCGTCTACGAGGGTCATCGCTATGCCCGCGAACTCGGGACACCCGTCGATCCCGGTGACGTTCCGTTCCGCCGCGAACTCCATGTGATCGAACCTGCCATGACGGAGCCGCGGTGAGGGCCGGTCCCGACCCGCAACTCATCCGTGAACATGACCCTGCCGGATATCCCTGTCACACGATCAGCAACGTCGCGTGCCGCTCACATACCCCTTCGATTCCGGGACGCAGGGCGCACGGAATCGGACATGGCGGATGTCACGATTTTCGCACCACGCTGAACAAGCATCCAGTCGTCGCCCGAGATCCGGGCTCCGAGACGATCCGCGACACGCGGGCGGCATCTGCAACCTTCGCACCGTCTCCATGTCCCGCACCACGCCCGAAGTCGCACGGCGTGCACCTCGCGATCTCGTTCATCAGCGACTGCATGGCGCCATTCGAGAGCGTCCTGGCCGCAGCCGAGGCAGTCGCGGCACAGTGTTCCGCCTGAGCCGCATCGGCGGCAAGGACCGTCATGGAATCGCGTCCGATGACAAGATCCGACGCCGGCTTGTCATCCAGGCGGATGCCGCACGCCACCATGGCCTCGACCAGAGATGACGTCTGGCGCATCTGCAGCATCCAGTGGTCGTTTGACTCCATGGCTTTCGCATGACCCCAGGCCCGAAGCATGCGGGAATGGAAGAACGACTTGTTGATGGAGTCGATCAGGACGGCAGGCAGCGTTCCGTGGAACCGGTCTGCGGTCACGCCGTGTTGCGCCGGACGCGGGCCCAGCTGTCGCGCAGGCCGACCGTGCGGTTGAACACCGGTCGTCCGCTGGTGGAGTCGGCATCGACACAGAAATAGCCCTGGCGTTCGAACTGGAGCACATCCCCCGGAGGAGCGTCGAGAACGGCGGGTTCAACGCGGCAGCCGCCGAGAACAACGAGGGACTCCGGATTGAGGTCGGCGATAATATCGCCATCGCTGCCCGGTGTCGGCGACGTGAAGAGCCGGTCATAGAGGCGGATATCGGCACTGACGGCATGATCGGCCGAGACCCAGTGCAGGGCGCCCCTGACCTTGCGTCCGTCGGGAGACCCGCCACCCCTGCTGGCCGGATCGTGGGTACAGCGAAGTTCCACGATGTCACCGTCGGCGTCCTTCACGACCTCCTGGCAGGTGATGAAGTAGCCATGGCGCAGGCGAACCTCGCGTCCCGGGGCCAGGCGAAAGAACTTGCGCGGCGGGTCCTCCATGAAATCGTCGCGCTCGACAAGGATGGTGCGCGAGAAAAGCAGCGGACGCCGCCCCGCTCCTTCATCCTCGGGGTTGTTGAGCGCCTCGAGTTCGTCTGTCTCGCCCTCTGGCCACGTCTCGATGACCACCTTCAGCGGCCGCAGCACCGCCATGCGGCGCGGTGCCGTGCGGTTGAGATGGGCACGCACACAGTTGTCCAGCATGGCCGGATCGACGAGATTGTCTGCCCGGGCGACACCAATCCTGGCAATGAACTCGCGGATCGCCTGGGGTGGAATACCCCGGCGTCGCATGCCGCGCAGGGTCGGCATCCTGGGATCGTCCCAGCCGCTGACATGGCCGTCACGGACCAGGGTGATGAGGGCCCGCTTCGACAACACCGTTGAGCCGAGGTTGAGCCTCGCGAACTCATACTGGCGGGGCACCGACGGCACCGGAAGATGGTCGGTCAGCCAGTCGTAGAGCGGCCGGTGATCCTCGAACTCGAGAGTGCACAGCGAATGGGTAACACCCTCGATGGCATCCGACTGGCCGTGCGCATAGTCATAGGTCGGATAGATGCACCACGCATCGCCGGTGCGCGGATGGTGCGCATGAAGAATGCGATAGAGCACCGGATCACGCATGTTCATGTTGCCGGCGGCCATGTCGATTTTCGCCCGCAGCACATGGGCGCCGTCGGGAAACTCACCGGCCCGCATGCGCCGGAAGAGATCAAGATTCTCCGCCGGCGAGCGGTCCCGCCAGGGACTGTCGCGTCCCGGCACGTTCCATGTACCGCGGGCCTCGCGCATGGCATCGACGGACTGGGAATCAACGTAGGCATCGTCGTTGCCGATGAGGTGTTCGGCCCAGGCATAGAGCTGCTCGAAATGGTCCGAAGCGAAGTAGAGGTGCTCGCCCCAGTCGAAACCGAGCCAGCGGACATCGTCCCTGATGGCCTCGATATACTCCTGTTCCTCGCGCAGAGGATTCGTATCGTCGAACCTCAGATGACAGCGTCCGGCAAACTCCCTGCCGACACCGAAATTGAGGCACATCGACTTGGCATGGCCAATGTGCAGATAGCCGTTGGGTTCCGGGGGAAATCGCGTGACGACGGTGGCGACACGACCTGCAGCGACATCGTCGGCAACGATCGCGCGAATGAAGTCATGAGCCTCCCCGGGAGCGGGGCTCTCCTCGACACTCATGGCGCGATACTCCTCAGGGCTACGGTCTGCTGTGTGCCAAAATCACACGGACTTGCCAACCCCGGGACACCCGATCGTCGCCCGGGTGCCGGCGCCGCGCTTGCCGGTCTGCCGGGAGGGTGTCGATGGTCCGCTCTGTTGCTTACGCAAGGCGCGCCAGGAGAGCTCTCGCCTCCTCGAGATCTTCCGGTGTGTTGATGTTGAAGAAGGGATTGACCGGACGGTCGCTGAACGACGCCTCGGCCACCCGGTAGCGGCCGGTCCAGGCGTCGATCTTGCGCACGCCCTCCCTGATCAATGCATCACGCAGATCGTTTCGCACATGCACGGGCCACAGGCCAACCACAGGATGGCGTCTGCCCGCGGACGCAGCACAGGCCATGTCGGCGCCTGAACCCTGCACCGCATCACACAGTCTCTCGACAAGGTCGGCGGGCAGAAAGGGCGTGTCCGTGGGCACGGTGACAATCCAGTTGAGACCCGGAACATTGGCGAAGACCCAGTCGAGTCCGGCGAGCACCCCGGCGAGGGGACCGGGGCGCCCTGGCAGCATGTCGGGCGCCAGCGAGAACGCGGATGACGCCAGGTGCGGGTCGTCGTCGTTGGTGTTGAGGACCATCATGCGCACCTGGGGCCGCAAACGGGCGATCACGTGATCGAGAAGACTGCAGCCGCCGAGGTCCAGCATGCCCTTGGCCCCGCCGCCCATGCGTCGCGCCAGCCCGCCGGCGAGCACCGTCCCGGCCACGTCGTTGCGCAACGCCACGGGCTGCGTCACTGCTCGTGCGGCCCCGCAACGGGCGCATCATCCCAGCACACACGATGCACACCGGCGGCCACCATGAAGCGTCTGCCACGCAGACGGCCGATCAGCGTCATGTCCACCTGGCGGGCGAGTTCGACTCCCCAGGCAGTGAACCCCGAGCGGGAGACCAGGACCGGAATGTTCATGCGCGCCGTCTTGATCACCATCTCGCTGGTCAGCCGGCCGGTCGTATAGAAGATCTTGCCGGCGGCCGGAATATTCTCCATGGCCATGTAGCCGGCAATCTTGTCGACGGCATTGTGCCGGCCGACATCCTCCATGTAGACCAGCGGTCGGTCGCCCTCGCAGAGGACACAGCCATGGATGGCGCCGGCCTTGAGGTAAAGGCTCGGCGTCGCCGTGATCTCCCTCGTCAGCGTATGCAGCCAGTGGGTGTGAACCATTGCGTTCCTGTCGAGACTGACGGACTCGATCTCGTCCATGAGGTCGCCAAAGACGGTGCCTTGAGCACATCCCGACGTCAGCGTGCGCTTGCGGAGTTTCTCCTCGTAATCGGTCTGCCCGCGGGTGCGCACGACCAGCGTGGCGGTTTCCTCGTCATGATCGATTCCGGTGACCTCGCCGATTCCGGCCAGCATCCCCTGGTTCAGCAGGTAGCCCACGGCAAGGTAGTCCGGAAAATCCCCGATCGTCATCATGGTGACGATCTCCTGATCGTTGAGAAACAGCGTCAACGGGATTTCCACGGTCACCGCCCGATCGACCCGGTTGCCGTCCTGGTCGACACCCGACACCAGGCGCGTCAGCCGCGAATCGTCGGGATTCGGACTCAGGAGACAGGGCATGTATTGCGTCATGAGCGGTGTTCGGCGGCTGTCTCGCACCGTGCCGGAGGCATGCCGCCCGGTATCATGTCGCCAGACCTTCCGGCGATCATGACCCTTGGCATCACTGATGCATCAACCACCCACAGGCCATCAATGCCAGGCCGCCTGAACTGATTGCCGACAACCACCATCGGATCACGCGCCACCCCGTCCTGCAGGTCACTCAACCATGATAGCCCGACGGGGCGCCGCAGGCGACCGCCGCAAGAATCTCGCCATCGCCGCCTGGATCCACTTGGGACCCGCCACAGGCAGCCAGTACCCGGTGCGCGATGTCGCGTGCCCATCTCACCGCATTGATCGGGGGGCCCGGTGAAACGGCCGGTCGCCCATGACCGTGACACGGTGCATCTTGCGATGTCCCGAAAAGTCGGAAGACGCCAGATGCATGGTGCACCGATTGTCCCAGATCGCCAGGTCACGGGGTTTCCAGGATCGCCGCACCTGGTAGTTGGGGTGCTCTGCAAACTCGCACAGCATTCTCAGGATATGGTCGCTTTCAATGCCGCTCAGCCCCTTGATCTCCTTGGTGAAGGTGCGGTTGACGAACAACCCCTTCCTGCCGGTTTCCGGGTGTGTCCGCACCACCGGATGCTCCATGGGCGGCAACGCGACAATGTCCCGGGCAAGCTGCTCGATGCCACCGCCGCGGGCCATCACCGAGGTCGAGAACGTCATGTAGTAGTCGTGAATTGCCGTCAGGTCCTCGATCATGGTGCGAACCGCCGGCGAAAGCGCGTCATAGGCAGCCTGGAGGCTGGACCACAGCGTATCGCCGCCACCGCCCGGCGGCGTCACCTGACAATGCAGGATGGAGGCCATCGCGGGACATTCGCGAAAGGTGACGTCGGTATGCCAGACGTCGTTGTAGAGGCTGCCATCGCCGTGCTGCTCGATGACCGTCACCTCGGGCAGGCCGGCGACATGGCCGAAAACGGGATGGGGCGGCTCGACATCGCCAAACGCGCGCCCAAGGGCCAGATGTTCCGCCGGGCCGATCCGCTGATCCGGGAGAAACACCACCAGGTGCTCGAGCAGTGCCTGGCGAATCAGGTCAACGGCGGCGCCCTCGATTCCCCCGGCAAGGTCGAGTCCGTGAATCTCGGCACCGATCACGCCTCCGAGCGGGCGGACCTCGATGGAATTCCCGTTCACGTTTCGCTCCCTGCGTCTTCCGTCGGCAATGGATACCGTGCACGCGGTCACCGTCAAGCCCATGCTGTCCGAGCGGTCTGGCGGGTACCGCCTTGCCACAATCGCAACAGGAGGGGAAAATGATGGCGGAAAACGTTTGGGAAACCCATGAGCGAACGCGACATCGTCCTGACGAGTTGTCCCCGCGACTGCTATGACGGCTGCGGCATCGCTGTGGTCAGACGCGAAGGGAAGATCACGCGTGTTCTGGGTGACCCCGATCATCCGGTAAGCCGCGGGGCTCTGTGCGGCAAGTGCGCCATTGCCTACAACGGTGTCTGGCTCGACCCGAAATCCCGCCTCCTCCATCCCCTGCGCCGCACCGGGCCGAAGGGATCGGGCCTCTTCGAGCGCGTCAGCTGGGAGGAAGCACTTGGCGCCATCGCGACACGCCTCCATGCCATCATCGACGAGAGCGGTGGCGACTCCATCCTCCACACGCACTACACCGGCACATGTTCGGCCCTTGCCAATGCCTTCCCGGAGCGGTTCTTCAACCGCATCGGCGCCACCGAGGCGCTGCCCGATTCAATCTGCAACAACGCCGGCCACCAGGCCCTTCACTATGTTCTGGGTTCGAGTGTGACCGGTTTCGATCCCAGAACGGCACGAGACAGCGCCTGCATCGTCGTCTGGGGCGCCAATCCGGCGCACAGCGCTCCCCATGCCCACAAGCACTGGCTGAAGGAGAACCGGGCAACGGTTGTGGTGATCGATCCGGTGCGTCACCTGACGGCCTCCCAGGCTGATCTCCACCTGCAGGTCAACCCCGGCAGCGATGCGGTGCTGGCCTTTGGCCTGTGCCACATTGCCCGTCGCGATGGGCTCATCGACGACGCCTGGGTCGCCGGCCACGTCAAGGGGTACGACGAGGTCGAGGAGGCCATTGCCGCAACCGATCCGCACATGACGTCTCGCGTGACCGGTGTTCCTGTCAGCCTCATCGAGGAAGCCGCCCACCTCTATGCCACAGGACCATCCCTGCTGTGGCTCGGCCAGGGCCTGCAACGCCAGTTTCGTGGCGGCAACATCTTCCGCGCCTGCGCCATGCTCCCCGCACTGACCGGCAACATCTCGAAGCCCGGTACCGGAATCTTCTATCTCAACAGCACGCTCGACATCATGGCGCGCAAGGGCGCCACGCCTCCCCGTCCGACAACCCGGGGGGCGACCGGTCCATCCATCAGCCAGATGGATGTGCCTGGCGCACTCGACACAACGAGTCGGTTCCGCGCCTACATGGTCTGGAACTGCAATCCTGTCGCCTCGAATCCGGCGCAGCAGGTCCTCACCAGGGCACTGATGCGCGAGGATCTCTTCACGGTGGTCGTCGACTGCTTCGAAACCGATACGTCACGATTCGCCGATATCGTGCTGCCAGCGGCCTCCTTTCTGGAATTCGATGACGTCAATGCGAGTTATTTCCATCTCAATCTGGGTGCCCAGGTCCGCTGTGCCGAACCCATGGGAGAGAGTCTCCCCAACCAGGAAATCTTCCGGCGCCTCGCGCGGGCCATGGGGCTCGAGGATGCGGAACTCCATCGCAGCGACAGCGAACTCATCGATGAGGTGCTGGAGGGGACCGGTGTGTCGTGGGACGCGTTGAGGGCACGTGGCTGGGTCGCGGCCGGCAACGAACCCCTGGTGCTGTGGCCTGCCGGCAGGTTCGCGACGCCTTCCGGCAAGATCGAGATCGCCAGCGCCAGCGCCGAGGCCGACGGTCATCCCCGCGTGCCCGAGGCCGTGGCCGACGCGCCACCGCAAGATGGCCGCTTCCGCCTGCTCAGTCCCGCGGGCCGCTGGCTGATGAACTCCTCCTATGGCAACGATTCGCGCATTGGTGAACTTCTTGGCAAACCGACAGTCACCATCCACCCGGACGATGCCAGGTCATGTGACCTCGCCACCGGTGACGAGGTCAGGCTCGCCAACGACGCCGGTTCGCTCACCATGGTCGCAGTTGTCGCCGACAGCGTGCCACCGGGGGTCCTGCTCACCGACAAGAGCAGGTGGCCCGGACCGGGTGGAACCAATGTCAATCACCTGCACATTCCCCGCAAGTCGGACATGGGCGAGAGCACTTGCGTCCACGGCGTGGAAGTCTGGCTGACACAGTGATTCCCGTGATCACCGGCGCAATGGCACATTGCCATGCGCATCCGGAAACAGCATGATCGTCTCCAACAATCCTGCAACCAGGCGACGTCGGCATGTGGATAGGAATACTCGTACTCATCACCTTCGGAATCTGCGCAATCGCCTGTCTGGTGCTGTCGGTCATCGGCGCCATGCAGGGGAAGTGGCATATCTTCGGCGCTCTGCTGATTCCGGCCCTGGGAATCGGCGGCACCATCATCATGCTTGTGGCACGACCGATTTCCCTGGAGCTCTTCGGTGACAGCAATCTTGAGGACCTTCCCGAACGCGCCGTGGCGGTCACCGGCGATAGCCTGTCGGCTCATCACAATGGCACCTCGCGCTTCGGCTATGCCTATGACGGGGATACGCAGTTCTTCCACTGGTATGACGAGGCCTATGCCGATGACGGCGGATTTTCCGGACGCAACGACACCGGCCAGACCTGGTCGGGAGGATGGGACATCGTTGAAGACAGGATCTGCCTTACCCGAGGTCAGGATGTCGACTGTTTCGGCGTCTGGCAGGACGGCGATCTGTGGTACCAGACCAACCATCGCAACGAGATTGTCAATCGCTACATGGCGATGGAAGCCTTGCAGAGACCCAGGGGACACCCGACGCTGTCACAGACGGTTCTCGGCGCCATCATTCCTGGCCGCACGCTTGACGGTGAACTGCATTTCCATTTCGGCATGCCGTTTTACAGCGCCTCCTTTGACGGCGGCAGCGACGTCGTCACGATACGCCGGGGTGACACGGCGGCATCCCTCGAAACGCAGGAAACCGGCACCTACGCGATTGATGAGAACGGTATGCTGTGCCTGGCGGGAGTGCTTCATGTTGTCGATGCCTGCTACGCCGTCGCCCCACGGCCCGGCGGCGTCGACATCGTTCGTGACGACCGGCGCATTGTTGCCACGGTCACGCAGTTGAGATAGCCCTTCCGGCTTTCAGAGCGACCTTGACAGTCCTTTCGACCGCATCCTATCACCGTGTCCCGGGAGGGCGCGTAGCTCAGCGGAAGAGCACTGTCTTCACACGGCAGGGGTCGCTGGTTCGAACCCAGCCGCGCCCACCACGCTCCATGCCATGAACGCGGCGGATCGCTATCGCATGAGCGTCTTTCCCCAGGCGCACGTGTTTCCCTGGCGGGGGGTGTGGCCGGCCATCGACAGCACGAGTCTTGTCCTTCCCGGCGCCGTGGTCATCGGTGACGTGGTGATGGGCGAGCAAAGCAGTGCCTGGTTCAACGCCGTCATCCGCGGCGACGACGGGCCCGTGAGGGTCGGCGCCGGCACCAATATCCAGGACGGATGTGTCATCCACGTTTCCGCCGCACTCCCGACCGTCATCGGTCGTCGCGTGACACTCGGTCACATGGTCCATCTTCATGCCTGCACTCTCGAGGACGACACCCTGGTGGGCTCAGGTGCCATTGTGCTCGATGGAGTGAAACTCGAACGTGGGAGCCAGATCGCAGCCGGCGCCCTGGTGGCGCCGGGCAAGGTGGTGCCGAGCGGAGAACTGTGGGGAGGGGTTCCCGCACGAAAACTGCGCGATCTCGCTCAGGACGAGATCAATGGCATGCGACAGAACGCCGCATGGTACATTCACGAACTTGACATCTGGCGGAAACAGTTGGCGACAACACCATGATCTTTGATGGAAAACGCGTTCTTGTCACCGGATCGACCCGAGGAATTGGCCTTGCCGCGGCGTGCGCCTTCCTGAAGAAGGGTGCACGCGTCGCCATCAATGGCCGCGAGTCCTCGGCTGTCACCGCCGCCATCACCGCGCTGGGTGCTGACAATCTTGTTGCGGCGCCGGGCGAGCTTGGCACTGCCGCAGCCTGCCGCGAGGTGGTCGCTGCGGCCATTGACGAACTCGGTGGTCTCGATGTTCTCGTCAACAATGCCGGGGTCTATGTCGGAGGACCTGTCGAGAACGTCAGTGATGAGACCTACACGTGGCTGATGGACATCAACGTCAAGGGTTGCTTCTTTTGCAGCCAGGCAGCGATCCCGGAACTGCGTCGCAACGCTGGCGCCATCGTCATGACCGCATCGGAATCCGGGCTCTCCGGCAACCACGAAAGCGCTCTCTACTGTACATCCAAGGGGGCGGTCGTGAACATGACGCGGGCGCTCGCCCACGATCTCGCACCCGACATCAGGGTCAATGCGGTGTGTCCAGGCGCCGTCATGACCGACATGCTCGGTGCTGAAGACGCACAGGCTCTGCGCGTCATTGCCGACTTCTCGCCGATGAGGGCCATCGCGTCGCCGGAAGAGATTGCCGAAGCGATCTGCTTTCTCGCCGACCCCTCCCAGAGGTTCATGACCGGAGCGCTGCTCTCCATCGACGGCGGCGCGACAGCGTGCCGTTGATCCTACCTCGCCGCCACGCACATGATTTCCACCAGCAGGTCGGGACGCGCCAGGGCTGCTTCGACGGTGGCGCGACACGGTTTGTTGGCAGGATCCATCCAGGCGGTATAGACCTCGTTCATGGCCGGCCAGTCAGCCATGTCGGCAAGCCAGATCTGCACCGAGAGAAGCCGTGATCTCGAGGTTCCGCAGGCCTCCAGAGTGCTGTCGATCTGGGTCAGGATGTCGCGGGTCTGTTCCTGCACATCGCCCGAGGGATCGGTGGCCACCTTGCCGGAAAGCCAGACCGTGTCGCCATGGATGACGGCGCCGCTAAAGAGTTCGCCTGGTTGCAGGCGCTGGATATCACTCATGAGCTCCTCCGCTGAACGATGGAGCGTAACACGAACTGGAAACGTCATGTCGACCGGGATTCCCGAAGACGGTCTCGTCCTTGTTGTCCGCAAGGACTGCCCGACCTGCCAACTGATCGCGCCGGTCGCGAGCGAACTCGCGTCACGGGGTTGTCTCGCCGCCATCTATTCGCAGGACAGTCCCGGCTTTCCCGAAGGTCTGGACGTGCGCGACGACCGTGACCTCGAGGTTTCGTATCGCCTCGCCATCACGATCGTCCCGACGCTGGTGCGTTTCGACGGCGGGGTGGAAAGCACACGGGCAATCGGCTGGTCGAGACAGGAGTGGCGCACAATTGCCGCTCTCGACGATCTCGGTCCGGGTTTGCCGGACGAACGACCGGGGTGCGGGTCCCTGAGCGAGGAAGCGGGCTGGGCGGAGGAACTCCAGGCACGCTACGGCGAAACGGGTCTGAGCGCCAAGACCCTCACTCTCGAGTTTCCGGAAGATCCTTTCGAGATCATGGATGCCCGCGGATGGTCCGATGGTCTTCCCGTGGTCCCGCCGACACCGGCGCGCGTTCTGGCCATGCTGCGCGAGTGCACGATGGCGCACGATCATGTCCTGGGTTCGATTCCCCCGGCCGGAGCGGAACTGACGGTGGAAAAGGCAGCGATCAATGCGGTGATGGCCGGGTGCCGTCCAGAGTACTTTCCCGTGGTGCTGGCAGCTCTCGATGCGGCGCTCGACCCGGACTTTGCCTGGCAGGGTCTGCTGTCCACCACCATGGGTGCGGGTGTCGCAGTCATCGTCAACGGCCCCGTCTGCCGCCGGATCGGTCTCAACAGCGGGCTCAACGCCCTTGGTCACGGCACCCGGGCCAACGCCACCATTGCCCGCGCACTCGTGCTGATCGCCATGAATGCAGGCGGCGCCCGGCCAGGCGGTGTCGATCGCTCGACCCTGGGCCATCCCGGCAAGCACGGTCTGTGCTTCGCCGAAGACGAGAGTGATCCGGGCTGGCAGAGTCTGGCTGCCTCCAGGGGAATCGGCGAGGGACGTTCGGCCGTCACTGTCTTCGGATTCTGCGGCACATCGATCATGAACGACGAGACCCCCCGCACGGCCGGGGATCTCGTGGCCAGCCTCGCCCGGTCGCTCGAGGCCATGAGCCACATGCGCAGGCCCAGACGCGGTGGCGGGGTGCTGCTGGTGATCGCCGGCGAGTTCTGGCGCATATTCCGGGAGTCAGGCTGGGACCGGGCACGAATCGAGGCGGTGCTCCACGTCGCGACTGCTGGCCCTGACGGAGCAACGCCGATACTCGACCCCGGAGATCTTCTCGTCACACGGGCCGGTAGCCATGCCGGACTCTTTTCCACTATCATCCAGGGATGGGGCAGTGGACCCGCCGGAAGTCAACCCGTCACAAGGGAGGTGGAGCCTTGACCACGATCCTTCTCGATCCCACGGTGAAGCAGGCCGGAGCGTCGCGGCGGCGTGTGGCCGGACACCGGTCCCTCGAGAACCTCACCGTCGGCCTTCTCGACATAGGCAAACGCCATGGCGATGTCGTTCTCGATCATCTCGAGAGACTGCTTGGCCAACGTGGCATACGAACCGGTCGCTATGCCAAGCCGACGTTTGCCAAGCCGGCGCCATCAGGGGTGATCGATCGCATCACCGCCGAGTGCGATGCCGTTGTTGAAGGTCTTGCCGATTGAGGCTCCTGTACGTCGTGCAGTCTGCAGGACATGCTGGACATCGATCACATGAGCACACCGGCGGTGGCGCTGGTTTCCGAGGAATTTGCACATGGTGTTGCATCGTGGAGGGATCTCCATGGATTCGAGCCGGCCGTGGTGTATGTCCGTCATCCGATTCAGCCCCTGAACGAGGCAGAACTGCGTGACCGTGCCGAGGACATCGTCGACGCCGTCATTGACGCCCTCACCCGAACCTGACCGGCCGTCGACGAACGGTCCCCTGGTCACCTTCCACGGGGTCCGTTCCGCCGCCCAGGACGGAGGAGCGGCGACACGTGCCTTTGGCGGTCATTCGTCGTGTATCGCCATCGCCGCCGCCGACACGCTGTTGATTCTCGATGCCGGGTCCGGCATGCGTGCGTGCGGACTGTCACTGCTTGGCAAGGGCCCGCTTGAAGGACATGTCTTCTTCAGCCGGCCCACAGTGATGCGCACCCTTGGAATCCCGTTCTTCGCCCCGGCCTTTTCTGCCGACAACTGCTTGACCCTCTACAGCACCGGCGGAACCATCAGATCGGAACTGGGACGGCTGATGTCCGATCCCGTGTTTCCCGTCTCCCCCGATATCTTCAACGCCACCGTGACCTTCCGTGATCTTGAACCGGGCACACCTGTTGCGCTTGCCTCGGGTATCACGGTCACCACCCTTGTCCTTGGTGGATCAATGCCGGGAGCGGCACACCGTTTCGACGGTGACGGCTGGTCGCTCGCATGGGCAGCAGGCATCACCAGGCACGAGGACGCGCATGCCATCCGTGCCTTTGCCGGAGGCGTCAGCCTCGCTATCGTGGGCGGCGCCGAAGACATCATCGATACCCTTGCAGAGGGAATAGCGGCCGCCGGACTGGTGATCACGGACCATCCGCCGGGGCTCGACGACGGCGACCTCACACGGCGCGAACAATATCTTCAGCGCCTCGCTCCCAACGCCAGACTGGCCCGGCAGGGCGAGACGCTGCGCCTGAACTAGCACGATTCCTGCTGCAGACGATGCCCGCGCTGCCTCTGTGGAGATTCAGCAGCCGAGGAGTTCCCCGGCAGCGCGTTCCACGGCATCGACGGTGATGTCGTTCATGGACTGCGTGGTACTTGTGACCACGGTCGAGCACGGACCCCAGGGAGCGTAGCTCTCGACGGGGCTCGGGCCGAAGAGGCCGACTGTCGGAGCTCCGCTGGCGGCGGCAAGGTGCATCAATCCGCTGTCGTTGGCGACCACGAGGCTGCTGCGCCGCATCACCTCGGCGAGAGTCAGAAGATGTTCGCTGCCGGTCAAATCCAGGGTTGTCTCGCGCGGCAGCGCCTCGACGACAGGTTGGGTGAGTCCGTGCTCTGCCGGCCCTCCCATGACGACGATTCGTCCTCCTGCCAGAGCACCATCGAGGGAGGTGAGCCGCCTTGCCAGAGCGACGTAGTTTTCCCATGGCCAGATCTTGCCGC
Source organism: Alphaproteobacteria bacterium (assembly GCA_965200495.1). Lineage (GTDB taxonomy): Bacteria > Pseudomonadota > Alphaproteobacteria > SP197 > SP197 > SP197. Next base: position 464,479 of record CBDAUG010000002.1, read on the forward strand.
GTCCGCTGGCGGTAGGGGCGAGAGCGAGGACAGGAGACTCTCCGGACACAAGCCTGGCGGCATGACGGCGGTGCGCTCCGCTGGTCCACACCCTTGGCGGCGGGGTCGGTTCGACACCATACCAGCGTGCCAGACTCTCCACGCGATGGCCAGCGCCGCCTCTGAACTTGGTGCGGCGCCGGTGACGCAGGAGAATGAACGGAACTGCCGAAGCCCTGAGATCGACGACGAGATCCCACCAGGTGCCAACGGTCTGTCGCCACAGGCCGAACCAGTGCCGCTTGCGCGGTTCCTTGTCGAGAACGATCAAACGCTTGAGCCCCGGCACACACTCGAAGAGTTCGGCGGCCACAGGGCCGCACACGACTGTCGTCTCAACTCCATCACCGGAAACGAGGTGATCGAGCAACCCTGTCGAAAGGACAGCATCGCCGAGCCGGGTCGACGTGATGAAGAGCAGTTTCACCGGCTCACCACATCATCATGAAGAGCCTCGAGTTCGCCAGCCGCATCACCCCACGATCTCTCCCGCTGCAGATCGGCGGCATCCCTGGAACGGCCGCGGTAGACGAGTTCCTCCTTGAGGCAAAGGACGGCGCAGTTGGCAAAGGCAGCGTCATCGGGCACCAGGAAACCCGTCCTGCTGTCCTTGATGCGCTCCTCTGCGGCACCCGCCCTGAAGGCCACGCCCGGGCAGCCAGCAGCCTGGGATTCGGCGAGCGTCGCCACGTAGGCCTCGCGCAAGGAGCCGGGATGGAGATGAACGCGGGCATGACGGAACTCCCGGGCCATGTCGGCATCCGCAAGCGGCCTGCGGACCACGACGCCGGCACCGGCGAGACCTTCGATGCGCCGCCAAAGCGATGCCAGATCACCTTCGACCGTCTTGCCCGAGGCCGCTCTCGCGAGCAACCCGGAAAAGACATGCAGTTCCGCTTCGTCAACCATGGGATGAATCTTGTCGACCCAAAGGTCAAGGAGCCAGTCAAGGCCGCTGCGCGGATGCATCGTCGTCACGGCCCTTGGCGGCCAGTATCCCTGGGGCGGCTCCGGGGCAAGGTAGGCCGGCGCAATGCCCGGACGCACAACTGCGGCCAGACTTTCGTCGGCGCTCCATGAGGACACATGATAATCACCCATGAAGACAATGCGGTCGATCCGGCAATCAGCCGCCCTGGATGCGAGCGCCGCCACACCACTCTTGTCGAGTTGATCGGCCACCCAGAGCATCCGGCACCGGCCGGACTGAACAGTCTCCAGCAACCGCGGGAACCTGAGCGCGACAACAAGATCAGCGTCAGGAACTCCCTCTTCGGCGAAACTCCGCCAGACAACGCCCCGAACGGTGCGCATGCCTTCGCAGCGGTTCATCACCATGACCTCGTGGCGCCGTTCGGCAAGAGCCTCGGCGAGAAAGACCAGACCCTTCTGCACACCGCCCATGGGATCGTTGCGCGGTGTGTAGCCGTCAAAGGCAAAGGAATCGTCAAGAAAGAGAACTTTCATCATCCACCACGGAAAAACTGATCGCGTATAGAACCGCCACCAACCGGTTCAGGCAACCCCGGAGTTCCATGGCTGGTCCGCGCCGGCCAATGCCTCGCCTGTATCGCTATCGGTTCAGCCAACCCCCAGGGAGAGGGGACTTGCCGCAGAGCGCAGTCGTCGCCATCCTTGCCCGGATCCAGGAGCCGGAGAATGCGGGCATGACGAACATATCGCGCGTCACACTCAAGGGTCGCGGCGTTCTCTCGATCGACGGACCGGATGCACGCACGTTCCTCCAGGGCATCATCACCAATGACATCGGCCACGTGGGCCCGGCGTGCGCCATCTATGCCGCTCTGCTGACGCCCCAGGGCAAGTTTCTTTTCGATTTCTTCATTGCCGACGATGGCGAGGGCGGCCTCCTCCTCGACACGAGACGCGACCGCGTTGACGCTCTTGTCGAGCGCCTCGACTTCTACCGGCTGCGCGCCAAGGTGCGCATCCGCGATGTCTCTGAAGACTGGCGCGTGAGCGCCCTTATCGGCGACGACGCAGCGGGAACAGCACGCCTTGTTTCCCGCCCGGGCAATGCGCGGCGGGAGGGACGCTCCGTCATCATGGTCGATCCCAGACTGACAGCCCTCGGCGTGCGCGCCATTCACCCGGCCGACAGCCCCGCATTCGCCCATGTCACCGACATGCCGCCAGACGCTTACGAAACGCTCCGCCTCGACCTTTCCGTAGGCGAGGCCACCCTTGACATACTCGTTGCCAGGTCCTTTGCCCTCGAGAGCAACTTCGATCACCTGAATGCCATCGATTTCACCAAGGGCTGCTATGTTGGCCAGGAGCTGACGGCGCGCACCAGGTACCGCGGTACCGTCAGGCGGCGCCTCTACCGGGTCAGCGCGACCGGCAATGCAGGCCTGCCGGACCCGGGAACGCTGATCACGGCGGGAACAACCGAAATCGGCGAGATGAGAAGCAGCGCGGGGGCCACCGGCATTGCCCTCATCCGCATGGACCGCCTCGAGGACGCCGCAGGCAGCGAGATACGCGCCGGCACGGCCGCCGTATGCGCCGAGCGACCCGCATGGTTTCCACCGGCGACCGCTCCCCGGGACTGAACCGCCTCTCCCGTTTGCCGGCACGGGCCGGATCATCGCGCTCCGCGGGACGATCGTTCAGACAGGGTCGATGCGTTGAAGAAGTTCCACGACATCCTTCATGTGGGGCACCGCATAGGTGCCCTCGACGTCATCGACTCCCTCCGGTGCCCACCTGTCGCCGTGACGCGCGACCCGGCAACTCGTCCAGCCACGGCTGTTTGCCGGCGCGATGTCATGGAACCGGCTGTGCGCGACGTGAAGCAGGTCGTCCTTGCCGAGTCCCCGTTCGGCGAGGCCGGCAAGCAGAGCATCGAAGTGACGGGGACCGGGCTTGTAGCTCTTGACGTCGTCGGCGGTCACGAGGATGTCGAAGTCGCGCTCGAGCCGCGCCGCACTGCCGGCAAAGAGGTCACGGTCAACATTGGAAATCACGCACAGGAGTCGCCCCTGACGCGCCAGCGCCTCGAGAGAGGCAGCTGAATCATCAAAGGACGGCCACTCACCCACGGATTGTGCAAAACGGGCGCACACATCGTCGTCTGCCGCAATGCCGCAGGAATCAGAGAGGCGCGCCATGGACCGGGAGAGAACGCTGCGATAGGACAGGAAGGTCGCGTGCCTCTGTTGGACGATCTGCGCATCGAACAGGCGGCGGACCAGCTCGTCTCCCGAAAGATCAGGTCCGTTCTCCTGCGCCCATGCGCCCAGCCATCCGGCGATTCCCCTTTCCCAGTCGATCAGGGTGCCGTAGCAATCGAAGGACAGTGCCCGGTACTTCATGGTGATTCCTGCTCCATGATGGCCGCCTGGGCCGCTGCCAGGCGGGCGATGGGAATGCGGTAGGGAGAGCACGATACGTAGTCGAGACCCTTGCGGTGGCAGAATGCGATGGAGGCGGGATCACCGCCGTGCTCACCGCAGATACCCAGTCCGAGATCGCCCCTGGTCCGCCGCCCCCTGTCGCTGGCAAGCGCGACAAACTCCCCGACACCCTCGGTATCCAGGGTGACGAAAGGATCTTCGGCAAGAATGCCTTCCTCGAGGTAGCGTTCAATGAAGCGGCCCGAGTCATCGCGGCTGATGCCGAACACGGTCTGCGTGAGATCATTGGTCCCAAAACTGAAGAAATCGGCAGAGCGGGCAATGTCGCCCGCCTGGAGGGCGGCGCGAGGCAACTCGATCATCGTCCCCACCTGATAATGCGGGCTCTCGTCGCTCTCGGCGGCAACGGCCGCTGCAACGGCATCGATCGCCTGACGAATGATGGCGAGTTCGCGGCCCGTGGCGACCAGCGGAACCATGATTTCGAGATGCACCGGTTCGCCGGTGATGCGTCCGGCCTCCAGAGCCGCCTCGAGAATGGCGCGGGCCTGCATGTCGTAGATCTCCGGATGGGAGATCCCGAGTCGACACCCGCGATGGCCGAGCATGGGATTGAGCTCTCTCAGCGAAGCGGCGCGCAGACGCACATGCTCGACATCGCTGCCGGTGTGGTGCGCAAGCTCCTCAAGCTCCCGCATCCCCGTTGGCAGGAATTCGTGGAGTGGCGGGTCGAGAAGGCGCACGGTCACGGGCAGGCCCGCCATGGTGCGGAACAACGCGACGAGATCCGCCCTCTGCATCGGCAGGATCCTCTCGAGCGGGCGGCGACGGCCCTCGACATCCTCCGCCATGATCATCTCGCGCATGGCGATAATGCGACCGTCCTCGAAGAACATGTGCTCCGTGCGGCACAGACCAATACCATCGGCGCCAAACTCCCGCGCCCTCGCCGCATCTGCCGGTGTCTCCGCATTGGCCCTCACACCCATGGTCCGTGCCTCGTCGGCCCACGTCATGAAAATCTGGAACTCTCCGGACTGCTCCGGTTGCCGGGTCGGTATCTCGCCGACAATCACCTCGCCGGTGGATCCATCGATGGTGATGATGTCGCCCTTTCTGATCGTCACGTCACCGGCCACCAGGAGATCCTGTCCCGGGTCGACCCGGATTCCGCCGGCGCCTGTCACGCACGGCCGCCCCATGCCCCGGGCCACCAGCGCAGCATGGGAGGTCTGGCCGCCGTGGCGGGTCAGGATTCCGCGGGCGGCGTGCATGCCATGGATATCTTCCGGACTGGTCTCGGGGCGCACGAGGATGACGGCCCTGCCCTCGGCGCCCAGCGCCTGGGCTTCGTCGGCATGAAAAACCGCCATGCCCGAGGCGGCACCGGGAGATCCGGGCAGGCCACGGGCAATCACCTGGCGCGGAGCACACGGGTCAGGCACCGGGTGCAACAGACGGTCGAGATCGCGCGGATCTATTCTCATCAAGGCTTCGTGGTGCGTGATCAGCCCCTCGTTCGCCATGTCGACGGCCACCCTGATTGCCGCCTGGATGCTGCGCTTGGCACGGCGGGTCTGGAGCATGAAGAGGCGATGGCGCTCGATTGTGAACTCGACATCCTGCATGTCGCGAAAATGCCGTTCCAGGCGTTCCATCACGTCCACCAGTTCGCCCCAGGCACCCGGCATCCTCTCCTCAAGCGAGGTCCCGTCACCGGCGGATGTGATGGGCCAGGGTGTTCTCAGGCCAGCCACGACATCCTCACCCTGTGCGTTGGCGAGATATTCTCCAAAAGGTGCGCGCGCGCCGGTGTCCGGATTGCGCGTAAACGCCACGCCGGTGGCGCAGTCCTCGCCCATGTTGCCGAAGACCATCGCCTGCACGTTGACAGCCGTTCCCGGAGTATCGGGAATGTCGTGAATTCTCCGGTAGTCGATGGCCCGCCGGTTGTTCCACGACCGGAAGACGGCGCGCACGGCGCCCCACAGCTGCTCGAAAGGATCCTCGGGGAACGGTTGGTGAAGGCGCGATGTCGCGTGGGCCCGGAAACGCGCGACGACTTCCTTCAGGGCAGCAGCACAAAGGTCCGAATCATCGCTGATACCCGCCTCGTCCTTGACCTCGTCCAGGATGTCCTCGAAATCGCCGTGATCGAGACCCAGAACAACGCCGCAATACATCTGGATGAACCGGCGATAGCTGTCCCAGGCAAAACGCTCGCTGCCGCTGGCCCTCGCGAGTCCTTCCACGGTTATGTGGTTGAGTCCCAGATTGAGAACCGTATCCATCATGCCCGGCATGGAGGCCGGTGCACCTGAACGCACGGACAGCAGCAACGGATCGGGGGCGCTGCCAAAGCGCCGCCCCATCTGCGCCTCGATGTCATGAAGGGCCTGCCTTGCAGCGTTTGCGACATCGTCGGAAAGGTCCCGGGCGCCGTCGGCGAGAAACGCCGCACAGACCTCGGTGGTGATCGTGAACCCGGGAGGCACCGGAAGGCCGAGAGCGGCCATTTCCGCGAGATTGGCGCCCTTGCCGCCGAGCAGGGCACGCATCGACGCTGTACCGTCGGCACCGCGAGGACCAAAGACGTAGATCGAGGATTCAGTCATTCAGCCTCCGATTCTCGAGAAGTCGGCAACACGATCCATGGACTGACGGACGTGGCCAAGCAGCTTGAGACGGTTTTCCCGCAAGTCGGGGGCGTCGGCGTTGACGGTCACGGTATCGAAGAAGCTCCCCAGCGGCGCTCTCAGTGAAGCAAGGGCATGCATGGCGCCGGCAAAATTCTCTCCGGCGAGGGACTCGGCGACGGCTGCTTCGGCCGTCTCGAGGGCCGCCGCGACCGTCTGTTCGGCATTCTCCATGAGCAGCGTCCGGGTGATGGCGCCGGTGAAGGCGCGCCCGTCCTTCGTCTCTTCGATATGCAGGATCCCGGCAGCGCGCCGATAGGCCTCGAGCAGGTCGCCGCCGTCCGGCGAAGCAAGGAACGATCCAAGAGCTTCGGTCCGCCGCACGAGACGCACGAGGTCGCTGTCGCGGGTACCGGAGAAGACGGCATCAATGAGATCATGCCCCAGCTGCCGGGAGCGCAGATGAACCTTGAGACGGTCGGCCACGAATTCAAGGACCTCGCTGGACGCATCGCGTCCGTAGCCCTCCCCCGCCGCCTTCAACGCCTCGACAAGATCGAGACGCAGGCCGTTCTCAAGGACAAGACGCACCACGCCGAGCGCGGCACGACGCAGGGCGAAGGGATCACGCGAGCCCGAAGGTTTCTCGCCGATACCGAAGAAACCGACCAGTGTGTCGAGCTTTTCGGCGATCGCGACGGCCACGCTGACCGGCGCCGAAGGACAGCGATCGGAAGGTCCGGCCGGCTGGTAGTGTTCCATGATGGCGCGTGCGATGTCGGCGTCCTCTCCGGCGGCAAGGGCAAGGTGTCCCCCCATGATTCCCTGCAGCTCGGGAAACTCTCCCACGGTTTCACTGACCAGATCAGCCTTGGCAAGCCAGGCGGCCCGTCCTGCCTGATCGGCATCGCACCCGGGAATTGCCGATGCAAGCCAGCTGGCCAGGGCCTCGAGGCGGTCGGCCCGTTCGTCAAGAGTGCCCAGCCGGGTGTGAAAAACCACTGTCGAGAGACGGTTGAGACGGCTTTCGGAACTTGTTCCGAGATCCCGCTGCCAGAAATGCCTGCCATCGGCGAGGCGGGCCGCCAGAACCCTTTCGTTGCCTTTCCTGATTGACCGGCCGCCATCACGGCCTCCCATGTTGGCGACAAACAGGAATCCGGGCGCCAGGTCGCCGGAAGAAGTGCGCAAGGGCATGTAGCGCTGGTGGTGGACCATTTCGGTGGTCAGAACCTCGTCGGGAATCTCCATGTATCCGTCATCGAAGGCGCCGGCCATGACCACAGGCCACTCGACAAGGCCCGCGAGTTCGTCGATGAGCCGCGCCGGCGCGTCGACCACAAGACCGAGGTCGCCGGAGGCGTCGCGGGCGCCTTTTTCAATCAGGCTGCGCCGTTCGTCGTGATCCGGGATGACACAGGAATCACGCAGCCTGGCGCAATAGTCGGCGTAGCCGCTGACTTCAAACGGTGCGGGGTGAAGGAAGCGATGTCCTCGGGTCACGGCGCCGGCCTCGCAACCGGCGAAGCGGAAGGGGACGACGTCCCCGTCAAAAAGAGCGAGGATCGACACCACGGGACGGACCCAGCGCGTTTCACCGTCGGCCCAGCGCATGGATTTCGGCCATGTCAACGCCGTCAACGCCTCGGGCACAACGTGCGCCAGCACCCTGGCGGTCAACTCTCCTCCCTTGCGGGTGATCGCAAACCAGAATGCGCCCTTCGCCGTGGTCTTTTGCACGAGATCATCGCTCGTGACCCCTGCCGAACGGGCGAAACCGTCGAGCGCCCGGGTCGGCGCGTCGACCCTTGGGCCCTTGCGCTCCGCTTCGAAGGACGGCTGACGCTCCGGCAACCCCTCGAGATGAACAACGAGGCGTCGCGGCGACACGTGAGCACGCATCGTCGAGGCCTTCAGATCCTCGTCGGCAAGCCGCTGCTCCAAGAGACCGCCCAGGCGCTCCAGTGCACCCCGTTGCATGGATGCGGGGATCTCCTCGGAGAGGATTTCGAGAAGAAACTCGGACACGGTTCAGGCGGGCTCCGGATATCCAAGCCACGCCGCTGCGCAGGCCCTTGCGAGAGCTCGCACGCGGCCTATGAAGGCGGCGCGTTCCGTCACGCTGATGACACCCCGGGCATCGAGCATGTTGAACGTGTGGCTGGCGTGAATGCACTGATCGTATGCCGGGAGGACGAGGCCTGCCCCGACAAGACGCATGCAGGAGGATTCGGCATCGTCAAAGTGACGATGCAGCATGGCCACGTCCGCCATGTCGAAATTGTAGCGGGACTGCTCCCTCTCTGCCCTCAGGTTGACGTCGCCATAGGTGATGCCCTTGCCGTTCCAGTCGATATCACGAAAGTGGTCGACGCCCTGGAGGTACATCGCCAGGCGCTCGAGGCCATAGGTGAGTTCCCCCGGTACCGGCCTGCAATCAAATCCACCGACCTGCTGGAAATAGGTGAACTGGGTGATTTCCATGCCGTCGCACCAGACTTCCCAGCCCAGACCCCAGGCGCCGAGTGTCGGGCTCTCCCAGTCGTCTTCGACGAAACGGATGTCGTGATCGAGGAAGTCAATGCCAATCGCTTCCAGACTGCCCAGGTAGAGATCCTGAAAATCCGCCGGGGACGGTTTCATCAGCACCTGGAACTGGTAGTGCTGCTGGAGGCGATTGGGGTTGTCGCCGAACCGTCCGTCAGCAGGCCGTCGCGATGGCTGCACGTAGGCCGCGTTCCAGGGCTGCGGTCCGAGACTCATGAGTGTCGTCGCCCAGTGAAAGGTCCCGGCACCCATTTCCATGTCATGGGGTTGCAGGATGACGCACCCCTTGCCGGCCCAGTAGTTCTGGAGTTCGAGAATCAGGTCCTGAAACGGCAGACCACGGCCTGTCGTGTCCATTGCTCGTCAAACTCCCCGGGGACATGCTCGCGGAACCTATGAAGCGGATGTGCGCCGGTCAAGCGGCCATGGACAGTCACTGCGGCCACAGTGGCTATCCGCCGCCACCCAGTTGCGGCAGGACGGGCATGTCTGCATCTCGACCTCAACTGCCGACCGTGGACCCAGTCCGAACCACCTGCGCTTTCCGCGCCGCACACGCTCGCGCTCCTTTTGCTGACGCTCGAGGTTGCGCACGAAGCGCAAGCCGAGCCACAGGACGGCCAGAATGACCGCGAAGACCGCGAGTTTCTGGAACGAGAACATGGCCCGATTGTAGGGCATCGGGTCAACCCGGCAAGTGCCGCATCCGGGTGGACGCGTTGACGCCAGCCGATATCGCATGCATTGACATCACATGGGTACTGACGCGCTCGACACGGTCCCGGGCCGTCGCATCCGGGTGGACGTGTTCACGGCAGGGGATACAGGGTCCGCCGCGTGACATCACCCTGAAGCGACGACCATGGGCGACAGCGCCAGCATCGATGCCATGTCGCATGACACGGTGATCCTCAGCACGAAGCGATTCGTCCTGCCTACCTCACACAAGACATTCTCATGGGGATCGACAGCCGCCGGTTCTATGCCCTGGGGCAACCAGCGACCCGATTCAGGACTGTTGGCATCTCAGAAGGGGCGTGGCCCTCTTTGATGTCCCGGAACATCCCATCGAAATGGCAGGCCCGGACGCCCGCGCCCTTTTTGCCAGGATGTTCTGCCGCGATGTTGCAACTCTGCGCGAGGGTGCGCCATCTATGCCATCGCCTGCAACCACCAGGGGGCATCCTCATGGACGGTGTCTTGATGAACCTGGGCAAAGACCGTTTCTGGTATGTCCTCGCCGATGGCGAATTCCTGCCCTGGCCTGAGGCCCACGCCGCCGGCCTTGATGTGACAGGCACCGACCCTGAGTCCCGGGTGCTTCAGGTCCAGGGATGCAAGGCACGCGATGTCATGCCGGCCATTGTGGATACCGTGCCGGGCACCCCCTTCACAGACTTCTGCGTGCACCGCACGGCCATCGCCGGTCATCCCTTCCTGATCTCCCGCACCGGCTGGACAGGAGAACCGGGGTTCGGGCTCTGTCCCCTGTCACCGGACTTCGACGGACCGCAGCTCTTCAACCTGGTTCTGAAGCGGGGAACTGCACCAGGATGGTGTCCGCCAGTCTGGAGTGCATGGGCGTCAGATGCATCGAAGCGGCCATCATGGACAACGGGATCGACATGGATTCCCCGATGACTCCCTTCGACGCCGGACTGGGACGTTTCGTCGATCTTGACAGCGATGCCGACTTCATCGGCAAGGCCGCACTGTTCGCCGCGCCCCGCGAACCACGCTTTTTCGGCATGGTCCCTGTCAGCCATCACACCGGTCCGCCGGATCGCTCGTCTACCATGAAGACCGGCAGGTCGGGACAGTGACGACGGGTGCCTGGCCTCCCTGCCCGGAATCGGGCACCGCCTTCGTGCGATTCAGGCCGGCCGAAGACCGGGCGGAGCGCGAAATGACCGTTGACACGTCTGATGGACCGCCGTCCGCAGCGACGGTCGCCACCGTGCCGTTCTGCGATCACGAGAAACGGATTCCCTGCGGCCTCGCCGGCGATATCCCCTGCATTGCGGACCCGGCAACCTGTCAGCCGACGATGGCTTCCTCGATGGTCGCGAGAGCCTCGGCCGCCCTGGAGGCATCGGGCCCACCACCCTGCGCCATGTCCGCGCGGCCGCCGCCACCCTTTCCACCCAGAATCCCGACACCGGCTTTCACCAGATCGATGGCGTTGAAGCGTTCGGTCAGATCGTCGGTAACGCCGGCAACGATGGCAGCCCGGCCGTTGTCGGTCGCCACCAGAACAACAACGCCGGAACCGATGTGCTGGCGGATGCCGTCGGCCATGCTCCGCAGCTCCCTGCCCGGCACATCCTCAAGGATGCGCCCGACCACGGTCACTCCGGCAATGGTGCGCACGCCCTCAGGCGCCGATCCTGCCCTGCCGGCAGCCGCGACTTTCTGGCGCAGGGCAGCAACGTCCCTTTCCAGGGCCCGGCGGTCGGTCACAAGCTGGCGGACACGTTCCTCGATGTCTGCCGGCGATGTCTTCAACCGCTGCGCCAGGCGGCGCAAACGCCGATCCTGCTCATCGAGGTGGTCAAGCGCTGACCTGCCCGTGAGCGCCTCGATGCGGCGCACACCGGACGCCACGGCACTCTCGGCCACGATCCTGAAGAGGCCTATGTCGCCGGTGCGCGTGACATGGGTGCCACCGCAGAGTTCCGTCGACCAGCCCCCCTCGCCCATGGACACCACCCTCACCTCGTCACCGTAGCGTTCGCCGAAGAGCGCCAGGGCGCCTGCCGCGGTGGCTTCCTGGGGGGTCATCAACCGGGTGGTGACCTCCGCATTCATCCGAATCATCCGGTTGACCTCACCCTCGACAACCCGCAGCGAGTCCTCGCCGAGCGCAGACGGATGACTGATATCGAAACGCAGCCTGTCGGGAGCGACGAGCGATCCCTTCTGGGTGACATGTTCGCCGAGGTGGCGTCTCAGAGCCTCATGCAACAGGTGGGTTGCGGAGTGGGCGGCACGCAGCCGGCTGCGTCGGTCATCATCAATGACCAGCGTCACGTGATCGCCAGGCGACAGGTGTCCCTCATCGATGTGCGCCATGTGGAGATGCACATCGCCCATGCGTTTCTGGGTATCGCAAATGGTGGCGCTGACTGCGGCGCCCGCAAGGCGCCCCTGATCGCCGATCTGCCCCCCGGATTCGGCGTAGAAGGGTGACTGGTTCAGCACGATGCCAATGTCATCGCCCGGACCGGCGCTGCCGACCTCGGCATTGCCGGCGACAAGCGCGATCACCTCGGCCTCGGCCGATGCCGTGGCATAGCCGAGAAATTCGGTGGCGCCGCACCGTTCCGCGAGGGCATACCAGAAGGGGTTGTGCGCGGTGTCTCCCGTACCGCCCCAGGCCTCGCGGGCCTTTGCCCGCTGTTCGGCCATCGCATCCTCGAAGCCCTGGCGATCAACCGTGCGGCCTTCGCGGCGCAACGCGTCCTCGGTCAGGTCAAGGGGAAAACCGAAGGTGTCGTAGAGGCGGAAGGCAACACGCCCCGGAAGTGGAATACCACCGGGAAGTCCGGCGGTTTCCTCGGCAAGCAGCAGGATTCCCCTCTCCAGCATGGTTCGGAAGCGTTCTTCCTCGTGACGCAGCGTCTCGGCAACGAGCGCCTGGGCCCGGACAAGCTCCGGAAACGCCTGACCCATCTCTGCCACCAGCACCGGCACCAGACGATGCATGACGGGATCCCGGCCGCCCAGGATATGCACGTGGCGCATGGCGCGGCGCATGATACGGCGCAGAACGTAGCCGCGCCCCTCGTTGGAAGGAAGGACTCCGTCGGCAATCAGGAATGAGGAGGCTCTCAGATGATCGGCGATGACATTGAACGAAGGCCGCGCGTCTTCTCCCGCGTTGACGCCGACACAGTCTTCGCAGGCGGTGATGAGGGTGGTGAAAAGATCGGTGTCGAAATTGCTCTTCACGCCCTGCAGCACGGCCGCCATCCGCTCGAGCCCCATGCCGGTGTCGACCGAAGGCTTCGGCAGGTCGATTCGTTCGTCGGCGCTCACCTGCTCATACTGCATGAAGACGAGGTTCCAGAACTCGAGGAAGCGATCGCCGTCCTCGTCAGCACTGCCTGGCGGCCCGCCGTCGAGTTCAGGTCCCTGATCGATGAAAATCTCCGAACAGGGCCCACAGGGGCCGGTATCGCCCATTGACCAGAAATTGTCCGACGTCGGGATTCGAATGATCCTGTCATCATCAAGCCCCGCCACACGCCGCCACAGCGAGGCGGCTTCCTCGTCGGAGGAATGCACGGTGACGAGAAGGCGGTCGCGGGGCAGGCCGAAGACGTCGGTCACCAGATTCCAGGCAAGCTCGATCGCGTGGTCCTTGAAGTAGTCGCCGAAGGAAAAGTTGCCCAGCATCTCGAAAAACGTGTGATGGCGGGCGGTGAAGCCGACGACATCGAGATCGTTGTGCTTGCCGCCGGCGCGCACGCACTTTTGCGCCGTGGTGGCCCGGTCGTAATCACGTTTCTCGACTCCGGTGAAGACGTTCTTGAACTGCACCATGCCGGCGTTGGTGAAGAGCAGCGTCGGGTCGTTGTGCGGCACAAGCGGCCCTGACTGCACGGCGACATGATCATGTTCCGTGAAGAAATCGAGAAATGCGGAACGGACCTCACTGACGCTGGTCATGACCTGCCTGTCGTCCTCTGCGGCGCCGACGCTTACGACTCCCCGCCTGGCGCCTCATCCGAGACAGCGGGCGACTCCGCGCCGACAAGTCCCGCTGCAGTTCTCACTTCGTTCTCGATGGCCTCGGCGATGCCGGGATTCTCGCGCAGGAACACCTTCGCGTTCTCACGCCCCTGTCCGATACGCTGCTCGTTGTAGGAGTACCACGACCCGGACTTCTCGATGATTCCCGCATCAACGCCAAGATCAATGATCTCGCCGGACCGGGACACGCCCTCGCCATACATGATGTCGAACTCGACGGTCCTGAAGGGCGGCGCCATCTTGTTCTTGACGACCTTGACCCTCGTCTGGTTGCCGATCACCAGATCGCGATCCTTGATCTGGCCGATGCGCCGGATGTCGAGACGCACGGTGGCGTAGAACTTCAGCGCATTGCCGCCCGTGGTGGTTTCGGGGCTGCCAAACATGACCCCGATCTTCATGCGTATCTGATTGATGAAAATCACCAGGCACCGGGACCGGGAGATCGTGGAGGTCAGCTTGCGCAGGGCCTGACTCATCAACCGCGCCTGCAGCCCGACGTGGGTATCACCCATTTCCCCCTCGAGTTCGGCCCGCGGCACAAGGGCGGCCACCGAGTCAATGACCAGCACGTCGACCGCCCCCGAACGCACGAGGGTGTCGGCAATCTCGAGGGCCTGTTCTCCTGCATCGGGTTGCGAAATCAGGAGATCGTCGGTGTTGACCCCGAGCTTGCGCGCATAGACCGGATCAAGGGCGTGCTCGGCATCGATGAAGGTCGCTATGCCACCGGCTTTCTGGGCCTCGGCAACGGCGTGCAGGGCAAGCGTCGTCTTGCCGGAACTTTCCGGGCCGTAGATCTCGACGATCCGTCCCCGTGGCAGCCCCCCGATACCCAGTGCAATATCAAGGCCCACAGACCCCGAGGAAATGACGTCCGTTTCGATGGACTGGCCGTCCTGCCCGAGACGCATGATCGAGCCCTTGCCAAAGGCCTTGTCGATCTGGCTTACCGCTGCGTCAAGCGCCCTGTTCCTGTCCATGCCGGTTCCTTCCACCACCTGAAGCTGTGGGCTGTTTCTCACCATCTTTCACTCCCTGATCTGCTGATGCGACCGACGCCACCATGGCGCCTGGATCGGGAATGTACACAGCATGTTCTCATCAAGCAAGAACAATATATGAACGACGCGTAATCCTTTCTCAATCGTCCCGGTGAACCCGTTCACGCCGTTCATGGCGCTCCTGTGCCTCGAGACTGAATGTGGCGATGGGGCGGGCCTCGAGCCGTCTCAGACCGATCGGTTCTCCCGTTTCCTCGCAATAGCCATAAGTGCCCTGCTCGATGCGCCGCAACGCTTCCTCGATCTTGGAAATCAGTTTGCGTTCCCTGTCGCGCGTGCGCAGTTCGATCGCCCTGTCGACCTCCGCCGTGGCGCGGTCGGCGACGTCCGGCTGAGCCAGGGTATCTTCCTGGAGATGGCGGATCGTTTCCGAGGAATCATGGAGGAGCTGGGCTCGCCATGATACCAGTTTGCGACGGAAGTATTCGCGCTGCCTCGCGTTCATGAATTTTTCGGTGTCCCCGGGCTTGTAGCCCCTGGGCAGTTTGACGGCCTTGGCCGGATAACCGTTCTTGCGCTTCACAGATTTCAATCCCACCACACATCCAAGGGTTGGCGGCGGACTGTATAGTTTGACACCTTGCCCGAGTGCAAGCGCGAACGCCGACCGGCACGATGAGCGTGCGCACGTCAGACGCAACAGGATCAGGCGACCTCGGGATAGCCGTCCTCGCGCGCGAGGACGGCTAGGGCATCGATGCGGTCGTAGGCCTGCAGCGGCAGGACGGCAACTCCCTTGAGCCGGAGGCGTCGTCGCACGCTGTCGAAGTCCGGATCCGACGCGGCAGCCAGAAGCCCTTCGCGCAGTGCTTCCACCTCATCATCCCCGCGATGCGCCGAGGTGACGTAGGGCAGAGCCGGTGCGCCGGGGGTGGTGGCGAGAACCCGAACACCCGCCGTGTCATCGGGCATGGTGTCCTGCATCAAGGCAAAGGAAACGCAGTCGACGGCACAGACATCAGCCGCCCCCTGCGCAACCATCGCCAGGGAGTCCTGATGACTTCCCGAAACCCGGACATCGCCGAAGAAGGCGCCTGCCGACGCGAGAGGGGCGAAGGTGGCCCTGAGAACATTGTAGCCTGAATGGGAGTCGGGACCATTGACCGCGACACGCTGGCCGCGCAAATCCTCAAGTTCCCCAACGGGCGACGTGTGACGCACGAGGACGACGCTGCAATAGTCACTTCCCTGGCAGCAGGGAGCGTCATAACGAGGCGTGGCCACGAGGCGCAGGTGTCCGGCAAAGTCGTTCACCAGCGGCCAGCCGCAGGTTTGCGAAAAGAGGAGATCGCGGGACAACCAGTGTTCATGACGATCGCCCCGGTCAAGACGGGCGGGAACATCGTCAAACCCCCGTTCGCGAAACGCCTTCGCCAGCGCCCGCCACCAGGCATCGGTGGCGTTCTGCAGCGGTTCAAGGTCGTACATGGGAAGGCTGGCGAGCACCGTCATGCTGATCCCGATGACGCCTGGTTCATGGACCCACGGAACTGCTCGCGGCCGTCGGTGATGACGTACCAGGGGGGACAGTCGGCGGTGAAGATGTGCCGTTCCAGCTTCAGATCCTGCGGATCGTCCAGCGCTCCGGCGGCCACGGCAATGTAACCGGCTGCGGACGGCTTCCAGAAGAGGCTGGATCCGCACTTCATGCAGAATCCCCGCCTTGCGCAGGGCGACGACTCGTACCAGGCCAGGAGTTCCGTATCGTCGATGGCGAGCCGCTCCCGGGGACACGCCGTATAGGCTCCGTAGTTCCCGTGAAATCTCTGACACTGACCGCAGTGACAGGCGATCACCTGCCGCATGTCTCCCGTGACCACGAAACGGACACCGCCACACAGACACCCTCCTGAAAATCGCCGTTCCTCAGCCATTGGCCGGACTCTCCACATGATCGCGCCGGTCAACCGTACCCCTTCCCTGCCTCAGGACAAGAGGGATCCATCCGCGCAGAGCGCCACCCACGGGCCGAGGTCGTGGATCCGACCATGTCAGGAGGGATCCACCCACGCAGAGCGCCACCCCTTGACCGAGAGGGCGGAGTCGCCGGCGCCTGCCCGATATGCTATGCGACAGCTGCTGTGATTCCCGGCTGGCATCCTCATCCATGATGGCTCCTTTCGTGGTCGATGACACCGACCCTTGAAACAGTTCACCGATCTCTCCGTTACCGGACCGGCGCTCTTCGTTTTCCTGTGGAGCACCGGGTTCATTGCCGCCAGGGCCGGCCTTGAGGAGGCGGGCCCTGCCACCTTCCTGTTTCTGAGGTTTTCCCTGGTCTCGGTTCTGATGCTCTGCCTGCTTGCGGTGCTGCGACCGACCTGGCCGACCTGGCCGAAGGCCTGGGGCCATCTGGTGATCCTCGGATTCATGATGCAGGTGATCTACTTCGGTGGCGCCTGGATGGCGATGTCGACCGGCGTCGGGGCAGGCACCGCCGCCCTCATCCTTTCCCTGCAGCCTGTCGTCACTGCGCTGCTCGCCGGGCCGGTGCTGGGGGAGAACCTTCAGCGCCGTCAGTGGCTCGGCCTTGGTCTCGGGGTCGCCGGTGTGCTGCTGGTCGTTGATCACAAGCTCGCCCTGGGACTGGGGAGCATCACCGGCATGATCTTCTGCCTGGGGTCATTGCTGGGCATCACGGCGGGCACTCTCTACCAGAAACGCTTCTGTCCGACCCTGGAAGTCTTTCCGGGCCTCCTCGTCCAGTTCATCACGGCAACCGTGATCTTCCTGCCACTGGCATTCCTGGAGGGCTGGGATGTGACATGGAGTCGACAGTTTGTCGCTGCGCTTGTTTGGGTCGCAGTCCTGCTGTCCCTCGTATCGGTCATGCTGCTGACCCTCATGATCAGGCGTCACGAGGCATCGCGCATCACGAGTCTCTTCTTCCTCGTGCCGCCGGTCACCGCCCTGATCGCATGGCTGGTGCTGGGCGAGACCATGGGCGAGGTGGCCCTTGCCGGCATGGCACTTGCCGTTGCCGGCGTCGCTCTCGTGGTCACTGGCAGGCAAAGGGCATCGGCATGACGGCAACGTGGCTGCGCGAGTGTGCCCTCACTCTGACGGTTGCCACGGCTGGCGGCGTTCTCGCCGGCACCGCCGGTATTCCGGCGGGCTGGTTGGCCGGGCCCATGATCGCCGTCGCCGCGGCCGCCCTGTTGCGCGCTCCCGTGGCCATTCCGGCATCGCTGCGTGATGGCGCCTTCGCCATTCTCGGCACCATGATCGGCGCCACGGTGGACCGGCGCACACTCGAATCCCTGCCGGAGTGGCCGGTATCTGTCGCCGGCCTCATCGTCGGCATCGCCATCATGCTCGCCGTCATTCCGGCCTGGCTCCAGCGCCTGCACGGCATCGATCGCAAAACCGCGACAATGTGCGCCATGCCAGGCGCCATGAGCTTTGTCATTCTCCATGCCATCGAGACGAGCGCCGACAGTCGACGCGTCGCCATCCTGCAGACCCTGCGTCTGTGCACCATGCTGCTGGTGGTGCCAGGTCTCTTCGCGGCCATCTACGGCACCGGACCGCTGCAGTCATCGGGCAGTATTCCACCTCTCTCGTGGCCCGTGGCCCTTGGCCTTGTCGCTGTGGGGTTTGCCGTGTTTCCCCTCGCACGGAAACTTCGGTTTCCGGCGCCGGCCTTCTTCGCCCCGATGTGCCTGTCGGCGGGTCTGTCGCTCACCGACTGGTTCGACAGGGGATCCCTGCCCCAGGAACTCATGCTGCCGGCGCTGGTTGTCAGCGGTGCAGCGATCGGCTCCCGCTTTCGCGGCACCTCGCCACGCTACCTGCTCGACAGCGCCAGGGCGGGGCTGGGAAGCGTGATTCTCGCCGTGGCCATCACGGGAACGCTGGCGTGGGTCGTTGCCCGTATCACCTCGTTTCCCTTTCTGCAGGTGCTGCTCGCCTACGCTCCAGGCGGCGTCGAGATGATGACTGTCCTGTCACTGTCCCTGGGTCTCGACTCCGCTTTCGTCGCCGGCCATCAACTGCTGCGATTCCTCGCCGTGTGCGTCATGCTTCCCTTCCTTGTGACACGCTCCTGACAGCTGCGATGAGGCGCCACACGACACGATAACGTGCACGTCATGCCTGGCTGACTGCAGACACACGCTCAGGGAGCGTATCGCGGAGCCATGGCGTACGTCAGGCGCTTGCTGCCTGTGCACCCTGCAGGCGGGCCTGAACGCCAGGTCCGCGCACGGGCGCCGGGCCGGCCCAGTGGTCAACAAATCCCTCGGTCCATCTCTGGATGGCCGCTTCGTGCAGATGCGCCAGGCGGACCTGTTCTTCGATACTCTGGGCACCGTTCGCGCCGACAAGGGAATCCTTCGCGATCTCTTCGTGGGTCATCCTGTCGAGGCGCGCATCGGGGTGGAACTGCACACCGTAGGCATTCTCGCCGACACGGAAGGCCTGGACAGGAAAATTCTCGCTGGTGGCCAGGAGCACCGCACCGTGCGGCAATGTCGTGACGCCCTCGTAGTGGGCCTGATAGAAGCACCGCGAGTCCCTGAAAAGGCCTGTACCCTCCTTTGTGGGCTCGACGCAAAAGAAGCCGAATTCGCACAGACCGTCGGCCCGCGCGCCCACCGTCCCGCCAGAGGCGCCGGCGAGGATCTGGCACCCCATGCAGATGCCGAGAAAGGGAATGTCCCTTGCCAGAACATCGCGGACAAAGGCGATTTCCCTGCCCACCCAGGGTGGATCGTCGGGTTCGGCGACGTGACCCTCCTCGCTGCCTCCCACCATCACCGCTGCATAGTCATCGAGGGCGGGAAGATCGTCACCGAAGGCCGGGCACACATGATCGATCATGTGGCCCCTGGCTCTCAGCGTGTCGGCGACCCGGCAATCGGTCCAGGCCGGATCATGGATGATGTAGAGAACCTTCGACGTCATGGCCTGTTCCTCCCTGCGGTACGACAAGACGCGCCAGGGCCTCCTCAAGGCGACGGCGTGCGTGAAGCGCCGCATCGAGGCGTTCACGCTGTTCTTCCACGACCTCTTCCGGCGCCCGCGACAGGAACTGCTCGTTGGCCAGCTTGCGTTCCATGGCGACGATCGACGCCCCCGTCCTGTCGATTTCCTTCCTCAATCTGGCCATCTCGGCCCTGATATCAATGACGCCCCCGAGAGGCAGCGACACCGTGGCGCCATCGAACACCGCCTCCACGGCATCCGGTGGCCGGGTCCCGCCCAGGGACAGATCATCAAGACGCGCCAGACGCCTGATGACGACGTCATGATGTTCGATCACGCGGACGAGAGCGTCATCGGCGTCGCGCACCATGGCAGTCATCCGGCTTGCCGGTGGAACATTGAGTTCGGCCCTTACCGTCCTGATCAGCGTGACGAGACGCACCACCTTGTCCATCTCGTTGGCAGCGCTCTCGTCAATCAGTCGACAGTCCGCCGTCGGCCAGGGCGCCTCGATGAGCGGCGTTTCGCGGCCACCGCCGATCTCGCGCCACAGGGCCTCGGTCACAAAGGGCATGAAGGGATGGAGGATCGTCAACAACCGGTCGAGCGCCCAGCCGGCCGTTTGCCTGGTCTCCGCTGCCGCACCGTCGTCGCCCGTCTCGAAGACCGGCTTGGTGAATTCCAGATACCAGTCACAAAACACGTTCCAGATCCCCCGATAGACGGCCTGCGCGGCATCATTGAACCGGTAGGCCTCGAGAGCCTCGTCGACGCGCATGCGCAAGCCCGCCACCTCGCCCACCATCCAGCGGTTCACCGTCTGCCTTGTCGCCTGCGGATCGAAGCCGGCATCGGCCACGCACGCGTTCATCTGGCAGTAGCGTGCTGCGTTCCACAGCTTGGTGGCGAAATTTCGGTAGCCCTCGACCCGCTTCTCCGAGAGGCGGATATCACGACCCGGCGCTGCCATGGCGGCCAGCGTGAAACGCAGGGAATCGGCGCCGTAGGTCTCCATCAGTTCAAGGGGATCGATAATGTTGCCCTTCGACTTCGACATCTTGGCGCCGACAGCGTCACGCACCAGGGCATGGATGTAGACCGTGTGGAACGGAACGTCGCCCATGAAATGAAGGCCCATCATCATCATCCTGGCAACCCAGAAGAAAATGATGTCAAAGCCGGTCACAAGAACATCGGTCGGATAGTAGCGCTGCAGTTCCGGCGTCTCCTCGGGCCAGCCCAGCGTCGAGAAGGGCCACAGGGCCGATGAGAACCAGGTGTCAAGCACGTCGCTGTCGCGCTCGAGCGCCACTGTCTCGCCATAGTGCCGAAACGCCTTGTCACGCGCCCCTGCCTCGGTTTCGGCCACGAAAATCTCGCCGTCCGGCCCGTACCAGGCAGGGATACGATGGCCCCACCAGAGTTGCCGGGAAATGCACCACGGCTGGATATTGTGCATCCACTGGAAGTAGGTCTTGGTCCACTTCTCCGGGAAGAAGCGGGTCCGCCCCTCCTCCACCGCCTTGATCGCCGGACCGGCCAGGGTGCGCGCATCCGCATACCACTGTTCGGTGAGATACGGCTCGACCGGCACACCGCTGCGGTCGCCGTAGGGGACGGTATGCACGTGCTCGTCGATCCGCTCGACAAGACCGGCCGCCTCCAGGTCGGCAACGACCTTCCTGCGCGCCTCGAAACGGTCGAGATCACGGTAGGGCACGGGCACGTTGTCATTGAGCCGGGCCTGGCGATCAAGAATGTTGATCATCTCGAGACCATGACGCCGACCGACCTCGAAATCGTTGAAATCGTGTGCCGGCGTGATCTTCACAGCGCCGCTGCCCTGTTCGGGATCGGCCCATGTGTCCGCGACAATCGGAATTCTCCGGCCCACCAGGGGAAGAATGGCGTGCCGCCCCACCAGCTCCGCGTAACGGGCATCGTCGGGATGAACGGCGATGCCGGTATCGCCAAGCATGGTTTCCGGACGGGTGGTGGCGATGGTGACGTGAAGGCTGTCGTCTCCCTCGACGGGGTAGCGGAAATACCACAGATAACCGCGCGTCTCGCGCGCCTGCACCTCGAGGTCCGAAATCGCCGTTTCAAGACCGGGATCCCAGTTGACGAGCCGTCTGTCACGGTAGATCAGACCCTCCTCATGAAGGGTCACGAAGACCTTGATGACAGCCTTTGACAGGCCGTCATCCATGGTGAAACGTTCACGCGTCCAGTCAGCGGAGGCGCCCAGGCGACGAAGTTGCCGATTGATGAGACCGCCGGATTCTTCCTTCCACTCCCAGACCCTGTCGACAAACGCTTCGCGGCCGATGTCGCGCCGCGCGATCCCTTCTTCGCCAAGCTGGCGCTCGACAACCATCTGGGTCGCAATGCCGGCGTGGTCCGTACCCGGCTGCCACAAGGCATCGCGACCTCTCATGCGCTCGTGGCGGATGAGAATGTCCTGCAGGGTGTTGTTGAGGGCATGACCCATGTGCAGGCTTCCCGTCACGTTGGGCGGCGGGATGACAATGGTGTAGGGCCGGGCATTGTCCCGTCTGCCGATGGCAAAGGAACCGCCCTTCTCCCACTCCTCATAGAGACGGCCTTCCGCCGCTGTCGCATCCCAGTTCTTGTGCATCATGTTCGTTCCATCACATCCGTTCTGGCGGGTGACACTTCTTTCAGGTCGCAAAAAATTCTGCTCAGCCTGGTATCGTCACCACTTTCGGATCTTCACGCGCCTGCGGCGTCAAACAACTGTATTGACGGACTGATTCCAAAAAACCGACCTGAATACTCCCCCGTCAGCAGCGCCAGTGCAAGTGTGAGTGAATCACCTCCACGGCGCCCAACGTGGCCCATGGCCGTCGATCAGCGCTCCGTCGCTGAATCTGCGCATGCCTGTCGACTCATCGGGCCGGCATCATGACCCCTGCCACTCCTCGCCAACCCGCTTTCGGATTGATCAGGATGGCGCAGCACCGATCCATACCAGCCCGGTTCACCCGGCGGCCTCGCGGCGCGCGCAACACACCGCTGCCGGTCAGCTCCTGCGGCGGCCGAGCAGATCCCGGACCTCCTGTTCGACAGCACGCGCGACGATATCGGGCAGATGCTTGTCGAACCAGTCCCGGATCATCGGTGTGATCTGCTCCATGACCATTTTTTCGAGGACCGCGGCGCGTTCCGGCGAACTGTCCGGCGCATTGCCTGAGCGTGCGATATCCGCCACGGCTTCGCCCGCCGTTGCATCCGGGGTGCGACCGAAAGAGGTCGGACCCGCCGCCGGGCCGGCGTGTGGCATCTCCTCGACCCCGCCGGACCTGTCAGCAGCCATCATGTCGCGAACGGCCTCAAGTGCTTCGTTCATCGGTCTGTCCTGATTTATCATGAAACCCCCGTCACCCGTTTTGTTCTGACCAGCTTCATTCGAACCAGTCGTCGGCAGAGAGTGTGTTGTCACCGTAGCCCCACAACATGGATCGCGCCTTTGCATGGTAGGCTTGCTCGTCGTAGATCGCGACCGGCAAGCCCAGGCTGCGGGCGTTCAGTCGACCGGTCGCGGCCAGCAATTCGTAGGCTGTCGTCACCTCCTGGCTGCGGGCGCGGGCCAGACTGACTTCGCTGATGAAGAGCGCCTGCTCTGCATCAAGAACAGCGAGCACGGTGCGCAATCCGGCCCGCTGCTCGTTGTTGACGCCCTCGAGTGCCGTCGCATTGGCTGCCACCTCTTCCTCAAGGGCCTCGATTGCGGCACGCGCCACCATGAGGGACTGCCAGGCGCCCACGACTCCGGCTTCCACCTGTCTGCGGATGCTGTGAACTTCCTGCTTGAGTGCCGCTGCGCTCTGACGCGCCTCCCGGATTTGAGCCGAGACCATGCCTCCCTGATAGATGGGAACCACGAACCGGGTCAGAACGCGGACATCATCCCGCCAGGCATGATCGAAGCTGCCGTCGCGGGTCCGGTTGAACTCTGCCCGCAGATCCAGCGACGGCTTGAGGTCCGAGGCGATGACTTCGGCGTATTTCCATGCCGCCCTTTCCTCCTCGACAGCGCGCTGAATGGCCGGGTGTCCGCCCACCGCGCGTGCCTTTGCCTCCTGCAGGCTTGCCGGCAGATCATCCGGCAAATCGGGCTGTTCGGGATTGTCGGGGCTGACGCCGACAACCTCCCGGAAGCGGGCGGATGCCGTCATCACATCACCCCGTGCGCGTTGCCGGTCCGCGCGTGCGCCGGCCAGCCGTGCGCGTGCCTGGGCGACGTCGGTCAGGGTCGACAGACCAACGCGGAAACGATCTTCCGTCGCCTCAAGGTGCGTTGTCAGCCTCTGCTCGTTGTTGACCGCACGGTCGAGAATGACGCGCGCCAGGACAACGGCCGTGTAACGTATCGCGACATCCAGGAGGACATGCTGCTCGACTTCCGAGAGAGCGGATCGCGCACTGCCGACGACGTGCTGCGACCGCTCGATGCCGGCGAAGAGAGCGCCACGATAGAGAACCTGATCGACAGCAATGCCCCAGGAGGCCGGTTTGCTGCTCCCCAGGACCTCGCGATCCCGCAGGCCGACATCCCCCTCCAGGGACAGCGACGGACGCTTTCCGGCATGGGTGCGGGCTGCCTGTTCATCGGCAGCTCTCAGACGCGCCCGCGCAGCCTCGATGACCGGGCTGCTCTCATAGGCGACGGCCATCGCCTCGACGAGCGTCTGCGAGGACGCCGGCCAGGGCAGCGCCAACGCGGCGACCACAAGCAGCGGTCTACAGACGGAATTCAGGTTCACGTCTGAAGCAGTCCAGTGGCGGGAGGAAGGCGTCGAAGAGCGAGCGGCGGCTGAGGTTGCCGGCCGCATCACGGCGCACCACGACAGCGCGTCCGACAGCAGCGTCGCTGCACACGGCGACAAGGCGCCCGCCCGGGGAGAGCTGTTCGGTGATGACGCCCGGCACCTCGTCGCAGCGTCCCTCGATGACGATGACGTCATAGGGCGCCTGCCTGGTCCAGCCGAGGCGCATGTCACCACAGACAACGACGCCGTTGTAGACCTCGAGGCGGGCGAGCGTCGCCTCGGCCGACGCGATCATGTCGGCATTGCTGTCGAGGCCGACAACGGCGGCAGCGAGACGCGCTGTCACGGCAACGCTGTAGCCGGTGGTGCAGCCGATGACGAGAACGGCATCGTCAGGGCCGATATCACCGGCCTGCAGCAGACGGGCGAGCACCATGGGCTCGGTCAGGTAGCGATCGCCATCAAGGCGCATGTCCTCGTCCACATAGGCGACATCGCGCAAGCGTTCCGGCACGAAGAGTTCGCGCGGCACCTCGCGCAGGGCCAGGAGGAGATCGTCGTTGTCCACCTTCACCGAGCGGATCTGGTTTTCCACCATGGTCTGGCGGACATTGGCAAACTCGGTCATGGTCCCCCTTCAGCCACCCCACTTCGCAAGCGAGCCGCGACAGACTATAATAGATGCACAGCATTGCAAGACGGCTAGGTGGCAGAGTGGTGATGCACCGGACTGCAAATCCGTTTACACCGGTTCGATTCCGGTCCTAGCCTCCATCGCACCCTTACGCACCTTTCGGTGATGAAAACAAACGCTTTTTCTCCCGCAAGAAAAACGCCGGGGAACAGTCATATGCGACTGTTTGCTTCCCCGGCTGCAACTGCAATCGGGAGACCGGCATGCCCACAACCACCTTTACCCGATCCCGCATCGCGGCATTGAAGCCACGCGAGAACGCCTACGACATCCGCGACGGCAAGATCCGGGGCTTCGGCGTTCGCATCCTGCCCAGCGGAGCCAGGCGCTATTTCATCCACAGCCAGACCTGAGGGAAACGGGTCTGGCAGATCGTCGGTGACGCCGATGCGCTCGATGTCGATGAAGCCCGCTCGCGCGCCACGACCCTGCAGGCCGCCATCCGACGTGGCGGAGAAGTACCTTCATCCGACGCTGACGCCCTCTTCGAGACTGTCGCCCGGACCGCGTTCAGGCGCCACGAGCGCCTCTGGAAGGCGGGAACGTTCAAGGTCAACTCATCCTACCTCGACAACCAGATCCTGCCGCGCTTTGGAGGTTGCGCAATCGCCCGGATCGACCACATGGACGTCAGGCGCTGGTTCGCCTCGCTTCGCGCCACGCCCGCTAAAGCCGACCGATCTTTGCCGGTGCTCTCCGTCATCATGCGCGAAGCGGAACGCATGGGCCTGCGCCCGGAAGGGTCCAACCCCTGCCGCGGCATCCGGCGAAACCGCCGCAAGGGGCGCGAACGGTTCCTTTCCGATGACGAGATCCGCAGGCTGTCGGCGACCCTGAAGGCGCACCTCGACCGCCGGCCACACGAGGTCGCCCTCATCCGCCTGCTTCTCCTCACCGGCAGCCGCAGAAACGAGATCCTGACGCTGCGCTAATCCGACTATCGCGAGGGTCATCTCCATCTGCGCGACTCCAAGACCGGACCCAGGACCGTGTGGCTCTCGCAGCCGGCGAGGAACATTCTCGACTCCCTGGAGCGCAGCGGCGCATGGGTGTTCGGGTCCTCCCGCCATGTCGGGCCCCGGTCCAGGAGCTGGCCTGCGACCTTCTGGTTCAGGGTCAGGGCCGAGGCGGGCCTGGCGGATGTCCGCCTCCACGACCTGCGCCACACCCATGCCAGCGTTGCCCTGAAAATCGTCGCCTTCAACATCCACCGCATCGGACTGCTGCTGCGCAAGCGTGCCCGGCGGCGACGCCTCGCCGCCTGACGGCGGTTCCCCGACACTCCCCGCTGCAAGGCCCCGCCGACAAGGCGGGAACGGAAAGACTCGTCGCGAGACTGGCCAACGTCGCTGACTTCATGCCAAATCTGCTGAATCGACGGCCAGCGGTTCGAATCATCCCGGCATAGGGGTCAAAAATACGCGCGATCCAATGCCGCGCTCCACTCGCCATCACCAAAATCAGGGGTTCTCTGGCAAGCACTAATTCGTGTCCGCCAGAAAACCTCCTCTTGAGCATCGGCAGGCTCGCCCTCGGCAAGATTCCAGGCGCCGAAGCATCAATGAATCGGCTCTGATTGACGGCGCAGAGGGTCATGTCAGGGGCTGCATGAGGACAATGCGATCACTGTTGCTTGTCCCGCCGGTGTCGGGACATGCGGCGTCCTGCCCGCTCATCAGGCGGGTTGGAAGGACCGGTGTGTCGGGAGAAAAACGTCAGGCGGCGCATCGTCGGCGCGACAGACGGCGCAGCAGCAGACCGATGCGGTGCATGGTGAAGGCGACCTCGGGCGCGTGCCGTGACGCGCTCGAAGCCCTCGGCTCCGCCGGATAGAGGATACGGTCGAGGCCACGGTGTTCACGATTGTTGCAGGCGTTGCGAAAGACCTCGACGACCTTGCGCTCCCCGAACCCGTACACCTCGAGCCCTTCCTCGCGCAGGCGCCGGGCGAGGCACATCAAGTCGCTGTCGCAACTCACCAGCACGGCCCCGTCACCCTGGCTACAGCCTCAAGATTTCGATCAGAGCCGGTCAGCAGTCGGTGCATCTGCCGTCGGGACCCATCTATGCCGTAGTGCCACGCCATCATGGAGCTGCTCGCGTCGCCACGATCATCGAAACTCATCCAATCGACGACTTCTCGTATTTCTTGAGTAAAATTACTCAATACTGTAGAATGCCGCTATGGCAACCTATGAACGAGCCCAGGTTTCCACGCTATTCGACCGCCTGAGCGAAAAGCCTCAGCGGCTCGCCATCGTCACCGGTCCGCGTCAAACGGGCAAGACCACACTGGCTCACCAGGTCCTTGGACACCTGGACGGGCCTTCCCGGTATGTGTCCGTCGATGAGCCGGATCCTGCGGTCCTTCCCCCAGTTCCTGACCTGGACAGCCCTCAGCTCGAGTTCGCAGAGCAGCAATCGACCCCGCTCGACGGCTCAAGAGACGCGCGATGGCTGGTCATGCAGTGGGAACAGGCACGGGTAGCCGCCGAAAGTTCCGATCGAGGCCTCGTCCTGGCGATCGACGAGATTCAGAAAATCCCGAACTGGTCGGAGACGGTCAAGGGGCTATGGGATGCCGATCGTCGCCTAGATCGGCGCCTGCACGTCATCCTGCTCGGCTCCGCCCCATTGCTCATGCAGCAAGGGCTGAGCGAAAGCCTTGCCGGCAGATACGAGACCGTCCGCCTGATGCACTGGTCGTTCCCCGAAATGTCTGCGGCGTTCGGCATCGATCTCCAGCGTTACATCTATTTCGGGGGTTACCCGGGAGGCGCCCCTCTCATTCCGGAACAGAGTCGATGGCGTGCCTACATAGCCGAGGCGCTGGTCGAGCCCAACATTGAGCGGGACATACTCGCCATGCAGCGGGTGGACAAGCCCGCCCTGCTGAAACGGCTGTTCCAGCTCGGCGCCGAGTATTCCGGGCAAATCCTTTCGTACAACAAGATGCTCGGCCAGCTTCAGGACGCCGGCAATACGACGACCCTAGCGCGCTATATGGACCTCCTGTCCAACGCAGGTCTGATTACCGGCCTCCCCAAGTACGCCGCCGGAGCCCATCGACGGAGATCCTCCAGCCCCAAACTCAATGTTCTCAACACCGCGCTCATGGCCGTTGCGTCGGGATACACGTTCGAGGAAGCAACGGCCGACCGCGGCTATTGGGGGCGCCTTGTCGAAAGCGCGGTGGGCGCGCACCTGTTCAATACGGGCACGCCAGAACACCGTCTGCACTATTGGCGCGAGAACGGCTCGGAAGTGGATTTCGTTCTGACACGCGGTCGAAGACTGGTCGCCTTCGAGGTGAAGAGCGGCGCGCGCAAGCCGAGGACAAGCGGGCTCGAACGATTTGCTGAGCGCTTCGACGTCCAGGCAACCGTTGTCGTCGGCGAGGGAGGCATTCCCCTTTCAGAGGTTCTTTCGACACCGGCCTGGGAATGGTTCGACAACCCATGAGGTCCACCGTTCGACGGACATGCCGCGACATCGGCGAGCCCACCTCCCGTGGCCCTTCGGAATCTCCGTCCCGACCTGTTGAGGATTGGAAGGACGAAGAGGCCTACGTGCTGCTTGGTCCTCCAGGCTCCGGCAAGACCACCATTTTCAAGCAACTGGCGAAACGCCAGGGCGGGCGCTGCGTCACCGCGCGCGATTTCCTGACCTTCGACGACAGGGCCGAGTGGCACGATAGGACTCTCTTTATCGATGGGCTGGACGAGACGCGGGCCGGATCGACCGACGGGCGTACTCCCTTGGACAGTATCCGTGCCAAACTCGACCGAATGGGGCGTCCGCGTTTTCGCCTGTCCTGTCGCGAGGCCGATTGGTTCGGGGCCAACGACAGGGATCATCTCAAGCAGGTGTCGCCCAGCGGAGCCGTCGAGGTGCTCCGCCTCGATCCCCTGTCCGACCCAGATATCCACGAGTTTCTGCACGCTGTTCTCGCAATCGAAGATCCGGAGGATTTTTTCGCGGCGGCCCAAGGGAAGGGCCTCCATGGATTGCTGGTCAATCCACAGAGTCTGAAAATGCTCGCCGCTGCGGTCGAAGATGCCGGGGTCTGGCCCGAGACCAGGACTCAGACATTCGATATGGCCTGTCGAACCCTGATTGCAGAGCACAATCAAGAACATCGCATAGCGAGTCCGGATCCTAGCGGAATCACTGATCTGATCGAGGCGAGCGGGAGGCTGTGCGCAGTGCAGCTTCTGACCGGAGCCGCGGGGTACGCACTGCCGGGCGCGAAGAGCGACCAGCATTTCCTCGGACTTGATCTGCTACCGGGAACGGAGCGGGAGATTCTTCGCCGCAGCCTGCAATCCAAGCTGTTCGAAGCTCCCACAGAGCGCCGGACGGTTCCCGTTCACCGGCAGGTCGCGGAGTTTCTCGCCGCCAGATATCTGGCCACTCTTGTCGACAAGGGGCTGCCTGTCAGGCGCATTCTCGCTCTGATCACCGGTTACGACGGCGTGGTGGTCTCCGAACTGCGCGGCCTTTCCGCATGGCTCGCGGCACACAGCAAGTCCAGCCGAGCGGAGGTGATCGCGCGCGATCCTCTTGGCACCGTCCTCTACGGAGACGCCCAACACTTTTCGCCGGAAGAAAAACGCCTGCTTCTGGAAGGCCTCGAACGGCAAACAGCGGCAAACCCCCGCCTGATCGCCACCGTCCAGCTGGATTCGCGGCTCGGTGATCTTGTGTCCTCCGACATGGAGAGCCAGGTCCGCGAGATCCTGACCGCTCCGGCACGGGAAGACTCGTGGCAGTCCTTCGTCGCTATCCTGCTTGAAGCCCTTCAGCATGACGAACCGCTTCCAAACCTTGCCGATCCGCTGAAAGAGCTGATCCGCGATGGCACGCGGTGGCCGAGGATTCGGGATCGCGCCGTAAACCTGTTCGTGCGGCACCACCGGAATAAGCCCCAGGCTCTCTTCGACTTGAAGGAGCTGACCGCTGACGTCTATGTCGGCAGGGTGGCGGATTCCGACGACGCTCTGCTCGGCCGCCTGCTGTCCGCGATATACCCTGAAGCGATATCGGAAACGGAAGTCGTTCGATATCTCAGGGTCCCGCAAAGACCCAACCACAGCCCCGAATACGACTATTTCTGGAACGGACAGCTTCCGAAGCGATCGACACGAAGCCAGCTTGCCGCGCTCCTCGACCAAATCGTCGAACGTTACGACGATTTGCTCGCGGATGAGAGGGCACGCGGACTTCCCGCTTTCTTCATTCGCTGGCTGCCCTCGAACCTGTTGGCCCGGTTTCTTCGGCTATCAGGGGATGAGGTGGAACTGCCCCGCTTGTTCCACTGGCTGGAACCAGCCGCCAAGGCAGGCGACTGGACCTACGATCCAGAAATCGGCCGCGAGGAATCACGAGAGATTCGCCGGTGGCTCGAAAGCCGACCCGCCGCGTGGAAAACCCTTCTGGCGATGGGCCTGGAGCGTTGTGCCGGACGGCCTGACTGCCGGGAACCCTACTGGTTCTACCACTGCATGCACGAAGAAGGGCATGGCAGGCTCCTGGGTGTCGCGCGGCCCCGAGACTTCGGACTGTGGTGCCTGGACCAGGCAGTCGCAGCCAAGAACCGGATCACCGCCGACTGGCTCATCGGCGAAGTTGCGGAGTGCCTGCATCATGGCCGTTTCGACGAGGGCCTTTCCCGCGCAGCTGTTTCGACACGTCTGGTCGGTTTCGCCCGTCTCAGCGATGCGTTCGACAGGAGAATGGTTGAGCTTGAAGCCCGACCTTCAGCCGGGGACAGCTCCAAACCCCGCGCGCAGGCCCGGTCGCGGACCGAGCGACCGGACTGGCACGACCATCTAAAGCCGCACGAGGACGAGCTGCGCGGAAACACGGCAAGGCCCCAGCTTCTGCACCAGCTCGCCGAGGTGTATTTCGGTGGATATGTCAACGTTCGGGGCAATTTACCGAGAGACAGACTGAACGCTCTCCTCGCCGGTGACCAAGGCTTGGTCGACGCCGTCCTGTCCGGGTTTCGCAAAACCATCGACCGGGATGACTTGCCTTCGGACACGAGGGTCATACGCCTCGGAATCGCGAACCGGAGGCACTATCTCGCGCTGCCATTCATGGCGGGCCTGGAGGAAATGGCGAAGACTGCGCCATCCGGCGAGGTCGTCATAGATGACCGGCGCTTGCGGCTTGCCCTGGCGGTTCACTACACCGTGCCTATGCGGCCCACCGCGCGGCATCCTGCCGACCGTCCGCCGCCCTGGTTCGCCTGGACGCTTTCCAACCGCCCCGAGGTCGCTGCCGACATGCTTGTACGGTCCGTTCTCTCGAAACTTCGCAAGGGCGCGGAATCCCCTGCGGGCATCCATGAATTGGCGCATTCTCCAGACCATGCCCGCGTTGCACGCCTGGCCACGATGCCTCTACTCAGGCAGTTCCCCGTTCGTCGTGCATCCGGGCAGTTGTCGAGCCTGAATCACCTGTTGCTGGCTGCCAGGCGCCACTGTGATATTGCTCGGCTTCTGGAATTGATCGAAGAGAAGCTTGCCGATCACCGAATGAGCGTGGCGCAGCGCGTCCACTGGCTGGTCGCCGGCTTGTGCATTGCACCGGAGACTTACGTCGAACGGCTGGAATCCTATGCCGCCGGCAAAGAACGCCGCATTCGTTTCCTGGCGGAAGCGGTGACCGGGCAATTCAGCATTTCACCCGATCTGAAGTACCGGCAGAGCGCACCCGCGCTTCGGCTTCTGATCCGACTCATTGGCGCCTCCTGCCGGCCATATTCCCTTAACGCGGACTCCGACGAAGGCGTCTTGGTGACGCCGGAAATGAATGCTGCCGATCGGGTCCGGGACTGCATAGAACACCTGGCGGGCATCACGACGCAGGAGGCCTCGCTCGCTCTTGAAGCGTTGTCGTCCGACAACGATCTGCGTCCCTGGCGTTCCCTTCTCATGGACGCCGCGTACCGACAAGAAGCGGCCCGTCGCGAAGCCGAATTCGCCTACGGCGATACTGCTCGAGTCCTTGAGACCCTCGCCAGCGGCGCACCTGCAAACGTGGCCGATCTCGCAGCGTTGACCCTGGAAAACCTGAACGAGATTGCGCGCACCATTCGCGGCGGCAATACGTCCGACTGGAAGCAATACTGGAATCTTGATGGTTACAGCCGCCCGCAGAGCCCCCGCCCGGAGGACGCGTGCCGAGACGCGCTGTTATCGGATCTGCGGAGCAGGTTGATGCGCCTCGGGATCGACGTTCAGCCGGAAGGGCGCTACGCCAACGACAAACGGGCAGACATTCGAGTCTCCTATGCGCGTTTCAATGTTCCCGTGGAGATCAAGAGAAGCTGCCATCGTGATCTCTGGAGTGCAGCTCGAACGCAGTTGATTGCCCGCTACACCGTCGATCCAGGAACGCAAGGGCATGGCGTCTATCTTGTCTTCTGGTTCGGAGACACGGAGGGTTGCCGACCCACACCGCCGGAGACGGGATCCCCGATAGTGAGCTCAATCGAACTGGAAGATCGCCTGGTGTCGGCCCTCTCTGCCGACGAGAGACGCAAAATTGGAATTCGCGTCATCGATGTTTCTATTCGCTATTCGAAGCAAACCGCAGGCTCTGTACCCCTCAGCTAACCCGGACTGCGCATGCTCACTTGCTGACGCCATGAGGAACTCTCTGTAATCTGTTGTTATAAGACCAACAATACAAGAGACAGAGGCGTTCCCCATGACGACACAGTGTCTCTCAGCCAAGTTCTCCGGTCCAACCCCGCACGACGCCAGGCCAGGGCGCATCGAAGCCGACGTCCCGGGCGGGACCATCACCTCCCATGGCGGACTCCTGCTCGTCGGCCTTGCCGAGAGATCGCTCGATCTCTTCGCGCGCACAGGCCGCATGCTTCGACGATGCGCGCAATCGCGAGCTGGTCGTCCACGAGGTGCGCACCCTGGTGGGTCAGCGCATCCTGGGTCTCCTGACCGGTCTTGACGATCGCAACGACCACAGATGCGTTCGGCCAAGGATCCCGTGGCCTTCTGCGGTGCTGGCCCATCTTTAACATTGAGTGCAAAAAACGATTGAGAATCAGTGGGGTAGGATTCGCAGTGGCACGACAAGTGGGATCTTGCGGCTGACAAGCCGCTCGCCGGGCTCAGACGAGAGGCCCGCCTCACACGATGGTCTTGCGGACGTTGCGCGGCGGCGGGGCGATGCCCATGGCGTGATAAATGACAGCCTGCTGGTCGTCGGGCAGCGCCGTCTTGCGCACGTGCAGGGTGTGTCCGTCCTGGCGGGTGAAGGTAGTGGTGGTGCGCTGCAGGGGCCTCAGGGCATGGCGTATGGTGGACCAGCTGTCTGACGCGCCGGCCCGCTTCATGCGCGTGCGCAGGAGCTGCACGGCCTGGTAGGCGAGGACGGAGATGAAGAGGTGGCCGTCGGCGCGGCGCTGCTTGTGATGGAAGATGGGGCGCAGCCCGAGCTCGGACTTGAGCGAGCGGAACACGGCCTCGACGTCGGTGAGGGTGACATAGGTGCGCCACAGGGTCTCGGCGTCGAGGTCGAGGATGTTGGTGCGCAGGCAGGAGACGCCCGGGTGGCTCATCATGGATCCCTCGGTCGGCTTCAGGACCCAGGAGATGGCAACGGCCTTCTTTCCCTCGTCATCGGGGGTGACGGTGATCTCATCATGGCGGGCAACACGGGCGTTCGCCTTTTCGAGGCGTCCGATGCGGCGCTGGATGTGGTCAAGGGCCTTGCGGGTCCTGGGCTTGGACAGCCCCTCGTCGAGCTTCTTCAGGCCCTCCTCGAAGCGCCGCTGGAAGCGCTCGAGGATGCCCCGTTCCCTGGCCTCGCGAGCCGTCGAGTGACAGCGCAGGAGAACCTCCCTGCAGGGCGTGCCGTCCTCTTCCTGACTGTCGACTTCGTCGGTGTCGACATCCACCGCCTGGCCGGACGCCGTCACCACCGTGGTGAGCTCCCGCGTGGCGTCAAACACCCGTGTGGTGTCGCGGGAGACGACGAGATAGCGGTAGCCCTCGCGGCGCAGCCAGGCGAGGTTGGCCTTCGTGGCGATGCCGCGGTCCATGATGACCACGGCCCCCTCAGGCGCTCCCAGGGAGGCCAGCATGGATTCCAGTGTCGTGGCCTCGGCAACGTTGCCGGCGAGAACGCTTGAGCGGCGGACAAAGCCCGAACCGTCAAGAACGAGACCCAGAGGGTCAACAGCGGCGCGTCCGTGCGCCTCTCCTTCGAGTGACCCCGCATGGCCTTGGGCTGGCCTGAGACCTGGCCCTCGTAGAACGTGTTGGTGAGATCATAGAGCGTGACTGTCGGCTTGAGGCCGAAGAAGCTCTCCACCCTGCCGAAGAGACGGTTCTCGATCTCTTCCTGGTGGGCAAGAAGCCTGTCCGAAGCCCGGTAGAGCGCCATGGCGCTGACACGGGAGAAGTCGAAGCCCAGCATCTCGCCTGCCGCACTTGTCTGTCTCAGCCAGCGGTTGGTCTCGCGCTCCGATCCCGGGTGCGCCATGCGGGCGATGATGGAGCCCAGGGCACAGCACCGCTGACGCCGGTTGAAGCCCAACGCGTCAAGCAGAGCGGGAAGGCGCAGCATCTCCAGGGCCTGCCATGCGGCATGCTCGACACCGATGGTGCGGCCGTCCATGTCGCAGGCAGACCCGACATCGACGGTCTCCCAGTCCGCCCCGTCCGTCTCCCCGCCCTGACGCTCCAGCAGGCGCCCGGCAATGCGCCGGGCCTCGGCCTCGATCTCCGCAGGGAGAGGCTCCAGGGAGAGCGTGGGCCGGCCCTTGATCAACTCCTCGATGCGGGCACACAACAAGGGCCAGGCCTGGCGCTCGATGGCGAAGTGCCGGCCCAGGTTGAGCAGGGTGATCTGGCGTACCTTGCCGTCCTCGCGGCGGGTCTCGACGAGGCGCTGCGAGAGGCGTGCGGAGCCGTCCCTTGCGGTGCCGGTCTTGGTGGCGCGGATGAACATGGGGTGACTGTAGGGCTTGGGAGGCGCGGCGCAAGGGGCTGACCAAAGAAAATGGCACTACAAAGGAGGTTCGGGCACCGCCCCGGATCGGGCGACATGGATAACATATTGTTATCACACGGCATTGACACAACACCGTCAGAGCCACGAGGCGCAAAATATGCCAAATTGACCCTCTCGGCTGTGGAAAACGTTAAAGATGGGCTGGGGTGCCTCGAGAGCAGGCGCGAGGATGGCGGGCAAGAGCACGCTGAACCGCCTGGAACTGGCGGCCGCGGGCATGGATGGCACGAAGGCCCTCGACGATCGTCGCCGACGTCGAGAAGATAGGCGATCTCCTGGTGGCGCTGCTTCATGAGGAGGACGAGGAAGAGCCCTTTCGAGATCGTCCTCGACATCGACGCCATGGACTTCGAATGGCACGGCACCCGGGAGCAGCGCTTCGACCATGGATACTGGCGACGAGGTGTTCGTGATCGAGAGGGCAGAGAGTGCGCTGACAGGCAGCGTTCAGCCCGATGCGTGAGCGGGGTTGTGCGCGGGCGCGCAACCTGCTCGAAGCCGATGCGGTTGTCTTCACGGATCTCAAACGGACCTGCCATACCATCATATCCATAGTGTGGTCACGAGATCCTGACCGCACGCTCAATGCGACAAGGGCCGATCCGGCTGACTGCGGAGCGCGACCGGTGGATCATCGCCTGCAATGGCACAGAAGTAGTCGCCCTGGCGCACCAGGCGGTGAGAGCGGCGCGTATAGAGGCAGCCTGCAGAGGGCGAGGTCACCGGGTGGCGTATGCCGCTGGCCGGATCGAGAATGTGGGCGAACACCTCGCCCCTGGAGACCTGCATGCCGAGCGGTCCGGCGTAGATGACGATACCGCCGGCGGATGCCTGAAGCCGCCGCAGGCCGGCAATCGAGCGCGCAGGGCACCGTGAGGGAGGGAGAGGTTCCGGGTGGCCGGCGACCACGCCGCGACGGCACAGCCAGCGCAGCAATCCGCGCGCTGCGGGCCGTGTCAGATCGTCATCGACATCGCGCTGGCCACGCAGTTCGAGAACGGCGGCAACGCAGCCTGGTCGCTCCACACTGCGCGGAAAACGCCTGAGGATCTCCTGCCACAGAAGAACATGGGCCGACTTGAAGGTCATCATCGGATTGCCGTTGTCGACGATCACCACCTCGCTTCCCATGTCCCTTGCGAGATCCCCGGCGTCGGGCCAGTGGAGAGAGCTGACAAACATGTGTGGCAGCGCTTCCCACGCCGTGTGCAGGTCAAGCACATAGTCGCTGTCCACCGACAGACGCAGCAGGGTCGTCTTCAGGACATCGTCCTCGCGCAACACGCGCCGGTGCTCCAGAACATCGAGAGCAGCCTCCCTGACAGCGGCGACACTGGCGTCATGGCGGCCGGCGAGGGCGGTCACGACGTCGTCGCGGATATCCGGAAAACCGCGGTTGTAGTTGCGCCCCGTATCGAGGTCGTGGCGTCCCGGCGTTTCCATCATGACCTGCTGCGCCAGGCCGATCGGGTTGGCAAAGGGCACGATCACCACCTCTCCCCTGACATCGGCATCGCGCAGCATTCCGGCGAGGTGATC
This sequence comes from Alphaproteobacteria bacterium, assembly GCA_965200495.1. Lineage (GTDB taxonomy): Bacteria > Pseudomonadota > Alphaproteobacteria > SP197 > SP197 > SP197. The sequence continues at coordinate 500,902 of CBDAUG010000002.1, forward strand.
GAGAACGACGATCCCGGGAAGCTCCTGCGCATGGAGTGCCGCCTGAAGGTAGGCCCTGGGCCTGGCGCCCGGTTCACCGAAACGCCGCACGACGACGCTTCGCCGAGTCCCCGGAACCGTCCGGGGAAGCGCGATGATCTCCTCCCTGCAGACCACGAGACCCGGGTCCTACCAATCGTGGACGGGATGGTCCGGAGGCGGCAGGTCGTGTGATCCCGACACCACCGCGAAGGACTGGCCCGGGCGCACCAGCCGGCTGAGCCGGCGACCATAGAGAATGCCGCTCGCCCGACTCGCAACCGGCGTCCGCGCCTTCTCGGGATCGGCTTCAGCCGGATCGACGATGTCGGCGACGATGGTGCCGGCCTCCACCCTGTCACCCGGCGCCAGGCGGTAGCTGACAACACCGGCCACGGGTGCGACGAGAGTGTCGGATCCGGCGAGAGGCGTCGCCTGGCACAACAGGTCAGGCGGCGGTGCCGGATCACCGGCAACAAAACCGTGGCGCACGAGGAACCGCCAGAGCGCCGATGCATCGTCACGGGCGAGATCGTCGCCGACATCGCTCTGGCCTCTCAACTCCAGGGTCGTCGTAAACGGTCCATCTGCCATCGCACGGTGGGGAATGGCGGCGCGCATGGTCGACCAGGCAACGGCAGCGGCGTTCTCGAAGGCCGTACCCTGCGTGGCGTCGTGAAGAAGGATGGTGCGGCAGCCCAGTTCGGCGGCCAGATCACTGTAGCACGGCCAGATGTTCCGGGGAAAATAGATGTACGCGATGCCTTCACCGTGACAGTGCAGGTCGAAGACGAAGTCGCTGTCGATGGCAAGGCCGAGAAGTGTCTTCCTGAGATGATTGGCCTCTCCCCTGGCAGGCCACGCGGCAACCGCATCAACGAGAGCCTGGCGAATGATCCGGGTGTTGACCTCACCGTCATCGGTCAGGGACTCGCCGATGCGCTGCACCACACGTGCACCGAGGTTCGGATACCAGCGGTTGAAATTGCCATCACCGCCCAGATCGAAACGGCCCAGGTGATAGTTGAGGATGCGATTGGCCAGACCGACAGGATTGGCGAGGGGAACGATCACGAATTCGCCGTTGAGCTGCCCGTCCTCGTCTGCCTGCCTGAACCAAGACAGCATGTGGTTGAGCACCAGCGATCCCGGAAGTTCATCGGCATGAAGCGCTGCCTGGAAATAGAACTTCGGCCGCGCACCGCCTTCACCGAAACGATGCACAACAAGATCGCGTTCGCTCCCCGGACCCGGGGACATGAGCGCAATCGTCTCGATGCGGTGCGCCACCGCCGGCTCTCTCCTATCCGCCCGTGACACTCATATGGCGGGCGACGTTCGGCATCCTCGTTGTCCGGTCGATGACAAAGTCGTGCCCCTTCGGCTTGCGGCCGATGGCCTTGCGGATGGCCGCATCGAGCGCCGCATCATCGGGCGACGTGCGCATGGGCGTCTTCAGGTCCGCGGAGTCTTCCTGGCCAAGGCACATGTAGAGGGTGCCGGTGCACGTCAACCGGACGCGGTTGCAGGATTCGCAGAAGTTGTGGGTCATCGGCGTGATGAAACCGAGGCGTCTGCCGGTTTCGGCAATGCGCACGTAGCGCGCCGGGCCGCCGGTCCGGTGATCGCTGTCGACGAGCGTCCACCGCCTTGCCAGATCCGCCTTGACTGCCGACAGCGGCAGGTACTGTGCCGTGCGGTCACCGTCGATATCGCCCATGGGCATGGTCTCGATCAGCGTGAGGTCGAAACCGCGCTCGCCACACCAGCGGATCATGCGGTCGAATTCGTCCTCGTTGACCCCTTTCATGGCCACCGCGTTGATCTTGATGGCAAACCCTGCCCCGGACGCCGCAGCGATGCCCTCCATCACCCTCTCCCAGCGGCCCCAGCGTGTGATCGCACGGAACTTCTCCGGATCGAGAGTGTCCAGCGAAATGTTGATTCGCCGGACACCGGCTTCGTGAAGCGCCGCGGCGTGGCGTACGAGCTGGCTGCCATTGGTGGTCACGGTCAACTCGTCAAGTCCACCGCCGTGCAGGTGCCGTCCCAGGTTCCTGAAGAGCTGCATCACACCCTTGCGCACGAGGGGTTCGCCGCCGGTGATGCGTACCTTGCGCGTGCCGAGACGCACGAAGGCGCTGGTCAGACGGTCGAGTTCCTCAAGGGTGAGAAGGTCCTTCTTCGGCAGGAAGGTCATGTCCTCCGACATGCAGTAGACGCAACGAAAGTCGCAACGGTCCGTCACAGAAATCCGGATATAGCTGATCTCACGACCAAAGGGATCGACAAGTGGCATCATGAGCCGGGTTCACAAGCAAGGAGACAGGGCAATCCTAACGCCGGATCATCAGGAATTGCAATGCCGACAACGTCACATCGGATGCAGGGAGTCGTCGCATTCCCGGAAGGATCCCGGGGCGCATCGACGGCGGCACCAGAGGAATTCGGGAATTTTCGAAACTGGACAGCCGGGTGATTGTGTCACAGTGTGAAGTGCCGGAAGGACAACCGGTCTGGAGAAGGCGCGGCAATGGCTCTGTTCATAGGCAAACGCTTGCTGATGATGCTCGTCACGATGTTCGTGACATCCGTGCTCGTCTTCTCGCTCCTCGAATTCACCCCCGGCAATGTCGCCAGCAAGACACTCGGCCCCTACGCCACCGAAGCGCAAAAGGACATCCTCTACAAGAAACTGAATCTCGATGATTCCCTTGCCGTGCGCTACGTGCGCTGGATTGCGGTCCTCTCGGGAGTCATCAAGGATCCGGTCTACGACCCCGATCTCGGACTCGGCTACAAGGATCCCAGGGGCGACCGGTACTTCGGCAACTTCGGCTGGTCGCTCAAGTACCGGCTGCCTGTGAACGACATCATGTGGCGCCGCCTGGGCAATACCATGATTCTCGCCGGCATTGCCTTCGCCATCATCGTACCGCTCTCCCTTGTCTTCGGCGTGCTGTCGGGCATGCGGGAGGGAAGCGCCCTCGACAGGTCGCTGTCCTATACGGGCATCACTCTCACCTCCATTCCGGAGTTCGCATCGGCCACCTTTCTGCTGGTCGTCTTTGTCCTCATGCTCGGGTGGCTGCCGGGCACCTCGAACATGCAGAGCTTCGAGCCCTGGTCGTGGGCGTCGCAGATGGTGCTGCCTGTCCTTGTGCTTGTGCTCTACGACTTCGGCTACGTCGCCCGCATGGTGCGGGGTTCCATGGTCGAGGTCATGACCCGGCCCTACATTCGCACGGCGATACTGAAGGGACTGCCCTACCGCCAGGTCATCCTCAAGCACGCACTGCGCAATGCCCTGATCGCTCCGTTCACCGTCATCCTGCTGCAGATTCCCTTCCTCATCACCGGCGTGGTCGTCACCGAAACCGTGTTCAGCTATCCGGGATTCGGCAAGATGCTTCTCGAGGCCGCACTCTTCGGCGACACGGCGCTCATCGAGGCCGCCACACTCGTTGCCGTCTTCATCGCAGTGTCGACACAGCTCATCGGCGATGTCGGCTACATGTACATCAACCCGCGCATCCGCTTCATATGATGATGGCTGCATGACCGACAGCGCCACACAGAGCGCCCGGGACAACCCGGCAAACGCCGAACAGCCGGACCGGACAGGCTGGGCGCGCTTCTTCTACTCACTCGGTCTGCTTCGCGAATCGCCTGCCGCAATGATCGGGCTGTCCCTCGTCATGCTGTGGGTCTTCGTCGCCATTTTTGCCGATGTCATTACGGTCTGGGGGCCCAACGAGCACGACTATGCGGCCATTTCCGTACCGCCGCTGACCGTTGACGGCCACTGGCTCGGAACCGACATTTCCGGCCGCGACATCTGGTCGCGCCTCGCCTACGGAGCGCGGGCAACGCTGACCGTGGCGCCGGCTGCCATCCTGGTGTGCTATTTCGTCGGCATCGCCATGGGCATGCTGGCAGGATACTACGGCGGCTGGGTCGACAGCATCCTGATCAGCCGCATCAGCGACATCATTCTGTCCTTCCCGCTGATCATTCTCTTCATCATCATCATCACCGTCTTCGGTGCTTCCGCGCTCAACATCATCGTTGCCGTGACCCTCGCGTCGTCACCGGGGATTGGCCGCATCGTGCGCGGGCTGACCCTCGACCTGCGCAACCTCGAATATGTATCGGCAGCCCAGATCCGGGGCGAACGGAGCCTCTACATCATGGCGGTCGAACTCCTGCCCAATGCCCGGGGGCCGCTCATCGTCGATGCCTGCCTGCGCATGGGCTACACCGTCATCACCATCGGAATTCTCGGCTTTCTCGGCCTGGGCCTGCCGCCTCCGGATCCCGACTGGGGTGGCATGGTGTCCGAATCGCGGACCATGGCGACGGTTCCGGGCATGGCGTACATGCCGATCATTCCATCCATCGCCGTGTCGAGCCTGGTGATCGGCTTCAACCTGCTGGCCGACGGTCTGCGGGAAATCTCGACGAGGGACTGAACATGGCGCCTGCATCCAGCGACGACTACGTCCTCGAGATCGAGAATGTCGGCATCTCCTACTTCACGCGCCTCGGGGAGATTCCGGCGGTCCCGGATTTCTCGCTCAGGCTGAAGCGGGGCGAAAGCTACGGTCTTGTCGGCGAATCGGGATGCGGCAAGACCACGGTGGCCATGGCCATCATGAACTACCTCGGCCTCAACGGCGGCATCGTCAAGGGGCGCATAAGGTTCGAGGGGCGCGACATGGCGACCATGTCCGATGAGGAGCTGCGGGCCGTCCGCGGATCACGCATCGCCATGGTCTACCAGGAACCGATGAGTGCTCTCAATCCGTCACTCACCATCGGGTCCCAGATCAAGGAAGTGCTTGTCGTTCATGAGGGCGTCTCAGACGCCGAGGCGGCGGAGCGCTCCATCCAGATGCTGCGCGACGTCAACATGCCCGATCCCGAAAGGGTGATGACGCGCTATCCGCACCAGATTTCAGGGGGCCAGCAGCAGCGCGTCGTCATCGCCATGGCCATGCTGTCAAACCCGTCGCTCCTGCTGCTTGACGAGCCGACAACGGCGCTCGACGTGACCGTCGAGGCAACGGTGATCGATCTCGTCGTGCAGCTGCGCGAGAAATTCAACACCACGCTGCTTTACATCAGCCACAATCTCGGCCTCATCGTGAAGGTCTGCGACCGCGTCGGTGTCATGTATTCGGGCTCCATGGTCGAGGAAGGCACCATCCGCCAGGTCTTCAAGGAAACCCGCCACCCCTACACGTTCGGCCTCTTCGACTGCATCCCCACTCTCGGCGCGGACAAGCACTCCCGCACCCTGCAGCCGATTCCGGGCCAGGTGTCGCTTCCCCACGAAAGACCGTCAGGCTGCTCCTTCGGACCGCGTTGCAACGACTTCCGGCAAGGGGTCTGTGATGTCGGCGAGCCCCCCCTCGAGACGGTGGCCGACGGCCACCGTGTGCGCTGCCTGCGCATCGGCGAGATCGACCATGTTCCATCGCTCGCGCAGAGCGACGTTGCGGGCGAGCAAGGCGATGCCGTGCTCGATGTCGTCAGCATGAGCAAGTTCTACGAGATCAACGATGTGTCTCTCGCATCGCTCGTCAAGGGTCAGAGCCGTCATTACGTCAAGGCAAACGAGAGAATCAGTTTTCGCGCGCAGCGCGGACGCACCGTCGCCATCGTCGGCGAATCGGGATGTGGCAAGTCGACCTTCGCCAAGGTGCTCACCGGACTCGAAACCGCCACCGCGGGCGAGATCATGTTCGAGGGTCGCAACATTGCCGTCATTCCGGTGCACAAGCGGGATCAGGATCTCATCCGCGCCATGCAGATGGTGTTCCAGAACCCCGACGGCACGCTCAACCCGAGTCATTCCGTGGGTCACTGCATCGGACGGGTGATCAAGAAGTTCGGCATCAGCAACGATGGCGAGACCATCCGCAACAAGGTCGGCGAAATGCTCGATGTCGTCCGCCTGCCCAGGGCCTTCTCGACGCGCAAGCCGCGCCAGCTTTCCGGCGGTCAGAAGCAGCGCATCGCCGTGGCGCGCGCCTTTGCCGGCAATCCGTCCATGGTCATCGCCGATGAACCGGTCTCGGCGCTCGACGTCTCCGTGCAGGCGGCCGTCATCAATCTCCTCAACGACGTGCAGAAGCGCTACAACACCACACTGCTTTTCATCAGCCACGATCTTTCGGTGGTCCGCTTTCTTTCCGACGAGATCGTCGTCATGTACCTCGGCGAGATCATGGAGGCCGGATCCTCCGAGCGCATCTTCATGCCGCCCTATCATCCCTATACCGAGGCGCTGTTGTCGGCAGTACCGATTCCCGACCCCGACATCATCCAGAAGCGTATCCGGCTGGAAGGCGAAATGCCGTCCGCTCTCGATCCGCCGGGGGGATGCCGCTTCGTCTCCCGCTGTCCACGGTACCTTGGCAGGGTGTGCAACGACGAGGCTCCGCCGGACCAGGATGCCGGAGACGGTCACGTCATCAAGTGCCACATTCCCCTGCAGGAGCTCTCCGCAGTGGAGCCGATCTTCAATACCAGGGACAGCGCGGGCTGAACGCAGCCATGGGATGGTTGCCACGACGCGGGTACCGTGCCTGGCAAGGCAGGCTCTTTCGGAGCCCTTCGAATTGCCCTATGGATGCGGCGTGTCGCGCGGTCAGGCCGAGAGCATGAAGTACTCACTCTGGAACCTTCTGCGCCAGGCGCCCCGCGGTCATCGGGACTGGCCGCAGGCCTGGCGTGATCCAGAGCCCAGGGAGTCCTACGACGTCATCATCATCGGCGCCGGAGGCCATGGCCTGGCGACGGCCTACTATCTGGCCAAGGAGCACGGCATCACCCGGACCGCGGTGCTCGAAAAGGGCTGGCTTGGCGGCGGCAACACCGGTCGCAACACGACCATCGTGCGCTCGAACTACCTCTGGGACGAGAGCGCCCACCTTTACGAGCACTCCCTCAGGCTCTTCGAGACCCTGTCACAGGATCTCAATTTCAACGTCATGTTCTCGCCGCGCGGTGTCATCAACCTGGCTCACAACGAACATGACCTCAAGGAACTGCGCCGACGCGGTCACGCATGCCGGCTCAACGGTATCGACTACGAGATGATGACCGCCCGGGACATCAAGGAGATTGCGCCCATCATCAACATCTCGAGGTCCATTCGGTATCCGGTCCTCGGCGGTGCCATGCAGCGCCGCGCCGGCAATGCCCGCCACGATGCCGTGGCATGGGGTCTTGCCAGGCGCGCCGACGAACTTGGTGTTGACATCATCCAGAACTGCGAAGTGACGGGCATCGATGTCCGCGATGGCCGGGTCACGGGTGTGCAGACGACCAGGGGAGCGATCAGGGCCAACCGCATCGGCGCCGTACCGGCAGGCCATGCATCCGTCGTCGCGTCGATGGCCGGCCTCAGATTGCCGGTGGAAAGTCATACCCTGCAGGCCATGGTGACGGAACCGGTCAAGCCGGTCCTCGATACGGTCATCATGTCAAACACCGTCCATGTCTACATCAGCCAGTCCGACAAGGGGGAACTGGTGCTCGGGGCCGGCATCGACGGGTACAGCAGTTACAGTCAGAAGGGCGGCATCAATGTCATCGAGCATCAGCTCGAGGGATTGTGCGAACTCTACCCCATCGTCTCGCGCCTGAAGATCATGCGCGTGTGGGGCGGCATCGTCGACATCGCGCCCGATGCCAGTCCGATCATCTCGAAGACACCGATCGAGGGCTTCTACATCAACTGTGGCTGGGGAACGGGCGGATTCAAGGCAACACCCGGTTCCGGCTGGGTGTTTGCCCACACCATCGCCCAGGACCGGCCTCACAGACTCAACGAGGCCTTCGATCTCGGGCGATTCGAGAGCGGTCTGCTTATCGACGAGCACGGCGCGGCCGCGGTGGCTCACTAGGCGGGAGCGGAGCCATGATGCTGATCCCCTGCCCCTGGTGCGGCGACAGGCTCGATGCCGAGTTCACCTGCGGTGGCGAGGCCCACATCGTGCGCCCCGACCCGGCCACGGCCAGCGATGCCGACTGGGCCGATTACCTTTTCATGCGCGAGAACCCAAAGGGTCTTCATCACGAGCGCTGGTTCCATGCACACGGCTGTCGCCGCTGGTTCCACATGACACGTGACACGGTGAGCCACCGCATCGTTGCCGTCTACGCCATCACCGAGCGCGCACCGGAGGCGGCTGGCTGATGCAGTCCTGGCGGAACGGCAGCGGCGGGATCATCGATCGGAGCCGCCAGTTTTCCTTCACCTTTGACGGCAGGCGTCTCTCCGGTCACCCGGGAGATACGCTCGCGTCAGCGCTGCTTGCCAACGGCATCCACCTCGTCGGACGCAGTTTCAAGTATCACCGGCCACGCGGAATCGTCGGATCCGGTGTGGAGGAACCCAATGCCCTCGTCAGACTTGGCGAGGGCGCCGCCGTGGAACCCAACGCGAGGGCGACGACCACGGAGCTCTTCGACGGCCTTGTGGCCTTGAGTCAGAACCGCTGGCCGAGTCTCGCCCTCGATGTGGGCGCACTCAACAGTGTCGCATCAGGACTCATTCCGGCGGGGTTCTATTACAAAACCTTCATGTGGCCTCCCGGGGCGTGGACATTCTATGAGCGATTCATCCGGCGCGCCGCCGGTCTTGGCCGGGCGCCCGAAGAACCTGATCGGGACGTCTACGAGAAGCGCCATGCCCACTGTGACGTGCTCGTCGTCGGCGCCGGCCCGGCCGGACTCCAGGCGGCGCGGGCCGCCGGACGCTCGGGCGCGCGCGTGATTGTTGCCGATGAACAGGCCGTTCCCGGCGGATCGTTGCTCGCCGAACCGGTCGTTCTTGACGGCATGACCGGTCAGGAGTGGGCCGAATCGGTGCGCGCGGAACTCGCCGGCATGGGCGACGTCACCGTGCTGACCCGGACGACCGTCGCCGGCTACTACAACCACAACTTTCTGGTCGCTGTCGAAAGGGTCACGGACCACCTCACCCCGAGGGAGACCATCCTGCCGCGCCAGCGGCTCTGGAAGATCCGGGCCCGCCATGTCGTTCTTGCCACCGGGGCCATTGAACGCCCCCTGGTGTTTCCGGACAACGACCGGCCCGGCGTCATGCTCGCCGGCGCGGTCAGCGCCTTCGCCAACCGCTGGGGTGTGCGCTGTGGTGCGCGGGCGGTCGTCTTTACCAACAACGACAGCGCCTACCGCTCGGCCATCGATGCCGCCGACAGCGGCATTCACGTGACAACCATCGTCGATTGCAGGGCCGCGCCCCGGGGGAGTCTGGTCGAGGAAGCCCAGGCGCGCGGCGTCGACGTCGTGGCCGGACATGCGATCGCGGGGGTCGAGGGAAGAAAACGGGTGCGCGGTGTCACCATCTCTGACCTCGACGAGGGTGCGCCTGCAACCCTGCGCAGGGAATGTGATCTTGTCATGATGTCGGGAGGCTGGAACCCTGCCGTTCACCTTGCTTCCCAGTCAGGGACCCGGCTTGCCTGGGACGAATTCCTGGCGACGTTCGTTCCCGGCGACTGCGCCGAACACCAGACGAGTGTCGGTGCGGCTGCCGGCACGTTCGGTCTCGTCGCATGCCTGAGATCCGGCGCACTCGCCGGCATCGAGGCTGCGGCCCGGGCCGGATTCGACGGCGACGCGCCAGCCGTGCCGGAGGTCGAGGGCGACACCGCAGACGGTGTGCTCGATCTCGAAGCCTTCTGGTACCGTCCGGCGTCAGCGCACAACGGCAAGGCCTTCCACGATTTGCAGAATGACGTCACCACGTCGGATATTGCCCTTGCCATCCGGGAAAACTACGTCTCGGTGGAGCACTTCAAGCGCTACACGACAACAGGCATGGGAACCGACCAGGGCAAGACGTCGAATGTCAACGGCCTTGCCATCCTTGCCGATCATGTCGGCAGCACCATTCACGGGGTCGGGCACACGACCTACCGCCCCTTCTACACGCCGGTGACCATCGGCGCCCTTGCCGGAATTGATACCGGGGGCGATCTCTATGATCCCGTCCGCCGGACACCGATGCACGCCTGGCATGTCGCCAACGGCGCCCATTTCGAGGATGTCGGCCAGTGGAAACGTCCCTATTGCTATCTGCGGGAGGGTGAATCGGTCGAGGAAGCCGTCCAGCGCGAAACCCTAGCCGTGCGCTCCGGTCTTGGCATTCTCGATGCCTCGACACTCGGCAAGATCGATGTTCAGGGCAAGGATGCCGCGGAGTTTCTCGATCGCATCTACACCGGCACCTTCTCGACCCTGGCTGCGGGGCGCTGCCGTTACGGTCTGATGTGCCGCGATGACGGCATGGTGTTCGACGACGGCGTGACGGCGCGCATCGCTGATAACCGGTTTCTTGTGAGCACCACCACCGGCGGCGCAGCCACTGTCCTCAACTGGTTTGAGGAGTGGTTGCAGACAGAATGGTGGGATCTCGACGTTCATGTCACGTCCCTCACCACGCAGTGGGCGGCCATCGCCGTTGCCGGACCGGGGAGTCGCGAGGTGGTGTCGGGTCTGACGACGATTGACCTTTCCCCCGCCGCCTTCCCCTTCATGGCCTGGCGCGATGCCAGGATCGCCGGCATACCGGGCCGCATTTTCCGTATCAGTTTTTCAGGCGAGACCGGCTACGAGCTCCATGTGCCGGCCAGCTACGCCATGTCGCTGTGGCAGACCCTCATGATGATCGGCGAATCTCATGCCATCACGCCCTACGGCACCGAAGCCATGCACGTGCTGCGCGCCGAGAAGGGGTTCATCATTGTCGGTCAGGACACCGACGGCACCACCACCCCCCATGATCTCGGCATGAGCTGGCTGGTCTCGAAAAAGAAGCCCGACTTTCTCGGCAAGCGCGGCCTCGAGAGACCCGACACCCTGCGCGAGGACCGCAAGCAGCTGGTCGGACTTCTCACCGACGACCCTGCGGTTGTCATCCCGGAAGGAGCCCACGTGTCGCCGGAACCGGAAGCCAAGCCACCCGTTCCCATGGAGGGCTGGGTATCGTCAAGCTACATGAGTCCCACCTGCGGCCACTCGATTGCCCTTGCCCTCATCCGGCGCGGGCATGACCGCATGGGCGAATCGGTCGCCATTCCCCTGAAGGACAGGACCATCCGGGCGCGTATCGTCAAGCCGGTGTTCTTCGACGAGGAGGGAGCGCGACTCCGTGGCTGAGACCTGGCAACGACAAAGCCCCCTCGCCGGACGCACACCCCTGGACGACAGGGACGCCGGCCTCGCCATGTCGGAACGTGCGTTCCTGGCGAAGATCACGCTGCGGGGCAAGGTGACGGATGACGCCATCGGCGACGCTCTCGGTGTTGCCCCGCCGCACGAGCCCAACACCGCATCTTCCGGCACGGATCACGTCATCCTGCACCTGGGGCCGGAGGAATGGCTCGTGGTCGGTCCGCCGGACTCCGAACGGACACTTGTCACCACTTTGGCAACGATCTTGCCCGAGGCTTCCATTATCGATGTCACCGAGGGTTATGCCACCATACGTCTCGGCGGTGCGCTCGCCAGGGATGTGCTGTCGATGGGAACGGCGCTCGACCTTCACCCCCGCCGCTTCACCGCCGGTACGGCCACCCGCACCCTCTTTGCCCGCATCACCATCATCCTTCACAAGGCCGGCGACGACCCTGTCTTCAACATCCATGTCGAACGCAGCCAGGCCGAGTATCTCTGGACCTGGCTCGAGGCCGCCGCCAGGCCCTACTGCGAAAATCTTCGCCAGACACCTTGAGCGGGCGCATTGTCTCCGGTTGAGGCACGTTTTCACCAGGGACGGATCGACACGCACTGCTCGTCGGCCTGAGGCAAGGTCCCGCTGGCGGTTCTTCCGCAACCGGCACAGACACCCTGGAACACTGTCGATCTGTCGCGGTTGATTCCGGCGCAGGGAGCCTTGTGATCTCGATGTGCACCATCAAATCAACCGGACTGCCACCAGTCTGTTATGGTGCCTCTTGTCGGAGGGCCGATGCCGTGCCGGAGATCGGAGCCTTTGAAGCGAAGACGCACTTGCCGAGGCTGCTTCAGCGTGTGGCCGCAGGCGAACGATTCGTGATGACGCGGCACAGTCGTCCCGTCGCCGCGTTGATTCCATTCCGGACACGCGATTGCGACAGGGTCAAGACCGCAATCGACGCCTTGAAACACTTTCAAAAAACCATTCTCTCGGTGGAGTTTCGGTGCGCCAGATCATCGAGGAGGCACGCCAGGACTGATGCCGTTTGTTCTCGATTGCTCGGTTGCCATGACATGGGTGTTTGCTGACGAAGCCTCCGACGCAACCAAGCGGTGCGCGATTGCCTCATCGACGATCAGGCTTTCGTCGCGTCCCTTTGGCCGATTGAAGTCGGCAGTGTGCTGTTTGCTGCGACTCGGCGCCGACGCATCAGGGCAGACGGGTGGCCGCACATCTGCGCCAGCCTGGAAGCCTTGCCAATCGAGGTTGAGCCTGTGTCCACGTCCCGCGTTTGGGGAAAGGTGATCGCACGTGCCGACCGGCACAATATCAGTCTCTATGACGCGACTTATCTTGAACTCGCGCTGCGCATGCGTTTGCCGCTCGCGACACTCGACCGCGCCCTCGTCACAGCGGCGCGGACGGCCGGAGTCGATACACTCGCGGCTGAACAGGACCCAGAAGGTACCTTTTGCGGGTAACGCAAGTGTCTCGCGCATCGCAAACCGGAGGCCACAGCCTCCCGGCACGAGAGGCCACCGAGCCCCGGTTGCGATATCCGCACCCCTTTGTCGGGAACGCGAGACCCAGGGTGCCTGCGGGAGCCTTGACGGCACCCGCAATCAATGAGGAACGGATCGTCCGCAGACGGACCAACCTTTGCGGTCTTGCGACGACAATCATCCGGAGACCTGACCTGGCGGGACCGGTTGCGATACGATCATCCCGGTGCTGATCGAGACGAGGCGACATGAGCGGCAACCTTCCCGGAAGTGTTCTGGTGGAGAGGCGGGGGTTCATTGCCACCGTCACCATCAATCGTCCCGAAAAGCTCAATGCCATCGACACGGTCACCGCGCGCGGGCTCTCGAACGCCTTCGACATGCTGTCGGCGGACGACACGGTGCGTGTCGTGGTGCTGCGCGGGTCCGGAGAACGCGCCTTCGGTGTGGGCGCCGACATCAGCGAGTTCGCCGAACGGCGCAACAATCCCGAACAGGCGTTCGAGTACGAGACGGCCTGGGGCCAGGGGCTGGCAAACTGCCGGCATCCCGTCATTGCCATGATCAGGGGCTACTGCATCGGCGGCAGCCTGGGCCTCCTCCCCGACACGGATTTGCGCATCGCCGGCGAAAGCGCCCGTTTCGCCATTCCTGCAGGGCGGCTCGGCATCACCTACGGTCACGATGACATCGACAAGCTCAAACGCCTGATCAGTCACGCCCATGCCCTTGAGATCCTTCTGGAAGCATCGCAGTTCCCGGCCACGCGCGCGCTCGCGATCGTCCTCGTCAACCGCGTCGTTGCCGACGACGACGTGGAGAAGGAAACCTATGCCTGCGCCGAACGTATCGCCGCCAACGCACCACTCTCGGCACGCTGGCACAAGAAATTCGCCCGCCGCCTGCTTGATCCCGCGCCGCTCAGCGACGAAGAAAGGCGCGAACCCATGGCCTGCTTTGCCACCGAAGACTACGCCATCGGTCGGGCAGCCTTTGCCAGCCGCACGCCGCCGCAGTTCAAGGGACGCTGATCATGGAGAGCGGCTACGGGCCCCTCAATGGCATCCGCGCCATCGATTTCACCCATGTCATGGCCGGTCCGACATGCTCGCTGATGCTTGCCGACATGGGAGCCGACGTGATCAAGATCGAACGCGTTCCTTTCGAAAAGGATCCCTCCCACAATGCCGACGACCCCTACTGGATCAACGGCGTGTCGGCATCCTACATGATCGTCAACCGCAACAAGCGGGGCCTGCCCCTCGACCTCAAGCGCAAGGAAGCGATCGACATTGCACGGCGCCTCATCGCATCTGCCGACATCGTCATCGAGAACTTCCGTCCCGGAGTGCTCGACCGACTCGGTCTGGGCTTTGAGGATGCCCGTGCGGTCAATCCCGCGATCATCTATGGTGCGGTGAGCGGTTTCGGCCGGACCGGGCCCTATGGCATGCGCCCCGGCTACGATCTCATGGCCCAGGCCATGTCCGGAATCATGAGTGTGACCGGAGAGGCGCCGGGCAGACTGCCCGTCAAACCCGGCGTGCCGATCACCGACATCACCGCGGGCATTCTGCTCGCCATGGGCCTGTGTGCCGCCCTGCGACACCGCGACGTGACGGGCCAGGGGCAAATGGTCGACACCTCCCTCTTCGAGGCCGGTATCGTCCAGACCTACTGGCATTCGGCCATCGCCTTTGCCACCGGCGAGGCGCCTCAGCCCCTGGGTTCGGGACATCCCCTCGTGGCTCCGTACCAGGCGATTCGCACAAAGGACGGCCATATCACGGTCAGTGCCGGCGGCTGGATGTGGCCGAAGTTCTGCGAACTTGTGGACCCGGCGCTCGAAAGGGATCCGCGATTCGACACCAATGCCAAGCGGATGGCCAATGTCGCGGAACTCGCAAGCGTGCTCGACGAACGCATGTCGGTGAAGACGACCGCCGAGTGGATCGCAGAGCTTGAGGTGGCCGGCATGCCCAGCGGCCCCATCAACACCATAGCAGACATGCACCGGGACCCCCAGGCGCTGGACCGCAAGATGGTGGTCACGCAAGACCACCCCGTCGCCGGCGAGGTGCAGACCCTTGGCCTGCCGGTCAAGTTCTCGGCGACTCCCGGCGGTCCGGCACGGCCGGCCACAGTCTATGGTCAGTACACCAGAGAGATTCTCGCCGAACTGGGCTACAGCGACTGCGACATCACCGGGTTCACCCAGTCAGGCGTGACAGCCGATGGCTGAGTCTCATCGGCGATATCGCCAACAACGCGCACCCTGGCGCGCAGCGCATTGCCCGGAAGGCAGGAAAGGGGCAGATCCTCCATGTCGACGGTCTGCAACGTCCGCGCCGCCGTCGACGGCGCGCTCTTCGGCTATGCCACGGGCGCACCGCAATGCCTCATCGCGCGCCAGCCCCGTGAACACCCGGTCGCATTCTCCCGAGACCCGGGCCATCGCTGCACCCATCGCGCTGGCGGCGGCGCCGTGTTCCGCGCGGATCACCTGACTGGCGCCTGCGATGTCGTCGGCAACGAGAAAGGCCCCGCCGCCTACGGCGCCCTCATCACCGCGCCGAGGGCGCGATCGCCTGTGGTCGCCGTCCTGACACGCGCCACCATCGTCGCGCCATCGACATCGATCCCTCTGCGCCGCACGTCACCTTCCCGTCTGTTTGGCAGCGCATCACCTTCGGTCAGGGAACGCAGGACAGGCAAGTCCTTGTCCCTCGCCAACCCTTGCGCCACACTTGCCGTCGCCTCGCAGCCACCCGTTGCGACGGGGCGACACGCGATCCGGAAAGGAAACCATGGCAACAGGCACAGCTCTGGACAGAACGGAAACGACCGAGGCCAGGGTGCCCGACATCAGCACCATCCCGGTGATTGACCTTGGGCCCTTCAGGAACGGATCGCGCGATGCAAAGCGGCAGGTGGCCCGAGCGATCGGTGATGCCTGCCGCCACACCGGTTTCTTCTACATCATCAATCACGGCATTGCGCAGACCAGGATTGATCCACTGATCCACCAGAGCTTGCGTTTTTTCCATCAACCCATTGAAGAAAAACTCAAACTCGACATCGATCACGTGCAGCGGCATCGCGGTTATGTGCCCCAGGGCGCTCTCTATGCAGACGTCAATGCCGAGCCGGACGTCCAGGAAGGCTACGAGGTCTCCCTGGAACTGCCCCATGACGACCCGGATTACCTTGCCGGCAACATCATGCTTGGTCCCAATGTCTGGCCCGACAATCTTCCCGGCTTCCGGAGTGCGGTCTACGCCTACTACGAATCGGTGCTCGGTCTTGCCCGGATCCTGTTGCGCACATTCGAGATGACGCTTGGTCTCGAGGAAGGCTGGTTTGACGACAAGACCGACAAGCCCATGGGGCAGTTGCGGCTGATCTACTATCCGCCGCAGGACGGGCCCATCGACCCCCGCCGCATCGGCATCGGCGCCCACACCGACTACGAGTGCTTCACACTCCTCCTGCAGGATGACGTCGGCGGCCTTCAGGTGGGTCATCGCAACGGCGAGTGGATCCAGGCGACACCGGTCCCCGGCAGCATCGTCGTCAACATCGGCGACATGCTGATGCGCTGGACGAACGGCGAATTCGTCTCCACACCTCACCGGGTCATCAACAGGTCGGGACGCGAGAGAGTGTCATTCCCGTTCTTTTTCGGCGCCAATCATGATTGCGTCGTCACACCCATCGACCGGTTCGTGAACGGCGAGCGTCCGGCACGCTATCCGCCAACCCGTTGCGGCTGGTGGACCGAAATGATGATCACGGACGTCTATGCGTACCGCAAGGCCTGGCGCGGACGGATACCCGATCCCGAACTCGACCCCGGCTGAGGCACCTCGACAGCATCCGGCCCGTCATCAATGAGGGTCAGATGACGACAATCAACGCATCCGGCTTCAGGGCGTGGTGTCGCGCCCCCTCGACCGGATCCGCGAAACCGGCAAGCGGCTGATCGCCGGGACGGCCGACCTGGCGCTGCCCGTTCACGTGCGCAAGGGGTACGCCGAGGACGATCCGGAAAGAACAGTCGCTATCCTGGGCGACGCCCTGAAAGAATACTGGAACTGCCTGAGGCAGGAAGGCGCTGCGCGACGCCCACATCCTGCTGTGGTGGCACGCACCCATCTTTAACATTGGGTGCAAAAAACGATTGAGAATCAGTGGGGTAAGATTCGCAGTGGCACTACAAGTGGGATCGTGCGGCTCAGTGGCCGCTGTGCAGGCTCAGGCGTGATGGCCGGTTCACACGATGGTCTTGCGGACGTTGCGCGGCGGCGGGGCGATGCCCATGGCGTGATAAATGACAGCCTGCTGGTCGTCGGGCAGCGCCGTCTTGCGCACGTGCAGGGTGTGTCCGTCCTGGCGGGTGAAGGTAGTGGTGGTGCGCTGCAGGGGCCTCAGGGCATGGCGTATGGTGGACCAGCTGTCTGACGCGCCGGCCCGCTTCATGCGCGTGCGCAGGAGCTGCACGGCCTGGTAGGCGAGGACGGAGATGAAGAGGTGGCCGTCGGCGCGGCGCTGCTTGTGATGGAAGATGGGGCGCAGCCCGAGCTCGGACTTGAGCGAGCAGAACACGGCCTCGACGTCGGTGAGGGTGACATAGGTGCGCCACAGGGTCTCGGCGTCGAGGTCGAGGATGTTGGTGCGCAGGCAGGAGACGCCCGGGTGGCTCATCATGGATCCCTCGGTCGGCTTCCATGTCCAGGAGATGGCGCGGGCCTTCTTTCCCTCGTCATCGGGAGTGACGGTGATCTCGCAGTGCCGGGCGACGCGGGCGTTGGCCTTTTCGAGGCGTCCGATGCGGCGCTGGATGTGGTCAAGGGCCTTGCGGGTCCTGGGCTTGGACAGCCCCTCGTCGAGCTTCTTCAGGCCCTCCTCGAAGCGCCGCCGGAAGCGCTCGAGGATGCCCCGTTCCCTGGCCTCCCGTGCCGTCGAGTGACAGCGCAGGAGAACCTCCCTGCAGGGCGTGCCATCCTCCTCCTGACTGTCGACTTCGTCGGTGTAGACATCCACCGCCTGGCCGGACGCCGTCACCACCGTGGTGAGCTCCCGCGTGGCGTCAAACACCCGTGTGGTGTCACGGGAGACGACGAGATAGCGGTAGCCCTCACGGCGCAGCCAGGCGAGGTTGGCCTTCGTGGCGATGCCGCGGTCCATGATCACGACACCGCCTTCAGGCGCTCCCAGGGAGGTCAGCATGGATTCCAGTGTCGTGGCCTCGGCAACGTTGCCGGCCAGAACGCTTGAGCGGCGGACAAAGCCTGATCCGTCGAGAACGAGACCCAGAGTCAACAGCGGCGCGTCCGTGCGCCTCTCCTTCGAGTGACCCCGCATGGCCTTGGGCTGGCCTGAGACCTGGCCCTCGTAGAACGTGTTGGTGAGATCATAGAGCGTGACTGTCGGCTTGAGGCCGAAGAAGCTCTCCACCCTGCCGAAGAGACGGTTCTCGATCTCTTCCTGGTGGGCAAGAAGCCTGTCCGAAGCCCGGTAGAGCGCCATGGCGCTGACACGGGAGAAGTCGAAGCCCAGGATCTCGCCTGCCGCACTTGTCTGTCTCAGCCAGCGGTTGGTCTCGCGCTCCGATCCCGGGTGCGCCATGCGGGCGATGATGGAGCCCAGGGCACAGCACCGCTGACGCCGGTTGAAGCCCAACGCGTCAAGCAGAGCGGGAAGGCGCAGCATCTCCAGGGCCTGCCATGCGGCATGCTCGACACCGATGGTGCGGCCGTCCATGTCGCAGGCAGACCCGACATCGACGGTCTCCCAGTCCGCCCCGTCCGTCTCCCCGCCCTGACGCTCCAGCAGGCGCCCGGCAATGCGCCGGGCCTCGGCCTCGATCTCCGCAGGGAGAGGCTCCAGGGAGAGCGTGGGCCGGCCCTTGATCAACTCCTCGATGCGGGCACACAACAAGGGCCAGGCCTGGCGCTCGATGGCGAAGTGCCGGCCCAGGTTGAGCAGGGTGATCTGGCGTACCTTGCCGTCCTCGCGGCGGGTCTCGACGAGGCGCTGCGAGAGGCGTGCGGAGCCGTCCCTTGCGGTGCCGGTCTTGGTGGCGCGGATGAACATGGGGTGACTGTAGGGCTTGGGAGGCGCGGCGCAAGGGGCTGACCAAAGAAAATGGCACTACAAAGGAGGTTCGGGCACCGCCCCGGATCGGGCGACATGGATAACATATTGTTATCACACGGCATTGACACAACACCGTCAGAGCCACGAGACGCAAAATATGCCAAATTGACCCTCTCGGCTGTGGAAAACGTTAAAGATGGGCGCAGACCGCCGTGAGCTGTCTCGGCAACAGCAGAATGTGATGGCCGCCGTCAATGCGGAGCGCCCATGCGCATCGGCGACATCACACTCCGGGAAGTCGCCATGCTGCAGGGCATGGGCAACATTGAACCGGTCGATATCCTTCGTGAGAATGGCCGGAGAAGGCGGTTGCACCGCCGCTGGCGCGGCGAAGCTGATGCCATTGCCGGACTCCCTGTCATCGCGCGGCTGCCCGCGTGCCCGGCGCGACCGCAAGATGATCGACGCGCTGAATTGATTGCGGAGGATTGACCTTCATGCGGTGCCTGCGTGGTCTGAACCGGTTGCCTCGCATGTCTCGACCGTCACGCCGTAGACTTGCCGCGCCCGTTCGACGCTGATGAGTCCGTTCCTCACGTCGCGGCGCACGTGGCGAGGATCACGCTTCTTCGGATCGCCAAAACCGCCGCCGTTGCCCGTGACAACCCGGATCACGTCGTCGCGCCGCGTCCTGAGACCCGAGACAAAGGCGAAGCGCTGCCGCTTGCCTTCGCGCGGAATGAACTCGATGTAGTTGGGCGAACCCTCGTGGCCGCCGGCGAGCGCCCAGGCAGGGTGGGTCGAGCGGGTGTATCCGACCGTGAGGAAGCCATCGTCTGCGCGCACACGGTAATCCATGACGATACCGCGACCGCCGGTGAACTGGCCCTCGCCGCCCGCCTCGAGGTTGAGAGCCATCTGGTCGACGTAGAGTCCGTTGCGCGCCTCGTTGACCTCCGCAGGACAGTTGAAGGTTTCGCCATGGGCACCGGAGAACATGGCACTGTTGCCGTCCATGCCGGCAGAGCCTCCCCAGCCGCCGACCTGGGGTTCGACGATCGTGCACCGGCGGCCGGTGTCGGGATGGGTGCCACCGATGAAGGTGCCACAGACGGAGGCGAAATGACCGGCGGCCAGGCGTTCCGGCATATGCCGGGCGAGGCAGCGCCACATCAGGTCGTAGGCGCGCAGGTCGATCTCGTAGTAGAAGCCGACGGCGGCGGGCTGCCGGGCATGGAACACGGAGCCCTCCCGCGTCAGCAGGCGGATGGGACGGAACGAGCCGGCATTCGCGGGTGAATGAGGATCGGTGAGCGACTTGAAGATCATCTGGGCCGACACGATCACGCTGTCGCGGCTGGTGTTGACCGGGCCGGTGGCCTGGTCCGGGTTGTCCCGCAGGTCGACGACGAACCTGTCGTCCGCAATGGTGATGGTGACGTTGAAGATCTGGCCGTCGTCCTGCTCTTCCGCGAGAGTGAAGACGCCTTTGGGCAGCGCCTTCAGCGCCGACCGCGAGACCCGCTCACCGTAGTCCATGTACGCGGCCATCGCGTGCTCGAAGGTGGCGGCGCCGTACTTTCCGGCGATCTCTGAAAGCCGGGCGGCACCGATGCGGGCGGACGCGACAGCCGCCCACACGTCGCCCTCGAGCACCTCGGGCATGCGCGAGTTGACCTTGAGGATGTCCATCACCGGAACGATCGGCTTGCCCCTGGCGATCATCTTGATGGCCGGCAGGCGGAGTCCTTCCTGAAAGATCTCCGTCGCGTCGCCGCTGAGGGAACCCGGTGCCATGCCGCCCACGTCCGAGTTGTGCGCGATGTTCGCGGTCCAGGCGATGATGCGGCCTTCGGCGAAGACCGGCATTGCGACCACGATGTCGTTGAGGTGGGTCACCCCGCCATGATAGGGGTCGTTGGTGACGAAGACATCGTCGGCTTCGACGGCGTCGGGGGCGCAGAACTTGCCGGCGATCACCTTCACGGCCTTGTCAAGGACGCCGACGAAACCCGGAATACCGGCGCCCGAGCAGGCGATCTCTCCTGTCGCGTCGGTGATCCCCGTTCCCATGTCGAGCACCTCGTAGATGATCGAACTCATCGCCGTCTTTTTCATGGCGGCGAACATCTCGTCGGCCGCACTCTGCAGCGAGTTCTGAATGATCTCCAGGGTGATCGGGTCGCTCGTGCCCGCCCTTTTCATGTCGGGGTTCTCCCCTGACCGGCTGGTCGAGAGAGTGACCGGGTCCCTCGTGCTCTCCTGTTCATGGTACTGCGGCCGCCTCGTTCAGTTGCGGATGTGAATGCGGATGTTTGCGAAGTCGTCCACCACCGCACGATTGCCGGGGTGGATGACGACGGTGGTGCCGGGGTCCTCGACGATGGCCGGGCCATCGAAGACCATGCCGGGCTCGAGTCCCTCGCCGTTGTAGACCGCGGCCTCGCACACACCTTCGAGTGCATAATCGACGCGGCGCATGCCCTTGTGCACGTCGCGGAGCGTCCGTCCGGTCGTTTTCCGGGGGCACGCCGCCGGCTTGCCGATGTCGACCGTGGCAACGACATGGAGACCGACCATCTCGACCGGAGCGTCAAGCCTGTAGGTGTATTCACGTTCGTAGGCCTCGTGGAAATCGGCTTCGATGGTCGAGACAGCGTCGGCGGTCACGGGTCTGCTGCCCAGCGGCACCTCTGTGGTGTGCTCCTGGTTCTGGTAGCGGAATCTGCCCAGCCGCACGAGCTTGACCGCCGCTGCTGCGATGCCCTCGGCCACAAAGCGGCTCCGCGCGCGCTCCTCGGTCCGGGCACACGCCGCCTCGATGACCGCGGCGTTGTCACGGGTGAGGGCAACGAGGAGGGTGAGAACGTCGTCACGACGGAGATCCGACATCAGCATACCCCAGGCGGAGAAGACCGAGGCGTTTGCCGGCACCACGACGCTCGTTACACCAAGCTCGCGGGCCAGCGCCACGGCGTGCAGCGCGCCACCGCCGCCAAAGGCGACCAATGTGAAATCGCGCGGATCGAATCCGCGGTTGACCGATACCAGCTTGAGTGCATTGACCATGTTGTTGTTGGCGATGCGCACGATGCCGCGGGCCGCCGCGTCGGCATCGACATCCAGTCGCGCGCCGACCGCCTCGATGGCCTCCCTGACGGCATCCATGTCGGCGTGCAGCACGCCACCGCAAAAGTAGTCGCGGTTGATCCGGCCAAGCCAGAGATTGGCGTCGGTGGTGGTGGCCGCAGCGCCGCCGCGTCCGTAGGCGGCAGGACCCGGCACGGCGCCGGCGGATCGCGGGCCGACGTGCAGCTTGCCGAAGTCGTCGACCCAGGCGATGGATCCGCCGCCATTGCCGATCTCCACCAGATCGACCACGGGCGCCATGATCGGATAACCCGCGCTGGCCCGGCTGCGGTCGATCCAGTAGTCGGTCTTGATCCTGACCTGCGAGTCCTCGATCAGCGAGCACTTGGCGGTGGTACCGCCGATATCGAGGGCCAGGACGTTGGTCTCGCCGATAAGCCGTCCAAGCTCGGCAGCGCCCCAGACACCGGACGCCGGCCCCGATTCGACCATGGTGATCGGGATGCGCGACACGCTGTCGACGGAATCGACACCGCAGTTGGACTGCATGATGTAGAGGCTGCCGCCGAAGCCGCGCTCGGCGAGGCCGGTGTCAAGGCGCCGGAGGTAGCGCTCCACAACGGGTTGCACGTAGGCTGACAGCACGGCGGTGCTGGTGCGTTCGTACTCCCGCCACTGCCGCGTGATCTGGTGTGACGAGATGGCCGCGACCTCGGGCCAGAGGCGGACCAGTTCGACCAGTGTGCGCTCTTCGTGGGAGGGATTCGCGTAAGAGTGGATGAAGCAAATGGCAACCGCCTCCACGCCCTCGGCCCGAAAGTCCGCGACGATCCCGGGCAGCGGTGCAAGATCGAGGGGCTGCATCTCGTTGCCATGGTAATCAATGCGACCGGGCAACTCGCGGCGGAGCCGACGCGGCACGAAGGGCTCGGGCTTCCGGTAGTGCAGGTTGAAGAAGTCGGGCCGGTTGCCGCGCGCAATCTCCAGCGTGTCGCGAAATCCCTGTGTCGTGATGAGGCCGACGTTGACGCCGGTGCGCTCGGTGAGGGCGTTGATGACGACCGTCGTGCCGTGGGCAAGAACCCTCACCGAGTCCGCCGCAACGCGCGCCTTCGCCATGACGTCGAACACGCCTTGCTCGTAACCGCCCGGCGTGGTGTCCGACTTGGCGCTGCGCACCCGGGTCTCTCCCGTCTCGTCGTTGCGCTCGAAGACGAGGAGGTCAGTGAAGGTCCCGCCGACGTCGGTCGCCACGCTGAGACATGTCGCAGCCATCATTCAGCTCCCGTGCTGAACCGGATCGTTCAGAGAAGGGGGTCTGTCACCCGGCTCTGTCAAGCCTGAAGCGTCGCTCAGGGCGATGACGAACACTGCCGGGCGCCCGCATGGGTCCCCAAGAGGTGAATTGCCGGGGCGTTGCTGGAAGAAGCCCGCACCAAGCAGGAGGGCGGGTCAGCCGCACTGGGCCTTGTGGCGCAGCAGGTGGTCAGCGAGAACACAGGCCATCATCGCTTCGCCGACCGGTACCGCCCGGATGCCGACACACGGGTCATGGCGACCGGTGACCTCGACCGTGGTGTCATGCCCCTCACGGGTCACGGTGCGGCGCTCATGGCGAATCGAACTCGTCGGCTTGACGGCGAAGCGCACGATCAGCTCCTCGCCGGTTGAAATGCCGCCGAGAATGCCTCCGGCCCGGTTTGACAGGAATTGCGGACCTTTCTTGCCGGACCGCATCTCGTCGGCCGCCTCGGCGCCGGGCGCCGAAGACAGGGCGAATCCATCACCGATCTCGACGCCCTTGACGGCGTTGATGGACATCATGGCCGCGGCGAGGTCGCTGTCGAGCTTGCCATAGACCGGACTTCCCAGGCCTGCGGGGACGCATGATGCGCGGACCTCGATCACGGCCCCGGCGGATGAGCCCTCCTTGCGGACCGCGTCAAGGTGGTCCGCCCAGCGCGGTGCCATGGCGCTGTCCGGGCACCAGAATGGATTGCGCGTTGTCTCCTCCCAGTCCCAGGTCGATCGATCGATCGCGTGAGGGCCGATCTGGACCACCGCTCCCCTGATGACGATCGCCTCCCCCAGGACCTTGCGGGCAACGGCGCCGGCCGCCACCCGCATCGCGGTCTCGCGGGCGCTCGCTCTGCCGCTGCCTCGCCAGTCGCGGATGCCGTATTTCACATCATAGGTGTAGTCGGCGTGGCCCGGGCGCCATATGGAGGCAAGATTGTCATAATCGCGGGAACGCTGATCGACATTCTCCACCGTCATGGCGAGGGGAGTACCGGTGGTCAGGCCCTCGAACCAGCCCGAGACGATCGACACCCGATCGGGTTCGCGACGCTGGGTCGTGTATCGTGATGTTCCGGGCCGACGGCGATCCATCCAGTGCTGGATCTCGTCCTCGCTGACGGGAATGCGCGGCGGCACGCCATCGACCACACAGCCGATGCGCGGCCCATGACTCTCGCCCCAGGTGGTGACCCGGAAGACCTGCCCGAAACTGTTGGATGCCATGGCTTCAGCGAACGACGGAAATGTCCGGCGCCTTCGGGTTCTTCATGCCGACAACATGGTAGCCACAGTCGACATGATGAATCTCGCCGGTGACCGCCGTCGAAAGATCGCTGACGAGGTAGAGGGCAGCCTGTCCGATCTCGTCAATACCGAGGTTGCGTGCGAGCGGCGCGTTGAGTTCGTTCCATTTCAGGATGTAGTGGAAATCGCCGATACCGGATGCCGCGAGTGTCTTGACGGGACCGGCTGAAATGGCATTCACGCGAACGGCTTCTTCGCCGAAGTCGGCCGCCAGATAGCGCACACTGGATTCCAAGGCCGCCTTGGCGACACCCATGACATTGTAGTGGGGCATCCAGCGCTCGGCGCCGCAATAGGTGAGGGTCACGAGGCTGCCGCCATGAGGCATCAGATCGGCACTGCGCCTGGCAACGGAGGTAAAACTGTAACAGGACACATCCATCGTGTGCAGGAAGTTGTCGCGCGTCGTGTCCGCATAGCGCCCCTTGAGCTGTTCACGATCGGAGAAGGCAATGGCATGCACCAGGAAGTCCATCGAGCCCCAGGTTGAGGCCACGCTTTCGAAGACGCTGTCGACGCTGGCGTCGTCCGTGACGTCGCAGTCGATGACAAGGGTTGCGCCGATCGCCTCTGCCAGGGGCTTGACGCGTCGGGCAAAGAGATCGCCCTGGTAGGTGAATCCGATCTCCGCGCCGGCGGCCGCCAGCACACGGGAGATCCCCCAGGCGATCGACCGGTCATTGGCCACCCCCATGATGAGGCCACGCTTTCCGGCGAGGAGCGGACCGACGTTGATCATGGCATACCCGGGTTCAGTGACGACAGACGAGTGATCCTACACAATATCCCGAACCCCGGTCACGCACTGATGGTGCAAAAGAGCAGGCGTGGAACAGACCGGACCATTCAGGTTTCGACAATGACCCATGAACCGTCCGGCTGGCGGCACGCCGTGCCGTAGGCCTGATGAGTGTCGCCGCCGATGGTCACCGTGGTCTGGTATTCCCTGCAGTAGTTGCCGCCCTGATCGTGGCCGTCGCGCTGTGGCGTGACGGCGCCGTGATTGCCGGATTGCGGGTTGTTCCAGGTGACCTGGCTGCCGATGGGTGTCTGGTGCGCCTGCTGCTGGGCCTGTGCCGCATAGGCCTGATCTGCCTTGTCCAGCGACAGGCCGATCTCGGCGCCAAGCCAGGCCCCGATGACACCGCCCACCGCCGTTGCGATGATCCGTCCACTGCCGCTGCCCACCTGGGATCCGAGTACGGCACCGCCGACTCCTCCGAGGATGGTTCCGGCGGCTTCCTTGTCTGCTACCGTCCGCGAACATGCCGGGAGGATGAGAGCGGCGGCGACCATGACCACCGCGATCCTGACTGCAATCATGTCATCTTTCCTGGTGATGATGGAACCTGGCGGCGCACCGGTTGCCATCCCGTGGCCGATATCCGACCATCTTGTGCGATTTGTCGCCCGAGGTGAAGAGCAATTGTCCCAGTCATGAACAAACCCGAATGTCCCTTTGAAGTCTTTGCGCGCTGGTATGGTGAGGCCGGTGACTGCGGTCTCAGGGAACCCACCGCGATGGCGCTGGCAACTGCGGATGCCGCCGGTCAGCCGTCGTTGCGCATGGTTCTGCTGAAAAGTCACGGACCGGACGGATTCGTCTTCTACACCAATCTGGAGAGCCGCAAGGGCGGCGAGCTCCTTGCCAATCCGAAGGCGGCGCTGTGCTTTCACTGGATGCCCCTCGAGCGCCAGGTGAGGGTCCAGGGCAGGGTTGAACCGGTGAGTGACGCCGAAGCCGATGCCTACTTTGCCAGCAGACCAAGGGACAGCCAGATCGGCGCCTGGGCCAGCGACCAGTCGCGGCCGATGACGGGTGGGCGCCATCTGGAAAGGAACGTCGCCCGCATGACGCTGAAGTTCCACGTCGGACACGTTCCCCGGCCGGCCCACTGGTCGGGATTTCGCGTCATACCCGGCCTCATCGAGTTCTGGCAGGCGAGACCCTTCCGCCTGCACGAGCGCATGCAGTACACACGCACCGGTGACGATGACGCCTGGCAGGTCGAGCGTCTGTTCCCCTGACCGGTCGGCGATGTGGAAGGTTGGAGCCGACCCCTTTAGACTGTCCGGGAAGGATCCGGAGGCACATCATGTCGATATCGAAGATCCTGGTTGCGGCAACCGGTACCCAGGACGGTCTTGGCGCCGTCGAGTCGGCACTCCTTCTGGCCGGTCGATTCGATGCCCACGTTGAGGTCGTCAACGTCCGGCGCAATCCGCGCGATGCCGTCGCCTTCATGACCGAAGGCATGACCGGCGCCGTCATCGAGGAGATTGTCTCGACTGCGGAACAGGACATCGGGCAGCGGGCCGACTTTGCCCTCGCCGCCCTGAAGGACCTTGCCGACAGGCACGGCATCGCGATCTCCACGCGTGCGCCCCGGCACGGGGTTTCCATCACGTTTGTCCAACTCGAAGGACGCGAGGACGAGGTCATCGCCGAACGGGGAAGGCTGTCGGACCTAGTTGTCGCTCCCCGTCCAACCTCCCATGGTGATGCCAAGGAAGAGGTGGTCGCCGAGTCCGTCCTCATGGAATCGGGAAGCGGCCTGCTCCTTGTGCCCCCCGGACATGTCAGCGATCTCAAGGGCAACGCGGCCATTGCGTGGAATGGCAGTGCGGAAGCCGCACGTGCGGTGCACAGGGCCATGCCGCTGCTCAAGGAGTCCGATGAGGTCACCATCATGGCGCCCGAGGAAAGTTCGATGCGGGGCCCGGGTCCCGATGCCCTGACAGACTATCTCGCCCATCATGACATCAGGTGCCACGTCCACAACCTGCCGACGAACTGGACCAACATCGGGCACACCCTGCTCGACATCGCCCACGACGAAGACGCCGGATTCGTGGTCATGGGCGCCTTCAGCCAGGGCAAGATCAGGCAGCTCATTCTTGGCGGCGCCACACGGTTCATTCTCAACCATGCCGACCTGCCGGTGCTGTTCACACACTGAGGCCGTGTCGTGAGGACCGTCATCGTCACCGGAGCCAGCCGCGGTATCGGGCACCAGACTGTCATCAGGTTCTACGAGGAAGGCTGGCGTGTCCTGAGCTGCTCACGCGACGACATTCCCGAGGACAGGCAGGTGGCAGATTCGCCGCACCACCACTTTCCGGCCGATCTTTCGGATGAGAGCAGTCTCGAATCCTTCATCGCACGGGCCAGCGACATCGTCGGTGACGGACCGGTCCACGCTCTTATCAACAATGCGGGCGTGTCCCCGAAGACCAGTTTCGCCGAACGCCTCGGCACCCTCAACGGCAGCCTTGATCACTGGCGCGAGGTCTTTGACCTCAACTTCTTCGCCCCCTTGATCCTTGCCCGCGGCTTCGCCGGCGCCCTGCACCGCGGCAAGGGCACCGTCGTCAATGTCACCTCGATCGCCGGACACCGCATCCATCCTTTCGCGGGCAGTGCCTACTCGTGTTCCAAGGCGGCACTGTCGGCGCTGACCCGGGAAATGGCAGCGGAGTTTGCCCACCTCGATGTCCGCGTGAATGCCGTGTCGCCCGGCGAGATCGAGACCACGATGGTGTCGGACGACTACCAGGATCTTGTGCCCCGGATTCCCCTCGGGCGCATGGGAACCGTCGACGAGGTTGCCGGCACGATTGTCTACCTGTGCTCCGCCGACGCCGCCTTCGTGACCGGCACCGAGATCATGGTGACCGGCGGCCAGCACCTCGTGTGAACCGGCAGATCAGCCCGTCTCGCTGCCGTACGGCAACACGATGCACCCAGGCAGGCATTCAGGTACGGCGCGTGTCGTGATGCCGATCTCACAGCCCAGTCCGTCGCCCCGACAGCCGGCACGAGGCCAAGCGGACAGGGCCGATCGTCAGCCGTGCTGTATGCCCGGATTTGCCGGATGCCGGAACCGTTCCCGATCACCCACGATCTCCTGTTCAAGCGCCGTCGGGGTTGCACGGCGGCTCCATGGCGTCTCAATCGCGCATCTCCAACCAAGGTTGTTCGCGACATCGCCGACGGCGCTCCGCGACTCCGCCGGGGATTTTCTTCAGCACCTGACAGCAGACTCCAGGGGTGCCGTCCCGTTGTCGAGGAGGGCGGCGAGGCGGGCGTGGCAGACATCACCGAAGGCGCGGCTCTTGCTCGTGGAGCGGGCATGGTTCAGGCGCGCCAGGCCCATGTGCATGACCCGGCGCGGCTTCCTGATGGGTATGCAGACAAGGCTTGAGCCGTCCAGGGTGCGGTTGTGCGGCGCCCTGGTGTGAAGAAGGCCGTAGCCGCAGCCGTTGGCGACGAGGCCCCGCACCATCTCGAAGGACCGCGTCTCGCAGGCGATGTCAGGTTCGAATCCGGCTTCGGCAAAGAGCGAGAGAAAATGCCCGCGGCTGTCAGGCAGACCGAGAAGAACCAGGGGTTCGTGCTCAAGGTCACGAAGGGCGAGTTCCGCCGCCGAGGCCAGGCGGTGGTCTGCTGGCAAGGCTGCATAGAGCGGGACCGGGACCACGGGCTCGAAGGCGATGTCCTTTTCGAGGTTGAGATCGTAGGTCAGCGCCACCTCGTAGCGACCATTGCGCAGGCCATCCTGCAATGCCCGCAAGTCTTCCTCGTGGGGTCTGATACGGATCAGGGGCTGTGTCGTCGCAAGGGCGCGCAGGAGACCCGGCAGCACGATGGGAGCAAAGGTCACGAAACAGCCAACATCGAGGTCTCCAGAGAAGCCCCCGGCGAGACCACGAGCCTCCTCGGCGAGTTCGCCTGCCTGGAGGAGAAGGGTCTGGGCGGCCGCGTGCAGGCGCCGGCCGGACGGGGTGAGCGCAAGTCCCCGCGCGTGCTGCCTGACAAAGAGTTGAACGCCAAGCACCTCCTCGAGGTGGGCAACCGCGGCAGAGACCGAAGGCTGGGAGACGGCGCAGCGCTCGGCGCCACCCGAAATGCTCCCGGCTTCGGCGGCGGCGGTGAAGTAACGCAGTTGCTTGAGCGTGTATTGCATCAAGTTTTTCTATGCAATGTGTCGATAGAAAATGTTTTGCTGGAAGGCGGGATGCTGTCAACCTGCTTGTTCTGCGTTGGCAAGGGAAGGACATGACAGATGCTGATGACCGGCAACGAATACCGCGACTCACTGCGTGATGGCCGCGAGGTCTACATCTCCGGCGAACGGGTCGACAATGTTCCCGAACACCCGGCCTTCCGGCCGATCGTCGATGTCCGCGCACGGGTCTACGACATGGCCCACGAAGAGCGCTTCAGCGACACCTTGACCTTCAAGGAGAACGGCGAAACATTCGCCACCGCATGGCAGCCTCCCCTGACCCGCGAGGACTGGCAGACCAAGCGCGACTGGGTCAACCTGGTGATGAGGGAAATCGGCGGCGTGGTCACCCGCATCGGTGACGAGACTGTCGGTGAACTGTGGTCGCTTGCCGACGGCAAGGACGTCCTCAATCAGGTGGACAGTTCCTGGGCCGAGAACATCGACCGTCATATCGCCAATGTTCTTGGCAACGACATCTTCCATGTCTCGGCCAACACCGATCCCAAGGGGGACCGCTCAAGGGCGCCGCAGGATCAGGATCCCGACATGCTGCTCCACGTGGTGAAGGAGACCGATTCCGGCATCATCGTCAGGGGCGCCAAGTACGAAACGGCGGCGGCCTACGCCCATCAGGCCTTCGTCAAGCCGACCATCGCCAACTGGGGCGACGCCAAACTCTCGGACTACGCACTTGGCTTCATCTGTCCGATGAATGCGCCCAATCTCAAGCACATCTGCCGCAACGGCTTTGCCGGCGTCAAGCCCGTCGCCGACTACCCGCTGTCGAACGGCTTCGACGAGGTCGACACGCTGCTCATCTTCGACAATGTCCTGGTGCCCTGGGAGAACATTCTCTTCTATCGCCACACCCAAGCGGCGGTCTACATACGCGCCGCCCTGCACCGCTACAGCGCCTACATGTTCGTGCTGCGCATCCTTCACATGGCGGACCTGATGATCGGCACGGCCCTGTTCAACGTCAGGCAGACAGGCCTCGACCGCCAACAGGCCGTGATGGAAAAGCTCTCGCAACTCGCCTGCTATCGCGAGGGCATCAACGCCCACCTGACGGCAGCCATCGCCGAAGCAAAGCGCAGCCCGGCCGGATACCTGATGCCCAATCCGTCGTTGCTCTTCACCGGGCGTGTGCTGGCCTGTACCCAGCTGCCGGCGATGATGCACCTCACCCGCGAGCTGTGCGGCGGACAGATCTGTGTCACCCCCGACAGCCCGGCCTTCACCGCACCCGACACCAGGGCGTGGATGGACAAGTACTACAACGTGAACGATAACTGGCAGGCTGAGGATCGGCGGCGACTGCTTGCCTTCGGACGCGATCTTGTCAATTCCGACTATGCCGGCCACAAGGTCACATTCCAGCTCTTTGCCCAGTCGCCGCCGTTTGCCCATCTGGCTGCGGTCCACCGGAACTTCGACTTCGACGGACCCCTGGATTTCGTGAAGTCTGCCGCCGGACTTTCCGACAGGGTCATGGCACGATAGAGGCAGGCGGGACAATCAACCAGGAGGCCTCATGGCACACCAGCGGTTCAGGATCTTCAACACGCGGGACATGTACCCGGAGCAGACACTCGACAACGACCTCTGCATGGTCGTGAGAGCCGGCAACCACGTCTTCATGCGCGGGCAGACCGGCTTTGATCTCGACGGCAGTTTCCATGGCGTCGGCGATCCGGCCGCTCAGGCCGAGATGGCGATGTCCTGCGTCAAGCGCCTGCTCGAGGAGGCCGGCAGCGAGCTCGGCCACATCTGCAAGATCACCATTTACCTGACGGATCCCCGCCACCGGGAAGCGGTCTACAATGTCGTCGGGCGCTGGCTCAAGGGAGTCTACCCGGTATCGACGGGCCTTGTCGTACAGGCCCTGGCCAGGCCCGAGATGCTGATGGAAATCGATGTTGATGCGGTCATCCCGGACGACAGCCCATGACGTTTTCGCTGACCGCCCGTTGCCGGAAAACCGGCATGTTCGGGGTGGTGGTCACCTCGTCGAGCCCGGCTGTCGCCGCCCGCTGCGCCTGGGTGCGCGGCCATGTCGGAGCCGTCGCCAGCCAGAACATCACCGACCCGGGCCTGGGTCTCATGGGCCTCGACCTTCTCGCCCGGGGATACGGTGCGGCACGGGCCATGGCAATCCTCGTCGAGGCACGGGCATGGCCGGAGTACCGCCAACTCGCCATCATCGACTCTCTGGGGCACACCGCCCATCATTCGGGTTCGGGGACCCTGGGAACCTGCGCGGTCACTGAAGGCGAAAACGCCGTTGCCGCCGGCAACCTGCTTTCGGACCCGAACGTTCCCGCCGCCATGGTGCGCGCCTTCGAGGCCGACGCTGACGCCCCTTTCGTCGAACGCCTGCTCGCCGGCCTTGAGGCGGGTGAGACGGCCGGCGGCGAAATGGGGCCCGTGCGTTCGGTGGGAATCAAGGTCTGCCACCACCATCCATGGCCGGTATGCGATCTCAGGGTCGACTGGCATGACGAACCCATCGCCGAACTGAGGCGCGTGTGGAACGTCTTCGGCCCGCAAATGGACGACTACGTCACGCGGGCGCTCGATCCCGGGAACACACCGAGCTACGGCGTGCCCGGCGATCCCTGATCCGAACCGCCGGGCATCGTCCCAACCTTGTCGCGTGCCCCTCGCGCACTGCTCCTCGCGCACCAGGTCATTCCGGGTCGCCAGGATGGCCCCTGTCAAGACGCCGACAAGGCCGCTCACCGTGCGTCCCCGTCATGGTCAGCGGCCATGGAAGTCCGTGCCGAAGAACATGTGATCGAGGGTTGCCGGTACCGGGGCAGCGACCCTGGCTCCGGGAAGGCCTGCCGGCGGGGTCGACAGATGGTGGAACGGCGAGTCACGGGGATTGGCGCCCACCCGATGCCGTGCATGACGGTTGCCGAGGCCGCCACCATGGATGCCATCGGCCCCGGTCATGGTTGAGGAACCCCTGTCGTCCCCCCGGGAGACGTGCGTCGACGGATGCATGGCGTGGTCGTGGTCCCTGCGTCACAGTTCATGGGCGTCGTATCCGACGTTCTTCAGCATGAGATCCTTCCTTTCCTGTTCAGGCGTCGACCCCCCAGCCCGTCAACCTGGCCGCAAGGTCGCCGGCGCGCCCTCCGGTTGCTCTCCACGTGCGGCGCTGCAAGCCACTGTCCGTCCATCGCGGACACGGTGGTTCTGCCGGCCTTCAACGAGCGGCGCTGCAAGGGCCAGCGCACAGAGCCTCCGCCGCGGCTCTCCATTACCCGCCGCTCTCATGGAAAATGCGCAGACGGTTGCGGAACCGGGCGATGAGGAGCAGCGATGCAAAGGTGGTGGCGATGGCGAGGCCGGCCCAGATCCCCTCGCCTGACCAGCCAAACAGAAACCCGAAGGCAACGGCGCAGGGAAGACCGAGGCCCCAGTTGGTGGCGAGGCTGTAGATCATGGGGACCGTGGTGTCTTTCAGTCCCTGCAGGGCGCCGCGTGCCGTGATCTGCACCGCATCGCTCAACATGAACAAGGCAGCAACGCCGAGCAGACTCACCGCGAGGCCAAGAGCGTGGCTGTTGGCGGGATCGTCATCGTCAAGGATGAGCGCCGCGAGTTCGCTTCCGAAGAACCAGAAGCCGATGACCGGCGCCAGGACCGCGAATCCCGAGAGCATCACCGCCATCCAGCCGGAACGGGCAGACCACTGCGGATTTCCGGCACCGGCGCCGTGGCCGACACGCACCGCTGCCGCCTGGGCAAAGCCGACCGGAATCATGAAGACGAAGGCATAGCACTGCGCCGTCACCGCATGGGCAGCGAGCATCTCCGTCGAAATCAGTCCCATCATGATCGTGGTCACAAAGAAGAGACCCATCTCGCCGACTTCCGTCATAGCAATCGGACCGCCGAGGAAGGCGACTTCCTTCATCACGCCGCGATCAATCCGCCAGAAACGGCCCAGCAGGCGGTAGCGGCGCAGCCGCCGGTCGACATGCACAAACCACAAGAGCGCGCCGAGCATCGCCCAGTTGACGACAACACTGGCGACGCCCGCACCCACGAGACCGAGTTCGGGAGCGCCGAGCTTGCCGAACATGAAGGCGTAGTCGAGAAGAGCGTTCAGGGCGATGGCATGGACCGTGACAACGACAATCGCCCTCGGTCTGCCATGGGCGGCCAGGAACTCGCTCAGGACAACGAACCACAGGGACGCAAGGAGACCCCAGACCATGACACGCAGGTAAGCCTCGCCCAGGGCGGTGATTGCCGGATCCTGGCCGAGCATGACGAGGATCGGTGAGGCGTGCCAGGCAAGAATCGCAACGACCACCGAGAGCGGCACGCACAACCAGGACGCGTTGCGCACCACCGGACGGATCGCCCGGAAACGACGGGCTCCCAGATGCTGGGCCATGACCGGCGTCGCTCCGGTGAGCACGCCGATCGCGAACGCCACCATGACCCAGTAAAAGTCACGTGCCAGGGAACCGGCAGCGATCGTCTCGGTACCGATGCGCCCCATCATGATGACGTCTGTCGTCATGATGGCCATGTGTGCGAGATGCGTCAGGACCAGCGGAACGGCAAGACGGGCGATGGCCCCGGCTTCACGCCAGGTGGCGGCAACCCTCTCAGGCGCAGGCAGCGTCATAGCGTCACCGGCGTCGCGCCATCAGCGCTTGCTTGTCCTCCAGCCAGGTCAGGTCTTCTTCGGTACGCGCGATATCCCGGTCGAGCCACGCCAGGAATTCAGGGTCCTCAATCTCCATGTGACGGCGCAGAGTGACGAGGCGCGCCCTCTCGCTCTTGAGGGTATCGCGCAGAACCTCGGCAAGACGACGCTGCCCGGTTGTATCGAGGAGGCGAAAGAAGCGAATTCTCAAGGCCACCATGAGTCGCGACGAGCCGCCGGAAACCCTGAACGGCGCCAGCATCAGGCGTTCGAGTTCTTCACGCGCGCCGGGCATCAGCGTCACCACCGCACTGCCGGTATCCTCCCCGTCATCGCCAATCGCGATCAGGCCCTCGAACCGCAGGAGTTCGATGGATGATGACATGACATCGACAGGCGACGCTCCGTAACTCGTGGCAAACAGGCGCACCTTGGTGGCGAGGGTGGCGTAATCCATCGGCCCCCTGCTGGCAAGGATCCCCAGGGACGCAAGACGCAGGCCTTCGACGGGAATCAGGACGCGGTCACGCTGCATGAACGGATTCATAGGCCAGCGGCGCGTGAGGCTCAACGCTTCCGGGGCAAGGCGGGTCAGGGACTTGACGCCCATCGCAAGGCATCGGACAAGACGCGGGTCAGATCAGGGACCGGGAGGAGGACTCATGGACATCTGTGCGCTGGGCGAGCGGCCCCCTCTTGGTGAGGTTCCGGACCGCATGCATGTCTTTTGCGTGCGCCAGGATCGGTTCGGCGCACCACGGCAGGCCTGGCAGAGGGAGATCATCGATGTGCCCGATATCGCTGCTGACGAGGTTCTCGTCTACAACATGGCGACGGGCATCAACTACAACAATGTATGGGCGGCGCTGGGATATCCCATCGATGTGATTGCCGTGCGCCAGAAGCAGGGCGAGCCGGAAGATTTCCATGCCGGTGGATCTGACTGTTCCGGTATCGTCTGGAAGGTGGGCTCCGCCGTCACCAGCGTCAAACCGGGCGACGAGGTCGTCGTTCACTCGGGCTGGTGGCCGGCGGACGATCCATGGGTGCAGTCAGGCCGCGATCCCATGCTGGCGGAAACCACGCGTATCTGGGGCTATCAGACCAATTACGGCAGCTATTGCCAGTTCGCGAGGGCCCAGGCCCACCAGTGCCAACCCAAGCCGAAGCATCTCTCGTGGGAGCAAGCAGGTTGCTACCTGCTGTGCGCCTCCACCGCCTATCGCATGCTGATGGGCTGGGCTCCCAACACCGTTCAGGAAGGCGACGTGGTTCTCGTCTGGGGCGCTGCCGGCGGCCTTGGTTCCTATGCCATGCAGATCACCCGCGCCATGGGTGGCCGTGCAGTCGCCGTCATCTCCGACGAGAGCAAGCGCCAGTTCTGCCTCGACAACGGCGCCGTCGGCGTCATCAACCGCAAGGACTTCGCTCACTGGGGGGCGATGCCGGATACGTCGAGTCCGGAGTATAGCGCCTGGGTCAAGGGAGCCCGCGCCTTCGGCAAGGCTATCTGGGAGGCCGTCGGCGAGCGGGCCAGCCCGCAGATCGTCTTCGAACACCCGGGCGAATCGACCTTGCCGACCAGCGGCTTCGTGGTCTCGACCGGCGGCATGGTGGTCATCTGCGCCGGAACCACGGGCTACAACATCACCATGGACCTGCGCTACCACTGGATGCGCCAGAAGCGTCTTCAGGGAAGTCATCTTTCCAACGACGAACAGGCGGCAGCGGTCAACCAGCTGATGATCGACCGCAGGATAGACCCCTGTTTGTCCGCGACCTTCACCTTCGACGAGATCGGCCATGCGCATCAACTGATGCACGACAACGCCCATGCCTGCGGCAACATGGCCTGCCTCGTC
This sequence comes from Alphaproteobacteria bacterium, assembly GCA_965200495.1. Classification (GTDB taxonomy): domain Bacteria; phylum Pseudomonadota; class Alphaproteobacteria; order SP197; family SP197; genus SP197. The sequence continues at coordinate 536,979 of CBDAUG010000002.1, forward strand.
AATGCGACGGAACCAGGCATGGGGGCGACGGAACCAGGCATGGGGCGCTCGGCTTGATCACGGGGTAACCCGCGCCAGGCGCCCGGCGACAAGAGGCATCGCGTCTGCCTCCAGATTGGCGAAGGCAAGGCGGATGTAGTCCTCCTGATCGGGACCGAACCAGCTGCCGGGCAGGGTCAGGAGGCCGTCGTTGACAGCCAGGGAGCGGGCCACCTCGACCGCATTCCTGCCGCGGAACGGATGACGGGCATAGGCGAAGTAGGCTCCTGCGCTCACCAGCTCCCAGGCAAGATCGTTGCCGGTGAAAGCGCGCGCCAAACCCTTGGCCCGTTCGACCATGACGCCGGCGTTGTCGCGCCGCCATGCCCCGAGATGACGGATGCCGAAGAGCGCCGCCTCCTGACCGATATGCGGCGGCGAAATCTGAACGCAGTCGCACACTTTCTCGAAGGCGCCCTGCAAACGGCCACCGGCCACCGCCGCGCCGACGCGGTAACCGGTCAGGCAATAGACTTTCGAAAAACTGTAGAGATGCACCAGGGTGTCACGCCACCGCTCGTCGGCAAAGAGCCCGTGCGGGCGCGCGCCGGCGCCGAGAAAATCCCGATAGGTCTCATCGATGACGAGGGCGCATCCCGCCTGCCTTGCGACGTCGACAAAACCCTCGATGACGTCAGACGGATAGACCGCACCGGTCGGGTTGTTCGGCGTGACAAGAACGATGGCCCGGGTCCTCGCGCTCACCAGGCGGCGGGCATCATCGGGGTCCGGTACACCGCCGCGGTCCGGGCGAAACCCGAGAGGCACGACGGAAACCCCCAGCATGCGGGCCGTCATCTCGTGATTGAAGTACCAGGGCACGGGAAGGACAATCTCGTCGCCCTCGCCCGCCAGGGCCAGCATCGTGTTGAAGAACGCCTGGTTGCACCCCGCGGTGATCATGACATCGTCCGCACCGACATCGCCGCCATAGAGAGCGTTGATGTCGTCTGCCAGCGCTTCCCTCAAGGCCGGCATGCCGAAGATGCCGGTATAGCGGGCTGTCGCCCCGTCGCGCACGCGCGCGGCCACGTGGGCAAGAAGTTCGTCAGGCGGAGGGGACGCAGGAACCGCCTGGCAGACATCAATCAGCGGTTCCGCCGCCTCGATACCCTCGACCCATGTCCAGGCCTCCGGTATGGGCGGCGCCTGGACCGCATCGACCCTGATGTTCGTCTGATACACTGACTCTGCTCCCCGCTGCCGCCGTCTATGATCCGCGGGTCCCACCACCCGTCAAGACGGATCGGCCAATCCCGGGCCGACGACGTGTCCCCGAATGCGCTACGCTCTACGCTGGCAGCCGGGCGACGACAACCGTTGAACAGGATGTGCCCGCCATCGTCATCGGGCGGCCTTTCCTGTCGCGGCAGGGAACCGGGTTGCCCTCCCCGCGCAGACCCCGGCGGATGCGTCAGCGCAACAGGGCTCCTCCCTTGGATCGTGACGACGGGCCGCTGGGTGGCGAACCCTGAGGAACTCCGTCCCGCAGACCGGCGCCACAGTCACATGCGTCGCCGCCCGCTGGAGAACCCTGTCCCCCAGCGACGCCATGCCAGGCGGTCGCTGCCCTCTATCCTCCTTGGGTACGCATGCCCGTCTCGACGGAGGCGCCCGGTGTACGCGGTCGGCCAGTCGGCCTTCCCGTGCGTCCCCGTACATCTGCCATGTCACGGCGTCCACGCCTTATCCTCGCAAGGAACGGAACGCTTCGCGCAGAACGTCGAGCCTCACATGGTGGAACAATGCCACAGGACGTTCTTGCGGATTCCTCAAAGACCCAGGTCCCGGTGGAATGCTGCGGCACGTGCCATGGTTCTCAGACCCCGCAGACCCCTCTTCGCCTCACCAAGACGGCTCGTCAAGGGTGTCGCCTTCGGCCTTTCAGACAGCCTCGGCACCCCGGTTTCACAGCATCCCGTGGCTCAAGAGCCCGGCCCGTGCCTGCCGCCTCACGGCGAGCGACGCATGGCTCGCGGAGAAAGGGGCCGGTTCGTCCTCTCCTTCTGCCGGGACTTTCACCCGGCAACATGCCACCTGTTCGCCTGGCGCACCTGAAATACTGGTTCATGCGCCGGGTGCGTGCTCCCAAGCGCTCATGAGACCGGTTTTGCAGGATCGCCAGGAGACGTCCTTTGGCGGAAAACGCGTTCTCCCGATCAACAGGGACCGGAGTTGTCATCCACCGGGGCAGGTTGTCATGATGGTCCGTTGAGACCAGGAGGGTGCGAAACATGTCCGATCCCGTCATAACCCTTGGGATCGAAGAAGAGTTCTTTCTCGTCGATCCCGAAACGCGTGACATCCTCGCCGATCCCGACCAGGCCATCTTCGCAGCCTGCGAGGAAGCGGCGGGACCGCATCGCGTGGTGCGTGAAGCCCTGCGCACGCAGATCGAAACCAACACGAAGGTCTGCGGATCCGTGGCCGAACTGCGCCGAGCGTTGCAGGAAACGCGACGCGCGGTCATCGAGGCAGCCGGGCGATACGGGGTGGCGGTCATGGCCTTGTCGACGCACCCCTTCGCGGCATGGTCGCGCACGGACGTCACACCAAAGGACCGCTACAGGACGATTTCGGCCATGCTCCAGGGAGTACTCAATCGCCTGCTGGTCGGCGGCATGCACATCCACGCCGGGTTTGGCGATGCCGACGAGCGCATCCGCGTCATGACGGCGATGCGCCGCTACCTGCCGATCCTGCATGCCTTGTCCGCGTCCTCGCCCTTCAGCGAAGGGCGCGACACGGGATTTCGCTCCTGGCGCCTTGCCCTCTTCAGCGGCCTGCCGCGCGTCGGCATTCCCGCACCCCTGTGGTCGGCGAAGGACTACGAAAGCCTCGTCGACGAGTACCGGAACATGGGTTTCATCAACGACGGCAGTGAGTTGTGGTGGGATATCCGCCCTTCCCACGCCTATCCGACAATCGAGATGCGCATCTGCGATGTCTGCACACGGATCGAGGATGCCATCACCATCGCCGCACTCTACGCATCACTGGTGCGGCGGTTGCTGCGACAGGCCCGCGAGAGGACGCTTCCCGAAGAACCGCTCAACGAGATCATTGCCGAGAACCGCTGGATCGCCCAGCGCTACGGCGTTCTGGCCTTCTTCGGCGACATCGAGGCAGCCCATGGCCGGCTCGATATCGCCGATGCCACCCGCACGCTCATCGACGATCTCCTCGAGGACGCGGGTGCGCTGGGCTGCGAAGACGAGGTGCGCCGGGCCACAACCATCATCGACGAAGGCAACAGCGCCGACCGCCAGGTAGATCTCTGGCGCTATTGCCTGCTGGAGGGAATGGACCACGCGCAGGCCTTCCGCGCCGTCGTCGATCATGCCATCGGCGAAACCCGCAACGGAACCGGGCTGACCGGCCCGTCGGCAACGTGCTGAAGCCGGTCCGCAAGCGGATCATGGGGCGGGGCATGCCTTGTGCATCCGGTATCGCGAGGCCTCTTCAGGCATGACCGGTCACGCGTACAGGGGGACACGCCGACATGTTGTTGCCCGGAATATCGGGCCGGTTGCCAGCCAGAGGAGGAGAATCGCACCATGACACGACCGCGAAACCTGCACCTGCAGGGTGTCGCGTTCGGCCTTGCCCTTGCAGCAACCACCGGAATCGCTGTCGCCCAGAGTGCGGCGGACCGGGCGGTCGAGGCGGCCAGACAGTATGCCGGCGAAACCCTGAACATCACCTGGGAGGAAGGTCTTCAGGCCCGGGATCTCCTCAGCCACTCTGGCCCGATCTGGGAGCAACTGACCGGGGTCAGGGTCAATGTTGTCGAGATTCCGATCAATGAGCTCTTCACCCGGACCCTCGCCGAACACCGCGCCGGAACGGGAGCCTACGACATGCTCAGCGTTGTACCGGCGTGGATGCCCGACATGGTCAGGGCCGGTGTACTCGAACCTCTCGACTCCTATGTCCACACGCATGGCTACCTTGACGAACTTGATGACATCGCACCGGCGTACCGCGACAACCAGATGACCTACGGCGACCGGATCTATGGTCTGCCCGATGACGGCGATGTCCTGTTGCTCTATTACCGCACGGATCTCTTTGGTGATGAGGCCAGGCGGGCGGCTTTCCAGGATGCCTACGGGTATGAGCTGGCGCCACCGAAGGCATGGAGCGAGTTCTACGACATCTCGAAGTTCTTCACCGAAACCGGAGGTGGTGATCTTTACGGGTCAGCACTGATCCTCTCGCCTGGTCTTGTGCACCATCTCTACGAGATGCGTCTGAGAACCGCCGGAGGGCGGTTCTTCGATGCAGTGACCATGGATGCGCAGATCAACAGCGACATCGCCATCGCGGTTCTCGAGGACATGGTACGCCAGATCGACAACATGCCCCCCGGAGCGGCCGGATGGGGTCCCGTCGAAGTTCTCAATTCCTGGTTGGCCGGCGAACTTGCGATGCACATCTGGTGGCCGCCGCCTGGCCGCTGGTCAGCGGGCTATGGTATTGATACAGAGGAGCTTTTTTGGCTCCCAGAATCGACCGTTGTCGGCAATGTGGGTTATGCGCTTCCCCCTGGCGGGCGTCCCGGACTTGCCGCAGGCTTCGTGCTCGGTGTATCGTCCCACTCGAGCAACAAGGAACTCGCCTACCTCTTCGCACAGTGGCTCAACAGTCGGGAGGTCAGCATGACAAGGGTCACGCTGCCGTTCGCGTTGCGCGATCCCTTCCGAATCTCCCACTTCAACAGCGCCGAATACAAGGCACTGTGGCCGGCAGCCAACCACTATCTCTCCGCACTCGAAGACGCAGCGCACAGTGGTCTCTTCGATCTCTCGATCATCGACACCTTCGCCTACCAGGAATCACTGACCCGCGCCATCGTGGCGGCACTGTCGGGCCATGATGCGCGCGCCGTTCTCGACAAGGCCGCCAGGGAGTGGAACGCGATCACCCGAAAGATCGGTGTCGACGATCAGCGCAAGGCCTACATGATCTGGTCCGCCAAGCCCGGCGCCTATCCGAACTGATCCGCACCACGCAGCGTCCGCTGTGTCGGGAACATTCCCTTCACCTCCTCCTCCGGGCGCCGTTCATTTCCCCTCAGAGTCCGGCCGGGCCCGACCATTGATCTCCTCGCCGACGACGGCGCCCGCCATGCGCGTCGCATTCCCCTTGCATACCTTCCTGCAGTTCCCTGCCTCATCCGACACACGGCAACGCCACCGGTCAGCCGACAACAACGTGGCAGACAGCGCGTCCACTCGCCCTCCCCGACCCGGTGACAGTCGCAAACCTTCCCTTGACGCGCCGTCGTGGCCTTCGGCTCCGGAGCGGCAGCGTCTCCAATCGCCGTCGCCGACCGGCTGACAATCGCAGACCTGCCTCGATGTGCCCTCCGGTTCCGGGCCGCTTCGATGCGTCCTCGCCAACCGGCAATCCACCGTCACCTCAATAGGCCACCGGCAAGGGGTCGAGATCGCGCCAGAGATACCAGGTTGCAACGGTGCGCCACGGACTCCAGAGCGTCGCACGGGAGGTGACGGCATCCGGTGAACGCGGACAGCCGTAGACGGTGGCCACGGCGCGCTGCAGACCGATGTCCGAGACCGGCAGGACATCAAGCTCGCCCGCGGCGAAAATCAGCACCATGTCGACGGTCCATGGGCCAACGCCCTTGAGGGCGAGCAGGCGATGGCGGATCTCCGCCGATTGCGATGGAGGGGTCTGCCAGGTGGCCATGACACGGGCGGCAGCGGCAATGCTGCGCGCCTTGCTGCCGGTAAGACCGCAGCCCCGCATGGTGGCGGTCTCCAGCCCGATGACCTCCCGGGGCGTGATGGTCGCGAGGTTCCGGGTGAGCCGCTCCCAGATCCTCTCGGAGGCGATGACGGAGATCTGCTGACCGACAATGGCGCGCACCAGCGACCGGAACAGATCGCCGTGCGGTTGAAGCCGTTCCCCGGGGTAGCGTCCGATGACAGCGCCCAGACGGGCATCGCGGTCGCACAGTGTGTGCGTCGCGCGCCACCAGGTGCGGTCAAATCTGCGAGGTTCGATCAACACGCTACAACGCCTATACTCGGGCCATGACAGTCAGCCGCCTCGTTCTCGCAGCAGCCCTGCTCATGACTGTGCCCGCCTGGCCCCAAGATTCCGGTTTTCTTGCGGGCTGGCAGGCGGTCGCAGAACGGCGCTACGCCGATGCACAGGTTGCCTGGTTCGACAGCGCCGCGCGCGGCGACGTCGATGTGCAGTACTACCTGGCCCGTCTCCATGAATCGGGACTTCTCGGCACCGCCGACATCGAGAGCGCCATAGGCTTCTACCGTGATGCGTCACGCCGGAATCTGCCTGCGGCACTGGTCGCTCTTTCCCATCATCTGCTCAAGGCGGATCCGCCGGATACGGCGGCAGCCGTCGATCTTCTGACGCGCGCCGCCAACCTTGACTTTCCACGCGCACAGCAAAGCCTCGCAAGCCTCTACGAGCGGGGCGTTCACGGTGCTCCGCAACCCAATCTCGCCGTCCATTGGTATCATCTCGCCGCCCGCCATGGCCTGCCGGAAGCGCAGTATAGCCTGGCTCGCCTCTCAGCGGCCGACACCGGCAACAGGGCCAGCCTCGAACAGGCCCTTGCCTGGTACCACGAGGCATCCGCCGCCGACCTGGCGCAGGCCGACAACAATCTTGCCCACATGTATGAACGGGGTCTTGGCGTCGCGCGTGACGTGGAAAAGGCCGTCGCCCTCTATCGCCGGGCTGCCGAAAAGGGGCTGGCTGTTGCCCAGAACAATCTCGGCATCATGCTCCAGTACGGCCGCGGCACACCGGTTGATCTGGCGGGTGCCGCCGCCGCCTATCGTGACGCGGCACAATCCGGCCACGCCTTCGGCCAGATCAGTTTCGCGACCTGCCTTGCCAACGGCACGGGTGTCGAGCGGGACCCCGTCGAGGCCTATGCCTGGCTGGTGGCAGCAGCGCGCGGTGATGACAGCAACGCCCGCAGGATGGCGCGCGAGTTCATGAAGAGCCTGGCGGGCGTCCTGGGTTCGAGAGAGCGTCGTCGCGCGATCCTGCGCGCCGACAGCCTGATGCGCTCGCCGGCACGGGAGACGCGCATGCGCCTGCCCCTTCCCGGGGCGCTGGGCGCCCCTGTGGCGGCGGCCCAGCGCTACCTCGTGCTGCTGGGCTATCATGCGGGGACAGTCGACAACATTGCCGGTCCTGTCACGCGGGAGGCCTTCAAGGCTTTTCAGAAGGACAACGGCTTCGAGGCCGACGGAATGGTCAGCGACGAACTGGTGACCATCCTCGAGAATGCAACCATGATCCTGCTGCAACCGGATGCCGGGGGAGTGAACCGTGGGTATTGACATCAGCTATCTTTCGGGCGCCGACGTCAGTGCCCTTGATATGACACCCGACGAAGTTCTCGATGCCATCGAGGACAGCCTGGCCGCGCAGGGGCGCGGCGAAACCGTCATCGAACCACGCATGCATCTCGTGGCGGACGAAGCCTTCCGCGGTCACTTCAACGTGCTGCGCGGCTACATCGCGCCCATCGGCATTGCCGGCGTGAAGGTGGTCGGCGACTACATCGACAACTACCGCAAGGGATTGCCCTCGGAAATGGCGCTCGTCAACCTGTTTGACGCCAGGACCGGCATGCCGCGGGCGCTCGTCGACGGTACAGCGATCACGGACATGCGCACCGGTGCCCTGACGGCGCTCGGCGCCAAGTATCTGGCCCGTTCAGGGTCGCGCCGGCTGGGCCATATCGGCGCCAGGGGGAGTTCCTACTGGAACGTCCGCCTGCTCGATCATCTGTTCGACTTCGAGGAGATTCGCGTACACTCGAGACGGCCGGAGAGCCGCGAGGCCTTCGGCGAGCGGCTGACGCGGGATCTGGGTAAGCCCGTCATCGTCACCGATAACTGGCAAAGCTGCCTCGAGGGCGCGGATATCCTGGTAGAGGCCTCCAGGCTCGCAACGCCGCAGCCTCTCCTGAAGACCGCATGGGTGGAGCCCGGGGCGCTGGTCATCCCCTACGGCACCATCAGCGCCGTCGAGGACGATCTCGCCGACGTCATGGACAAGATTGTCGTCGATCACTGGCAGCAGTGTCTGGTCGGTCCCTTCGGCTGTCTGCGCCGCCACGTCGATTCAGGTCGCATCACCGCCGACACGATCCACGGCGAGATCGGCGCCATCTGCGCCGGATTGACGTGCGGCAGGCAGAGCGACAGTGAGAGAATACTCTTCTGGCACCGGGGGCTGTCGACATCCGACATCGCACTCGCCTGGGCCATGCTCGTCAAGGCCGAAAAACTCGGGCTTGGGACTGCCCTGCCCTATGCCTGAACGCCGCACCGTGCGCGGGAAATTGATCGCGTGCTGATGGCCGTGCTGCCCTCGTCATCGCTTCCTGGCGATGGCAAGACCGTCTCCCGTCGGCACCATGGCCATGTCAACCCGATCGTCGGCACCCACCTTGTCGTTGATGGCGCGGATTGCGCAGGTGTCCGCCGACTGATCGTGGTCATCGATCACGGCGCCGCCCCACAGGACATTGTCGATGAGGATGAGCCCCCCCTGGCGGATGAGGACAAGGGCACGCTCGTAGTAGGTGTCGTAGTTCTCCTTGTCGGCATCGATGAAAACGATGTCGAATGATCCCTCGCGGCCTTCCTCGCGCAGTCTTTCGAGACTCTCCACGGCCGGCGCTAGGCGCAGGTCGATGCGGTCCGCCACCCCGGCCTCAATCCAGTAGCGGCGCGCGATCGCTGTCCATTCCTCGCTGACATCGAGAGCGACGAGGGATCCCCCTTCCCCCAGAGCGCGCGCGACACACAGGCTGCTGTAACCGGTGAAGACGCCGATCTCCAGAGCCTGCCGGGCTCCTGTCAGACGCGTCAGGAGAGCCATGAACTGCCCCTGGTCTGGAGCGATCTGCATCATGCCCCAGCCTGTCTGCAGGGTCTCGTCGCGCAGGCGGCGCAGGATGTCGTCATCACGCACTGTGGTCCGTATCAGATAGTCGTAGAGATCGTCGGCGAGGCCCGAATTCTTGCGACTCATTGCGGATGTCCCCCTTCATGGTCTTCGTTGTCGAGGTGGGCAATGTTGCCATCATCGGACAGCAGGATAGCGATCGCACGCGTCTGCCGGAACTGGGCAAAGATGATGAGGGCGATGACCGTGATCGGCACGCTGAGGAACATGCCGATGATACCCCAAAGGCTTCCCCACAGGGCCAGTGACAGGAGGATCACCAACGGACTGAGCTTGAGCGTGCGCCCCATCATCCGGGGTTCGATGACATTGCCGGTGACGATCTGCGTAGCTCCCAGCAGCGCACTCACCATGACGAAGGACGCCAGGGGCTCGGCGAACTGCGCCAGAGTCAGCAGGGCCGGAAAGACGATCCCGAGAATCGAACCGATGGTCGGAATAAAATTCAGGAAGAAGATCAACACGGCCCAGAACTCGGCAAGATCCAGCCCGACGGCCTTCATGACGATCCACGAGATGGTGCCGGTGACGACCGACAGCAGGGTCTTGACCCACAGGTACGTACGGATATCGGCGTTGATTCTGGAGACAACCCGGCGCACGCGGGCGATGCTGCGTGCATTGCCGCCGAGCAGGGCATCGAGCTTGGAGCCGGCATGCCGCTGTTCCACCAACAGGAAGGCAAGGTAGACAAGAACGATGCCGACATTGCCGACGAACGTCGCCATGCCGGAAGCAAGGGAGGTCACAAGACCGGCGAGATCGACGCGGTTGCGGATTTCGCCGATGGTCGGCAGTTCGGCAATGCCGAAGAAGGCTGCGGCGTTGCCGAAGTGCCGAACGAGATTGACCTGGTAGAGGGGCGCCGCGTCCACCACGGCGTTGACGTTGGCGAGAGTCAGTTCGACCAGTGCGGTGACGAGGGCGATCACCGTGGCGACGGCGAGAAGGAGGGTCAGCCACCCGGGCGCGCCCCGCACACGGGCGTAGACCTGCCGCAACGTGGCAATGAGATACCACAGGACGATGGCGACGGCGAAGGGGAGGATGAGCGCGCGGCCCTCCACCACAAGCCACAGCGAGAATCCGGTCACTGCAGCCCAGAGAACAATGGCGGGGAGTCCCATCGTCACGCCCTTTCCTCCCTGAACCGTCACAGGACCACGACGCCGCCACAATTCACCATCACGCAACGCGTCTGCAAGCCCCGGGCCGTGTGGCGGCAGGCAGGTCGGCTGGCGCGGCTGCAACACACGATCATCCGCCGCGCTTGCGGGGGCTGCTGGCTTGACATGACGGGACCCCAAGACTATGAATCAATGCAGCGACTCCGGCAATGTGACGGAGCGCCAACGAACAAACAGCGGGAAGGATCAAACACCATGGTACACCCCTACTACAGCAAACTGCAGGAGCAGCTTGCAGAAGGTCGGCTTGAGCGCAGGGAATTCGTGCGCTACTCGGCCCTGCTGGGTGTGTCCGCCTCGACAGCCTACGCTGCAGCGGGTCTCCTCAGCGGCGAGGATCTCGCGTCCCGCGCCCTCGCACAGGACAAGCCCGCAGGCGGCACCATGCGTATCGGCATGCGTGTCTACACCGTCAACAATCCGCATACCTTCTCCTGGGTCATCGACTCGAATATCGCGCGCCAGGTATGCGGCTACCTCACCCGCACCGGCGCCGATAATGTCACCCGCCCCGACCTGCTCGAGGGCTGGGAAGCATCGGATGATCTCCTGTCCTGGGATCTCAAGGTGCGTCAGGGCGTCATGTGGCACAGTGGCCGCGCCTTCACGGCCGAGGATGTGGCGTGGAACCTGCGCCGGGTGCTCGATCCGGAAACCGGTTCATCGGTTCTCGGGCTCATGAAGGGCTACATGATGGACGACGAGGGCGGCATGCTGTGGCGCAACGACGCCATCGAGGTCGTCGACGACCATACCATTCGTCTCAACACGCGGTCCAAGAACATCGCCATTCCGGAGCACCTGTTCCATTATCCCCTGCTCATCATCGACCCGGCGGAGGATGGCGTGTTCGGTGTCGGCTCCAACGGCACCGGCCCGTTCAAGCTCGTCGAGCATGTGGTCGGTGAGGTTTCTGTTCTCGAAAATGCCGGCCACACGGCGTGGCATGGCGAGGGTCCCTATCTCGACCGTCTCGAGTTCATCGACCTCGGCGATGATCCCTCGGCCGCCATCGGCGCGATCGCGTCGGGACAGGTCGATGCCGTGGACGCCGGCGATGTCGTTCAGCTTGACGCCTACAAGGCCATGGCGGACATCCAGGTCAATACCCAGACCACAGCCCAGACGGCCGTGGTTCGCGGCCAGGTCGACATGGCGCCGTTCGATGACCCCCGGATTCGTCTGGCGTTGCGCCTTGCCGTCGACTCGCCGTCGGTCCTCGAGGCGGCTCACCGCGGCGTGGGTTCTCCCGCCGAGCACCACCACGTTTCGGCCATTCATCCCGAATATGCCGAGCTGGCGTGGATGGGACGGGATGTGGCGGCGGCCAGGGAGTTGCTCGCCGAAGCCGGATACGCCGATGGTCTCAAGCTTGAGATCGCCTGCAAGAAGGACCCGGCATGGGAGCTTCTTGCGGTCCAGACGATGGTCGAGCAGTGGAAGGAGGCGAACATCGACGTCTCCATCAATCTCATGCCGTCCGACCAGTTCTGGGATGTCTGGGACAAGGTTCCTTTCGGATTCACCGCATGGACCCACCGACCGCTGGGCTTCATGGTGCTCGGACTGGCCTACCGCTCGGGTGTGCCATGGAACGAGAGCCATTACGCCAACAAGGAGTTCGATTCGCTCCTTACCGAGGCCGAGGGTATTCTCGACGTTGACGAACGCCGCAAGGTCATGGCCCAGCTGCAGACAATCATGCAGGAGGACGGACCGATCGTTCAGACGGTCTGGCGAGGCGTCTACAACGTCCAGAATGCAAGGGTGAGGGGCTACGGAATGCACCCCACCACCTACATCTTCGCCGAAGAACTGGCGATCGAGGCGGCGGAATCCTGAAGCACCGGCTTGTTGGAAGGAGGGGGTTCCTCACGGACCCCTTCCTTCCGGTCTGCCTTGACCAGGAGGGGCCGTGAAGGCCCCTTTTCTCTGAACACTGAGCCTCTTGCAAAACTCCTGAGTTCGAGGTCCGCGAGGCCTGCCTGCGGGCCTTGGCCACGGCTGACGGTGTTCCCGGGGGCGAGATTCCGGCGATGTTCGGCATGGCGGCCGCGCTGATGAGAACAAAATGACAACACGCCGGGCGTCAGAACAAGCGTCTCCAAGCCGCTCCTTGCGCAAAGGGCGGCGCGGTCCCGGCAGGCCTGACGGGAGGCCGCCCTACGGGACGGCGAGACGCATCACCTGATCGGCAGTCAGGGCGAGCAGGCCGACCATGAGGTGGCAGGCGACCTTGGCGGCTCCCCGGACACGGACATGGCGGCCGCCGAACTCATCCTTGAGACGACCGTTGGTCCTCTCGACACCGCTGCGGGTGCGAAAGCGCACGCTTGCAGCATCGACATGACAGGCCGCACGTCGGGCCCGCGCCTCGCGTTCAAGGTCGGCCCTGAGCTCCTTGTTCCGGCGCGGATTGACATCGATGATCGCCACGTGGCCAAGGCGTTCGCTCATCGCGTGGATCTCCCTGGCGTCATAGGCGGCGTCCATGAGATCGTAGAGGTGCGTCACACGCCCGGCTGTCATCAGCGCGAGCGGGATCGCAACCTGGCTGTCATGGACACCACGCCGAGGTGAGAACGGCACTGACAGGCACGCCACAGTCTGCCGTGTCGATGTGCAGCTTGTCGCCCCGCCACGTCTCGACGAACCCCTTGGCGTTCCTCTTGCTTCCAACGTCGCAGGCCTTCGGCAACTCGTCGAGCATGTCTGCGAGGCTCATGCCACCGGCCTGCCGCTCAAGACGGGTCGGTTCCTTCGGTCTTGCTTCGCCTTTGCGGGGACGGCCGCGCTTGCGCCTGGGCTTGTCGCCCGCCCGGGGCTTCGGCGCCGGCTTCTCCCGGCCCTCAATGGCCGTCGAATCCCGCGAGATATGACCGACAAGCTCGTCGCCCAGCGTCTCCTCGACCAGATGGCCGTGCATCCTCTCCGCAAGACGCGACTGCGAGAACGCGCCAAAGGCTAAGCGAGAACGTCGCCTCGCTCGGGATCTCCGCACACCGCGACCAGCCGCATAGCCGGCGCAGCGTCGCGTCCGTCTGCACCCTGTCGATCAGGTGGCGCGTCGTCGGCAGGTCCCACACGGCCTCAGGCATGAAAGCCCGGGCCAAGGCACATCGGTCTTCCCGGGGGCGACCCGGTGAGCCCCACGCCTGACCGGCAAAGCGCTCCACCCGAACCAGGTCGAGAACCGTCACGAAACGCTGGTGCCGTTCGAGAAGGGGGCCGACCTCCTCAGCCAGATCGGGGAACAGTTCTCCTTGAAATCGGTTCCACAGACCGGATATCGTCGCTGACAGGGACATCGGGTTGTCTCCACGGGTATGGTGTCGTATGTCACAACACCACCATACCTCGTGGGGCACCCGACTCCCAGGCCTCTTCTCGAAAAACATCACCGGATCACAGAAAAACCCGCCGCCCAGGGGGTTTTGCAAGAGGCTCCACTCTCTGAACACTTTCCCTGAAACACTTTTCGTGCTCCGGGGCAAGCGCTCCAGGCATTCGTGACGGGCTTTGGCGTCTCTGCCCGGCGGTCGGGAGAGCGGCGCGAAGGGGTGAATGCGGGTCCCGCAGACATGCCTGGCGAGGCAACGGATGCTGACATCCCCTTGCACATGCCTCGCCTGACCACGTCACAAGGGCGCTGCCGCCGGGAGCGGATCATCGCAGACATGGCAGCCCATGCCAGCGTCAGCCCATGCCAGCGCCCATGGCCTGATCGCTCGGGATTTTGCACACCGCCTCGCCTGACTGCGCCGATACCGGCGGCGGCGGATCATGGATCGTCAAACGTCCCTGTCCACAACGTGAAGGTATGGCCGAAAACGAACACGCGCTCACAACTCTGGCTCGCCTGGTGGGTGTCGATGGCCCCGGGATCGGGCTTAATCCATGTCAACGAGGTTGCGAATCTTCCGGAAGGGATTGGAGACCTCCGGGACCGGCGCTTGCAGGCAGGCGCTCGACCGCCGCCGACACGTCCGGTTCATGCCGAAGATGTCGCGCCGGTCTGTTCCGAGGTGTCGGGCTGCCCGTTACCGCAACATCGCGAGCATGCTCGCAGCGGAGGCCGGCGTCGAAGAATTCATCAAGCGTCTGACCCCCTGCACCCTGACCGGCAATGTCGACATGCATCTCAAGAACGTCTCGCTGGTCCATACGGACAAGCGCCCGCCCGCCTGCGATCTGGTCTCGACCATTCCCTGCATCGAGGACGATGACGCTGCGTTCAGGTTCGCGAAAACCAGGCACTTCGAGGGCTGCATGCCCGATGAACTGACCTCCCTTGCAGGCAAGGCCGGTGCTCGTCACCGCGAGACAGAGGGCGGAGCGTTTCCACGGGGTCTGCGGGAGAAGAATCACCTGAGCAGGTCACGCTCGTTTCGGGGCGTTGTCCGGCGGGCGATAGCCCGTCGGATAAGGCGCATGGAAGGCGCATCACCTCACCGGAAAGAGGGAATCGCTGTCGCCGGAATCGATGATGAAGCGGTACCGGGCGAGATCGACAGTGCCTGACGCATCCATCGCGATTCCTTCGCGTCTCAGGCGATACTCCTGTTCGTCGGCGCCCATGGAGCGGCCGTTGCTGCGGCTGGCCTGACCCCGGGCATTGATCACCCGCCACCAGGGAAGGCTGGAATCGCCGCAACAGGCCAGTGCATAGCCGACACGCCGGGCGCTGCCGGCAAACCCGGCAGCTGCCGCGACGTCTGCATACGTCATCACCCGGCCTTCGGGAATCCGGCGGATGATGGCGTAGTAGGCGCCATACTCCGTGGACACCATGGTCAGCCAATCCCGGCGAGAAAGGGAAATGTCTCCAGCAACCACCAGGCCATGGCCGATACCCAGCCCGCCAGCATGGCAGCACCCATGGCGACGAGAGCCGCTCCGGCGATGATCTGCAGACGATGGCCCATCCGCCCCAGCCCTCTGCGGTGACGCAGCAGGGCGCCGGTGAAGAGGGCGGCACCAAGAAACGGCAAGCCCAGCCCGAGGGCATAGACAGCAAGCAGGGAGACGCCGCCGGCGACCGTCGCCTTGGTTGCGGCAAGAGCAAGGATGCTCCCCAGCACCGGTCCGATACACGGAGTCCAGCCGAACCCGAAGGCAAGACCCAGAACATAGGCAGCTCCTGCCCTGCCTCTGCCCAGGGAGGGATGGAACCTGACATCGCGCTGCAGAAACGGCATGCGCAGCACGCCCATCATCACCAGGCCAAAGAAGATGACGATGATGCCCGCGATATCGACAAGAAGGACACTGTGGCGCAGGACGAAGGCACCAGCAGCAGTGGCGCTGGCCCCGAAAAGCACGAACACCGTCGAGAAACCGAGCACGAACATGAGACTGGCCGCCAGAACCGCCGGTCTTCGCCCATCCTGGCGCGCGAGGTCATCAACGGTGACACCGGCGACGTAGGAAACATAGGCCGGCACCAGGGGAAGCACACAGGGAGACAGAAACGACACGATACCGGCGACGAGCGCGACACCCAGTTCAACCCCGTGGATCTCCATCAGGGTGCATCGGCCGCCGCGGCCTCAACGAGCGGCAGAATCGCGGCCAGGGCCTCATCCCCGTCCCATTGCGCCTCGCCAACCAGCTGGGCGACGACATCGCCACGGTGATCGATGAGAAAGGTCGTCGGCAGACCAAAGAGCCGCATGGAGCGCGCAAGCGTCATCTCCGGATCACGCTGGATCGTCAGATGACGAAGCCCGTGGTTGTCATGAAACGTCCTGATCTTTTCCTCGCTCGCCCTGTCCATGGCCATGGTGATGACGGCGAGATGATCGCCTGCATGACGCGCAGCGAGACGATCAAGCGACGGCATTTCCTCGATGCAGGGCGGACACCAGGTCGCCCAGAAGTTGAGCACGATGACCTTGCCCCTGTAATCGGCAAGGGTGGCGGTTCCCCCGCCTGCGACCAGATAGGGGGTCTGGGGAACCTCGAACGGGGGGTCGAGCCAGGCAAGGGTGTCGAGAGCGGCGGCCGGCCTTACCCCGATCGCAAGGCAGATCACGACAGCCCGGGTCCACCAGGACAATGCTCTCAGCAATGTGGTCACGATCCCGCTCCAGCTGTGATCATGGGCAGCACGTCACGGTGCCAGACATCCCGGGTGAGTGGCCCGACATGCTTGTAGACAATGTTGCCCCCGGTATCCACGACGAAGGTTTCCGGCACCCCGCGCACACCCCATTCCACGCCTCCCCTGCCATCGACATCGGCGACAGTGGCGGCATAGGGATTCCCGTAACGATCCAGCCACGCAGACGCCGCATCGGGATTGTCCCGGTAGGCAAGACCGAAGATGCGTGCTGCGCCCCCGGCAGAAATCTCCATCAGCAGGGGGTGCTCGTCAAGGCAGCTCGCGCACCAGGAAGCAAACACATTGACCAGCGTGGCCTCGCCGTGGAAATCCGGCGCCGTGAAGGCCGGGCCGTGGTTCCCGACAGCCGGCAGAACGACCTCGGGCACCGGATCGCCGATGAGGGCCGACGGCACATGGGAGGGGTCGCGCCCGAGACCGATGGCCAGCGCCACAGCAAGGGCGGCGAAAGCCAGCAACGGAAGCGCATACCGCAAACGATCCCGCACCGTGGTGTCCTCCGTGGGTCTCAGCCGCCAGGCAATGTGGCGACAAAGTCGGCAATGCGCTCTGCGGCGCGGCGAAGATCCTCGTCGCAGGCCGTCAACGACAGTCTGACAAATCCGGCGCCGGCGCTGCCGAAGCTCTCGCAAGCAAGAACGGCAACTCCGGCTTCCTCGAGCAGTCTCCATGAAAAATCCATCGACGAGAGACCCGTGGCGCGCACGTCGATCATCATGAAACAGGAACCCTGGGGCCTGATGACGACAAGGTTGCCGCAGGAGGCCAGACAGTCGCACATCAGATCGAGTCGTGTCTGGTAGCACCGCGTCATCGCGGCGACCTCGCGGTCGTCTCCGCGAACCGCGTCGACGGCCGCAGCCTGGACGAATGGCGGCAGACCATAGTGGATCGCCAGCGACAGATTGTACATGTGCCGGGCGAAGTCCTCAGGCGCGACTGTCCAGCCGACCCGCCACCCGGTCATGGCATGGGATTTGGAGAGGCTGTCGATGACGACGCAACGCGACTCCATGCCGGGAATGGCGGCGGCAGAGACATGGCGGCGGCCGTCGAACACGGTCCGGCTGTAGACCTCGTCGCTGACAAGCCACAGGTCATGGGCCCTGCAGATGCGGGACAACCCTTCGAGTGCGTCGCGGCCAAGAGCCGCTCCTGTCGGATTGTGCGGTGTGTTGATCATGATGACGCGTGTTCTCGGCGTGACGGCTGCCGCCACATCGTCGACATCCAGCTGAAAGGCCCGTTCCGGTCGCAGCGGCACGCTGACGAGCGTGGCGCCACTGGCCTGGACGACGGAGTCGTAGGTCACATAGCAGGGCTGCGGCACGACCACTTCGTCACCGGACTCGGCCAGGCACATGATGGCTCCGAAGAGGGCGCCCTGGGCGCCGGGCGTCACGGTCACATTCTTCCAGGTCACATTCGCCCCGGTGTCACGGGCATGTCTTTCGGCAATGGCGCGCTTCAGCTCCCGGGCGCCATCCACCTCCCCGTAACGGGTGTTGCCCTCGCGGACACTCTTCACAAGGGCTTCGACGATAGCTGGCGGCGTGGGAAAATCGGGATCGCCGATGCTGAGCACAATGACATCGCGTCCGCGCCGACGTTCCTCTTCGGCGCGGGCATGAATGTCCCATGCCCGTGATCCCTCGTTTTCGAGGCGCGTGATCATGGTGCTGTAACGCATCGATTCCCCGGGAGCTCGCCCGCAGGCGAGGATTGTTCCGGTTCAGGCTGTCAGCAGGAGGGCCGAATCGTCATTCCAGGTCAACCACACACGTTCATGCTGCTGGCCCACGACCGAGAGCTGACGCTGGGCGTTCTGGGCCGCCACGGCGATCGGCGCCTCACGGCCATCAACGCTGACATAGTAGTGACTGCGATCACCGAGATAGGCCGCTGCCTGCATGGTACCGGTCACCATGTTCCCGCTTGTCTCCGGTTCGGAGAAGGTCAACTGGAACTTTTCGGGGCGAATGGCGACGGTGATCGGTCCCTCCCGGGGCGCCTCGGCGCCTGAGGCCGTCGAGCGGACAGTCCCCAGGCCCTCTGTCTCGACGATGGTGCTGTCACCCTCCCGGCCCCTGATGGCGCCTTCGAAGAGATTGACCGTGCCAATGAAGTCGGCCACTTCCTTCACCTTCGGCACCTCATAGAGCCGGGTCGGTGAATCGATCTGCAGAACCTTGCCGAGCGACATGACCGCAATGCGGTCGGACATCGTCATGGCCTCTTCCTGATCGTGGGTCACGAACACGAAGGTAATGCCGACATCGCGCTGGAGGGCCCGCAGCTCAAGCTGCATCTGCTCGCGCAGTTTCTTGTCGAGGGCGCCGAGCGGCTCGTCGAGCAGCAGCACCTTGGGCTGCTTGATGAGAGCGCGTGCGAGGGCGACACGCTGGCGTTGGCCGCCAGAGAGCTGGTGGGCCCCCCGGGCGCCGTAGCCGGGCAGCTTGATAAGATCGAGCATCTCGTCCACCCGCCGGTCGATCTCCGCCTTGGAGAGGCCCGACTTGCGCATCCCGTAGGCGATGTTCCGGTTGACGTTGAGATGCGGAAAGATGGCGTAGTTCTGGAACACCATGTTGACCGGACGGTGGTGCGGCGGCACCCCGGCCTGCGGCTGGCCATCGATGAAGATGTTGCCCAGGGACGGCTGCTCGAAACCCGCCAGCATCCGCAGCAGTGTCGTCTTGCCACACCCGGAGGCACCGAGAAGGGAAAAGAACTCTCCCTCGCCGATGTCAAAGGTCACATCATCGACAGCCTTGACGCTGCCGAAGTGCTTCGACGTGTTGCTCATCGAGATGTAATCGTCACGTGCCATGAGACCTGTCCGTCAAGATTGCTGGGTGAAGATGTATCGGATCATCGCGGTCAGATCGCCGATCCGCTCTGCGGGCCGACACCGCGTCTGCGCAGCACTTCGGCGACAGTCACGATGAAGAACGAGAAGATCAGGATGGTGGCGCCGAGAGCAAGCACCATCGGCAGCCTGCTCGGAAAGCGCAGCTGACTCCAGATGTAGACCGGCAGGGTCGCCTCGTTGCCCGCCAGGAAGAAGGCAAGGATGAACTCATCGAAGGAGATGGTGAATGTGAGAAGCAGGCTCGCCAGGATACCCGGCCAGGCAAGCGGCAGGGTCACCCGGAAAAAGGTCCGGAACGGACCCTCGCCAAGATCGAGGGAAGCTTCCTCGAGGTTCTTGTCGAAACCTTCAAGCCGGGAAATCAACACCAGCATGGCAAACGGCACACTGACCAGCGTGTGGGCAAGGCCGATGGTGTAGAGGGAAAGCGGCATACCCACCATGTTGGTGATCACGAGGAGCGAGATGCCGAGAATGATGCCCGGGACCACGAGCGGCAGCATGATGAAGGCTGTGACGGCGCCCTTGCCGGGCATGACGTAACGCGTCATTGCCTTCGCAGCGAAGAGCCCCAGAACCGTGGAAATGACGGCCACGGCGCCGCCCACCTTGACACTGTTGGCAAGGGCCTGGAGCAACTGTTGGGTACTCACCATGTCGCCGTACCACTCGAGGGAAAAACCCTTCAGCGGAAAGGCGACATAGATCGAATCATTGAATGAGAACAGCGGCAGGAAGAGCACCGGGATATAGAGGAAGGCGAGATACCAGACCGCGTAGAGGAACATCGGCGCCTCAGCGGTCCAGTGATACCCCTCGTGCCTGGAGGCGAAATACTGTGGCGCTTCCTCGCCACGCTGGTCCTGTGCGGCCTTTTGAGCCGTCAGGCTTCCCTGGACAGTCGTGTCGGTCATGCGGATCGCGCCCTTCCGCGGGTCGTCGTGACAATGAAGACAACCACCAGGAAGGCAATCATCAGCATGACAATCACGGAGAGCGCCGCACCCAGGGGCCAGTTGTTGGCCTTGCCGAACTGGGACTGGATGATGTTGCCGATCATGATGCCCGTCGTGCCGCCCACCAGGCGCGGTGTCACGTAATCGGCAACGGTGGGAATGAAGACCAGAAGACCTGCCGCGATGACGCCCGGAAGCGACAGCGGCCAGGTCACCCGCCAGAAACGCTCGGACGGCGTATCACCAAGGTCGGTGGCCGCCTCGAGGAATGATCTGTCGATCTTCTCCAGCGATACGTAGATCGGAAGAATGGCGAAGGCGGCCCAGGCATGCGCCAGGGTCAGCACCACCGCCGTCGGATTGTAGAGCAGGAACTGCAGGGGCTCATCGATCACTCCGACACTGATCAGTCCCGAATTGACGACGCCGTTGTACCCGAGAATGACCTTCCAGGCGAAGACGCGAAGCAGATAGCTCGTCCAGAACGGTACGGTGATGAGAATGAGCCAGACCAGCTTGTTGCTCTTCACCTTGAAGGCGATGAAGTAGGCCATCGGGTAGGCCAGGATGATGGTCGCGAAGGTGCAGAAGAGCGACATCCTGATCGACTTCATGATCAGGGCGACATAGATCGGCTTCTGGAAGAAGGCCTCGTAGTTGGCCAGGGTGAACGTCCTGTCGATGTCCAGATAGTTCTGGGTCCAGAAGCTGTAGGTCACCAGCATGAACACCGGCAGGCACATCAGCAGGACCATCACAAGCAGGGTCGGTGACAGGAGCGAATAGCCCCTGATCCACTCGTGACGCAGGAAGATCGCGTTCAAACGGAAAACCAGGGAGGACTGCCGGACGGTCTCGTGGGTCACGGTCCGGGCACTGTCTGTCACAGCCATGGCGCCTCCTCAAGCTCAATCGCCTCTCTCCACTCATACCATACACCCCGGCGACTCTGCCACCCCGCAAAGCGCACACGCCGGCCTGCCCTGTGCGGACGAACGTGACCGGGCCATCGTGAATGCAAGGCGTTTTGCACGACTGGCCGCGACAGGCGCGTTCACGCACGCGATGCATGCGGGCTCCCTCATGCCGTGCTGCCGTCCGGCACAGTGATCATGGGAACACGGCTGACAATCACCGGTCTGCCGCAGGGGCGCACGATATCACCGAAGATCGTAACTGCTCACCCCCTGATTGTGTGTGATGTTGTTGTGACGACGAGGTGTCTGCGTTGACAGCGTAGCCGGATGGCTCTATCGGTGGTTTTGTGAGCGGCGGGGAGCGCCGGTGGGATACTTCGGATCCAAGGCGACGAGCGGTCTGTGCCAGATGCTGCTGGGGCTCCAGCCGGCCCATGATCTCTATCTTGAGACGCACCTTGGCGGCGGCGCGCTGATGCAGCGCAAGGTTCCGGCGCTGCGTTCGATCGGCATTGACCGGGACCGGCGTGCGCTGGAGGGCTTCACGTGCGCCTATCCGGTGGAGTTGATCCACGGCTGCGCCCATGAGGTGCTGGCCACCTTCCCGTTGCGGGGCACGGAACTGGTGTACAGCGATCCGCCGTATCTGCGAGCGACCCGGCGGTCACGGCGGCGCTACCGCCACGACTACGGCGAGGCCGACCATGTGGCCCTGCTTCATCTGCTCAAGGGTCTGCCCTGCCAGGTGATGATCTCGGGCCACCCCTCGGCACTTTACGATGAGATGCTTGAGGGCTGGCGCAGCGTGTCGCTTCAGGTGACGACCCAGGCCCGGGCGCGCACCGAGGTGGTGTGACACAAAAGAACTTGCCTTCACACCTGTATGAAACAACCCAGTGTTCCCGTCTCTCTCGTCATGCTTTTGTTGTTACATCCAAAAATCGATACTGTCAACCCATGACAACGACACAGGGAGTATACAAGACGACATCTGCCGTGTCCCGCAGTTGCATTTCCGGGAAGTATCCGTAGCATTTCCATCATGTCACGCATACCGCGGTACACAGCCAGTCAGTGAAGATGCCAGATAATGGATATCCATGAGAGACATGGTGTTTCAGCATGATCCAGGTCGCCAAACATCTGCTCCGACACACCATCGGGGCCTCCTTGTGTCGCCACGGCCAGCGGTGCGTGAACCCATGACGGAGACGCACGATCCGCGCCGCAAGGCGCGCACCATCATGGCCTCCGACAGCGAGTGGGCGCGGATCAGGGAGCGTGCGGACACCCGCGCCATGCCCATCTCGCGCTACGTCGTGCAGCAGGCGCTGACCACAACGACACCACAACCGGAGAACCTGCCGGCGGACCTGCAGTGGCGCCTCGCCCACCTGCTGATGGTGCTTGGCCGCATCGAGGAATACCGCTTCGAGCGCGCCGGGGAGAGCGAGGCCTGGCGGGCCATCGGCGAGGAGGTCGGGGCGCTGCTGGACGCCGAGGCGCTCATGGAGGGGAGGGAGCCGGGCCGATGAGACGCCACCAGCAGTTCTCCGTCAGCTGCCGTCCGAGCGACTGGGAGGAGATCGGACGGCGGGCGAAGGAGGCCGGCATGACGATCTCGCGCTTCATCGTCGCCTGCGCCCTCGAGGACGAGGACGACATGCGCCTGGTCCTCACCGAGACCGAACAGCGCGATCTCCTCAACCGGGTGAACCGCACCCTGCTGGTTCTCGAGGATCTCATGGCGCCGCTGCCGGGAAGCGACGTCACGGCCATGGAGGCCCTGTCGTTCCTCTATCTCGCGGCGAAGGACTTCCAGGCGCAGCGCGACAGCGCGAGGCCGGGGTCATGACGGGCCGGCGCGTCGCGGAGAGGGCCGCCATGCACTCGATCTCGTGCAGCCGCCTGGAGCGCGAGCGCATCCGCGCCCTGGCGGAGCGCGAGGGGATGTCGATGTCGCAACTCCTTGTGACGAGGGCGCTCAAGCGCAACCCGTCGATGAAGGCGAGGAACCCGCCCCGCCTCGTCCTCTCTGCGGAGGAACAGAAGTCCCTGCTGGAGGCCGTCAAGGCCACTGCCGCGACCGTCCGGGCCCTGGAGGGAACGGACGGGGCGCCGGGGTTCGCCGAGACGCTGCGGGTGCTCTTCGAGATCAGGCTCGACGCGATGACCCGCACCGGGCATCACGGCACCATGGTCCGCCTGCTCGACGCGGTGCTGCAGGACAGCCGTGCGGCCAGGATCGAGGACGAGGTCTATCGCCGCAACCGGCCTTAAAGCCTCCAGCTGAATCCGCGGTCGGGCCGCATCCTCTCGGCCTGCCGGGCCTCGTGATGCGCCACGACATCCCTCATGGCCCGCCGTTCGCTCCCGGTGACGCCGGCGCTTTCCAGGTTCTCGCGCAGCCATGCCACCACATCGCCGGTCTCGGCGAGATCGAGGATGTTCTCTCCCCGGACCTTCGCGTCGGCCTCCAGACGCCTCCACGCACGGCGCCGTTCGAGGAAGGCGGCGCGGGCCTCCATCATCCTCCCGGCATCGTCGCGCCATTGTGCGATCTCCCGGCGCGCTGCGCTGCTTGCGGCCGGGTTCTCCGTCAGACGTTCCGCCTCGGCCACGAGGTCGCGCCAGCCGGGGTCGTCGACCACGTGGCGGTCGTGAGACGCGGCAGCTTCGGCATGGTCCCGGCAGGCCTCCTGCCAGGCGCCATGGGCCTCGTGCGCCTCGAGACGCCGGCGGGCAAGGACTGCCGCCTCCTCAAGGCGGCGGCGGGCGGGAACGGGGAGAGCGGGATCGCGTGCCGCCTCGTCGGCACAGGCAATCCAGTGGCCAAGGCGACCACCGGCAAGGTGCGCTTCCCAGTCTTCCAGCTGACGCTCTGCGTTCTCGGCCTGTCGCCGCGCCCGGTTGGCCGCCGCACGCGCCTTCTCGCGCCGTGCCTCGCGTTCCCGTTCGTCCTCGATCACGGGCACCGGAGGCAGCGCCGTCTCCTCCTTCACCCGTTCAGGCATCGCCTGCCCGGTGGATGGCGTGTCGGCGCCTGGCGGTTCCACGGTCTCCGCCACGGCTGTCGGGGAGGCGGCCAGGCGTTCGTGACGGTTGATCGCAAGTTCGAGGCGGGATGTGAGCGCGGCGGGCATGGCGGGATCGCACGCGAGCCGGCGGGCTTCCGCGATCATGGCCTCGATGGCCGCCGCACGCGGGGACTGCCGCTTCTCCCACGCGGCGAGCCACACCTCGCCCCGCCGGCGGGCGTCCCCGCGGTCGTCGAAGGCCTCCACGATGTGCGCGATCCGGTCACGGCGTTCTCCCGTCACAACGGGGTCTTTCAGGCATCGCCGGGCGACCGCGATCGCCTCGTCCGCAGAGCCGTGATCGTGAACGTTGATTCCTGCCGCATCGGCCGCTTTCTCCAGAGCGCGCCAGCGCGCTTCCCAGGCCGCGGCATGGTCCTGCGTCGCCTGGCGCAAGAACGCACTGTCGTCATCGGCCAGCAGGGGAGCAAGCCGGGCGACGAGACCGGCGAGAGGCGGCGCGTAACTCGTCTCCAGCAGGGCACGGGCCGCGGCGAGGCCCGAATCCGCCGCGAAGCGCCAGGCGGCATCGTCGCCCGGATCGAGGCCCTTGCCCGCCCGCAGCGCAGGCCGCCTCTCGAGGACGTCGCCAAGACGCGCCTCGACATGGGCGACGGCGCGCGCACTCATCGCCGGCCATTCTGCGGAGGCCAGGGCCGCCACCCGTTCATCGGATGACCCCGTCATGACGGCAAGCGCCTTCAAGTGCGCAAGGGCCTGCGGATCGTCGGGCGCAAGGTCGGGATCCCATGCCCGCTTCCAGCGGGCGAACGCCAGCGGCGCGACGCCGAGATCCTCGACGTCCTCCTTCTCCGGCACGTGCCGGGCGATGTCGTCTGCGTCGAGGCTCTCGCCTGTCGCCTCCAGGGCGGTCAGAACCTCGCCGGTGTTCTCTTGAAGTGTCTGGCTGAGGTGCTCGCGGTTGTCGGTGACGACGATCGCCTCGTCGCGGGCCCGGCTGATCTCGACATAGAAGGTCTGCTGGTTGGCCAG
This sequence comes from Alphaproteobacteria bacterium, assembly GCA_965200495.1. Lineage (GTDB taxonomy): Bacteria > Pseudomonadota > Alphaproteobacteria > SP197 > SP197 > SP197. The sequence continues at coordinate 562,132 of CBDAUG010000002.1, forward strand.
ATGCCCGTGGCCCGAATCGAGCACCGCGATCACCCTGTCGCGGGTCTGACCCTGGGCCGCATGCACCGTCGTCGCATAGGCGTGCGCCATGTGGCGCAGCCGGGGATCGTCCAGATCCATCTCGAGGCGCCGGTCGTCGTCGGTGACGAGAACGAGAGACGTCCTGCCGATCCTCTCGATCGTCGCCTCAGCGCCGTTGACGAGGCCGCTTGCGTTGTGGTTGCGCGTCCAGCGGATGCGGTCGCCGGCCTGAAGGTCGATCGTGTCCGTCTCGAAGACGTCGTAGCGGTAGCGGACATCCGAATCGGGCGTCACGTGACGCGCCTCGCCGTCGGCGTGATCGAGCAGGAGATGTTCGCCCTCGATGGCGCGGATGGGGCAGATGTCGCCCGATCTGACCCGGTAGTGGTAGAGGTCGTTGTGGAAGACCACCACGTCGCCCTGCCGGTAGTTGCGGATCTCCCGCTTCTGCGCCCGTGTCATCGCGAGGTTGACGAGGATGGGGAGCGTCACATGTCGCCCGCGGAGCACGCCTTCCTCGCGCAGGCCCTCCCTGACTTCCCTGTTGATCTCCCGGCGCAGCACATGGGTGGGGGCCATCAGCGCCGTCTGCGTGCGGTCCCCGGGCGAGAGCGCCAGCCAGATGCGCGCCGCACTGGCGCCCAGGTCCTCGTGCTCCACCTCGAGCACAGCGGCGCCGAGCGTCGTCAGGGCTTCTCCGGGCCTGCCGGCGATGGCGTCCAGCACCGCAGCTTTCAGGCCCGGGTTCCGCTGGCGGCGGATGTCGTCCATCACCGCCGTCGCCATGCCGGCCTCCTGCAGCTGGCGGAACGGCTGGCCCGCCTCCACCGCGCGCAGCTGCCGGCTGTCGCCCACCATCACCAGCCGCGCCACGCCGAGATGTGCGGCAATCCTCATGAGGGAGCGCGCCTGCGCCGTGCTGGCAAGGGACATCTCGTCCACCACCAGCACCTTGCCCGCAAACGAGCCTTGCGTCTTCGCCGCAAGATCGCCGTGGCGCACCAGGAACCCCTGCAGGGTCCTGGCCGCGATGCCGGCCTCGCGGCCCAGCGTGCGGGCCGCACCCGAGGAGGGCGCCAGGCCGACGATGGCGTCCGCCCCGGCGAGGTCCACCACCTCCTTCAGCATCGTCGTCTTGCCCGTGCCCGCGTAGCCCTGGACGCCGACGATCGCATCGCCTGCACTCAGGATGAGGCGCAGCGCCTCCCTCTGGCCCGCGGTGAGGGTGGTGCCCTGCAGCGCCGCCTCGACCGCCTCTGCCGGCACGATCGCCTCCGTCGTGCCGATGCCCTCCTTCATGCGCCGCACGACCTCGCGTTCGGCCTTGAGCGCCCGGTCCGTGACGAGGGAGGGGCCGCCACGGGAGCGGATGGCATCGACGAGATGGCCGTCCCGGCGCAGCCGGTCGATGGCGGCGTCGATCTCCTTCAGGTCGTGACGTCCGGGTGCATGGGCAAGCGCGCCCGCCACCAGGTCGTGGCGGGCGATGACCGACTGGCGCTCCTCGAGGTGTTCGGCAACCCGCGCCACGACCTCCAGCGCCGAGGGCGCCACGGGCAGCGCAGAGCGCTTCAGGCGCCGGCGCTTGAGATCGATGCCGCGTTCGGACGCCCGCGTCCGCCACATGCCGGTCAGGATCTCCCGGTGGGGTTCCTTCTTGCGCCGCCGTGTCGCCAGCGTCGCCGCCTGGGCGGTCGCCGCATTGTAGTCCCAGCCCTTCGCCTCGACGTGATCGACGATCTCCCTTCGTCGCGTCGAGAAGGCATCGAGCGCCTCCTTCGTCCAGCCGGCAATCTCGAAGCCCGGCACCGGGCCGATCATCGTCTCCTCGAGGGCGTAGCCCAGATCAAGCAGACGCCGCGCCAGCTCGCTGCGGTAGTGGGCGCCGATCAGCAGACGTCTGGCGTGAAGCTGCCCGGTATCGAGGCTGCGCCAGGAGCCGTCCGGTCCGCGCGTCATGTTGGCGATGACGCAGTGGGTGTGAAGCTGGGGATCGAGGTTGCGGCTCGCGAGATGCCGGAACGTGCCCGCCACCATGCCCTGCGCCCGGCGGCGCTCGCGTCTGCCTGTCGTCGGGTTGTGAACCCGCGTCACCAGGAGATCACGCTCGATCATGTCGAGCGTGCTGCGCACCGCTTCGTCGTGGGCCCGGATCACCCGCTCGTCGCCCCTGAGAAGCGCCTGCAGCGACACCGACTTGGGCGCCGAGAAGGTGACGTCCACGCCCGGGCGGTGCTGGTGCGCGCCGTCCCGCGCTCTCCCCAGACGCCGGTCCGTGCCGGGGACGTGGCCGGCGAGGATGGATTCGAAGACCTTCGGCCTCACGTGGCGGCCGAGGCCCAGAGCGTCCGCCGCCTTGCCGTGCCAGAAGCTCGCCCGGCGGTGCTCGGGGTCGTTCTTCGCGTAGTATCCGTCCTGCTCGAAGTAGTGCACCGTCGCCGAAGCGGACGTGATGGCGGTGACCGTGGCGACCATGCCTGCCAGTGTAGCCCATCACCCGGCTTCGGGCATGGTCCGCAGAAACGTGAGGAGGCGCCGATGACAGCCGATGATCCCGAGGCCCGCCGCATCGCCGGGGAACTCCAGCGCCGCGAGCGCCGGGGGCACAAACCCGAAGCGGCGGTGGATCCCGCCACCCTCGCCGTCCTTCTCGACAATCACGAGGCCGCCGTGGAACGGATCGTCGCCCGCACGGAAGCCGCCCTCGCGGAGAGGATCGACACCCTCGCCGGCGCCCAGGGTGCGGTCGCCGAGAGCGTGAGGCACGCGATCGAACGGGGGAGGAAGGAGGGCGCCGGAGCGGACGAGGCGGCCGTGCTGCTCCGGCAGCTCGTCGACGCGCAGCACGCCACGCGCAAGGAACTCGCGGCGGACGTGCGTGACGGGCTCCACACGCTCACACGTTCCCTCGATGCCCGCGAAGGTGCGGTCTTTGCCGGCATCGACCGCGTCGCGGAAAAGGTGACGCCGGCCGCCGAGGCCCTTGCCGGACTGCGGAAGTCCGTCGCCGCCACGACCGCCGTCGCGCGCGACATGGCATCCATCAGGGAGGCGGTGGCCAGCGACCGCAGGGCCCTCGACGAGGTGGCGAACATCCGGCAGGTCGATGCCGACCGGCGCAAGGCCATCGACGACATGCTGAGACTGCAGCCGGTCATGGACGCGGTTGCGAGGAAGTACCACGCATGGAACACGACCTCGCGGCGGTGGCTGTGGTTCGGATGTTCAATCCTTGGATTCGTGGCTGTTGCGTTCTATGTGGCTGGGCTTTGGACCCAGATGGAGACCGGTCTCCTGGCACCAGTGGAGGGATCGGACGACTACTGGAGTGACCTCGTCTGGGAGCGCTACCGCGAACAGTTGGTGACCTGCATCCGGGCCGGGTTGACCTACGAACCTGGCATGACCTGCACCATTGGGGGCGGGAATCGCTGAGCTGGCGCAGAAGTCCTGACAATCGGTTCAGAGATCGACCTAATCGCCGCCGAAAGCCTGCGCACATATGCCTGCCCGGCGCGTGGGTGACGGTCGTCCTGCCCTCGATCCTGCCATTCACGTACGTCACCACCGCTTCGACACCGTTGGGCCATGTGATGGTCAGGGCTCCCTCGAACTTGCCATCCCTGGCCGTTCCCACCTCACGGTAGCCGTCGTCGTCGCGACGCTCCCATGGACCCGCCAGGCGCCCGTCCTCATAGCTCATGGCGTAGAACCGGCCGTCCGACAGGTCGAAGGTCCATGGGCCATGATGGAAACCCTCGGCATAGCTCTCCGTGACGGTGCCGCCATCGGCAAGAATGACCGTCCAGCGGCCATCCTTCAGGCCCTCCACGAGGCGTCCTTCAGCGCGATTGCCCTGCCTGTCCTGCAGGAAACCGTCTCCTTGCGCCCTCCCGCCCCGGCAGGAGCCCGACCACGTCATGGGCGGAGCATGGTCGAAGTACGACACGTGCCCGAAGAAATGGCATCCCTCGTGGTCGGTCACCTCGATCGGGTTCCAGCAGTCGCGGTCTCCCGCCTCGAGTTCGGCACAAAGGGGCTGGAACTGGTCTGCATTCGGCAAGCTGCTGAACGCGAACGACAACGCGAGCGTCAAGCATCCGACTGCGAACGCCTTCTGCAGCCCAGTTGCAACCGATGATCTCACGTCGGACTTCCTCGCAGCCTAAATTGTTCAATCACTTCGTTTGCTAGCTCCTTGAGTGTGCCCATGGTTGACAGTTGAGCCAAGTTCTACGCGTGGGCGCAATGAGGCGGCCGAGGGCCATCTCGCCCAAAGATTGTTGATCTCGTCATCTCTTGATTCGGCAAACGGCGGCTACCCGTGCTTGACGAACAAGCAGAATGCAGAATCACTGAAATCTGCATACGCTACTAGGAAGCCTCTACCAAGGCATGTGCGGGTGTGCAATAGTTCGTGTGGTCCGACAAGAAACTCGGGCCGTTGCTCAACATAGGGCATCGGACTGGACAGGCGTGGGGATCAGCGCACCGGAGGTTGTTGGTGAGATTTTATGCTGACGGTCCGATTATTCCGGACTTTCTCCTTAGAGAACGCGATGCTGGGCGTGTCGTTTTCCTTTGTGGCGCTGGCGTGTCCGTACCAGCAGGGATGCCGGAGTTTGTGAAGTTAACCAAGTTCGTGATCAATGATCTCGCACCGGCAGAAGAATCGGATGTCGTGCAGGCCTTTGAACCGTGGGGCAGCATCAAGGCAGACATTCCAAAGAGAGGGAGAACGTCACTCGATCAGATATTCAACATGCTTCAGTTGGAATACGGAAGAGATGAAGTTGGAAAGCTCGTCACCAAACACCTCTGCATTGAAGACCCGACATCAATCGACACGAGTCGACACAAGACCATCGCACGTATTTCTTCCAGCCATAAGGGCACCCCGCAGATCGTAACAACAAATTTTGATCATTTGTTTGAGTATGCACTCGGTAGAGATCAGATCAGGTATCATGAACCACCCAGCTTCCCCGATCTACGACACGGAGCACCACTCGCGGGCATCACCTATCTGCACGGGAGACTCGCTGGAAAAGAGGCTGTGTCGCACGATTACGTGTTGAGCAGTTCGGATTTTGGTCGCGCATATCTTGCGGAAGCGTGGGCGACTTCCTTTATCCGATCATTGCTTGAGAGGTACACGGTAGTGCTGCTGGGCTATCAGGCCGAGGATCCTCCTGTGAAGTACCTGCTCCAGGGTTTGAGTAGTGTGAGCAGTGTGCGCAGTCGGGATCAGCATCGATTGTATGCGTTCGACCGTGGGCAAGCCGGTGAGGTGAAGGCGAAATGGCAGGATCGTGGGGTCTTTCCGATCGCCTATGGAGAGTGTCACGAATTGCTGTGGGATACTCTTGAAGCATGGGCTGACAGATCAGACGCCCCGAAGAAATGGACCTCATCGATCCTCTCGATGGCGCAGAGAGGGCCCGAAGCACTAGAGGCGCACGAGCGGGGAATGGTGTGTCATGTGGTCCAGACGTCGCTTGGCGCGAAGCTGTTCGCCGATGCGGATCCAACGCCTCCGGCAGAGTGGTTGTGCGTTTTCGACAAAAGTTGCCGCTCCATGAAGAAGATTTCTGGCCATGTACCGGGAGATGGGGAGTTCGATGCCAGAGAAGCCTTTGGTCTCGACAATGAGTTCCCTTGGGAAGAGGGAAGAGCCGGGCAGCGCGAGTCAGTGGGACAGGATTTGCTCTCGTGGCAATTTGGAGATGACAATCCGCCTGAAATCCATCGATTGAGCACGAACTTTCCCCAAGGTCATGAGCTGATGCCGGCCCGGCTGTTTCATCTCACACGGTGGATGGAGAAAAGTGTAGACCAGCCAACATTGGCATGGTGGGTGGCAAGGCAGCCCCGTCTTCATGCGCGACTGGCGGCCCTGCTTGCGTCGGGGGTTGAGGAGTCGGAAGACATGCCGGAGACTGCCCGTGCGCTTTGGCGCATCATTCTAGAGTCTGTGGCAACTCCGTATGATTTTCACAATCACGCATGGTTCCGCTTGCGGCGTAGAATCGAGAAACACGGATGGTCAAGTAGTGCTCTTCGCGTATTTCAGAAAGTCAGCGACTCTACATTCAAACTCAGGGCGCCAAGTGGTATAGCAAGAGCGAAGCCCCCATCCAGGGTCTGGGCCGATACGGAATGGCAGCATATTGTCGACATCGATGTTGAATTTCCAGACATGCGCCGCAATCAAATCGACATTCCCGACAAGGTCCTGCCCCAAGTCTTTTCAATCCTCCAGTGGAATCTTGTTCGAACCGCTGACCGCTTGCTGGAATGCCAAAAAGAATGGTTTCACAGCAGTCCCTTGTATCGCGAAAATGTAGACAGTGAGGATTGCATCTTCACCTCCAACGCCGATGCCTTTATTGTGTTTTTCGCATCCCTCTTGGATCGAATGTCCGAAATTCATCCAACAGTACTACGGGGGCATATTGACACCTGGCCACACCCCAAAGGATTTGTTTTCGATAAACTACACCTGTATGCACTGAACAAACCGAAGTTGTTCGGCTCTCAGGAAGTGGCAGCGCATGTTCTTTCGATGGAAGGTGTACAGTTATGGAATCCGGGCAACAAACGCGAGATGCTCTTCTTGATCAAGGATCGCTGGTCAGAATTTTCTGCAGAGGAAAGGGCTAAAATCGCAGGACGTATTCTGGATGGCCGACCGCAATACCCTCATGAAGAGATGGCGCAATATGAACATCGCCGTAACGAGGAGGCGGCCACGCGCTTCGGGTGGTTGGTTCGCGAAGGATGCGAGATGCCTGCCCTATCACTGGAACGATGGGGTGCGATTCTCATATGGGGTAATTTTCTTCAATAATTGTCGATTGCTTTTTTCTGCCAATATGGTTCCAGGATGTTCCATGCGGTGTCGAAGCGGTCTGACTTGTCGAGGGCGCGCAGCGACAGGATGGCCTGGCCGCCGCTTTGCCCCCAGATCATGCCTGATCCCTTCAGCCGTTGCGTGACGAGGCTCTTGTTGGTGGCTTCAACAAGCCCGGAGCCGATAGTCAGGTTGCGACGTCTGTAGTCGGCATAGTTCATCCTCTTGCGGTTGTTGGTGAAGTAGCCGATCGCCCTGGAGACCAGAGGCGAGTAGGATCGCTTGAGATATGCGAGGGAGGCGATGACCTTGTCGACGCCGGAGATCTCGACAAGCAGGGTCTCGCGCAGGATGTGCCAGCGACGGTTGCCCTGAATGCTGTCCTGGCCATAGGCGTGATCAAGCGCCTCCTTGAGATAGTCTGCTGCATGGAAGAAGTCGAGCACCTGCTCGGCCTCGGGGAAGGCTTCCTCGAAGAACCGCCAGTGATCCCTGGCTCCGTTGGCCACCACAACAAGTTCGAGGTCCGGCCGTCTGGCCAGCAGAGAGTGAACCTCGTCGCGGATCAGCTGCTTGAGCCTGAGCTTGTTCGCTTCGGGCATTCTGGCATGGCGCAGGGTGCGAAGACGCTCGCCGGCGGCATTGCCAAGAGTGATCGTCGCGCAAGCGGCTTCCTTCCACGTGATCCCCTCAAGGTCCTGTTTCCGCTTGCGTCTGTCTTGGCCCACAGGCACCATGACGCCATCCATCTGGATCGTCACGGACGTGGCGTCAGAGGGAATCTCCTCCCCATGACGGATCTCTGCGAGCGCGTCATCGGCGATCTCTTCCCAGTGTCTGCCGGCCACCTCGTAGAGCCGGATCAGGCTCGATACACCGGGACACATCCCGCCCTGTCGGCGGAACATCTTCACGCAATCACGCGGTGGCATCGACGATACCGCCTGCAAGGCAAGGTATGCCGCTCGTGGCGTCCAGAAGTCCTCGATCAAGCCGGCAAGGCGATCCGCCGGAAACACCGACGCACGGGACCGGCGACGGTATCGTGAACGCTCATCGTTGATGGCACCGAAGGATGTCATGACCCGCTTGTTCGTGGCGCCTTCCCGACGATATCTCTCGCCGCGGTATTCGATCACGGGGTCTTGCGTGTCGAGTGAGACAAGGGCCTGCCTGACGATCTGCGCCGAAAGCCGGTTGGCCGCCTCGGCGACGCCGCTCTCGAACGCCCTCGTGGCGTGCCGCCCCTCAAACGCCTCGAGCTTCTCGCGCACACTCACCATGAAGGCGGCGAACGCAGCCGGCAACTCTCCGGGAAACAGCCGTACAAGCTCCTCATGGATCGCCCCTTGACGGTCTTCGGCAGTCATTCTGAACCAGAACTCGCGATCAAGCGCAGCGTCTGCCACGATCACAATCAGGGGTCAATCAGATCCGATGATGGGTCTGATGTCTGTGTTTTTGGCGCTCAACACAGAAAACTGTGACGAGTGGCGAAAAAATGTGCATACATCATACGAACACCTATCAAACATAACACGAACTCTTTACCCCATACCAGAACCACACCCGGAACGATGGCAGGAAATGAAACGCAAAATTCCGGAGTGGCAGGATACCTGGGTTGAAGGTGCTGCGCGGATTGCTGAAGGGAGAGTCTACTCGGTGCACACCAGTGAAGATGCCACCGTCTTTGATGGAGTTCCCGTTTCATCGATCATAGAGATCGCAGAGAGAAATACTGGGCGTGTGGCGATGGAGCCGACCGAACACCGGCCTTTTGTGGGACTGGTAAAGAAGCGGCCCTCAAGAGCAATCGCGGCATTGTCAGCAGCATCGAGACGCGGCGAGTACCCAGTCCGATTTTGGAGTGATACTATCAGCCATTGGCCGACGACGGCATCGCACCACGCGTGCAGGCTCTTCTGCGAGCTTGTGCGTCGATTGCCTTGCAACGTGATAACTCAACTCAGCAGCGAAATTGGAGCTTGGTTGGAAGAGCGGCTGCGTGGAGTAGCCGAGATTGATGAAGAATACGCCTTTGATCTCTATGACGATCTCGTCACAGGACTTCTTTCCGGGGAAGAAGAGGCCGGAAAGAAAGTTTCGCTGACAACACATGTGGGAGAGGTTGAGGCCGAACTATCCGGATACATCATTGACCACGCGATCAACAGTCCGATTGGCAAAGCTACTCGCGCCATGCTGTCTATGTTGGTTGACCGCCATCTGTCCAAAGGTCATGGGATGCCTATCGAGTTCTCATCCCGCTTCGACCGACTGCTTGACGCGCCCATCGACGGAAGGGACTACACCGTCTGTCTCTTGGCGGAGAGAATAGACTGGCTAAATGACATCGCACCGAACTGGGTAGGGGAGACAATGATTCCATGGTTCGCGATAACACACCCGAGATGTGAGGCAGCATGGAATGGAGTACTTTGGCATGGGCAAATGCCAAGCGCATCGGTCTTCGAGCAGATCAAGGATGCGTTCATTCAACTTTTTCCGAAACTGTACTCGTGGAAGTCGCACAACGTCATTGAAGAAAATGCCCATGGCTGGGTGGTGTGCGCTACAATATTTCGAAACAACGACGCACCGGAAATCTCCTTTGAGATTGGGAGGGCATGCATCAGAAAAATGACTCCGGAAGGCCGAGAGCAAATGATACAGTTTCTTGGGCGCGTGGGTCAAAAGAACGATGATGGATGGAGAACACATGTGATTCCATTTATTCAAAGTGCATGGCCGAAGGAGGCAAGATATCAAACTGAAGAAACAACGTATGCGTGGATTTCAATGCTCGAGAGAACCGATGAGAGATTTGCGGATGTTTTGGACGCTGTCAAACCATTTCTTCGCCCGATGAGAACAATAACTTATGGGCTCTACGGCATATCCGATGGCTACGAAGATCAAAAATCGATCATTTCTAGCTTTCCGGAGCAATGCCTAGACCTCCTTGACCTCATAGTCGCCGATGAACCAGACAATTTCCCGTTTGACTTGGATCGGACGTTGCAGTTGCTGATCGAGGCATGCCCAGGCGTGATTTTGGACCATAGATTTGCAAGACTTCAAGAGTTGGCAGCGCGGCGATGAAAATTTCTTTCTCAGTTCTTAGATTAATTAATTCAGATTTTTTTGTATTCATTCATCAAATGAAACGCGTGTTTAATAGTTTGCAATTTGCGTTGGCAATTTGTGGACAGCATTGACAGGATTCTGTATTGGAAGCAAACTAAGATTGATTAGATGATTATCGGCATTTGCACGGCTTTCACAAGACAAAATACGGGAGTTCCTGCATGACGAGATTACTCACCCGCTACTTCAGGCAAGCCGTGTTTGGCATACTTGCGACTTTCATGTTTGGTTCAGGTGCGAATGCCGGGTCCGGCGTAGGGCCCACCATAGGCGCAGTTGTCGGCGGTACAATATCCGCGATTGCTTGCGATGACCTGGCACGATCATACATTGGTGAAACAACTGAATCTGATGGGCCGCAGTTCTTGTTCTGGAAGTACGTAGATAAAGAAGATCTGGTCGGATACACGGCAGGCGCAGCCTGCGCAGTCCCAGGAGCAATCCTGGGCGGAGCAGTCGGCACCGTTATCGAACTTGCAGTCGCTCCCACATTAGCGGCTGCAGCTGTCAGCAAGGTTGGTGCCGCTGGAACGGGTATGGCCTTGGCTGTCGGAAGGGGAGCACATGGGGCGTGGCAGGTGGCAAGGATATCTGTCGGCAAAGCAGGTGTCTTGACCAGGCAATGGTGGGGGAAACATGAATTCGGACAAGTCGCACCATCATCTACTCTTCGTGATAAATACATGGCGGCTCTCTATAAGAAACAGGGCGGCATAGATGGTATCTGCGGAAACCCGCTTCCGAACCTCTATGTAGGCCCGCCGTGGAACCGCCGTCTCAACATCGACATCGAAGTTGACCATATCATCCCGAGGGCTAACGGAGGTACCGACGATCTCGCCAATCTCCAGTTGACCCATAGAAAGTACAACCGCTCCAAAGGTGCTTTGGTAGGTAAAGAACTTCTCAGGGCCATGGGACAATTTTGCCCTGACAGATAGTCAGGCGGGGTGCGATTCTCATATGGGGTAATTTTCTTCAATAATTGTCGATTGCTTTTTTCTGCCAATATGGTTCCAGGATGTTCCATGCGGTGTCGAAGCGGTCTGACTTGTCGAGGGCGCGCAGCGACAGGATGGCCTGGCCGCCGCTTTGCCCCCAGATCATGCCTGATCCCTTCAGCCGTTGCGTGACGAGGCTCTTGTTGGTGGCTTCAACAAGCCCGGAGCCGATAGTCAGGTTGCGACGTCTGTAGTCGGCATAGTTCATCCTCTTGCGGTTGTTGGTGAAGTAGCCGATCGCCCTGGAGACCAGAGGCGAGTAGGATCGCTTGAGATATGCGAGGGAGGCGATGACCTTGTCGACGCCGGAGATCTCGACAAGCAGGGTCTCGCGCAGGATGTGCCAGCGACGGTTGCCCTGAATGCTGTCCTGGCCATAGGCGTGATCAAGCGCCTCCTTGAGATAGTCTGCTGCATGGAAGAAGTCGAGCACCTGCTCGGCCTCGGGGAAGGCTTCCTCGAAGAACCGCCAGTGATCCCTGGCTCCGTTGGCCACCACAACAAGTTCGAGGTCCGGCCGTCTGGCCAGCAGAGAGTGAACCTCGTCGCGGATCAGCTGCTTGAGCCTGAGCTTGTTCGCTTCGGGCATTCTGGCATGGCGCAGGGTGCGAAGACGCTCGCCGGCGGCATTGCCAAGAGTGATCGTCGCGCAAGCGGCTTCCTTCCACGTGATCCCCTCAAGGTCCTGTTTCCGCTTGCGTCTGTCTTGGCCCACAGGCACCATGACGCCATCCATCTGGATCGTCACGGACGTGGCGTCAGAGGGAATCTCCTCCCCATGACGGATCTCTGCGAGCGCGTCATCGGCGATCTCTTCCCAGTGTCTGCCGGCCACCTCGTAGAGCCGGATCAGGCTCGATACACCGGGACACATCCCGCCCTGTCGGCGGAACATCTTCACGCAATCACGCGGTGGCATCGACGATACCGCCTGCAAGGCAAGGTATGCCGCTCGTGGCGTCCAGAAGTCCTCGATCAAGCCGGCAAGGCGATCCGCCGGAAACACCGACGCACGGGACCGGCGACGGTATCGTGAACGCTCATAGTTGATGGCACCGAAGGATGTCATGACCCGCTTGTTCGTGGCGCCTTCCCGACGATATCTCTCGCCGCGGTATTCGATCACGGGGTCTTGCGTGTCGAGTGAGACAAGGGCCTGCCTGACGATCTGCGCCGAAAGCCGGTTGGCCGCCTCGGCGACGCCGCTCTCGAACGCCCTCGTGGCGTGCCGCCCCTCAAACGCCTCGAGCTTCTCGCGCACACTCACCATGAAGGCGGCGAACGCAGTCGGCAACTCTCCGGGAAACAGCCGTACAAGCTCCTCATGGATCGCCCCTTGACGGTCTTCGGCAGTCATTCTGAACCAGAACTCGCGATCAAGCGCAGCGTCTGCCACGATCACAATCAGGGGTCAATCAGGTCCGATGATGGGTCTGATTTCTGTGTTTTTGGCGCTCAACACAGAAAACTGTGACGAGTGGCGGAAAAATATGCATACATCATACAAACATCTATCAAACATAACACGAACTCTTTACCCCATACCAGAACCACACCCGTCAGGCGAGCACCCTTTTCTATGAGAGAGCAATGATCTGCCAAAGCGCCGAAGTTGGGACGGGCACAACTGCTCGATTATCAGAAAACGATAGCTGACAGTGGATTTGATCAGGGAGCACATCGATGTCTTTAAACGAAAACCTACAAAGAGCCAAGCGGGAAAAGAACGACGAGTTCTACACTCAGCTTTCCGACATCGAGAATGAACTCCGCCACTACGCCGGGCATTTCTCCGGTAAGGTTGTGTATTGCAATTGTGACGATCCCTCCGTCTCCAACTTCTTCCATTACTTCTCCTACAACTTCGAGCACCTGGGTCTGAACAAGCTCATCACCGCTTGCTACAGAAACCAGGACCGAGATCTGTTCAGCCGTCACGATTCGGAGCGGGCGATATGGTTGGAGTACAGCGGGAGCCGAAAGAGCGACAGAGTACCCGCCGTGGAGGACATTGGTGTCCATGAGTTTGAAGGGGACGGAGATTTCCGTAGTGCGGAGACCATTAATCTTTTAAAGAAGGCGGACATTGTGGTGACCAATCCTCCGTTTTCGCTGTTCCGCGAATACGTTGCTCAACTGATGCAGTATGGCAAAAAATTCTTGATCGTCGGGAGTCAGAATGCCATCACATACAAGGAGATTTTTCCTCTGATCAAAGACAACCAGATGTGGCTTGGTGTCACCCCTAAAGGCCAAGACATGCTGTTTGATGTACCGGAGGGCTACGCGCAGGAATTGGTAGCGTTTGCAAAGGAAGGGAGCGCCTATAGAGTTATTGATGGGACTATCAAGGGACGGTTAGGTAACGCGGCCTGGTTCACCAATCTCGATCATGCCAAACGCCACGAGGAGTTGGCTCTCTACAAACACTATTCGGAGGATGAGTACCCAACCTACGACAACTACAATGCGATCAATGTGGACAAGATTGCTGAAATTCCGATGGATTATGACGGCGTGATGGGAACGCCGATTACGTTTCTGGACAAATGGAATCCAGAGCAATTTGAGATATTAGGTTTTTCCTCTTTGTGGGATGACGGTTTCGAGAGCCACACATTTTACGACGATTTTGCCGAGATGAGGGCGGATGGGACGAAAACCGGCATGTCTGGCCAAAAGGCCAACGGTTACCCCATTTTGAAGGGTAAGCCGCGCAGGGGAAACTACCTTGTCAGGGGTGACGATATAGTTCATTGCAAATTTAGAAGGATTTTTGTCAAGCGGAAAAACGAGCGCAATCAACGATGAGACATGTTCATGAATATCGAACTGAAGAAAATTACAGTTGGTGATCTCGTGGATGGCTACCACGACGACGGCGAGGGCGGGGTGCGCGGCTATGGCGACAAACTCGACATCCGACCGCCGTTTCAGCGCGAATTTGTCTACAAGGACAAGCAGCGCGATGCAGTGATTGAGACGATCAACAAGGGTTTTCCGCTCAACGTGATGTATTGGGCCGTACGCCAAGATGGGACATATGAAGTCATCGACGGCCAGCAGCGCACGATCGCGGTCGCGCAATACGTGGAAGGGAACTACTCCCTTGATGGACGGTACTTCCACAACCTGCAAGACGATGAGCAAGAACGGATTGTCGGTTATCCGTTGCAGGTCTATATCTGCGAGGGAAGTGCCACTGAGAAGCTGGATTGGTTCAGGATCATCAACATCGCGGGTGAAAGGCTAACGAATCAGGAGCTGCGAAATGCGGTGTACGCTGGGCCGTGGATATCCGATGCAAAGCGGTATTTCAGCCGAAAAGGGGCGAGTTGCCCAGCGTATGCAATAGGCAACAAGTATGTCAACGGGAGAGCGGAACGCCAAGAATACCTCGAAACGGCGATCCGATGGATCAAGGACGAGGGACAGACGGTCGAGGAATATATGGCCGTACATCAGCATCACAAGACCGCGACCGCCTTGTGGAATCATTTTCAGTCGATAATCAACCGGGTGGAAGCGGTTTTCCCGAACTACCGCAAGCCAATGAAAGGCGTGGACTGGGGCGGATTTTATGGGCAACTCAGGGATGAGAGTTTGGATCCCGAAGACCTTGAGGCCAGAATAATCGGCTTGATGATCGACGACGATGTGACTCAGAAGGCAGGAATCTATCCTTACCTTCTGACTGGTGAGGAGAGGCGCCTCAATATCCGCGCGTTTTCCGTTGCAATGAAGATGAAGGCGTTCGAGAAACAAAAAGGCATTTGCAAGTCATGCGAGAAATCGTTTCAGTTTTCGGAAATGGAGGGCGACCATATCACTCCTTGGGCAGGAGGTGGAAGAACAACCCCAAATAACTGTCAAATGCTGTGCAAGGAATGCAATCGCAGAAAATCTAGTAAATGATACACAGGAACGAGAAAATAAGCCGAAATGCTCCATCCGGTGAAGGTTCATAAGTTGACATATCGGATGTGCACGATAACCCAAGCTGAGATACTACTGGATCTTGCTCACCTTGGATCCTTATCGATTGGTCACAAGTTCTTCAATCTACAGTCAGATAGATAGCTGTGATCGCGTTGCCAATACGTTCGGCAGCAACCTCAACGTCACGATCCGCGACGTGCGCATAGCGCAAGGTCATGGAAATCTGCCGGTGACCGAGAAGCCGCGCCACGGTTGGAAGCGGCACACCGTTCAGGACAGCCTGCGAGGCGAAATTGTGACGCAGATCATGGAGGCGGACATCCTCAAGGCCAGCTCGTTTGCGGAGTGTGAACCAGAGTGGCATGTGTCGCGATACGGGCGCGTTCGGATCGAAGGACGAGGGAAAGACATGAGCGCCGCCGGTGCGGGGCTGGCGTTCGATGATCCTGCGAGCCGTGCTGTTGAGATAGACTTTCCGTGGCCCTGTCTTGCTGTCGACAAGATCGAGCACACCGGAACCCACCTCGCACCATGTGAGCGTCCGGATCTCGCTGCAACGACATCCCGTGTAGTAGAGAAGGCGGATGATGTCCGCCTGCGCCGCCCTTTCCGGGCGTTCGGCAACCAGACGGTCCAGTTCGGCATGCAGGCGACGGACCTCGTCCCGGGACAGGAACCGGTTGAGCGTGCGTTGGGGATTGCGGCGTATTCCGCTTGCCGGATTGGTCTTGAGATAGCCATGAACCCCGGCGTGATGGAGGATCTGGCACAACGTGTCGAGAGCCTTGTTGGCGCCGCCTGGCGCCGTCCTGCTGTAGCGGTCGAACCATCTGTTCACGTCAGCCCGTCCGATCCGGTCAAGCCGCATGTCACCGAAGGTTGGCATGAGTTGTCTCGAGATGGTGCCTTCGGTGACGCGTTGGCTGGATGGCTTGAGGCGATCGAAACACTCGCCTCGCCAGACACTCGTAACAAAGTCACCGAAGGGCGGCGCCGGAATCTTTGAGTTCTCCGTCGAAACATCCTCGTCGCCTGACTGGATGGCGAGGCACCGGGCCCGTGCCTCGTCGACAGTCATGCGTGCCACGGGACCGAGGGACCGGCGCTTCGACGTACCTTCTGTGTCGTGCAGAAGAACGAATGATCGGTGACCGGAGGGCCGGACCCTGACACCAAGGCCGGTCACCCGTGTGTCCCAGAGCGTGTATTCGCTCGAGGCCGCACGGAGCCGGGCAACGGCACGATCGCTCAGACGCATCCTGCGTGCCATGGCTCAGCCCTTCACGCCGAGGACGGACACGAGAGCCTCCGCTGCCTCGTGGACCGCGGCATCGGCAAGGTGCGTGTACTTCAGCGTGGTCGCCGGATTGTTGTGACCCAGGAGCCGGCCTATGGTGAGGACGGTCTCTCCATGAGCGAGTGCCACCGAAGCATAGGTGTGACGAAGATCATGGCAGCGCACATCCTCGATCTCCGCTTCCTTGCGCACGTCGCACCAGAAGCAGTGAAGTGTGCCCTCTGACAGGTGACCTTGCCCTCGAGGCGACGGGAACATCCAGCGGCCCATCCGGGGCAACCCGTCGATGAGCGCACGGGCAGGTGACGACAGCCAGACGGTGCGCGGGCCTGTCTTGCTGTCGGAAAGACAGAGCCTGCCTTCACGATAGTGCGACCACTGCAGGGTCAGGATCTCGGACTTCCTGCACCCGGTCAGGAGCAGAAGGCGTACAACGGCAACCAGCAGCGGCTGCTGTGACAGCCTTGCGTCGAGAACGCGGCTCAGGCGCCGCATCTCGTCGTCGTTGAGGAACCTCTCCCGATTGCGCCGGCGATAGCGCCTGATGCCGGTGCAGGGATTGGAGCCCTCGGCACGGTAGCCGTAGACCTCCGCCTGGCGCAGGATCACGGAGAGAACCGGCGCCGACCGATCCGCCGCCACGGGCGTGGCGTGGAGCGAGGCGAACCATCGCTGCACGTCGTGGCGCGTGATGCCGCCGATGGCACGACCTGTGAACCACGGCAGGATCTGATTCTTCAGATAGTAGCGGTTGACCTTCAGCGTTCGCGGTTTCCAGTGTCGCCGGTAGCGCCGGAAGACCTCGTCGGCGACATCCTCGAACAGGATGGTCTGGTCGCCATCGGGCGATGCACCCTTTTCTTGAGGCCGTGATGACAGTAGCGATGTCGCCTGTTTCCTGGCGCACACCAGGGTCAGCGCGCGGGCATCGCCTATCGTGTGCCAGACCCGCTTGCCGTTGACCTGATGGTGAAGGAAGTAGCCCGTGCGGCCCGATGGCAGGATACGCACACCGAAGCCCCGGATGAGGGAATCGCGAACGTCCAGAGTCGTTCTGCGTGGCTTGAGTGCATCGACCCGTCGCTGGGTCAGGCGGCATGTTGGCATGGCATTCTCCCTGGTTCTGTTGCACCGGGGGAAGTGGAAACGGCGTGAATCCGCTTTCCCGGCGAAAGTTCTTGAGAGAGAACGCGTTGTGTTTCAGTGTGTTAGTGTTCTTGTTCAGCACCGAAGGTGCGGAGGTGGTGTGGTTCAACTTCGCGCCTGGCAGGACCCACGGGGTTGGCCATGCCGGGCGCAACGCGACCGACCGTCAGCGCATCAAGAGGAAGGCGACGCGCTGGGCCGAGGGCTACCGGAAGATGCCGCCGGCTGAGCGTCAGGCGGTGATGGCGGCGCTGATGGCGGTGGAGGCCTCCTGATGGCAACGGTGAACGCCGCCTCGCTGCGCGACGAGTTCGAGGCCGCGAAGGCCGGCATTGCGGCGCTGCGCAAGGACGGCAAGGTGTCGGCGGAAGCCGATGCGATGTTCAGGATCCTGATCACGCTGATGAGCGTGCTGATCACCATCCTGCTGGAAAGGACAACCCGCAAGACCAGCGCCAATGCCAGCCTGCCGCCGTCGCAGACGCCGCAGGACGAGACGGCACAGCGTGCCTCCAGAAGCAGCGGCAAGGGGACGCGCGGGAACGGGCAGACCAGCGCCACCCTGCGCAAGGTGATCCATGAGGAGACGGTCACGGTCGAGACCTGCGAGGCCTGCGGCGCCGACCTCTCCCACGTCGATCCCGTCGACCGGGAACGGCGCATCCTCTACGACATCGTCTTCGAGGTCGTCGAACGCCGCGTCGAGGCCGAGGTCAAGGAATGCCCGGCCTGCCGTGACCGCACCAAAGGGCGCTTCCCCGATACCATGCCGGGGCCGCTGCAGTACGGCCCCGGCCTCAAGGCCTTCATCATCAACCTGCTCATCGCCCCCATGCTCTCCCTGCGGCGAGCCACAGCCCTGGTGCAGGCGATCTCCGGTCTCACACTCTCCGAGGCCACCTGCCTGAGCTACGTGCGGCACCTCCATGAGGCGCTCGCATCATGGGAGGACAACGCCATCGCCATACTCCTGGAACGTCCGGCGCTCCATGCCGACGAAACCGGATTCCGGGTCGACGGCAAGACCCGGTGGCTCCACGTGTTGAGCGACGGATCCCTGACCCTCAAGCGCCTGCACAACAAGCGCGGCAGGCAGGCCATCGACGCAATCGGCATCATCCCCCGCTACAAGGGCATCCTGATCCACGACTGCTGGGCCTCGTACTTCGTCTACGAGACGTGCCTCCACCAGCTGTGCGGCTCCCATCTGCTGCGCGAACTGACCTTCGTCGTCGACTCCAACGCCATGCGCTGGGCCCGCCTGATGACGACGCTGCTCCGCCTGACATGTCACCGGGTCAACCAGAGCCCCACCAAGACCCTGCCCGAGGATCTCCGACGGACCGTGCGCAGGCGCTATCGCACCATCCTCGAGCATGGCTTCAGGGACCTGCCCGCGATCCCGCCACGCCCCAAGGGAAAACGCGGCAGAATCGCCAAGTCCGACGCGCACAACCTGCACGAGCGCCTCGTCAAGCACGAAGACTCCGTCCTGCGCTTCATGGAAGATCCCCATGCCAGCTTCACCAACAACACCGGCGAACAAAAGATCCGCATGGCCAAGGTCAAGATCAAGGTGTCCGGGTGCTTCCGTACCCAGCTCCACGCCGAAGCATGGTGCCGGATCTCAAGCTACCTCAACTCCATGGCCGCACAGGGCTACAACCCTCTCGTCGCCATCCAGATCGCCCTCGCCGGAGACGCCGCCAACATGATCAGAAAGCACGACGCCTGAACCGCCTCCACAGGGGGTGAGCAGTTACCGAAGATCAAGGTATCGACGCGGCCTTGACAGGGGCGATCGCGACACCATGTGTGTTGGCACTCACCGCCGGTGAGTGCCAACACATCACGGCAGGCACCTGCCCTGCCTTTCACGAAGAGGAAGAGAGCTCATGGGTTTCAGACCGTTGCATGACCGCGTTCTCGTGCGCCGTACCGACAGCGACGAGGTTTCCGCAGGTGGGATCATCATCCCGGACACCGCCCGGGAAAAACCGATGGAAGGCGAAGTGATGGCCGTCGGGCCAGGAGCGCGTGACGACCGCGGCGCGGTGCAGCCGCTCGATGTCGCCAAGGGCGACCGGGTGTTGTTCGGCAAGTGGTCAGGCACCGAAATCAAGATCGACGGCGAGGAGCTCCTCGTCATGAAGGAATCCGACATCATGGGTGTTCTCTAAGGCAACAGCCGCATTGCACCCGCCCATCACTGCACAGACCAGGAGACGAACAAGACATGGCTGCAAAAGACGTTAAGTTCAGCGCTGACGCCCGATCGCGGATGATCAGGGGTGTCAACATTCTGGCCGATTCGGTCAAGGTGACACTCGGGCCCAAGGGCCGCATGGTGGTTCTCGACAAATCCTTCGGGGCGCCGCGCATCACCAAGGATGGCGTGACCGTCGCCAAGGAGGTCGAACTCGAGGACAAGTTCGAGAACATGGGCGCACAGATGGTGCGCGAGGTGGCGTCCAAGACCAACGACATTGCCGGCGACGGCACGACGACTGCCACCATCCTCACCCAGGCGATCGTGCGCGAGGGTGCGAAGGCGGTTGCCGCCGGAATGAACCCGATGGATCTGCGGCGCGGCGTGGATGCCGCGGTGGAAGCGGTGGTGCGGGATCTCTCCAGACGCTCGCGCAAGATCAACACCGATGACGAGATTGAACAGGTCGGCACCATCTCGGCCAATGGTGACAACACCGTCGGCGAGATGATTGCCAGCGCCATGAAGGCGGTCGGCAAGGAAGGTGTCATTACCGTTGAGGAGAACAAGGGAATCGACACCGAACTCGAGACCGTCGAGGGCATGCAGTTCGATCGCGGCTACATTTCTCCCTACTTTGTCACCAATGCCGAGAAAATGGTCGCGGAACTCGAGGATCCCTTCATCATGCTCCATGAGAAGAAGATCTCGAACATGCAGGACATGTTGCCGGTTCTGGAGAAGATCGTTCAGTCGGGGCGCCCGCTTGTGATCATCGCCGAGGACGTCGAGGGCGAGGCGCTTGCCACGCTCGTCGTCAACCGCCTGCGCGGCGGCCTCAAGGTCGCAGCCTGCAAGGCTCCGGGCTTTGGCGACCGGCGCAAGGCCATGCTCGAGGACATCGCCATCCTGACTGGTGGCCAGGTGATCAGCGAGGATGTCGGCATCAAGCTCGAGAACGTCACCCTCGACATGCTCGGCAAGGCCAAGCGTGTCGAACTCACCAAGGAGAATACGGTGGTCGTCGGCGGCGCCGGCAAGAAGTCGGACATCAAGGGGCGTTGCAACCAGATCCGCCAGCAGACCGAGGAAACCAGTTCCGAGTATGATCGCGAGAAGCTTCAGGAGCGTCTGGCCAAGCTCGCTGGCGGCGTTGCCGTCATCAAGGTCGGCGGTGCCACCGAGGTCGAGGTCAAGGAGCGCAAGGAAATGGTTGAGGACGCTCTCAACGCGACCCGTGCGGCTGTCGAGGAAGGCATCGTTGCCGGTGGCGGCTCGGCTCTTCTCCTCGCGACCCGGGCCCTGAACAAGGTCACGCCCAATGAGGCTGATCAGCGGGTCGGTGTCGACATCGTACGCCGCGCTATCGAGGCGCCGACCAGGCAGATCGCAGAGAATGCCGGGTTCGACGGCGCCGTCGTCGCCGGAAAGATCCTCGAGAGCAAGGAGCAGAACTTCGGCTTCGATGCGCAGGAAGAGGTCTACAAGGACCTCGTCAAGGCAGGTATCGTCGATCCCACCAAGGTTGTGCGCACGGCCTTGCAGGATGCTGCATCAGTGGCCGGTCTGCTGATCACTACCGAGGCGATGGTGGCCGAGATCCCCAAGAAGGACCCGCCGATGCCGGCTGGCGGACCGCCGGGTGGCATGGGTGGAATGGGAGGCATGGGAGGCATGGGAGGTTTCTGACCTCCTGCTTGTCCGGCATGCTCCGGAGCATTCTCCGGACAAGGGGCCATGGCGATGCCATGGCCCCTTTCCTTTTCAAGGGGCGGCCGCCGGGAAAGGCTCCGGCGGCGACATGTCACGCAGGTATCCCGGCGGGGCATCCTTGTCGAACAGGTTCACAACACAGCCCGAAAGTGGAGAACTCCAAGGGCACAAGCATCCATGTTGCCGCGGTCACGGACGCGACAGTCATCGCTGTACGGATGGCACAGCCGGTTCCCGCTTCGCCTTGACCGCAAGCCCAGGCGACCGGTGACGGCGGATCTTGCGGGTCGTCAGATCAGGCGGTTGGCCGTGCGCAGGAAAACCGCCAGCGTACAACCCGTGCTGGTGGTGGACGAATGCACCGTACCCGGTCTGAATGACACGAAATCCCCCGGGCGAAAGATACTGCCATCATCGTCGATGAGTTCGCCGTCAACCACGAGAAAGTCCTCGTGGTCGACATGCTCGTGGGGCAGCGACGACGTACCCGGTTCGAGACGCAGAAGATAGGATCCGCACCCGGTCTCGGGATCAAGGCTCATGTTGATCCAGGAGAGCCCGGGAATCGCCTTGCCGTAGCGGTCATAGGGCACAAACCGCGAAGCATCATCACTGCGGCGGACGATGCGACGGGATTCTTCAGCCATCGTCTTCGCCCTGCCTGAACGAGACTTCGACACGCCGGTTGCCCGGGTTGCGCACATCATCGGCGGTCTCCACCGCCGGCATCGCCTCGCCAAACCATTCGAGAACAAGGATCGAGGAATCGATCCCTGCCGCCGCCATTTGTGCCGCGACCGCTTCGACACGTTCCCTTGAGAGGCCCATGTTGAAATCATCGCCTCCGGATGTGTCCGTGTGACCGGAAATCACGATGGTCGACGGCTGCTGGTGCACGGCCTCGGCCACAACGCCTTCAAGAAATTCCTTCGCAAGACCTGAAAGGTCCGGGCTGTTCCAGGCAAAGTAGACGACAAACTCCGTTTGCGGTTCAGGCTCGCCGGAGGGCGCCGGTTCGGGTTCGGGCTCGACGTAAAGGAGTTCTTCCATCGCCGCATAGAAGGCATCCCGGCATGATACGATCTCGCTCTCCTGATGCGCCGCGACCGGGCCTGCATTCAACGGGCCTTCTTCGGCTTCCTCAATCCAGCAATCGAAACTCGTCTGTGCGCGGGCGGCGGCTTGCGGGCGCTCAACCCTGGCTCCCGCCTCCAGTTCCATCATCAGAATACCCCGTTCCTTGGCGAGAATATCCCTCGCCTGTGCCGAATCGATATGCCAATCGACGGGATCCAGCGGTTCAAGGACGACACCCTGCGCGACCATCTCTGCCCTTTCGCGAAACATCGAGGCGTCGATCCAGTCAAAATACGCCGCCTCCTTGCGCGCGATGTCGACATAGCCGGCGTGAAGATGCCGGAGAAACGGGTCATCCGTGATCGCCATCCCGGCCACACGGTCAATCGAAGCCGGCGTTCCGCACCCCGCCAGGAGAACCACCAATGCGCCTGCAAACACCATGCGAAGAATCTTGTTCATGATCTCTACCCCCGTTGTCCGGACCACGGACTGACCGATTCCGGTGCGCTTGCGGATGTCCTCGCCTGTCACTCACACGCGAATGCTATCATGGCTGCACCACGACCGTACGACGCTTTGGTGTTTTATCCCCAGAGAGCCGCCCTGACGTCCGAACGCCCCATTTCGGGTTGCAGAGAGACGACAAGGGAACCCGCCATCGAGCGTTGCGATCAGGCTGGATTCACGGCCTCAAGGGCATTCCCCGCATTGCGTTGAGGATGCGATCGGGAATGCCGGGCAGCGGTTCTGTCATGGCCAAAGGCCAGGCGGCTTGACCCTCGTGGGCAGCATGGCGTTGACGCCGGTCATGCGGTGGGTCCTGATCATGGGGTCGGCCATGGAGACAACCGCGATGTCCTCATCCGGAATAGTCCGGTGCGCCTCGCTCCGGTCTGGTCGCATGCGCACGCCATCGAACTGTTCCGCAAAGTTCACCAGCATCCGGTCACCCTCGACAATCGGACGAATGACCACAGCGCCGCGCCCGGCTGCTGAAAGGTTCGCCACACGCCGGGCCCGGAGGAGCGGCTCAGCGAAGGCTGTCATCCGTCTCCGGATCAATGCCCAGTTCGCCAAACACCTTGCGCGCGATGCGGAAGCTCTCGACTCCGGCCGGCATGCCGCAGTAGACGGCGATCTGCATCAGGGTATCGCGCAATGCCGCCAGGGTGACGCCGTTGCGCAACGCACCCCTGAAGTGCAGTTCGAACTCGTGCATGCGTCCACTCGCTGCCGTCATGCACAGGTTGTTGAGGCTGCGCTGACGGCGGTCAAGACCTTCGCCACTCCAGATCTCCCCCCAGCAATAGGTGGTCAGCAGTTGCTGAAAGGCGGCACTGAAGCGGTCTGCTCCATTGATCGCTCTGTCAACATAATCGGCTCCGAGCACGTCGCGCCGGTTGGCGAGGCCTTTCTCATACATCTCACTCATGACGTTCTCCCGACGATGGACATCTTCGCGACCTGTGGCGATACAACAGCCGTCAGGTCTGATCGGCAAACAACCCGGCAAGGGATCCTGCACTGGCGTCACACAGGCCTCGCTCTGTAATGAGTCCGGTCACGAGTTCCGCCGGGGTGACGTCGAAGGCGGGGTTCTCCGGCGGCGTCGCCTCGGGCGCAATCGCCACCGTTGCGATGATTCCGTCCGCTGCGCTGCCGGTGATTGTTGTGACCTCGTCGCCGCCGCGTTCCTCGATGGGTATGGCATCGCCATCCGTGAGGCGCCAGTCGATGGTCGGTGACGGCAGCGCGGCATAGAACGGCAAACCGTGCCGGTGAGCCGCCAGCGCCTTGAGATAGGTGCCGATCTTGTTGCAGACATCGCCCGAAGCGGTGACACGGTCGGCTCCGGTGATGGTCAAGTCAACCCGACCTGTGCGCATCAGATGTCCGGCAGCGTTGTCGACAACAAGAGTGTGCGGCACTCCGTGATGCGCCAGTTCCCAGGCCGTCAGCGACGCTCCCTGGTTCCTCGGACGCGTCTCGGAGACCCAGACATGAACAGGAACGCCGGCATCATGAGCCTTGTAGACCGGCGCCAGGGCGGTACCCCAGTCGACAGTCGCCAACCAACCGGCATTGCAGTGGGTCATGACCTCAACGGGCCGGCCGGTATCCTCGTAGTGGTCCTTCAGAATGGCCAGTCCGTGTTCGCCGATAGCCTCGCAGATTGCTGCATCCTCGTCACAGATCTCGCCGGCAACGTCGTAGGCCTCGTTCTCACGGGCATCGGGATCACGCGGTGTCAGCCTCGCCAGAACGCGTTCCACGGCCCATCGCAGGTTGACTGCCGTCGGCCTGGTGGCAAGGAGGATTCCGGCCGCCTCGTTCATGGCCTCGTCCGAAGCATTCTGGCGCATCGCCAGCGCCATGCCGTAGGCGGCCGTCGCGCCGATCAGCGGCGCTCCCCGCACCTGCATCGCGCGAATCGCATGCGCCGCCTCCTCGAGAGTGGTCAGCATTGTCGTCACGAACCGGTGCGGCAGACAGGTCTGGTCAATGATCACGACCGTTCTCGCATCATCGGCAACCTGGATCGACCGCCAGGCGACACCATCAATCCTCATCGAGCCCTCCCGTTGGCGCGCCGGCCGGATTCGGCGGACCTCTTAACAGGCGTCGACGCCAGGCCCGGGAACGAAGCCAGGTCTGCGCAGCGCGCCGGGGCCGCCATTCCTTCCCGCCGGTGGCGGCGAAGACTACTCCAGACCGCGGGCCAACGCACGACCGCAGACACGCCGCCGGCGCCACCACGAACCGCCGGTTCGACCTTGACGGGCCAATTGTGGATGCATCCTCTGCCGGCGCCGCCCCCTGACGGTTACGGGTGCCTTGAGAGAGTCCGGGAACGGCGCACGGGCTCGGGATGACTCTCCACCGTGCCAACGCTGTCGCCGCACGACAAACACCAGCGGGTCTTCGGGGTGGCCTCCACAGGAAGGCACGTGCCGATGGCGCGCGCACCGCGGGGACGTCGATCACAGGCGAAACGTCGGGCGCAAGGTCCATCGCGACCGCGGTGCGTGAGGACCCGGAGTTCACCGCGCCTGCGCCGGAGCAACGATACGGGTCGTGCGTTCTTTCTGCGGATTCCTGCCGTCGGCTGCGAGCGAGGCCTCCTGAAATATTTGTCCCGGGTGAGGATTCTGCCCCTTGAACTTGCCGGTCGACCCCCTACATCACTGTTGGCACTCTCCGTTGGTGAGTGCCAACACGCTTGAACCCGGAAGGAATAACATTCATACAGGAGGTTGCAACATGGCGTTCCGTCCGTTGCACGACCGCGTCCTGGTTCGTCGCCTTGACAGCGACGATGTCAGCGCGGGCGGCATCATCATTCCAGACACTGCCAAGGAAAAGCCGATGGAAGGCGAAGTCGTCGCCACCGGTCCTGGCTCCCGCGACGAGTCCGGAGCGATCCAGGCGCTCGATGTGAAGGCGGGTGATCGCATCCTTTTCGGCAAATGGTCCGGCACAGAGGTCAAGATCGATGGCGACGAACTCCTCATCATGAAGGAGTCCGACATCATGGGCGTCATCGACTGAGTCATTAAGAAGCGAACCCATCAAGGAGATAACAGCAAGATGGCTGCCAAAGAGGTCAAGTTCTCAGCTGACGCGCGCTCTCGCATGATGCGCGGCGTCAACGTTCTCGCCGACGCCGTCAGAGTGACGCTCGGGCCCAAGGGCCGTACCGTCGTTCTCGACAAGTCGTTCGGCGCTCCCCGCATCACCAAGGACGGAGTCACCGTCGCCAAGGAAATCGAGCTTGAGGACAAGTTCGAGAACATGGGTGCGCAGATGGTCCGCGAGGTCGCCTCGAAGACCAACGACATTGCCGGTGACGGCACGACCACGGCGACGGTTCTCGCACAGGCGATCGTGCGCGAGGGAAGCAAGGCGGTTGCCGCCGGACTCAACCCCATGGACCTGCGGCGCGGCACGGAAGCTGCCGTGAAGGCCGTGATCGAGGATCTTGAGAAGCGTTCGCGCAAGATCAAATCCTCCGACGAGGTGGCCCAGGTGGGCACGATCTCCGCCAATGGCGACACCGAGGTCGGGCGCATGATCGCAGAAGCGATGCAGACCGTCGGTAACGAGGGCGTCATCACCGTCGAAGAAGCCAAGTCCCGCGACACCGAACTCGATGTCGTCGAGGGCATGCAATTCGACCGTGGTTATCTGTCGCCTTACTTCATCACCGATCCCGACAAGATGAAGACAGAATACGAGGATGTCGCGATCCTGATCCACGAGAAGAAACTGTCGAGCCTCCAGGCGATGCTGCCCATTCTCGAGGAGGTCGCGAAGTCGAGTCGGCCGCTGCTCATCATCGCCGAGGACGTCGAGGGCGAGGCGCTTGCCACGCTCGTCGTCAACCGCCTGCGCGGCGGTCTCAAGGTCGCAGCCTGCAAGGCTCCGGGCTTTGGCGACCGGCGCAAGGCCATGCTCGAGGACATCGCCATCCTGACCGGTGGCCAGGTGATCAGCGAGGATGTCGGCATCAAGCTCGAGAACGTCACCCTCGACATGCTCGGCAAGGCCAAGCGCGTTGTCGTCAAGAAGGACGACACCACGATCGTCGGCGGCGCCGGCAAGAAGTCGGATATCAAGGGCCGTTGCAACCAGATCCGTCAGCAGATCGAGAGCACGACCTCCGACTATGACCGCGAGAAGCTTCAGGAGCGTCTGGCCAAGCTCGCTGGCGGCGTTGCCGTCATCAAGGTCGGCGGTTCCACCGAGGTCGAGGTCAAGGAGCGCAAGGATCTCGTCGAGGATGCGATGAACTCGACCCGTGCCGCGGTCGAGGAAGGCATCGTGCCTGGCGGCGGCGCCGCCCTGCTCTTTGCCGGACGCGCGCTTGACAAGCTGAAGCTCGACGATGCCGATCAGCAGGTCGGTGTCGATATCGTGCGCAAGGCGATCGAGGCTCCGGCACGGCAGATTGCCGAGAACGCCGGTCTCGACGGTGCCGTTGTCACCGGCAAGATCCTCGAAAAGAACGACAGGAACTGGGGTTTTGATGCCCAGGCCGAGGTCTACAAGGACCTGGTCAAGGCCGGCATCATCGATCCCACCAAGGTTGTTCGCACGGCTCTGCAGGACGCCGCCTCGGTGGCCGGTCTGCTGATCACCACGGAAGCGATGATCGCTGAGAAGCCCAAAAAGGACGCGCCCGCCGCAGCTCCAGGCGGCGGCATGGACGACATGGACTTCTGAACGTACCATCAAGATGTTCCGACGGGAGCCGCGGTGTCGATGCCGCGGCTCCCTTCATGACTGGCCCCGGAGTCGTCCATGGCGTTCGATCACGAAACGGAATTCGTCGTCATCGGGTCCGGATCAGCCGGCTCAACTCTGGCAAACCGGCTCTCCGCTGATCCGGCAAACCGGGTTCTGGTACTCGAGGCCGGACCGGCGGACCGCGGCTTCTTCAGCTGGATGATCCACATGCCGACGGCCTTCGCCTGGCCGTTGCGCGATGATCGTTTCAACTGGTTCTATCACACGGAACCCGAACCCTGGCTCAACGACAGGGTGATCCACTGCCCCCGGGGCCGGGTGCTCGGCGGGTCGAGTTCGATCAACGGCATGGTCTACATTCGTGGCCATGCCCTCGACTATGACAAGTGGGCCCAGCGCGGCTGCCGCGGCTGGTCCTACAGCGACGTTCTGCCGTACTTCCGGCGCGCTGAAACCCACGAGATGGGGAGCGACGACTATCACGGCGGAGACGGACCGCTCCATGTCACCGCCGGCCACCTCGCAAGCAATCCCCTGCACCAGGCCTTCACGGCGGCGGCTGTGGAACAGGGCTATGCGCAGAGTTCCGATCTCAACGGTTTCCGCCAAGAGGGTATCGGCGGCATGGACCGCACGACGCGCAACGGCCGGCGCTGGAGTACGGCGAGCGCCTACCTGAGACCGGCTCTGCGCAGGGCCAATCTCTCGCTTGCCACGCGGGCGCTCGTGACCCGCGTCATGATCGAGAACGGACAGGCCCGCGGCGTCGAATACATTCGCCGCAACCAGGTTCGCAGGGTTCGCGCAACGCGCGAAGTCATTCTCGCAGGCGGCGCCATCAATTCGCCACAGATCCTGCAGCTCTCGGGTATCGGCCACGCCGACCGCCTCGCCGGTCTCGGCATCCCGGTGCACGTCGACCTGCCGCAGGTGGGTGAGAACCTGCAGGACCATCTCGAGGTTTTCGTCCAGCACGAGTGCCGGGAACCGGTCAGTCTGCTGCGCCACCTGACACCCCTTGGCAAGCTCCGGGTCGGCATCGAGTGGTTCCTCGCCAAGTCGGGCCCGGCAACGACCAATCACATGGAATCGGGCGGATTCATCCGCAGCCGCGCCGGCATCGAACACCCAGATATCCAGTTTCATTTCCTGCCGATGGCCATGACCTACGACGCCTTCAGCGTCAACCGCATGCACGGCTTCCAGGCGATGGTCGACATCATGCGGCCCCTGTCGCGGGGACATGTCAGGATCCGCAGCGGCGATCCGCGCCAGGCGCCCGCAATCCTCTTCAACTACCTCAAGGAAGCCGCGGACATGCAATGCCTCGTGGACGCCGTCCGCCTCACCCGCGAGATTCTTGCTGCGAAGGCCTTCGACCGCTACCGCGGAAAGGAGATCTGGCCCGGTGCTGACAGGCAGACGGATGGCGAACTCGAGGCATGGATCCGCGAGACGTGCGAGTCGAGCTACCACCCGTCCTGTACCTGCGCCATGGGAAGCGTTGTCGATTCGAACCTGAAGGTTCATGGCGTCGAGGGCCTGAGGGTCGTGGACGCCTCGGTCATGCCGGATATCGTCTCGGGCAACCTCAATGCTCCTGTCATCATGATCGCGGAAAAGGCGAGCGACATGATTCTCGGCAACCCGCCGCCCGATCCTCTGGACGCCCCGGTGTGGATCCACCCCGAATGGGAAACGCACCAGCGTTGAGCCGCTCAAACAGGAAAAGTCCAGGCGATCGCCTGGACACCCCGGTGCGGATCCACCCCGATGGGCAACGCACCAGCGCTGAGCCTCTCAGGCAGACAACCGTGGCGCTTGCCGAAATCGGACCCTGACGCACACAGGCTCACGCTTGCGGAGTCTCGAGGGCTTCACGCACCCAGCGCTGGAAGGTGGCGATCGAGTGTTCGCTCATGACGCCGCCCCGGGGGTTGATGACAAGGGGCCCTGGTTCATAGTGACCGCTTTCGAGGCCACGCTGGACCGATTCGACGATGGCGACATCTTCAGCCAGCGTGGTTTCCCGATCGAGGCGCGCCAGCTTGCGGGCGGTGATGTCGCTCGCTCCATTGCGGACATACCAGCCGCGCCGCACCGTCACCGTGGTATGGCTGGTCGCCTCCCAGTGATAGGTGTTGACCAAGCGGCCGGGGTAGACCTGGAATGAACAGGTCGGCCACAGGTACCAGGATCTGTAGGACGACGCTCCCTCGTCGTCGGCATCAATGCCGTAGGTCATGGCTTGCGAACCTGCGGCGGTGCTGGTGTGCCTGAGGCAGTGGCCCTGGGGCCGGATGTCGTAACAGTCTGGATCGATGACGCCGTTTGAGAACGTCGGATGACGCAGCTTGCAGTGGTAGCACTCATTGTAGTTCTCCACCGAGACCTTCCAGTTGCAGGCTTCCTCAGCCACCACCTCGTCGACGAGCCGCAGATCGTCCATGAAGGGCATCATGGCGCGCATGTCCTCCTCGACCCCGGGAAACCAGTGCGCCATGGGGCGTGCCTTGCGGTCAGGATTGACGAAAACGAAGCCGCAGAACACTTCGCAGCGGACCTCTCCCAGACGGATCGAGTCGATGTCGAAGTGCGGCACATGCTCGCTTCCCGGAGCGCTCTTGAGGCAGCCGTCGAGGTCGTAGCACCAACCGTGGTAGGGACAGGTGATGAACCTCCTGTTGCCCTTGCCGGCAAGAAGTTCGTGACCCCGGTGCCGACAGACATTGTGAAAGGCCTTCACCGTCCCTGATGAATGGCGCATGGCCATGATGGCCTGACGGACGACATAGTCCCCGGGGCGGGGCAATTCGGACTGGTGGCAGACGAGTTGCCAGGTGTGGGCAAAGATCGCGCGGCGCTCCTTCATGAAGAGATCGCGGTCGGTGTACCAGTTGGCGCTGTCGGTGGCGGTTTAGAACCGCGGGATTCTGGCGACAGGCTGCGCTTTGGGGGGTGTTCGTCGTTTTTTCCCCATTGTCGGGTCCTGTTGTCGATGAGGGTTCCTGGTGTTGATGGCGCCTGTGTTGCCGGCACTCAGGGCGGGGTCTCCCTGGTGAGCGTCTGGTGATGCCGGTTCTGGCGCGGGGATGCTGAGCGGCCACGTCTGTCCTTCCTGAGACGGCACGCCGGTTGCGATGGCCTGGCGTTGCCCGAGGTCTCATGGCGCGTTCGTGCCAGGTGGTGTCACAGTGGCATGGAAAGAAGAAGCGATGCGGTGCCGGCACCATGGTCAGTGGAACGTCCGGCACCGCACCTGAACGAACCGGTCGTGTGGGCCGGTCTGTGCGTGCACTATCGGGTGTTTGAGCGTTCGGGTCCACCCCGCTTCCGAGAAGCTGGTTGTGTGTCACGGGGCGTCTGTTCGTGTGTCGGCGGTGTCGCACACAGGTGGTGATCTGCCGGTCGTGCGACCGGGGTCATCGGTATTGCTCCAGGTCCTGCAGCGAGCAGGCACGCTGTGAGAACAGGCGTGCTGCGAGGCGCCGTTATGCGCGCACGCCTGCGGGCCGCAGGAATGGCCGGGAACGGCAACGCCGCTTCCGGCTCGGGCGGGTGCGGCGGGAGCGCGCGGCGGTGCTGGGCGGGGCCGCGGGAGCGGCTGTGGGGGAGGCTTTCTCCACAGTGTCGTCGGCGGTGCGTGAAAAAACCGTCACGGATCACTCTTCCGACGTGCCGCGGCACCCCCTTGTATGGGTGTTGCCGGTGCGCGCTCGTTCTCGAGAGCCCCTTCGATGCGTCGTCTGCGGTCGGGTCTGCGGGCGTTTTGTGACGGACGATGGGTGATGAGCGCCAACGGGCAGGCAGGGGAGACGATGACATGGCGATCGACGAGGAGACGCGGGCGACGATCGTGCGTCTGTCACGGGCCGAAGGCTGGCCGGTGGGCACCATTGCGCGGCACTGCGGCGTTCATCACAGCACGGTGACGCGGGCCTTGCGGGACGCCGGGCAAGCGCCCCGGCGTCGTGCGAAGCTCATCGATGTCTTTGTGCCCTTCATCACCGAGCAGTTCGAGAAGGCCCCCGACCTGCCGGCCAGCACGCTTTACGGGCAAGTCGTGGCGCGGGGCTACCGAGGCGGGGAGGATCACTTCCGTCACAGTCTGCGGGCTCTCGCCCTGAGACCCGTCAAGAGGCCGGAGCCGGCGATGCGGCTGCGCTTTCTTGCCGCCGAGCAGGCCCAGGTGGACTGGGCCGACTTCGGGCGTGTGCAGGTCGGTCGTGCCGCGCACCGTCTGATGGGTCTTCTGGTGACCCTGAGCTACTCCCGCCAGGTGCATCTGAGCCTCTTCTACAACGCCCGCATGAGCAGCTTCCTGCAGGGTCATGTGGAGGCCTTCCAGGCCTTCAACGGGATTCCGAGGATCCTGCTCTACGACAATCTCAAGAGCGCCGTGGTGAGCCGCCGCGGCATGGCGGTCACCTTCCATGACACCCTTCTCGCGCTGGCCAGGCACTACGCTTTCGAGCCCCGGGCCGCCTGGCCCCGCAGTCCCCAGGAAAAAGCCAGGGTCGAGAGGAGAATCGGCTTTGCCCGCACCAGCTTCCTCGCCGGACGCTCGACGTCCGCTCCGCTGGCGGAGCTCAACGCCGCTGCGGCGGCCTGGTGCCGGGACGTGGCCGCACGCTATCCCTGGCCCGATGACGACACCCAGACGGTGGCCGAGGCCTTCGCCCGGGAACAGGAGATGCTGGTGCCCTTGCCGGATGCCGCCTTCCCGACAGACGAGGTGCGGATGGTGAGAATCGACAGGACGTGCTTCTCGCCCGCAAGCGCCGCGGACGGGCCATGGCCGAGCGCGACAGACTGCTGGCGACGGTGCCCCGCGCCGAGGAGATGCTCACCCGTGCGGGTCGCGGGAACGAGCCTGTCTCCAGGCTCGGCACCCAGCTTCTCGCCCTGCTCGACACACACGGCGCCGACGAACTCGACCGGGCCATCGCCATGGCGCTCGAGCGTGGCTCCCATCATCCCAACACGGTGCGGGCCATCCTCGATGAACGGCGCTCCCGGCAGGCCTTGCCGCCGCTTGCCCTCACCGGCCGTCCCGCGGCTCCGCGGGGATCCTCCCTTGCAGACGACGACACCGAAAAGGAGACATCATGACCACTCTCAAGGAACGGGCCAGGGCGCTCAGACTGCATGGCCTTGTCGAGCGCTGGGACGATGTCGCCCAGGCCGGCTGGCTTGCGGACCTCATCTGCGGCGAGGAGGAGGCGCGCAGCGTGCGCAGCTTCGAAAGACGCCGCGCGCATGCCCGCCTGGCGCCCTTCACCCCCCTGGCCGACTTCGACTGGACGTGGCCGCGCGCCATCGATCGTGAGCGCGTCGAGGCGCTGATGCGCCTCGCCTTCATCGACGAGGCAAAAAACGCCGTCATCGTCGGCGGACAGGGCACCGGAAAGACCATGATCGCCGCCAACATCGCCCATGAGGCTCTTGTCATGGGCCATACCGTGCGCTTCGAGAAAGCGTGCGACCTGCTCGACAACCTCGCCGCCATCAGCGACCGCAACGCACTCCTCAAGCGTCTCGCCATGCTCGCCCGACCGCGCCTCCTGGTGCTCGACGACATCGGCTACGTCACCCTCGAAAGCCGCCATGCCGATCTCCTCTACGCCATCATCACGCGGCGCTACCAGCGCCGCTCCATCATCGTCACGACCTCCCTGGGCTTCGCCCAGTGGGACCGTGTCTTCCCCAGCGCTTCCGGCATCGCCGGAACCGTCGACCGCCTTGTCCACAACGCGACCGTCATCACCATCGACAGCGACTCATGGCGCCTCAGACGTGACCCGTAAGCCCTGGCGCGTCGACTTCGACGCCCTCAAGCGCCAGCCCTTCGAGACCATCGCCGCCGCCTGGGGCTACACGCGCGACACCAAGGCCTCAACACCCGCCAACCCCGTGCTCAGCGCCCCGGGAAAGCCGAAACTCGTCACCAGGCGCTTCGCCAACGGACACTGGGTCTACTTCAACACCCTCGATGCCGACGACAACGGAACCATCATCGACTTCATGCTCAGCCAGGGCCTCTCGCTTGCCGACATCGCCCAACGCTTCGCCCCGGCCGACAGGGCCGACTTCCACAAGGCCGACTTCCGGACCCGGTGGAACAAGGCAACACCACACAACGCACCGCCCTGCCTCATCTCCCGCGGCATCGCCAGGGACACCCTCGCCGCCTACCAGCCCCTGATCCGCTGCGACCATGAAGGACGCGCCCTGTGCGCCCACCGCAACGCCCGGCGCGCGCTCACCGGCTTCGAAATCTCGCCCCCCGACGGCAAGCGTCGCTTCGCAACCGGAGGCACGCGAAGCCTCTTCGCCCTCGTCGCCGCTCCTGGCGACACCCTCACAACCCTCGTCATCACCGAAGGCGCCGTCAACGCCATCAGCCTCGCACAGATCGACCACTGCCCCGCCGATCACGCCTTCCTCTCCACCGCAGGCGCACCCGGCGCCGCACAATGCAAACAGATCCACCTCGCCGCCCATCGCCTCCCCAATCTCAGCCGCATCATCCTCGCCCAGGACGCCGACAACGCCGGCGACCGCCAGGCCGGCCTGATCCGCAAGAAGGTCGAACTCCCGGCCCGCGTCTCCTTCCTCAGGCGCCGCCCGCCCGACAACACCGACTGGAACGACATCGTCAACAACCCCTGAAAGACTCAGGCGCGCTCGCCACCAGTGTGCACGGTCACGGGACCAACGCAGAACCCCAGGCGCTCTCAACCGAGCCCGGGGTCCGCCGCCCCGCAAA
Source organism: Alphaproteobacteria bacterium (assembly GCA_965200495.1). Classification (GTDB taxonomy): domain Bacteria; phylum Pseudomonadota; class Alphaproteobacteria; order SP197; family SP197; genus SP197. The sequence continues at coordinate 596,557 of CBDAUG010000002.1, forward strand.
CCGTGACGTCACGCTCGTTCAGTGGAAGGAACAAGCCGGGGACGCCCGCAAGCCCATCGCCCTTCCAGGAAGACCCGCACAAAGAACCCGGCCATCAGCGGCGGCGATCCCCTGGATACCGATACCGATACCTGCCGCACCGGCAGGCGACACCGCTCGCCTTCCCGCTCCCCGCAACGCTCAAGGGTGCGCCGGAACAGGAACATCAGTGCCCACAACCACGATCCCCCCGTGTGGCGATCAGCCCATGGCCAATGAGCTGCGCTGGCGGCCGTGAAAGTACGCCGTCACGTGGACGGCGGAAGACCACAACAAAGAACACCATGGGAAAAAAACTCCTCAGCGCCTGCCATCAAACACCATGCCACGCTCGAAAACCGCGCCTTACAACCAGAATCCCGCGCTTCTATAAAACCGCCGACAGGCGCCAAGAGCCCGTTGCGGTTCACGTGTCATGGGCCGGCTCCACCGTTGTCGCTGGTCTTGTCGTCCCACAGGGGTGCGCTTTCATCTCGACAGGTGACGCATTCCCCTGATATAGGAGGCGCCATCGTGGCGGGCGCATAGCTCAGTTGGTAGAGCAGCTGACTCTTAATCAGCGGGTCCAAGGTTCGAGTCCTTGTGCGCCCACCACCCCCGAGCCACGGCTGTCATGCCGCAACCAGGACGACCCTCTCGATCCCGCAAAGCGAGCCACGCGCTAACTCAATGCTCGTGCGGACTGTAGCGAAATTCCACCGACTCCGCCGAGAGACCATGCATGCCCCCACCCCGGCATGTGGCCTTGACGAGGGGCGTGCCGCGACAGGCCACGCCCCAGCGGATGAGGCGGGGAACTGTCAATGCCGGGTCAATGACACCGTGATCTCTTCAATGGTTTTCGCGTCCATCAACATATCGCTCCACGAATCGATTTCGTCTGCAGAAGCACCGGTGATGCGTGTGCGGACCATCTCCGGCACGACTGCGAAACGCATCTCCAACAATGCGATAAGCGCGGATGCCCGCGCCTTGCGCAGATCCCCGACAAACCTGACATACTGCTCGACATACCCACCGACAAACCCCTCGGCCCAAAACCTCGCAGCCATCGTACCTGGTGGCGGCAATGGCGCGGCGGCGCCGTCACCCTTGCGATCCGGATGGCGAGACCGCCATGACCCTCTCGATGGCCGCCGCGTCGAGTACTGCATCGCATCACGCATCAAGTTTCTCCATCGTGGCGCCTGTGACGCGCTCGCGCACCAACGTCCCGAAACGCCGCTGCAGCTGTCGCAGGAACACCCCCGCCTTCGCCTCCTGCATCCATGTTTCTGCCATTGTGCCCCTCATCATCTCCCACCGTTGCGGTTGTGTGCGCCGGATCGAAGCCTCCAGCACAAACGCCGCCAAGTCTGTCACCCCGGCGAGGTCGCTGAGAATAGCACGTTCCATGGTGCTCTGCCGGCAACCACAGCACCCATGATGAGGCCGGGACCCTCAGGCCCGATATCCGTCGTCGTCACGGCCAGTGTTATCAGCACCGAGCGCACCTCAGGATCGCGGCTGAGACGTTGCGGACCGCCCCTGGCGGGACCGTGGAGCGTGCAGGCAAAATCGCGCCCGTATGGTTCAAGCACCCCCGGCGACCACATACTGTTCCGCGAATGGGGCAGGATCTGCCAGGCAGGCATCGTGCGCCTGACGCACTTTCCGGACCGGCTCTCGGCCGAGCGGGCCCGCCGCATGAACCTGCGGCACTCGATCTGGCTGACCTCGGCAGAGGTCGAGAAACGACATGGCACGATTGCGCCGGGAGTGACGTCGCCTGAGTCGTCTCCGCCCGAGCGATGCTCCCGCCACAGGTTCATGCGGCGCATCAGACACCGCCGCACAACACCGCACGCGCGCCGACTCGAAAGGCCCCGTCCCGGTTTTCCCGCTGATGCCGGTCATCGTCGTTTCAGGTCAGCACGCGCCGCACCGGTCGGGCAGCGCTTGCCCTGCTCCCAATTGCGAATCGTCTCGACCGACACGTCGATGCGCCGCGCCAGCTCCGTCTGGCTGAGACCCATCCGCCGCCGGATACGGCGCGTGTAGCGCGCCGTATCCTGCGACGCCCCGGCCTCGTCTTCCCGTTCCTGCAAGGCGATCCCGGCCTTGGTGGTGGCGTCCACCCTGGCAGGGTCGATCCGACCCTTCGGCAAGGTGGACGGATCGTCGGGATCAATCCTGATACGCGTTATGCTCATGGTCCGCGACCTCCTTCGCGTTGGCCTTGCGGGCCGACATGATGCGCACAGCCGACCCCCGCACCGTGTCGACGACGACACGGTGCGGGGGTCGATCATGCCGGTCATCCGGTCGCGGTCCTCGCCATCGCCCCATCGCGTGTCGAAGGACGACGATCCTCTGCGGATCGAAGAAGGCACCGACGGCATAGGCGACGTCGAAGCCGCGGCGCTCGAAACAGGCATCGTTCCTGGCATCGTCCCACGCGAACGCCATCCCGGCCATAGAGGCCAAGGGCCCATGACGGTCAAGCGAGACCCTGGCGAACAGGCGGAGCCATCCCATGCCCATGTTTCCTGACAGTGAGCCGCCACCCGGGCCCGGGCGCCCGTCAACCACTCCCGGCACCTCCTCGCGGGGATCGAGTCCCGCCCGTGATCGCTGCCGGTCAGGAGCCCGCATTCAACCCGTGTCCTGCCGGTATCGGGGCATGAGCGCCAGCAGGCGCCGGTAGAGACCCTCGTCGAAGTCCAGCGGCACCAGGCGGCCGCTGCCGCCAGGAACAGAACGACGCACCGGACCAACAGCGGCGCCGGCGCGTGCGTCGTCCAGACGCGAGGCCTTCGTGCCAGCGCATGCCGCGCCGCGTAGCGCGCCAGGGTGCTGTCCGGAATCAATCGCGTCATGCGCCCACGGCTCCTGAATGAGGGTGTCACCCTGCCACGGCACTGATCGTGTTTCTCCACCGCCGTGGCGCGTGATCACCGGGACGCGGATGCCGACGCCACGTGAGCGTCTCTCAAGATCGGCAACCTCAATTCAGGCACCAGCATCCTCGAAGGGAAGGTTATCCGCGAAACGCCATGGCCAGCACGGCCGCGAGCGTCGCCAGACTGATGGCCATGTGAACGCCGATGATCCATCGCAGCGTCGCGATGTCCGACTTGACGCCGGCAATGTCGGCCCGCACGACAGTCAGGTCCGCCCTCGTGGCAAGGTCGCTCTGCCCTGCCCGGATAGCGCTGGCAACGGCTTCGGCATGGGCGCGGTCCATGCCCGCCGTTTCAAGATCGCGTGCAGCACCCAGCGTGTCGAAGGCAGCGGTCATCCGTCGTCCCTTCTCTCGCATGACGGGGGAACCGGCGTCGAACGTACCGCAGGCCATCATGCCGTTCAACGGTGACTGAACAGGCGTCGACATTGCTGGCCGCCATCGATTCGGAAAACAGGAATTCGAGGCGTTGTCGGCGTTTGAGAACCGCGGGATTCTGGCGATGGGCGGCGCTTTTACAAAGCCGCCTGCAGACGACAGTACTCAGATCAGACCTGTCGTGTGGCGCGGGACTTCCGTGTCGCGATGCACGTGGACGCTGGCGAGAAGTCCGAAGGCCATCATCAGGGTCATCATTGCCGTGCCGCCAAACGACATCAGGGGCAGTGGCAGGCCGACAACGGGAATCAGCCCGGTGACCATGGCGATGTTGGAGAAGACGTAGAGAAAGAAGGTCGACACGATGCCGAGCGCCAGCAGTCTGCCGAACTGGCTGCCACTTCTGGATGCGACACTGACGCCGTAGAGCAAGATCAGGCAGTAGAGAAAGATGAGACCAAGAGCGCCGATGAGCCCCAATTCCTCGGCGAGCATGGTAAAGATGAAATCGGTGTGCTTTTCGGGCAAAAAATTCAGCTGGCTCTGGGTACCGTTGAACAGTCCCTTGCCCCATACCCCGCCCGAACCGAGAGCGATCTTCGACTGCTGGATGTGGTAGCCCGCGCCCAGGGGGTCGAGATTCGGATTGAGAAACGTCAGAACACGGTCCCTCTGATAGGGCAGGAGCACGTACCAGACCAACGGCGCCATACCCAGCACAGCCGAAAATCCGGCAACGAACCATCGCTTGCGAACGCCGGCGAGGAACATCAGCAGGATGCCGCCGGCGACCATCAGAAGACCGGTACCGAGATCCGGCTGGCGGACCACCAGGGCGGCGGGCAAGAGGATGAGGAGAAGTGGAACCGGAAGGCTGGTCCAACGCCGGGCAACGTTGAGCGCCAGACTGTGATAGTAGCGGGCGAGTGCCAGAATCACGGCAAACTTCATGAGTTCCGATGGCTGGAACTGGACCGTCATGCCAGCGAGCGTGACATGGATCCAGCGATGTACGCCGACACCCCTCACGCCCGGTATCTCCATGATGAGAAGCAGGGCCAGCGCCAGGGCGTAGATGACGTAGGCCCAGCGGTGCACATGACGGATGTTGATCATGGCGATGACAAGGAAGAAGCTCACGCCGGCGCCGAAACGCATGATCTGGGGGAGCGCCCACGGTCTCCAGTCACCCCCTGCCGAGTAGAGCATCAGAAATCCGAAGCCGGCAACCAGAACCAGCAGCAAGAGCAGACCCCAGGCCATGTTGACAAGCTTGCTGCCAATCAGGCGCGTGCCGGTGGCAAGGGGATTGGGTGTGCGCACCACCATCAGGTGGTACCAGATGCCGCGTCATCGGTGTTCCAGCGTATCGACTGCCGCCTCTGCGCCTCGCGCAACACGTCACGCACCACCGGCGCCGCAGAGCCGGAACCCGCTCCCCCGTGATCGACGATAACGGCTGCAACGTAACGGGGTTCGTCAAGCGGGGCATAGCCGACGAAGAGACCATGGTCCCGTTCAGTCCAGGGTATGTCCTCCGTATTCAACCGCCCTTCCCGTTCTTCCTTCCTGAGACGCCGCACCTGGGAGGTGCCGGTCTTGCCCGCCATCTCCATGCCCATGTCCTCGATCCTCGCACCGTAGGCTGTTCCCCCTTCGGCGTTGTTGACCACTTCGACCATGCCCTGTCGCACAGCCCGCAGGTAAGCGGCGTCGACATCAAGGGAGTCGAAACCGGGCACCTCGGCCCCGGCGGAGTGACGCACGAGGCGTGGCGTCACCCGAAACTGCCCGTTGGCGAGACGTGCCGTCATGACCGCGAGCTGCAGCGGTGTGGTGAGGACATCGCCCTGCCCGATTCCGACATTGACCGTGTCGCCGCCATACCACGGCTCGCCATAGACGGCCTGTTTCCAGTTTGCTGTGGGGACGAGCCCGGCCCGTTCCCCGGTGAGCTCGATTCCCGTCGTTTCGCCAAGGCCGAATCGCCTGGCCATGGCGGCGATCCGGTCCACACCGACGAGATGGGCAACCGCGTAGAAGTAAACATCGCACGACGCCTTCAGGGCATCGACCAGATTGACGTCACCATGGCCCCAATGGCGCCAGCACCGGAAGGTCCGGTCACCCAGGGTGAAGCTGCCCGGACAGTGAATTCTTGTCCCGGTGGTCACGACTCCGGCTTCCAGCGCCGCGAGCGCCACGATCATCTTGAACGTCGAAGCCGGGGGGTACTGACCGGCGACAGGCTTGTTGAGCAGGGGCGAACGGGGATCGTTGAGCAGGGCCTGCCAGGCATCCCCGGTCAGTCCGAAGTTGAACACATTGGGATCGAAACTCGGGACTGATGCCAGGGTAAGCACATCGCCATTGCGCGCATCAAGAACAACGACGGAGCCCGTCTGCGTCGCCATTCTGCGCACGGCGAACTCCTGAAGCGCCATGTCGATCGTGAGGCGAATATCCGAACCCGGATCGTCCTCGCGGCGCTCGATCTCCCGGATGACGCGTCCTACTGCATTGACCTCGACCTGGCGCGTACCCGGCGTTCCCCGCAACTGATGCTCGTAGACCTTCTCTATTCCCGTCTTGCCCGTACGGAAACCGGGAAATCTCAAGACCTTGTCACCCTCGAGTTCGGATTGCGACACTTCGCCGACATAACCTGAAACATGGGCCACGAGACCGGCAAAGGGATAGTGGCGATGCGGCACCGTCTCGATAACGATGCCCGGCAACACCGGCAGGTTCACCTCGATGCGCGCAACCTCCTGCCAAAGCAGGTTCTGACGCACGGTGACGGGGATGAATCCCTCCTGGATTTCGGTCTTGCGCAACACCTTTGCGATGGCACCGTCGTCAAGATCGATGAGAGAGGCAATACGATCAAGAGTGGTCTCCACGTCGCCGGTCTGCTCAGGCGTCATGATCAGCTGATAGGTAGGCCGGTTGACAGCCAGGACCTTGCCAAACCGGTCGACAATCAGTCCGCGGCGGGGCGGCAGCAGGCGGATGCTGATGCGGTTGTCATTGGAAAGACGCTGGTAGCGCGCCGCATCGACAACCTGGAACTCGTAAAGCCGTCCGGCTACCGCAGCCACAAGAAGACCCTTCACACCGAAGAGGACGAGCGAGCGCCGGTTCACCAGAGTTCGCTGCTCGAAGTCCTCCCGCATGTCAGCCCGAGCCGGCGGCCTCCCGCGCGGCAAGGGAGACCAGATCCTGACACCGCGCGAGAATGCAGTAGACTGCAGGGAACAGGGCCACGGTCAACAGGACCTGGAACACATGGACCAGAAGTCCGGGATAGGACCACAGGTAGAGAGCCGCCAGCAACCAGTCGACAACCGCTGCAGCAATGACCACAAGCGCATACTCGGCCCAGACGATGTGGAAGGCCTTGCGCAGGAAGTAACGACGGCGCGTGAAAACACCGTAACGGACCATGACAAGGACAAGCGCCGTGATGCCCAGCGGCAGCCCGGTCATGAGATCCGCAACAGTTCCAAGAAAGAAGGCCGAGGCGTAGCCGAAGAGATCGGGACGGTAGACAGTCCAGAAGATGACGGCCGTCACGCCCAAGCGCGGGGCGACATCGCCGACATGGCCGAGATAGAGCGGCGTCGCGGTCACCAGCACAAGAGCAAGGCCCGACAACAGGGGCAGGAGTGACGCCGCCCGGCGCTTGAGGCCTGCGCCCCAGTCCTCGATTACCACAGCGGTTCCAGCATTCCGGCCTCGCGCGTTGTCTGCATGACGCCAGGCAGCATGTAATCGAGCACGCGTACGTGTTCGATGCGGGCAGGATCAACGAAGGGTGTCACCCGGGGAAGACCACCCTCAGAGCCGGTCACGATTCCCACAGGGATCCCGGGGGGCAGCATCCCGCCCTCGCCCGAGGTCACGAGTCGTTCGCCGTGATCGATGGCGCCTGCCAACTCGGTGAACAACAGCGACAGGACCCGCGAATTGTCACCACTGACGATGGCGGGTTTGCGATTCGATTCGAAGACAACGGGAATACGGCTGTTGAGATCGGTCAGCAGCAGAACCCTGCTGCTGTGCCGCGCCGTCTCGGTGATCCTGCCCACGAGCCCATGGGTCGCGACCACTGCCTGGCCCATCCTGACACCGTCACGCCTTCCGGCATTGAGGACCGCCGTCCTGACAAACGTTCCGCTGGAATGGGCGATGATGCGGGCTGTGACAAAGGCCGTGCGAGGCTCGGCAACACTGGAGAGGAGTTCGCGGAACTCGTGATTCTCGGCCAGCAACTGGCGCGCTGCCGCCTGCCAGTGCATCAGACGTGCATTTTCGCGGCGCAGTGTCTCGTTTTCGGCCGCAACAGCAAGCCAGCTGTTGACGGACTCCACCGCCGCGTTGACCGCCGACACTGGGCGGGAGGCCACGTCGATGACGGGGGCCAGCACATCAAGGCTGCGCGTGCGGGCGTCCATGACCCAGGGATTGTCCGTACGGCTCATGAGAATGAAGGCGAGGCCGGCGACGACAAAAAAAGGCAGTGCGAAGCGATGGGTGGTCTGGCGAGTGAGCAGAACAAGCTTCAGCATGCGTCAGTCACACCCCTCACGGCGGAACATCGGTTATCCCGAATTGGCGTCGAGGACCTGCTTGAGTGTTCTGGGTTCTTCCAGCACCCTGCCGGTCCCCTGAACGACACAGGTCAGCGGATCGTCGGCGATGGTCACCGGAAGCCCGGTCGCCTTGCGCAGCACCTCGTCGAGCCTGTGAAGCATGGCGCCGCCGCCCGTCAGGAATATTCCGGTGTCAACGATATCCGCAGCGAGTTCGGGCGCCGTCTGTTCCAGTGTCGTCTTCACCATCTCGACGATCTGGCCGACGGGCTCGATGAGTCCTTCAGCGACCTGGCGCTGGCTGATGACGATTTCCTTGGGCACACCGTTGAGGAGATCGCGTCCCTTGATGGCAATCGTCGGCCCGTCTCCATCCTCCGGCAGAGAGGCAGACCCAACGGTCTGCTTGAGAGTCTCGGCGCTCGACTCGCCAATCAGAAGATTGAACGTGTTGCGGATGTGGCGGATGGTTGCCTCGTCCATATGGTGCCCACCGACCCTCAGGGATCTGGAATAGACGATACCGCCAAGCGACAGGACACCGACCTCGGTCGTGCCGCCACCAACATCGACCACCAGGGATCCGCTTGGTTCCGTGACCGGAAGGCCGGCGCCGATCGCCGCCGCCATCGGTTCCTCGATCAGACCGACCTTGCGGGCACCGGCACGCAGGCCGGCCTCCTCGATGGCGCGCCTCTCGACCGGCGTCGATCCCGATGGTACGCAGATGATCACTTCGGGCCTCGAAAAGAAGATACGCCGGTTCACCCTGCGGATGAAGTACTTGATCATCTCCTCGGCGATCTCGAAATCCGCAATCACGCCGTCGCGCAGGGGATGAATGGCTTCGATGTGCGCCGGAGTGCGGCCGACCATTTTCTTGGCCTCCGCACCGACAGCGAGCACACGCACCTTGGAATGGTTCTTGTTGATCGCGACCACGGAGGGTTCGTTGAGCGCAACACCCTCGCCCTTGACATAGACCAGGGTATTGGCCGTGCCAAGATCGATCGCCATTCCGGAAGACAACAGTCGACTGATCATCGCGGTCTGCAAACTCCCGTAATCACATGCCCTTGCATGACGTTTTCCAGATGTCAGCGAGGCACAGATCCCTGCGAAATCCCGGTATGGTATCCAGATTGTTCACGGTATCGCAATTGCCGCGAATATTCGAGCGCAATCGGATGAAAGAGCATCAGTTTCGCGACTTGTCGACCAGGCGATCCTCGGAGATCCACGGCATCATGGCGCGCAGCTTCTCGCCGACTTCCTCGATGGGATGTTCGGCGGCGCGGCGGCGCATCGCCTTGAAGCTCGTCTGCGAGACCTCGTTCTCCAGCATCCAGTCCCTGGCAAAGCGCCCCGACTGGATCTCGTCCAGAATTGTTCTCATCCTCCGCTTCGTCCCGTCATCGATGACGCGGGGCCCGCGGGTGTAGTCGCCGTACTCTGCCGTGTTGGACACCGAGTAACGCATGTTCGCGATACCACCTTCATAGATCAGGTCGACGATGAGTTTCACCTCGTGGAGAGTCTCGAAATAGGCCATTTCGGGGGCGTAGCCGGCATCGATCAGAGTTTCGTAGGCGGCCATGATCAGCGCCGTCAGGCCACCGCACAGCACCACCTGCTCGCCGAAGAGATCGGTCTCGCATTCCTCGCGGAACGTGGTCTCGATGACGCCTGCCCGTCCACCGCCAATGGCGCAGGCATAGCTCAGGCCGGTCTCGTGGGAAAGGCTGCCGGGATCCTGGGCCACCGCCAGCAGGCAGGGGACCCCCGCTCCCCTTGCAAACTCGCCACGCACCGTGTGCCCGGGACCCTTGGGCGCCACCATGATCACGTTGAGGTCGGCACGGGGCTCGATGAGATTGAAGTGAATGTTGAGTCCATGGGCAAAGGCCAGGGTTGCGCCCTCGCGAAGGTTGGGAGCGAGATCCTCGCCGTAGAGACGTCTCTGCCCCTCGTCGGGGGTGACAACCATGACAAAGTCGGCCCACCCGGCTGCCTCGCCGACACTCATGACCCGGAGTCCCTCGGCCTCGGCCTTGGCCGCGCTTGGCGAACCCGGTCTCAATCCGACCGTCAGGTCCCTGACACCACTGTCCCTCAGGTTCAGCGCATGGGCGTGCCCCTGGCTTCCATAGCCGACGATCGCGACCTTGCTGGCCTTGATGAGGTTGAGATCAGCGTCGTGGTCATAGTAGACGCGCATGGCAATACTCCGGGCAGGTGGTGAAATCAGATTGGATCGGGACCGCGGGAAATGGCGGCGATTCCGGTGCGGGAGACGTCGACCAGCCCAAGCGGACGCATGAGATCGACAAAGGCCGAGATCTTGTCGATCGATCCGGTGATCTCGAAGACGAACGATCCGATGGTGCTGTCGACAACCCTGGCGCGGAAGATGTCGGCGATGCGCAGGGCTTCGACGCGCTTGTCGCCACTGCTCGCCACCTTCACGAGAGCCAGTTCGCGTTCGACGTGCAGGCCCTGCATCACGAGATCACAGACCCTGTGCACCGGCACGATGCGCTGCAGCTGCGCCATGATCTGGGCGATCACCATTTCGGTTCCGCTGGTGACGATGGTGATTCGCGACAGTCCGGCCGATGAGTCGACCTCGTTGACGGTCAGCGAGTCGATATTGTAGCCGCGCCCGGAAAAGAGCCCGACGACGCGCGCCAGAACGCCCGGTTCATTGTCGACCAGCACGGCAATCGTCGCTTTCCTTGAGGAAACGCTCATCTTCTCGGCAACAGGCATGTTGTTCGAATCCTAGCGAGCAGTTCGTTGAGGCCGGATGGACTCCATGCGTTGTTCTCCTGTCCCTGGTGAAAACCTGGCTCAACCGGAGACAATGGGGCCGTTCAGGGACTCTAGACCAGGACCATGCCCTCTTCCCTGTGAGCCTGATCGAGCACCACTTCCTCATCGGGACTCATGGTCACCTGATTGTGAGCGGCTCCGGCAGGAATCATCGGGTAGACGTTTTCGTCCGGATCAACAACGATATCGGCAATCACCGCGCAGGGTGTGGCGATCATCTCGTCGATCACGCCTTCAAGTTCGTCCGGCGTGCTGGCCCGCAGCCCGACAGCGCCATAAGCCTCGGCGAGTTTCACGAAGTCCGGCAGGGACTCCATATAGCTCTCGGAGTAGCGTCCGCCGAAGAAGAACTCCTGCCACTGGCGCACCATTCCCATCCATCTGTTGTTGAGGATGAACGCCTTGACCGGCAAGCGGTACTGCGCCAGCGTCGACATCTCCTGCATGTTCATGAGAACCGATGCCTCACCCGCCACATCGATGACGAGGGCGTCAGGGTGGGCAACCTGGACGCCCAGCGCCGCCGGCAGTCCGTAGCCCATGGTGCCGAGCCCACCGGATGTCATCCAGTGGTTCGGTTTCTCGAAGTGCAGGAATTGTGCCGCCCACATCTGGTGCTGTCCGACCTCGGTGGTGATGTAGACATCATCCCTGCCGGCGATGCGCCGGTTGAGAACCTCGAGAGCATGCTGCGGCTTGATCAGGGTATCGGAGCGCTTGTAGCTGAACGACTTGCGCTGGCGCCACGCGTCGATCTGCGTCCACCACCGGTCAAGAGCGTGGCCGTCGCAGCGCGCCTGACGCGACTTCCACAGCTTGATGAAGTGTTCGAGCACGTAGCCGCAGTCACCGATGATGGGCACATCGACATGGATGTTCTTGTTGATCGACGACGCATCGATGTCGATATGGACCTTGCGCGATTCGGGAGAGAACGCATCGGTACGGCCCGTCACGCGATCATCGAACCGTGCGCCGACGCACAGCATGACATCGCAGTCGTGCATGCACATGTTGGCTTCCAGCGACCCGTGCATGCCGACCATGCCGATGAAGTTGCGGTTGGATGCCGGCAGGGCGCCGAGCCCCAGGAGAGTGAGCGTGGTGGGAATGTCTGTCATGTTGACGAGATTGGTCAACAGCTGCGAAGCGGCAGGGCCCGAATTGACAACGCCGCCGCCGGCGTAGATCAGGGGACGCCTGGCGCCGGCCAGCAGATCAACAGCCTCGGAAATCCGCTCGTGGTCTCCCTTGAGGCGGGGACTGTAGCTTGGATGCTGCATCGGCGCCGATGGCCGGGCATAGGCGCTGGAGGCGGTCATCACGTCCTTGGGCAGGTCCACGACAACCGGGCCGGGCCGCCCGCTGGAGGCAACCAGGAATGCCTCCCTGATGACGCGCGCGAGTTCACCGACATCCTTGACGAGGTAGTTGTGCTTGGTGCAGGGCCGCGTGATGCCAACCGTGTCGGCCTCCTGGAAGGCATCGTTGCCGATGAGGTGCGTCGCCACCTGGCCCGTCAGACAGACCACGGGCACCGAATCCATCAAGGCATCGGCAAGGCCCGTCACGCAGTTGGTCGCTCCCGGGCCGGACGTGACAAGGACCACGCCGACCCGTCCGGTCGAGCGGGCATATCCTTCGGCGGCATGCACCGCCGCACCCTCCTGACGCACCAGGATGTGCCGGAGGCTGTTCTGCCGGGACAGGGCGTCATAGATCGGCAGCACGGCGCCACCTGGATAACCGAAGATGACGTCCACGCCGAGGTCCTGGAGAACCTTGACGAGAATCCCTGAACCTGTCATCTGCTTGTCGGTCACGAGCATATCTCTCCGCAGCAGGCGCCAACGGCGCTGTCACATCTCTTGACGGAAGGCCCCGCGCGCGTCAGGCGCCGCGGCGCAAGTGCCGGAACCTATGCGCACGACCATCCGCGGTCAACGGAAAACCGCGCCCGGCCACGCTTGTGTGGTCGCCAACCGGTCCAGGGGTGACGTCGCCGTTTGTGCACCGCCAGGGAGAAGGACGGCACAGACTCCGCCGAAGCCAGGGTTCGGGGTTCACTGACGCCACGCCGCGACCGGCTGCGTTCCCCGAACGTGATCGGTCTGTTGTGCGTTCCGGCACTGCGATCACGGCGACAGCTCGAGGAAACACCGGGCCCTGACGGCGATGGCGCCAGCGCTTTCGTCGTCGCCGAAGCCATGCACGAGCGATGCGTCCCCGGATTGATGACGGAACCACGTGTACTGCCTGCGGGCGTAGCGTCGTGTTGCTCGCTTCGCCTCGTCACATGCCTCTTCAAGCGTGAGACGCCCGGCAAGGTAGTCTGTCAGGCTGGCAAGTCCGACGCACCGCGTGGCCGGCAGGGACGGATCGAGGCAGCGCCTCGCGAAGGCCGCGGCCTCCCCGAGTGCTCCTGCCGCCATCATGCGGCCAAAGCGGGCAGCCGTGCGCTCGAAGAGGAGCGGCCGGTCCGGCAGCAGACTGATCTGCCACAGTTTTCCCTCCCATCCTCCCTCGCGGGATCGCGTCATCCATGCCGACAGCGGCGTTCCCGTCGCCTCGTGGACCTCGTGCGCCCGGGCGATGCGCTGGCTGTCCGCAGGCGACAGAACTGCCGCCAGGGCGGGGTCAATCCGGCCGAGGCCGGCGTGAAGCGCCGCCGGTCCCTGTATCGCCAGGCGCTTGCGGACCCCGTCGCGGACATCCCCGGGAATGTCGGGAATCGGCGCCAGACCCTCGCGGAATGTCCTGAGATAGAGACCGGTGCCGCCGACCACGACCGGCACCCGGCCAGACTCGGAAATCTCCTGGCAGAGACGGCGCGCGCGGCGGTGCCACAAGCCAGCAGAACAGGGCGTGGCAGGATCGAGAAAGCCGAAAAGGCGGTGTTCGCAGCGTCCCTCGTCCTCGGGAGTCGGCCGGGCTGTCAGGATCGAAAGGCCGGCATAGACCTGCATGCTGTCGGCGTTGACGATGACGCCGCCGACCTCGTCGGCAAGACGCATGGCAAGGTCGGACTTGCCCGACGCCGTTGGCCCGCCAATGAGGATGGCCGGACCGGTAGCCACTCCCTGTCCCGCACGACCGGTCCGCAAGGCTGCTCAGTCACCAATCTCCAGGGCCATGTATCTCGGGTCACCCTCGCGTTCGATGAGAATCACCACGGACTGGGCATTTCTGGCCCTTGCCTCTTCGAGGAGATCCCTCACCTGCTGGACGGACTCCACGGCCTCGCGCCCGACATGGAGCAGGATGTCACCGGCCTCGATACCCCCACGCTCCGCCGCACCACCTGGTTCGACGCGGGTGACAACGAGGCCCGCGGCATCGCCGGCAAGCCCCAGTTCGCCGGCAAGTTCGGCATTGAGCGGGCGAATCTCCATCCCGAGAACAACGTCCCGCTCGACATCCCCGACGCCTTCGGCGCTGTCAGCCGACGGGTCCGCAGCTCCGGCGAGAGTGGCTTCGTAGGCCTCGAGCTCCCCGAGGACCACGTCGATGGTCCGTTCTTCGCCATCGCGTATGACGATGACCTCGACCCCGAGACCCACGTCGGTGCGCACCACGGCGCGCGGCAACTCGCGCATGTCGTCGATCACGATGCCGTTGAAGCGCACAATGGTGTCGCCGATCTGGAAGCCGGCAGCTTCTGCGGGGCTGTCAGGCGTGACACTCGCCACGAGAGCGCCGCTCGCTTCCGGGAGACCGAGACCCTCGGCGATCTCGGGCGTGACCGGCTGGATACGCACGCCGAGCCAGCCGCGGCGAGTCCGGCCATACTCCTTGAGCTGGTGGACGACGTGCGCCACCACATTGGAGGGAACGGCAAAGCCAATGCCCACCGAACCGCCCGACGGCGAATAGATCAGCGTGTTCACACCGATCACCTCGCCGTCGATGTTGAAGAGCGGCCCACCCGAATTGCCGCGGTTGATGGGTGCGTCCGTCTGCAGGAACTGATCATAGGGGCCGGCGTTGATGTCCCGCTGGCGCGCCGAGATGATGCCGGCTGTCACGGAGTTGCCGAAACCGAAGGGATTGCCGATGGCAAGGGCGACATCGCCGATGCGCACGATGTCGGAATCGCCGAACCCCACTGCCGGCAACGCACCGTCTGCCTCGACCTTGAGCAGGGCAATATCGGTCTTGGAATCCGTCGCCACCACCGTGGCCTCGTACTCGGTCCCGTCATCGAGGCGCACCAGGATCTTCGAAGCCTTGTCGATGACATGAGCGTTGGTCACGATGTCACCGTCTTCGTGGATAATGAATCCCGATCCCAGCGCCCACGGGGCCGAGCGCGGTTCACTGTCCTGCCGGTCAGGGTTCTGCCGGTTGAAGAAGCGCTCGAAGAATTCCTCGAATGGCGTCCCCGAATAGGGGTTGGTCCCTGAACGGTTGCTTCCGGCAACTTCGGTTTCGGTGAAGATTGACACCACCGAGGGAAGCAGGCGCTCCGCCAGGTCGGCATGACCGTCGCCATGACGGTGCGCGTGGCTCGGGTTGCCGGAAAACCCGGCAAGAAGGAGCGCCAGAACAAGAACAGGGAAGAAACCGGTCCGGTTCATCGTCATGTCACGACCTCTGTATCGACTTGTCATTCAGCCACGCAACAACCATACGACTGTCACGCCGGCCAGGGCTACCAGCAGACCGACCGTTCGCACGGTGGAGAGCGGCTGGGCCAGAACATGCGCCATGGCCCTCTTCATGGCGCCCGGGAACAAGGCCCAGGCGGCGCCTTCGAGAAACACGGCAATGGCAAGCGCCACGGCCAGGTCTGTCATCGGCTCCCGGTCAGGCTGTAGGCCACCACTTACTCGGCGAATGTGTCAGAACCGGGGCTCATCTGCAGACCATCGAAACGCGTCAGGAAGCGCAGGAAATCGCCGTCCGGCGTCAGTACCAGCGTGGTGTCCGTGGCGTTGAGCGCCTCGCGGTATGCCTGCATGGTGCGATAGAAGGTGAAGAAGTCGACATCCCGGCCAAAGGCCTCGGCAAAGATGCGCACCACCTCTCCGTCCCCTTCACCACGCAGGATTTCGGAATCGCGCCTTGCTTCCGACAGCAGCACGGTACGGGTCCGGTCCGCCTCGGCGCGGATGCGCAAGGCCTGTTCCTCACCCTCGGCCCGGATCTCGCTCGCCTCGCGCTCGCGTTCGGTCTGCATGCGCCGGTAGATGGCCTGACTGTTCTCCTGGGGCAGATCGGTGCGCTTGATGCGCACGTCCGTCACCTGGATGCCATACTGCCCGGTCGCCCTGACCAGGGAGTCCTGAATCGCGCTCATCAATGCCTCGCGCTCTCCCGAAACGACATCGACCAGCGGCACCCGACCGATGTGCTGGCGCAGCGTGCCGGTCAGCGTTCTCAGCATGAACCCCTCGAAACGGTCGATGGTGATCGCTGCGTTCTTGAACTTGAGGGGATCCGTGATCCGGTAAAGGGCAAAGGCATCGACAACCAGGCGCTTCTGGTCCGATGCGGTCACCTGTTCGGGTTCGCCGTCGACCTGGATGATGCGCTTCTCGTAGTAGATGACGTCCTGCCAGGGAAGCTTGAAATCGAGACCCGGCTCGGTCGCCACACGCTTGGGGTCACCGAACTGGACAACGATCCCCTGCTCGTACTCGGCGACGGTGAACACCGACATGGAACCGACAATGAGGAGAGCGGCGAAGCCGATGACCGAGAGAATGATCCTGATGTTCACGACTCAGCCCTCCTGATCGCTGCTGCGCCGCAGCCGGTCGAGCGGCAGATAGGGTACGACGCCCTGGCTATCCATGGCCCCGGAGTCGATGACGATCTTTTCCATGTCCCGCAGCACCGTTTCCATGGTCTCGAGATAGATGCGCCGTTCCGTGACGTCCTCGGCCAGGACGTATTCGTTGTAGACCGAGGTGAAACGGGCGGCATCGCCCTGGGCCGTGTTGATGACCTGTTCCTTGTAGGCCTCCGCCTCCTGGATCATGCGCTCGGCATCACCGCGGGCGACCGGCACGATCTGGTTCTGGTAGGCCTGGGCCTCGTTGATCGAACGCTCCTGGTCCGCCCGTGCCGCCTGAACATCGCGGAAGGCATCGATCACCGCCGCCGGCGGATCGACGCTCTGCAGCTCGACCTGGCGGACCTCGACTCCGGCACCGTACTCATCGAGCATCGCCTGCATGAGTTCCAGCGTCTTCTGTTCGACCTCCGCCCGGCCTTCGGCAAGGGCCGTCGCCAACGGGGTGCGGCCGATGGCCTGGCGCATCGCGCTCTCGGCGACGTTGCGTGTCGTTCCTTCCGGATCGGAGATGTTGAACAGGAACTTTCCGGCGTCGTCGATCTTCCACTTCACGACGAACTGGACGTCGATGATGTTCTCGTCGCCCGTCAACATCAGACTCTGGTTGGGCGTGGTGCCGATGGTGAACTGCTGGATCTCCGTCACCGTCGGTGTGAAGACCTGTCCGACAGGCGCCGGCCAGTTGTAGTCGAGACCGGGTGTCGTCGTGTTGACCCAGCGCCCGAAGACAACCTCGACACCCTGCTCGTTGGTGTCGACCCGGTAGATTCCACTCGCCAGCCACACGGCGACAAGCACGACGAGGATGACCAGGATACCCCTGATTCCGCCAAACCCGCCGGGCAGGAATCGCCGCCCCTTCTTCTGTATGTTGCGGACGAGCTCCTCGAATTCGCGGCCGCCGCCGCCCGAGGGACGCCGTCCCCAGGGACCGCCGCCGGAGCCGCCCCATCCACCTCCACCACCATCATTCCAGGACATCTGTTCGCTGCCTTTCCCGGCGGATCCAGGTGCGCCGGGTTCCGCACTTTATGGGTTGTTGCCAAGGGGTCCCGCGTTATATGTCACCTGCGTGTTGCCTGCAACGCCGAAAGGATGACGAGCGATGGCACGAGTCACGCAAGAGGCAGTTGAAACAGCCCTTCGCGGGGTCATCGATCCCGCAAGTGGCCGCCCGATCAGCGACCAGGGACTTGTCTCCGGCCTCGTCGTCAAGGACGGCAACGTCGGTTTCGTCATGGAAGTGCCGGCGGACCGCGGCCACAGTTACGAGCCCGTGCGCAAGGCGGCCGAAGACGCCATTCGCGCCCTGCCGGGCGTGCTCTCGTCAAGCGTCGTGATGACGGCCCACCGCGATCAGGGGACCCCGGCACAACCCGCCGGAGGCATCGATGGCGTCAAGGCCGTCGTCGCGGTGGCCAGCGGCAAGGGCGGTGTCGGCAAGTCGACCACCGCGGCCAACCTGGCGCTGGCCCTGGCGGCCAGGGGCCGCAAGGTCGTTTTTCTCGATGCGGACATCTACGGGCCTTCGGCGCCACGGCTCTTCGGACTGACGGGCAAGCCCGAGACCGACGGGACGCTGCTCTATCCCAAGATGGCCCACGGCATCGCGACCATGTCGATCGGCCTTCTGATCGGCGAGGACCAGCCCATGGTGTGGCGCGGCCCGATGGTGCAGAGCGCCCTCGAACAGATGTTGCGCCAGGTGGCGTGGGGCGAGGCCGACATCATGATCGTCGATCTGCCGCCGGGAACCGGAGACATCCAGCTGTCGCTCACCCAGAGAACGCCGCTCGCCGGCGCCGTGATCGTTTCCACACCGCAGGACCTCTCGCTCATCGACGCCCGCAAGGGACTCAACATGTTCCGCAAGGTGGATGTTCCCATCCTCGGCATCGTCGAGAACATGAGCTATTTCTCCTGCCCCGCCTGCGGCCACCGCACCGAGGTCTTCGCCCATGGCGGCGCACGCCAGGAGGCCGACAGGCTCGAGGTTCCCTTCCTGGGCGAGATTCCTCTCGACATCAGGATTCGCGAAACATCGGACAGCGGCCTTCCCATCGTCGCCGCCGAACCCGCCGGCGCCATCGCCGAGGCCTACAAGGCGGTGGCCGCAGCGGTCCTCGAGAGCCTGCCGGATACCCGCCCGCAAGGCCCGCGCATCGTCATCGAATAAGCCCGGGGTGCAGTCACGCGGACGACCATCGCCTCGACGGCCTCCCATGGATCACGCATCGCATCGAACAGGCCCGGGGTGCAGTCACTGCAGCACTGCCTGCAGTTCGTCCCACATGCGCCGCGACAGCCCGCTTGTTTCCGCGGTCACCGTCTCGCCTGCGAGCATGCGGCGCACGACCGCCAGTTGCCCTGCCGTCAGCTCCGCTCCGTCAAGCCGGCAGTCGACAAAGGCCTCGTAGGCCAGCGGCACCCAGGCCTTCACCGTCTCCAGCATGGCCTCGGCATAGACCCGGATCTCGTGCTGTGCATGCGGGTCCGCGCGCAGGGCCAGAAAGTGAAGCAGGTTGTGAAGATCGGTCTTCCAGTACCACTGGGTGTAGATGCCGAGCGGCAGGTTGATGCGCGCCAGTTCGCGAGCCAGGCCGGGGCCCTCCCCGTCGAGCAACTCCTCGTAGTGGCCATAGGCCCTGCCGGCATCGTCCTTGAGAATCTCCAGCACCCTCAGGGCCTCGTCACCCTCGAGGATGTCGCTGCGTCCCTGGCGGTTGTGCGTCGACTGGCGCGCCAGGCTGCCGGGTGCGGGAATGTGGAACTCGCGGTCGAGAATCGAGTACCGCGCCGAGACCTCGTTGACGCTGGCCGTGCGATGGCGAATCCACTGGCGGGCCACGAACACCGGCAACTTCACGTGGTACTTGATCTCGCACATCTCGAAGGGTGTGGTGTGCCGGTGGCGCATGAGGTAGGCAATGAGTGCCGCATCGCCGCGCACCGACCGCGTGCCCGTCCCGTAGGACACCCGTGCCGCCTGGACGATGGCGCCGTCATCTCCCATGTAGTCGATGACGCGCACGAACCCGTGATCGAGCACCTCGATCGGCTCGTACAGCCGAGCTTCCAGCCCCGGCGCCACCACCCGCCGCGTCGTCGCGGAACGCAGCCGCTGTTCGCTGATTTCCCCTGCCTGTTGCCGTGTGATGCCCATGGCAGGGGCATACACGAGGTCGCCGGCGAACTCCACCGCCAACCACGCCGGCGCCAACCACGCCGGCGCCAACCATGCGCCGGGTGACGCCAGGAGCTCCCGTTCAGGGAGACCGGTTCCCCGACGATGTGCTGCGTCGACGGGGCGCCGGGGCCGCATGGTCACCGTCGCGTTGCCCGAAAAACGGGTTGCATGACAGCAGCGGTCAGCCTATATGCAGGGGTGCCCGGTACGCTGGGCTATGGCGATAAACGTCGTGCGGAATAGACGTTGCGGACGCGGGGGCAGTACCCGCCGCCTCCACCATGAACCTATGGGGGCGAACCAGGATCGACGTGCGTGGTAAAGGTTCGATTTTCGCCCGGTATGATACCGCCGTTATCGGGTCAATCACACAAACGCCAACGACAATGAGGCGTTCGCTGTCGCTGCCTAGGCGACAAGCGCGGTTCGGAGGGCACCGGGCAACAGAAGCCCTCCGTCATGGCGACGCATGATGGCCCGGTTGAACGATGAATGATGTGATTCACTATGGAGTTCTGGTTGACGGCGCCCTGCGCAGTGTCGTCGCCCGCGCCCTCGAAATCGCCGCGCGTGACGGTTTGCCCGGAGACCATCACTTCTACATCACCTTCCGTACCGACCACCCCGGCGTCAGGATGGCCAGGTCCCTGAAGGCCCGCCATCCCGAGGACATCACGATCGTCATCCAGAACCAGTTCTGGGATCTTGAGGTCGACGACGACGGTTTTTCCATCGGTCTTTCATTTGACCGCATGCCCCACGAACTCGGGGTTCCCTGGACTGCCGTCACATCGTTCGTCGATCCGAGCGTCAGCTTCGGACTGAACTTCGCGTCTCACGAGGCAGAGCCTGTCGAGGAGGAAGAGGCGGAGCCGCCGGAAAACGACGGCACCGGAAACGGTGGCACCATTGTCTCCCTCGATTCCTTCCGCAAGAAGTAGGGGCGCCCCCACGCCCGGGAATCCTTCGCACCGGCAGGATGGGGTGTGGTAGGAATGCCCTCCAGTTGACGTGGAAACCCAAGTCCATGGCCGGTCTGCGTACGGAAACCGACTCTCTCGGGGACATCAGCGTTCCCGGTGATCGATACTGGGGTGCCCAGACCCAGAGGTCGCTTGACAACTTCCCCATCGGGGGACCGTCGGAGCGCATGCCCTCCCAGCTGATCGAGGCCTTCGGTTACGTCAAGAAGGCGGCGGCGGACATCAACCGCGCATCGGGCAGGCTCCCGGAGCATCTGGCTGCGGCCATCGTCGCTGCCGCCGACGACGTCATCGAAGGACGTCTCGAGGACCACTTTCCCCTGGTGGTCTGGCAGACCGGATCGGGCACCCAGACCAACATGAACGTCAACGAAGTGATCGCCAACCGGGCCATCGAGATCCTCGGCGGTGAACTTGGCTCGAGGAGCCCGGTGCATCCCAATGACCATGTCAACATGGGCCAGTCATCCAACGACAGCTTTCCGACTGCCATGCACATCGCCGTCGCCATCGAGGTCGACCGGCGGCTTGTCGGTGCACTCGAGCGGCTTCACGCCGCACTGGCCGCCAAGTCGCAGGAGTACGCGGACATCGTCAAGATCGGCCGGACGCATCTTCAGGATGCGACGCCACTGACCCTGGGCCAGGAGTTTTCCGGATACGCCCGCCAGGTGGAACTCGGCATCGAGCGTGTCCGGGCGACGATGCCACGGCTCATGCAGCTGGCCATGGGGGGAACCGCGGTCGGCACCGGTCTCAACAGTCCGCACGGATTTGACGCCGCCTTCGCCGGGCGCGTCGCCGCGATGACCGGCCTTCCCTTCGTCACCGCCACCAACAAGTTCGAGGCCCTGGCGAGCCATGACGCCCTGGTGGAGGTGTCCGGGGCATTCAACGTCGTCGCCGTCAGCCTCAACAAGATCGCGAACGATATCCGGCTGCTCGGCTCGGGACCACGCAGCGGTATCGGGGAGATCGTACTGCCGGCCAACGAGCCGGGCAGTTCGATCATGCCGGGCAAGGTCAACCCGACCCAGTGCGAGGCGCTGACCATGGTCTGCGCCGAGGTCATGGGCAACCACGCTGCGGTCACCATCGCCGGAGCCCAGGGACACTTCGAACTCAATGTCTTCAAACCCGTGATGGTCTTCAACGTGCTGCGCTCCGCCCGCCTTCTCGGCGATGCGGCGGCGAGTTTCACGGATCGCTGCATTGCCGGCATCGCTGCCGATGAGAACCGCATCAAGGAGCTGATGCAGCGTTCGCTCATGCTTGTGACGGCGCTCAATCCCCATATCGGCTATGACAATGCGGCGACAATCGCCAAGAAGGCGCATGCCGAGGGAACCACCCTCAAGGAGGCGGCGCTGTCGCTGGGACTCGTCAGCTCCGGGGACTTCGATGCCTGGGTAAGGCCCGGCGCCATGATCGGTCCCTCGAAGACCTGAAACATGTCGGTGTGGCGCATGCGTTCCGTGCCCGGCCGATGGTCGCTCTTCCCCGTGGCGGCTCTCGTCATCGCCGCCATCGTCTCCCTTCCCATCCTTGCCGTGGTGTTCAATCTCTTCACCGGCAGCGGTGTCGTGTGGGCCGGCCTCATTGATCGCATTCTCTCGGTCTATGTCGTCAACACCCTGGTGTTGCTGGCCGGAGTGGCCGTGGTCGCCGGGACCATCGGCACCGGAACCGCGTGGCTTGTCACCATGTGCGAGTTTCCAGGGCGGCGCTCCATGGAATGGCTGCTGCTCGCGCCCTTCGCCGCTCCGGCCTATGTCATCGCCTACGCCTACACCGATTTCCTGGAGTTCGCCGGGCCGGTGCAGACGCTGCTGCGCGATCTGGCCGGCTGGGGTCGTCATGACTACTGGTTCCCCGAAATCCGCTCGACAGCGGGCGCCATCGCCATGCTGTCGCTGGTGCTCTACCCCTATGTCTATCTGCTGGCGCGCAACGCGTTCCTGTCACAGTCGGTGCAGGCTCTCGGTGTCGCCCGCTCCCTGGGACTCGGCCCGTGGTCGGCATTCGTTCGCGTGGCCGTGCCCATGGCCCGCCCCGGCATTGCCGCCGGCCTCGCCTTGGCGCTCATGGAAACACTCGCCGATTTTGGAACCGTCGAGTTCTTCGGGGTCCAGACATTCACCACCGGAATCTACCGGACCTGGTTCATCAGGGGCTCGCCTGAAGGTGCGGCACAGCTTGCCAACATCCTTCTGTTCTTCGCCCTGGCCGTCATGGTCCTGGAGAGGGGCTCGCGGGGCCGGGCCCGGTATGCGGCAGGCCGGGGCCGCTTCCAGCCGCTGCCGCGTTTCGCCCTTGGCGGCGTGCGATCCCGGGCCGCATGCCTTGCCACGGCCCTGCCGGTCCTGCTGGGATTCGTGATTCCGGTCCTGCTGCTGCTCGAACTCTCCCTTGTCTCGGGCGATGCGATGCCCCTTGCGACGTTTGCCGCCCATGCCGGAAACTCGGTGCTGGTGGCCGCACTGGCCGCGGTGCTGGCCGTCTCGGCTGCCCTGACGCTGGGGTACGCGGCACGCCTCGCAAGCGGTCCGCTGACGATTGGCGCGGCGCGGGTCGCGTCCATGGGCTATGCCATCCCGGGATCGGTCATCGCCGTGGGAATCCTGGTGCCGCTTGCCTGGTTCGACAACCGTCTCGACAGCATCATGGAAGCGGCGTTCGGCGTGTCGACCGGCCTGCTGCTGACCGGCTCGATCGCCGCCCTGCTCCTTGCCTATGTGGTGCGCTTTCTTGCTGTCGCCTACAACAGTACCGATGCGGGGCTCGCACGGGTGACCCCGGCGATGGACGGCGCCTCGAGGTCGCTGGGTCGCAGTCCCTTGTCGACCCTGACCGAGGTCCATGCCCCGCTGCTGCGGGGCAGCCTCTTCACCGGCGGTCTGCTGGTCTTCGTCGATGTTCTCAAGGAACTGCCGGCGACCCTTCTGGTGCGGCCCTTCAACTTCGAAACCCTGGCCACCAGGACGTGGAGACTGGCGGCAGACGAGCGGCTCGCCGAGGCCTCGACGGCAGCGCTCGCCATCGTTGTGGTGGGAATCGTTCCGGTGATGGTGCTCTGCGCAAGGATCGCCCGGTCACGGCCGGGGTCGCGGCCGTGACCGGTGACGACCGGGTTTCTACTTCCAGCCGTTGGCTTCCATGATCCCCAGTGCCCGGACGCGGTTGGCGCCGAACACCGCCACATCGATGTCATCGGCGACGAAGTTGCCGTAGAGATCATCGAGGACCGAAGCGTGATCGATGCCGTCGACGACAGGCCATTCGTTGTTGCTGTCGGCAAAGACCTGCTGGGCCATGTCGCCGGCCAGGAACTCGAGGAACGCAATCGCGTTGTCGCGGTTGGGGGCATGGGCGGCCACGCCGGCGCCCGAGATGTTGATGTGGACCCCGCGGTCTGCCTGGTTCGGCATGATGACGCGGATGGCATCGGCGATGGCGCGATCGGCCTGATCATCCGAGCGCGCGAGGCGCGCCAGGTAGTAGGTGTTGGCAACGGCAATCTCGCACTCGCCGGCGGCCACCGCCTTGATCTGGCCGGTATCGTTGGATTCCGGTTCGCGCGCCATGTTCGCCACCAGTCCCTCCACCCAGCGGGCGGTGGCGTCATCGCCGTTGGCGACGATGAGCGAGGCCACGAGAGACTGGTTGTAGATGTTGCCCGATGAGCGGATGCAGATGGAATCGTCAAACCGCGGATGCGCAAGATCCTCGTAGCGTTCGAGACCCGTGGGATCGAAATCCCTGCTCACCATGATCACGCGGGCGCGCCTGGTGAAGGCAAACCATGCGCCATCGGGATGGCGCAGCGAAGCGGGTATGCGGGATTCCAGTGCCGCCGAGGCAACGCCCTGGAGCAGGCCGTCGAGGGCGGCGGACATGAGGTTCGAGGCATCGGCGGTCATGAAGACATCGACGGGACTGTTGTCGCCTTCGATCCTCATCCTTTCCATCAGGGCTCCGGCCTTGTCCTCGATGACGTTGACGGTGATGCCGGTGGCCTCGTGGAAGGCCTCGTAGAGCCGGGCATCGGCATCGTAGTGGCGCGCCGTATAGAGATTGAGCGCGCCGTCCGCCATGGCCGGCAGGGACAGGGCGGCAAGCGTGAACGCGACAATGCGCACGAACATTCCATTCTCCTTCATGTATTGCGAATGATTATCAATAGCCTCCCTGTTCGCGCATGGCCTCCTGCGTGTCAAGTGATTTGCGAACGGTTCTCATTATCAGGAACGGTGGTAGCCGCGTCTCGCCGCTCTCGCACGCCGTCCACATGACGACAGGCTCTCCATTGAACCCTTTGCCATCCGGCGGCGTCATTGGCGTGAAGCGCCCCACACAGCTCCTTCAGGCGGCCATGCCGCGCTGCGGGGCGCACGCAAACAGTTTCAAGGTGAACCGCTCGTCGCGTGCGACGGGACCGACGACCCATTCCATGTCGTGAAGGGTTCGGGTGTCGCCAGCGGCCAGGCGCAATGCCCCGCCAAAGAGACGCCCGAGGGTTTGCCGGTGCACAGCTTCCGCACCCTCATCGACGACCTCGCCAGCGTCGGCGTCATCCGCCCGGCGCCGGCACGCAACGCATCACCATCGTCACCCGGCGAACCGGGCTGCAGAGCCACGCCTTCGAACTCCTCGAGGTCAATTCCGAGCGCACTGTTCCCATAAACATGACGGGTTGAAACCACGATCCTCAACCCGACAGTGCGGTCAAATCATAACCTTGGAAGACGCCAAGCCACTTCAGAGCTGATGAAGTCCCGCATGGAGGGGAGCGGAGCAACGTTTCAGTTCGACATATCGCACCGACTCTACGCCGGGAGGATATCCCTTATCTCCATCGATCAGGTTGAACCCAAGGCAACCGGAAGTTGAATCTGAAGACCGCCAGGATTCTGTTGCTGGGCCTTGACAGTCGATCTTCCCCAGTGGTCTTCGATGATCTTGAACGCTTGAGTGTTGGCGAGCGTGTACATGAAACAATGATGCACCGTCAGCACCCGATCCTGAAGTGCCTCATCCTTCGGATCCTCAAGCAGCTCGATGCGCAGACCGATATCATGACATTCTTGGAAATGTATGTGCCGATCATGGGATTTGTTGTGATTCAAGTCCGTCAGGCGCCTTGTAATCCGATCTACGGCGTCCTCCCTGTCTGAGGAAGGCAGGTCGCTCAGCATTCCGCATTTGAGGGTCTCCCTCAGAAACTCCTCGGATCGTTGTATGGCCCATTCGCACTGCTGAAGAAAGGAGGGACTCAGGCGACCCAGTATGGGGTTCCAGACGAGTGCCGCCCGTTGGTCCTTGATTACTTCTTCGTGGGCCTTTTTCACCTCCTCTACCACCCCGACGCAGGGGATGCCGTTGATCTGGGGATCAACAGGTCCGATGCTGGAGTGCTTGCCCATCAAGATGGATTTGCAGGAGCAAGCAAGCATCGTGCCAGCGGACATCGCAATCTGGGGCACAATAGCGCGAATGTCGGTGCCGAACATTTGCTTAAGATAGTGTACCAGGGATTCCGTAGCGGCTATGCTACCACCTGCGGTATGTAGCAGAAGGTCCAGTCCTTTGCTCCGGTTCATCTTGTGCACACAGGACATGAAACCGTTCTTGTCTTCGTCGTTGATGTCAACGCCTTGAACCCCTGGCTTCGTCAGGAAGCCGGAGTAATAGGCGATTACGTTACGACCGGTGTGCTCGTGAAGTTCCCGCAGATATCTGCGGCGAACGGTGTCGAACGCATTGGCGTCCCCGCTGCTCGCCGCTTTTTCGATCTCACTGACAACCACATTCCAGTTGGGCATCAATTCTCCACAGTACGCATTGGAGCAGGAGTGGTGTGTGCGGTTGTGATACTTGGCACGGGTCTGTAGGCGCTCGGCATTGTTGGCTGACCATATCCGGTAAGTTCAGGCACGATGTAACCACCGCGGATCAATTCGTGGAGCATTTCACCCGCCGTCATCGACCGGATGCCTGCCGCAGGCTGGGCATCAGTCTGGTGAAGCCTATCTGTAGGGGCATTTTCTGACATGGCATTCTCCCTTTGATGGTCAGGCGAAGAGCCAGAAGTTTAGGGTCATGCCTCGTGCCGAAGCAAGACCAGACTCCTTGAACGGCCCAATTGTTTGCAGTTGAGCCAAGTTTTCACCAGGGACAGGAGAACAACGGACGGCGTCGATTCGGCCTCAACGAGCAACGCGTCGGTCTGAGGCGAAGCCCCGTTAGATCCTGTACCTACGGGATCCTTGCGGCATTCCTCGTGGTCGTTGAGATCTTCAAGACCGGTCAGGAAACCCAGGATGCGCACCTCATGGATGATCAGTTCCCGATTGCGCGCATCGTCGAAGCATGCGGCCACGCGCGCGAAGAGATCGAGCGATCTCTCGGCAAGGCCGACGAGCAGGAGCCCGCCATGGGAGGTGATGGTACCGCCCGAGACGTCGGCTTCGATGCGCCTTGGCCTGGCACCATGCGGGGTTGGACAGGAGAACTTGGCCGGAATACACTGTGTTGTCATGAGGAACGCCTCTGTCTCTTGTGTTGTTGGTCTTATAACAACAGATTACAGAGATTTCCTCATGGCGTCAACAAGTTAGTATGCACAATCCGGGCTAGGCGAGTAAGGGCGGTTTCGGAACGCACCTGTGCTTCAGGACGGGCAGATCTCGACGCAAAGCCGCAGAGTCAAGGAAAGGCCCGCCGATGAAGAAGGCGGGCTGATCGTTCTGTTGCGGAAGTTCGGCCAGCACCCCAGTGGCCTCCGCTTCGTCGATGAAGCAGATTGTCCTCCCGGCCCGGCGAACGTCTATGACCACCATGACGGTAACTCATGAGGGTCCGCTTCCCGCAACGGGGTCGCCAATTCAGAGTTTCCGGGAACGGCCGAATAGAATGTCCGCGCGGGAATGTCAGACGGCGCGCAGCCGCTTGTGCAGATCTATCCCACGCTGCGGCGGATGGTCCTGCCGTCGCTTGTCGGCGAGGCTGAAAGCAAGCCCTCATCGCCTTGGCAAGCGATGCAGGCGCGAGCACACGTGACAAGGTTGGCACGCTACAACGGTGACACCTGACAGAGTTGCCCTCAGTCAAGCAGACGCAGGAGGCTGCCTTCTTCCTCATCAGCCTGCACGCCCGGGGCACTCCTGTCCGCGTCGGCTGGCCGGGGCTCCGGCGCTTCAGCACGTCGGTTGTCCTCATCCAGCATCCAGAGAAGCAGTGAGCCGTCATCTTCCCGCCCCTCGTTGACGCGGGACTCACTCTCCGGCGCGTTGTCATCGGCCGCCGCCGGGATATCGCCGCCAGCGGTTGCGTCGAGAGGAACGGATGCCTTGTCTTCCGGCAGGGGAGCAGGGGGGCTGGCGAGATGTGTCTCCAGCAGCCTGGTATCGAGGACGAGATCCGTTGCGTCCAGCGGGCCGACCACCGTCATGGCGACCCTTGGAAGACCGCTGCCGCCGGTCAGCTGCACCGCTCCGGCAAGGGTGACCCAGCGGCGCGGCAGATCGACCTCAAGCGCATACATGCCCTCGGCTCCATTGAAGATGACGACGAGATCGTCCGAACGGACGACGCCGTTCGACAGGGAAAAGGAGGCGTCGGCCTTGATGATCTCGGACGCCCCCCCGCCGGTGGACCGCGCGATCTCTTCTGCAAGGGCGGTACTCCGGGCATCATCGACCAGCAGGTCCGCCATCGCCTGAAAATCGAACCCCTCCACCGCGCCGCGCCCCAGCGTCAGCCGACCCTCTCCGGCAAGGCCCTGCAGGAGGTCCCTGGCCGTGAGCCCCTGCGTCGTCCCGTCGACCGTGACACTGAGACGGCCCGAGAGCGTGTCGCGCCCTGCAAGGGCGCCAAGGATCTCGCCCAGTTCCCCGTGTTCGAGGACCACGGCGTAGGTCACCTCGTGCGGCAGGCCGTGGCTGGCGGTGCCGGAAACCTGAACCGTCCCGCCATAGAGGGATCCGGACAGGGTCTCGAGATGAAGGACCCCTCCCCGGGCCTCGGCATGCAGCATGACGTCGTCGAGCATCACGGCGCCGACGACGAGATGCTCTGCCGCAAGGTCGACGCGTGCGTCCGCATCATTAAGGATCACCGGCAGCCAGCTGGCCAGGGCATCGAGAACGATCGTCTCCGCAGCGAGACGAAGATCGATGGCCGGCCGGTCGGCGGCTGTCGACCACACAGCCTCACCTTCGAACGAGGACCGCCCGACGATCGCTCGCTCGAATACGGCCTTCCCCCCGCCAGACGACCCGGTGACATCAAGCGCGATATCGAGCGGTCCCTCCAGATCCGCATCTGCGGCCAGGCCCCAGCGGTCCATCAGATCTGCGGAATCGGGGTGCGTGAGAACGACCCTGCCCTCATCGAGGGCCGCGTCTCTCAGGCGGCCACTGGCATCGAGCGTGGCGCCAAGGGTTTCAGCGGCGACGGCAAGGCGCAGCCCGGAGGGCGCCATGTCGATGTCGGCAGACAGCGTGAAGGGCTCTCCCTCCCCTCCCGGCACATCCAGCCCGAAAACATCTGCGGCAGCCGCCAGACTGCCACCATCGATATCGAGGACGCCGCGGAACGACGGGCCGGCCCGGGGCTGGATCAGACGCCCCTTGACGGCAACATCCGCAACCGCGGTCGCCAGCGCACCCTCGATGTCGATATCATCGAATGTTCCCTGCACGGCAAGCGAGAGATCCATGGTCGCCAGCCTGTGCAGATCGAACGGCGTTTCGACGTCAGCCCCGCGCGCCATGGCAGCCATGTCGGGTGCTGTGACCTCGACGTCGAAAGCGAGGGCCTGACGAACGGGCTCAATCGTGCCCCGGGCCCTGACGGCAGCGCCCCAGACATCGCGTGCCTCAAGGCGTCGAAACTCGACGGCGCCCTGGTTGAGGGCGCCATCGATCAAGACGCCGGCGGCGACGACATCGCCCATGACCAGTGTTGCGATCTCGCTCCTCACATCGAGAGTGAACCCGGTCCATTCGATCTCCGGCGGGGTGTCGGGAAGATAGGCATCGAGGGCCAGTTCATCGATATCGAGATCGGCAATGACACTCCTTTTGCCGGCGAAAAGACCGATCAGTGTTCCGCTCACACGGGATGAATCGAGAGCAAGGTTCATCGCCGACAGAACAACGGATTCCGGCGTCGCTTCACAGTGCGCCGACAACCGCGCGGTTCTCAGCCGGTCCCGGGGAATGCCGTCCAGGTCCACCCCGAGCCATGCAAGTGTGCTCCTGAGATCACTCGACGTGACGTCCACGGGGCCGCGGAAGATCGGGACGCCGCCCCTGATGGTGGCGACGCCGTTTGCCATGACGTTCGTGTTGCCCGGCAGGAGTGCGCTGGCCCGCTCGATGTCAACCGTGCCATCGACAACCGTGGCCACAACCTCGACCTGCTGTGCCGTCCGGTTCCGGTAGTGGACATGTTCGACCGCGACATCCATGAAGACATCGCGTTTGCGCAGCCAGGCGAGTGCAGGATGGTGGCTGTCCATCTCCCGGGCCAATGCCGCGAGGCGATCGAGATCAAGCCTGCTGGAGGTCATCCGGAATGCCAGCGCGCCGGCCGACGATTCGATGGTGCCGAAGGCCAGGGTGTCGTCGAGCTGCAGGGCAAGGTCGCTGATCTCCACCGCATCGGCACTGATCGCCATCACGGCGTCAAACGACGCCGGCAACGATTGCGCCGCGGCGAGCCCGGTCAGCCTTGCGAGATCGGGGACATCCAGTCTCACGGTGCCGGCGAAGCGGGTATCGTTCCTCCAGTCCATGAGGCTCCCCGACGCCCGCAGCGCGGCGCCTGCATCGGACCTGATGGCAAGGCTGACCGGAAGCGACGGTCGGGTCAGCCGTCCAAGAGCGCCGTCGAAATGCCAGTCCCCGGCGCCCCCCGCATATCTGCCGGTGATCTCGAAGGGCCCGTCCACGCCCTTGGACTCGATGGCAAGATCGAGGCCCTCGAACACCCGCATGCCCTGGAGTTCACTGTACCAGGTCACCCTGGCGTCGATGATCTCCACGGCATCGATCCTGACCGCCGGGCGGGGCGCCGCCGCGCTGCCGGCGAGGAGCCCGGCCATGTCGCCTCCACCGATGGTGAGGGCCGGTCCGACAATCCTGATCCGCTCAATGGCGAGATCAAGGGTCAGCAACGATGTCAGGGAAACGACGGCGTGGACCTCCGGCAAGCTGAGCAAGGGGGCATTCCTGTCACCAATGGCGACATCGCCCAGCGCCACCTTGAGATCGGGAAACAGCGCCAGACCGAGATCGCCGGCAACTGTCACGGTGCGGCCGGTCAGCGCCTCAAGCTGCCTTTCGACCTCGTCACGGTACCGGTCGA
Organism: Alphaproteobacteria bacterium; assembly: GCA_965200495.1. GTDB lineage: Bacteria > Pseudomonadota > Alphaproteobacteria > SP197 > SP197 > SP197. The sequence goes on from CBDAUG010000002.1 coordinate 627,686, forward strand.
GGTCGCGTGTCAGGTGCCAGAAAACCCCGGCAGCCAGCAACGCGGCCACGAGGGCTGGCGCTATCCAGAAAACCTTGCGCAACCTTGACCGTCTCCTTCATGTCCGGAGTGTTCCGGCACGAACCCTGGCACGCCGCGGAGGGCGGTATCATGGCACTCATCCGCACTTGAGTGAATCCAGGCTGTCCACATGTCTCATCTGAACAGGACCGCGGACCTGTGATAGGAGAGTCTCATCATGTCTGATACCTGTCCCATTCCCCTCCTTGACGGTCTCAACGAAGCACAGCGCGAAGCGGTCGAGGCCGTCGACGGGCCGGTCCTCGTGCTTGCCGGTGCGGGTACCGGAAAGACCCGTGTCCTCACCGTGCGCCTTGCCCATCTCATCGAAAGCGGAAAGGCGTGGCCCGGCCAGATACTGGCCGTGACCTTCACAAACAAGGCCGCCGGCGAGATGTCGCAGCGGGTCAGCGCCCTCATCAAGCAGCCCGCGGCCGGCCTGTGGATCGGTACATTTCACAGCATCGGTGCGCGCATGCTGCGGCGGCATGCAGAGCTCGCGGGCCTCAAATCGGGGTTCACGATCATCGATACGGATGACCAGGTCCGCGTGGCGCGCGAACTCCTCGATGCCGCGAACATCGACAACAAGCGCTGGCCTCCACGCTCGCTGTCGTTCCTCATCCAGAGGTGGAAGGACAAGGGGTGGACTGCCGACGAGCTCCCCGGCGAGGAGGCGGAATCCTTCGCCCGCGGCCGGGGCCAGGCTCTCTATCGCGCCTACCAGGAACGCCTCGAATCCCTCAATGCAGCCGACTTCGGGGATCTGCTGCTCAAGCCCTACCGACTCCTCCTTGACCACCCGGATGTGCTCGAGTCCTGGCACCGGCGATGGCGCTACCTCCTCGTCGACGAGTACCAGGACACCAACGCGATCCAGTACCTCTGGCTGCGTCTGCTCGCCCGCGGTGCCGGCAACATATGCTGTGTGGGCGACGACGACCAGTCGATCTACGGCTGGCGCGGCGCCGAGGTCGGCAACATCCTGAAGTTCGAACAGGACTTTCCCGGTGCCACCGTTGTTCGCCTTGAGCGCAACTACCGCTCGACACCGCGCATCCTCGCCACGGCCTCCGGCCTGATCGCCCACAACCGCTCCCGGCTCGGCAAGACCCTGTGGGCGCCGGACGACGGCGACGCCGGGGAACCCATTACCGTCAACGGCGTGTGGAGCGGCGACGACGAGGCCCATGCCGTGGGCAGCATGATCGAGGATCTCCACAGGAAGAACCATACGCTCAACGAGATCGCGGTGCTGGTGCGCGCCGGCCAGCAGACACGTTCTTTCGAAGATCGTTTCATCACGCTGGGCATGCCCTACCGCATCATCGGCGGCCTGAGATTCTACGAGCGTCGCGAAATCCGCGATGCGCTCGCCTACCTGCGCCTGGTGCGCCAGGACGACGACGATCTCGCCTTCCAGAGAATCATCAATCTCCCCAGGCGCGGCCTCGGCGAGAAATCCCTGCTTGCCCTGCGCGACCATGCACGCGACGCCGGCGCCAGTCTGCTTGGCGCCGCACGCCATGTCGTGGACGGCACGATACTGCCGCCGACACGCCGACGCACCATGCGCCTCTTCATCGAGAACATCGACCGCTGGCGTGCCGAGGCCAGCCGCATGTCCCCGGCAGCGGTTGCCATGATCGTTCTCGATGAATCGGGCTATACGGAGATGTGGCAGAAGGACAAGTCGATCCACGCCCCGGCCAGGCTCGAGAACCTGAAGGAGTTCGTCGGTGCACTTGCCGACTTCGAAACCATCGAGGAGTTCCTCGACCACGTGAGCCTGGTCACCGACGGGGATGCCGCCATCAGCGATGACATGGTCAGTATCATGACGTTCCATGCGGCCAAGGGGCTCGAATTCGACACCGTCATCCTGCCTGGCTGGGAGGAGGGTCTCTTTCCCCACCGTCGTTCCCTCGAGGAAAGCGGCAGCCAGGGCCTCGAGGAGGAACGCCGGCTGGCCTACGTCGCTCTCACCCGGGCCCGCCGCCGCGTCGCCATCTTTCATGCGGCCACCCGCTGGATCTTCGACCGGCACGAGTCCAACATTCCCTCGCGCTTCCTCGCCGAACTTCCCGGCGAACATGTCGAGGCCGATGTCTCCAACCTCGTCGGCTACCGCAACATGTCCGAGTTCGGCGAGGCGGTCACCGACAGCAATTTCTCGCGCACCCTCAACCGTCGCCGCCAGCAGTTTCCTCCCCGGGCCGCCCCGGCAGAACCGGGGGCGAGGCCGCCGCCGGCGCCCGACACCCGCATCTTCCACGACAAGTTCGGCTATGGCCGCGTCCTCAAGGCAGACGGCGAGAAGCTCGACATCGCCTTCGACAAGGCCGGTCGCAAAAAAGTCATGGCGGCCTTCGTCACGCCGGCATGACCGTCACGCCGGCATGATCTGGCAGCTCGAGGCGGAGCATCCGCAGGCACACGCCCTCCTCGATGACCTGGGGCCCTTGGCCCTTTCCCTCTTCGGGACGAGCGTGCAGGCGCTCTTCGCCAGCCGCGAGGAAGCCGAATGCGCGCGCCGGCGCCTCGCGACACATCTTGGTCTTGCGCCCTCCCTCCACGAACTGCCGGCGAGGGACTGGGTCGCCGAGAACATCCGCTCCTTTGCGCCCCTCGTCGTGGGACCCTTCACCATCGTCCAGGGCGACGGTCAGGGCGGCGACGGTCAGGGCGGCGATGATCGGGGCGGCGATGATCGGGGCGGCGATGATCGGAGCGAGACGGCAGGCCACCTCATCCGCATGAGGGCCGGCACCGGTTTCGGGACCGGTGAGCATCCGACCACCGCCGGGTGCCTCGAGGCCCTTGCCGGCCTCGACGCGCCGCCTCGCCGTGTTCTCGACATGGGGTGCGGGTCGGCCATTCTCTCGATCGCCGCCGCCGTCCTGTGGGACTGTCACGTCATCGCCGTCGACAACGACCCCCTCGCCCTTGCCTTCGCCCGGCGCCAGGTGGCCGACAACGGCCTCGCCAGCCGCATCCATTTCGCCTGCGCCAGCGCCTTCAGCGCCTTCTCCTTGACACACTTCGATCTCGTCGTCGCCAACATCCTCGCCCGTCCCCTCATCGACATGGCTCCCGCCATCAACGCCACCGCCGTCATCCTGTCGGGATGTCTCGAACACCAGTGCGCCCGGGTCCTCGACGCCTACCGCCAGGCGGGATACGCACCGCGCACCACCTCCATCACCGGCGGGTGGGCCACGATCACGCTGACCGCCGGACAACACCCGGAGACTTCGGCTCGTCGACGCCGTCCATTGCGACAAGCCCGCCGAGGCTGTCGCGATTGAAGCGAAAGCGATGCCGACCAGACCGTGCGCGCCCATGCAAGCGACCTTCTGAACGTCAGGCAGTGCTGGCGGATCATCCATGCCACCGGACCCTGCATTGTCACGATGCGGCGCGACGGAGCGAAACGCCGTGCCGGCCGCCGGGCGACACGGTCATCAATGGCCGGCGATCAGAGACGCAGGAAGTTGATGGGGACCGAGGCGTCCGTGAGGATGGTCGGCAGCCGATCACGTTTTGGGGAATCGCTCACCTGTCCCGCGCGCGACTTCGGCAAGACTGAGCAGAATGTCGCGGTCGATCCTCAGCATCTTGCTCGTTTCGAGGGCGCGTCCGCGCGCAATCTCCCCGTGACGGCAAGCCTCGGATGGCGCGATGGGCCATGTCACTTCGGAGTTCACGATCCCAGTATCTCCGCCTTTCCGGCTCGCCGGTCTCGCTGAACAGACTGGGAGCCTTCAACATGATCGCCCTGCGATGCGCCGTTCACGGCAATCGCTTCGACGACGTGTTGGGAACGACGCGCCGCCTGACCCAGACAAGGCGCCGCACAATACTGTCGTGCACCCATGATTCGACGCCGTATCCGCAACCGGGATCGTTGTCTGCTTCGGGCATTGGCAAGGGGAGCCGCAGGCTGGCAACGATCATTGCCTCGGCGCCCGCCGCCGCGACGCCGACGACACCCCGGCGACCTGGCGGCTGCAGACTGGCAGCGATCGTTGCTTCGGCGCCCGGTTGTTGGGTTGGGGAGCGGCTGCGTGCGACAATCAGCTTGCAACCTCGTCAATCACTTGGGACGGTGGAGGGCGAGCGGGAGTGCCTGAACGCCGCACCAGGCAACGTGCATGGACAAGGAAAAGGGTTCGCCCATGAGACGCCCCACAGGACACCTCTGGATCGACACGTTCTTCGCGCGACAGTCGACCGCCATGGTCCCCGACCGGGACCTGGGCGGCAAGACGGTCGTCTTCACCGGCGGGACCGACGGCATGGGGCGGGTGGCGGTTGGACGGCTCGCATCCATGGGCGCGGACATCTGGCTCCTTGGCCGCAACCTGGCCAAGACGCGGCGCGTCGTGTGCGAACTGGTGGAGGCCGGGTACGGCGGGCAGATCACGGCCGTCGCGTGCGATCTTGGATCCCTGGACAGCGTGCGCGAGGCGGCCTCGGACATCCTCGAGCGGTGCCAGCGAATCGACCTTCTCATCAACTGCGCGGGAGCCAACGTCACCGAACGCACGCTGACCGGCGACGGCTTCGAGATGAACTTCGTGGTGAACTACCTGGGGCCTTTCCTGCTGACCGAGCTCCTTCTCGAGCGGATCAGGGCGACGCCTGCGGCGCGGATCGTGAACCTGACATCCGCCACCCAGAAGGTGGGGCGCCTTGATTTCGACGACCTGCACCGCGAGAGGAACTGGTCGCTGTTGGCGACATACGCACAGGCCAAGCTCTGCATGATCATGCATGCGCGCGACGTCGCCGGGAGACTGGAAGGCAGCGGGGTCACGATCAATTGCCTGAACCCCGGCTACATCAGGAGCGCCCTGACGCGCGACCACAAGGGCTGGGAGAAAGCCTTCATGACGCTGTTCGGCCGTCTTGCCGCGCCGACATGGGTGGGCGGGGAGCGCATCGTGGCGGTGGCGCTCGACAGGGCCTATGACGGCGTGTCGGGACAGTACATACACGAGGACGTGCTGCTCGCCCCGAACCCGCAAGTGCGCGACGGTGCGAGAACCGCCAGGTTGCTGCGCCTGTTCCGTGACATGACCGGGACGCGTCCATAGGGGCGACGTCTGTCCGCCGGCATGCGACCCCGGTCAGCCCCCGCAAGCAGAGGTCATGACGTCATCGATGGTTGGCGCGTCCAGCAGCGCCAGACTCCAGGCATCAATCTCCGGCACAGAGGCACTCCTGATACGTCTGCGCACCTCTTCCGGCACATCCCCGAACCGCCGCTGCATCTGTCGCAGGACCACATGTGCCCGACCCTCTGCCAGACCTTCTGCCAGACCCTCTGTCCGAGCCTCTGTCCGGGCCTCCTCTATCCACGTTTCCGCCAGTGTGCCCATCAGCATCTCCCATCGTTCCGGTTGCATGCGCTTGAGCGAGGCCTCCACCGCCGCCTTCGGCAGACCCCGCTTGCATGCGATTCGAGAGCGCAGGCGCCGGGTCGATGGCTGTTGCCGTTCCCTGCCAGCCTTGACGTATCGAACCCCATGTCTGCTCCGACTGACTTCCCTTCCAGGGCGCGTCCACAGATAGCGTCTATCCGCCGACCTTCGATACTCTTTTCTCTCACGCACTGTTTCATGCTCCGGGACGCGCGCTCCAGGCACTCATGACCGGTTTGAAGAACCCGTCATTGCCCGCAAGCAGAGGTCATGGCGTCATCGATGGTTGGCGCGTCCAGCACCGCCACACTCCAGGCATCAAGCTCTGGCACAGAGGCGTCCCTGATACGCCTGCGCACATCTTCCGGCACATTCCCGAACCGCCGCTGCATCTGCAGCAGGACTACATGTGCCCGACCCTCTGCCAGACCTTCTGCCAGACCTTCTGCTCGACCTTCTGCCAGACCTTCTGCCAGACCCTCTGCTCGACCTTCTGCCAGACCTTCTGCCAGACCCTCTGTCCGAGCCTCTGTCCGGGCCTCCTCTATCCACGTTTCCGCCAGCGTGCCCATCAGCATCTCCCATCGTTCCGGTTGCATGCGCTTGAGCGAGGCCTCCATCGCCGCCTTCGGCAGATCCGACACCGCACCCGCATAGTTCAGAATAATACGCTCCACGACGCCATCGGCAACCAGGGCGGCGCTGATCAGATCGAGATCCTCGTCCCGCATGTCCGTGGTCGTCGCCACCACCAGCGTAATCAGCGCCGAGTACACTTCCGGGTCGCTGCTCAGTCGCTCCGGGGCAATGCGGCCCAGATCATGGAGTATGTAGGCAAAGTCCCGCACGTAGGGCTTCAGAATCTCCGGAGCGTCGATCATCGCCGCCACCGACAGCGGAACCCGCCACTCCTGGCGACCGTGATAGAAGACCATTGGAATGATCGGCCTCAAGCCGTCCGTTCCTTCTGCAAGGTCCCGGCGCCAGATGTTGACCATGTAGCCCAGCAACTGCAGGGGCGTGGCCTCGTCAACGCGACTTTTGTGCTCAATCAACGCATAAATGTGAAAGGGCTCCCCGCTTCGAAGACGTGCCCGAAAGAGCGCGTCGCACTGCGAGCGCGCGCCCTCGTCGTCGATGAATGTGCCTTCGACATGGTCCACCGGCGACTCCGGATCGAGGAGGGCGGCGAGTGAATCAGGCAGGTAGTCTGCCAACAGGGCGGCCGCCAGCGGCGGCTTCGAGACGATCGCCCGGAAGAGCGTGTCATGGGGTTGAGACGGCAAGGACATTCGATATGTTCTCCGCGACTGAACACAAACAGAACATATAAAGATCATGGAACCGCATGTCAACGCGAAACAACGCGACTGCTTTCCCTCGCCGGAGATCGCACCCGCATCAGCCTGCCTGATCGAGACCGAACAGCCCCATCAGTTCCTCGCGACTGAGACGTGTCGCGAGATCAAGCGACACGTCATCAATCAATTCGTCAAACAGCGCCTGCTTGCGCTCAAGGATGGAATCGATGCGCTCTTCGATCGTGTTTTCACACGTGTACTTGATGACATTGACCTTGACCGTCTGTCCCATGCGGTGACTCCTGTCTTCGGCCTGTCGTTCCACGGCCGGATTCCACCATCGGTCGAGATGAAACACGTAGGACGCTTCCTGAAGGTTGAGTCCGACGCCCCCGGCCCGCAACGAGATGATCAGCGCCTTGTGCCGCCCGTTCTGCTTGAACGTCTCGATGAGGTCCATGCGTTCGCCAGGGGGCGTCGCCCCGGTCAGACACAGCGGATGAAAATCCTTCAAGTGATGCGCCGCGGCGGCAACACCCGCCGTATCCCCGGCGTACTGCGAAAAGATCAGCGCCTTGTGCCCCTGGGCACTCAGCTTCGACAGCCGGTCATGGATGTCACCGAGTTTGCTTGATGCCCCCGTTCTCGGGTCGGCATTGCAGATCTGCTTGAGTCGCGTGATGAGTTCCAGGACATGCGTGATCGTCACATCCCGGCCGAGGGACCTGAGATAGACAACGCCCTCATGCTCGGCCTGATCGTAGCTCTTTCTCTGCTGCGGTTCGAGCGGGATCCTGAGCTTGCTCTCCAGTTTGGCGGGCAGGTCGCCAAGCACATCGGCCTTGCGGCGGCGAAGCTGGAGCTCGCGGTGACGCTCCAGCAACGACGCGTCGGCACGCAAACGGACCTCGCCACGGCTTGCATCGTGATCGACAAACTCCATGATCGACGCCAGTTCATCGAGATCATTCTCGAGCGGCGTCCCCGTCAGGGCCCATGAACGGACGCGCTGGAGATCCTTCGCCGCCGCGCTCGTCGGGTTGCGATTCTTGATCTTCTGGGCTTCGTCGAGCACCACCGCGTCCCATGACCTGCGAACCGGTCCCAGGTCGCGAAGAACACCGGCATCCATGCGCAGCACGTCATAGCTCACAAGATGCACATCCTTGCGCGCCCGCCACTGCCAGATCCGGTCATCCGGGGAGCCGCGCATGATGATGGCGCTCAAGTCCGGAGCCCACCGTTCGATTTCGCGGCGCCACTGATCGAGAACGCCCGCCGGAGCCACCACGAGAGCCGAGCTGAGGTCGCCCCTGGCCTTGAGTATTCTCAGGGCGGCAATGGCCTGGACGGTCTTTCCCAGTCCCATGTCGTCCGACAGGAGAAGGTTCTCCATGGTGACGAGGGCCTCGACGCCATCACGCTGGAAAGGCATCAGCTCACCGGGCCATGCCAGACCGCCTTGCGGGAAATCGCGGGGTGCTGACGGCGTCGGTCGCGCCAGAACCATCCACAGGCGTTCGGCCAGACCCGGCCCGGACGCTTCTGGCGGCGGCGGATCCGGCGACGATGAAGACGATGATGATCCGTGACGGCCGGACATTTCCCGCAAACCCGCAAGGGCGCGTGGTGTCAGGGACATCAGCGCCACCACGCCGTCGATATCCGTGACCGCCCGGATGCGCGCATCGTCGTAGGCTTCCAGAAGAGCCGTCGTCACTCTCTCCAGAGGCTCGAGCGGGTTCGGTCGCATCGCCAGATCGTCGATGACCGTGGCGGCAAGAGAGGGAACTGCCGGCGGATCCGTCATCCACTGACACCATTCTCCTTCTCCGGCGGGCTGCGAGTCCGCAAGGATCCAGCAACAGGGGATGTCGAGATGGATGTTCTCAAGGAAGAAGGGCGGGCCCTCCTCCGACGAGACGATGAGAAGAAGAGGTATGGTCGTGGCGGCGCCGAAGAGGGAACGGCTGAGCGACGCCATGGCGTCATCGCAACCTGATACCCCGGCAAAGCTGAAACCCAGCGGTTCGCCGTCCGGTGTGGCTTCCAGGAGCCCCGCAAGGACCCCGTCACCCGTTGGATCGACGATGACCTGCATCCAGGCGACGGAGGGTGTTTGAATCTCCGGGGACGTGTGGCGACGCGGAATCGGCACGGGCGGTCCTGGCGCTTGTGATCTCGTGTTCGAAAGGGCCTTACACCGGCTCGCCCTCGGTGTCCCCTTCCCCGTCGTCGTAAGCGTTCTCGAAATTCAGGAACTCGGTATCGGGCCGGTCTGCAACCTGCAGGCGCATGAGGTCCCATTCGTTGATCGCGGCGCGCACCTTGTAGCGCATGCGCCCCATGAATCCGGCGCCTCCCGCCGTCGTCTGCAAGGCCGGCGGCTCCCAGCCGTAGGCTCTCTGATAGATGCTGCGCAGGGACTCCATGGTTGCCGTCACATCGTCGGTCGACGGAGCCGCCAGCGCCACGCATTCGCGTTCCAGGAGACGCATGCCGGTCGCGGCACGGTTTGCGATGTCACGAAAGCGCACATTCTGTTCCAGCCTCGCCGGCACGTAGTCGCGGTCCTTGCGCTGACCGTCCGGGCTGATGACGGCGGAGGCAAAGTCGGAGGTCACGGCCCCTGCCAGGACAAGCCCGGGATAGGTCTCGCCGCGAACACGGCCCATCCAGCGGGCGACTTCGGCGTAGGCGCGGCCGCGCTGCAGGATGGAGTAGGATCCGATGAGTTCGATCTCGTCGAGGAGCACCACCCATCCCCGGTAGCCGGCGCAACGCACGAGTTGTGTCATGAACCGCAACCGCTGGGCCTGCAGATCGGCCAGCCTTGGCGCACGGAAGCTGTAGGTTCCCTGCTCGCCGACCTCCCGCAGTCCGCGCTTGATGGTGCCGATCAGGATCCGGTCCCCGGCCCAGAAGGCTTCGATGTCGGCACGCAGCGCATGATCATTGAGTTTTTCGTAGACGCTGAGACTGGCCGGAAAGAGCGGGCTCAGGGTACCGCGGGACGCTTCCTCGTCAGCCCACCCGGCAAAGATGTGGCAGGCATCGGACGTCCAGTCGATGGCATGGCAGAGCCGTTCGATGAAACGGCCCCGGTCATCGGGTGTGCGGCCGTTTTCCATGGCGCAGCTGAACACCTTGCCAAGATCGTAAAACGGCGTTTCCTTGCTGATCGACACCCTGGCGCAGGCAAAGTTCCTCTCCAGCGCCAGGTGTTCGAGATGCTCGAGAAGGTGGGACTTGCCCGTTCCGAAATCGCCCGAAACAAGCATGCCTGCCGCATGGTCCCCCGCCGCCTCGAGCATCGCCGTGAAACGGCTCTGTGCGGCCGTCTGGCTGCATCCCAGCTCCCTGACGGCGGCCCTGTTGGGAACGCCGTTGCGCAGCGCTTCCACCGCCATCCTGGCGTCAAGCCCGCCGCTCATGACAGTCTGACCAGGGCTGCCACGGGATTGACGGCATGGCGGTCGCGGACATCGTCCATCACCCTGGTGCGCAGGGCGTTGTAGAGGCCCCAGCCCTTCGGCGCATTGTCGTCCACGAACATCTCGTCCGTCGCCACGACAAGGAGCGCTCCCCGCAGCCGGTCGATGTTGTCGATGAATTCGCGCAGCACCTCATAGTGATCCGCGGCCATCGGTCTTGTGTAGTGGCGCAGTCCGTCGCGCGGATTGCGTGCCAGCGTGACCCGCGTGTTGTCGAGAAGAATGACGGTCCCGGCGTGTCCGGCAAGGCGGATCCAGCTCAAGGCCGATTCGATGACGTAGCGTGCCGTCGTCCGGTTGATGGGCGTGTGCACCTCGAAGGCCCTCACATTGCCGATGCGGGTGTTGGCGCCGGTCAGCCATTGGATCAGGGCATCGGGGGATTCGCGACCCGTCATGAGGCACAGATGGGTCATGGCAACGCGAAAGGCGCGGGCGAGATCCGGATTCCGGCGCACCCTTTCATAGAGAACAGGCCGCAGTTCCGAGAGCACCTCCGGCGTTTCAAGGCCGCTTCTGCGGGCCACGACGCCGACGACATCGCGGACCTCTTCCACATCGATACCGTCGACCGGGAAGCCTCTGTCCTTCAGCACCCGCAAGGTGACGCGGCGCGCCAGAAGGGGCCAGTCGAGAACCGAGGCCAGCGCAAAGAAGATGTCCTGGGGCATGTGGACACGGCAGTGCGTCGCATCGATCCTGACGAACACATAGTCGAGTGCGCGGCTGCGATGGCCCAGTGCGGTCTCAAGCGCCTCTCTGCGGTCTTGCGGCGTGATGGCGAACTTGACCGCCGCTCCGCCGTCGGCGATGAGCGACAGCAGGTACTCCTGCTCGATCACATCGAGCCAGTCCTCAATCGCGATCGCGTGGGCCGCCATTCAGGCCACCATTCAGGCCTTTGTGAACCGGATGCCGTAGTATTCGGCGTGGTTGCCCTCGGGCCCGACGAACGTGAAGATGTCCGATGAGCGGCGGCGTGTACCCGTCGATGACGGAAAGGAGACCTCCGCCCCCTTCTTCGTGCGGCGCGGTCCCTTGGCATCGAGGATATAGAGGTCCCGTGCGAAATCGCCCCGACCGTACTCGCGGGCTGCGCCCGGCAGGGCCGTCATCAGCCTGTAGAGTCGCATCAACGGCACCACGCGCCCGCCCGCCAGGTCTGCGGGTCCCTCGCCCGTGACGTCGCTGTAGACGGCATGGAGCGATTCCAGGAACTGTGCCGACTGGAAGTTCGACGATTTCTGCTGTTCCGCGAGCAGCAGGTCCACCAGAAAGGATGGCCGCACCGTGGAGACCTTCTTTCTGTCCACCCGCACCGCCCGCTCCGCCGCCAGCACCCGCAGGACCGAGGGATAGCACGTCAGCAGGCCGTCGCGCTCATGAAGTGTGAGGCCGCGCCCCCGGGCAGCGGCCCTGAATTCCGCGACAAAACGGTTCTCGAAGTAGTCCTGTTCAGCCCGCTCGCCGACATCCCAGCTCTCGCACGCCGCTTCGGCCCGCTCGATCAGCACCGACACCGCATCGTCAAGGTTCTGCCCGGCGCGCCTGATGGCGGCGATGTTGCCGGTCCCGGCAGCCTTGACCATGGCGCGGGCCTGCGACGCCACCCGCGATGCCGCCTTCACGGCCTCCCCGGCCGCAGCCCCGGTTGCGTTCAAGGCCCCTTCCAGGCTGTCCACGTCATCCACCCACGGGTTTGATCGGCGCCACACGACAAGGCCGCGCCCGGCCGCGCTACTCCAAACGCGCTCTCAGGTGCGCAAGCAGGGGATAGAGCCCGGCCATCAGCGCGATCAGGACGCCCCAGCGCCCTTCCCGCCAGCCGCCCCGCCTGACATAGCACTTCCAGAACCGGCTGAAGACTCTCATCACATTGCGCGGCAGCGTGCCGATCTCCCCGCTCTCCTTCAGGTCAAGCGCCCGCGCCGCCGTATAGCGATCAAGCCTGGCGATCATGTCCGAGATATCCCGGTCAACATAATGCACCATCCGCGCCGTCAGATACCGCCGCTCCCCCTCAATCCGCACACGCGGATGCACCCGCTGATCACCCCACCGCTTCGCCCCGGCCGGGAACAGACAAGCCTTCGCCGAAATCCCGAAATAAGCACCCCAGCCATGACGCACCAGGCACTCACCCACATAGTTGTCAAACGGAACAACATAATGCACCCCCGACGGTGCCCCCGCGACAGTCTCCAAGATTTCGGCGGCCAGCCCGGGCGTCACCCTCTCGTCGGCATCAACCTCAAGAACCCATCCCTCGGCAATACGATCCAGTCCGGCATGCCGGCGGGGCCCCTCAGGCCCCTCCCAGGCGCCCACAACAATCTCCTCCGTATGCCGCCTCGCAATTTCCTCCGAGCCATCGCTGCAGCGGTCCAGCACGACAATCAGGCGATCGCAGAATCCCAAGCCCGAGAGACATGCATCCAGCTGTGCTTCCTCGTTATGAGCAACCACCACAGTCGTCAGCATAACTACAACGTCCCTCTCACCAGAATCACGTTGTGATTTCTAGTCCTCTTGACTTCGCGATAGCCCCTCACATGAGCCCGTGCCAGCCAATCATCGTCCCAGTGCCCGGACCAGGAAAACTCAACGACAATCACCTTGGGCAACAGAGTCTCCGGTGCATCCAGCAAGAAGGGCGCAAGCACCCGATCCTCGTACCCCTCGACATCGACCTTGATGGCATCGACATGGTCCAGGCCCTCGCTAACGATGATCTCCAGCAGGGTCCGCATCTTCACCTCGAGCAACCCCGTCTCCGACACCCGGGAGCGCCCAAGGTTGCGTTCGTCCACCTCCAGCCTCGCGGAGCTCGCATGATCTCCGATGACACAGTCAAGCACTTGGCAGAGTTCGATGTCATTGATCGCAGCATTGCATCGAAGTCGTTCCAGCATCTCGGGCTGTGGCTCGATGGCAATGACGGTCGCGCCCAACTCCTTCGCCACCCTCAGACTCCAGAACCCACAATTCGCCCCGACATCGACAAAGACAAAATCCTCACCCCTCATCGCCAAAACGAACGAGACTTCCTCCGTCTCGAACGAGCTTGGCCGCCGCAGCAGCCGCGACTCGGACACATTCCCGAACCGGTGAAGTCGCCATTTCAGACCGAAGCGCTCGACATCAACAACACCATCACCACTCATCACCCGCTCAAGCCACTGCAAACGACCAAACAACCTTTGGCCCATATAGCCCCATCCATAGACCCGGCCCATTGCGCCGTACACAAAGCGGCCCACAGTTGAGGGTGCGTACAAACCAAATTTCTCATCAGTCGACATACCCAAAGTTACCAGGGCAGAACAACATCGTAAACGTCTCGTCATTATCACTGCGCTTGCCCGAAAGAGACTGTGTCGAATCAGCTATTTATCGCGCGCAAAGGTTAACGCTACAATCGATCAAAGATTACGTTGCGATAATTTAGTGATTTTTTGGCCCTAGCGTAGAAACCTAATTGCTCCATACGAACAAAAATTTCTCGATTGTGCATCGAGTCCATTACCCCTTCAATCTCTACGAGCATACTTCTCACAGTAGAAGCGCTCAGAGTTACCCGACCGCCACGTATAATGTTGGCTTCAATGCCATCAACATCCAACTTCACATGGGTTGGCAGTGGAGGTTGCAGAAAACGCACGAAATCATCAATGGTGAAACCAAGCGTACTCTGGCGAAATTGTGTATTAATCAATCGACCAAATTGATCTCGATTAGTCCCAAAACCATGCATCGCCTTGCCTGCATTAATACTTGACATGTTGAGGAAATCTAGTTTAGTTTCTCCTGCTAAGGCGATCGGATAGCACCAAATTCTCTCACCCATTCCGTTTAGAAAAATGCCTTCACTTAACCCAGCATAAGTAGCTGCGGCTGGCTCGAAGGCAAGAACGCGAGTATGGGGGCGTAAAGCAGCATAAAAACTAAAGAGGCCGATGTTGGCACCTATATCCCAAAATACTGCATCATCTGGGAATTCATCGATCCATTCAAGCGTATCCGGCTCATACTCATGAAAATCAAGAACTCGTCCAATAGTGTGGAACTGTCCCCTAGCAGTCTTAATCGTCAATCTCTCAGCTATCTTGTCGCGTATGCGGGTTCGCATCTTGGTGCGGCGAACTGGCCCAAAACCCAAGGTGACAAGGTTAACGAAAATGGCAAGGCTATCAGCTATCATTGTTCGCATGTAATACCAATCCCGATAAGTCTTTAACGGTCAAAATGTGGGGTGCAATCGGCGCGGTGATTGTCCTATGTTGAGGTTTCTCGAAGACCGTCGGCACAGGAGGTTTGGTATGACCGCGCCCGTTTCAATCACCCGGACCGATTGCACACCAACGAAGCTACAAGATCTGGCATGGAAGAGCAAATCGGCGATCATGGCGCGTCGCCTGATGGCGGTGGCGATGCTCCGCAAGGGAGAGTCGCGGAACATGGTCCCCGAGGCATTGGGGGTGACGGTGCGGGCGCTCCGCAACTGGATCGTCCGCGACAACACAGGAGGGCCCGATGGCCTTGTCGACAAGTCGCGCCCTCCTCGCCCGCCCCATCTTGGCGCCGGGGAGCGCTCGGCCCTGGCATCGTGGGTCGAAACCGGCGCGGATGCTGACGCCGATGCGTGTGTGCCGCTGGCGTGTGGTTGACCTGCGGAACAAGGTTGAGGCGACGTGCGGCGTGTCGGTCAGTCCGGAGACGGTGCGTCGCACCCTTCCATGCCATGGGGTTCTCTCATGTCTCGCCACGTCCGCTTCATCCCAAGGCGGATCCTGCGAGACAGGAGGCATGTCGCCGGGACTTCCGTGCCCTGGTGCTCGATGCGGTGCCCGACACGGGTGACGGCCGAGATGATCGAAGTCTGGTTTCGCAGACGAAGCCCGCGCCGGGCAACAAGGGCATGCTGTCGCGGGGACGCAAGGGCAGGCGGCCACGCATCCTGCGGGATCAACGCTTGCGGCTATGCCGACCTCTTCGCCGCCGCCCGGCCCCAGGATGCGGTTGCGGTCGGCCACGTCTGTGACCGCGCCAACACCGGCGCGATGAACCGCCACCTCGCTGACATCTCCAGAGCGGTCACACCGGGCCGCCATGGCGTCGTCGTTCTCGACGGCGCCGGCTGGCACCGCGCGACGGACCTCGCCATCCCGGACAACCTGACGCTGCTGCGCCTGCCGCCCTGTAGTCCCGCACTCAATCCGATCGAAAACCTCTTCGGCTTCCTCAAGAGCAACGTCCTTGCCAACCGGATCTTGGCGACCGTGGACGATGTCCGCGCGGCCATCAGCGATGCCTGGAACGCACTCTGCCAGGATGCCGGCAGAATCTCGTCCATCACAACCCGCACATGGGCAAGAAATGTCGCCCCAACATGTCACGCGATTGCATAATTTTACTGAAAAAGACTTATCGGGATTGGTATGATAGAGGATGTGCGTGTCGGCGGTCAGTGCCAATGATTCAACACCTTACGCTTGAGAGCCGCCGGAACTTCGGGATCGTGTCCGCCTTATCCGCAAGAACCAAAACAAATACCCATGCCCGCATGCTGTTATTCTGTTTGGCATCTATCTCCAGTATTGAATGCAACCGATAGGGTGTGGTTCTGGTATGGGGTAAAGAGTTCGTGTTATGTTTGATAGGTGTTCGTATGATGTATGCACATTTTTTCGCCACTCGTCACAGTTTTCTGTGTTGAGCGCCAAAAACACAGACATCAGACCCATCATCGGATCTGATTGACCCCTGATTGTGATCGTGGCAGACGCTGCGCTTGATCGCGAGTTCTGGTTCAGAATGACTGCCGAAGACCGTCAAGGGGCGATCCATGAGGAGCTTGTACGGCTGTTTCCCGGAGAGTTGCCGGCTGCGTTCGCCGCCTTCATGGTGAGTGTGCGCGAGAAGCTCGAGGCGTTTGAGGGGCGGCACGCCACGAGGGCGTTCGAGAGCGGCGTCGCCGAGGCGGCCAACCGGCTTTCGGCGCAGATCGTCAGGCAGGCCCTTGTCTCACTCGACACGCAAGACCCCGTGATCGAATACCGCGGCGAGAGATATCGTCGGGAAGGCGCCACGAACAAGCGGGTCATGACATCCTTCGGTGCCATCAACTATGAGCGTTCACGATACCGTCGCCGGTCCCGTGCGTCGGTGTTTCCGGCGGATCGCCTTGCCGGCTTGATCGAGGACTTCTGGACGCCACGAGCGGCATACCTTGCCTTGCAGGCGGTATCGTCGATGCCACCGCGTGATTGCGTGAAGATGTTCCGCCGACAGGGCGGGATGTGTCCCGGTGTATCGAGCCTGATCCGGCTCTACGAGGTGGCCGGCAGACACTGGGAAGAGATCGCCGATGACGCGCTCGCAGAGATCCGTCATGGGGAGGAGATTCCCTCTGACGCCACGTCCGTGACGATCCAGATGGATGGCGTCATGGTGCCTGTGGGCCAAGACAGACGCAAGCGGAAACAGGACCTTGAGGGGATCACGTGGAAGGAAGCCGCTTGCGCGACGATCACTCTTGGCAATGCCGCCGGCGAGCGTCTTCGCACCCTGCGCCATGCCAGAATGCCCGAAGCGAACAAGCTCAGGCTCAAGCAGCTGATCCGCGACGAGGTTCACTCTCTGCTGGCCAGACGGCCGGACCTCGAACTTGTTGTGGTGGCCAACGGAGCCAGGGATCACTGGCGGTTCTTCGAGGAAGCCTTCCCCGAGGCCGAGCAGGTGCTCGACTTCTTCCATGCAGCAGACTATCTCAAGGAGGCGCTTGATCACGCCTATGGCCAGGACAGCATTCAGGGCAACCGTCGCTGGCACATCCTGCGCGAGACCCTGCTTGTCGAGATCTCCGGCGTCGACAAGGTCATCGCCTCCCTCGCATATCTCAAGCGATCCTACTCGCCTCTGGTCTCCAGGGCGATCGGCTACTTCACCAACAACCGCAAGAGGATGAACTATGCCGACTACAGACGTCGCAACCTGACTATCGGCTCCGGGCTTGTTGAAGCCACCAACAAGAGCCTCGTCACGCAACGGCTGAAGGGATCAGGCATGATCTGGGGGCAAAGCGGCGGCCAGGCCATCCTGTCGCTGCGCGCCCTCGACAAGTCAGACCGCTTCGACACCGCATGGAACATCCTGGAACCATATTGGCAGAAAAAAGCAATCGACAATTATTGAAGAAAATTACCCCATATGAGAATCGCACCCCTTCGACTCCCAAGGCCAGTGCATCCAAGCCTCAACCGAACCTCTCTCCATGTTCCGTTTCACCGGCGACGCCACGGAACCGTCGAAGACGAGGCGATGATACAGTATCCTAGTGTTGGTTTTCTGATTATTGCAGCGCCTGATTCCCGGATTGTTTCGCGTCGGCCGGGAGGGATTGTTCTGCACTCTGCCGGTTTTTTCGGCTGGCAGGGCTTGTTGTTTCCAAGCAGGGTTTCAGCGTAGCGGGCTGTCAGGTTCGGCTCACGACCGGCAAGGGTCGAGCGGTGTTCCACCGATGAGGCCGTGGATGCCGTGTCGCTGGAGGATGTCGTTCCAGTCCGTGGCGCCGTCGGGGCGGACGCGCCGGATTCCCTCGTGTGCGGCCATCAACTGGCGTGCGGCGGCATCGCCGGTCTCGTCGGCGTCGAAGCCGCAGGTGACGGAGGCGATGTCGAGGGTGAGGAGCCATTGAGGCAGGCGGCGGGCGACGCCTACCGTGGAGACGGACATGGAGACCGTTCCGCCGGCGCCCAGGGAGAGGGCACAGAGGGCGTCGATGGCGCTTTCGGTGATGAAGAGGGCGATCTCCGGTTGCTCGGGGCATGAGGTGAACCAGAAGCCGCCGCGCTCCCTGCGGGATCCCGGGGCCATGCCGCGGAAGCGGCTGCCGTCGCTCAGGCGGCGTGTTCCGACGAGTTCCGCCCCGGTGGCGTTTCCGGAGGCGTCGCGGCACAGGAAGACGGCATTGTCTCTGGCGTCGGCGTCGAGGAGGCCCTCCTCTCTGAAGCCGTCGACGCGGAAGCCCTCGAGGGCGCGCTCGTTGATCAGCCAGCGCCGCACGGCGGGCCACGAAGCGGGGCACGGCGGGGGCAGGGTCAGGGGCTTGGCGGGCGTCGCCCGTGGCCCCTGCGATCCATGATCCGTCGAGGCCAGCCATGCGATGGCCTGGCGCGGCGTGCATCCTTTGGCGTGGATGACGAAGTCGATGGCGCCGCCACCGCCACATCCGCGGAGATGGTCGTAGAACTTCGGGCCGTTGATGGAGATCACCGACCCCGGGCGTGTCCAGCGCGCCTTGTCGCGGCGGCATGGCCGGTATCCCAGGGCACGGGCCAGCGGCTCAAGGGGGCGGTCGCGCGGGTGGCTCACGGTTCGAGATCCTCGCGGGCCTTGTCGACGGCGGCGGCGTGGAGGGCATGGTGGGCGAAGGTGTCGACCTTGCGGGGGACGCCGCGGGCGAGATCGAAGATGGCCTCAATGGCGTTCTTCTCGAACAGCGGGACGTCGGCGACGGCCAGGCGCATGCGGTGCTCGATGTAGGCCTCGGCCTCGTCGCGTTCGAGGCCGGGGAGGTGGCAGCGCACGACGATGCGCTGGGCGAGGGATTCGTGCACCGCCATGGTCAGCCTGCGGCGCAGTTCGGTGAGGCCCGTGAGGAGGAGGACCAGGCGGCGTTCGCTGTCCATGCGGAAGTTGGTCAGCAGACGCAGTTCCTCGAGGAGTTCGTTGCGCAGGAGGTGGGCCTCGTCGATGACGAGCAGCGAGAGTTGACGCGTCTCGCCGAGCCGGCGCGACACGTCGGCGCGGATGGCGCGCCAGGCACCATGGCGCGAGGTGGCGCTCTCGAGGCCGAGTTCGGCGGCGATGAGGTTGTAGAGGTCGAGGATGCTGCCGGTGGTCAGGGAGATGTAGGCGACCTTGAAGAGGCCGCTGTGGAGGCTCTCGCAGACCTTGCGGCAGACGGTGGTCTTGCCGCAACCTGCCTCTCCCGTGAGGAGGCCGATGCCGCGCATCTTGATGAGGTGGCCGAGGCGCGCCTCGGCCTCGATCTGGCCGCGTGCGGGGAACAGGTCGCCGGGCTCGGGAGCGTCCTTGAAGGGAGAGCGCCTGAGGGCGACGTGCTTCGTCTGCATCACCGTGTCTCCTCGTCGTCATGTGGCCTGAAGGTCAGGGTGCGGCGGATCAGGGCGTGGGCATGAACGTCCAGCGGTGTGGCGACGCCGGCGTCCCTGCTGTCGTGGACGATCCTGACGGGTCGATCGAGGCGTGCCGGATCGAAGCGCAGCGTGACCTTGTGTCCCACCAGCTCGGCGGGCGCTTCATCGATGCGGTTCCTCAAGCTCACGGTGCGATCCTTGTGGACCCGGCGATCAACCTCGAAGAGGAAAGATGTCGTCGAGATCGACGCCCGGACCGGGCATACGTACGTCGGCGGCCAGCGAGGCCCACTTGTCGAAGGGCGTCATGCCGCCCAGACCGCGATGGGGAGCCCTGTGGTCGTCGCCTTCGATCCACGTTCTCAGGCGCAGGTTGAGGGCTTCGAGACTGGCCAGGTCGGCGCTCTGGAGACGGGGCAGAAGCTGGATCCGGACTGTTCTCAGCCAGCGTTCGATCTTGCCCTTGCCCATCGGCCGGTACGGTGTCGCGTGGATCAGGACGATGCCCAGTCTGGCGCAGACCAAGGACAGATGGGTGGAACGCAAGTGGCTGCCGTTATCGACATAAAGCCGGGCCGGCAGACCCCTTCTCATCAACGCCTCGCGGAACACCGGCAGGAAGGACGCCGTGTTCTCGGACATGGCGAAGGCCGCATAGGGGATGACTCTCGTCGCATCGTCGATGAAGGCGATCAGGGAGCATCCATGTTTGGGGGCAAGATTTTTCTGAGTGTCCGGGATGGTGTTTCCTTTGTTTGTCCACATGTGGTTCGGCGTTGCTTCTCAGCGGGCGCGAGGGCCATGGGGGTGTCTCCTTCGCTCGGTCGGCCTGGTCACGCCGGCGAGGGCGCCGGTGCTTCGGGCGACCAGCAGCGCTGCTCGTGCAGCAGGGCGTTCGCCAGCACGATGAGCTTGCGCATCACGGCGACGATGGCGACCTTGTGGGCCTTGCCGGCAGCCTTGAGGCGTTCGAACACGGCAGCGAGATCCCGGTTGAAGCGTGACGCCGATGTCGCCGCCATGAACAGGAGATCGCGTGGCCTGCGGCGGCCGCCACGGATATGCCTGGCGCCGTGGTGCTGGCCGCTGTCGTTGGCAACCGGTGCCACCCCGATCAGTGCCGCCGCCTGGCGACCCTCGAGACTGCCGCGTTCGGGCATCCAGCACAGAAGACCTGCGGCGGTCACCGGACCGACACCGGGAATGGAGATCAGGATGCGGGACCGCTCGGCCTGTTCGGGTTCACCGGCGATCACCGCTTCGATCGCCGCATCCAGTGCGGCAATCCTCTCGTCGAGATCGGTCATCGTGGCCCGTGAGAGCACCTCGCCCTCGCCGTCCACCTCACCCGCCACATGCCCCAGCATGGTCCGCGCATCGCCATGCCTGGCACGCACCACCAGGAGATCCCCCAGGCGGTTGAGGAAGGCCTCCTGAGGAGCCACAGGCTCACGATCGTCCAGCGCCGTCCCCAGCCTGGCCAGCATCAACGCGTCGACACGTTGGCCAGATGGCCCAGCGCCTCGGCGAAGCGCCGGGCCCGCAACGGGTTGATCAGCACGACCTCGAAGCCCCGGTCATGAAGACACTGGTGAACCCTGCGGTGGTCGCGGCCCGTCGCCTCCATCACCACCCGGCTCACAGTGAGACCGCGAAGCCACGCACCCAGCGCCCGCCAGCGCGTGGCGTCGTTGGCAAAGCGACGCGTCTGGCCCGCCGCACAGATGTCCAGGCTGGCCTTGCTGACATCGATCCCTGCCACGACCTTCACCATCGTCCCTTGCTCCTCTCCTTGTGATGATACGGTCCAAGCCCAGGCATCCATTCAGGACGCGAGGGACGCCAAGGGAGGTCGGCCGACCATGCTTGATCACGGCTCTCCAAAGCCAGGGCCACAACGGTCCGAGCGACCTCCGCGGGGATCGTGAGATCTCCGCACCCCGCTCCCCTGTGCACCTTCGCGCAGGGGAGCGGAATCTCTCTGGAACCATAGACCGCATGGCTCTCCCACAACCGCGGTTGTCCACACGTTCCCAACCCCAACCGCTGTGGACTCCCCGCCTGTTGTAAAGTGTTTTCTTCGGGGTAGGCGTTGGCTGCGAGGGTCAAGCCGCAGGAGTACTGCGGCCCTGGCCTGGATCGAAGATCGTCTGGTTCTTCAGCATGGCACAGGCGACGGTGATGAGACGATCCGCGACGCTTCGCAGGGCGCGGGCATGACCATGGCCCCGGGCGCGGAGGGCGGCATACCTGGCCTTGCAGCGGGGATCGGTCACGACGGCGACCCCGGCCCAGTGATAGACGGCGTCCTGCAGGCGCTTGTGCGCCGCG
This sequence comes from Alphaproteobacteria bacterium, assembly GCA_965200495.1. Taxonomy (GTDB): domain Bacteria; phylum Pseudomonadota; class Alphaproteobacteria; order SP197; family SP197; genus SP197. Next base: position 649,459 of record CBDAUG010000002.1, read on the forward strand.
AGACGACGCTTGACCACGATGGACTTGCTCGATCGTCGCGTGACCGGTGCGACTCCGCACAGGCATCGCAGGGCCTGATGGTCGCGTCGTCTCAGGGGGTCCTGGGCCTCCGAGAGCAGCGTGGCGAGGACGGTCCGGCCGACCCCGGGAAGCGAGGCCAGGATGGACACATCGTGCCGCGCCTGGTCGTCCGGCCCGGATGCGGGCTGCTCCAGGGCGGTGGCCACGGCCGCGGTCAGCCGTTCCATGGTGCGATGAGCCTGCGTCAGTTCACGGGCGAGGAGGCGCAGGCGGCGAGCGATGACCCGGATGTGAGCGGCGGTCGCTTCGGTGGTGCCCGGCGCCACGGCGATGGCGGGCTCGCGCAGGTACGCCAGAACCTCGCTGGCGCCGATCGCACACACGCGCCGGCTTTTGAGGAAGCTCTCGATCGTGGCGAGGCGCACGCGCCGTGCCCTGCCGGGCGTCGGCACGAGCTCCCACAGCTCGACCATCCAGGTCTTGGTCAGGTCGCTGTCGACCTTGAGGAACTGCGGATAATAGCGCCACAGCTACTGTCTCATACCAAACCAACTAAGAAAAGACTCTTGCGAATGGTACGCATTCGCATTTTGTGTATGGGGAGTGATCGGTGTGATGATCCTCTATACTGTGAAATACAGACCCTATCGTATCGGTGATTACTTTTTTGGTCTGGTATCAGGCGGTTTACGAGACGGGTCCGCTCTGCAGTCAGCTCCCTCGCGATACGGGTCCACTCGCGCAGTTCGACGACCTCGGCGGTGTCGGGCTCGAGCCGTCGGAAGAAACGAGGATCGGTGCGCAGGGCATCGACCAGGGTGAGGGCATCGCGGCTGTCATCCTTGGCACCGGCTGGCGAGAAGCGGTCCCGCAAGCGGTCAAGCTGCTTCGGGTTGAGCGAATGGACGGCGAAGCCGCGCTCATCATGGCTTCGACGACGGGTCCGTGCGGGATCTCGATGGCCACCCCGACGGCTTCGGCGGTCGCCCCGGTTCGGGCCAGGATCCACGCGGCCATCGCCAGAAGACCCGCGCCGCCGTGCGGGAAGCTTCGGTTGTCCAGACACTGACCGGTGACGTCGACAAGAGCGACTTGGTGGTCGCACGACCCCCCGTCGATGCCGACAAGAACGTTGAACTCAGGCATGTATTCGGCTCCTTGCAGGAATGGCACTCCTTCGGGCCGCCGCGATGCTCACCCACTCCTGTACTGGCACTTGAGGCGCAGACTCCCCACGGGGCCTCCATCGCGGCCAACGATCGGGACACGGGTCCACAGCTGGTGTTCGAGACACGGGATAACTTCGGTTGTTCCCGATCGATTGGCCCACTCCGTCTTTGCCGACGAAGCCCTGACCCATCTTTAACATTGGGTGCAAAAAACGATTGAGAATCAGTGGGGTAAGATTCGCAGTGGCACTACAAGTGGGATCGTGCGGCTGACAAGCCGCTCGCCGGGCTCGGCCGTGACGGGGCGTCAGACGACGGTCTTGCGGACGTTGCGCGGCGGTGGGTTGATGCCCATGGCGTGATAAATGACAGCCTGCTGGTCGTCGGGCAGCGCCGTCTTGCGCACGTGCAGTGTTCTTCCGTCCTTGCGGGTGAAGGTGGTGGTGGTGCGCTGCAAGGGTCTCAAGGCATGGCGGATGGTGGACCAGCTGTCTGACGCGCCGGCCCGCTTCATGCGCGTGCGCAGGAACTGCACGGCCTGGTAGGCGAGGACGGAGATGAAGAGGTGACCGTCGGCGCGATCCTGCTTGTGATGGAAGATGGGGCGCAGGCCGAGCTCGGACTTGAGCGAGCGGAACACGGCCTCGACATCGGTGAGGGTGATGTAGGTACGCCACAGGGTCTCGGCATCGAGGTCGAGGATGTTGGTGCGCAGGCAGGAGACGCCCGGATGGCTCATCATGGACCCCTCGGTCGGCTTCCATGTCCAGGAGATGGCAACGGCTTTCTTTCCCTCGTCATCGGGAGTGACGGTGATCTCGCAGTGCCGGGCGACGCGGGCGTTGGCCTTTTCGAGGCGTCCGATGCGGCGCTGGATGTGGTCAAGGGATTTGCGTGTACGGGGCTTGGAAAGCCCTTCGTCGAGCTTCTTCAGGCCCTCCTCGAAGCGCCGCTGGAAGCGCTCCAGGATGCCCCGTTCCCTGGCCTCCCGGGCCGTCGAGTGACAGCGCAGGAGAACCTCCTTGCAGTGCGTGCCATCCTCCTCCTGGTTGTCGACCTCTTGCGTGTAGACATCCACCGCCTGGCCGGACGCCGTCACCACCGTGGTGAGCTCCCGCGTGGCGTCAAACACCCGTGTGGTGTCGCGGGAGACGACGAGATAGCGGTAACCCTCACGGCGCAGCCAGGCGAGGTTGGCCTTCGTGGCGATACCGCGGTCCATGATGATGACACCACCCTCAGGCGCTCCCAGGGAGGCCAGCATGGCTTCCAGTGTCGTGGCCTCGGCAACGTTGCCGGCGAGGACGCTTGAGCGGCGGACAAAGCCCGAACCGTCGAGCACCAGACCCAGGGTCAACAAGGGCGCGTCCGTGCGCCTCTCCTTCGAGTGACCCCGCATGGCCTTGGGCTGGCCTGAGAGTTTGACCTAGAATGTGAGTGGCCTCTCCGGATGTGGTATTCCTTGGTTGATTAGCACACCAGCCAAGGAGGTCGACATGTCCTGGAACGAGACCACTCGCAAGCAGTATAGGCGAGACATGGAGCGTTTTGAAACGGATGTGACGGATGCGGAATGGTCGGTGATCGAGCCGTTGCTGCCGCCACCGGCGCGGCTGGGTCGACGACGGAGCACGGATCTTCGTGAGGTTTTCGACGCGATACAGTTCATGCTTGCGACGGGGTGCCAGTGGCGTGCGATTCCCCGGTGCTTTCCGCCGTTTACGACAGTTCAGAACTATTTCTACGCATGGCGTGATGCGGGCACCCTGGAGCGTCTGCTGGATGTGTTGCGTGATCAGGCACGGACACAGGCGGGACGCAGCGAGGAGCCGACGGCGGCAGCGATCGACAGTCAGTCGGTGAAGACGACGGAGAGCGGCGGCCCTTCGGGCTACGATGCCGGCAAGAAGATCAAGGGTCGCAAGCGCCACATGGCGGTGGACGTGGAAGGCTTCCCGATTGCCATGGAAGTTCAGGAGGCATCGGTGCAGGACCGGGATGGCGCCCCGGCGGTGATCCTTGCCATGCTGGAGAAGGCGCCGACGGTCACCAAGCTGTGGGCCGATGGCGGTGATCAGGGACCAAAACTGGCGGCGGCGCTTCGGGAGATGGGGATTGCGGACATGGTGGAGATCGTGGAAAAGCCGAAGGAAAGCAGGGGGTTCACGGTGCTGTACCGGCGTTGGGTGGTGGAGCGGACCTTTGCCTGGATGGGGCGTTGCCGGCGTCTGGCCAAGGACTTCGAACGGACGCTGGAGAGTTCCCTGGCGTGGGCGAGGCTGGCGGCCTGCCGGTTTCTGGTGCGCCGCATCGCACGGGGGGAAAACGGCGTGAATACAAAAACATAATGATATCATCTATTTAGATTCAGGCTCTGAGACCTGGCCCTCGTAGAACGTGTTGGTGAGATCATAGAGCGTGACTGTCGGCTTGAGGCCGAAGAAGCTCTCCACCCTGCCGAAGAGATGGTTCTCGATCTCTTCCTGGTGGGCAAGAAGACGGTCCGAGGCCCGGTAGAGCGCCATGGCGCTGACACGGGAGAAGTCGAAGCCCAGCATCTCGCCTGCCGCACTTGTCTGTCTCAGCCAGCGGTTGGTCTCACGCTCCGAGCCCGGGTGCGCCATGCGGGCGATGATGGAGCCCAGGGCACAGCACCGCTGACGCCGGTTGAAGCCCAACGCGTCAAGCAGAGCGGGAAGGCGCAGCATCTCCAGGGCCTGCCATGCGGCATGCTCGACGCCGATGGTGCGCCCGTCCATGTCGCAGGCGGACCCGACATCGACGGTCTCCCAGTCCGCCCCGTCCGTCTCCCCGCCCTGACGCTGCAGCAGGCGTACGGTGATGCGCCGGGCCTCGGCCTCGATCTCGGCAGGGAGAGGTTCCAGGGACAGCGTGGGCCGGCCCTTGATCAATTCCTCGATGCGTTGGCACAGAAGGGCCCAGTCGGCCTTGTCGATCGCGAAGTGGCGGCCGAGGTTGAGCAGGGTGATCTGGCGCACCTTGCCGCCCTCGCGGCGGGTCTCGACGAGGCGCTGCGAGAGGCGTGCGGAGCCGTCCCTTGCGGTGCCGGTCCTGGTGGCGCGGATGAACATGGGGTGACTGTAGGGTCTTGGGGGCGCGGCGCAAGGGGTGTACGTAAAAAGATGGCACTACAAAAGAGATTCGGGCACCGCCGCGGATCGGGCGACATGGATAACATAGTGTTATCACACGACATTGACACAACACCGCCAGAGCCACGAGGCGCAAAATATGCCAAATTGGCCCTCTCGGCTGTGGAAAACGTTAAAGATGGGCTGACACGGGAAGGGCGCTCAGGACTGCACTGCCCCGGGTTCCCCTCCGCGCTACGCGCTCCGGAGAACCCGGGGCAGTTGCGCAGCGTGCGCCATCAGGAACCCAAACACGTACAGGATAACCTTATGGTCACGGGGATAAAACCCGGTCATACAAGGTCTTGAACCTGCGTCCCCCGGCACCCTTGACCTTCGGCCCGTGCAGGATGTCCGCCATCCACAGGTCATTGGCGCCGGGCCAGGTGAAGCGCCGCAGATCCCGTGCTTGTGCGTCGGCAGGCTTGTCGAGCCCCTCGACGACGAACAGGCGGTAGAACGTCGAGCGCGTCAGCGTCGCATCGTCGGCCAACGCGCCCGACGCACGGGCCTGCCTGATCACCTCGCGCACGCTCAGGTGCGGCGCATCGCGCTTGATGGACAGCACGAGTTCGATCGTCTCCGGCGTCATCCGCCGCGGCCTGGCGCGGTCACGGCGACGCTTGGGGTCGAGGCCCTCGAAGCCATACTTGCGGGAGAGATGCAGCCAGTCGCGGATCGTTCCCTGTGCGATGCGGTTGCGCCGCGTTCCGGGGATCACCCAGATCCGCTGCGACAACTCCCTGATCATTGCCCCGGTGGCCCGCCGGTCGGCAACCAGCAGGCCGGCGATCACGCCGTCACGGAACAGAGCGACGCGCTGACGGTGGTCTTCGGTGCCGGGGGACATGGCCACATCTTCCCGTGTTGGTCCGTGAAGGCCACGACCCTCGCCGGTTGTCGGCCCCTCACATCGTGCCGTCGCGTGTTGGCGGCCCCGTCGTGTTCCGGGGACCCTGCGGGAGAACGGCGAATCCAACGGGACGGGGAAGATGGACAAGATGGTCGCAGCCCAGCTCCCGCACGCACACCCACAGACTGCCCGCTTCCTCAGCCGCCACAACCTGCGCCTCGCACGAGGCAAGCGTCCCCGCCAGACGCGCCTGAAGACAGCCCGCAGGGCGCTGAATGACTGGTGGCAGGGGCGGCAATACCAGCGTGCCACGCGCATGCCTGGCGGCGTCTTGCGCCCGTAGGTCCCGTGGCGCGTCATCGCGCAGGCCTTCCCCGCCAGACCCCGGGAGCACACAGGAGGGGTTGCAGAGCGCCATGCCTCCTGCGCAACATCGTCCTCGGCGGACAATGTCGTCTTGTCCAAATGCTGCAAACCTCCGCCCGTGGCCCGGCGAGCGACAGTCGCGCGGGCCACACTCCCTCATGGACCAGCGCCATGGTGCAGCAGAACCGGGCGGCAGCCTATACGGGGGCCGGAAAAAGACCCTGAAAAAGAACAAGAGACCCTGGAGGCGTGCGCACTCGCCCGGTCTCTCCGGGGAATCAGCGTGGATCAATGTGGGAAAAGGTGGCCTCGGTCGAACGGAATAATCAGGGGTTCAACAGCGTCTCAGCCAGCGGTGGGTCTCGCGCTCCGATCCCGGGTGCGCCATGCGGGCGATGATGGAGCCCAGGGCACAGCACCGCTGACGCCGGTTGAAGCCCAACGCGTCAAGCAGAGCGGGAAGGCGCAGCATCTCCAGGGCCTGCCATGCGGCATGCTCGACACCGATGGTGCGGCCGTCCATGTCGCAGGCGGACGCGACATCGACGGTCTCCCAGTCCGCCCCGTCCGCCTCCCCGCCCTGACGCTCCAGCAGGCGCCCGGCGATGCGCCGGGCCTCGGCCTCGATCTCCGCAGGGAGAGGCTCCAGGGAGAGCGTGGGCCGGCCCTTGATCAACTCCTCGATGCGGGCACACAACAAGGGCCAGGCCTGGCGCTCGATGGCGAAGTGCCGGCCCAGGTTGAGCAGGGTGATCTGGCGCACCTTGCCGTCCTCGCGGCGGGTCTCGACGAGGCGCTGCGAGAGGCGTGCGGAGCCGTCCCTTGCGGTGCCGGTCCTGGTGGCGCGGATGAACAGGGGTGACTGGAGGGCTTGGGGAGCGCGGCGCAAGAGGTGTACGTAAAAAGATGGCACTACAAAAGCCGTTCAGCCATCGCCCCGGATCGAGCAATCACACCAAGACATTGTTATGGCGCACTATTGACAAACCGCCATCAGGGCCACGAGACGTAAAATCGTCGAAATTGGCCCTCTCGGCTGTGGAAAATGTTAAAGATGGGCTGGCGTCAAGTATATAATCCCCATTACTTTCGATAGTCGTGCAAGTCTGATCTGCGATCTACTAAGTTACGAAACCCGTTGGTGAGACCATATGTATCAATCATGATTTGGGCAAACGAAATTCTCTTGGCTACGCCCTCTTTAGTCATGAACCAACTGCGCCGAATGCGCGACATCGCCCCCTGCCGAACAACAACCGGCGCATGTAACTTCAATGAATTTGTATGCTGAAAGCGTTCCGCATGCAGAATGACGGGGGGGCGCACGCACATTGTCCTTAATCCATGGCGCCAGTAGCTGGCAAGGGCACGATCAATTCCTGTCCTGACTAAGGGGTAGGTCTCCAAGAAAATCTTGGCCGCCCTTCTAGTAATTATGTATCCTTGTGTGCCAAAATGCGACCATCTAATCCAGCCAAGGTGATGGCCTGTTGAAAGATGTTGTGCACTGACAAATGGTTTGTCCGGTCCAAAATGAAGAAAAACAATGTCCAAGCCATCGATCAGAACCTCAAGCTCAGCAAGAACATCAGGCAATTGCGGCCGTGGAATGGCGTCGTCTTCCAACACAACCATGACATCAGGGCCATTGTCCACCATCTCCTGAAGCACTTGACGTTGACTAATATAGTTTGCAACCGAACCCATGTAGACGGATCTACCGTCGCGGCGCATTCCCATCCAATCCACTAGCGAGTCACACTCTGGGGGGAAGTTCATAGCATCAACTGCCTTGTGTACAGTAAATTCCAGCCCCAATGCCCTGAGATGTGATGTGATTTCCACCAATCGATCACGAGCACGATCCAGATTGATAATCGTAATCTTCATGCACTCCGCTCACTTTCAGTATTCATGGTTCCCACAAGGAAGATCTAAAGTGCTGTGTACTCGAATAAACAATGGGGCCGACTCTGCTCAATTGCTCGACCTTGAAATCGTAGGTTTTCTGAGTTATAATTAGCAGGCCTGTGTTCTGGATCCTTCAGTCGAACGCTGTTAACTCCGTTTACTTCAGCATGTTGGGATCCCACATATTTCTGTAGTTTTCAAAGAAAATACGGAGGGTTTTGTATTCCTACAAAATTTTCCAGTTTCCAGCTTTTCAAGTAGACACGCAGCGAGATTTCGAAAGTCAATCTTCATGGTCCATGACGTAGGGCCACATGAACCAAGAGTTAACCGTGTCCAATTGAAAGCTTCCGGTCCACCAAAATCTTCAGTCAAAAGCCTCATAACACTTCTCAATACACCTCAAAATGCTACTCTTACCCCCCCCCCCCACCCGAACAAATACGTAGAGACCGAACCACTTGGAGAAGAATGTTGCACCCTTGTGACGTCTCGCGTATTTCCACGCTCTGCCTGTCACACGCCTCGCCGCAAGCAACTTGAGCTCATCCGAAACGTCGGGATAATCTTCGAAAAATAGCTTTAACAGAATAGCGCTACTCTTCAACTGCCCCCCTTGATCTTCAGAAATTCGCTGAACGACATTGCGCGGAATCCATACAACTGGCGTGTCTACCCTGACAAAAGGCCAATGATATGCAAGGCGAAGAGAAAGAGAGTATTCCTGCGCGTGCGCAACCCGCTCATCACAGCCTCCGACCGCTCGCACCGCGTCCGTTTTTGCCAAGCACTGCGATGGATTAAAGTGTGAGCGCTTTATCGTCAGTTTTAGAGACTCTTTCTCTATCCGGCTTAATGGATTTGCTTCACTAGTGACACACTCCCCTCCTGAACCGATCCTTTCCCGTTGCCCATATGAGAGACAAGCATCTGTTCCAATCAATGCCTGTAGTAATACGCTGGTCGCTCTCTCAGTTAGTTGGTCATCCGCATCCACAAATTTGATGTATGGCTGTGTGACGAGTGAAATCGCCCGGTTGGTTGCATTCGCAGCTCCTCGGTTCGACTGACTGACAATCACTGTGTTGTTCCAATCTCGGGTTAGTTCCTGCACGATCTCAAGGGAACCGTCCGTAGAACCATCGTTAACGAATACATACTGTTTCGTAAAGTCCCCCTGCTGTCTCGCGATCTGTCGCAACACAGGCGCAATACAATCTGCTTTGTTGAATACGGGCACAACGTATGACACACCGATTGTCATTTCCACCTACCACATCATTATTCAAGTTGGAGATCAGTGAGGCCGGGTAGTTTTGCAACCGGACATGGTTAGCTCTCGGCGTTCCGGGTTCCAGTCATCACAACCCGCATATGGGCGAGGAATGTGGCGATCAGACAAGATCCAACACGAGTCGGTCATATGCCTCTATCGCACGCATTGACGAAAAGCGTGATGCCTTTGAACGAAGGGTCGCTTTGTTTGCCGGTCGATCTAAGGAATCTAGCATCACTCTGGACAACGCCTCAGCATCACCTACTGGTGCCAAGAGCTTTCCATCCTCCAAGATTTCCGCTGGACCCCCCGGACAATCCGTGGACACGGCCGGACATCCCATTGCCATTGCTTCTACCAACACGATCCCGAATCCTTCGTATCTTGATGAGAGCACAAACAGCGACGAACGTGCCATGTATGGGTATGGGTTCTTCACCCACCCTGGTAGAGATACAACGTCTTCAAGATTACGTGTAAGGATGTAGTCCAATAAAGTCTGTCGCAACGCCCCTTCGCCAAGGATAATTAGACGGCATTCGTAACTCGCCCTAACGCGCCGAAAAGCGTCGATGAGCGTCTTGAAGTCTTTCTGCTCCGCTAGACGTCCAGCGCTTAGTACAATGGGTGGACCACCATCCGAATACCACGGATGTTCCGGTTGCTCTTTTGTACCAATGGCAACTTCCGGTGAAAATGCCGGATTATGTATCGTTACGACTTTTTCCGGTGGGATCGAGCAGACGGCCAGCAGGTTCTCTGCAATACCTTGTGAAACCGCGACAACACGATGCGCGGCCCCGAGGACATGCCCTCTCCTGCGGATGCGACTGCGCACGACATTGTGTACAATGCAAACAATACGCGGGCATAGGGTAGGCATCGTGGCACGACCAGCTCGCACCAACAGATAAAGTGGCGACTCAAAACTTGGTGCGTTAGCGAAAATGACCTCAGGTCGCTCTCGTTGTAGATAGGGCAGTATGGCGAACGCCCGGCGCAGCACGCGCCGGCGCAAAAGGGATAAAGCGACAGGACTATTCAGAAGAGCACGTAGCACCTTCAGTCTTTCGCGAAATGCAGGTCCTTCCTCCAACCAAGTTGACGCGGCAAAGCACGAGTGTTGCTGTTCTGTCCTCGGTCCTGCGCTACAAAAGAAAGAATGCACTCCTCTTGGAATAGACAGTGGATAGAAACTATCGGGCGGCCTTGAGAACACGAGATCGACACGGTGCCCGCGTGTGACAAGGCCACCGGACACGGCGAGCGCAACTCGTTCAGCCCCTCCTCCACCCAAGCCCGGAAGCAATACAGCGATATGAGCCAAATCTCCAAAACTCCCAGCATCTGAATGAAGGAACCATAGGTTACACTAAACTCCTTGAGAAGGGGTGAATTGCCTACAGCTGAGCTAGTTACATCACCCCGATAAAGCGCATCTCAATCAAAAGCCTTGGAAAACACAAACACACACACAGAACATCACTCGTCATACATGCGAAATGCGCCCAAGTCAAGGCCTTGGTGGCGGAGGCGGACCAAGCCCAAACCGGTGTCGTCTCTTCCGAACAAACCGTGCTGCCTTCTCCCTTAGCAAGCGGGATTTGTGAACATGTCTGCCATATCCGATATGTCTCACAGCTGGTTGCATTAGCATTGCTAGACGCTTTCCTGCTTTCAGATATGCGAACGAAACATCACGCTCTTGTCCGGTAGATACGAGTCGGTCATATGGTCCAATTGCACGATAGTCACTCATCCGCCTAAGCCCGGGACTAAAATGCAAACCACTTAGACTTCCGGCAACCGCCGGGTTTGCAATGTAGTATCGCCCCCCCCCCCCGTTAGATTGCGGCAACCAAAAATCTTCGGGAAAATCGGAGATATCCCGTAGAATGACGGCTGCAACGGTCTCGTCATACATGATCCTGAACGATTCTTGAACGAAGCCGCTGCGATGAAATTCCCAATCATCCTCCGAGTGAAACACCCAATCTGTTTTGACTTCTGTGTAGATCCGATCAATATTGCGACATATGCCTAGCCGGCGACAATTAAATATGACTCGAATAGGAATACGAAATGTATTATTTTTAAATTGCTCTACCACAGTCATCACTTCCGCATTACCGCTGTCTTCCCCGATAATTATCTCTTCGCAGGGCGTTTCAAGCCGAGGCAAAAGGGTCGCGAGAGTTCGTTCCAGGAGGTCGAAGCGTTCACAACTCGTCAGACATACTGTGTATGGGTGAATCATTTTTCCCCTCGGCGCTCCGATTACGCATTATCTCGTGGCTCAGTAGGAGCAGATTTACATCACCTGGCATGGAAGAGCAAATCGGCAACCACGGCGCTTCGCTTGATGGCGGTGGCGATGCTCCGCAAGGGAGAGTCGCGGAACAAGGTCGCCGAGGCATGCGGGGTGACGGTGCAGAGACGCTCCGCAACTGGATCGTCCGCGACAACACAGGAGGGCATGAGGGTCTTGCCGACCTGCCGCGCCCTCCTCGCCCGCCCCATCTTGGCGCCGGGGAGCGCTCGGCCCTGGCATGGTGCGCCCTGGGCGGCGTCATGGCCGTGTGAACCTGGCGTAGGGATGCCCGGAGGCACGGAGTGACGTGTGACCGGGGTCTGCGGAGACCGGTCGAGACCCCCTGACGGCGTCGGTGTCGTATTCCAGGCGAGCGCATCCACGCTCCAGGTTTGCGGGAGCATGACGCAGGGAGATGAGTGGCGGGAAGGAAGATCAGCCCGGTGCCAGCATCTTCCATGCGGCGGCAAAGGCGGCCTTGTCGGGACAGGCGTTGGACATGGCGACATGGATGCGGCGTGCGGAGATCCGCACCCACAGCACCGATCCTGATGAGTTTCTAAGGTGAGCGTGGCAGGGCTGGCACGGCCGAGCGGGGTCCTTGCGAGGCTCCGCCGCAGGCGGTTGGAGAGACCATGGGCGCAGGCCGAGAGACAGAGCCGGACGGTGTTGGCATCAAAGAGGTTCGATGACGAGCGTGCGGCGAAGAGGTCGCACGTGACCTCTTTGACACGATTTTCCGCATCACCCCTGGCCCATCTTTAACATTTTTCCCACCTGAAAGGGCCAATTTGCCGGATTCTGCGCCTCCTGGCTCTGACAGAGTTTTGTGAATATCATGTAATAATAGCATCTTAGCTTTGTCGCCTGATCCAGCGTGATGGCTGAACGGGCTCAGTAGTGCCATTGTCTTGCGGGAGGGCCTTGTGCCGTGCTCCCAAGGCTCTACAGTCACCCCATGTCCATCCACACTTCCACCACTTTCACCCGCAAGACCATCGTGTGAACCAGGCGTCTCGCCTGATCCCGTAGAGCGGTCAGCCGCGTCATCCCACTTGTAGTGCCACTTGGAATTTTACGTATCTGATTCTCAATCGTTTTTTGTACCCAATGTTAAAGATGGGCTGGCGCAGGGGAAGTCCTCTTCAGAGAGCCTGGCCGGGACGGTCGAGCGAGGTGACGATGGTACGGCTGTTCTCCTTGCAGGGCTGACCCTCGCCCTGCCCGGGAAGCGCCTCGGCCTTGGCCATCACCCGGCGCTCGGCGGACCAGGACTCCTGCGTCCTGTCGCGGAAGGTGCAGAACCGGCGGCATGCCCGGCCGGTCTCCAGGGTCTCGGCCATGGCCTCCTCCATGGCCTGTGCACGCAGCGTCGCCAGCCTGGCGTTGCGGGCCAGACCCAGCACATCGTCGACGTTCTCCTCATGCTCGATGAACGTCATGATGGCGTCGCGGCAGAAGCCCGAGTCGGTGCGCACGATGATGCGCGTCGTCGGCCACCCGACACGGATCCACAGCGATCACACCCTCAAGTTCCTCCCTGATCCCGAAAGCCGCATCCTTCGCCGCGGTGCGCAAGCGCACCAGAACCGGATGGCGGTCGACGAACATCAGCACCGGCAGAGAGCAGGACTCGCGATAATATCCATGGTAGAAGCGCTGCTCCTGGGTGCCGTGCAGTTCAAAGTCCGTGGCGTCGATGTCGAGGACGATCTCGTCGGGCTCTTCCTCGTACTCCTCATGAAGCAGCGCTACCAGAAGGTCGTCCATCTTCTCGAAGTTGGCGACGATCTTGCGGGCCTTCGTGCCATTCATGCCCGCGGCCGCCAGTTCCAGGCGGTTCAGCGTGCTCTTGCCTGCCAGGAGCTCGCAGTCCTCGCGCTTGCTCTCCAGGCACCCTGGCACCGCAGAAGGCCACGGGATCCTTGGCCGAACGCGTCTGTGGTCGTTGAGATCTTCAAGACCGGTCAGGAGACCCAGGATGCGCTGGCCCACCAGGGTGCGCACCTCGTGCACGACCAGCTCCCGATTGCGCGCATCGTCGAAGCATGCGGCCTGTGCGCGCGAAGAGATCCAGCGACCTCCCGGCAAGGCCGGCCAGCAGGAGCCCGCCATGGGAGGTGATGGTCCCGCCCGAGACATCGGCTTCGATGCGCCCTGGCCTGGCGCCATGCGGGGTTGGACAGGAGAACGTGGCCGGGATACACTCTGTCGTCATGAGGAACGTCTCTGTCTCTTCTGTTGTTGGTCTTATAACAACAGATTACAGAGATTTTCTCATGGCGTCAACAAGTTAGTATGCACAATCCGGGCTAGAAGAATCGCGACCTCTCCTCCAACTGGCTGGATGAACTCCTGTGGCTTGAGAGGAAGTCGAAAATCGAAACTCTGTTCGCCCAGGCAGAGCAGGCGGGCGCTATCCCGGCGCAAGGAGGCTGGGACATGATGGAAACGCATGCACGAGCGCAGGGTGACTACGAACTTCTGAGAAAGCTACAGGACTTGAGGCGGAAACCGCCCGTATAGCGAACCCGTGCATTCAAGTGTTTCCGTTGCCGGTCAGGCGCATGAGAATCCTACTTGCCAACGGTCCGTCCTGATCGACAAGCCGTTTTCCTTGTCGCCGCCGCTCGTTAGCCGTCCCGGTCCAACCGAGAATCAGGCGCTTCATCGTTCGCAATCTTCGACTTCTCCGGCTTCCCGGACCAACCAAAAGATTTGAATGTCTTGACATTATGACTGAGCGGGAAAAACAGCTCGCCCAAGTTGCCTTCGCTATACCCCAGATTTTCGGACCCCAACATCTTCAGGCAATAGGCATACGCGCCGCTTGAGCCTATCACGATTCTTCCCGTCGCATTCAGCTCTTTTGATTTCTCGAGGTGAATGACGACAAATCGCTCTCGCTCGATCCACACGCTGTCCACGATATCGCCAAGCACTGCATAGATTCGGTTTATGCATTGCAGAGCATGCCAGCAGGCGCTTGCCGCGTCCCGCCTGTGCTTCACCGACACCCGGGTGATCTTCATGGCCAGTGTTGCCGCCGCGTCATGGCTCTTGACGATTTCCTCCGGGCTGCACGCGGCCGCCTCCCAGGTTCCCGCAAATGGACGCATCGGCGCCGTCGGGTCCCGAAGCAGCTCATCGACCGACGCGAACCTGCGGCCGCTTCCCCGGAGGACCACCGGTATCGATAGGCCCTCTAAGCCGAACTCGTCGTTCCACTCGCGCTCGCCGTCGGCAACTTCCATTGCGACTGAATCTTCGTCTTCTTCATCGCCAGGTCCTCCGGCCTCCTGTCCGACTTCCGGAACCGGCCAAGGCAGTTCGGCATGTTCGCGCTCTTCGAAAGGATGCAAGTGTCGTACTTCCCGGCCGTCCAATTCGCAGTCTTCCGTCGCAACGCTTTCCGCAATCGTCTCTTGCCGCTCGATATCGGTGGAAAGCACCTGTCCGCTGTCGTCCCTGACTTCCGACCGACTTTCCTGTCTATTCTCGTTGTACGTCCTCAACGTTCTCCGCCGGGAGACCTCCCTCTCCGACCCCTTCACCGGCCGCGACATCGGAGAGCCGTCATCCTCAACCATTTCGGCTGCCGCAGGCGCGCGGCGCATCAAACCGCCTCCCGTTCTCGCCAGAGCGTCGCGCATCATGCCCGAGATATTCAGCAGCGCCGTTTGATCGGCGGCGCCTCCATTGGGCACGACGAACCGGTACTCGCGCTGCACCGCATGGGTGGCCGGTTTTGCGAACAAGTGCATCGCCATTCGCTTCACCTCATCGTCTTCGGCCGACAACATGTCGTAGAGCCGGTCCGTGTAGACCACCGGACCGTGGATGATCGACTGACATTTGTGCCGTGTTCGCGCACCGGCACTTCCGACAGCGGTCCCCGAAAACCATGCCTCCTCTTCCAGCGGACCAATCTGCTCCGTCACCATTCTCGCAAGCGCCTGGGCGAATTTCGCCGGCTGGCCGATCTCGGACACATGATCGTAATCGTCATCCAGCGACGCCTTCCACTCGTCCCGATCGGCTTCCTCCGGCTCAATCGATGCGCAGAATATCCACCAGTCCTTGCCGTACGAAAGATTCCTGCTCTCCGTCCTCCACCTGCTGCTTTTCGTCTTGACTACATGCGTCGATCTGGATCCAACAAGTTCGAGAGCGTCATTGATATCCGACGTTGCATGCCGCTTCGCTGCCTCTTCGGGCGTCTCTGCTTCAAACATAATCGATTCTTCCCTCGCAAATCCTTCCTGATCGTCCCGGATCAACGCCGCTCCGAACTCCCGGAACCGCTCCGGCTTCGAGATTAGAAGGGTTTCTCCGTCCTCCAGCGCATGTTCACGCCGACAGCCTTTCATCAAACCCAAAATGGGTGTCCTTTCGCCCTCCCCGCGCAAGTCGACATAGATCGTCGTCAGGAGATTGTCTGCGTCATCCAGAACGAACCCTTCATTGATCCAGAGCATGATCGACTCCTTGCTCCACTGACTGAGCAAACAGCATCTGTGGTGTACCGACGACAAATGCAAGACATTGGCAAAGCAAATTTGGGGATCGACGCCCTGGTGGGTGGTGAGATCGCGCGCTGGCCGCAGCGAATGCGGTGGAAAAAGCTGCCGTCACTCAAGCCCGCCTCCGCCACCTGCATGGCTGGAGGCGGTCTAGGCGATCTTCACGCTGGTCAAGGCCGTGCCGGGTGCGGCGGGTATCGGTGCCGTCCGCTTGGCTGTGCAACCGTCGACGGCCATGACGGACTTCACTGCCGCTGATGGATTTCGCTCGCCGAAAGACTGCGACCCCTTCCATTGTTCGATGCCGTCAGGGACCGCCCGGCGTTTGAAACGGCGGGATTCCCATAAGCTTCCACCGGCTTCGCCTCCGCTATCGGCAAGCCGCTGAAACGCCGCCGTTCGCTGAAGAACCAGCGGCACCATGCCTTCGGAACCCTGGAATTCTGGGCCTGAGGGTCCTGCCATCGCACTTACCCGACCGGCAGCCGACCTCAAGAATCTAAGGCAAGGGTTGGCGGCTATTGGGACGAGGCGTCTCAGACTGAGTTTGAAAAATTATAGGTGCGTTCCTATCAGCTATTGATCTATTTATGCTGAATCATGGCGGGTTATAGCCATGGTCACTCAGGTATATAATTCCCCATTTTTCGGCACATCGGAAAATGCCGTCAAAAATCAAATCTGGATTGCTATCTCCGTCTACGTCCTGGTGGCGATCATTCGCAAGCGTCTCGGGCTCGACATGAGTCTCCACACAATTCTGCAGACCCTGATCCCTGAGCGGGCGTGAATCTTTTATGGAAAAACATATATATAGTGTATTTTGTTTAGGTTTTCTATGCAGCATCGCGACATGGTGTGGCGTTATCGTTGGCCGCAGATGTCCGGGAATGAGGGTTCAGCCGCGTCATGACGTCTTGCCATGCGGCATCGAAGCGCCCGGAATGATGAAGCGCCCGCCAGGTCAGCACGGCCTGACCTCCGTCATGGTTCCAGCGCTGGCCTGAGAGCTTCATGCGTCGTGTCACAAGGGTCTTGTTGGCGGCCTCGACGACACCGGAGCCGATAGGGCGCTTGAGATCGCGCCATCGGCGGTAGGCCATGCGGTGGCGATTGTTCTCGACGTCGGTGATGACCTCGCGCAGGGTCTCGGCATGCGCCACGGTCGCAGCCGCTTTCCGATCGTGGCGCAGGGAGCGCAGGACCTTGTCGACGCCTTGCAGATCATCCCGCAGGAGACGCTTGTAGCGTCTGTACCATGCCTCACCCTTGTCACCGATGGCATCCCGGGCCTTGGCCAGGTGCTGACAGACGTGCCAGTCGTCGAGAAGGGTCAAGGGCGTGATGCCATCAAGCCAACCCCAGTTATCGCGGGCGCCGTCGGCCACGGCGACGATTGAGATGTCGGGCGCCATGGTGCGCACATGCGCCAGCTCTGCTGCCAACTGCTCCTTCAGCGTTGCCTTGTTCTTCTCCGGCATGTGCCCCAGTGCCGTCGTCGCGAGACGCTCCCCGTCACTGTCGAACCAGCTCACCGTGCCACAGGACGCTTCCCTGTAACACGTTGTCAGAGAACCATGTGCTTCCTCGCGCACAGGCACCATGACGCCATCAAGGGAGACACAGACCGTTGCCGCTTCCTCGGGAATGCCCTCTACCGCACGGATCCCGTCCAATGCCTCGTCGCGGACCTCTTCCCAGGCTTCGGCCGTGCCTCCGGCAAGACGCTGCAGGGTGCTCTGTGTCAGGGTCATGCCGCCCATCCGCTGACAGACCTCGCGGCAGCCAACCGCCGGCAGCTGGCTGGAGAGAAACACCGCCAGTTCCCCCGCCGGTTCCGTGAAATAGTCCATCACCAGAGAGGCTTCCTCATCCACCGGAACCACGGACGCTGAAGCAGCACGGCGATCGCGATGCCGTGCATAGGTCACAGGCCCAAATGTCGACATCACCGTCTTCGGCGTCTTGTCCACGCGGGTGAATATCTTGCCGTCTCGCTCAACCGTCAGCCTGCCGGTCTCAAGACCCTCGATGTGATGCCCCAGTGCGGCACCACCCATCTCGTTGAGCACGTCTCTCAAGAAACGCTCCACCGCTCCCGCGTTCGCCGGCAAGCTGTCGTCACCGGTCAGATCAAGACCATCGATGATGGTGACCATGGCCTCGATCGCCGAGACCCTCGCGGTGGCATCGCACGACACCGCGCAACTTTCGCTGGACCCGATCACCGGAAAAGAGGATGCTGACATCGGAAGTGCTCCTTGCTGGTTTTTGCTTGATCCGGCAACATACCGCACCATGCGGTGAAGAGCACTTCCTCATCTTCCTTGCTGACCCTCGATAACGCCTCACGGTGACAAAGACCGTCATCACAGGGTGACTTTGTCACGAGAGCAGACGTGTCAGCCAACCAGAACACCACATCCTGTGGTCACAAAGACCAATCTCGACGAACAGACCCTCTCTTATCGCGCCATAGGGAATTTACACCCCCCTGAGCCTGACCTCGTTCGAAAAAATGCCGCTAGATCAACTATTTGCCATGAGGCCGCCCACAACATCCGACCCGCAACAACGTAACCCCTTGACTCTATTGGATTTAACGTTGGGACACTGATAAAGACATTCAATACCTTACGCTTTGGTGCCGCTGGAACTTCCGGTTAGCGGACAGTCTGAGCGAGGGCAAATTGGGGGGTATTATCATATCCGGATGTCGATCTTCGTGGGTGAACCTCGATCATTCCCCAAGGCCTGCCGGAGGCCACTTCCAACCATCTCCCGTAATCGCAGGATCCCTGCGGCCCAAGAAACCACTTTTCTCGTCGATCTCAAGAAACGATATCGAGACCTGGGGCTGGCCGTGCGTGTGGAAGATCTGTCGTTTATACTCACTACACTTCGGCCAGTAGGCATTGCTGCCGCCGTACTGACCGTTGTTGGCAACGATGATCAGCTGGAACATGTGGTAGTGAAGGGCCAAGGCCATTTGGTCGAATGTCTTCACATCCTTGTTCAGTGCGGGGATAGCCCAGACATCAGACTTTCCCCGAAGGTCTGATGCAAGGCCCAGATCCGTAGCATCATAGCAGACAGAGGCAGTCAACCAGACCGGGTCGTCATCGGAATTGCTGGACCATGGATAGCCGATCACCCACTGGCATGGGCGGAATCCGGTGATGCGTGGGGCACTAGACGGCCCAGAAAGACGAGCGGGCCCCTGCATCGCCTTTTCTAGTCGGGCAAGATGTTGCTTCCCTTGGCGGCGGATCAGGGTTTGCCACCCAGTGGCTTTTGACCACTGTGGAATGACCCAAAGGGCCGAGTTGATCAGTGCTTGCACAGATGGGATATGTTCATAGGTCAGTCCGGTCAGCACAATGGCTTTGTGCTGGCGCGCAAAGGGGATCAGATGGGTGCGGACATCGCTCGGGTGGACGGCGAGTTCGGGAAGGATCAGCCAATCAAGATGCCCAATGCCCGTGTGGGTTTCCCGGAGTGACAGCATGCGATTCACGGCGGCCAAGGCTGCCGACAGGTGGTTGCGATGCTCACGACGGGAGGTCGAGTCGCTTCGTGTCAAATCAACGGATTTTCCCTCGAAATCCTCTGCCTTTGGAATCGCTGTCTGGACCACACAGGCGCGCAACGGTCGGTTTGCGGTTTCTTTGGATTTGGGTGGTTTGATGCACAGTGGCAAGATCAGCGTCTCCGTCGTCTTGCCATACAAACCCTCCAAACGCTCAATTCTGTCCCGAAGACTCTTTTGCGTCTGTTCAAGTCCCTCACTGACACAGGCAAACTTGCGCGAAAGGGAACATCCCGGCCAGTGCAACAATGCCAGAAGAAACTCTTCCAGCCATTCGGTCATGGGTGCCCAGTCGTCTCCAAAAGCGGACTGTCCGTTGTAGAGACCATAAAGACGTTGATACCAATGACTCTCCGGCTGGCGGTAAATGGAGCGTTCCTCCTTCCAGCTTGGCGACCGCACCGGTCTCGTAAAATCCGGGTGCTGGGCAAGAATGAACCGCAGCAGGAACCCCAGCTGCAGACGCCAACGCTGGTCGGTCGAGCACCATGTGGGAACCTCGTACATGGAGCCCCGTGCAGGGGTACGTGAGGGCGTGAGGGCGAGGCTTTCGATCGTTGCGGTCTTGCCGCCATCAAGTTTCAGCATGACCTGGCTTGGCGTGATCACCTCGAGTGTGGTCTCCTGCCAACACTTCAGGAATTTCTTAGCAAATATCAGAATGGAGAGTTCATTCCGCAGGATCAGTGATCCTTCATCAAGAACAATTGCAGCCAAAGAATGGTAGCCATCTTTGGATGGTTTGGGGGTCCTGTAAAGATCCTCACGGATCCGCGGCGGAAACCGCTCAACTCCCCACCCAAGTTCGAGAAAAAACGACGGATCCCGCCGAGCTAGATCTGCCGCCTGCCCAGTGCTGATTTTGGGATGTATCAGCGCCCGAGCCTGACCCTCATCGAGGAAAGTGCGGCGGGCAAGAATGGCCAGCGTGACAAATCTCGCGGTCTCCTTGGTGACTTTTTTTCCACGCAAGAATTGGATGAGTTCGTGGTAATGTCGGTTTTCCGGTCCCGGCTTTATGCGGGGGATTGATTCTGCTGTGGAGACGCAGGTGGCAAGAAAGAGCAACGCTTGCTGTTTCAGATACCAGGGAATCATGCGAGGATCCAAAGACATCAAGCGTTCAGCCTCCTCCTGGAGTCTCTGGCGATAGGTCGAAAGGTCAATCCCTGACGGGAAAGATTCCTTATCTTGGACAAAACCAGTCTCCGTGGCGCCCGCCCGAAAGATCTCGGCGAGGCAATACCAGGCGACTCGTTTATTGGGACCTCTGCTACCCTTGCCCGTGTACGGCCGAAGCAGTACGAGTATTTCCTCCAACAGGTCTACATCGGGCCACACGTCGAGTCCGACGCGCAGAAGACGGACATTTGATGGGTCCTCAATCCAGCGACGAATGATACCAATCCCGATAAGTCTTTTTCAGTAAAATTATGCAATCGCGTGACATGTTGGGGCGACATTTCTTGCCCATGTGCGGGTTGTGATGGACGAGATTCTGCCGGCATCCTGGCAGAGTGTGTTCCAGGCATCGGTGATGGCCGCGCGAACATCGTCCACGGTCGGAAACACCCGGTTGGCAAGGACGTTGCTCTTGAGGAAGCCGAAGAGGTTTTCGATCGGATTGAGTTCAGGACTATAGGGCGGCAGGCGCAGCAGCGTCAGGTTGTCCGGGATGGCGAGGTCCGTCGCGCGGTGCCAGCCGGCGCCGTCGAGAACGACGACGCCATGGCGGCCCGGTGTGACCGCTCTGGAGATGTCAGCGAGGTGGCGGTTCATCGCGCCGGTGTTGGCGCGGTCACAGACGTGGCCGACCGCAACCGCATCCTGAGGCCGGGCGGCGGCGAAGAGGTAGGCGTAGCCGTAGCGTTGATCCCGCAGGATGCGTGGCCGCTTGCCCTTGCGTGCCCAGCCCCGCGACAGCATGCCCTTGTTGCCCGGCACGGGCTTCGTCCTGGAACCAGACTTCGATCATCTCAGCCGTCACCGTGTCGGGCACCGCATCGAGTACCAGGGCACGGAAGTCCCGGCGGAATGCCTCCTGTCTTGCAGGATCCGCCTTGGGATGAAGCGGCCGCGGCGAGACATGAGAGAACCCCATGGCATGCAGGGTGCTGCGCACCGTCTCCGGACTGACCGACACGCCGCACGTCGCCTCAACCTTGTTCCGCAGGTCAACCACACGCCAGCGGCACACGCCATCGGCTTCAGCATCCGCGCCGGTCTCGACCCACGATGCCAGCGCCGAGCGCTCCTCAGTGCCAAGATGAGGCGGACGACCGGGGCGCGGCAGGTCGGCAAGACCCTCGGGCCCTCCTGTATTGTAGCGGACGATCCAGTTGCGGAGCGTCTGCACCGTCACCCCGAATGCCTCGGCGACCATGTTCCGTGACTCTCCCTTCCGGAGCATCGCCAGCGCCATCAAGCGAAGCGCCGTGGTCGCCGATTTGCTCTTCCATGCCAGGTTATGTAAGTCTTCTTCTGTGCAATCGGTCCGGGTGATTGAAACGGGCGCGGTCATACCAAACCTCCTGTGCCGACGGTCTTCGAGAAACCTCAACATAGGATAGTCACCGCGCCGATTGCACCCCACATTTTGACTGCGCATGAAAATTTCGACCGTTAAAGACTTATCGGGATTGGTATGAGACCCAGTGCGAAGACCTTGGCATCATGATCGAGATTCTGGCGCGTGATATCCATATTGCCTGCAATAGGGGTTTCGGCACCCTGCAAGTCCGTTGGATTCTCGCTGAATGCGTCATTCTCAAGAAGTGGCCGGACTGATCGGAATGTGGTCCGAAATCGGCCAGCCCCAAATCGGGCAACGGTTGCGTCGCGCACGTCGGGAAGAGGGGAAAATTTCCAGTGTTCACTGTCCGGGTTGACGACCACCTCCTGGGATTGCATCAGGCCTTGGATTGAATCGAGGATGTCCTTACCACCCTGGGCATCAAACCCCCCGGATACCGCGTGCTGAATGCGTTTCATTCTGGCGCTCTGCAGGACCAGCGGCCGTCTCCCTCTGCCCAGTGTGGCGATCTGGGTTTTGTCCTTGGACAACTCAAGGCCGTCGGTCGTCTTCTGCAACAGATTGCTGAGCCATCCCGTGACCTTGCCCTGAATTTCGTTGTCTTGGCCGTGCTTTTCCGGGTCCGCATCGACCAGGAGGCGGAAGTCATCGACGTACCGGCAGGCATCGACCAACCGCAATCCCGGAGCAATCTTTGTATCAAGTGCCTCGCGCAGCGCATCGTCGAGATCCAAGAGCATGACATTGGCAAAGAACCCGGATGCTACAAGACCCTGTGGCAGAGCCACGCGCCTGAAATCCCTGATGTCTGATTGCTGTATGTACATCCCGATATCGGTTTTATCTCGTAAGTCCCATTCCCAATTTAGGACCGATTTGGCCAGTGCAACAAACGCCGGATCTTCATCACAAGGGATACTCTCGATGGCCTTGTGCAAGGCCACGGGACGGACACGGTCATAGAACTGGCGAAGGTCGGCATGGACGACATGGAGATGCTGTCTCCTGTCCAAAGGGAGCCATTCGGCAGCTTCTTTGGCGCGGGAGATGAACGATCGGTAGTCTTGGTAATAGGCCCGGTACAGTTTGGCCGAACCCCATCGGTGAAAGAGTTTCCCGTTCTTTTCATCGCAAAAAAGGCGATTCCCGAAAGACACGACAGGTTCTACAGCCCTCCTATCTCCTATTTGTAGAATTTCGAGTAGCAGACGGGGGTCCTTTTGGCGTGTCTCGACGCGATTGGCCAAGCACAGCATGAGCGCTGTTGCGACCACTTGGTCGGCCAGACCGACATGCGCCAGCGGCCGAAGTAGGGCCTGTGCAGGTCCTTGCTTGTTGACAGGTCTCCAATCGCCATTGTGTACACGCCACGATTGGCTTTTGGGCGCTAGCACAATCCGCAAGGGTTCGGTCTGCCAAAGGTCACCCGATTGCAGCCTTGCACGGATCCTGCCGATGAAGGCCGGAAGATCGGTGGCGACCTGGTCAAGGCCGAGCGTATCCGAGTACCAATTGTGGTAACGAATGTGGGACGCCGTCTTCTTCCAGGCCTGAATGAGGACATGCTCCTCACGCAACACATCAAGGCGTGGTTGGATCTCCTCTTGAATCATTTTTCAATCCTCCCCCTCCGCCGCCGCTCCCTCGGCAAACCCGGCCAAGAACCCCGCGATCGTCGCATCCCGATGGAGAATCTGCAGGGCGGTCGCCAGCCGTTTGGCGGCCGCACGCACCGTTGCAGGATCGGCGATCTGCCAGCATGGTAGACATCCCGGAACACGTCATTGGCCACGGTGGTGAACGCCGTCGGCATCTCCTCGGCGGATGGGGTAATCGCGGGCGTTGGTTTCTGCGCCATCCTGGGCTCCTCCTGCTCTGCTGCCTAGCACGCACGGGCCGCCCTAATACCAATCCCCATAAGTCTTTAACGGTCGAGCCTTTTGCAAAATCCCCGGGGCGGCGGGTTTTTCTGTGATCCGGTGATGTTTTTCGAGAAGAGGCCTGGGAGTCGGGTGCCCCTGCGAGGTATTGTGATGTTGTCCAATACGACACAAGACCCGTGTAGACAACCCGATGTCCCTGTCGGCAACGATATCCGGTCTGTGGAACCGATTTCAAGGAGAACTGTTCCCCGATCTGGCTGAGGAGGTCGGCCCCCTTCTCGAACGGCACCAGCGTTTCGTGACGGTTCTCGACCTGGTTCGGGTGGAGCGCTTTGCCGGTCAGGCGTGGGGCTCACCGGGTCGCCCCCGGGAAGACCGATGTGCCTTGGCCCGGGCTTTCATGCCTGAGGCCGTGTGGGACCTGCCGACGACGCGCCACCTGATCGACAGGGTGCAGACGGACGCGACGCTGCGCCGGCTGTGCGGCTGGTCGCGGTGTGCGGAGATCCCGAGCGAGGCGACGTTCTCGCTTAGCCTTTGGCGCGTTCTCGCGGTCGCGTCTTGCGGAGAGGATGCACGGCCACCTGGCCCGTGGAGACGCTGGGCGACGAGCTTGTCGGTCATGTCTCGCGGGATTCGACGGCCATTGAGGGCCGGGAGAAGCCGGCGCCGAAGCCCCGGGCGGGCGACAAGCCCAGGCGCAAGCGCGGCCGTCCCCGCAAAGGCGAAGCAAGACCGAAGGAACCGACCCGTCTTGAGCGGCAGGCCGGCGGCATGAGCCTCGAAAGACATGCTCGACGCGTTGCCGAAGGCCTGCGATGTTGGAAGCAAGAGGAACGCCAAGGGGTTCATTGAGACGTGGCGAGGCGACAAGCTGCACATCGACACGGCAGACTGTGGCGTGCCTGTCAGTGCCGTTCTCACCTCGGCGTGGTGTCCATGACAGCCAGGTTGCGATCCCGCTCGCGCTGATGACAGCCGAGCGTGTGACGCACCTCGACGATCTCATGGACGCTGCGTATGACGCCAGGGAGATCCACGCGATGAGCGATGTGCCTTGGCCACGTGGCGATCATCGATGTCAATCCGCGCCGGAACAAGGAGCTCAGGGCCGACCTTGAACGCGAGGCGCGGACACGACGTGCGGCCTGTCATGTCGATGCTGCAAGCGTGCGCTTTCGCACCCGCAGCGGTGTCGAGAGGACCAACGGTCGTCTCAAGGATGAGTTCGGCGGCCGCCATGTCCGTGTCCGGGGAGCCGCCAAGGTCGCCTGCCACCTCATGGTCGGCCTGCTCGCCCTGACCGCCGATCAGGTGATGCGTCTCGCCGTCCCGTAGGGCGGCCTCCCGTCAGGTCTGTCGGGACCGCGCCGCACCTTGTGCAAGGGGCGGCCTGGAGACGCTTGTCCCGACGCCTGGCATGGTGTCATTTTGTTCTTATTGGCGCGGCCGCAGTGCCGAACATCGCCGGAATCTCGCCCCCGGGAACACCGTCAGCCGTGGCCAAGGCCCGCAGGCAGGCCTCGCGGACCTCGAACTCAGGAGTTTTGCAAGAGGCTCTAGAGGATCATCACACCGATCACTCCCCACATACAGAATGCGAATGCGTATCATTCGCAAGAGTCTTTTCTTAGTTGGTTTAGTATGAAGTGCGCTGTTCGTCCGACATCACGTTGTCCGGCTCCTGCGCGATACGGGATCTCTGATCGCCCCGTGGTGTGCGCCAGCCCCCTGAGGCGCCATGGGTGGGGGCGCCTGCCACAGCGGAGCACTTACACGACAAGCAGACGAGCCATTGCGTTGGCACTATGCGCCGCATAATCTGGGGGCACTGTTAGCGGATGGACTGTGCACTCATATTACCAGGCAATAACCAGAGAGGGCCAGAAGTGATGAGCGATCAGCAAGGCGTGCTCCTTGCGGAGGAGTTGGAATTCTATGGCCAAAACAGGGAGAGGTTCCTTCACGACCACACGAACCGCTACCTTCTCATCAAGGGAAGCGAGCTGGTCGGTAGCTACACCGCGATGGGACAAGCGGTTGGAGAGGGCGTTCGTCAGTTTGGTTCAGGACCGTTTCTTGTCAGGCTGTCCGGCGAGGACACGCCGACATTCTCCGTGCCCGTCCTGACGCTGGAACTGCCTTGCCAATCCTGAATTCTCGAACAGAGGGGAGGAACGACAACGGCGACCCCGTTCCGGCACCAGAGGGCCTCGCCCGCCTGGGTGCCATCATCCCGGTAACGCTGACCCCGTCCGACGATGCCCTAAAGGCTTACACTGTACGCGGTGAGTCCCCTCCACCAGCCGTCAACGGATTCGCGATGATCGATACCGGCGCAAGCACGACATGCTTTGACGCCAGGGCTGCGCAGGAAGCCGGACTGCCCACGGTCGGCATCGCGAAGATGTCATCCGCGTCCCACGCGAACCACGCGGTTCCAACCTTTGCAGGCCGCCTCGTCTGCCCGACGATCGACATCAACGTGGAAGCGGGCATGGGTGCGAACCTGAGCGAGATCGGAGGTGTCGGGACGGGACGGGACGGCTGATCGCGTTACTGGGACGCGACGCGTTGGCGTCAGCGATCCTGACCTACAATGGACCCGACGGGTCCTTTTCTCTCGCTACTTGATGGATCCTGCCGATGAGGGTCGGGAAACGAAGGATCATTTTCCAGCCCTTGTATGAACCCGATCCGAGGAGAGAACGACATGGCCAAGTTCGAACGCATCGCATGCATCAACTGCGACTGGTGGGACAACGAGGACGGTTTCGGCGGCAACCCCACCGACCCCGACTACTGCCGGGTCAATGCCCCTGGTGCGCCCCCGAAGGGAGGCGGTGCGCCATGGCCCACAACTTACAAGTACGACTGGTGCGGCCGCTTCCCTCGGCTGCATCATCCGTGCGCCCACCCGAGCCCAGCCCGATGATCCTGCTGGCTTCGCGCGGACCACATGACTGGAAAGACCGACTTGCCAGGCCTGATCTCCACTGGAAGCCGCGCTACAGCGCGATGGAGGTCGCGCTGGCCTGGGAGGGTGCGTCCGGCCTTCCCGACGAGATTGCCACGCTGTTTCCGGAGGCGCGGCTGATTCAGGCCATCGTCGAGTATCCCGTCGCCCTGCCCGGCGGCGGGCGTCCCAGCTTCACAGACGTCTTCGCCCTGATTGCCGACCGTAAGGGTCAGATTGCCGTGATGGTCGAGGCCAAACGCGATGAATCCTTCGGCCCCACGCTGAGGGAATGGCGGATAGACGCCAGCCGCGCAAAGGCGCATCGCCTGTCCGGTCTTTGCGAAACCCTTGGCTTGGGTTCCGGCAAACTTGCGGACACGTTGCGCTATCAGCTCCTCCATCGGACGGCCTGCGCGATCCTGACCGCGCAGCTCTATGGCATCCGCCGCGCGGCCATGGTCGTACAGTCTTTCTCTCCGGATCATACCTGGTTTGACGATTTCGTTCAGTTCGCCGCGCTCTTCGGCATTGCCGCACCCGCACGAGACCGGCTTCACGACGCGGGCGCGCCTTCCGACATCGCCCTGCGTCTTGGCTGGGCCAGCGCTCCGTTCCGCAGCCCCTGACGCATTCCGTTCCAGTGGTAGACGCCGAATTTGCAAAGGCCTTTCGTAACTGCTCACCCCCCCTGATGTCGATGCGATGCTGCAGTGAGGATCGCTGACCGGCGTGCAGCGCTGGCGTGCCGAACCTTTCAACCGGACACGGTTCACTCCTGGTTCATGAGGCGCTCCATCATGGGCCATGAGGATTGGCTTTCGACATCTCGCTGCGACGACGGTTGACTGGCTGAAGGCGGCATCGGCTGTCGAAGGCAGCACCCGCTCTCGCGTCGTCGCTCGCGATCACCCTTCCCGCACCACGGCTCCATGCTCTCAACACCGGCGTCATCGCGCGGGACGATCCCGACATGGCGCTGAAAGTGTGCCCTCAAGGACCGCGCAGAGGTTACCGTGGAGCCGGTGGCCGACGCTGCTTCCGCGCGATGATGGCGACCTGGCATCCCCTGGGCGAGCC
The DNA here is from genome assembly GCA_965200495.1 of Alphaproteobacteria bacterium. GTDB lineage: Bacteria > Pseudomonadota > Alphaproteobacteria > SP197 > SP197 > SP197. Next base: position 677,082 of record CBDAUG010000002.1, read on the forward strand.
CAGCTGTCCCGGGGCCCGGGTGAACGACTGGATCACCGCGGCCGCATCACGGCCGCCTCGGCGGCCTCGTGTTCTCCACAAGCCAGCTGGCACCAGAAGGCGCGCGACCGCGTCATCGGCTGGTCCCAGGGGGCCCGTGACGCCCACATCGCCGAGGTGGTCTGTCATGACCGCTTTCTCATCCTTCCATCGGTGGCGGTCAAGGGGCTGGCCAGCCATGCCCTGGCCCTGGCCGGCGGCGGGCTGGCAGCGCTGTCGGGAAGAGACCTCGGGCACGCCTCCCGGAGCACAGGGCCCGGGCGTCCGGCGCGCCGTGTGGATGAAGCCCCTGGCGGACGACTGGCGCGGTGTGCTGTGCGAGGAACCGCGGCGTGTCATGGGCCGGGCGGCACCCCTTGTCGCACCCCTGGCCGACAAGGGGTGCCGACTGGGCACGCTGCGCGTATGGCCGCAGCGGCCACAGCGATGGGCGTGTCCGCGAGCGCCTTGTCGCCATGGGGCGTGCGTGGAATGATCGTCCTGGAGAGATCCTGCCGGTGATCTTCCCCGGGGAGGCCGAACAGAAGGCAGCCTGCAGACTGTTGTCGAACTGGAACGTGACGATGGATCATGTCCTTGAGGGACATCAAGAAGCGATGGTGGAGCGCTGTCGTCAGCAGCGCCTGATCCTGGCCGTTCAGGACACGACCTTCCTTGGGTACAACGGTCTGGAGGAGACCGAGGGTCTTGTCGATGTCGGCGGCGGCGGCTCGGGCACCCTGGGCCTTGCCGCCCATGCCGGGGTCGCCTTCAGAAGAGGGCGGCTGTGCGCTGGGTCTCTTCGATCTCGACGCCGACTTGTGCGCTGAGCCGGATGTCGAACAGGAGATCAGGGAGAGCCGACGCTGGCTGGATGGTTACGACAGGGCAGTGGACCTGGCCGGGGCCTGTCCCGAGACACGCGTGCTGGTGATCTGTGACCGTGAAGGCGACGCCTGGGACCTGCTTGAGAAGGGTATCGCAGGCCGTGCCGGTCTGCTGGTGCGCGCCAGCCGCTCGACACAGCGCCGGGTGGTCACCGCAAGCGGTGCCGTGAGGGACCTGTGGGAGCACATGGCCGATGAGCCGCGCCTCGCCACGAAGCGGATCGACATCGACGCCTGCGGCGGACCGCGCCGCCGCACGGCGCGCAAGGGCGTGCGCCTCGAGGTCCGCGCCGCCATGGTCGCTCTGGCACCGCCGGGCAACAGGCCGCAGACAACGCCGCCGCTCTCCATGATGGCCGTGCATGTCACGCAACCCTCGCCCCCGGCGGACCGCGAACCTCTCGAGGAGGATGCTGCTCGCCAGCGACGGCGAGGTCTGTGCCGCCGATGCCCTCAAGACCGTCTCCTTCTACGAGAAGCGCTGGTTGATCGAGGAGTCCTTTCGCGCCCTGAAGGTTGGCACCCGCATCAAGGACCGGCGCCTCGACCAGGCCGACGACCTGCGCACGTGTTGCGCCTTCGACGCCATCACCGCATGCCGCGTCATGACCATCGAACGCCTCGCCCTCGGGCGAGCCTGAGAGACACCGGCAAGCCACATCGTCCACCTTTGACGAAATCACCGTCCTCACCATCGACCACCAGCGGCAGGAAGCGCGCACCCCCGGAACACGAGCCGACCATCGAAGCCTTCGCCATCGGGGTCGCCCGCATCGCAGGCTTCATTCCACGCACACGCCAACCCCTGCCGGGAACCGGGAAAGTCTGGCAGGGATACAAGATCCTCCTCACCTTCGTCGAAAACGACAGAAACATGCGGGAACTCGACATGCTGAAGTCAACGGAGTCAACGGCGTCCGGTTGAAAGACGCTTGACCCAAGCGGATAGAGTGGTTGAGACTCCCATTCACGAGGAGCGTGGAGAACGGACGATGGGAGCAAAAGATGAGTCAACTCGGGACTCGACCGAATTCCAAGTGCTGCGCGCCGCTTTCTCGGTCCAAGCGAGGTTGCGCGAGCCACTGTGGACTCTCGTTAAGGACATGCCGGCAATCTGCTCATGCGTCGTCGAGCGTCTCGCCCCGTTCGGCATCGGCCTCAACGATCTGCGCATAGACAACCGTGACGGCAACCTCGGAGAAGCCAACCTGAACTTCTGGGCTCTGGACTTCCGCGCCCGTTGCAGCATCCGTCTGGCGGATGTCGAAGTTCACTACCAAGAACTAGGCCAGGTTGGCATTCGGCAGATCGGACAGTTAACTCAAGAGTTGCTTAGATCAGTGCTGAATAGTCAGCCGGATGCCGCCTTTGCCGCATACCAGGCGAGTTTCCAGATACACGGAGTGCCCGACACTTCGAATCCAGCCACTTTTCTTCGACAGTTCACCAACTCCGAGCCCAAGGAAATGGGACCGGTTACGGGCTCAGGCGCAACCTTCCATTTCGGACCATCTGACAGTCGGATTTCGTGTGCCATTTCGGCTGATGTGTCCTCGCACTTCACCGATTCAATCTTCCTGGCGACTCACATTGTGTTCGACGCCGACCAGCTCCGGAGGGAAGATCTCATCACCGAGGCCGGAAGGCATCTGAATGCGGCTCTTTCAGCGTTCGGCCTGACATTGCCTGCAAGTGGCGAATTGACATGACGCCGCTTGCGAATCTGGCGTTGTTGGGAGGTGATGCCGCTCCGGCGATTGGCACGGGCCTGACGAACGCACCCAAGAACCTCCAGCGATGGCAGCGGGTCTGGACGGACATGTTCCCGCTAGCACAGGATTCACCGGCTTCCGGCCGAGTAGTGATTCGTTATCGTGCGGACGCGACTGTCCGAGCATTCGATCAAGGGACGGCGGACCTGACAGACAAGGCGATGGCTCTTTGGGTTCGTGCCAGCGTACGGCCACCCGCCGCCGCCGAAGGCCCATCGGGATCAGACCGGGAGCGTGCCGAAGCGCAATGGGCGATCTTGCGGCCTCTCCGCGGTATCGGTGATCGTGCCGCTTGGTATTCCAATAGCCTGAACGAGCCGATGGGGTCGCCCGCGCTGGGTCGCGACTTTGAGGCGCATGACGTGTCGGATTCCGCTTCAGCAACCGACGTCCGCAAACAGAAGAAACGGAATCGGATGGCGATTCGGCTGATGGATGTCTGGCTGGACGAGGACGCGGCGGTCGAATCCGACACTTGGGAACTGCTGAAGTCGGAACTGGATCGTGACAGGCTGTCCACGAGAAGACTTTGGACTTAGTCTCCCGTCCCGTACTGCTTGATACGGGTGTGTTGAGCCTTGTTACCCATCCGTCGAGCAAGCCGGAACCGACTGAGTGCAAGATGTGGTTCAAAGCCAGACTTCGGGACGGATTCAGATTCTACGTGCCCGAAATCGCCGATTACGAGCTGCGTCGCAAGTTGTTGCACCTGAACTCAACGAACGCGATTGCGCGTCTCGACGAGCTAAAGTCCTCGATCGACTACCTTCCCATCACGACTGCTGCAATGCTGAAGGCGGCGGAACTCTGGGCGGAGGCCAGGCGCAGGGGACGTCCCACCGCTCCGATGGCAGCGCTCGACGGCGATGTCATTCTCGCCGCTCAGGCCACCGTACTGACCGAAATGGAGCAACTTGGCGATGCGTTGGTGGCGACCAGCAACGTGGACCACCTAGACCAGTTTGTGACCGCGCGACGCTGGCAGGATATTCACTGAGATCCGCGAACCCAGCCTTCTCGTTCGTCTTGTAGCACCGTTGCGGATCCGTCGATGCGAGGTCGCCGCATGGCAGACAGTCCGAGACCGCGTTCAGGCCGCAGACGACCAACAACTCACCGACGACGACCCCCGCGTCTCGAATAGCCCTGCGGATGGTTGGGGGATCGGCTATTGGGCCCTTCTGGGGTGTCTGTGGCGCGGCCTTCCCTTCATTCGCGCGACGCTAAGCGGAACTTCATCGGCCCTCAAGTAACCTCACTTGCTGTATAGGTTGATCAATCGGCGTGATTGTGGGTGTGCAAACTGGCATGGTGTTCCCATGACAGATAGAGGAGATGTTGGGGATCATGTGGTGTTGGCAGGCGACATGTGGGGATGTCGTGTCTGTGTGATGTTCCCATAACGGGTGCCCCATGGCCTTCACCATCGAACGCGTCCCCAACCAAGCCGGCAAGCCCGCCGTGCTCTTGAGGCAGGCCTGGCGCGAGGGATCCAGGATCCGCAAGAAGACCATCGCCAACCTCTCCATGCTCCCCGACCATGTCATCGAGGGCTTCCGCACCGTGCTCAAGGGCGGTGTCGCCGTCGGCGACATCGGCGCTCTCATGACCGTCGAGCGCTCGCTGGCCCACGGCCACGTCATGGCCGTGCTCGGCACCTGCCGGCGACTCGGCTTCGAGCGCCTGCTCTCTCGCCATGAGAGCCGCCAGCGGCTGCTGGCGCCGGACTCCAAGCTCGCCACCGCAAGGCTGCTGGCGCCGGAGACCGCCACCAGCAGCCTCGGGCCGGTGCTCTGCCTGGGCCCCGTGACCGGCAACGAGATGCTGGCCATGCTTGACTGGCTGCTCTTGCGCCAGCGCTGGATCGAACGGGTCCTGGCGCGGCGCCACCTGGAGGATGCGACGCTGATCCTCGACGACGTGTCGCGCTCCTGCCTCGAGGGCCGCACGTGCCCTGTGGCCGCCTTCGGTCACAACCGTGACGGCAAGAAGGGCAAGCAGCAGATCGTCTTTGGCCTGGTGTGCCGTTCAGGGGGATGTCCCATTGCGGTGGAGCTGTTTGCCGGCAACACCGCGGATCCGACGACCCTGGCCTCGCAGACCGAGAAGGTCCGCCGGCGCTGGCCCGCGTCGCCCTGGTGGGCGACCGCGGCATGATCACCACGGCGCGCCTCCGCGAGGACCTCGAGCCGGCGGGGCTGGCCTGCGTCTCGGCCCTGAAGACGGCCGACCTGCGGCGGCGGGCCCGCGGTGACGAGCCGGCGCTCTCGCCGGAGGCGCTGGAGGCCGATGCGTGGCCGAGATCGCGAGTCCCGCCTTCCCCGGGGAGCGGCTCATGGTGGACCTCAACCCGCGTCTGCGCGAGGACCGCCGGCGCACGCGCGAGGACCTGCTCGAGGCCACCGAGGGGGTGCTGGAGGCGATCGCCGCCGCGGTCCGTGCCGGCGCGCTCAAGGGGGCGGCGAGGATCGGCCACCGGGTCGGCCGCGAGGCCAACCGGCGCAAGGTCGAGAAGCACTTCGACATCACCATCACCGACACCTCCTTGTCCTGGCGCCGCCGTCAGGACAGGATCGATCGGGAGGCCCGCCTCGACGGCATCGACGTCATCCGCACCCGTCTCGCGGAGATCGCCCCGGATGCCGCCGTCGAGGCCGACAAGAGCCTGGCCACCGTGGAGCGTGCCCCAAGAGCGATCTGAAGGTCCGGCCTGTTGACGTCGACACCGAGGATCACGTCCGCGGTCATGTGTTCCTGTGCATGCTGGCCTCCTACGTGGAATGGCACATGCGTCGGCGCCTCGCACCGCTGCTCTTCGAGGACGACGACCGCGAGGCGGCGCGGCGCCAGCGCGCGACGCCGGTGGAGGTGGCCCGGGTGTCGCCGGCGGTCCGGCGCAAGGCGCACACGAAAGAGACTCCCGAGGGTCTGCCGGTGCACAGCTTGCGCACCCTCATCGACGATCTTGCCCGTGTCGTCGTCACCATCGTCCGCCTGCCGGGCGCCGGCACGCAACGCACCACCATCGTCACCCGGCGGACCAGGCTGCAGAGCCGCGCCTTCGAACTCCTCAAGGTCAACCCCGATCGCACTGTTCCCATAAACCTGACAGGCTGAAGCCGCACTCCTCAGCACAACAGTGACGCCGAATCATAATGTTGCAAGACGCTTGGCCACTTGAGAGCCCATGAAGTTCCGGCTAACCCGAAGTTCGAGCCCAATCCACCGCTGTAGCGCCATGAAGTATTTGATTGTCTTGGCGAAAGTGTGTTGGCGGTGGTTCTGGAATGTTCCCATGTACGAAAGTTCTTTTCTGTTGACATGAAGTTCACCCTTATCTGCGTTGCCATGTCCATCGAATCCGTCCCCCATCGCTCCTCACCCCCCGCCGTCCTCCTGCGCGAAGGATGGCGCGAGAACGGCAAGGTCAAGAAGCGCACCCTTGCCAACCTCTCCAAGTGGCCTCCTGCCCTCGTCGAGGGATTGCGCATCCTGCTCAGGGGAGGCACCGCGGTGCGGTGCCTCGAGGAGACCTTCGACATCATCCGTTCCCTTCCCCATGGTCACGTCAGCGCGGTGCTGGCAACCGTCAAGAAGCTGGGCCTCGAGACGCTGATCGATCCGAAGCCTTCTGCGCGACGCCACCAGGTCCTGGCCATGATTGTCGCACGCATCCTGGAGCCGGCCTCGACGCTGGCCACGGCCAGGGGCCTCGCCGAGGCCACGGCGGTGAGCACTCTGGGCGAGGTCCTCCATGCCGAGATGGACGGGGACAGTCTCTATGGCGCCATGGACTGGCTCCTGGAGCGCCAGGAGAGGATCGAGCGGTCTCTGGCGAAGCGCCACCTCAGGCAAGGCTCCCTGGTGCTCTATGACCTCACCTCGGTGTGGATGGAGGGCAGGGCGTGCCCCCTGGCAAGGAGGGGTCACTCCCGGGATGGAAGGAAGGGCAAGGTGCAGATCGCGTTCGGTCTGTTGTGTGATCGCGAGGGATGTCCGGTATCGGTCGAGGTGTTCCCCGGCAATCGTGCAGATCCAGCCACGGTGGGATCGCAGGTTGCTGCGGTGCGGGAACGGTTCTCTCTCTCGAGGGTGGTTCTGGTGGGGATGCGAGGGATGCTCACCGAGGCACGGATCCGTGAGGAGGTGGCACCAGCGGGCCTGGACTGGATCAGCGCCCTGCGAGGCCCGGCCATCCGCTCCCTGGTGGAGGCCGGTGCCGTCGAGATGTCGCTCTTCGACGACAGGGATCTGGTGGAGATCACCCGTGATGCCTATCCCGGTGAACGTCTCATGGTCTGCCGCCATCGGCTGCTGGCCGAGGAGCGGGCCCGCAAGCGCAGGGAACTCCTTGATGCCACCGAGGTTCTGCTCAAGGCCATTGCCGAGGCAACACGGCGCACCACGCGCCGCCTCAAGGGAAGGGAGAAGATCGGCGAGAGGGTCGGCAAGGTCATCGGCAAGCACAGGATGGCGAAGCACGTCACGTGGTCCATCGACGACAACGATGTCTTCTCCTTTGAGCGCAACGAGGCCTCCATCGTTGCCGAGGCTGCCCTTGACGGTCTCTCTGTGATCCGCACCAGCCTGCCGGCCAGCGCACACAGACGGTCCCGACACGGTGCGCGCCTACAAGCGGTTGAGCGCGGTGGAACGGGCTTTCCGCAGTCTCAAGACCGTGGACCTCAAGGTCCGTCCCGTCTTCCATCGCACCGAAGACCGGGTGCGCGCCCACGTCTTCGTGTGCATGCTCGCCGACGACGTGGAATGGCACATGCGCCGGACACTCAAGCCGGTGCTGTTCGACGACGAGGACACCGCAGGTGCCGAAGCAAGGCGGCGCTCCATCGTTGCCCCGGCAACCCCGTCGCAGAGCGCCCGCAACAAGGCGGCATCGAAGACAACGCCCGCGGGCGATCCGGTGCACAGCTTCCAGACACTCCTCGACGATCTCGCCGCCATCACCCGCAACACCGTGATGCCCCGGCTGCCGGGCGCCAGGCCCTTCACGATCATCACACGGCCCACGCCGCTCCAGCACAAGATCCTGGACCTCCTCGGCGTGAACCTCTCGCGTTCCCAGTCGCGACACATCCGATTCTGTCGAATGTCAAGACATTCAATACCTTACGCTTCGGTGCCGCTGGAACTTCGGGCTAACTGGCGTTGCTCCGAGGATCACTCATTCGGACGGCTCCAACGCGGTGGGAGGGCTGTCTTTCCTGGACCAACGGGGCCCGTTTCCCTTGGGAACAGTATGGAGCCGGCGGTCAACTCGTTCGCCGCTACCTGCCCCGGGAACACTGTCTGGAGCCCGAACCGTTGCAGATCGATGCCGAAATCCGGTGGCTGACAGAATCAGGACTGCAGGTGTATGCGCTCATGCTGCCGGACATTCGAGGTGATCCGATCGAGGTGACCGGTTGCCGTTTGAAGGCCTTGCAGGCAGATGGACAGGCCGTTTCCTGTCCTGCGACCCTTGGGCTGGTGTTCGAAGAGAGCAGAACCGGGTGATGGGATTCTGGGTTCAAGGCGAATCGCCGGAATCCTGCAAGCCCATGATCGCGCTGATCGACTGGCCGACACGTTCGGCGGCGTCTTCGATTTCCTTGTCACCGAGATGGGCGTAGCGGAGCGTGTTGCTCACGTTCGAGTGACCGAGCAGGCGGAAGACGACGGGGATCGGTACGCCGTTCATGACGGCGTGGCTGGCGTGCGTGCCTGAGATCGTGCAGGCGGACGTCTTCGATGTCCGCTTCCCGGCGGACGCGGGACCACAAAAGGACCCGTGCTCTGAAGCTATAAGTGTCAAATTTGATTCCCATCCAGTGGTCCTGCGTGTCGATAGCCGCTATCGCTGTCGGTTGAATTCCTGGGATGGACGACCTTCTTGTCTTTTATGCAATTCCGCCCGCCTTCCGGTAGCTACGCCACCGTTTCGGTCCGGGATACCGGCGTCTCCCGCCGCCTGCTACTGGCACCGCGCCGAATCCGTCATCGCAGCGCAACCGGCTGGAATCAATCTCGCGCTCCCTGGCGCATCGTCGGGGACACGAAACATGGGGATTCGCCGTTCAGGCCCCGGTTTTGGTATTCACCGCATCCTTCAGCGCCTTGCCCGGTTTGAACGTGGGCGCCGTCGAGGCTACGATCAATACGCTCTCTCCCGTCCGCGGGTTGCGCCCGGTGCGGGCCGGGCGTGCCCTGGTCCCGAAAACGCCGAACCCCGAAATCCTCGCGTCGTCGCCGCTGGCCAGGGCCTCGGCGATCACGTCGAACACCGCGTCCACGGCGCCCTTGGCCGCCGAGGATGCCAGCCCCGTCCGTTCAGCGACACGTCTTTCGAGTTCCGATCTGTTCATGTTGCCCCTCTCGTGCCGGTTGGCCAATGGCGATCCATCCCTATAGCGAGATCGTCACCGCCGGGCAATTCATGCTGGGGCCTGCGATCTCCGGCCGCCCGGCAGGCGCGGATGCCACGTTGGCGACGACTGTGCTGGTGCATCCGGGGCGCTTGGTATAGTTTGCCGAATCCTGATCCTGCGGCGGCACTACAGTGGGTAATTCCATGACGACCCTGGCCAGTTCTCCACCGGATCGGCCGATGACACTCGAACAAGCGGTTTGGGTGAACCCGGGACGGATGAGCGGCGTTCCCTGCTTCCGGGGCAGCCGGCTACCAGTGCAGCAGTTGTTCGACTGGCTGGCCGACGGCGTGTCGCTCGAAGACTTCGTGCGCGAGTTCCAGATCGACCGGGACGCCGCCGCCGCCGTGCTGCGCGCCGCGGGTCATTCTTTATGCGCCAGCAGCGCAATCCCTCGGGACCGACGACCGACCGACGGTGCCTGAACGCACATGAAGGTGCTCCTCGATCATGGAGTATCCCCCCGCCTGAGACGGCCCCTGCAAGACGCGCTCGACGGCATCCCCGTCGAGAGCACGATGTTTCGCGACTGGAGCGCCCTCACCGACGCTGAACTGCTGGCGCGGGCGCGCAGCGGCGGGTTCACGGTGTTGCTGACGACCGACAAGCGCCTCGCTCGCGAGCAGGCGCCATTGTCGGTTGCCGTGATCGCGCTGGACGACAACCGGTGGTCCGCACTGCGCTCCGCGGTCGACAGGATCGCCAAGGCGATCAGGGAAATCGAGACAGGCCAGCACCGGGAACTCGCCGTCCGCGAATAATGCGCATCTCGCCGGCCTGGCGGCACATGACCGCCTTCGGACGTATCGTGCGTCGCTTCCACATAGCCGGGGTCCGCCGTTCGTGCTGGCGCGGCCTCCGACGGCGACAACGGCACGCCGGGCCGGGCACGGTGGCCCGCCCCTTCACCGCGGCCGCCGCTTCGCGGCAGCCAGCACTGCATCGACCTGCGCGCGGGACAACCGGAAGCCGAAGCGCCCTCTTCGCCACTCAGCGCGATCTCCCTGCGTGCGTCCGTGCGATCCGATCATGGTATTCCATCACCGCCCCTATCGCGGCGTCCGCCCCGGCGCCATCCGCGAAGGTGCGGTCGCCGCCCTAGATTCCGGGCAGCCATTCAGAGGGCTCGACCACCTCCGGGCCTTTCAACCGGACGCTGTTGACTCCGTTGACTTCAGCATGTCGAGCTCCCGCATGTTTCTGTCGTTTTCGACGAAGGCAAGGAGGATCCTGTAGCTCTGCCAGACCTTCTCGGTTCCCGGCAGGGGCTGGCGTTTGCCGGGAATGAAGCCGGCCACCCGGGCGACATCGATGGCGAAGGCTTCGGTGGTCGGCTCGCTTCTCGGGAGGTGCGCGCTTCCTGCCCATTGTGTGGATGTCGAGGACAGCAATCTCATCGAAGGTGGACGATGCGGTCTGCCGGGGGCGAGGGTTCCGTGACATGCACGGCCATCATGGAGAGCGGTGGTGTTGTCTGCGGCCTGTTGCCCGGCGGTGCCAGAGCGACCATGGCGGCGCGGACCTCGAGGCGCACGCCCTTGCGCGCCGTGCGGCGGCGTGGTCCGCCGCAGGCCTCGATGTCGATCCGCTTCGTGGCGAGACGGGGTTCAGGGGAAGGTCACCGGCAGGATCTCTCCGGGGGAAGCGTTCCACGCACGGCCCATGGCGACAAGGCGCTCGCGGATGCGCCCATCGCTGTGGCCGCTGCGGCCGTCCTCGCAGCGCGCCCAGTCGCACCCCTTGTCGGCCAGGGGTGCGACAAGGGATGCCGCCTGTCGTCAGCCAGGGGCTTCATCCACACCGCACGACGCCCGGGCCTTGTGCCCCGGGAGGCGTGCCCGAGGTCTCCTCCACACAGCGCTGCCAGCCCGCCGCCAGATCGCTCGTACCGGCATGCTCGGGACCGACATAGGGAGAAGCCAGAGACGGCGTCACGCCATACGTGTCGCGCCAGTCCCCGGGCAGCCGGGCGCAGGCCAGGGCCAGGGCATGGCTGGCCAGCCCCTTGACCGTCACCGATGGAAGGATGAGAAAGCGGTCATGACAGACCACCTCAGGCTCGATGGGCGTGACGGGCCCCTGGGACCAGCCGATGACGCGGTCGCGCGCCTTCTGGTGCCCAAGGAGGCTTGCGGAGAGCACGCGGCCGCCCGAGGCGGTCGTGATGTGGCGCGATGATCCAGGAGTTCACCCGGGCTCCGGGTGAGCAGGCAACACCCTGGGGATGCCAGGCCTGCCATCATCGAACGGAAGCGGCGTACGTCGGCCACCCGCTCCACGGTGACCTCTGCGAGGTCCTTGAGGGCACACTTTCAGCGACATGTCGGGATCGTCCCGCGCGATGACGCCGGTGTCGGGAGCGTGGGGCCGTGATGCGGGAAGGGTGATCGCGAGCGACGATGCGAGACCGGGCAGCGCCCCACACGCCGAGGCGAGACACAGCCCCCCTTGGCGCCAGCGCCCGTTCTCGTCCTCATGACCCGTGATGGAGGGCCTCATGAACCAGGAGTGAACCATGTCCGGTTGAAAGGCCCGGGATTGGTATAAGGTCTTACCTCACACCTGAACACTCCCGGCATAGGGGTCGATCAGAGTTTTGTACTTCACAATCGTTGATTGGACGCTTAGAAATTCTGACTACTCAATCGCGTTGTTCCCCGCCCCAATGGCGGTTCCACTTTGAACTCAGGTTTGATTTCTACACCAAGGCCCCGAAGCTCGCGCTCCAATTTCGCTTGCGCACTGACTACTTTGGTGTCTATTTTCGTGTTGCGCTTTAGAATTTCGGCCTTGCGCAACTTCACGACCTGTGGTTTCGCGCCCATTTCAGAAGTACTCCCTTGTGTGAACAAAGGAGAGGAGATCTCCTCTGTGCATATAGTCACGCAATAGCTCAAAATAGTCCCTAATGGCCTTATACAGATCCACATCCTCTTCAAAACTATCGATCTTCAAGTTAACTTCTTCGCGCAGTGTCTTGGCATCAATCGCTCGACCGTGCGAATGCTATTTTTCAGGATCGTTCAACAATGCTGCAATCTCACGGGCTCGCTCTATTTTCATTGCTTCTGTAACGTTTTCTCCTCTTGTCTCCGTTTGTGTCCAGTTCTTGAACTTAGAGCTTGACCTAGAATGTGAGTGGCCTCTCCGGATGTGGTCTTCCTTGGTTGACTACAACACCAGCCAAGGAGGTGCACATGTCCTGGAACGAGACCACTCGCGAGCAGTATAGGCGAGGCATGGAGCGTTTTGAAACGGATGTGACGGATGCGGAATGGTCGGTGATCGAGCCGTTGCTGCCGCCACCGGCACGGCTGGGTCGACGACGGAGCACGGATCTTCGTGAGGTTTTCAACGCGATACAGTTCATGCTTGCGACGGGGTGCCAGTGGCGTGCGATTCCCCGGTGCTTTGTGCCGTTGACGACAGTTCAGAACTCTTTCTACGCATGGCGCGACGCGGGCACTCTGGAGCGTCTGCTGGATGTGTTGCGTGATCAGGCACGGGCACAGGTGGGACGCAGCGAGGAGCCGACGGCGGCAGCCATCGACAGTCAGTCGGTGAAGACGACGCAGAGCGGTGGCCCTTCGGGCGACGATGCCGGCAAGAAGATCAAGCATCCATGTTTTGCTGCAAGAGTTTTGTGAGCGTCGAGGATGATGTTTCCTTTGTTTGTGCACATGCGGTCTGGGGTTCCAGCATCCCGGTGTCTGCGCCCTGTGACCAGAAAGACGTGCCACTCGTGATCCGGCAAGCGTAGGTCTGTCTTCCATTGATCACGGTCACGTGACCCCGTGCCATGGAGTTCCAGAGATCATGTGTCCCGTCCGTCGCCGCGTGGTGGCTCGATCTCCTTGAGGGCCTCGATGTCAGCCTCGACGACGATCTGCAGGCGCTCACCGTAGGCCGTGTCGCGCAGGGGATCCGGGAGCCTGTCAAGGCAGTCTCGATCATGGTCCTGCAACGCGCTGAGCTCGGCCACCGCATCGCACCAGCTCATGGCACGGGAGCGCCGGTCACGGGACGGGCGGTCGCGGACGGGCGGCATGCCGGCCTTGAACCGTTCCCGGTAACGGCGCTGCTTCTCAGCGGGTGTGAGGGCCATGAGGGGGTCTCCTTCACGCCGGCGAGCGTGCCGGTGCTTCAGGCGACCAGCAGCGCTGCTCGTGCAGCAGGGCGTTCGCCAGCACGATGAGCTTGCGCATCACGGCGACGATGGCGACCGTGTGGGCCTTGCCGGCAGCCTTGAGGCGTTCGAACACGGCAGCGAGATCCCGGTTGAAGCGTGACGCCGATGTCGCCGCCATGAACAGGAGATCGCGTGGCCTGCGGCGGCCGCCACGGATATGCCTGGCGCCGTGGTGCTGGCCGCTGTCGTTGGCAACCGGTGCCACCCCGATCAGTGCCGCCGCCTGGCGACCCTCGAGACTGCCGCGTTCGGGCATCCAGCACAGAAGACCTGCGGCGGTCACCGGACCGACACCGGGAATGGAGATCAGGATGCGGGACCGCTCGGCCTGTTCGGGTTCACCGGCGATCACCGCTTCGATCGCCGCATCCAGTGCGGCAATCCTCTCGTCGAGATCGGTCATCGTGGCCCGTGAGAGCACCTCGCCCTCGCCGTCCACCTCACCCGCCACATGCCCCAGCATGGTCCGCGCATCGCCATGCCTGGCACGCACCACCAGGAGATCCCCCAGGCGGTTGAGGAAGGCCTCCTGAGGAGCCACAGGCTCACGATCGTCCAGCGCCGTCCCCAGCCTGGCCAGCATCAACGCGTCGACACGTTGGCCAGATGGCCCAGCGCCTCGGCGAAGCGCCGGGCCCGCAACGGGTTGATCAGCACGACCTCGAAGCCCCGGTCATGAAGACACTGGTGAACCCTGCGGTGGTCGCGGCCCGTCACCTCCATCACCACCCGGCTCACAGTGAGACCGCGAAGCCACGCACCCAGCGCCCGCCAGCTCGTGGCGTCGTTGGCAAAGCGACGCGTCTGGCCCGCCGCACAGATGTCCAGGCTGGCCTTGCTGACATCGATCCCTGCCACGACCTTCACCATCGTCCCTTGCTCCTCTCCTTGTGATGAGACGGTCCAAGCCCAGGCATCCATTCAGGACGCGAGGGACGCCAAGGGAGGTCGGCCGACCATGCTTGATCACGGCTCTCCAAAGCCAGGGCCACAACGGTCCGACCGACCTCCGCGGGGATCGTGAGATCTCCGCACCCCGCTCCCCTGTGCACCTTCGCGCAGGGGAGCGGGATCTCTCTGGAACCATAGACCGCATGGCTCTCCCACAACCGCGGTTGTCCACACGTTCCCAACCCCAACCGCTGTGGATAACCTTATGTTCACGGCGATAAAACCCGGTCATACAAGGGCCGCAAGCGTCCCATGGCGGTGGACGTGGAAGGCTTCCCGATTGCCATGGAAGTCCAGGAGGCATCTGTGCAGGACCTCAGACGGCGCCCCGGCGGTGATCCTTGCCATGCTGGAGAAGGCGCCGACGGTCACCAAGCTGTGGGCCGATGGCGGTGATCAGGGACCAAAACTGGCGGCGGCGCTTCGGGAGATGGGGATTGCGGACATGGTGGAGATCGTGGAAAAGCCGAAGGAAAGCAGAGGCTTCACGGTGCTGTACCGGCGTTGGGTGGTGGAGCGGACCTTTGCCTGGATGGGGCGCTGCCGGCGTCTGGCCAAGGACTTCGAACGGACGCTGGAGAGTTCCCTGGCGTGGGCGAGGCTGGCGGCCTGCCGGTTTCTGGTGCGCCGCATCGCACGAGGGAAAACCGCGTGAATACAAAAACATAATGATATCATTTATTTAGATTCAGGCTCTGAGGCGCCATGGGTGGGGGCGCCTGCCACAGCGGAGCACTTACACGACAAGCAGACGAGCCATTGCGTTGGCACTATGCGCCGCATAATCTGGGGGCACTGTTAGCGGATGGACTGTGCACTCATATTACCAGGCAATAACCAGAGAGGGCCAGAAGTGATGAGCGATCAGCAAGGCGTGCTCCTTGCGGAGGAGTTGGAATTCTATGGCCAAAACAGGGAGAGGTTCCTTCACGACCACACGAACCGCTACCTTCTCATCAAGGGAAGCGAGCTGGTCGGTAGCTACACCGCGATGGGACAAGCGGTTGGAGAGGGCGTTCGTCAGTTTGGTTCAGGACCGTTTCTTGTCAGGCTGTCCGGCGAGGACACGCCGACATTCTCCGTGCCCGTCCTGACGCTGGAACTGCCTTGCCAATCCTGAATTCTCGAACAGAGGGGAGGAACGACAACGGCGACCCCGTTCCGGCACCAGAGGGCCTCGCCCGCCTGGGTGCCATCATCCCGGTAACGCTGACCCCGTCCGACGATGCCCTAAAGGCTTACACTGTACGCGGTGAGTCCCCTCCACCAGCCGTCAACGGATTCGCGATGATCGATACCGGCGCAAGCACGACATGCTTTGACGCCAGGGCTGCGCAGGAAGCCGGACTGCCCACGGTCGGCATCGCGAAGATGTCATCCGCGTCCCACGCGAACCACGCGGTTCCAACCTTTGCAGGCCGCCTCGTCTGCCCGACGATCGACATCAACGTGGAAGCGGGCATGGGTGCGAACCTGAGCGAGATCGGAGGTGTCGGGACGGGACGGGACGGCTGATCGCGTTACTGGGACGCGACGCGTTGGCGTCAGCGATCCTGACCTACAATGGACCCGACGGGTCCTTTTCTCTCGCTACTTGATGGATCCTGCCGATGAGGGTCGGGAAACGAAGGATCATTTTCCAGCCCTTGTATGAACCCGATCCGAGGAGAGAACGACATGGCCAAGTTCGAACGCATCGCATGCATCAACTGCGACTGGTGGGACAACGAGGACGGTTTCGGCGGCAACCCCACCGACCCCGACTACTGCCGGGTCAATGCCCCTGGTGCGCCCCCGAAGGGAGGCGGTGCGCCATGGCCCACAACTTACAAGTACGACTGGTGCGGCCGCTTCCCTCGGCTGCATCATCCGTGCGCCCACCCGAGCCCAGCCCGATGATCCTGCTGGCTTCGCGCGGACCACATGAATTGGCTTTCGACATCTCGCTGCGACGACGGTTGACTGGCTGAAGGCGGCATCGGCTGTCGAAGGCAGCACCCGCTCTCGCGTCGTCGCTCGCGATCACCCTTCCCGCGGCAAGGCCCCACGCTCTCGACACCGGCGTCATCGCGCGGGACGATCCCGACATGGCGCTGAAAGTGTGCCCTCAAGGACCACGCAGAGGTCACCGTGGAGCGGGTGGCCGACGCTTACGGTACTCTCTTCGAACGTATTCGCCGACGATGAGCGTGACGAAGAAGATGAGGATATGGAGGAACGCTGGACAGCGCGTTTCCGCAGGTAAGGCACTGTTTGCGAACGCTGCCTATCGATAGCGTTGCGTCCAAGAAGACCACTGCGCTGCCGGTCCGCCGACCGGCGCGTCCATCCGTTATGCGCAGCCACTGCCAAACGGTCCACGCCGAAAAGGGGAATGCTGCAATCCGATCTGCTTCCTGTATATCGAGGTCGACGATCCCGAGAGCGGTGCTTGGTGCTGAGCCTGCGTCCTTCGCCTGACGGGGCGCTGGCGCGCTCTTGCAGTTGTCCGCAAAATGCTTATGTTTTCGGACAAGGAGAACCCTTGGCAATGTCCGTCGCCGAAGCCATCCGAACCGACCTCCGCAGGCTGCCGAGAGGCCGGCCGTTCACGACCTCGCGTTTCGCCGCTCACGGTCCGCGCGGCGCCGTCGACCGGGCGCTCTCGCGGCTCGTGCAGGAGGGCTGGATCGAGCGTCTCGCCCGGGGCGTCTTCGTCCGCCCCAGGAAGAGCCGCTATGTCGGCAACGTCATTCCCGGCATTGCCGAGATCGTCCGGACCATCGCCCGGGACAACGGCGAGACCGTGCAGGTCCACGGCGCCGAAGCCGCGCGGCGCTTCGGCCTCAGCACCCAGGTGCCGATCGCGCCGGTGTTCCACACCAGCGCGTCCAGCCGCACGATCCGCATCGGCAACGTCACCGTCAGGATGATCCATACCTCTAACCGCCGCCGGCTCCAGTTCGCCGGCGAGCCCGCCGGCCTTGCGCTGGCGGCGCTCTGGTATCTGGGCCCGAACAACACGACGCCGGAGGCGGTCGCGCGGATCGAGGCCGCGCTCGGCCCGGACGCGTTTGCGAAACTGCGCTCGGCCGACATGCCGGCCTGGATGGCCGATGCGCTCGGCGTGGACACGTTCGGCACCGGGGCTGCCACCCGTGGCTGACGCCTTCCTGTCGCTGTCCGCCGCTGCCCGGCGCGACATTCTGGAGACCGCCGACGCGCGATCCGGGCGGCCCGCGGTCATCCTGGAGAAGGACGTCTGGATCTGCCGGGTGCTCCAGGTGCTGTTTTCCATGCCCGACTCCCACCCGATGGCGTTCAAGGGCGGCACGTCGCTCTCGAAGGTCTACCGGATCGTCGACCGGTTTTCCGAGGATGTGGACATCACCCTCGACTACCGCGCCTTCGCGGACGGGTTCGATCCCTTCGCCAAGGGCGTCAGCCGGTCCGCGATCCGCCGGTTCAGCGACCGCCTCAAGTTGCGCGTGGAACGCTACACCCGCGATGTCGTCGGTCCCGCCCGGCAGGCCGCCGTCGCCGGCCTGCCGGCGTCGGACCGGCCCGCCGTCCGCATCGACGAAGGCGGCGAACGCGTCCGCCTCGCCTATCCCTCGGCGGTCGAGAACCCGCTCGGCTATCTCGCGAGCGAGGTGCTGCTGGAGTTTGGCGGGCGCAACGTCGTCGATCCGAACGAGCGCCACGAGATCCTTCCCGAACTTGCCGCGCTCACTGACGGCGTCGAATATCCGAAGGCGACGGTGACGGTGCTCTCGCCGACGCGCACCTTCTGGGAGAAGGCGACGCTGATCCATGTCGAGTGCCACCGTGGCCGGCTCGCCGCCGGCCCGGAGCGCCTGTCCCGCCACTGGTTCGACCTGGCCTGCCTCGCCGCTCATTCTGTCGGCCGGGCCGCGCTCGCCGATCGCACCCTGCTCGAAGATGTCGTGCGCCACAAGGCGGTCTTCTTCAATGCGAGCTACGCCCACTACGGCGACTGCCTGGACGGCCGGCTCCGGCTCGTACCGGATGACGACGGACTCGCCGGCCTGCGGTCCGACTACGACGCCATGCGCGAGGCCGGCATCGTCGGCGACGGCGCATCGGAATTCGATACCCTCATCGAACAGCTCCGCGGCCTGGAAGTCGAGGCGAACCGGCCGGGCTGACCGCAGCACCGATACCCTGCTGCGCAGCCGGCCCATTGCGCCGTCCGCCCTCAGCCGTGCCGCACGAGCCACCACCAGGCGATCCAGACCGGCAGGCTGAACACGACTGCGCATACCGCAAGCGCCGCCGGAATCGTGAGAGCGCCGAGGCCGATGCCTGCCGCCCAGGCCGTGCGCCAATGGCATTGAGTTTGGCCTGAGCGGAGTTTGCTGAGTGTTGCGATCTTGCAAGGCCTTTGTTTTGAGGCGCTTGTGTTCTTGCGGCGGGGTCTTTCATTTGAGCTTAACTCATACCAATCCATGAAAGTCTTTTCCGGTTGGGATTTTGGCAGATTTGGTCAAGATATGGGGTGCAACCGGCATCGTGACGATCCTGTGTTGAGGTTTCCGATAGACCATCAGCATGGGAGGCTTGGTATGACCGCGCCTGTTTCAATCACGCGGACCGATGGCACGCCGGCAGATTTGCATGATCTGGCATGGAAGAGCAAATCGGCGACCACGGCAGGGGATAGCTGCAGCGGATGGATTTCTCCTTCGCCGGCGCCCCGTTGATCGCCGCGAGCGGCAGCACGACCTCAATGAGCTTCTTTCGGGCGGTCATGATCGAAGCGCCTGAACCAGCGGAGCCCCGCACGACATCAATCGGACGGGTTCCTTGATTCCGTGAAGCGCGATCATCTTCGATTTCTCCCTGAGCTTCGTTCTCTCGTGCTTGGGGGTGCTACCGGATGCTGCGAGGGGTCGGAACTTGAATGCCTCGCCCGCAGGGACGATCTTCTCCGCAACAATCGCTCCCGCCTGTAACTGCCTGACGACCTGATCCGCATGCAGACTTCCCCGCTTCAGTTCGAGAACCGCGACCCATCCGCGCGCGTGTTCATCTTCTGCAACCAGGAGGTAGTCGCAGCGCGTCGCATCCGCCGACAGCGGTGATCCAGGCCTATCGAAATCGACGATCAGCCTCGGGGTGGGCGCGTTGGTTATCACAACCTTGCATCCGTCCTTGTTAAGTCCGCCTTTCACAAGGCAGCCGGTGTCGATCACGCGCCGAACGCTTTCCAACAGCGCCGTCACGAGTCGTCCCCGATTCGACTTGAGATGTCTGCCCACTCGTTGTGCAGTGCGCTTGCTACTTCGTAGTAATCGGAGGGATACAAACCGGATTCGTCGAGACGAATCTCCTTGACTACAGACCCCTTCGGCCGCTGCTTCGGCTCGAACAGCCATGCGCCCACTTGGTCCGGACGTAGTGCGACTTTGTCACCGTGTTCCGCCTTGGAGAGTTTGGAACGCCGCACGATGTTGGCCAATTCTTCGAGCAGCCATTCGCTGTGTGTGGTGACGATCACCCGAATGCCAGCATTGACAAGCGCGGCAAGCTCACGAGTAAACGCGACTTGCATCGCAGGGTGCAGGTGTGACTCAGGCTCCTCGACAATCAGGACATTTCCTGACTCGACCATGTGACGGAGATACAGAACCACAGGGGCAAGCTCAGATACCATCGAGGAAGCATTCGCCAGTGCCAGATCATCCTTCCATCCGTGCGGCCGATAGGCGAAGCGCGGGTAATCAATGTGGGTTGATCGATCGATGCGTACGGATCCCCCGAGAATAGCTTCTTCGATACTCCTGCCTATATCGCGTTCAGTCTTTCGGCGGGCACGTCCAGTTTGGTCGATTTCGATCAGCTGTTCGAGAAAATCCGCTAGCACCCCGGAGAGCATCGGCGTGCGGGCGGCAGGGCGAAGGCCTGCAGTGGGCGCGCTCGCAATCAGGGCGCTGACCACCACGCTGTGCGCGTGCATAACTCCGGTCCGGTCAGCCGGAAGGTAGTACGCCGGCAAATGTAGGGGACCGACCAATGATGGCAGCGCCATGTCGCCGATAAACGATAGAAACTCCATTGCCGCGAACTTCCGGCGGGACATGTCCCGTTTCTCTTCGTCCAGGTATCGAATCTGACGATGTAGAAATCGGCCCATCCCCTCCCCGGCTTCGAAATCGACCGGAATTTGAACTTCCGCCGGGACCGTGGTCGTGAATTGAGGCTTCCGCGCGAGCGACACTGTATGCTGTGCGGAGTCTTCTCCGTCGGAAATCCGCCGCCGCAATACGACGCGCGACGTGTTCGTACGACCCCTGCGGATCAGCGCGTGAGATTCGCCGACTCCAAAGCAGCGCCCGATTTCGTTCGACAGGGCATCTGCCAGTTCATCCAACGCCAAGCGGAGCGCGTCGGCAACCGCATGGGGCAAGGCCAGACTGCGTTGACCACGCTCTTCCACATCAGCACTCATGGAGTCAGCGACTTCAAGCAGGGCATCGACGCTCGCCTGGGACAGGTCTTGGCTATCCCTCCTCAAAGGAAACCGGAATCCTCTACGAAATCGCCTTCCCGCGAAACGCGTATCGCCGCCGAAGACCCGATGCAGTGCGTAGATCAGGATCGCAAGGTAGGACTTGCCCGTATTGCTCGGACCCACGAACACCGTCAGCGGGCGCAGATCGATCTTGGCCTCCACGATTGGCCCAAAATCGGTCACGTCGAGTTCGAGGAGGCCCTCATCCGGCGGTTTGGTCATTGCTTCGCTTACTCCGAGAACGCTTCCATTAACCAGGATTGTGCATACTGATTTGTTGACGCCATGAGGAAATCTCTGTAAGCTGTTGTTATAAGACCAACAACACAAGAGACAGAGGCGTTCCTCATGACGACAGAGTGTATTCCGGCCACGTTCTCCTGTCCAACCCCGCACGGCGCCAGGCCAAGGCGCATCGAAGCCGACTTCTCGGGCGGTACCATCACGTCTCATGGCGGGCTCCTGCTCGTCGGCCTTGCCGAGAGATCGCTCGATCTCTTCGCGCGCACAGGCCGCATGCTTCGACGATGCGCGCAATCGGGACCTAGTCTTGCACGAGGTGCGCACCCTGGTGGGCCAGCGCATCCTGGGTCTCCTGACCGGTCTTGACGATCTCAACGACCACAGACGAGTTCGGCCAAGGATCCCGTGGCCTTCTGCGGTGCCAAGGTGCCTGGAGAGCAAGCGCGAGGACTGCGAACCCCTGGCGGGCAAGAGCACGCTGAACCGCCTGGAACTGGCGGCCTGTGGGCATGGATGGCACGAAGGCCCACGAAGATCGTCGCCGACGTCGAGAAGATGGACGACCTTCTGGTGGAGCTGCTTCATGAAGAGGACGAGGAAGAGCCCTTTCGAGATCGTCCTCGACATCGACGCCACGGACTTTGCACTGCACGGCACCCAGGAGCAGCGCTTCGACCATGGTGACTACCGCGAGTCCTGCTCTCTGCCGGTGCTGATGTGCGTCGACCGCCACCCGGTTCTGGTGCGCTTGCGCACCGCCGCGAAGGATGCGGCTTTCGGGATCCGGGAGGACCTTGAGGGTGTGATCGCTGTGGATCCGTGTCGGGTGGCCGACGACGCGCATCATCGTGCGCACCGACTCAGAGCTTCTGCCGCGACGCCATCATGACGGTCATCGAGCATGAGGAGAACGTCGACGATGTGCTGGGTTTGGCCCGCAACACCAGGCTGGCGACGCTGAGTGCACAGGCTATGGAGGAGGCCATGGCCGAGACCCTGGAGACCGGCCAGGCATGCCGCCGGTTCTGCACCTTCCGCTACAGGACGCAGGAGTCCTGGTCCGCCGAGCGCCGGGTGATGGCCGAGGCGCTTCCCGGGCAGGGCGACGGTCAGCCCTGCAAGGAGAACAGCCGTACCATCGTCACCTCGCTCGACCGTCCCGGCCAGGCTCTCTGAAGAGGACGTCTCCTGCGCCAGGGGCGATGCGGACAATCGTGTCAAAGAGGTCACGTGCGATCTCTTCGCCGCGCGCTCGTCATCGAACCTCTTTGATGCCAACGCCGTCCGGCTCTGTCTCTCGGCCTGCGGCGGAGCCTCGCAAGGACCCCGCTCGGCCGTGCCAGCCCTGCCACGCTCACCTTAGAAACTCATCAGGATCGGTGCTGTGGGTGCGGATCTCCGCACGCCGCATCCACATCGCCATGTCCAACGCCTGCCCCGACAAGGCCGCCTTTGCCGCCGCATGGAAGATGCTGGCACCGGGCTGATCTTCCTTCCCGCCACTCATCTCCCTGCGCCATGCTCCCGCAAACCTGGAGCGTGGATGCGCTCGCCTGGAATACGACACCGACACCGTCAGGGGGTCTCTGCCGGTCTCCGGGGACCCCGGTCACACGTCACTCCGTGCCTCCGGGCATCCCTACGGCGGTTCACACGGCCATGACGCCGCCCAGGGCGCACCATGCAGCCCCTCAACCCGCCTTCTGGCGGAACGATGAGAAAAGGCGGCTAGTCGTCGAATGCAGCCCGCGATCCGGTGAGATCACTGACGAGGAAGGCTGCGCCGATATCCGCCACCATCTCCTCCCAGGGCCGCCGCAGCTGCCAGCCCCACCCCTCGAAGACGTTGTGCCGCTCACGGCGCGCCCAGTGCACCACCTCGTGGGCGATCGCCCGGCAGTAGCTCGCCCCGTCCGCAAACAGTTCCCACGGCGGCGAACCGATGACGCCGGTCTTCTCATCCAGCCCCGGCGTTGGATTGTCGACGTCGATCCGATGCTCGACCGTCAGGGGGAGGTCGCGGATGAACGCCTCCACATGAGCAAGCGGCTCGTCGCTGTTGAGCGGCGACACTTCCCAGGAACGCCGGTAAAACGCCGCCGGCAGTCCGCTGATGTCCTGCACGTTGACGACGACGTCCTCGCCCGCACCCCGGCGCACCACCACCGCGCGATCACGCTTCGTCACCCGCGCTCCCCGGGCACGCGCCTCCTCAAGCGTGAACCAGTAGGGAGAGCGGAACCGCGCCCTTTTTGCCGCCTCCCAGAGTCGATCGCCGTCCACCCCGCGAAAAGGCGTCCCATCGGGCCTGATGGGCACACCGCCGTCGCGGTAGTCGACCACCCACTTCCCTTTCCAGCGGTTCTCCCACCGATCTTCGACGCCCTCCTCGATCCGTTCCATGAGATCGAGGGCCAGCGCGATGTAGTCGGGATCCGTCGGCACCATCGTCAGGCAATGCCGTGGCGCCTGGCGATCCGCCAGACCGCCATCCAGGACCACCCGGCCTGCGCGTAGCCGGCCCGCCGCGCCGCCAGGGCACGGTCCGCATCACGCACCCGATGTCACGGAACATCGCTCCGCATCACTGCGGACAGGAACCGGTCAAGGGGTGCGCAGGCTGGCCGACATTCAATGACAGTTTCAGCCATCATGTCCCCCGGTTTCCTTCTTGCTGGCCACCGGCGGCAACACAACCGCCTCACATCCTGGTGATGGCGGGATCCATGTTCAATGCCCTTCAATAAGGGGATGAGCGCAGATAGCCGAAGCGTTTCATTTGTGCCGCGTGGCTCTCGCAGATGCGCTGGACCTGCTCTGCGTTGAGTTCCTCCTTCCATCCTCCGGCCTTGCCGCGTCGGAAGAAACGGCGCTGATGATCAGATCTCTCCTTGAATCCTCCTGCCGCTTCCTGATCCTGCATTGTCCGGAACGACGAGTTCCGGATGGCCCGCATCAACCTCTGCCTTGAAGGCTTGAGTCCCAGAAACCGCGCCACAGCCCCGAACGTCATGGAGGGTTTCTCAAGCATGTCCTCGTAGCGCACCACGTGCAGGCGATCATTCGTCCTGCCGGTCCAGCTTTCCACATGCTGCGACCAGCTGCCCGAAATGATCGACACGTTGTTGCGCACCGGGTCATGAGGCATTTCCAGGAAGTCGGTCCCCATCAGGGTGATCGCCTCATCAAGGCTGGTTCCCATGAAATCCGCCGTGGAGGCCGCCACATCAAGCGGGTTCCTCACGACGTAGATCGCGCCGGAGGTCACGCCGAGGTTGATGGTCCAGTGCCCGTGCACCGTCATCAGGGCATTGTGGGTCTTGCAGAAGATGGAGCCCTCCTGCCCCCGGGCAATCAACGCGCAGACCTTCGCCCGCATGGCCGCCACGTCCTCGGACGACCATGCGCTCACCGGGCGCTTGTCCATCATCTGGAACCACATCAGCGCCCCGTCGCTCTGGAACATGTCCCCCTGCATCCTGTTCACGTCGACGGGACGGGCCTCGTTGAGGAAGAGGTTGTGCAGGAACGCCCGCATCCACGTGTTGCCGGACTTCGGGTAGCTCGCCAGCCAGACGATGTTGCCCATTGCGCCAAAACCCCAAACAGGAAAGGGAGCCGCCACAATGGGCCGCTCCCCGGAAGATACTCAAGCTGTCAGATGACGTCGATCAGAAGCTGATCCCCATCGCGGTCCCGGCAAACGACGTGTCGTCACCGCTGTCGGATGCGTCCTGACCGATCACACCGGCAAGATTGATGCCCGCCCCGGGATTGTCGTCGGCCATCAGAGAGTGTTTCAGAGAAAACGTTTACGGAATTCGCGAACCGTCATCGGCGCCAATGCTTCGGCCCTGACGTCGAGCAGATTGCGCGCCTCGCGCCCGCAGGCCACGGCAACCAGATGGACCGCTTGCCCGCGGTACCGGTCGGCATAGCGCCGTTCCCGCATCTGGGCAAACGCAGCATCCAGGGTCGCCTCTGCGTCGTCCGCGCTCTCCGCCATCTTGAACTCGATGACGAACACCTCGCCTCCCAGGGGGATCACCATGTCGGCGCGCCCGTGGCTCGACGATTCCTCGGAGCGCACCTCCGCACCGATGGCCCGCAGGCACATGTGCAGCAGGCTCGCAGACCACGCCTCGTAGCGCGCAAGATCCCCCGTCGCATGCCACTGGTAGGGAATGCCCGCAAACCAGGTCTTCAGACACTCGGCAAACATCCCGAACTCATGCGCCTCGAGATGCACCCGCAGGCTCCTGCCTTCCTCAAGGGGCACCCGGTTCCTGCCATCGAGATGCGCCAGCAGATGGTCGTTCAGGCTGAGCCGTACCTCCATGTTGGGATAGTCCAGACGATAGAAGGTCCGGTGCCCCTCCCTCGTCTCTTGCGTGATGGTCAGGTAGCCGGTCTGGAATAAGAGCGCCTCGACGCCGATGTCGTCTACGTCGAACCGGGAGATCAGCGACATCTCGGCCAGCCGGCCTTCCAACTCGATCGGCCCCACCGACTTCTCCTTCAGCATCTCGAACAGGAAGCGCGGCGAGCCGGTCTCGAACCAGTAGGCACGGAACTCCCTGTTGTCGAGAAGCAGCAGGACGTCATAGGGGTTGTAGAGCCGTGTCTGGCCGCGCCAGTGATAGCCGTTGTACCAGGTGCGGGTCGCGTCGCGGTCGAGCCCGTCAAGCTCCGGGGCGAAGACCTCGTCGATGTCGTCGTCCGTATAGCCGCAGAGTGTCGCATAGCGCGGATCAAGGCTGATGTCCTCAAGATTGTTGAGGCCGGAGAACAGGCTGACCTTCGAGAACATGGTGATGCCGGTGACGAAGACGAAGCGGACATGCGCAGCACTGTCCTTGACGATGCCGTAGAAGCCCCGCAGGTACTCCCGGTTGGCCGTCGCCAGCGCCACATCGCCGAGCACGTCGAGGATCGGCTTGTCGTACTCGTCGACGAGGATCACAACCCGCTGTCCGGTGGCGTGGTGGAGGCGGTCCAGGAGGTTGCGCAGGCGTCGCGGACCGGTATCGGATGTCGATGCCGGGGTGAGGCCATAGTTGCGCTCGGCGCTCTCCAGTTGCTCGATGACGTCGCCTTCGATTTCCCCGGGCGTGCTGTACTTCCCGTCAAAGCTCAGGCGCACGACGGGATGGGTGAGCGACCAGTCCCAGTGCTGATGGATCGCCAACCCCTCGAACAGGTCCTTCCTGCCCTCGAACAGTGCCTTGATCGTATCCACGAGCAGGCTCTTGCCGAACCGGCGTGGTCGCGACAGGAAGTAATGGCGACCGTCATCCAGGAGTTGCCCGATCAGCGCGGTCTTGTCGACATAGTAGTTGCCGGTCTCCCGCAGGGTGGCGAAATCCTGGATGCCGATGGGCAGTAATCTGCGCATCATGGCCGGCAAGGGGTTCAACGCACCGCAACCATGCCGGGCGCGCACGGGCGTGGCGTCAGGCATGCCGGGTTTCTCCAGAAACGTGTTGTGTTCCCTTGTTCCCTTGCGAACATACTCAATGTCAACCACATCGTTGTGCGTGCCAGGACCATTTTATTGTCGGCAACGAGTGCCGATGACCGCTGCACGGATGCCCGTGATGCTGTCGAAAGCCGCGGCATGCGCCCGGACCAGCACACAGACCACGAGATTCTCCCCGCAATGGCCCGTTGAACGCACTCACATCACCCGCTGCCGGACAAAAACGAGCCCTGCATCGAGCCTGGACAACGTTGCAAGGGTAGTATCGCATATGATGCGAGATACTGGCAGCCGGCAAGCTAATGGATACGGAAGCGCATTGGAGAAGGTGCCATGAGCGCCGAGTTGATTGCTATCATCGCCGCAGCGATCTCTCTTGCCGGTCTGATCCTGACCGTAACCGGCCGGCTGTCAATGCGTCTCACGGCAGTCGAGAAAGAGACTGTCCGTGTCGCAGGCTTGCTTGAAGGATTGGGCCTTGCCAGACGCATACCGGCGCCCGGTGAAGGCAAACAATGAAGGAGAGTCGGTGAGGATGGATGACAAGCCTGTCGTTGTCGTTCGGCCATCCAGCTACCAGCCGAGAAAGGCCGAACTTGAAGAAGATGTGACTGTCGACGCCACGCCTGAAGATGGGCGGGCGGCACTCATGCAGAGTGTTCTACTGAAGAAATACGCCGACGCCTGAAACCAGCGTCATTGTGACTATTCTCAGACCGACGAGCAATTCGTGTATTCCCGTCCATGGTGAAAACTTGGCCCAACTGGAGACAATTCACGCGTTCAAGGTGTTTAGGGGAATGATCAGCTGCATCCGATCGACGACGTTGGAACAGTAGTGGCTTCGGCTACCTGTTCGAGGGTATGTGACCAACCTTTACCCGGTCGGGACTGTATTCGACAATCTCTCACATATTGGCTATTCTGCACGTATGAGTACCCCATGCACTGTGGAACTAGCCAAGAAGTTGGCCGTCCTGGAGGAACGCATGAAGACGATGCAGGCCGATCTTGCCGCCACTCTCGAAAGCTTTCGCAAGGACATGGCCCAGCGGGACACGGAAGCGGCTCGGCGGGACACGGAAGCGGCTCGGCGGGACAAAGAGAACACACGCTGGCAGATTGGCCTTTGGGTGGCTGCCGTGGTCGTTCTCGGGTTTCTGATTCGCTGGCCAGGCTGATGCTGTTCCCAGGAGACGTACGATGGCTGACACCTTGGCGATCGTTCGCCGCCTAGAGGCCGTGGGCGTCGACCGTGACGTGGTGGAGGCACATGCCGACGCGATCCAAACAGTGACCGATGAGCGCCGGGAGCATCTGGCCACGAAGGCCGATCTCGCCCGCGTGGAAGCCCGCATTGATGCCCTTGAAGTCCGTTTGACATGGCGCATGGTCGATCTCCAGTTCGCCACCGCCGGCGTGATCGTCGCGGCCCTGAAGCTCATTCCCTGATCCGCTCTTGATCGGGCCCGCCGGTCCGGTGAAACTGTGACAGTAATGTCACGCGCTCCGCGCACCTGCCTCTCACGGCACGGCGGGCGCCTGCGCAGGCGCTATAGGAGGCCGTGGCGCCTGCCGATCCGCCACACGGCGGTTGCGGTCCAGCCCCTGGCGCGGATGTGCGCATCGCGCTTTCCCGGCGACATCACGCCGTCGGCCTCGAGACGATCGGCAATCGTGCGCCAGCTTGCCCCTTGCGCACGCATCGTCCGGATGGTGGGCAGCACCAGCGCATCGTGAGCAACGACACCGTCCCGCGGACCGTACGGCCGGACGATTCGGCCGTCGGGCATGCGCAGACGCCCGCCTTGGAGCTCGACCGGTGCCGCCACCTCCTTCTCCTCGGCCGGCAGCCTGCCGGCAATCCCGCCACGCCGTGCGATCCGCCACACGGTCTTTCCCGACCATCCGCCGTCGCCGCCCCGCCCGCCGGGCGGACTGACGGCTGCGTCGTTGAGCCAGTCGGCGACCTCCTGCCACGTCGCCCGGGCCTCGCGCAGTTCGCGGATGAGAGGCAGCACCGCCGCGTCATGACGCGCCACCCTCGGCGCGTTCCGGGCGCGCCGCGCCTCTCGTGCAGCTGACGTTTTGGCGCGCCTGGCCGCCACGTCTCGATCCGATTCGCGACGCCGTTCGCGTGCTTCGCGCTGCATCTGCGCCCGGCGGCGGGCCTTTGCTTTCTTGTTCGCCATGACGTCAATCTCCGTCGTTGTCCAGAGACATCGGCATGGTGCCTGCCGCGCCCGGCAACCCTCTGTTTGCGCGAAACCTTTCCGGGATTCGCCCCGTCGCGTCCCTCATTGTGTAAAACATCTCACTTTCTCTCACATATTGGCTATTCTGCGCGTATGAGTGCCCCATACGCTGTAGAACCAGCCAAGAGGTTGGCCGTCCTGGAGGAGCGCATGAAGACGATGCAGGCTGAATACAAGACCGATATCGCCCGATTGGCCGAGGCCATCGCCAGACGTGATGTTGAAGCTGCCAGACGTGATCGCGACAACACACGATGGATGGTCGGACTGTGGGCGGCCGCGGTCGTGCTGATTATTGCCGTTCTCGGTTTCCTGATCCGCGTCGGCGCATAACTCCCAAGGGCTGGTTGCAGAACCATGAGGCACCGTCGGCTCCCGATCGGGATTCAGGACTTCCGGACGATACGGGAAGACGGTTGCTGCGATCCCTACAAGGGGTTCAACATCTGACGACTGGTGGATGAGGGACGGCACTGCTTTCCGTGCGAGACCCCGCAGAGAATCAAGGCAAACAAAGAATGTCGTCCTTATAACAGCTTATTTCCTCGGCGCGGTGGATCCTCGAAGAACAGTTGCGGACCTCGGTGTGTGTCTTCCCGTCAGGTGGGACCGGCATGTGGATCAATGTGTCGATGGTCGGTTCCTTCTGGGTGCGTCTGATGTTGCATCACTGCGTGAGCGCATGGCGAAGATCGAAGGCAAGATCGATGTCCTCACGGGAGCGGTTCTGAATTCGGCTCTCCATGCGGGACCGGAGAGATAGCACCACAGCAACCAACATGCTGAAGCAAGCTGGCACACGGTATTCAGCCTGACCCGATTGTCCGTATCACTCACGGCAAGTGGCCGAGCGAGTTCTTCTGAATGCTGCAGCTTACAGACAGTTTATCTCACATGATATCAGTAGCTTGGTCATCCTGACGCGTGCCACTGGTGTGGTCTCCGCCGACGAGATGGCGGAAGAAGGCATGATGGCCGAGCCGATCTCGATCGCTGTGGGAGGCAGGTCACACTGGGGCTTGTCGGTACGAGACAACGAAGCCGAGCCAGACCATGACGAGTTCGCGATCTCCAACGATGTGCAGCTGACGTTCAAGGGTTCGACAGTCCTGGACAGTGGTGTCGAAGTCTCCGTAAGGATGGACGTTGAAGGAGAAAAGAACCCCGATCCCGCTGATGCAGGGTTCGCTGAGGTCTCGGGTTCGTTCGGTGCCATCCGGGTGGGCAATGAGAAGACGGCTGCCCGCAAGATGCACACGACGGCACCGTATGCGACGTACTTTTTTGGCATCAACGACTCCTACTGGGGTCAATCAGCGTCAAGCATTCAGACTGACCCTTGGATGACCACGTTCGCTGATGCCGGTGTTGGTGATTCTGCGTCTGTCTTGTACTTTTCACCGGTGATCAACGGATTCCAGTTTGGTGCGTCCTATGCACCAGAGGCTGGCAAAGAGGCCGAATCGGGGACTGGGCCCACGAATGAAGGGCATGACGTGTACTCCATTGGTCTTCGCTACGACGGTGCCTTCGGCGATACCGGCGTAACCTTCACGGGAGGTTACGCGCACAAGGACGTTCCTGAAACGGAAGCGATGGTTGCTGCAAGGCCGCAGGCACCAGGTCTCAATAATGTCGGTACAACAATCCTTGCCCCAAACGTTGAAGGCAACCGAAAGGATTGTCCAAGCGGCGGCATACCCTTAAACGCTGGCGAGCTGCCGGAGGGATTAGAGCCAGTGGAAGAGGGCGTATACTGCTACACTGCTGCGCAGCCCGGGAGGAGCGTCACGGAATGGGCGGCAGGTCTTGTTGTTTCGATGGCAGGCGTGTCGGTTGGTGGTTCCATGAGCATCATGGATGACGACATGGGCAAGGATGACCTGACGCAGTATGACTTTGGCATCATGTATGGCGAGGGTCCCTGGTCCGTCAGTGCGAATGTTGGCAACCAACAGGACGATGACAACAACATTGACAACGACTTTGTACGTTTGCTTGCAAACTACAACCTCGGTCCCGGCATCAACCTTGCCGGTGCCATTGGCGGCGACTCCCCGAGTGCGGGCGACAACAAGGGCAAGGATACCACCTTCGCAGGCGTAGCGCTGGGGATCAGTTTCTGATCGCGGGATCACTGCCATCAATACCTGTTGTCAGGAGCGGCCCTTGTGGCCGCTCCTTTTTCTTGTGTGCCGAGCATGGCCAACAGCTTGGAGGTGGAAGTCCTCTGTCCAGCCCGATGGCGGCGAAGGATTAGCGAAGCGCAAGGGTGTCGTCGCGAGGCGAGGTCTGAAGGAAGCGTTGAGCAAAGCCGCGACCCGATGGACAAGAACCGGATACGAGGCCTACCCGGCCGGACGAGCGAGCAAGTGATCGCGAAGTCCGCAGCCATCAAGGGCCGGGGTGGTAAATCCGGCGGGTGTGCGGTGAAGGCGGTTGGTCTTACCTCGGGAGGTCTGCGTTGTGTCTGGAATCCCCGGACTGGGCGGTCCCGCAAGGGCCGTGATCGCGGCGCAGAAGTCAGCAGAGGGCATAGTAGCCGGCTTGCCGGCGAAGGCCTGAACGACGGACAGGGTTATTAGGACGGCAGGCTCATGCGGACCAGGCGGCAGAATATCCAGGTGGAACTGGCCTTGGAGCCGGAGGCGAAGGGTGAAGCCCGGAGCGCCGGCGACCGAGGGACCGAAGCCCGCATGGCGCGTGCCGACCCCGAACGCCCGGCAACATGAAGAAGGCGCTGGCGCGTGTCCGGCGCAACAAGGGGGCGCCCGGCATCGACGGGATGACCGTCGAAGAGCTGGGCGCCCACCTGAAAGGCCACTGGCCCGAGACGCAGGCCCGCCTTCTCGACGGCGCCTACGAACCGCAGCCGGTTCGGCGTGTGGAGATACCGAAGGCATCGGGGGGCGTTCGCCGCCTTGGCGTGCCGACGGTGCTCGACCGCTTCATCCAGCAGGCGGCGATGCAGGTGCTGCAAGGAGACTGGGACCCCGGCTTCTCGGATGCGAGCTACGGGTTCCGGCCCGGACGCTCGGCCCATCAGGCAGTAGAGCGCGCGCAGGAGTATATCCGCGCGGGCTACACCCATGTGGTCGATCTCGATCTGGAGAAGTTCTTCGATCGGGTGAACCACGACATAGTGATGGGACTGGTGGCCAAGCGCGTGGCCGACAAACGCCTGCTCAGGCTCATCCGCGACTTCCTGACCGCGGGAGTGCTGGACGGCGGGCTGGTCGGTCCGACCACCGAGAGAACGCCGCAGGGCGGCCCACTCTCGCCCTTGCTGTCGAACCTGATGCTCGACGTCCTGGACAAGGAACGGGAGGAGCGCGGCCACCGCTTCGTCCGTTACGCCGACGACTGCAACATCGATGTGCGGTCGCGGCGGGCGGGCGAGCGGGTCATGGCGAGCGTGACGAAATTCCTTGCCCGGCAGCTCAAGCTGAAGGTCAACGCAGACAAGAGCGCGGTTGGTCGCCCGTCGGCGCGGGCCTTCCTGGGCTTCAGCTTCACCGCCGCGCGGGCAACGAAGCGGCGCATCGCGCCGCAGGCGCTCGCCCGGTTCAAGGCACGGGTCCGGGAGATGACGCGCCGCACAAGGCGCGTCAGCCTTACCCGCCTCGTTGCCGAACTCTCCCGCTACCTTGTCGGGTGGCGGGGCTACTTCGGCTTCTGCGAGACCCCCTCGATACTGCTCATCCTCGACAGATGGATCAGACGACGGCTCCGCGCCTTTGTCTGGCGGCAGTGGAAGCGCGGGCGGACCGCTGCGCCGCCTCGGCGTCAACAAGCACTTGGCGGCGAAAACCGCCGGCAGTGCCCACGGCCCGTGGAGGCTCAGCAACAGTCCCGCCCTCGCATACGCGCTACCCAACGCCTTCCTCGAACGGACCGGCCTCGCCTCGTTGCGAGACCGGCCCGCAGCTTAAATCCGTCGAACCGCCGTGTACGGACCCGTATGCACGGTGGTGTGGGAGGGGCGGAGCCGCGAGGCTCCCCCCTATCCCGATTGAAGGCTGTCGGGTAGCGTCATGGGCAACATTGTCTGGCTTGCCAGTTATCCAAAATCAGGCAACACGTGGATACGGGCGCTCCTCCACAACCTCTTTCAAAACCGGGGAAGCCCTGTCGACGTCAATCGGATGCAGGGAGATCTTTCCCAGAACGACGGGATGCTCACCTGGTACCGGATGCTGGACAAGCGTCCGTGCGAGGAGTGGACGCCGGACGACGTGGCACGCATGCGCCCTGAAGTTGACGCATTGATCGCGAGAACGTCTCAAGGATCCATCATCTGCAAGACGCACAACGCGCTCATCAGGTCGCACGGCTATCCGACCATCAACCTGGAGGTCACATCCGGCGCGATCTACGTGGTGAGGAACCCGCTTGACGTATCGTCATCCTTTGCCGATTTTCTCGGGGTTGACCTTGATACAGCCATCACGTTCATGGCCACCGCTGGCCTGGAGACACAACGTGATCCTTCACTCAACAACGTTGATCTGGCCCTCGGGAGCTGGTCACAACACGTCAGGAGCTGGACCGGGGCACCGAACAAGCGGCTTCATGTCATTCGCTATGAAGACATGCATATGCATCCAACCCGGACCTTGGGAAGACTGGCCCGATTTCTGGGTGTGAAGCCGTCGCGCCAGAGACTGTTGCGGGCGCTCAGGCACTCGTCATTCCAGGTCATGCAGAGGCAGGAGCAGACATTGGGGTTCAAGGAACGCTCTCCCTTTCAGCAACGCTTCTTCCGCCGCGGTGTTGCGAACGGATGGAAAGAGGAACTCACGGACGCACAGGCCGAGCGCATTTGCGAGGCCCACCACGAGCAGATGAAGCGTTTCGGCTACCTGTCATCGGATGGACGACCTGACATCGGGTAAGAACAACGGTTCAGGATCTCCTGGTGCTGACAGACCTGAACCGGAGACGTTCTCAATGTCGCCCACGTACGCAAGACAGGAATGAAGAAGGGAGCGGCCCGCAACGGTCCGCTCCCCTATGAAACGACAGACTTGTGATGCGTCTGATCAGAAGCTGATCAGCAACGCCACGGCACCGAATGTCGTATCCTTGCCCTTGTTCTTGCCAGCGTTCGGTGAATCACTTCCAAGCACAGCGGCTGCGTTGATTCCCGGACCAAGATTGTATGTCGCCATCAGACGGGCAAGGTCATTGTCGATGTCTTCACTGTCCTGGCTCTTGTTGCCGTAGTTGGCGCTGACTGCCCACGGACCCTCACCATACATGACACCAATATCATACTGGGTTGTGTCGTCCTTTTTGTTGTCGTGGTCCGTCACACGATAAGAGCCACCAACGGAAACTCCGGACATCGACACCACAAGACCGCCATTCCAGTCCGTCTCGGTTCTGCCCGCTTCGGCTGGATTATAGCAGTATATGCCGGCTGCCACTGGCGCTAAGGGATCAGGCAGCGTTGCGTTTACGGGTATGCTGTCGCCTGGACAATCCTTTCGGTTGGCCACAGCGTCTGCGACGACTGCAGTGCCCTCATCATTGAGGCCCAATTCCTGAGTCCTTCGCATAACCTTCGCCTCCGACATCGGGACATCCCGGCTTGTCATGCCTGCGGCAAATGTGATTCCAGTGTCACCAAAGGCACCGTCATAGCGCGTACCGATGGACCACGCGTCATTGCCTTCTTGAGAATACACGGTGTTTGAGTGCGCCTTTGTATCGGCCTCCGGCGTATATGACGCACCAAACTGGAAACCGTTGATCACAGGCGAGAAGTACATCAGGGATGCCCCACCCATACCTGCGCCTGCGTAAGTGGAGATTGTCCCGGCGCTACTGATGTGCCCCGTCCAGAAAGGCGTATTGATGCCATAGAAGAACGTGGCATAGGGAGCACTCGTCGACATCTTGTACGAAGCGGTGTCCTGGTTGCCGACGCGAAGCTCGCCGAAAGATCCGCTGACATAGGCGTACTCCCCGATGACCGAATCTTTATCTTCACCTGTTCCACCATCGGCATCGATCCGCATACCGACTTCCAGACCACTGTCGAGAACAGTGGAGCCCTTGAAGACGATACGAACGTCGTTGGAGATGGCCAGATCGTCCTTGTTGTCTTTGGCTTCGTTATCGACCATCGCGACACCCCACATGGACCGGCCGCCGATAGTCAGTGAGATCGGCTCGGCCATCATGCCGTCTTCCGCCATCTCCTCGGCGGAGACCACACCAGTGGCCGCGTCAGGATGACCAAGCTACTGATATCGTGTGAGATAAACTGTCTGTAAGTTGCAGCATTCAGAACAACTTGCTCGGCCATTTGCCGTGAGTGATACGGACAATCGGGTCAGGCTGAATACCGTGTGCCAGCTTGCTTCAGCATGTTGGTTGCTGTGGTGCTATCTCTCCGGTCCCGCATGGAGAGCCGAATTCAGAACCGCTCCCGTGAGCACATCGATCTTGCCTCCGATCTTCGCCATGCGCTCACGCAGTGATGCAACATCAGACACCTCCAGAAGGAACCGACCATCGACACATTGATCCACATGCCGGTCCCACCTGACGGGAAGACACACGCCGAGGTCCGCAACTGTTCTTCGAGGATCCACCGCGCCGAGGAAATAAGCTGTTATAAGGACGACATTCTTTGTTTGCCTTGATTCTCTGCGGGGTCTCGCGAGGAAAGCAGTGCCGTCCCTCATCCACCAGTCGTCAGATGTTGGGCGTCTTGTCGAGATCGCAGCAACCGTCTTCCCGTATCGTCCGGAAGTCCTGAATCCCGATCGGGAGCCGACGGCGCTTCATGGTTCTGCAACCAACCCTTGGGAATTATGCGCCGACGCGGATCAGGAAACCGAGAACGGCGATGATCAACACGACCGCGGCCGCCCACAGTCCGACCATCCATCGTGTGTTGTCGCGATCACGTCTGGCAGCTTCAACATCACGTCTGGCAGCTTCAACATCACGTCTGGCGATGGCCTCGGCCAATCGGGCGATATCGGTCTTGTATTCAGCCTGCATCGTCTTCATGCGCTCCTCCAGGGCGGCCAACTTCTTGGCCAGTTCCACAGTGCACGGGTCGCTCATGTGCGCAGAGTAGCCGATATGTGCGAGATCGTCGAATAAAGTCCGACCGGGTACAGGAAAGGTTGGTCGCATACCCTCGAACAGACAGCCGAAGCCGCTACTGTCCCAACGTTGTCGGTCGGATGCAGCCGATCGTTCCCCTGGTCTTCTATCACGGCCGCCAGGAGTGGCGTGTGCCGCTGTCGGTGGCGGCGATGATCGATGCGCCGGAGGTTCTGGCACCGTACGTGCGGGACTTCGCCTATACGCTGCACGATCTGGGCAGGATCGCGCCGCAGCGCCTGAGCCGCGATCCCGAGGTGCGCGCGGCGCTGGTGACGCTGGTGGTGGCGACGACCACGGACATGGAACCCGAGGATCTGGACCTGATCGGCGCTGCCCTGGTTGCCGGCGGCGCCATGGAACGTGTTATTCTTCGCTCCCTGGCTGCGGTGCAGGGTCTGACGCGGGCAGAGATGGAGATGTCTCTGAAACGCACGCAACCGGAACGATGGGAGATGCTGATGGGCACGATGGCGGAAACATGGCTGGTCGAGGGTCAGGCAAGGATACTGCTACGCCAGATGGCGCGGCGGTTCGGGAAGGTGCCGGAGACGGTGCGCACCCGGGTCAGCGGCGCCTCGACGGACGAGCTCGATGCCTGGGGCGATGCATTGCTGGAAGCAGCGACCCTCGACGAGATCATGACCCCCATATCGCGGCACTGACGATTCCCGCCGAGTGAACGACGCCCATCCGCCGAACCCAGGCGCAACTCCTCTCATGCTGAATGTGGATGAAGTAGCGGGCATGGGAGGAAACAGGGGTGTGTCTCGAGGCACTGCAATTGCCGGGCAATACTCTGTCATGTTATCAGTAGCTTGATCGTCACGACGCGGCCACTGGTGTGGCCGCCGAGGAGATGATGGCCGAGCCGATCTCGATCACCGTCGGCGGCAACTCGCACTGGGGTGTCGCCATTGTCGACAACGAAATGGACACGGCCGACGGGAATGGCGAGACGGATGACATTGCCATCTCGAACGATGTCGAGCTGAAGTTCTCCGGTTCGACGGTTCTCGACAGCGGTGTCGAGGTCGGTGTGCGCATCGAGATCGAGGGCGAGGAGAGCAAAGACCAGGGCGACGAGACCTACATGTACGTGGAAGGCTCGTTCGGAGAGATTCGCATCGGCAATGATGATGCAGCATCTTACCAGATGAGTACGACTGCGCCCTATGCCACATTCTTCTATGGTATCAACACGCCAAACTGGACGGGAACCATCAGTGGTGACGGCAGCAACTGGCACTCCACGCTTGCCGGTGCCGATGTGGGTTCTGGTGATGGTGATTCCGCCTCCATGATGTACTTCTCGCCGGTACTCAACGGCTTCCAGTTCGGCATGTCGTATGCGCCTGAGGCAGGCGCGGAAGCCCGCAGCGGTACGGCGAACAGGAACAAGGACGGCGATGCCTACTCGGTGGGAGCGCGATATGACGGCGCCTTCGGCGATGCCGGCGTGACGATCTCCGCAGGCTACACGAGCCAGGATGTGCCGATGGTCGCCGCTGGCGATCCGACAACGGCAATGCGCGATGTCATGTTGAAGACATTTAAAACGGGCAACGTTTACTGGACGTCTACCGATAACGGCGTAGGCGAGGCGTCATCAGCAATAAGCGATGGTGCGACCCGGGATGTTAATGTATTCGAGAACCCCGATTGGGATCCTGATGCAGACAACGCAACCGCGATTGTGGAAGGGTATTCCTATTTCATTGATGATGGTGCCGGTGACAGTGGTGAGGCTGGAAACGGAACGCAGGATGGTGATGAGGCTAACTCTATTCAATACAAATACCACGAAGCTTCGACCATTACGGGTGCAAACAAACGTCTACTACATGACCAAAGGCAAGGCTGCCGTACCCGGCCGGACTGTGTCGGACTATTCGGTGGGTGTCGTGGTCTCCATGTCCGGCGTGTCGGTGGGTGGTTCCTACCGGAACACCGACCATGACAAGAAGGATGTCGATGACACGGTTCAGTACGATGTCGGCATCAGCTACGGCGAGGGTCCCTGGGTTGTCAGTGCCAACTACGGCAACAAGAGCCAGGATGACGATGGCAAGGGCAACAAGACCGACAACGGCTACGCCCGCCTGATGGCCAACTACAACCTCGGTCCGGGCATCAACCTTGCCGGTGTCATCGGCCAGGACTCGTTCGACAGCGGTGACGGACACGTCGTTTGCCGGTATCGCGATGGGGATCAGCTTCTGATCGACGTCATCTGACAGCTTGACTATCTTCCGGGGAGCGGCCCGTTTATGGGTCGCTCCCTTTCTGTTTGGGTTCCTGTGAATGCACGACACTGGCTGGCGAGTTCCCCAAGTCCGGCAACCCGAACTCTGCGACAGCTGCAAGAAGGCGATCGGGACAGGGTTCATCCGGCGAGGACTTGCGAGGCGGTCTCGAAGGGACCATGTGTTCTTTCGACATGCCGGTCTGGAGATCCGATGGCGCTGCCGTCCCAGCCTCACGACACACTCTTTCGGGCCATCGTCTCCGCACCGCCGCTGGCTGCCGCCCTGCTGACCGACTATCTCCCGGGCGAACTTGGCACGCTGCTCGATCCCGCCGCGCCGCCGGAACACGTCGAGGGCACGTTCATCGACGACGAGGGAGCGCGCTCGCAGTGCGACGCGCTCTTCGAGGCGCGCCTTGTGACCGGCGAGCCGCTCCACATCTATGTGCTCGTCGAGCACAAGAGCCGGGTCGACGAGGCAACACCTCTCCAGCTACTGGGGTACATGGTGAACATCTGGCGCCGGGACCTTGCGGGCGGGACGGGACGCCTGAAGCCGATCATTCCCCTGGTCTTCTATCACGGCAGGCAGGAGTGGCGTGTGCCGCTGTCGGTGGCGGCGATGATCAATGCGCCGGAGGTTCTGGCGCCGTACGTGCGGGACTTCGCCTATACGCTGCACGATCTGGGCAGGATCGCGCCGCAGCGCCTGAGCCGTGATCCCGAGGTGCGCGCGGCGCTGGTGACGCTGGTGGTGGCGACGACCACGGACATGGAACCGGAGGATCTCGATCTGATCGGCGCTGCCCTGGTTGCCGATGGCGCCATGGAACGTGTTATTCTTCGCTATCTGGCTGCGGTGCAGGATCTGACGCGGGCAGAGATGGAGAGATCTCTGAAACGCACACAACCGGAACGATGGGAGATGCTGATGGGCACGATGGCGGAAACATGGCTGGTCGAGGGTCAGGCAAGGATACTGCTACGCCAGATGGCGCAGCGGTTCGGGAAGGTGCCGGAGACAGTGCACGCCCGCGTCAGCGGCGCCTCGACGGACGAGCTCGATGCCTGGGGCGATGCATTGCTGGAGGCGGCGACCCTCGACGAGATCATGGCCTCCACATCGCGGCACTGATGATCCCCATCGAGTGAACGACGCCCATCCGCCGAACCCAGGCGCAACGCCTCTCATGCTGAATGTGGATGAAGTAGCGGACATGGGAGGAATCAGGGGTGTTCTCGAGGCACTGCAATTGCCGGGCAATACTCTGTCATATTATCAGTAGGTTGGTCATCCTGACGCGACCACTGGTGTGGTCTCCGCCGATGAGATGGCGGAAGAAGGCATGATGGCCGAGCCGATCTCACTGACTATCGGCGGCCGGTCCATGTGGGGTGTCGCGGTGGTCGATAACGAAGCCGAAGACAACATGGACGATCTGGCGATCTCCAACGACGTTCGTATCGTCTTCAAGGGCTCCACTGTTCTCGACGGTGGTCTGGAAGTCGGTATGCGGATCGATGCCGATGGTGGAACAGGTGAAGATAAAGATTCGGTCATCGGGGAGTACGCCTATGTCAGCGGATCTTTCGGCCAGCTTCGCGTCGGCAACCAGGACACCGCTTCGTACAAGATGTCGACGAGTGCTCCCTATGCCACATTCTTCTATGGCATCAACACGCCTTTCTGGACGGGGCACATCAGTAGCGCCGGGACAATCTCCACTTACGCAGGCGCAGGTGTGGGTGGGGCATCCCTGATGTACTTCTCGCCTGTGATCAACGGTTTCCAGTTTGGTGCGTCATATACGCCGGAGGCCGGTACAAAGGCGCACTCAAACACCG
This sequence comes from Alphaproteobacteria bacterium, assembly GCA_965200495.1. Lineage (GTDB taxonomy): Bacteria > Pseudomonadota > Alphaproteobacteria > SP197 > SP197 > SP197. The sequence continues at coordinate 717,033 of CBDAUG010000002.1, forward strand.
TGTATTCTCAAGAAGGCAATGACGCGTGGTCCATCGGTACGCGCTATGATGGTGCCTTTGGTGACACTGGAATCACATTTGCCGCAGGCATCACAAGCCAGGATGTCCCGATGACGGCCGCTGTGGCTGCCTCACGAATGGAGCGGGATGTCGTACGAAACAATACCGATGAGGCTTGGGTCCACGCGAACGAAGACTTTGATCGGACCCTGGACAATGATTACGACGCTGCCTCGAACGATAACACTTACACCCCTGACGGGGACGATCCTGTTCCGGAGTTCCTAGCCCTGGATCTGGCAAACAAGTACTACATGGGCGGTGCAATGGCTGCCGTGCCTGGCCGAACCGAGACGGACTGGAATGCCGGTCTTGTGGTGTCGATGTCCGGAGTTTCCGTTGGTGGCTCTTATCGTGTGACGGACCACGACAACAAAAAGGACGACACAACCCAGTATGATATTGGTGTCATGTATGGTGAGGGTCCGTGGGCAGTCAGCGCCAACTACGGCAACAAGAGCCAGGACAGTGAAGACATCGACAATGACCTTGCCCGTCTGATGGCGACATACAATCTTGGTCCGGGAATCAACGCAGCCGCTGTGCTTGGAAGTGATTCACCGAACGCTGGCAAGAACAAGGGCAAGGATACGACATTCGGTGCCGTGGCGTTGCTGATCAGCTTCTGATCAGACGCATCACAAGTCTGTCGTTTCATAGGGGAGCGGCCTCAAGTGGCCGCTCCCCGTTTTCATTGGGATCGTGCCCATCGGCGACATTGTCTAGTTGGCAAGCCACCCGAAGTCTGGCGACATATGTATGCGGGCGTTCCCACACGACCTCTCAAGGCACTCAAGACCGATGGCCACCGTGCCAGAACGGTCCCGTGCACCACAGGGCAAGTCTCTGGCATGGCGAGGTGCATCAATCGGGAATGTCTTGAGCTCGCCAGCATTCCTGACAAGCAACCGTTTCAGGGATTGGGTGTCGGTGCAGGGTCTCCTGAAACAGAAAGGGAGCGGCCCATTGGGGGCCGCTCCCCGGAAGATAGTCAAGCTGTCAGATGACGTCGATCAGAAGCTGATCCCCATCGCGATGCCGGCAAACGACGTGTCGTCGCCGCTGTCGAACGAGTCCTGGCCGATGACACCGGCAAGGTTGATGCCCGGGCCGAGGTTGTAGTTGGCCATCAGGCGGGCGTAGCCGTTGTCGGTCTTGTTGCCCTCGCCGTCGTCATCCTGGGTCTTTGCGCCATAGTTGGCACTGACAACCCAGGGACCCTCGCCGTAGCTGATGCCGACATCGTACTGAACCGTGTCGTCGGCTTTGCTGTCGTGATCGGTGTTCCGGTACGAGCCACCCACCGACACACCAGACATGGAGACCACAACACCCACCGAATAGTCCGACACAGTCCGGCCGGGTACGGCAGCCGTGCCAGCTTTAGTGTAGTAAATGTTGGTGGCGTTGACTTCCTGGTACTGGTGCACTGTCTCACCATCGTCTGCGCTGCCGTTGACGTTGTAATCGGCATTGAAGACAGTAGCTTTCTCTTCGACGGCGGTCTTGAAGTTTGACACCGCAGTATTGAAGGCCGTCTCTTCTTGAGCATCGGTGACCCCGTCTGCCCCTTCGAATTGATCACGAGTGGGCATCTTCCATGCGTCCCGCTGATACACACGAACGTCCGTGCTTGCAGAGGTGACTGGACTAGAGTCGGTTGCTCCGAGGCGAGCAATGGTGTCCGCGAAGTCCCTGATGATGACGCTACGCATTGCGGTTGTCGGATCGCCAGCGGCCGTCATCGGGACATCCTGGCTCGTGTAGCCTGCGGAGATCGTCACGCCGGCATCACCGAAGGCGCCGTCATAGCGCGCTCCCACCGAGTAGGCATCGCCATCCTTGTTCCTGCTCGCCGTACCGCTGCGGGCTTCCGCACCTGCCTCGGGCGCATACGACATACCGAACTGGAAACCGTTGAGCACCGGCGAGAAGTACATCATGGAGGCGGAATCACCCACATCGATACCGGCAAGCGTGGAGTGCCAGTTGCTGCCGTCGCCACTGATGGTTCCCGACCAGAAAGGCGTGTTGATGCCATAGAAGAACGTGGCATAGGGTGCCGTCGTCGCCATCTGGGCCGAGGCCGCATCGTCGTTGCCAAGACGGATCGTGCCGAACGAGCCTTCCACGTACATGTAGGTCTCGTCGCCCTGGTCGCCGCTCTCTTCGCCTTCGATCTCGATGCGCACACCGACCTCGACACCACTGTCGAGAACCGTCGAACCGGAGAACTTCAGTTCGACATCGTTCGAGATGGCAATGTCATCCGTCTCGCCATTCCCGTCGGCCGTGTCCATTTCGTTGTCGACAATGGCGACACCCCAGTGCGAGTTGCCGCCGACGGTGATCGAGATGGGCTCCGCCATCATCTCCTCGGCGGCCACACCAGTGGCTCCTGCCGCGACTGCCGCTGCCACCATGGCAGTGGTACCCATAAGGGCCTTTTTCATTGTTCAGATCCTTTCATTGATGATTCTGATCATGCAAAAACCGGCACCAACGGGTGCTGGCGAGGCTGAAATAGCGCGATTCCGTGGTCCGTCAAAGCAATGTATGGCACAAAGTCCACAAGTGTTGCAGAAACGCAACAGATTCGATCCGCAGCCGCAATATCAGGCAGAGCGACACTGGCTTGCGCGTCCTTCCCGGAGGTCATCTCAAGCGGCGTAGTTGCACGTATGGATGGGTTTCGCACGGTTTTCCGGTTCTCTCCAGATCTGTGGAGGTCCGCCGCGAGGCAAGTGTGAGGCTCTTGCAGGCTCACCGGGCCGTACGCGTCACCCCATGTCCAGCATTCCGGCGACCGCGGTACCGACGCGTTCCGCGGCCGCCCCGGTTTCCCGGTCGCCGATGTGTGCGTACCTCATGGTCATGGTCGTGTGTGCATGTCCAAGCAGACGTGCCACGACCGGCAGGGGCACTCCCTGCATGACGGCGGACCGGCATACGTGTGTGTCGTAGATCATGAAGGCGGATGCCCTCGATACCTGCTTTCCTGCGGACCGTAAACCAGAGCCGTAGAATGCCACAGCAAGGACGACGCGAGTTCTTGGGCGACGGAAACGGGACAGCGCTGTCACCCACCATGTGGCGCTTGATGATGGCGTGTGCCTCGTCATTCAGGAACACGATACGGGGTCCTGTCTTGCTGTCGGTCAGGTGAAAACAATCGCCGGAAACCTCATCCTTGCGAAGGCGGATGATCTCATTCTTGCGGCAACCGGTCACTGCAGGAGCCGGATGATGTCGATCTGCTGACGCTGGGAAACTCTGCGAGGTACCTCGTGGTCATGCCGGTCGAGCGTACGATGCAATCGTTCAAGCTCTTCGCTGGAAAGGAAGCGTGTGAGTTTCGGTCTGCGGTTGGGCTTGACGTTGCGCGCCAGGTTGGTAGCGATGTAACCGCGGGAGACGGCATGGTTGAAGATCTGGCGCAGGGTCTTGAGACAGTTGTTGGCGCCACCCGAAGCGGCCCCTGCTGTAGCTGTCGAACCAGTGATGAACCGTCATTGTCGTGATACTGTCCAGGCGATACGCGGCGAACGCTGGGAGCAGCTGTCGTTTCAGGCACCTGTCCCGCCATTGGACCGTTGCGGGTTTGATTGGGTGAATCCATGATTCAGCCATTCGTGCGCGACAAAGTCCCCGAACAGGGGAACTGCATCCATTCGGAGCAGCCCGTCCTTCAGGAATGCCAGGCAGCAGATGCGGGCCTCCTCAACCGTCAGGTGCATGGTGGAGCCGAGAGTCAGCTTCGCGCCATGGCTGAACTGGACATAGCTGCCGCCGAGGGATGGAGGCGAACACCGAGGGAGGGCACCTCGGTATCGCGGACCGCGTACTCGAGCTCGCGGGGCCGGAGTCGCCGGACAAGGGCATCGGTCAGTCTGGCTTTCCGGTCATGCCGCGGATCCTCCCAGACGGGAACACACACGCCGAGGTCCGCGGCTGTTCCTCGAGGATCCGCTGCGCCGGCGACGACAGCCAGACCCATGCGCGGTCCGGTCTTGGAGTCCTCAAGGTGGAGGTTGGCGTCCCGGTGCTCCCTCGCACTGTCACGATCTCCCGCTTGCGGCAGCGGGTCAGTAACAGGAGACGAACGATGGCCACGCACATTGGGCGGTCGGCCTCGTGCTCCGACAGGGCCCTTGCGAGCCGGCGCACTTCTTCCGGCGACAGGAAGCATTCCCGTCCCTTGCGCCGGTAGCGCCTGGTGCCCCTGCATGGATTGCTGCCTTCGGCGCGGTATACGTAATCCTCCGCACGGGCCATGATGACGGAGAGGACCGGTGCGGCGCGGTCGGCCGACACAGGAGTCTCATGGAGAGACGCAAACCACTCATGCACGTGCTCGGCGGTGATGTCTGCGGTCCGGCATCCCCGGAACCACGGAAGTATCTGGTTCTTCAGGTAGTACCGGTTGATCTTGAAGGTCCGGGGTTTCCAGTGACTGCGTCCGTAAGGCGGAAGACTTCTTTGGCGACCTTCTCGAACAGGGTCTCGTGCGCTGATGTGGACGTGCCGTCTCTGGCTTCGGCAAGCAGTGCCTGCGCACGCTCACGGGCCCCGACGAGGTTGATCTGCGAAACATCGTCGATGATCTTCCAGATCCGCTTCCCTCGATCTGAGTGTGAATGAAGTAGACTCTGTGTCCTGTCGGGTAGACGCGGACGCCGAAACCTTTGAGAACGGCATCGCGCAGATCCCGGTTGGTTTTGCGCGGCCTCAACGCCTTGATTCGCGCTTCGGCAAGTCGCGTTCCGGCCATGAATTCCCCCTTTTCCTGGATTGCAGATGCGAGAAAAACCCTTGCAAGATCATCCAAAAGTTGCACTAGAGAGAAGAAAATATCGATTTTAATTCAGCTGTTTAGTGTCGATGGTGCGTCCACTGGTGTGGTCTCCGCCGAGGAGATGGCGGAAGACGGCATGATGGCCGAGCCGATCTCGATCGCTGTGGGAGGCAGGTCACACTGGGGCTTGTCGGTACGAGACAACGAAGCGAAGCCAGACCATGACGAGTTCGCGATCTCCAACGATGTGCAGCTGACGTTCAAGGGTTCGACAGTCCTGGACAGTGGTGTCGAAGTCTCCGTAAGGATGGACGTTGAAGGAGAAAAGAACCCCGATCCCGCTGATGCAGGGTTCGCTGAGGTCTCGGGTTCGTTCGGTGCCATCCGGGTGGGCAATGAGAAGACGGCTGCCCGCAAGATGCACACGACGGCACCGTATGCGACGTACTTTTTTGGCATCAACGACTCCTACTGGGGTCAATCAGCGTCAAGCATTCAGACTGACCCTTGGATGACCACGTTCGCTGATGCCGGTGTTGGTGATTCTGCGTCTGTCTTGTACTTTTCACCGGTGATCAACGGATTCCAGTTTGGTGCGTCCTATGCACCAGAGGCTGGCAAAGAGGCCGAATCGGGGACTGGGCCCACGAATGAAGGGCATGACGTGTACTCCATTGGTCTTCGCTACGACGGTGCCTTCGGCGATACCGGCGTAACCTTCACGGGAGGTTACGCGCACAAGGACGTTCCGGAAACGGAAGAGAAGGCTACTTTAAGGGGGCGCAAAGACCCAACAGTCAACAATGATGGCCCCGTTCAAGGCGTATTAAAGGACTGCCCGGCTGGCGCTATAGCCGTAGACGTTGGATCGCGTACGGCAGCCAATGGCGGCACCTACTGCTTGCATGAAGCGCAGCCAGGGAGGAGCGTCACGGAATGGGCGGCAGGTCTTGTTGTGTCGATGGCAGGCGTGTCGGTCGGTGGTTCCATGAGCATCATGGATGACGACATGGGCAAGGATGACCTGACGCAGTATGACTTTGGCATCATGTATGGCGAGGGTCCCTGGTCCGTCAGTGCGAATGTTGGCAACCAACAGGACGATGACAACAACATTGACAACGACTTTGTACGTTTGCTTGCAAACTACAACCTCGGTCCCGGCATCAACCTTGCCGGTGCCATTGGCGGCGACTCCCCGAGTGCGGGCGACAACAAGGGCAAGGATACCACCTTCGCAGGCGTAGCGCTGGGGATCAGTTTCTGATCGCGGGATCACTGCCATCAATACCTGTTGTCAGGAGCGGCCCTTGTGGCCGCTCCTTTTTCTTGTGTGCCGAGCATGGCCAACAGCTTGGAGGTGGAAGTCCTCTGTCCAGCCCGATGGCGGCGAAGGATTAGCGAAGCGCAAGGGTGTCGTCGCGAGGCGAGGTCTGAAGGAAGCGTTGAGCAAAGCCGCGACCCGATGGACAAGAACCGGATACGAGGCCTACCCGGCCGGACGAGCGAGCAAGTGATCGCGAAGTCCGCAGCCATCAAGGGCCGGGGTGGTAAATCCGGCGGGTGTGCGGTGAAGGCGGTTGGTCTTACCTCGGGAGGTCTGCGTTGTGTCTGGAATCCCCGGACTGGGCGGTCCCGCAAGGGCCGTGATCGCGGCGCAGAAGTCAGCAGAGGGCATAGTAGCCGGCTTGCCGGCGAAGGCCTGAACGACGGACAGGGTTATTAGGACGGCAGGCTCATGCGGACCAGGCGGCAGAATATCCAGGTGGAACTGGCCTTGGAGCCGGAGGCGAAGGGTGAAGCCCGGAGCGCCGGCGACCGAGGGACCGAAGCCCGCATGGCGCGTGCCGACCCCGAACGCCCGGCAACATGAAGAAGGCGCTGGCGCGTGTCCGGCGCAACAAGGGGGCGCCCGGCATCGACGGGATGACCGTCGAAGAGCTGGGCGCCCACCTGAAAGGCCACTGGCCCGAGACGCAGGCCCGCCTTCTCGACGGCGCCTACGAACCGCAGCCGGTTCGGCGTGTGGAGATACCGAAGGCATCGGGGGGCGTTCGCCGCCTTGGCGTGCCGACGGTGCTCGACCGCTTCATCCAGCAGGCGGCGATGCAGGTGCTGCAAGGAGACTGGGACCCCGGCTTCTCGGATGCGAGCTACGGGTTCCGGCCCGGACGCTCGGCCCATCAGGCAGTAGAGCGCGCGCAGGAGTATATCCGCGCGGGCTACACCCATGTGGTCGATCTCGATCTGGAGAAGTTCTTCGATCGGGTGAACCACGACATAGTGATGGGACTGGTGGCCAAGCGCGTGGCCGACAAACGCCTGCTCAGGCTCATCCGCGACTTCCTGACCGCGGGAGTGCTGGACGGCGGGCTGGTCGGTCCGACCACCGAGAGAACGCCGCAGGGCGGCCCACTCTCGCCCTTGCTGTCGAACCTGATGCTCGACGTCCTGGACAAGGAACGGGAGGAGCGCGGCCACCGCTTCGTCCGTTACGCCGACGACTGCAACATCGATGTGCGGTCGCGGCGGGCGGGCGAGCGGGTCATGGCGAGCGTGACGAAATTCCTTGCCCGGCAGCTCAAGCTGAAGGTCAACGCAGACAAGAGCGCGGTTGGTCGCCCGTCGGCGCGGGCCTTCCTGGGCTTCAGCTTCACCGCCGCGCGGGCAACGAAGCGGCGCATCGCGCCGCAGGCGCTCGCCCGGTTCAAGGCACGGGTCCGGGAGATGACGCGCCGCACAAGGCGCGTCAGCCTTACCCGCCTCGTTGCCGAACTCTCCCGCTACCTTGTCGGGTGGCGGGGCTACTTCGGCTTCTGCGAGACCCCCTCGATACTGCTCATCCTCGACAGATGGATCAGACGACGGCTCCGCGCCTTTGTCTGGCGGCAGTGGAAGCGCGGGCGGACCGCTGCGCCGCCTCGGCGTCAACAAGCACTTGGCGGCGAAAACCGCCGGCAGTGCCCACGGCCCGTGGAGGCTCAGCAACAGTCCCGCCCTCGCATACGCGCTACCCAACGCCTTCCTCGAACGGACCGGCCTCGCCTCGTTGCGAGACCGGCCCGCAGCTTAAATCCGTCGAACCGCCGTGTACGGACCCGTATGCACGGTGGTGTGGGAGGGGCGGAGCCGCGAGGCTCCCCCCTATCCCGATTGAAGGCTGTCGGGTAGCGTCATGGGCAACATTGTCTGGCTTGCCAGTTATCCAAAATCAGGCAACACGTGGATACGGGCGCTCCTCCACAACCTCTTTCAAAACCGGGGAAGCCCTGTCGACGTCAATCGGATGCAGGGAGATCTTTCCCAGAACGACGGGATGCTCACCTGGTACCGGATGCTGGACAAGCGTCCGTGCGAGGAGTGGACGCCGGACGACGTGGCACGCATGCGCCCTGAAGTTGACGCATTGATCGCGAGAACGTCTCAAGGATCCATCATCTGCAAGACGCACAACGCGCTCATCAGGTCGCACGGCTATCCGACCATCAACCTGGAGGTCACATCCGGCGCGATCTACGTGGTGAGGAACCCGCTTGACGTATCGTCATCCTTTGCCGATTTTCTCGGGGTTGACCTTGATACAGCCATCACGTTCATGGCCACCGCTGGCCTGGAGACACAACGTGATCCTTCACTCAACAACGTTGATCTGGCCCTCGGGAGCTGGTCACAACACGTCAGGAGCTGGACCGGGGCACCGAACAAGCGGCTTCATGTCATTCGCTATGAAGACATGCATATGCATCCAACCCGGACCTTGGGAAGACTGGCCCGATTTCTGGGTGTGAAGCCGTCGCGCCAGAGACTGTTGCGGGCGCTCAGGCACTCGTCATTCCAGGTCATGCAGAGGCAGGAGCAGACATTGGGGTTCAAGGAACGCTCTCCCTTTCAGCAACGCTTCTTCCGCCGCGGTGTTGCGAACGGATGGAAAGAGGAACTCACGGACGCACAGGCCGAGCGCATTTGCGAGGCCCACCACGAGCAGATGAAGCGTTTCGGCTACCTGTCATCGGATGGACGACCTGACATCGGGTAAGAACAACGGTTCAGGATCTCCTGGTGCTGACAGACCTGAACCGGAGACGTTCTCAATGTCGCCCACGTACGCAAGACAGGAATGAAGAAGGGAGCGGCCCGCAACGGTCCGCTCCCCTATGAAACGACAGACTTGTGATGCGTCTGATCAGAAGCTGATCAGCAACGCCACGGCACCGAATGTCGTATCCTTGCCCTTGTTCTTGCCAGCGTTCGGTGAATCACTTCCAAGCACAGCGGCTGCGTTGATTCCCGGACCAAGATTGTATGTCGCCATCAGACGGGCAAGGTCATTGTCGATGTCTTCACTGTCCTGGCTCTTGTTGCCGTAGTTGGCGCTGACTGCCCACGGACCCTCGCCGTAGCTGATGCCGACATCGTACTGTACCGTGTCATCGACATTCTTCTGGTCATGATCGGTGGTCCGGTACGAACCGCCCACGGAAACCCCAGACATCGACACAACAAGACCGGCATTCCAGTCCGTCTCGGTTCTGCCCGCTTCGGGAGCGGTATAGCAAAAGATGTTTGAAGCGTCGGTGTTGGAAGCTGTAAGGTCGGCTTGAACGGCCTCAGTACCTTCCGGGCACTTTCCTGCTGTTGCAGTGGCGGTGACTGCGTCATCAGCCGTGACCAGCCCAGCGCCTCGGTTAACAACCTCCGCCTTCGACATCGCGACATCCCAGCTCGTCACGCCTGCGGCAAATGTGATTCCAGTGTCACCAAAGGCACCATCATAGCGCGTACCGATGGACCACGCGTCATTGCCTTCTTGAGAATACACGGTGTTTGAGTGCGCCTTTGTACCGGCCTCCGGCGTATATGACGCACCAAACTGGAAACCGTTGATCACAGGCGAGAAGTACATCAGGGATGCCCCACCCACACCTGCGCCTGCGTAAGTGGAGATTGTCCCGGCGCTACTGATGTGCCCCGTCCAGAAAGGCGTGTTGATGCCATAGAAGAATGTGGCATAGGGAGCACTCGTCGACATCTTGTACGAAGCGGTGTCCTGGTTGCCGACGCGAAGCTGGCCGAAAGATCCGCTGACATAGGCGTACTCCCCGATGACCGAATCTTTATCTTCACCTGTTCCACCATCGGCATCGATCCGCATACCGACTTCCAGACCACCGTCGAGAACAGTGGAGCCCTTGAAGACGATACGAACGTCGTTGGAGATCGCCAGATCGTCCATGTTGTCTTCGGCTTCGTTATCGACCACCGCGACACCCCACATGGACCGGCCGCCGATAGTCAGTGAGATCGGCTCGGCCATCATGCCTTCTTCCGCCATCTCATCGGCGGAGACCACACCAGTGGCCGCGTCGTGACGATCAAGCTACTGATAACACGGCATAGTATTGCCCGGCAATTGCAGTGCCTTGAGACACACCCCTGTTTCCTCCCATGCCCGCTACTTCATCCACATTCAGCACGAGGGGCGTCGCGCCTGGGTTCGGCGGATGGGCGTCGTTCACTCGGCGGGAATCGTCAGTGCCGCGATATGGGGGTCATGATCTCGTCGAGGGTCGCCGCTTCCAGCAACGCATCGCCCCAGGCATCGAGTTCGTCCGTCGAGGCGCCGCTGACCCGGGTGCGCACCGTCTCCGGCACCTTCCCGAACCGCCGCTCCATCTGGCGCAGGAGCATCTCTGCCTTTCCCTCGACCCGGCCCTCGACGCGACCCTCGACGCGACCCTCGACCCGGCCCCGTGTGAGACCCTTGTTGAAGCCCTTGGTCACGCCCTCTTCCAGCCATGCTTCCGCCATCGTGCCCATCAGCATCTCCCATCGTTCCGGTTGCGTGCGTTTCAGAGACATCTCCATCTCTGCCCGCGTCAGACCCTGCACCGCAGTCAGGTAGCGAAGAATAACACGTTCCATGGCGCCATCGGCAACCAGGGCAGCGCCGATGAGGTCGAGATCCTCGGGTTCCATGTCCGTGGTCGTCGCCACCACCAGCGTCACCAGCGCCGCGCGCACCTCGGGATCACGGCTGAGGCGCTGCGGCGCGATCCTGCCCAGATCGTGCAGCGTATAGGCGAAGTCCCGCACGTACGGTGCCAGAACCTCCGGTGCATCGATCATCGCCGCCACCGACAGCGGCACACGCCACTCCTGGTGGCCGTGATAGAAGACCAGGGGAACGATCGGCTTCAGGCGTCCCGTCCCGCCCGCAAGGTCCCGGCGCCAGATGTTGACCATGTATCCCAGTAGCTGCAGGGGTGTTGCCTCGTCGACCCGGCTCTTGTGCTCGACAAGCACGTAGATGTGGAGCGGCTCGCCGGTCGCAAGGCGCGCCTCGAAGAGCGCATCGCACTGCGAGCGCGCTCCCTCGTCGTCGATGAACGTGCCCTCGACGTGTTCCGGCGGCGAGGCGGGATCGAGCAGCGTGCCGAGTTCGCCCGGGAGATAGTCGGTCAGCAGGGCGGCAGCCAGCGGCGGCGCCGAAACGATGGCCCGAAAGAGTGTGTCGTGAGGCTGGGACGGCAGCGCCATCGGATCTCCGGACCGGCATGTCGAAAGAACACATGGTCCCTTCGAGACCGCCTCGCAAGTCCTCGCCGGATGAACCCTGTCCCGATAGCCTTCTTGCAGCTGTCGCAGAGTTCGGGCTGCCGGGCTTCGGTCAGCTCGCCAGCCCATGTTCCCCATCACCCAGACCCCCCAACAGAAAGGGAGCGGCCCATAAACGGGCCGCTCCCTGAAAGACACTCAAGCTGTCAGATGACGTCGATCAGAAGCTGATCCCCATCGCGATACCGGCAAACGACGTGTCGTTACCCTTGTCGGTCGAGTCCTGACCGATCACACCGGCAAGGTTGATGCCCGGACCGAGGTTGTAGTTGGCCATCAGGCGGGCAAAGTCGGTGTCAGTCTTCACGCCCTCGCCATCGTCATCCTGGCTCTTGTTGCCGTAGTTGGCACTGACAACCCAGGGGCCTTCGCCGTAGCTGATGCCGACATCGTACTGAACCGTGTCGTCGGCTTTGCTGTCGTGATCGGTGTTCCGGTAGGAACCACCCACCGACACGCCGGACATGGAAACCACAACACCTACCGAATAGTCCGATACTGTCCGGCCGGGCTTGGCAGAGGTGCCGTCCGTCATGTAGTAACGATCGTGCGCATCATTTACAGCATCATCCCCGAGACTGCCAAGCTCGTGGTACTTGTACACTTGGGTTTCAGTGCCTCCTGTTGGCGTGTAACTGTAGACAGCCGCGTCTTCGTCAGCTTTGATTGCATCGTCATACGCAGTCATTGCAAGTTTGTAGTCTGCCTCTGCATTGACTCCTGAGAAATCTTTCCTCTCGGGCACCCATTCGCGGTTCTCAAACACACGAACGCCGTTCTCGACCGCGCCTGCAGAACTACCATCATCTTGCAGGTACATTCCCGCCGACGTGAAGTTCATGATCATGATTTTGTGCTCTGCGGTTGTCGGCTTGACCTCATCCACCATCGGGACGTCCTGGCTTGTGTAGCCTGCGGCGATCGTCACGCCGGCATCGCCGAAGGCGCCGTCATAGCGTGCTCCCACCGAGTAGGCATCGCCATCCTTGTTCCTATTCGCCGTACCGCTGCGGGCTTCCGAACCCGCCTGGGGCGCATACGACATACCGAACTGGAAGCCGTTGAGTACCGGCGAGAAGTACATCATGGAGGCGGAATCACCATCACCATAACCCACATCGGCACCGGCATAAGTGGAGTGCCAACCGCCGCTACTGATGCTTCCCGTCCAGTTTGGCGTGTTGATGCCATAGAAGAACGTCGCGTAGGGGGCTGACGTGGCCATCTGGTAAGATGCTGGATCATCGTTGCCGATGCGAATCTCGCCGAACGAGCCCTCCACGTACATGTAGGTCTCGTCACCTTGGTCCTTGCCCTCCTCGCCTTCGATCTCGATACGCACACCGACCTCGACACCGCTGTCGAGAACGGTTGAACCCTTGAACTGGAGTTCGACATCGTTCGAGATGGCGATGTCGTCAGTTTCAGGGTGCTTCTCCGCGTCGGTACCGTCCAGATCGTTGTCGACAATGGCGACACCCCAGTGCGAGTTGCCGCCGACGGTGATCGAGATGGGCTCCGCCATCATCTCCTCGGCAGCCACACCAGTGGACGCGCCGCGGCATTCAACACATTGATAAAACGTGAGATATGATGTTGAGCGACTCAGCTTTCGCAAACTCTGCTCGGGCACTTGCCGCCATCGTTACCGACGGCTACATCACGTCACAACTTATGCCGTACACTTGCCTGCTTCAGAATGTTGTTGGCTGTATGCCTGCTCTTGATTGTGCTTGGCACTGTTATCGTCAAGCCCGACCCATCTGACTTCTTCCATTGTTCGTGGCTTGATCTTCCTTGGCGCACCTTGACCCAACCTGCCGCCTTCAGGAGGCGTTTCACTTCCCTCTCAAAGGTCGCCACGGTAGTTCCTCAGCTTAGGCGTAGAACGGGTCTAGGTCCTCTTCGAAGACATAGCGATGTTTCGGAGGAGCGACTGCCTGCCCGGGAGAGTGACGGGTTCGAGACCCTGTCAAGGCGGGCTGTCTAACGCGCACATTCACCACCACTTCCTCACCGTCTACGGCACCGACGTTCTGTTCGATCAATGAAGGGATCATTTCAAATGCCGCGTCAAGCAAATGACCGAGCGATTCCGCTTCAAGCGTTAGACCAGGTACATCGGTGCTCGTACCAACGTAAACATGTGATTCTTTGCACCAGATGACATCCACATTGTAGGACCTTTGCATCGCGCTGTGTTCCCTTACCATTTGTTGTTCATCTGTACGTCAATCTGGACGGAGCAGCATATCGTGTCTGTTGGAACACTCAGCACTAACCACCATGCCTGAGTTATGCGTCAGCACGGATCAGGAAACCGAGGACTGCAATGATCCGCACGACCGAAGCCCCCACCGCCCGACCATCCGTCGTGTGTTGTCGCGATCACGTCAGCGACTTCCGTATCGCGTCTGGCCACTTCAGCGTCACGTCTGGCGATGTCCTCGGGCAATCAGGCGAGGTCGAACCTGTACCAAAACCTGCATGGCCTTCATGCGTTCCTTCAGGACTCCCGGGTTCGTCACCACAAGGATGGATCATACGCGCAGAATGGTCGGTTCAAGTTGGTTCAACGAGTATCATGTAATCAATACCCAGTAGACCAAGTTTCCGGACTGTCCTCAAGACCGTATCCGAAGAGCACAGGATCATGGATAATGGGTGCGACACGGCAAATGCAGGTGCAGGGTCTTCAGAAACAGAAAGGGAGCGGCCCATGAATGGGCCGCTCCCCGGAAGATACTCAAGCTGTCAGATGAGGTCGGTCAGAAGCTGATCCCCATCGCGATACCGGCAAACGACGTGTCGTCACCGCTGTCGGTCGAGTCCTGACCGATCACACCGGCAAGGTTGATGCCCGGGCCGAGGTTGTAGTTGGCCATCAGGCGGGCGTAGCCGTTGTCGGTCTTGTTGCCCTCGCCGTCGTCATCCTGGGTCTTTGCGCCATAGTTGGCGCTGACAACCCAGGGACCCTCGCCGTAGCTGATGCCGACATCGTACTGAACCGTGTCGTCGGCTTTGCTGTCGTGATCGGTGTTCCGGTACGAACCGCCCACCGACACGCCGGACATGGAGACCACAGCACCCACCGAATAGTCCGACACAGTTCGGCCAGGCATGGCAGCCTCGCCTTTGGTCATGTAGTCGACATCGTGGATAGCAGTAGCGGGCTCGTCATAAGCAGCTTCAATGTACTTGTAGACGTAGTCTGCTGGGCTTGGGGACTCACCACCCGTAATGGTGCCATTGGTGGCGTCGTCATTGGAAACGATCGGCACGCGATACCTGCCCACATCGATGTTTGCCTGGGTCTCGTCGTCATGGGCCTTGCTGGGATCCCAATCCGGATTCTCAAAAACGCGGACGTTTGGCGCGTCGTCGGCGGATACCAGGGTGCCCGTCGAAGAGCTGTTATCGGTATGCACCAAGTACCAGTTACTTGCCTTAATCCCACGCATGACAGTGCGCCTTGCGGGCGCCGGATCGCCAGCGGCCGTCATCGGGACATCCTGGCTTGTGTAGCCTGCGGAGATCGTCACGCCGGCATCGCCGAAGGCGCCGTCATAGCGCGCTCCCACCGAGTAGGCATCGCCATCCTTGGCTCTCTTCGCCGTACCGCTGCGGGCTTCCGCGCCTGCCTCAGGCGCATACGACATGCCGAACTGGAAGCCGTTGAGTACCGGCGAGAAGTACATCATGGAGGCGGAATCACCATCACCAGAACCCACATCGGCACCGGCAAGCGTGGAGTGCCAGTTGCTGCCGTCACCACTGATGGTTCCCGTCCAGTTTGGCGTGTTGATACCATAGAAGAATGTGGCATAGGGCGCAGTCGTACTCATCTGGTAAGATGCTGCATCATCATTGCCGATGCGAATCTCTCCGAACGAGCCTTCCACGTACATGTAGGTCTCGTCGCCCTGGTCTTTGCTCTCCTCGCCCTCGATCTCGATGCGCACACCGACCTCGACACCGCTGTCGAGAACCGTCGAACCGGAGAACTTCAGCTCGACATCGTTCGAGATGGCAATGTCATCCGTCTCGCCATTCCCGTCGGCCGTGTCCATTTCGTTGTCGACAATGGCGACACCCCAGTGCGAGTTGCCGCCGACGGTGATCGAGATCGGCTCGGCCATCATCTCCTCGGCGGCCACACCAGTGGCAGAGTCTGGATGGCCAAGCTACTGATAACATGACATAGTATTGCCCGGCAATTGCAGCGCCTCGAGACACACCCCTGTTTCCTCCCATGCCCGCTACTTCATCCACATTCAGCATGAGGGGCGTCGCGCCTGGGTTCGGCGGATGGGCGTCGTTCACTCGATGGGGATCATCAGTGCCGCGATGTGGAGGCCATGATCTCGTCGAGGGTCGCCGCCTCCAGCAATGCATCGCCCCAGGCATCGAGCTCGTCCGTCGAGGCGCCGCTGACGCGGGCGCACACCGTCTCCGGCACCTTCCCGAACCGCCGCTCCATCTGGCGCAGCAGCATCTCTGCCTTTCCCTCGACCCGGCCCTCGACGCGACCCTCGACCCGGCCCCGTGTGAGACCCTTGTTGAAGCCCTTGGTCACGCCCTCTTCCAGCCATGCTTCCGCCATCGTGCCCATCAGCATCTCCCATCGTTCCGGTTGTGTGCGTTTCAGAGATCTCTCCATCTCTGCCCGCGTCAGATCCTGCACCGCAGCCAGGGAGCGAAGAATAACACGTTCCATGGCGCCGTCGGCAACCAGGGCAGCGCCGATGAGGTCCAGATTCTCGGGTTCCATGTCCGTGGTCGTCGCCACCACCAGCGTCACCAGCGCCGCGCGCACCTCGGGATCACGGCTGAGGCGCTGCGGCGCGATCCTGCCCAGATCATGCAGCGTGTAGGCGAAGTCCCGCACGTACGGCGCCAGGACCTCCGGCGCATCGATCATCGCCGCCACCGACAGCGGCACACGCCACTCCTGGTGGCCGTGATAGAAGACCAGGGGAACGATCGGCTTCAGGCGTCCCGTCCCGCCCGCAAGGTCCCGGCGCCAGATGTTCACCATGTACCCCAGTAGCTGGAGAGGTGTTGCCTCGTCGACCCGGCTCTTGTGCTCGACGAGCACATAGATGTGGAGCGGCTCGCCGGTCACAAGGCGCGCCTCGAAGAGCGCGTCGCACTGCGAGCGCGCTCCCTCGTCGTCGATGAACGTGCCCTCGACGTGTTCCGGCGGCGCGGCGGGATCGAGCAGCGTGCCAAGTTCGCCCGGGAGATAGTCGGTCAGCAGGGCGGCAGCCAGCGGCGGTGCGGAGACGATGGCCCGAAAGAGTGTGTCGTGAGGCTGGGACGGCAGCGCCATCGGATCTCCGGACCGGCATGTCGAAAGAACACATGGTCCCTTCGAGACCGCCTCGCAAGTCCTCGCCGGATGAACCCTGTCCCGATCGCCTTCTTGCAGCTGTCGCAGAGTTCGGGTTGCCGGACTTGGGGAACTCGCCAACCAGACAATGTCGCCCATCGCACCAGGGCCCAAACAGAAAGGGAGCGGCCCGTAAACGGGCCGCTCCCTGAAAGACACTCAAGCTGTCAGATGAGGTCGATCAGAAGCTGATCCCCATCGCGATACCGGCAAACGACGTGTCGTCACCGCTGTCGGTCGAGTCCTGACCGATCACACCGGCAAGGTTGATGCCCGGACCGAGGTTGTAGTTGGCCATCAAACGAGCAAAGTCGGTGTCAGTCTTGTTGCCCTTGCCATCGTCATCCTGGCTCTTGTTGCCGTAGTTGGCACTGACAACCCAGGGACCCTCGCCGTAGCTGATGCCGACATCGTACTGAACCGTGTCATCGACATCCTTCTTGTCATGGTCGGTGTTCCGGTAGGAACCACCCACCGATACGCCGGACATGGAGACCACAACACCTACCGAATAGTCCGACACCGTCTGGCCGGGTACGGCATCATGTTTCTTATTGTGGAAGACGTGAGAGCCATTGTCGTCGACTTCTTGGTACTGGTATACTGGAATTGCGCTATCGTCACCATTAAAGTCAGCCATGAAGACTGTGATGTCTTCATCTTTTTCGGCCGCCTCAAAGCTGTCCACAGCGGCCTCGAGTCGACTAGCTCTTGTGCCGGTATTGCCCATGAACATCGCAAGAGTGGGCTTCTTCCACTCATCACGCTGATACACAGCAACGTTCGTGCCTTCAGCATTGCTTACACCACTGTCGCCCAAATTATCGGCCGATCGCAGGTATCTGTTAGTGGTGGTGCCTGTGTCGAAGTCCCTGACGATGACCTTACGTCTTTCGTATGTGTATCTTTCGGCGACCATCGGGACATCCTGGCTTGTGTAGCCTGCGGAGATCGTCACGCCGGCATCACCGAAGGCGCCGTCGTAACGCGCTCCCACCGAGTAGGCATCACCGTCCTTGTCTCTCTTCGCCGTACCGCTGCGGGCTTCCGCGCCCGCCTCGGGAGCATACGACATGCCGAACTGGAAGCCGTTGAGCACGGGAGAGAAGTACATCATGGAGGCGGAATCACCATGCTCTTCGCCAGCACCACCCACATCGACACCGGCCAAAGTGGAGATTGAACCACCGCTACTGATGGCCCCCGTCCAGTTCGGCGTGTTGATGCCATAGAAGAACGTGGCGTAGGGGGCCGTCGCACCCATCTGGTAAGACGCTGGGTCATCGTTGCCGATGCGGATCTCTCCGAACGAGCCTTCCACGTACATGTAGGTCTCGTCGCCTTGGTCTTTGCCCTCCTCGCCTTCGATCTCGATGCGCACACCGACCTCGACACCGCTGTCGAGAACCGTGGAACCCTTGAACTGGAGTTCGACATCGTTCGAGATGGCGATGTCATCCGTTTCGGGGTGCTTCTCCGCGTCGGTGCCGTCCAGATCGTTGTCGACAATGGCGACACCCCAGTGCGAGTTGCCGCCCACGGTGATCGAGATGGGCTCCGCCATCATCTCCTCGGCGGCCACACCAGTGGCAGAGTCTGGATGACCAAACTATTGATAACATGACAGAGTATTGTCCGGCGCTTGTGATGTCCCGAGACACACCCCTGTTTCCTCCCATGCCTGCTACTTCATCCACATTCAGCATGAGAGGCGTCGCACCTGGATCGTCGCAGGCGACGCTGCCGTCATCCGTCTTGCAAATGCACGCAAGCAGGCACGATCTCAAATGATGCCCTCTCCAGGTGCGGGCGCCGCAGAGGACGCCATGGTGCTACGTTGAAAGCCGTCAGTCACTCTCCACCGGTCCATGTGTACTCCCGGTCGCCTCGGCGACTTGTCCGGGAAGTGCCTGAGTTCGGCGGATGGGCGTCGTTCACTCGGCGGGAATCGTCAGTGCCGCGGTGTCGAGGTCATGATCTCGTCGAGAGTTGCCGCTTCCAGCAACGCATCGCCCCAGGCGTCGAGTTCGTCCGTCGAGGCGCCGCTGACGCGGGCGCACACCGTCTCCGGCACCTTCCCGAACCGCCGCTCCATTTGGCGCAGGAGCATCTCTGCCTTTCCCTCGACCCGACCCCGTGTGAGACCCTTGTTGAAGCCCTTGGTCACGCCCTCTTCCAGCCATGCTTCCGCCATCGTGCCCATCAGCATCTCCCATCGTTCCGGTTGTGTGCGTTTCAGAGATCTCTCCATCTCTGCCCGCGTCAGATCCTGCACCGCAGTCAGGTAGCGAAGAATAACACGTTCCATGGCGCCGTCGGCAACCAGGGCGGCGCCGATCAGGTCCAGATCCTCCGGTTCCATGTCCGTGGTCGTCGCCACCACCAGCGTCACCAGCGCCGCGCGCACCTCGGGATCACGGCTCAGGCGCTGCGGCGCGATCCTGCCCAGATCATGCAGCGTGTAGGCGAAGTCCCGCACGTACGGCGCCAGAACCTCCGGCGCATCGATCATCGCCGCCACCGACAGCGGCACACGCCACTCCTGACGGCCGTGATAGAAGACCAGGGGGAACGATCGGCTTCAGGCGCCCCGCCCCGCCCGCAAGGTCCCGGCGCCAGATGTTGACTATGTATCCCAGTAGCTGGAGAGGTGTCGTCCCGTCGACCCGGCTCTTGTGCTCGGCAAGCACGTAGATGTGGAGCGGCTCGCCGGTCGCAAGGCGCGCCTCGAAGAGCGCATCGCACTGCGAGCGCGCTCCCTCGTCGTCGATGAACGTGCCCTCGACATGTTCCGGCGGCGCGGCGGGATCGAGCAGCGTGCCAAGCTCGCCCGGGAGATAGTCGGTCAGCAGGGCGGCAGCCAGCGGCGGCGCCGAAACGATGGCCCGAAAGAGTGTGTCGTGAGGCTGGGACGGCAGCGCCATCGGATCTCCGGACCGGCATGTCGAAAGAACACATGGTCCCTTCGAGACCGCCTCGCAAGTCCTCGCCGGATGAACCCTGTCCCGATAGCCTTCTTGCAGCTGTCGCAGAGTTCGGGCTGCCGGGCTTCGGTCAGCTCGCCAGCCAATGTTCCCCATCACCTAGAACCCCCAACAGAAAGGGAGCGGCCCGCAATGGGCCGCTCCCTGAAGATACTCAAGCTGTCAGATGAGGTCGATCAGAAGCTGATCCCCATCGCGATGCCGGCAAACGACGTGTCGTTGCCTTTGTCGGTCGAGTCCTGACCGATCACACCGGCAAGGTTGATGCCCGGGCCGAGGTTGTAGTTGGCCATCAGGCGGGCAAAGTCGGTGTCAGTCTTCACGCCCTTGCCATCATCATCCTGGCTCTTGTTGCCATAGTTGGCACCGACAACCCAGGGACCCTCGCCGTAGCTGATGCCGACATCGTACTGAACCGTGTCATCGGCATCCTTCTTGTCATGATCGGTGTTCCGGTAGGAACCGCCCACCGACACGCCGGACATGGAGACCACGACACCTACCGAATAGTCCGACACAGTCCGGCCAACAGGTTCGGTAGCAGATTTCACATAGTACGGGTTGTTAGCTCTTTCGTCGCCAACTTGGTGGTACCTGTAAACATGCTCAGCTTCATCTGGATCTCCCGCTGTTCCGCCATCAAGATCAGGATTATCGACGTAGTAGACGAAATCTTTGTTGCCACCCTCCGCAAGTGGGAGCGCACCTTTTTCATCTGGATCCCAGTCAGGATTCTCGAATACGTTGATGCTTCTCGTAACAGTACCGGTGATGGCCGTGGACGCGGCCGTTTCCCCCGTACTTCGATCAAACGCCCAGTAGGCTCCACCTGCCTCAAAGGTTTTGACCATGACATTGCGTCTTGCCTGTGTCGGATCTGTCATCGGCACATCCTGGCTTGTATAGCCTGCGGAGATCGTCACACCGGCATCACCGAAGGCGCCGTCGTAACGTGCTCCCACCGAGTAGGCATCGCCGTCCTTGGCTCTGCTGGCCGTACCGCTGCGGGCTTCCGCGCCCGCCTCGGGAGCATACGACATGCCGAACTGGAAGCCGTTGAGCACGGGGGAGAAGTACATGATCGAGGCGGAATCACCCACACCGACACCGGCGTAAGTGGAGAGTGAACCACCGCTACTGATGTCTCCTGTCCAGAAAGGCGTGTTGATGCCATAGAAGAACGTCGCGTAGGGGGCTGACGTGCCCATCTGAGCTGACGCCGCATCGTCGTTGCCGAGGCGGATCGTGCCGAACGAGCCTTCCACGTACATGTAGGTCTCGTCGCCCTGTTCATCGGAAAGCTTGGCGTCTGTATCATCCGACGACTCGCCTTCGATCTCGATGCGTACACCGATCTCGACACCGCTGTCGAGAACGGTTGAACCGTGGAACTTCAATTCCACATCGTTCGAGATGGCGATGTCATCCTTTTCAGGGTGATTCGCGTCGCTGCCATCCAGGTCGTTGTCGACGACGGCAACACCCCAGTACGAGTTGCCGCCGACGGTGATCGAGATGGGCTCCGCCATCATCTCCTCGGCAGCCACACCAGTGGCGCGTCTCAGGATGACCAAACTATTGATAACATGACAGAGTATTGTCCGGCGCTTGTGATGTCCCGAGACGCACCCCTGTTTCCTCCCATGCCTGCTACTTCATCCACATTCAGCATGAGAGGCGTCGCACCTGGATCGTCGCAGGCGACGCTGCCGTCATCCGTCTTGCAAATGCACGCAAGCAGGCACGATCTCAAATGATGCCCTCTCCAGGTGCGGGCACCGCAGAGGACGCCATGGTGCTGCGTTGAAAGCCGTCAGTCACTCTCCACCGGTCCATGTGTACTCCCGGTCGCCTCGGCGACTTGTCCGGGAAGTGCCTGAGTTCGGCGGATGGGCGTCGTTCACTCGGCGGGAATCGTCAGTGCCGCGGTGTCGAGATCATGAGCTCGTCGAGGGTTGCCGCTTCCAGCAACGCATCGCCCCAGGCATCGAGCTCGTCCGTCGAGGCGCCGCTGACACGGGCGCGCACCATCTCCGGCACCTTCCCGAACCGCCGCTCCATCTGGCGCAGGAGCATCTCTGCCTTTCCCTCGACGCGACCCTCGACCCGGCCCCGTGTGAGACCCTTGTTGAAGCCCTTGGTCACGCCCTCTTCCAGCCATGCTTCCGCCATCGTGCCCATCAGCATCTCCCATCGTTCCGGTTGCGTGCGTTTCAGAGATCTCTCCATCTCTGCCCGCGTCAGATCCTGCACCGCAGTCAGGTAGCGAAGAATAACACGTTCCATGGCGCCGTCGGCAACCAGGGCAGCGCCGATGAGGTCCAGATCTTGCGGTTCCATGTCCGTGGTCGTCGCCACCACCAGCGTCACCAGCGCCGCGCGCACCTCGGGATCACGGCTCAGGCGCTGCGGCGCGATCCTGCCCAGATCGTGCAGCGTATAGGCGAAGTCCCGCACGTACGGTGCCAGAACCTCCGGCGCATCGATCATCGCCGCCACCGACAGCGGCACACGCCACTCCTGGTGGCCGTGATAGAAGACCAGGGGAACGATCGGCTTCAGGCGTCCCGTCCCGCCCGCAAGGTCCCGGCGCCAGATGTTCACCATGTACCCCAGTAGCTGGAGAGGTGTTGCCTCGTCGACCCGGCTCTTGTGCTCGACGAGCACGTAGATATGGAGCGGCTCGCCGGTCGCAAGGCGCGCCTCGAAGAGCGCATCGCACTGCGAGCGCGCTCCCTCGTCGTCGATGAACGTGCCCTCGACGTGTTCCGGCGGCGCGGCGGGATCGAGCAGCGTGCCAAGTTCGCCCGGGAGATAGTCGGTCAGCAGGGCGGCAGCCAGCGGCGGCGCCGAAACGATGGCCCGAAAGAGTGTGTCGTGAGGCTGGGACGGCAGCGCCATCGGATCTCCAGACCGGCATGTCGAAAGAACACATGGTGCCTTCGAGACCGCCTCGCAAGTCCTCGCCGGATGAACCCTGTCCTGATCGCCTTCTTGCAGCTGTCGCAGAGTTCGGGTTGTACCGGCTTGAGGAGCTCGGCAACACGTCGAGGCGAACAGGATGCAGGGGACATGCCATAGCGAGCAGATGAAACGCTTCGGATACCTTCCCAAGGGCATGGGATCGTGTGCAGTAGGCAGGGCAGAAGCACGACCCCTATCTTCTGAAGTCATTATCCATCGGTGAATTTATCACACACGATATCAACAAGTTGATTGGCGCGTCACACCATGAACTGATGGCCAATCAGGCAAGATACCGCTGCCACAATTGTGATCGCCGCAACGGCGTCACTTGGTCTTCCCATATCCGCAATCGTAGAGGAGGGAGAGACCATGGGCACAACAAGATTGACCGAAGGTCGGGTGAGGGCGCTGCGTCCCCGCAAGGGTGTGCGCGACATTCGCGATTCGCATCTCAGGGGATTCGGCGTGCGCGTCTACCCGTCCGGCCGCAAGCGCTACTTCATTCACATCCAGCATGAGGGGCGTCGTGCGTGGACCGTTGTAGGCGACGCCGCCGTCACCCGTCTTGCCGATGCGCGCAAGCAGGCGCGATCGATGATGCTGGCCACACGGCAAGGGATCCGATGGCAGACAGATCAGACACTGTTCGAGACCGTTGCAGAAGAGGTCTTCCGCCGTTACGGCGCCAGCCGCTGGAAACCCGGGACTCTCAAGGTCAATCGGTACTACCTGAAGAACCAGCTCCTGCCATGGTTCAAGGGGCGCCAGATCGGCGACATCGGCGCTGCCGACGTGCAGGACTGGTTCGCTTCTCTCCATGAGACGCCTGTATCGGCCGATCGTGCTGCGCCGGTACTCTCGGTCATCATGGCCTGTGCGGAGACCTATGGATACAGGACTGAAGACAGCAATCCGTGCAGGGGTATCAAGCGTTATCGCAGGCAGGGCAGAGAGCGTTTCCTGTCCGAGGAGGAAATCGCGCGCATAGGTGTCATTCTGCAACGACACCAGAACGCCGATCCGACACTTGTGGCGATCATACGGCTTCTCATGTTGACCGGCTGCCGCAAGACCGAGGTGGTGACGCTGCGATGGCGGGACTACAGAGACGGACATCTCCACCTCGGCGATTCCAAGGTGGGGCCGCGCATGGTGTGGCTTTCCACACCGGCGCGCAGAATTCTGGATGGCCTTCAGCGGACATCGTCGTGGATCTTCCCGTCAGCACGAACAGCAAGGTCACTGACCACCACGCCGGCCGAACGATTCTGGCAGCGTGTTCGCTCGGAGGCGCGGTTGCAGGATGTGCGTCTTCACGATCTGCGGCACAGCTATGCCAGCATCGCCGTCAAGCAGGGTGAGAGCATCGTCACCATCGGTCGACTGCTCGGTCACAGCAATGCCGAAACAACGCTCAAGTACACGCATCTGGCCGACGACCGGGTGCTGGAAGCGGCCCGGGTGATGGGGAGCGTGCTTGGAGGATCCGTGCGATGAGCCGAAGGGTGAAGCTGACGAATTCCCTGATCGACAACCTCGCACCTCATGATCGCGAGTACACGGTCCGCGATACCCTGGTGCCGGTGCTCGGGGTTCGGGTTCTGCCTTCAGGCAGCTGCAGCTACGTTCATGTCAGCGGCACAACGAAGGTGTCGCTCGGCTCCACTGCGGACTTGACGGTGCGGGAGGCCCGTGCCCGGAGCCTTGCTCTTCTCACGGACAAACAACCCCGGAAGGATCCGGCTCCCCTGTTCCGGGACTTCACCGCGCGTGCATGGCGCAACTCGTGGATCCACCGCAGCAGTCCTGCCACGATCGACTTGCGGGAGAAGCACCTGCAACGCCAGTTGCTGCCAGCATTCGGCGCCCGTCGGCTCGACAGGATCACCTCCGCGATGGTTCATCGATGGTTCGATCGCTACAGCACAACCGCGCCGGGCGGCGCCAACGAGTGCCTGAAGCTGGTTCGCCAGATCTTCAACCATGCGGTCTCCTGCGGCCATATCACATCAAATCCGGCGAGAAGCGTCAGGCCGAATCGCAAGAGAAAGCTCACACGCTTCCTTTCCAGCGAGGAGATCGGGCGCCTGCATCGCACGCTCGACAGACACGACCGCGAGACGCCTCGCAGAACCTCGCAGCGTCAACAGATCGACATCATTCGGCTCCTCCTTGTGACCGGATGCCGCAAGAGCGAGATCGTTCGCCTCCGCAGAGATGAGGTCTGCGGCGACTATCTTCACCTGACCGATACCAAGACAGGACCGCGCACCGTGTTTCTCAATCAAGAGGCGCGGACCATCATCGATCGCAACACGTCGCACGAAAGCGGCTTCCTGTTTCCGTCGCCGAGAGATCCGGAACGTCCTCTCAGTGGCGGGCTCTCACTCTGGTATGCCATCCGCAGGGAAGCCGGCATCGACGACGTCCGCCTCCACGATCTGAGGCACACCTATGCCAGCCATGCCGTCATGCAGGGAACGCCGCTGCCAGTGGTGTCGCGCTTGCTCGGACATGCGCAGCCAGCCATGACCATGCGGTACGCGCACATGGGCGACCGGGAAACCGAGGCCGCCGCGGAACGCATCGGAAGCGCGATCGCCGGAATGCTGGGCATCCAATGACATCCTTGCCAAGTGTGGGCGCCGCAGAGAACGCCATGGTGCAGAGTTCGACCGATCCACGCGTGCTCCCGATTGCCCCGGCGAGGTGTCTGGGGACAACGCCTGGGATCGGCGGGAATCGTCAGTGCCGCGATATGGGGGTCATGATCTCGTCGAGGGTCGCCGCTTCCAGCAATGCATCGCCCCAGGCGTCGAGTTCGTCCGTCGAGGCGCCGCTGACGCGGGCGCGCACCATCTCCGGCACCTTCCCGAACCGCCGCTCCATCTGGCGTAGCAGTATCCTTGCCTGACCCTCGACACGACCCTCGACCCGGCCCCGTGTGAGACCCTTGTTGAAGCCCTTGGTCACGCCCTCTTCCAGCCATGCTTCCGCCATCGTGCCCATCAGCATCTCCCATCGTTCCGGTTGCGTGCGTTTCAGAGATCCCTCCATCTCTGCCCGCGTCAGACCCTGCACCGCAGCCAGGGAGCGAAGAATAACACGTTCCATGGCGCCATCGGCAACCAGGGCAGCGCCGATGAGGTCGAGATCCTCGGGTTCCATGTCCGTGGTCGTCGCCACCACCAGCGTCACCAGCGCCGCGCGCACCTCGGGATCGCGGCTCAGGCGCTGCGGCGCGATCCTGCCCAGATCATGCAGCGTGTAGGCGAAGTCCCGCACATACGGTGCCAGAACCTCCGGTGCATCGATCATCGCCGCCACCGACAGCGGCACACGCCACTCCTGGTGGCCGTGATAGAAGACCAGGGGAACGATCGGCTTCAGGCGTCCCGTCCCGCCCGCAAGGTCCCGGCGCCAGATGTTCACCATGTACCCCAGTAGCTGGAGAGGTGTTGCCTCGTCGACCCGGCTCTTGTGCTCGACGAGCACGTAGATATGGAGCGGCTCGCCGGTCGCAAGGCGCGCCTCGAAGAGCGCATCGCACTGCGAGCGCGCTCCCTCGTCGTCGATGAACGTGCCCTCGACGTGTTCCGGCGGCGCGGCGGGATCGAGCAGCGTGCCGAGTTCGCCCGGGAGATAGTCGGTCAGCAGGGTGGCAGCCAGCGGCGGCGCCGAAACGATCGCCCGAAAGAGTGTGTCGTGAGGCTGGGACGGCAGCGCCATCGGATCTCCGGACCGGCATGTCGAAAGAACACATGATGCATGCCATACCGCCTTGCAAGGGTTTCGCAGAGTCCGCAACGTACGTTGCTTGGAGGTGTCCGAGGCGCTGGTCAAGGGCTGGCGGCCATTGCCCGTGCCATCGGGCCGCATCATCGAACATCGTGCCAATGGCGCCGAGGCCGGCTGTTGCCGCCAGGCCTTCTCCTCGTCTTCGTGGCGCAACGCCGGTCGGGAGCTTGGTTCTGCCCACTTGCGAGGCCCGTCAAGAACCGATGAAACGCTTCGGCCGTCTTTCAGCGGATGACGCGAGCCCGACATCGCCTGACGCGTGGCGGGTCATGGCTTCCTGGCGCCGGCAGAGATTCTCGAGGCAGGCGGCGGATCGCAGGTTCAGGGAGAACTCAACGCACCAGCGGCGTTTCTTCCGCTGCGGCATGCAGGGGAATGGAGGAATGAACTGAGCGAGAGAGGCGCTCCGGGTACGCGCCGGCGGTGGTCCAGACACCGTCCTCTGCCCGGCTTTGGCATGACTGAACTCCCGAGTCGTTCATGACTTGTCTATCCTGTCGCACCTGAGCGACCCATGATGACCCGCACAAGTGGGCGCGAAACTGTTTGTTCTGGAGGAACGCATGGTGACCATGCAGGCCCGGCACGAGATCGATGTCCCGTGGCTCGCCAGGGACAACGTCAGATGTGGCGTGGAAGCCGCCAGACGAAAAGCTGATTGTAACGGTCGCGGAACTTCTGTTGGTGCGCTGGCCTGGTTGAACGAACTGCAAGCGTCTGGAGTTGAAGGATTCCCGGGGCGCCTGACCCAACGCCATCGCAACATGCCGCGAGAAGTGGTACATCATGCCACTTGGCGATCAAGATCATGGTCGGTGACGGGCCGGAGCGCCATCGCCGGCAGTGACCGGAGTTCGGTATCGTCGCGTGTGGCAACGGTCTCGGCCAACCGTGCGCTTTCGGTCTTGCACCCGCCTTGCATGGACGTCATTCGTTCCACCAGGGTATCCGTTTGCTTGGCCGGTTCCGCAAGGTTTGGAACGTGCTCATGTGCAGGAGTGTTGGACGAGCAGGGTTGAAGAGCCATGAAGCGCCGTCAGCTCCCGATCGGAATTCAGGACTTCCGGACGATCCGGGAGGAACACTGCTACTATGTCGACAAGACGCCCATCATCCGGCGCCTGGTGGACGAGGGACGATACTACTTTCTTTCCCGTCCACGCCGTTTCGGCAAGAGCCTTCTCGTGGACACACTGAAATCGCTGTTCGAAGGCAAGGAGGAGTTGTTCCGAGGACTCGACATCCACCGCCACTGGGACTGGTCTGCAAGACATCCGGTGGTGCGTTTGAGCTTTGACGGGAGATACAACGAACCGGGGGACATCGAAAGGGATATCCTCGGCCAACTGACGATCATCGAACGCACCGCCGGCCTCAGCCCCTCGCCCGAGCAGACCAGTCCGGTGCGTTTGCTGGATCTTCTGGACCGTCTCCACCGTGCCACCGGTCACCGTGTCGTGGTTCTGGTGGATGAATACGACAAACCAATCCTGGATGTGCTGGAAGACCCCCCTCTTGCGAAGGCAAACCGAGATGCGCTCAGGGGATTCTACGGAGTTATCAAGGGCAGCGCCGAACACGTTCGCTTCGTTCTTGTGACCGGAGTGAGCATGTTTTCAAAGGTCAGTCTGTTTTCCGGCCTCAACAACCTGAAGGACATCAGCCTTGACCCGCGCTATGCGATGCTGTGTGGCTACACGGAGAAGGATCTCGACGATGTGTTTGCCGCTGAACTTGAAGGTCTCGACCGCGACGAAATCCGGCGCTGGTACAACGGCTACCACTGGCTTGGTAAGGAAAAAGTCTACAACCCCTTTGACGTGCTTTTGCTGTTCGATCGCAGAGAGTACCGGCCCTGGTGGTTTGAGACCGGTTCACCGGAATTTCTCTACCGTCTTGTGATGGAAAGGCGCGTGAACCTGATCGACCTTGAGAATCGTGTGGCCGACGAGAGGTTGATGTCCACGTTCGACGTCGGAGACATCGGTGTGGACGCTCTCTTGTTCCAGACAGGATATCTGACGATCACGGGAGAGAAGGGAGACGGTCCCGAAAGATTTTACACGCTTGATTTTCCTAACTTCGAGGTGCGGCAGAGCCTGAGCAGTGGTCTCCTTGGGCATCTGGGCGCGACGGCCATGGAGACGTCGGACTCCGGGAGGGAACTCGCTGGACTTCTGCAGGCGAACGACTTTGCGGGGTTTGGCGAGAGGCTTCGCTCGTATCTGTCGGGAATCCCCTACCCGTGGCACAGCCAGGAGCAGCTCGCGCGTTACGAGGCATGGTATGCAAGTCTTCTCTACATGTGCTTCAGGGCCATCGGGATCGATCTTCGTGTGGAGGAGGCGACTTCCCGAGGCCGGGCCGACATGGTGGTATTTCTGGGTGGTCAGGTGTTCGTGCTGGAATTCAAGATGGCCGATGGGGATGCGGGGAAAGCGTTGGACGATGCCATCAGCCAAATGCGGGAGCGAGGTTACGCGGACATGTACCGACATCGTGGCGAATCCGTTCACCTTGTGGGTATCGCCTTCGGACGCGCGAAACGAAATCTCCTGGGTGTCAGGGCCGAAGCGGCCTGATGGCCGACACTATCTGGCTCATGAGCAAAGGGGACACATGAAGGTCATGCTGACTGAGGACAAGACCGAGGTCGCCCGATAGGCCGGGGACATCGCCAGGCGAGGCGTTGAAACAGCCACCGTGACCGCGACAACACACGATGGATGGCCAGGATACGTATGCTGTGGTGCTATCTCTCCGGTCCCGCATGGAGAGCCGAATTCAGGGCCGCTCCCGTGGGCACATCGACCTTGCCGTCGATCTTCGCCATGCGCTCACGCAGTGATGCAACATCAGACGCACCCAGAAGGAACCGACCATCGACACATTGATCCACATGCCGGTCCCACCTGACGGGAAGACACACGCCGAGGTCCGCAACTGTTCTTCGAGGATCCACCGCGCCGAGGAAATAAGCTGTTACAAGGACGACATTCTTTGTTTGCCTTGATTCTCTGCGGGGTCTCGCACGGAAAGCAGTGCCGTCCCTCATCCACCAGTCGTCAGATGTTGGGCGTCTTGTCGAGATCGCAGCAACCGTCTTCCCGTATCGTCCGGAAGTCCTGAATCCCGATCGGGAGCCGACGGCGCCTCATGGTTCTGCAACCAGCCCTTGAGAGTTATGCGCCAGCGCGGATCAGGAAACCGAGAACGGTAATGATCAACACGACCGCGGCTGCCCACAGTCCGACCATCCATCGCGTGTTGTCGCGATCACGTCTGGCGATGGCCTCGGCCAATCGGGCGATATCGGTCTTGTATTCAGCCTGCATCGTCTTCATGCGCTCCTCCAGGGCGGCCAACTTCTTGGCCAGTTCCACAGTGCACGGGTCGCTCATGTGCGCAGAGTAGCCGATATGTGCGAGATCGTCGAATAAAGTCCGACCGGGTACAGGAAAGGTTGGTCGCATACCCTCGAACAGACAGCCGAAGCCGCTACTGTCCCAACGTTGTCGGTCGGATGCAGCCGATCGTTCCCCTGGTCTTCTATCACGGCCGCCAGGAGTGGCGTGTGCCGCTGTCGGTGGCGGCGATGATCGATGCGCCGGAGGTTCTGGCGCCGTACGTGCGGGACTTCGCCTATACGCTGCACGATCTGGGCAGGATCGCGCCGCAGCGCCTCAGCCGTGATCCCGAGGTGCGCGCGGCGCTGGTGACGCTGGTGGTGGCGACGACCACGGACATGGAACCCGAGGATCTGGACCTGATCGGCGCTGCCCTGGTTGCCGACGGCGCCATGGAACGTGTTATTCTTCGCTCCCTGGCTGCGGTGCAGGGTCTGACGCGGGCAGAGATGGAGATGTCTCTGAAACGCACGCAACCGGAACGATGGGAGATGCTGATGGGCACGATGGCGGAAACATGGCTGGTCGAGGGTCAGGCAAGGATACTGCTACGCCAGATGGCGCGGCGGTTCGGGAAGGTGCCGGAGACGGTGCGCACCCGGGTCAGCGGCGCCTCGACGGACGAGCTCGATGCCTGGGGCGATGCATTGCTGGAAGCAGCGACCCTCGACGAGATCATGACCCCCATATCGCGGCACTGACGATTCCCGCCGAGTGAACGACGCCCATCCGCCGAACCCAGGCACTTCCCGGACACGTCGCCGAGGCGACCGGGAGTGCACATGGACCGGTCGAGAATAGTCGGCGGGTTTCGAACGCTGCATCATGACGCTCTCTGCGGCACCCACCCGGAGAGAGCGTCATTCCATGCCCAGCATTCCGGCGGTCGCGCTTCCGATGCGTTCCGCGGCGGCTTCGGTTTCCCGATCGCCCATGTGTGCGTACCTCATGGTCATGGCGGGCTGCTCATGTCCGAGGCAGCAACCTTATGGGCGGCGACAAATCCGGCGATGCGGATGCGTCCGATGCAGACTCTGCCTGACGACGGTTTCGAATCGAACCATGCGCCCGTCTCAGCTCAATCTGTGTCGGCTCTGCATTGACACGTCACCATCCGGCCGGCTTGAATATCTCGGTGCCGGGCAGGGTGTGCGGAAACTGCGCCGCTTTCAACTGATCAACACGGACATGCCGCACATAGCTCGCTGCCTGTCTCAGTTTCGACGCAACTTGCCAACGCCCGGGACACACTATGAAGACGGGTTTGTCCCGTTCCTCGGTCACCATGCGGATCGGCGTTACAAGATCGGTGTCGTTCGAAATCACGGCGGCTGCGTCGAACAAGTCGTTCCAGGCGTCGTTGAGCAGATGGACCGCGAGATTGACATCGGAGCCCTTTTCTTCCATCGCGTGGAATTCGGCGACGAGTGCGTCGGACAATGGCGCCGTTGCCTTGCGGCGTTTTCTGCGCCCACTGTCGCGCTGGGGATAGGTTCCGACAGGCAGCGTCCGGCGGTCGCGCCTGTAATCGGATGATTGCCTGCGGGCAGTGTGACGGGTTGTGGCGCGTCGATCCGACGCTCCGCGACTGGCAGATTGACGAGGGGGCGCCAAACGGTCTTGGCCAGAAAGCTCCCGAAATGGACTTGGACTTCCGGCAACGTTCCCAGCGCCCTCAGATAGGCCTGCTGACGGGCTGGAGCTGCCGGGTCGGGAATCCCGGAAATGTGGGCGGTAAAATAGAGAAGTTTGTCGATCGCGCAATGCGGAGGAAGCAGCAGCCTGCTCAAGCGCACCGGATCGAGCCATTTGAACGATGTCCCCCTGACCGCTCCGTAGTACAGGTTGAAGCCGTCAACATAGACCCGTGTTTTCACTTGCCTTCCCTGCAAAAAGCAGGGGCCACCCCGGAGAGCGGCCCCTGAGCCGACAGCACGCTGCCGACGGGTAACTGGTTGCAAGTTAGCCCTGTCCTGACCTTGTTACAAGCCATGAGTCTGGCTGGCTTGGCGCCGGGACCTTGCGGGCGGGACGGGACGCCTGAAGCCGATCGTTCCCCTGGTCTTCTATCACGGCAGGCAGGAGTGGCGTGTGCCGCTGTCGGTGGCGGCGATGATCGATGCGCCGGAGGTCCTGGCGCCGTACGTGCGGGACTTCGCCTACACGCTGCACGATCTGGGCAGGATCGCGCCGCAGCGCCTGAGCCGTGATCCCGAGGTGCGCGCGGCGCTGGTGACGCTGGTGGTGGCGACGACCACGGACATGGAACCCGAGAATCTGGACCTCATCGGCGCTGCCCTGGTTGCCGACGGCGCCATGGAACGTGTTATTCTTCGCTATCTGGCTGCGGTGCAGGATCTGACGCGGGCAGAGATGGAGAGATCTCTGAAACGCACACAACCGGAACGATGGGAGATGCTGATGGGCACGATGGCGGAAGCATGGCTGGAAGAGGGCGTGACCAAGGGCTTCAACAAGGGTCTCACACGGGGCCGGGTCGAGGGAAAGGCAGAGATGCTCCTGCGCCAGATGGAGCGGCGGTTCGGGAAGGTGCCGGAGACGGTGCGCACCCGTGTCAGCGACGCCTCGACGAACGAGCTCGATGCCTGGGGCGATGCGTTGCTGGAAGCGGCAACCCTCGACGAGATCATGGCCTCGACACCGCGGCACTGATGATTCCCGCCGAGTGAACGACGCTCATCCGCCGAACCCGGGCGCGTTGCGGACAACTCGCCGAGGCGACCGGGAGTGCACATGGACCGGTCGGGATCACCGACAGCTTTCGAACGCAGTACCCGCACCTGAAGAGGGCATCATTTGATCGATCGTGCCTGGTTTGCGTGCATCGGCAGCATCGCCTGCGAGGTCCAGGCGCGGCGCCCCTCATGCTGAATGTGGATGAAGTAGGGGCCGGACGGAGAGACGCGTGTGTGTGCCGGATCCCCTGAGATGAGAATCCCGCATGTCGCGAACGCTCTTGCGGGGACGCAGCCCTGCCCCGGTCTTTGGTCAGCTTCGTCTTCACCATGATTCCCTCCCTTTGCTGAAATTGCGGGCATGGGAGGAAACAGGGATGTGTCTCAAGGCACTGCAATTGCCGGGCAATACTCTGTCATGTTATCAGTAGTTTGGTCATCCAGACTCTGCCACTGGTGTGGTCTCCGCTGACGAGATGGCGGAAGAGGGCATGATGGCGGAGCCGATCTCGATCACCATCGGTGGTCGGTCTCTCCATGGCGTTGCCGTGGTCGACAACGATGCCAGACAGAACATGGATGACGTTGTCATCTCGAATGACGTCCAGCTTGACTTCAAGGGCTCAACGGTGCTCGACAGCGGCGTTGAGGTCTCCGTCAAGGTGACGGTTGAAGGCGAGCAAAGCGACGATCAGGCTGACGCGGCTTACGTTGAAGTCGAAGGCTCGTTTGGCGCCATCCGCGTTGGCAACGACGACCTTGCTTCCAAGAAGACGGCCGTGACCGCCCCGTATGTCAGTTTTATGTACGGCATCAATGACGCCTACTGGCATAGTTCCTTCAACCACCCAACCAGTGATGCTGAGGCGAAGGGCGTGTCGACCGAGACCTATGCCAATGCTGGCGTCGGTGCGTCAGCCGCACTGTCGTACTACTCCCCGCGGATCAACGGTTTCCAGTTCGGCGCGTCATACACGCCGGAAGCCGGAGAAGAAGCGAGGTCAAATTCCGTTTACTCGCAAGAGGGTCACGATGCCTGGGGCGTCGGCGGCAACTACAACGGTGCGATCGGCGACGTCGGCATCGCCCTCTCCGTGGGCTATGCCAGCAAGGACGTGCCGATGGTGACCGCAAAAGAGATAACGAAAATGCGCGATGTCATGTCGATGACTTTCAAGGCAGGTGGTGCTGCGCGCACAAATGTGTACCGGCAAGCTAGTAATGGTGCTGGTGCAGGGCTTGAGGCTAATACATCTAATTCAGTGAACGTGTTTCAAAATCCGATCTGGGATCCTGGAGATAGTGAACTCAAGGGAGACGTGCTCAAAGCTGCCCAGACCGCATACGATGACGCAATCGAAGAAGATGAAGATGCAACGTTCTACAGTTACAATCCTGATGGGAATGGAGATCTAGCTCTCGTAAACGTTTTCAAGTATCATGAAGCCGGCGATCACACTGACGGTGCTGATGATGGCGACGGTCTCCACAATGTCTACTACAGGGACGACAGGAAGGCTGCGCCTGGCCGGACGGTGACGGAGTTTGGTGCGGGTCTTGTGGTGTCGATGGCGGGCGTTTCGGTGGGCGGTTCGTTCAGTGCGATGGATCCGGACAAGAAAAACGCCGACGATCTCGTGCAGTACGACCTCGGTGTCATGTATGGCGAGGGTCCCTGGTCTGTCAGCGCCAACTACGGCAACAAGAGCCAGGATAACGACGGGGACGGTGAAAAGGTGGACACCGACTTCATGCGTCTCATGGGCGGCTACAACCTCGGCCCGGGGATCGACTTGGTCGGTGTCATCGGTGCCGACGCTCACGACAATGGCAATGACACGACGTTCGGTGCCATCGCCCTCGGAGTTACGTTCTAGTTCGACACGGTAAACCGCAGTCTTTTCCACAGCGGAAGCGGCCACCTGCCGCTTCCGCTTTTTCTTGTGCGCATCCGGGAATGTCATGGGCGATCTTGTGTGGCTGGCCAGCTATCCGAAGTCGGGGAACACGTGGATGCGCGTGTTCCTTCACAACCTCTTCGCCGACAGACCCCGCCCGATCGACCTGAACCACATGCAGGGCGGCATCTTTCAGAGCGACAGCGCACTGACCTGGTTCCGTCTGCTGGACAAGCGGCCCCTGGAGGACTGGTCCGCCGACGATGTGGCGCGTCTGCGCCCCGGGGTCCACGCACTCATCGCGAAGACGAACCCCGGCTCCGTGTTCTGCAAGACACACAATGCGCTCCTCACCCTGCGGGGACACTCCACGATCAACCTCCATGTCACGTCAGGCGTGATCTACATCGTGAGGAACCCGCTGGACATTGCGTTGTCTCTGGCGGACTTCCTCGGTGTGGAAGTCGACAGGGCCGTCGACTTCCTGGCGACCGACTTCATGGAAACGGACAACGATCCGGACAGAAACATTGTCTCCGTGGCACTGGGCAGCTGGTCGCAGCACGTCAGGAGCTGGACCGGACGACCCGATCCGAGCCTTCACGTCGTGCGCTACGAGGACATGCACGCACATCCGGCTCTGACATTCCGGAAGATCGCACGATTCCTGGGGGTGAAGCCTTCGCGGCAGAGGTTGTCCCGCGCGATCGGCAACTCGTCGTTCAGGGCCTTGCAGAAGCAGGAAGAGCGAACGGGGTTCAAGGAGAGATCGGTGCATCAGGAGCGCTTCTTCCGGCGCGGCACCACGGGCGAGTGGCACGAGGGACTGGAAGAACGCCAGGTGCAGCGCATCTGCGATGCCCACAGGCAACAGATGAAACGCTTCGGATACCTTCCAGAGAGCATGGGATAGTAGGTGGCAGGCACGGCACGTGTCTGTGCAGGGCCTTCAGAAATAGAAAGGGAGCGGCCCGCAACGGGCCGCTCCCTGAAGGTACTCAGGCTGTCAGATGACGTCGATCAGAAGCTGATCCCCATCGCGATACCGGCAAACGACGTGTCGTCACCGCTGTCGAACGAGTCCTGGCCGATGACACCGGCAAGGTTGATGCCCGGACCGAGGTTGTAGTTGGCCATCAGGCGGGCGTAGCCGTTGTCGGTCTTGTTGCCATCGCCGTCGTCATCCTGGGTCTTTGCGCCATAGTTGGCGCTGACAACCCAGGGACCCTCGCCGTAGCTGATGCCGACATCGTACTGAACCGTGTCGTCGGCTTTGCTGTCGTGATCGGTGTTCCGGTACGAGCCACCCACCGACACGCCGGACATGGAGACCACGACACCCACCGAATAGTCCGACACAGTCCGGCCGGGTACGGCAGCCTTGCCTTTGGTCATGTAGTAGACGTTGTTTGCACCCGTAATGGTCGAAGCTTCGTGGTATTTGTATTGAATAGAGTTAGCCTCATCACCATCCTGCGTTCCGTTTCCAGCCTCACCACTGTCACCGGCACCATCATCAATGAAATAGGAATACCCTTCCACAATCGCGGTTGCGTTGTCTGCATCAGGATCCCAATCGGGGTTCTCGAATACATTAACATCCCGGGTCGCACCATCGCTTATTGCTGATGACGCCTCGCCTACGCCGTTATCGGTAGACGTCCAGTAAACGTTGCCCGTTTTAAATGTCTTCAACATGACATCGCGCATTGCCGTTGTCGGATCGCCAGCGGCGACCATCGGCACATCCTGGCTCGTGTAGCCTGCGGAGATCGTCACGCCGGCATCGCCGAAGGCGCCGTCATATCGCGCTCCCACCGAGTAGGCATCGCCGTCCTTGTTCCTGTTCGCCGTACCGCTGCGGGCTTCCGCGCCTGCCTCAGGCGCATACGACATGCCGAACTGGAAGCCGTTGAGCACCGGCGAGAAGTACATCATGGAGGCGGAATCACCCACATCGATACCGGCAAGCGTGGAGTGCCAGTTGCTGCCGTCGCCACTGATGGTTCCCGACCAGAAAGGCGTGTTGATGCCATAGAAGAACGTGGCATAGGGCGCCGTCGTCGCCATCTGGGCCGACGCCGCATCGTCGTTGCCAAGACGGATCGTGCCGAACGAGCCTTCCACGTACATGTAGGTCTCGTCACCTTGATCGCCGCTCTCCTCGCCTTCGATCTCGATGCGCACACCGACCTCGACACCGCTGTCGAGAACCGTCGAACCGGAGAACTTCAGTTCGACATCGTTCGAGATGGCAATGTCATCCGTCTCGCCATTCCCGTCGGCCGTGTCCATTTCGTTGTCGACAATGGCGACACCCCAGTGCGAGTTGCCGCCGACGGTGATCGAGATGGGCTCCGCCATCATCTCCTCGGCGGCCACACCAGTGGACGCGTCAGGATGACCAAGCTACTGATATCGTGTGAGATAAAATCGGCGATGGATGGTGATTTCAGAAGATAGGGATCGTAACTCTGCCTTGCCTGGTGAGCGCGCGCACCTGGTTCCCACTGTCCCATGTCATTGCACAGGACCTCAAACAGAAAGGGAGCGGCCCGCAACGGGCCGCTCCCTGAAAGACACTCAAGCTGTCAGATGACGTCGATCAGAAGCTGATCCCCATCGCGATACCGGCAAACGACGTGTCGTCACCTTTGTCGGTCGAGTCCTGACCGATCACACCGGCAAGGTTGATGCCCGGGCCGAGGTTGTAGTTGGCCATCAGGCGGGCGTAGCCGTTGTCGGTCTTCACGCCTTTGCCATCGTCATCCTGGCTCTTGTTGCCGTAGTTGGCACTGACAACCCAGGGACCCTCGCCGTAGCTGATGCCGACATCATACTGAACCGTGTCATCGGCTTTGCTGTCGTGATCGGTGTTCCGGTAGGAACCGCCCACCGACACACCGGACATGGAGACCACAACACCTACCGAATAGTCCGACACAGTCTGGC
The DNA here is from genome assembly GCA_965200495.1 of Alphaproteobacteria bacterium. Lineage (GTDB taxonomy): Bacteria > Pseudomonadota > Alphaproteobacteria > SP197 > SP197 > SP197. Next base: position 754,597 of record CBDAUG010000002.1, read on the forward strand.
CAGCAGTGCCAGCCTTGTAATCGGTACTGCCAGGTGCCCTGGAGACTTGCCGATACCGGTGCACTCTTTCGTTATCAAAGGTTTCATCCCCTGCATCATCAACATTGTAGTCGACTTGGAAGCGGTCGAGCCTCGGCATAGGAGCCTACTGGCGGGCTGGATTAGGGCATTTGAAGGGAACGTCTCTTTAGCGCAAATGCCTCAGCCTTCGACGCCCTCGTCGCCCGCAATAGCTTCAAGGTTCCCAAAGGTCGCACCGCGACACAAAGAAGCTCTGGGAAGGCATCAGCGCGCTGTCCGGCGCCGTCACCGCCATCGAGGCGATGCGGGACTGGGAAGAAAACGGAAGACGCAGAGTGAGATGTGGTGGATTGATAGGGGTGAGCCGGTACTTGGGGAGGCAGGGTGATGGATAGAATCAAGGGGACCATGTGGGTCCTTGCCTGCCTCAATCATGCTAGGCGGCGCTGCACCTATGGGGCCCTGGCCGGCATTCTTGGGGTGGCAAACCAGGGGGTTGGACGATATCTCGGAGCTCCCCGACCGGAAGCGTCATGGGTTGTGCGCAAGGACACGGGCAAGCCCAGCAACTATGCGCCGGAGCAGATGGCGGAAGGGCTCTGTCACGGGTGCGAACCCATCACCAATCCCGAAGAGTTGAAGAGGCTTGTCTGCGAAACAATGAACGATCTGCACGTTGTACATCTTGAATACCGCATTGTTTGTGATCCGGAACGCATGGACTGGTCCGAGGCGGAAGCGGCGATCTTCGAGGAAGAGGATTTCACTGTCGAGGTCGAGGATCAGCGCGTGCTGTTCCGGTTCAAGACCCATTACGGTACGGAAGATGAGGCCAGATCGGTGGTCGAACCCTATCGCAATAACTGGGAATTCATGGCCGGAGTCTCTTACGGGCCGGATGCGTTCACCCTCCGCTTTGTGCGATCGGAGATCATTGACTGCAAGCCAATCCCCGGCGATTCCCTCAAGGTGACGGGAGATTGCGAAATCATCATGGAAGCCAAAAGCCCTGTCCTCACTGTGGTGCCGTCCCGCTACCCGGAACCGCCTGCTCCAGGCACGATGACACGAACGCCGGACATCGACAGCATGTATCATCGCTATCTCGGCTATCGTGCGGGCAAGGAGCCCCTTCCATCCATGGCGTACTTCTGTCTGACCATGCTGACGGAGAGAATGAGCCAAAGCAGAAAAGACGCGGCAAGAAGGTTTGGCATTTGTCCCGAGGTTCTCAGCAAGGTGGGCAGGCTGAGCAGCACAAAGGGTGGGGAGACGGCACGAAAGAAGGAGGGTCTCAAGAAGCCATACACATCCAATGAGGAGACGTTCCTGGACGCTGCCATTCAACGCATGATCGTCCGGGCCGCCGAAATTGCCGAGGAGCCTGACACCGAGCGCGAACAGATCACACTGGATACGATCAGGTCGGCAGGTCGATTGAGACAATTCCGGTAATCTTGCCACGGTGGGTGATGTCGGTGTCCCATCAGTTGGGCCTTGGTTGCAGGCAGCGCTGGCATGGTTTGCCCTTTGTCAATGGCTTGTTTTGCCGGGCCTTGAGTGCCGTCGCTCACCATCGGGGGTTTCAGGGGTCTTCACTTTGTTGAAATCAACGATCCGGAATTGTCGATACCAACATGCGCACACAATGCGCCCGGCTCGCCCGGCCTTCGGCAACCGCCACCGGTATCAAGACAAACCACGAGAGGATGGTCATCATGTGCGTGCACCACATCCGGCTACCGTGCCAGTTCATGGTTGTCCTGCGATAGTCCCCCAAGGGCGAGTATCCTGCGGCCGCCTCCTTGCTACAGGGTGGCAGTGCGGGGGACTTCAAGGTGGTGGCCGACGGCGGGGAGGCGGAAGCGTCCGCAGTAGCCCTCGTGGGAGGGACATGTCTCTCGGGGCGCTGTGAACCCACCGCACGGGCCGGAGCCGACGGGCTCGACCACCCCATCAGTCAGTGGCGATCGGCTCCGCCCGGACCTCCAGCAGGTTACGGGCCTCGCGGCCACAGGCGATGGCGACCCCATGGACGGCCATGCCATGGTACCTGTCGGCATAGTGCCGTTCCCGCATCTGGGTGACGGCGGCCTCAAGCGCCGTCCGGGCGTCGGCGGGTGTGTCCGCCATCTTGAACTCGAGGATAAACACCTGTTCTTCGAGCAGCACCACCATGTCGGCCCGGCCATGGCTGGTGGCCGCCTCACTGCGCACATCGACCCCGATGGCGCGGAAGACCATGTGCAGGAGGCTGGCGTACCAGGCCTCATAGCGGGCCATATCCCCTGCGGTGTGCCACTGGTAGGGAATGCTGGCCAGCCACGCCTTGAGTGTCGCCGCAAAGCCTGTGAAGTCCCCTGCCTCAAGGCGGTCACGCAGGGTCTCGCCCTCGTCCAGGGGCACATTGTCTTGTTGGGACAGGGCGGCCAACACATGATCGTTCAGGCTGAGCTTGACCTCCTGATTGGGATAGTCGAGCCGGTAGAGGGTGCGGTGACCCTTGCGGATCACGTCCGTGATGGTGAGGTAGCCTGTCTGGAACAGCAGGGCTTGGGCACTGATATTCTCCACCTCGAAGCGCGAGACCAGGGCCTCGTCGGCCAGCGTGCCTTCCAGTTCCAGATGGCTGATCGACTTCTTCTTCAACGTGTCAAGAAGGAAGCGCGGCGAGCCCGTCTGGAACCAGTAGGGGCGGAACTCCCGCTTCTGCAAAAGCAACAGCACATCGAAAGGATTGTAGAGGCGCTCTTCGCCCAGCCAGTTGTAGCCGTTGTACCAGGTGCGGATCTTGTCTCGATCCAGCCCTTTGAGTTCGGGGGCAAACACGGTGTCGATGTCGGCATCGGTGTAGCCGCAGAGCGTGGCAAAGCGTGGATCGAGGCTGATGTCGTTGAGATTGTTGAGATCCGAGAACAGGCTGACCTTGGAGAACATGCTGACACCGGTGACAAAGACGAAGCGGACATGCTCGGCACTGTCCTTGATGATGCCGTAGAGACCGCGCAGGTACTCCCGGTTGGCGCGGGCCCGCTCGGGATCGGACAGTCCGTCAAGGATCGGCTTGTCGTATTCATCGACGAGGATCACCACGCGTTGATCCGTGGTGTGGTGCAGGTGATAGATCACCTTCTGCAGCCGGACGGGATCGGTGCCAGCGGTCTGGTCTGGATCCAGTCCAGCGGCATGTTCGATCAACTCCAGTTGCCCACGAACGCTGTGCGCGATCTCTTCCGGACTGTCATACTTCGCGCCAAAGCTCAGGCGCAGGACCGGGTGGGTCACCGACCAGTCCCAGTGGTCATGAATGTCCAAGCCCCGGAAGAGGTCCTCCTGTCCGGCGAAGAGGACTCGCAGTGTGTCCACCAGCAGACTCTTGCCGAACCGGCGCGGCCGGGAGAGGAAGTAATGGCGCCCCTCGTCCACCAACCGCCAGATGAGTGGTGTCTTGTCAACATAGTAGTACCCCTCACGCCGGATGGTCGTGAAGTCCTGGATGCCGATGGGCAGACGGTGGCGAGTCATGCGCACGGGACCGACACGACAATCCCAGCCCCCAACGCCGACGGGTCAGAGCAGCCTGACATCGTTGCCTGTCTTGCGAAGGTGTTCGTCTGATTCCAATCCATGAAAGTTCTTTCCGGTTGGAACGTTGGCAGATCGGGTCAAGACACGGGGGCAGTCGGCACGGTGAACGTCCTGTGTTGAGGTCTGTCGAAGACCATCAGCACAGGAGGTTTGCTGTGACCGCACCCGTTCCAATCACCCGGACCGATGGCACAGCAACGAAGCTACATGATCTGGCACGGAAGAGCAAAACGGCGACCGTGGCGCTTCGCCCGATGGCGTTGGCGATGCTCCGCAAGGGAGAGTCACGGAGCATGACAAACGAGACATGCGGAGTGACGGTGCAGACACTCCGCAACCGGGTACAACACAGGCAGGGCTCCGATGGCCTTGTCGACAGGTCGCGTCCGCCTCGCCGCCCCATGCTGGTGCCGGGGAGCGCTCGGCGCCGGCATCGTGGGCCGCAGGCAGCCCGGATGCTGAAGCCGATGGCGTCGGGTCGACTTGCGGGACAAGGTTGCATGCGACGTTCGGCGTGTCGGTCAGTCCGGAGACGCTGCCCAGCACAGGATTGTCTTGCCGCGTCCGCTTCATTCGAGGGCGGATCCCGGGAGACAGGAGGCGTTTCGCAGGGACTTCCCTGCCCTGGTGCGCGATGAGGTGGGCCGAGACGATCGATGTGTGGTTCCACAGACGAGACCCGCGCCGGCCGACAAGGGCAAGGGACCACGCATCATCGGCATCGACACTCCGGTGCACGTGCTCTGGTTCTCCGGCCCCGCAGTGCCCCCTTTGCCGCACCAAGAACGGCTCCGGGGGTGTTGCCCTCGGCGCTCGACAGCCCGGCCCATGCCTGCCGCCTCACGACGACCGCCGCGTGGTGCGCGGAGAGAGGCTGGTTCATCTGTTTTTCTGCCGGGATTTTCACCAGTGAGTTCAAGATGTGGGGGAGGCGTGATGGCGGCAAGGTGTCAGCGGCGGTCGAGCACCGCAGGATGGTGGCGATGAGCCACGCCTTTGCGCACAAGGGAGTTGATTGTCTCCCAAGCCGTGCGATCCTTTTGGGATCGGCGGCGAAGAGCACGCATGAGCAGTCGTTTGGAGTGGTCGATGAACCAGCCGGTGATGACCTGCGCCATCGACTTTGCCGTCTTGTGCCGGTCTTCGTGCCACCGCCTGCGATGCCTTTCGCAACTGTCCAGATACCCGCGTCCCGCGACGCGGCCGGGAAGACGCCACATCTCCTCCCCCTCAACCCTGCCGCGGCAACCTCCTGGAGCGATCCGGGTTGGCCGAGGCGGCGGGTGCCCGTCATTCCATACCCAGCATGCCGGCGATCGCGGTGCCGACGCGCTCTGCAGCGGCCCCGGTTTCGCAGTCGCCCACTACCCATTACCCACAAATGGCGTCCCGCTTGAATGTTGCGCCGAGCTCGCTTTGATCGCCGGGCCCGTGGCTCAAGCCGACAATCCACGCAGAGAACGACAGAGCGCTGTGACCATGCCACAGGATCTCGTTGCCCGGCGGTGGATCGTTGCTGCGGTTCAGGTACCCACCGAGCGTGGTGATACCAATCCATGAAAGTCTTTTCCGGTAAAATGATGCAATCGCGTGAGGCGTTGGGGCGACATTTCTTGCCCATGTGCGGGTTGTGATGGACGAGATTCTGTCGGCATCCTGACGGAGTGTCTTCCAGGCATCGGTGATAGCCGCGCGAACATCGTCCACGGTCGCCAAGACCCGGTTGGCAAGGACGTTGCTCTTGAGGAAGCCGAAGAGGTTTTCGATCGGATTGAGCTCCGGGCTGGAGGGCGGCAGGCGCAGCAGCGTCAGGTTGTCCGGGATGGCGAGGTCCGTCGCGCGGTGCCAGCCGGCGCCGTCGAGAACGACGACGCCATGACGGCCCGGTGTGACCGCCCTGGAGATGGCGGCGAGGTGGCGGTTCATCGCGCCGGTGTTGGCGCGGTCACAGACGTGGCCGACCGCAACCGCATCCTGAGGCCGTGCGGCGGCGAAGAGGTAGGCATAGCCGCAAGCGTTGATCCCGCAGGATGCGTGGCCGCCTGCCCTTGCGTGCCCGCGACAGCATGCCCTTGTTGCCCGGCGCGGGCTTCGTCTGCGAAACCAGACTTCGATCGTCTCGGCCGTCACCGTGTCGGGCACCACATCAAGCACCAGGGCACGCAAGTCCCGGCGGCATGCCTCGTCTTGCAGGATCCGCCTTGGGATGAAGCGGCCGCGGCGAGACATGAGAGAACCCCATGGCATGCAGGGTGCGACGCACCGTCTCCGGACTGACCGACACGCCGCACGTCGCCTCAACCGTGTTCCGCAGGTCAACCACACGCCAGCGGCACACGCCATCGGCGTCAGCATCCGGGCCGGCTTCGACCCACGATGCCAGCGCCGAGCGCTCCTCAGTGCCAAGATGGGGCGGGCGAGGAGGGCGCGGCAGGTCGGCAAGACCCTCGGGCCCGCTCGCGTTGTCGCGGACGATCCAGTTGCGGACCGCCTGCACCGTCAACCCGCATGTCTCGGCTGTCATGTTCCGCGACTCTCCCTTGCGGAGCATCGCCACCGCCATCAGGCGACGTGCCATGATCGCCGATTTGCTCTTCCATGCCAGATCATGCAACTCTGCCGGTGTGCCATCGGTCCGCGTGATTGAAACAGGCGCGGTCATACCAAACCTCTTGTGCTGATGGTCTATCTGAAACCTCAAAACAGGATCATCACGACGCCAGTTGCACCCCATATCTTGACCAAATCTGCCAAAATCCCAACCGGAAAAGACTTTCATGGATTTGGTATAACTTCCTGCGCTTGTCGAACGCCCTTTCCGCGCTCTATCCGCGCGGAAGCCGCGAGAAACGACTGTTGGACGCCATGCTTCTGGCGGTGCCGCGGTGATCCCATGGCGATCCGAATTGACAAAAGAAAGCCTACTCGTGAATCACCGCTGCGGAAGCGGCAACCCAAGCTGGCGCCGCACCTTGCCCGGCGGATTGACGAGAACTGACCAACGGAAACATAGGAGAAGCAAATGACAGAGGAAACCTTACTGCTCAACCGCATCACGGTCCGCGCCGACATCTTCGGCGGCAAGCCGATCATCCGCGACATGCGGATCGCCGTGGAGCATGTACTGGGAAAGCTGGCAGCCGGAGATACCGCGGAGACGATACTCAACGAGTATCCGTTTCTGGAGCCGGAGGACATCCAGGCATGTCTGGTGTTTGCCCATCGCTCGCTAGCTGGCGATCATGTTCATGATCGCATCGCCGTGCGCGAGGCTTCGTGAAGTTTCTTCTCGATGTCTGCGTGGCGTCGCGCGTTCTGCACGACACGCTGGTCCAACTTGGGCACGATGTTCTTTCGGCCCGCGACGGATTTGCGGACGCCTCGGACCAGACGCTGCTCGCCGTCGCCTACCGGGAAGGTCGCATACTCGTCACCGAGGACAAGGACTTCGGGGAACTCGTCTTTGCGCTTCGTCAACCGCATCCCTGTATCGTGCGGCTTGACGGATTGACAGCGGCCGAGGAGGCGACAGCGATGCGGAACCTGATCGAGCGCGAGGGTGCCGCGATGCATGCTGGCGCGATCATCGTGGTCACGGGAAGCCGCATACGGATAAGGTCGGCGGAGAACACCGAGAAACCCAATGACTAGGGATCCATGGTACAAGGTCGTCACGCCCCGACGAATTCGCGATTGCCCTTGAGCAGGTGGTCGCCAAGACGGCCCCTCTCGACTACCGCGATCCGGCTCAGCTTCTTCTCGCGAACGTGCTTCACGCGCGCCCTGAAGGGCCATGCCAGCATGGTCCTTCGCCGGCTTGCGGGCGGGACGCAGAACACGTCCCCGGTGCCTTTCAACCGGACGCTGTTGACTTCAGCATGTCGAGTTCCCGCATGTTTCTGTCGTTTTCGACGAAGGCAAGAGGGATAGCGTCGACGCCGCCCGCGAGGTCGCAGGCAAGACCCATGTCATCTCGGTATGCGACCGGGAAGCCGACTTCTTCGCACTCTTCGACGCCCAACGCCACGCGCCGCGTGTCGACCTGCTGGTCCGCGCCAGGCATGACAGAGTTCTCGCAAAGGGGCAGCCGAAGCTGTTCGCGGCACTCGCCGGCGGCGCCTGCGAGGGTCTCATCGACATCGAGATCGAGGGCCTCACCGAACGCCCCAAAGCCAGTCGGACACACGCCCGCCCGGCGCGCCAGAAACGCCTGGCAAGCTGCGAGCTGCGCTTTCGGCGCGTCACCCTGCCGACAACGGGTGCCGCCGGCAACACAGAGCCGCTCTGCCTCCATGGCGTCCACGTCAGGGAGACCGCGCCGCCCAAGGGCGAGGATCCGGTCCAGTGGTTCCTGCTCACCACCGTCTCCGTCGGCTCCCCCAGGGACGCCGCCGAGATCGTCGGTTTCTCTCTCCAGCGCTGGAAGATCGAGGACTTCTTTCGGGTGCTCAAGTCCGGCTGCAGGGTCGAACACCTGCTGTTCCGCACCGCCGAACGCCTGCAGCACGCCATCGCCATCAACGCCGTCATCGCATGGCGCATCATGGTCATGACCCTGCTCGGACGCGAGGTCCTCGACTGCGCGCCGCAGCTCATGTTCACCGACACCGAACTCGCCTTCCTGCGCGACGACGCACACGTCCACGACCTCCGCCCGCCCCGACGCCTCGGCGACGCCGTCGCCCTCGTCGCCCACCTCGGCGGCTACCGCAACCGAAAACACGCCCCCGACCCCGGACATCAGATCATGTGGCACGGCCAGACACGCCTGACCAGCGCCGCCCTCGGCCACGATATCGGCTTCAGGGCCGGCCAGAAACACGCCCTGCGCCACGACGCATAAACCGTCGTCAACCAGATTTATCAGGACACGGGAGTGCTAGGGCTACGTCTCTGAGGAGTTCGATCCACGCCGGTTTGCGGGTGTAGCTCTCCAGAGTCTCCGCGTAGGCGGTTTGCAGGCGCAGTGTGATCGCCACTCGCGCGTCGTCGTCAATGGGCATGGTGCATCTCATTTCTCTCAGGTCCGAGCGGGTGTTGTTCGGCGTCGCCGTCGTGCTTCGCGGGACTGAAGCAAATCAACACGTTGCCGCACCGAACGGCGTTGAACCGTCGCGACGATCAACGCACGGTCCCGGACCGCGCTCGGCAAGGCCCTCAGTGATTGCCAAATCTGATCTGCGCACTTGAGGAGCGGATCAAGCTGCCGCCGCTTCCAAGACGCGGGCACATTGAACTGAGCGAGCGGTCAAAATGTCGGACATACTCTGCAGAATCGGGTGATCGAGCCCATTGGCGCGGGCGTCGTCGACGGTCTGGGCAAATACCGCGGGTAGCATCTCAGCCATGGCCTTTCCCATGTCGATGACGTCGGCGGGCAGCAGGCGCACTTTCGTTGCGAATTTCACCCAATGGCGTGATTGAACCTCTTCGAGCAGGTACTTGCCGCCGATCTTGGTGGCCATCTTCAGCCTCCTGAGATCTGCGTCGTAGGGCAAAATGCTCGCCACGTCGTAGAGAGGTGCGAGGCGACCGCGGCCTTGGGGGCCGATCAGCATGGAGAAGTTCTTTGCGTGCGCGTCGGTGCCACCGATGATCCAGTTCAGCATGATGGCACGTGCGAAGGTTCGCGCATCGTCGCCGGGTTCTCCCGAGTGTGTCCAGATGGCTTCGCTCAGCTCGGCGCACCCGGGACCGCCCTCGTTCTGATATTTCTTCGTCGGGGGAAGCCCCAGGACCTGGCACAAGTCTTCCTGGTGAAGGCGCCGTATCGCACCGGGGAGTCTGGTCCGATCATACCGTTCCACGATGATTGCCGATTCATTCTCGAATCTGCGCACCTCCGAGCGTGCCGCGGGCAATCCGAGTGCCCGGGCTAGCGCGAGGCAAAGGTGTTCGTTTTCGGCGTGACCGTCGAGCCCGTCGATGGGCGGTTTCAGGATGTGGGTGGTGGGTGTCGGGCCGCTGGGCACGCCCCAGCGCTGACCGTCGAAGAGGAGCGCCGTCTTCGGCTGCGCCCCGGCGAGGCTGAACTGGCTGGCATCGCGTGCCATGCGCCACGCTGCCTGATCTTGTCTCAGGATCCGCAGGCGTTCGGCGATGGCGGCTTCGGTCAACCATTCGATCTGCTGGCCCTCGTCTTGGAGAACGTCGGCGACCCTGTCCGGTCGTACCAGCTGGATGGCGCCAGCGCAGTCCTCGCCGACCGCACTGAGCAACGCAAAGGCGTTGCGGGGCGATACGTGAAACCGCTGTCCCCAGCGGGCCAGGATGACTTCGTTGTCGGGAAGCAGTCCCCAGAGCCAGGGTTCGATCCTGGCATGCTCATGTTCGGCGACCACGAGCGGCATCGAGAGGGAAAGCGGATAAGCCGCATCCATGGACCGCCAGCGGTCGTCGTAAACGAGTGTCAGCCGGCCTCGTCGGTCGCGCCGGATCTCGCCCATGATCCTGCGATCGGCAACGACGACAAGAAGCTCGATCATGTCCGATTTTCCTTGGCGGCATTCACGATGGCGTCGATGTCGAGGGGGTTCATGTCGTCACCCGACGGAAGCCGGCGAGCGCCGGGATCGATGCTCAACGGGAGGTCCAGGGCGGCAAGAGTACGGAGAACCAGACTGAGCTCGGCACGGGACTTGCCGTGCTCGATGGCCACGACCCATTGTCGTCCGACTCCCGCTTTGTGCGCGAGTTCGGTCTGGCTCAGCTTGAGCTTGCGGCGCCTGTCGCGGATGGCCAGACCGAGGTCCAGGGGGGTTCGAATTTGCATGATGGCCTCGATGTCGTCGAACGCCAACAATCTACACATGTCGTCGAGCAGCGACAAGCGCAAAATGTCTACGATCGGCGACTCGGACAATTGTCTGTGCTCGACGACACATCAGGGAAGGCAACGAAGCCTCCCATCGCGGCGATCACGACCGAGGACAGCAGCGGTCAGCGTTCGATGTCTGGTGCCACCGTCGGCCGGGCTATGCCGGGATCGACTTCGGCGAAGCGGTGGCCGAGGCCGGCGACAGGCTTCCCGCTTCTTAACCGTCCAGAGCCTTCTTGAGCGATGACGCCACGCGGTCCGATGCGCTCTGGAGGGGGTCGTCGGCGAGATGGGCGTAGCGGGCGGTGGTCTGGGCCTGGGTGTGGCCGAGGATCTTGCCCACCGTCGGCAGGCTCTCGCCTGCCATCACCGCCTCCGAGGCGAACGTATGACGAAGATCGTGGATCCGCACGTCTTCGAGCCCGGCCGCCTTGCGCACCCGCCGCCAGGGTTTCTGCAGGTCCTTCAGATATTCGCCTTCCTTCGCGCCCGCGACGACATAGGGGTTGCCCGCGATCCGCTGGGCGTCCGCCAGGACCTCGAGCGCAGGCGCGTTGAGCGGGATCGTCTTGGCGCCGGTCTTCGAATCCGGCAGGTGGATCCGGTTACCCCGGATGTACTCCCACTTCAGGGTCTGGATCTCCGACAGCCGCGCTCCCGTGTAGAGCAGCAGGCGATACGCCGTCACCGCCGAGGGGGCGAACGGCTCCTCCTCGTCCAGCGCCTTGCCCAGGCGGGTGAGCTCTTCGCCCGTCAGGAACCGCTCGTGCTTGCTCTCCCGGTACTTGCGGACGTGGTAGCAGGGGTTGGACCGGTCCGGCCGCAGGTTCCAGGACTCGGCCAGGTTCATCATCTTCGACAGCACCCCGAGCGTCCGGTTGGCCTGGTAGGGCTTGTCCTGCATGTCGTGGTGCAGCGCCGCCACCTCTTCCCGCCTCAGCGCTAGCACGCGGATCGACCCCAGGGCGGGAAGGATGTAGCGGTTCACGGAATGTCGGTACTCCACCTGGGTGCGCGGCTTGCAGTGCAGGGGGACGTATTCCTCCAGAAAGCGCTCCGCCAGCTGCGCCACCGTCGGCGACAGGCGCTCGGCCTCCTTCTCCCGGTTCGGGTTCCGGCCGTCGTCGATGTCGGCGATGATCTTGCGCGCCCTGGCCTTGGCCTCCTCGAAGGGCATGGCGCCGTGGCGGCCGATCTGGACGCGGACGGTCTTTCCCTCGCGGAAGAGCTGGGCGACGTAGCGCTTACCCCCGTTGGGATAGACGCGTGCGCCGAAGCCCTTCAGAATGTCGTTCCAGACGAAGTACTCCTTACTCGCGCACGGGAAGGTTCTCGACATAACGCTTGGTGAGCTTGGGCATGACTCCTCTCGGAATGCATTTGGAACTTTTATCCCTCAAAGGTGAGGGTATACCGGTTGACGTTTGCCCGCAAGAATGAAGGAAAAAAGATCGGAAAAACAATCGTTTGTCATAGGTCTGAGGCGACGGTAGGCGACGAGCGGCGGTTCGTTCATGAGGTTGGTTTTCGAACTCATAACCTGAAGGTCGCAGGTTCAAATCCTGCCCCCGCTACCACACAAGACCTTGAAAACGCTGATGTTTTCATGGTCTTTTCATTTTCTGGCAGGCAGATTCTGCCGCTGGGCAAACTGTCGGCAAACAGTTTGATTCGCAGATCAGCTGTCATGAGTCGCAGGCAATCACGAGCTTGATGTCCGTTAGGTTCATGACCTAAAGGACACCGGGCAGTTGGGGTGCCGCCTGGCAAACAGTGCGGTCAAAGTCGTGGGCAAACACGAAAGCGGATCGCGAGGACCAGACGTCGGCGGACTCCAGGGCGCTGTCGCGGCTGGTGACTGCGATCAAGAAGGGGACACCGGGACGATGATGGCGGAACGCACTGAACTCGGGCGGGAGACTGAAACGGCGCTGGGCGAGGTTCTCGCCCATGTCCGCTCCGAGACGGGGTTGCCATGCCGGATGGTCGACGATCCGGCCGCTGGGCAGAATGGCAGCGCGCAGACGGTGGTCGGTGCCGGGCAAGTCAACTCCGCGAACACCGAAGTCTCGACAGGGCGCCGACAGCCGTAACCCACACCATCGAGAACACCGACCTGTTGCCGCAGGCCTGGATAGCGCGCTTCGGACGCACGGCGGCGGACCATGCGCTCGACGTGGTCGAGGGTTGGAGGCGTGGGCGTCGATCAAGAGCTTCCGGGCCGTTGACGAGGAGGCGACCAGGCGCTGCAAGGTCTTGTCGATAGCAAGGCGGTTGGCCAAGTCGGCGAAATCGCTGGGGACCCAGACCTCATCCGGGTTGGCCGCAATGCGTCCGAGCAGCCGGGAGCGCAAACCGGTATCTTGCATCAGCGTCGTAATGTCGGAAATCTGAGGCATGTTTCGGACAAAAGGAAGAGGACAGACAAGCTCAAGACGGCGCGATAGAGCGAGAAAATTCGACAGCTTGGCCGCTCTGGGCGACGGACCGGCGACACTTCAGGTTGTCGACGGATCCGAATTTGCGCCCGGACCGGAGGTGCCCGGCCACGCCCAGCCAGTGGCCGAGTCCAAGGCGAGCTCTGCGTTGACGCGCAGCTTCAGGCCGAGAGCGCCGACGACCCTGAGAAAGATGCTCAGACTGGGTTCACTGACGTCGAAGAATGCGTCGTGGAGGCTTTCGCGGGACAGGCCGGCATCGCGTGCAACCTGCGGCATGCCCTTGGCGCGGGCGATGTGACCGAGTGCGCCGGCGACGAACGCGGCATCACCGTCAGCTTCCTCGATGGAAGCCTCCAGATACGCGGCCATGTCCTCAGGCGTACGCAGGTAATCGGTGACATCGAAGGGTGATGTGACGGTCTTGGCCATGGCGTCCACCTACATGTTTCGTGCGAGGCGCAGACTCTTCGACTCTTCTCGACGTTCGGGCTCCGGGTCCGCTTGCCGGCACTCTCCGATACCGGGCCAGGGATCGCAATGGTAGCGGGGGTTCGGCGGCGACGATCCGGAGCTTTTCCCCGGAGGCCGATCGCGGCTGCCGGATGTCGTCGGCGGCCTTGCCGACACCTACAACGATATCGGCGTCAGGCGCTGGTTCAAGCGCCGGCGCACGAGGCTCGATGGCAACACGCCCGCGCAAGCACTCGGCGACCCCCGGTCGCCCGAAAACGAGGGTCCGCGGCGCGTGCGCGGTCTCTCCCGCGCCTTTCAACCGTGTCCGGTTGAAAGCCTGTCACCCCATGGCCGAACGCTTACGAGATTCGGGCACCGCCCCGGATCGGGCAACATGGATAACATAGTGTTATCACACGATATTGACACAACACCGTCAGAGCCACGAGGCGCAAAATATGCCAAATTGGCCCCCTCGGCTGTGGAAAACGTTAAAGATGGGCTGGGACCAGCCGATGAAGCGGTCGCGCGCCTGTCGTGGTCACGATTGCGCCTCTTTCGTGAAGAGCCGCACCCGCGCGCCTGCCAGCATGTCGGCGAGGCGCGCGCGGATGAGGAAGAGGCAGACGAGCGACGGGAGCACCATGAAGGTGGTGATGACAAAGAACGTGCCCCAGTCACCCTCGAGCCAGTCGACCAGTGCGCCCGACGATGCGGCAAAGAGCGTGCGTCCGGCAGTACCGATGGAGGCCATCAGCGCATACTGCGTCGCCGTGTAGGTGCGATCGACCAGCATCGAGATGAAGGCGACGAACGTCACCGTGGCAAAGGCGCTCGTCAGGTCGTCCATGACCACGGCAGCGGCAAACAGGAGTTCCGAGCGCCCGGTCCAGGCCAGCAGCGCAAAGAGCAGGTTGGTCGCCGCCATGGCGACGCCGGAGACGAACATCGCGCGAATGAGGCCGATGCGGATGGCGACAAGCCCGCCCAGGACCGAAAAGGCGATCGTGGTGATCCAGCCCAGCCCCTTGGAATAGAGCGCGATATCCGACTTGGTGAACCCGACCTCCTTGTAGAAGACGAGCGACATGCGCCCGAGAAAGGCCTCGCCGATCTTGAAGAGGAAGATGAAGCCGAGGATGGCGACCGCGATGGCAAGACCGTTCTTGCGGAAGAAACTCATCAGCGGCCCGGCCACGGTGGCGCCAAGCCAGACCAGCGGGCCGGGCAGCGTGCGCGCGACCCGCTCCTCGTCGTCGGCCTGACGGGCCATGCGCTGGCGCCCCGATGTTTCCCGCACGAACATCAGGGCGATGTTGCAGGCAATGACCACCGCTCCCAGCACCAGGAACGTCATCTGCCAGGAGTTGGCGACGCCAGCATCCTGGAAGCGTTGGGCGGTCTCGAGAGCGACGATCCCGCCGATCTTGTAGCCGGTCCACCAGCCGACCACGGCCATGGCCGCGCCAGCGGCCATGGCCTCGCCTTCCGCCTGGCCAACCTGCTCGATCCTCAGGGCATCGATCGTGATGTCCTGGGTCGCCGATGCGATGGCCATGACGAGGCCAACGCCGATCACCGCTGCCAGATTGGCGACAGGATCGATCAGGCTCCAGACGACCAGACTGGCAAGAATCACCGTCTGGAGAACGACGATCCAGGCACGCCGGTGGCCGATCCGGTCCGTGATCCATGGAATCCGGACGCGGTCAACGAGCGGCGCCCACAGGAAGTTGAAGGCATAGACGCCGAAGATCAGCCCGGCCCAGCCGATGGTGCTGCGGGAAAGACCGTCCTCCTGGAGCCAGAGGCTGAGGCTGCTGCCGATCAGGACCCACGGGAAGCCGCTGATGATTCCCAGAAGGAAGATCCGCGCCATGCGGGGTTCCAGGTAATAGGCGACGGTATCCGGCAGACGTGGCACACGCTGATCCTTGAGGGCAGGCAGGGTTGCCGGCATCCTAGACTCCCCGAGCAGGCAACCGGCAAGCGCACTGTGGATGAAATCACGGCAGGCCGCACCGGCGCGTTGTTGTCTCCCTTGCGGGCCGTATGCAAGCCAGCATGGTCACCGAAGGCATGACAGCGGGCCATCACCGGCGCCTGCCGATGGCGCCGGTCCCGACGCTCTGCCACGCTCATCGCTGTCTGCGTGGCTGGTGTACCGGGGCAGGCCTGCCGAGCAAGGACGCGGACCCGGGGTTGTGCGACCTCCACCGCGCAGCCGCCGGACCGTTGGCGCCATCATCGCCGGACACGGCGCGCGTCATGGCGCCATCGTGTCGCCGTCGGCGGGGGCGCGGGCGAGGGGCTATTGCGCACCTTGAGGCGGCGGGACTGCCTGCCTTATGATCTGCGGCGCTTGTGATCGATGAGAGGTGCGCAGACGTGTGGACGAGACGCGACGTTTTCGGACTGGCGGCGGGGCTGACGCTTGTGCCGTGCGTGCAGGCGCGGGCCGACGGCAGCGACATGATCCTCGGCGATCCCGCTGCGCCCATCGAGATCATCGAATACGCCTCGATGACCTGCGGGGCCTGCGCTGCCTTCCATGCCCATACCCTGCCGCCTCTCAAGGCCGACTGGCTCGAGACGGGACGCGCCAGGCTGGTGTTCCGCGACTACCCGCTTGACGGCCTGGCGCTCAGGGTGGCGGCACTGGCCCGCTGTGCCGGCGGCGACAGCTTCTTTCGCTTCATCGACGTCCTCTTCCGCACCCGCGCGCGCTGGGTGGGGGCCGACGATCCGGTGGCGGAACTCAGAGCGATCGTTGCCGCAGGCGGACGCGATCCGGCCATCGTCGATCACTGCATCAACGACCGCGCGGCGATGCAGCGGATCCTCGAGGGCATCGAGGAGGCGCGCGCCATGCATGACGTCAGGGTGACGCCGACACTCGTCGTCAACGGCGAGGTGGTCTCCGGCGATCCCGGCTACGCGGCGCTCGACGCCATGCTCCTCGGCATCGAGGCCACCTTGTGAGCGGAGCGCGCCGGTAGACCGGCATGCACTTTTCCCGTCTCCGCCTCGTCGGTTTCAAGTCCTTCGTCGATCCTGCCGACCTTCTCATCGAACCCGGCCTCACCGGCGTCGTCGGTCCCAACGGATGCGGCAAATCGAACTTGCTCGAGGCGCTGCGCTGGATCATGGGCGAGGCCTCGCCCACCCGGGTGCGCAGCGGCGGCATGGAGGATGTCATCTTCGCCGGCACGAGTCTCAGGCCCTCGCGCAATCTGGCGGAAGTCACGCTCTCGCTGGCCAATCCCGACCGCGATGCCCCGGCGCGCTGGAACGATACCGACGCCATCGAGATCACGCGGCGCATCGAGCGCGGCAGCGGTTCGGCCTACGCCATCAACGGCGAGGACATGCGGGCGCGCGACGTGCGTCACTTCTTTGCCGATATCGCATCCGGCACCGCGAGTTCGGCCCTGGTGAACCAGGGACAGATCTCCGATCTCATCAACCGCAAACCGTCCAGCCGCCGCCATCTCCTCGAGGAGGCGGCCGGAATCGCCGGCCTGCAGGCGCGCCGCCACGAGACCGAGCTGCGTCTGCAGGGCGCAGAGAGGAATCTCGATCAGCTGCTCGTCGTCATCGAAGGCATGGAAACCCGGCATGCCGGCCTGCGCCGCCAGGAGCGCATGGCGCAGCGCTACCGCCATCTCGCCAAACGCATCAGGGACGCCGAAATGCGCTGGCGCCTGCGCCTCTGGCAGGATGCCGGTGCGGCTCTCGTCGCTGCCGGCGACGCCTTCGCCGCCATCGAAGCCGAGGTGAACGAACTCACGGGCGCTGTGGCCGCGGCGACCACGGCACGCGAGGAGGCTGCCGCAGCGGTGCCGCCGGCGCGCCAGGCCCTTGGCGATGCCGACCGGACGCTTCATGAACTTGACGTGGCGCGCGGCGTTCTCGAGACCGAGAGCGGACGCATCGACGACGCCCTCAACGAGGTGCGCAGCACCCTTGCGCAACTCGCCCGCGACCTCGCACGCGAACAGGCGCTCGCGGCCGAGGGACGCGAGGCCCTCGCCAGCCTCGATGCGGAACGCGAAGATCTCGTGAACGCGAACGACGGGCCGCGCATCGCCGCCGCCGACGAGGCGCTGCGCGCGGCACTCGACGAGGCCCAGACGATCGAGACCCGGGCGATCGAGGCGACCAGGAAGGCTGCGGCGCTTGCCGCCGAACGCCAGGCTCTCGCCAGGGAGATCGCCGACTGCGAGTCCCGCATGGCCGGACTCGATGACGATGCGCATGACGATGACGGCGGCGCGGCGCTCGACGCCGCCCGCGCCGATCTGGCCGGGCGGCAGGGCGAGGAGGACGAGGCCCGCGAAGCAAGCGAGAACGCGCGTCTGGACCTCGCGCGTCATGATGAGGCCCACGTTGCGGCGCGGCGCGCGGAGGAGGAGACCCGCCTTGCCCTGCGCGACGCCGATCACCGCGTCGAAAGGCTCGAGAGTGCGGCCGAGGCCCTCGAGGCCGAGGCCTGGAGCCACGAAGCGGGACATCTTGCACCGCTGCTCGACTCGGTGGAGGTGACGGCCGGGTACGAGAATGCCCTGGGCGCTGCCCTGGGAGACGATCTCGATGCCCCGTCGGGCGACGGTCACGAAAGGGGCTGGCATCTGCTTGAGGCGCCGGCCGCGGCTCCTTCCCTGCCAGCCGGGGCCGAACCCCTGTCACGCCATGTGAAAGGTCCACCGGAACTCACCCGCCGTCTCCAGCGCATCGCCGTTGTCGACGCCTCGTCAGGGCGCGACCTGGCGGCCGCCCTTGGACCGGGAGAGCGTCTCGTCAGCCGCGACGGCAACATGTGGCGCTGGGACGGCTACTACGTCACCGGATCCCGCTCGGGCGCTGCCACGCGTCTCGCCCAGAGGGCCCGCCTCGAGACCCTGCGCCGGGATCTTGGCGAGGCGGCAGGCGATCGGCAACGCGCCGGCGATGCCCACGCGGCCGCCCTGGAGGCCGAGGCGGCGGCGCGCCGCACAGAGGATGAGGCGCGGCGCACCGCCACCCGACTCGGCGATCACCTCGCGACCTGCGTCAACGAAAGGGCCGCGGCGGCGCGCGCCCTCGGCGATCTCGAGGAACGCCAGGAGCGGCGCGCCGTCGAGGCGCGACGCATGGCGGCGGAGAAGGTCTCTCTCGAGGAGACCCTCGCCCGCTGCCGCAGCGACCTTGCCGGGTTGCCGCAAGCCGAAGACGAGACCGGCCTCAACGCCCTGCGCCAACGGCTCGAACTCCTGCGCCAGGGGTCCCTTGAGCGCCAGCGCGATTGCGACCGCCTTCATCAGGCCCGCGACCAGCGCCTCGCGCGCATCGAGGCCATCGGCCGCGACCGCGCATCGTGGCAGGCGCGCACCGGCGAGGCGCACCAACGCATTGCCGGCATGGAAGAGCGCATCGCCTCAAGGCGTACAGCGTGCGCGGAACTCGAGAGCGCGCCGGAGCGCATGGCCCGCCAGCAGCGCGACCTCGGGCAACGGATCGACGCGGCGCGCGAACGGCGCAAGGCCGACAGCGACCGCCTGGCCACGGCCGAGACAGCCTCGAGCGAATGCGAGCGCACGCTGCGTCAGCAGGAACAGGCGCTCTATGCCAGGCGCGAGGAACGGGCGCGGCGCGAGGGCGCCCTTGCCCAGGCGAAACAGCGTGCCGGGGACGTCGCCGGACAGATCCGTCACCACCTTTCGCTGGCCCCGGAGGACCTGGCGCGCGAGGTGCCCGATGCCGACGCTCTCGCAGACGCCGCGGACCTCGAACAGCGCTACGCCAGAGCCGTGCGCGAACGCGACAACATCGGCCCGGTCAACCTGACGGCCGCAACGGAGATGACAGAGCTTGCCGAAAAGATCTCCGCCCTCGAGCGCGAACGCAGCGACCTCGAGAAGGCCATCGCCCGGCTGCGCCGCGGCATCAGCGAACTCAACCGCGAGGGCCGCGAACGGCTGCTCGCCGCCTTCCATGACATCGATCGTCATTTCCAGGACCTGCATCGCCGTCTGACCGGTGGCGAGGCACGACTCTCGCTGGTGGATTCCGACGACCCCCTCGAGGCCGGTCTCGAGGTCGACGCCAATCCGTCCGGCAAGAAACTGCAGGCGCTGTCGCTGCTGTCCGGTGGCGAACAGGCGATGGCTGCGCTGGCCCTCATCTTTGCCCTCTTCCTCACCAACCCGTCGCCGGTCTGCGTCCTCGACGAAGTGGACGCACCCCTTGACGACGCCAACGTGGGACGATTTTGCGACCTGCTCGACGAGTTCGCCGCCACCGACAGCACACGGTTCCTGGTGATCACCCACCATCGTGTCACCATGGCGCGCATGCACCGCCTGTTCGGCGTGACGATGAGCGAACCGGGTATCTCGCAACTCGTGTCAGTCGACCTCGATGCGGCCGAAAGGCTGCGCGACAGCGCCACCGGAGGCTGATGCCCGCCGGAAACGACGACGGACCGGCTCACAGGTGATGCGACGACACAATGCGGTGCATGTGTCGATTTTACGACATACGGCGTCGCGAACAGACTACACACCGGGATATGATGGCCATACGTGTGCCCTTGGAGATCGACTGATGGGAGCAGGCTGATGGCCGACGTCGACGACGATCTTGATCTTGCAACCCTCGAGGACGATGAACTCGTGCAACAGATGCACGAGGACCTCTATGACGGTCTCGCCGACGAGGTCGTCGAGGGGACCAACATCCTGCTTGAGCGGGGCTGGGTGCCCTACAAGGTTCTGACCGAAGCTCTCGTCGAGGGCATGAGGATCGTGGGCATCGATTTCCGCGACGGCATCCTCTTCGTCCCCGAAGTGCTGCTGGCCGCCAATTCCATGAAGGCGGGCATGTTTATCCTTCGTCCGCTGCTCGCCGAGACCGGTGCGCCGAAGCTGGGTTCCATCGTCATCGGCACCGTCAAGGGCGATATCCACGACATCGGAAAAAATCTCGTCGGCATGATGCTCGAGGGCGCCGGATTTGACGTCTTCGACATCGGCATCAACAACGATGCCGATTCCTACCTCAGCGCCCTTGACGAGCACCGACCGGACTTCCTCGGCATGTCCGCCCTTCTCACCACGACGATGCCCTACATGAAGGTGGTGATCGATACGCTCAAGGAACGCGGACTGCGCGACGATTACATGGTACTGGTGGGCGGCGCGCCGCTGAATGAGGCCTTTGCCAAGAGTGTCGGCGCCGATGCCTACTGCCGCGACGCGGCGGTGGCCGTGGAAACAGCCAAGGCCATGGTGGACGAACACCGCCAGCAAGCCGGGGCGGCGGCCTGAACGCGAACGGCCGCACCCGCAGTCTCGTCATCGCCTGCGGGGCCTTGGCCCATGACATCATGACCCTGGTGCGCACCCACGGCTGGGACGCGATCGAGGTGCGTTGCCTGCCGGCCGACTGGCACAACCGGCCGGCACTGATTCCCGAAGGCGTGCGCCGCAAGATCCACGAGGCACGGGGTGCCTTCGAGAACATCTTTGTCGCCTATGGAGACTGCGGAACCGGCGGCGCCCTTGACGCGGTGCTGGAAGAAGAGGGCGTGTCCCGGATCGACGGTCCCCACTGCTACCAGTTCTTCGCCGGCCGGGAGACCTTCGAGGCCCTCCACGAAGAGGAACCCGGCACACTTTATCTCACCGACTACCTGACGCGCCATTTCAACACGCTCATCATCAAGGGACTGGGTATCGACCGTCACCCGGAACTCGAGGCGCTCTACTTCGGCAACTACCGGCGGCTGGTGTGGCTGACCCAGGCGCCGGATCCCGACCTCGAAGAGAAGGCGCGGGCGGCGGCGGCGCGTCTGGGTCTCGACTTCGCCATGCGTCACACCGGTTACGGCGCCCTTGAGACCCTGCTTGGCGACGCGCAGCAGGCCGCCGGGACACCGTGATGGCGGCCTCGCTCACCATCGTCTACTGGCGCGACATCCCGGCCCAGGTGATCGCCAGGGCCGGTCGCCGGACCGAGAGACGCGTGCTGTCGACCCGCTTCGAAAAGGCGATCGACCAGGCCGCCATGCATGCCGGGCTCCACGGCTCGGATGCCTACCTCGAACACTGGCGCCGCGCGTCGCCGGTCGCCTGCGACGATGATCTTGCGGCGGCCGCCGATGACGCAGTGGCGCGCCTTGAACAGGCATTCACCCCCGACGTGCTGGCGGCCCATGTCCGGGCCGGCGGCCGCGAACCCTGAGAAACGGTAGCGATCATGAAATCACCAGGACAGCTCGAGACGCGCCTTGCCGCAGGCGACTTCGTCATCACTGCCGAGACGACGCCGCCCGATTCCGCCACCAGCGATGCGGTGATGGCGAAGGCAGGCTGTCTCAAGGGTCTCGTCGATGCCGTCAACGTGACCGACGGCGCCGGAGCCAGGGCCCACATGTCCGCCCTGCCCTGCGCCGCGATCCTGGCGGCGAACGGGATTGAGCCGGTGCTGCAGTTCACGGTGCGCGACCGCAACCGCCTCGCCATCCAGGGCGACATGATCGGTGCAGCCGCCCTCGGCGTTCCCTCGATCCTGTGTCTCCACGGCGACAGCATCACCAAGGGCGATCAGCCCGATGCCAGGACGGTGGAAGACACCGACAGCCGCGGTCTCATCTCCACGGCGCGGCAGTTGCGCGACGAGGGATGCCTGCCGTCGGGGCGCGCCATTGACCCGCCTCCGCGCCTGCTGATCGGCGCCGCCGACACCCCGCGCGATCCCGGCGCCGATTTCAGCACCGCCGGCCTCGACGCCAAGGTCGCCGCCGGCGTGGACTTCTTCCAGACCCAGTTTGCCTACGACATCGATGTCCTCAAGCGCTACATGGCGGCGCTCGACGATCACGGCATCACCGGCAAGGCATGGTTCATTGTCGGCGTCGGGCCCATCATGTCGGCCCGGTCCGCCCGCTGGATGGACGACAACCTCTTTGGCGTGCATATCCCCGATCATGTCATCCGCCGGATCGAGGGCGCTGCCGACGAGAAGGAGGAAGGGCGCAAGGTGTGTGCCGAGCTCATCGAACAGTTCAGGGAGATCAAGGGCATCGCCGGCGCCCACATGATGGCGCCGAGGGGCGAGAAAGCCATCGCCCGGACCCTGATCGACTACCGGATCCGCGGCTGACCCGGAGCCCTTCCATGCGGTCCATGAGAGACTGGTCGGTCCGCCATGCGCACCGCCTTGCCCGCCTCTACGTCGTCTTCGAAAACCTCATGGTCGCCTGCGGCCCCGTGGTGCGCCTCATCGGCCACGATCGTCTTGAACGGCCGGTGGCCGCCGTCGAGCGGAGGATCAAGACAAGACTTTTCGACTGCCGGATGTGCGGCAACTGTGTGCTCTCGTCGACCGGCATGTCCTGTCCCCGCAATTGCCCGAAGAACCTGCTCAACGGTCCCTGTGGCGGTGTGCGCGCCGACGGCGCCTGCGAGGTCGTGCCTGACATGACATGTGTCTGGGTGAAGGCCGTCGAGGGTGACCGGAACATGGGAGGCGGCACCATCGGCCTCCTGCCGGCAAGCGATCATCGCCTGTTTCAGCGCTCATCCTGGCTGCGCATCCTGCGCCAGCGTTCGGCGGGCGGCGCGGCGTGACAGGCGTCGACCATCCGGGCGCCGGACCGCTCAACGAAGGCCCGGCATTCCCCGCCATGAAATCCCCGGGTCCCATCGACCCCGGAGCTCCTCTTGAACCGTTGCCGGGACACAGCTCACGCGGTCGTCTCGAACGGGTGCTGAGAGCCGGCGAATTCGCCGTCACGGCGGAACTTTCGCCACCCGATTCCGCCAACCCGATGGATGTCTTCGACCGGGCGGCGATCTTCGATGGCTGGGTCGATGCCATCAATGCCACTGACGGCTCAGGCGCCAACTGTCACATGTCCAGCCTTGGCGTGTGCGCCCTGCTGACCCGTGTCGGCTACGCGCCGGTGATGCAGATATCCGCTCGCGACCGCAACCGGATCGCCATTCAGGGGGATGTCCTGTCGGCGGCGGCAATGGGTGTCGCCAACATCCTCTGCCTGACGGGCGACGGCGTTCAGTGCGGCGACCACCCACAGGCTCGGCCCGTCTTCGATCTCGACTGCATGACGACGCTTGGTGTGCTCTCCACCATGCGCGATGAGGGCACGTTCGCGTCGGGCCGCCGCCTCGATCAACCCCCCGAACTCTTTCTCGGGGCCGCCGCCAATCCCTTCGCCCCGCCCTTCGACTACCGGCCGCTGCGGCTGCAACGCAAGATCGAGGCGGGAGCGCAGTTCGTGCAGACCCAGTACTGCTTCGACATTCCACGCCTCGAGCGCTACATGGAGCGTGTGCGCGATCTGGGTCTTCACGAGAACTGTTTCATTCTGGTGGGCGTCGGGCCGCTGGCCTCGGCCCGGGCAGCGCGATGGATCCGCGCCCATGTCCCCGGCGTCCACATTCCCGATGCCGTCATCGACAGACTGGCCGGCGCGGCGGACGGCCGTGCGGAAGGAAGACGGCTCTGTGTTGAACTCATTCAGCGCATACGCGATATCGAAGGCGTTTCGGGCATACACATGATGGCCTATCGTCAGGAAGAGAGTGTTGCCTGGATCATCGCGCAATCCGATGTGCTCAGGGGACGCACGCCGCATACCGTTCAACCCGTTATCCCCGACCACATGCGAAGGCAGGCATGACCGAGACCGTCATCAGTTCGGCGACAAGGACCGTCGTCATCGGCTTCGAGCGCCCGTTCACCGTCATCGGCGAGCGGATCAACCCGACAGGCCGCAAACGCCTTGCCGCCGAAATGGCGGACGGCGACTACTCCCGTGTTGAATCCGACACCCTGGCCCAGGTGGCTGCCGGGGCCCACATGCTTGATGTCAACGCCGGTGTGCCGCTGGCCGACGAACCACAGATCCTTCACGACTGCATCAAGCTCGTGCAGTCCCTGAGCGATGCGCCGCTGTCGATCGACAGCTCCATCGTCGCCGCCCTTGAACGGGGCCTGGAGGCCTATGTCGGCAAGCCGCTTGTCAATTCCGTCACCGGCGAGGAGGAACGGCTCGAATCCGTGCTGCCGCTGGTGGCCAGGTACAATGCCGCGGTGGTCGCCATCTCCAACGACGAGACGGGAATCTCGGAGGATCCCGACGAGCGCTTCAATGTCGCCCGCAAGATCGTCGAGCGGGCTGCCGATTACGGCATCCCTGCAGCCGACGTCATCGTCGATCCACTGGTCATGCCGATCGGCGCCATCGGCGAGGCCGGACGCACCAGTTTCAGCATCATCCGGCGCCTGCGCGAGGAGCTGAAGGTCAACACCACCTGCGGCGCCTCCAACATCTCCTTCGGTCTGCCGGCCCGCCCGGCGCTGAACGCCGCATTCCTCACCATGGCCATGGCCAGCGGGATGACATCGGCGATCACCAATCCGCTGGAGTCCGAAATCATGACGGCGATCCGCGCCGGTGATGTGATGATGGGCGTGGACCGGAACTGCCGCAACTGGATTGCCCTCAACTCGAGCGCCGGGGCGGCGGGCGATTCCGTTGCCCAGGCACGGGCGCGGCGACGCGAGGGCCGCAGACGCCGTGGCTGAGGATCCCCTTGTCGTCTTTACGCCCTCGGGCCTGAGGAAGCGGTTCCCCCGGGGCACCGGTCTTCTCGAGGCGGCGCGCGATCTTGGTGTCGACCTCGATTCGGTGTGTGGCGGGCGCGGTATCTGCACACGCTGCCAGGTGAGGATCGCCGAAGGCGCGTTCGCGAAGCACGGAATCGTCTCTTCGGGCGAACACCTGACACCCCTTGGTGACGCCGAACAGCGCCAGCGGGCCAGCGGCTTGCTCAGGGACAACCGCCGGCTGTCGTGCCAGGCCCGTATCGGTGGTGACCTTGTGGTGGACGTGCCGGCGGAAAGCCAGGTGCACCGGCAGATCGTCCGCAAGCGCGCCGACGCCCGTGCCGTCGAGGTCGATCCGGTCGTGAGGGCGATGTATGTCGAGATCGCCGAACCGGACATGCATGAACCGGCATCGCACCTGCGCCGGCTCGAGACGGCGCTGAAGGAGACGTGGAACGTCACCGTCGCCGGCGTCGACGCCCACGTTCTGCGGAAACTCCACGCCACCCTCGAGGAGGGCGGCTACCGGGCCACGGTCCTGGTGCGGCGCGGCAAACGTCTCGTCGATGTCCGGCCGGGCTTCCATGACCGGCTCTATGGCCTTGCCATCGATGTCGGCTCGACCACCATCGCCGCTCATCTGTGCAATCTCCAGACGGGCGACGTTCTTGCCTCGGCGGGGTGCATGAATCCGCAGATCCGGTTCGGCGAGGACCTGATGAGCCGCGTGTCCTACGCGATGATGAACGAGGACGGCGCAGCGGCCATGACCGGGGTCGTGCGCAAGGCGCTGAACGATCTTGCCCGCGAGACGGCAGCCGACGCGGACATCGATCCTGGCGACATCCTCGAGGTGGCGATCGCCGGAAACCCCGTCATGCACCACCTGGTTCTCGGCCTCGATCCCACACCTCTCGGGTTTGCTCCCTTCGCCCTTGCCACCGACGATGCGACGATCATGCTGGCCAGTGACATCGGCCTTGAACTCAATCCGGGAAGCCGCATCTACGTGCTTCCCTGCATCGCCGGCCATGTCGGCGCCGATGCCGCCGGTGTCCTGCTCGCCGAGATGCCCTACCGCAACGAGGAGATGACACTCATCGTCGATGTGGGCACCAACGCGGAGATCATTCTCGGCAACAGCGGGCGGCTGCTTGCCGCCTCCTCACCCACCGGGCCCGCCTTCGAAGGCGCCCAGATCAGTTCCGGACAACGCGCCGCACCGGGCGCCATCGAGCGGGTGCGGATCGATGCCGAAACCCTGGAGCCGGCATTCAGGGTGATCGGTGACGAGCACTGGTCGAACGAGGAGGGATTTGCCGCCGAGCCGACAGGAATCTGCGGATCGGGAATCATCGAGCTCCTGGCCGAGATGTATCTCGCCGGACTGTTGACGCAGGACGGGATCATTGATGGCGCCATGGCCAGCCGCACACCGCGCATTGTCCCGCAGGACCGCACCTTCGCCTATGTCCTCCACCAGGCATCACCACCCATCGTCGTGACCCAGAACGACATCCGGCAGATCCAGCTCGCCAAGGGAGCGCTCTACGCCGGGGCCCGGCTGCTGATGGATCACATGGGCGTCGACACTCTTGATCGTGTCACCCTCGCCGGGGCCTTCGGCAGTCACATCGATACCCGCCATGCGATGGTACTGGGCCTCATTCCCGACTGCCCCCTCGAGCGTACCGGCTCGGCCGGCAATGCGGCCGGCACGGGTGCGCGCCTGGCACTGCTCAATGGCGCCCTCAGAAAGGAACTTGAACGCGAGGTGCGGCGTATCGAGAAGATCGAGACCGCCGTGGAGCCGAGGTTCCAGGAGCATTTCGTGGATGCCATGGCGATCCCCCACAAGACCGCCGACTATCCCTGCCTTGAGAAGGTTGTCCGCCTGCCCCGGCGCACTGCGGCGACGCCGGAGGCCGGCACGGGACGCCGGCGGCGAAGGGCGCGGACATGATTCCCCGCTACACCCGCCCGGCGATGGCCGCCCTGTGGGAGCCCGGGAACCGTTTCCGGATCATGCTGGAGATCGAGATTCTCGCTGCCGAGGCGATGGAGGCTGCCGGAACCATTCCGGCGGGCGTGGCGCAGGCCGCGCGGCAGCGTGGACGTATCGATGTCGCGCGTATCGACGCCATCGAGCGCCAGACACGCCACGACGTCATCGCGTTTCTCACGAGCATTGCCGAACAGGTGGGCGACGAGGCGCGCTGGCTGCACCAGGGCATGACCTCCTCCGATGTGCTCGACACCGCCCTGGCGGTGCAGCTCAGGGATGCCGCCACGCTTCTCATCGAGGGCACGGACCACCTCCTCGGCATTCTCGAACGGCGGGCCCGCGAACACGCCGCGACACTGTGCGCCGGACGCAGTCACGGCATTCACGCAGAGCCCACCACATTCGGTCTCAAGCTTGCCGGGCACCATGCCGAATTCGCGCGGGCGAAGCGGCGCCTCGAGACGGCGCGCGATGAGATCTCAGTGTGCGCCATCTCAGGACCCGTGGGCACATTCGCGACAGTGGATCCCGCCATCGAGGCCCATGTTGCCGGGCAGCTTGGCCTGACGGTGGAAACCGTCTCGTCCCAGGTCGTGCCACGGGACCGCCATGCCGCCTTCTTCGCCGCCCTCGGCGTGGCGGCCGCCTCCGTCGAACGCCTCGCCGTCGAGATCCGCCACCTGCAGCGCACCGAAGTGCGCGAGGTCGAGGAGGCCTTCGCCGCCGGACAAAAGGGCAGTTCCGCGATGCCGCACAAGAAGAACCCCGTGCTCTCGGAGAACCTGACGGGTCTGGCACGCCTCGTGCGCTCTTCGGTGGCGCCGGCCCTGGAGAACATCGTCCTGTGGCATGAACGCGACATCTCCCACTCCGCCGTGGAGCGCAACATCGCCCCCGACGCCACCATCGGCCTCGACTTCGCCCTTCACCGGCTCGCCGATGTCGTGGACGGCATGGTGGTCCATGCCGCACGCATGCGCGACAACCTCGAGGCGACGCGCGGACTCATCTTCAGTCAACGGGTCATGCTGGCCCTCGTCGACAGGGGCATCGACCGCGAAACAGCCTACGCCACGGTGCAACGCCACGCCCTGGCGACATGGGAGGGCGGCGGCGATTTCAGGGCGAGACTGAAAGGCGACGCGGCCATCACGGGCGTCCTCGCCGCGCCGCATCTCGACGGTCTTTTCGACTACGGCTTCTTCACGCGCCACGCCGCCACAATCATCGAACGTGCGCTCGCATCCTGAGCCGCGAACGTCGCGACTATTCGGAACGGACCTGGGTCTCGGCCTCCTGCTGGAGGGCCTTGAGGCGCGCGCGGACCTTGTGCTCGTCAATGGCGAGACCTGCTTCGCGGATGTCCGCCATCACCTTTTCGACCACGTCGTCGTCACCCGGGCGCTCGAAATCCGCCTCGATGACTTCCCGGGCATAGGCCTCGGCGCTTTCGCCCGTGCGGCCAAGCTCGCCGGCAAGCCACAACCCGAACAGCCTGTTGCGCCGTGACGTGATTCTGAACCTCAGGTCTTCGTTACGGGCGAACCGGTTTTCCTCGCCCTTCTGACGGTCATCAAACAGTGCCATCACAACCTTCCCCTCGAAGAACAATCCGTGCCGACTATAGGCCCATTGCCATGGCCCTGTCTTGTCTTCTGCTGGATCCATCAGTGTCTTCACCTTGGTTTTCCGGGCGCGAACTCGGGAGCGTTGACCCGGAAGCCCGCCATGCACGTGGCCAAAAAGCTGCCACGCCGGGAAATACCGACCCACAAGGGGGGCTTTCGGGAAGGAGGTGCAACCGCGCAGCAGCGGCCAGCAGGAAGGAGCTTGTCCTGATCGCCATCGACGAAGACCAACAACCAGAACATGACAGAGATGACGGTGATACAGCGTCACCTTGTCCGAGAGGCTGGACAACGGTGAACAGACCAACCGGTCCAGTCGACGATCACATCGAGTTTTCCGTCCTGTGGAATCCCGTGACGCCTTCGACAGCATCGACATTCTCATGGAGACAAGGAACAGTGCGGCGTTGATCCTGTCCGGGTTCCATTGCCGGTCGTCATGTCAGCTCGCCACGGAGGCTGGTCCCGGAAACCGCCAACGATTGATGCATGTCGGCTGCGCGTCTGTGCGCAACGCCTTCGAGCGGCCACCCGTGTTTGACGTGGCACCCATCAGGGCCTTTTTCCTGTCGGCAGTGCGTGCCGATGAGCGCTGCACGGATGCCCGTGATGCTGTCGACAGCAGCGGCATGCAGCCCGAGCCCGCACAACGACATTGTTCCCCGCAATGGCCCGTTGAATGCGCACACACGACATCACCCGCTGCCGGACAAAAACGAGCCCTGCATGGGCCTTGATGCGGTTGCGCCCGAGATCGCCGGAACACAGCCTGATGTTCTGGTTCGGCACGAAATCCTTGTGCTCGATCAGCACGGCACAGGGCTCGCGCGCGGCGGTCGACGACGAGGCGGGTGCGATGGGGCGCGTCCCGGTCATATTCGACCCAGACGACAGGCACGTTCCAGGCAGTGGCGCAGATTTCGACGAAATCCAGCGTCTTGCTCCATCCCGGTATTGGCGAACGCACCCGCAAACTCGCCTGGCAGACGGCCGCCATGGGCATCCAGGAGATGCCGCAGCACGTGGGCGCTGGACACGGGATCGGTCGGTGCGCACTGCTCTTTGCCCTTCAAGTCGCCCCGGGAAACGCCGACCGCCACTCCTGCCGCCGCATGGCGCCAGGACATAGGGGGGAGGCGCCCCGGCCAGCAAGCGGATGCCCGCGCCGTCGCGGTATGATTTCGATGCAAGCGCCAGTGCCTGACTGGCATATGGGGCGCTGCAATGGTACCGGTGGCGGGATGCGGCGGAGGCGGCAAGCGCCCTAACTGCCGGGAGTGTCCATGACAGCGTTCGCAGGAACGAGGGAAACGATGCGGGCTGCGGGGGGGCGGTGAACCGCTCGTCTCCATGCGTCCGGGATTCGGGATCAGGGTTCCCCGTGAAGCGGACCGGGCTGGCACGGCTGCTGTTCGCCCTGCTGCGTCCGGGAGATGCCAGGGCGGCCTCGGTGACGGCCGCCAGCATCGAACTCGCCATCGGGTCGCGGTCCATGACAATTGCTTTCGGCGATGTCGAGGCGGTCGAGACGGACGCCGGACGGCGCTGGGCCGGCGTCAAGTTCGGCCATGCAGGGAAGACGGCGCGCGTATCGGGCCTGTCCCGCGGCGAAGCCGAGGCGCTCGCCGCCGCGGTGAAGCGGGCAAGGATCGACTGGTGGTGCCGCAGGCTGGAACCGCAGACCGATGCGCTTCGCGCCGTCCACGAGCAACTGGAGGCATGGGCCGATCCGCCGCGATACGTCCATGCCGACGCGCTGGGCGACTTGCTGCGCGAGGCGGGGGCGGCGGCCGGCGGCTTGGCGGCGCGCTGGCCGAACGCTCTCGCCGATGCCCCGGAAATCCGCATGCTGCGGGACATACTGACGTTCCTGGAGGCCCCCGAGGCCGCGCGTTCGAGGGCGAACGAGGCTTTCGTCGCAAATGAACTAGTCCGCTCGCGCGCTCTGTTCGACCGGATCGAGGCCCGGCCGCTGACGGACGAACAGCGCCGGGCGGTGGTCGTTGACGAGACACGCAACCTTGTGGTGGCGGCGGCTGGCAGCGGCAAGACCGCGGTTATCGTGGCGAAGGCGGGATGGCTGATCCGGCGGGGCTTCCGACAACCTTCCGGGATCCTGCTGCTCGCCTTCGCCCAAGACGCCCGGAACGAGATGGAGGAGCGCATCCGACAGCGTCTCGGCGCACCGGCCGCCGGCGTGACGGTTCGCACCTTCCACAGCCTCGGCATGGCGATCGTCGGTGAGGTCGAGGGCAAGCGGCCGGCACTGGCCCGCTCGGCCGAAAGCGACCGCGCGCTGTTCGACCTGCTCAAGGGCATCACCGCCGACCTCCTGGGGGACGGCGCGCTGTCGGGACGCGTGCTCGAATGGTTCCGGGACCGCTTCGCGCCCTACAGCAGCCCGCACGAGTTCCCGAGCTGGGGCGCCTACTGGAACTACATCCGGCGCAACGACATCCGCTCGCTGAAGGGCGACGAAGTCAGGAGCTACGAGGAATGCGAGATCGCGAACTTCCTGTATCTCAATCGCGTCCCCTATGAGTACGAAGCGTCCTACGAGCATGAAACAGCGACAGCCGGCAAGCGCCAGTACAAGCCCGACTTCTTCCTTCCGGAGCACGGCATCTATATCGAGCATTTCGGGCTCGACGCCGCCGGGAACACGGCGCCCTTCGTCGACCGGGAGAAATATCTCGAGGCGATGGAATGGAAGAGGCAGCTCCATGCCGGGCATGGCACCGTCCTGGTCGAGACCTTCAGCCACGAATGCGCCGACGGCCGGCTGATCCGGAATCTCGAGGAGAAGCTGGCCGCGCATGGCGTGGCGTTCGCACCGCTTCCGAAGGAGGAGGCGTTCGCGGCGCTTGAGAAGCAGGGGCGGGTGGATGCCTTCACGCGCCTCCTGGCGACGTTCCTGCAGCAGTTCGGGGGCAGCCGGCTGTCGCATGGCGAAGTGGAGCGGCGGGCCGGGACCATAGACGACGGGGGGCGAGCGAAGGCGTTTCTTGCCCTGTTCCGAGCGATCCATGAGCGTTACCGGGAGACGCTCGACCGGGCGGGCGAGATCGACTTCCACGACATGATCGCCCGGGCCACCGAACATGTGGAGGCCGGACGCTACCGCAGTCCGTTCGGCTATATCCTGGTGGACGAGTTCCAGGACATCTCACCGGCCCGGGCGCGGCTGTTGAAGGCGCTGCTCGACAGCGCGCCGGACGCGCAGCTGCTGGCGGTCGGGGACGACTGGCAGGCGATCTACCGGTTCGGCGGCTCCGACATCGCCGTCATGCGGGAGTTTGGAGAGCGGTTCGGCGCTTTCGAGCGCATCGACCTGGAGACCACCTTCCGGTGCGCGGACCGCATCGCCGCGGTCGCCACCGACTTCGTGCTGCGCAATCCCGCCCAGATCCGCAAGACGGTGCGCGCCATGCGCAGGGCGGGCGGGCCGGCCGTGCATGTGGGCCTTCCGGGGAACCGGGGGCTGTCGCTGCTGAAGGAAGCGCTCGACCGGATTGCCGCCGATGCCGCCCGGTATGAAGGGACGTCCGAGGTGCTGCTGCTCGGCCGCTACCGGCATTTGCGGCCTCCGAACCTCGGCAGCCTGGCGAAGCAGTATCCCCGGCTGCGTTTTATCTGGATGACTGTGCACCGCGCCAAGGGGCTGGAGGCCGACTACGCCGTAGTGCTTGGAATGTGTTCCGGGAAATACGGCTTTCCGGTCGAAATCGTCGACGACCCGCTGCTCGACCTTGTGATGGCGGCGCCCGAAACGCATCCCAATGCCGAGGAGCGCCGGCTGCTCTATGTCGCACTGACCCGCGCGCGACGCCAGGCGTTCCTGTTGGCCGAAGGCGGCGCCCCGTCCAGCTTCGTCACGGAACTGATCGAAGACGGATACGATATCACCGTGTTCGGCCGCCCACCGGAAGGCGACGTGGCCTGCCCGTTATGTAGGGAGGGGCGGCTGGAGCGCCGGGAAAATCCCCGCGACAGGACAGTCTTCTACGGCTGCTCGAACTGGCCCTTGTGCGAACACACAAAGCACCCTTGCCCGAAATGCGGAACCGGCCTTCCGGTCAGGTCCGGCAACACCTTGCGCTGCCGCGACTGCGGCGGGGCGATCGAGGCATGCCCGGCCTGCGACGGCTGGCTGGAAACGCGGATGGGGCGGTTCGGCCGCTTCCTCGGCTGCTCCAGCTATCCCGCCTGCGATTACACGCGCAATCTGCGGCAATCCCGGACCGGACCCGGGCAACGCCGCCGGCGCTGACGCTGTCGGGCGTTCGCCCGGACCGCTCAGTGCATCGAGCCGCCGAAGCGCTCGGGCGGCGTCTCGCCGGCGCCCGTCGAGCAGACGGCGCAGGGCGGCGAGATCGGCCTACTGCAGGAACACCGCCACCCGCTTCTCGCAGGGCACTTGGCGCGTCTCCGCAATCAAGGTTTCCATGTGTGTGCGACATTGGAAGCACCTCCGGTTGGCGTCGCAATCACCTGAAACAAGCCTCCTGGCGGCCCTTTTGCAAGGTCGCCAGGGGCACACTCCCCAAAAACCTCGGTCATTCTGAACAGATCAGTCCTGAATCGCCGCTGAAAGCCTTTACGCACACAACAGAAAGCCGCTCATGCTGCCGATCCATCAAGCATCACGTCCCTACCGGTTCGGCCCTGACGTCGAGCAGATTGCGCGCCTCGCGCCCGCAGGCCACGGCGATGAGATGGACGGGCTGCCCGCGGTACCGGTCGGCATAGCCACGTTCCCGCATCTGGGCAAACGCAGCATCCAGGGCTGCCTCTGCGTCGTCCGTGCTCCCGGCCATCTTGAACTCGATGACGAACACCTCGCCTCCCAGGGGGATCACCATGTCGGCGCGCCCGTGGCTCGACGATTCCTCGGAGCGCACCTCCACACCGATGGCCCGCAGGCACATGTGCAGCAGGCTCGCATACCACGCCTCGTAGCGCGCAAGATCCCCCGTCGCATGCCACTGGTAGGGAATGCCCGCAAACCAGGAGCGGAGCCGGTCGGCGAATCCGGCAAAGTCGTGATCCTCAAGAAGCGCACAGAGGTTGCGTCCCTCACCGACAACCTCCGGCACCGCCTTGCCCAGGGACTGCAACAGACCCCGGTTCAGACTGATCCGCACCTCCATGTTGGGATAGTCCAGACGGTAGAGCGTGTCGAAGCCCTCTTTTCTCTCCTCCGTGATGGTCAGGTAGCCTGTCTGAAACAGCAGCGCCTCGACGCTGATGTCGTCCACGTCGAATGTCGAGACCAGCTCCTCGTCGGCCAGGCGTCCCTCCAGTTCCAGCGCACTGACCGACCGGGCCTTGAGTGTGTCGAACAGGAAGCGCGGCGAGCCGGTCTGGAACCAGTAGGGCTTGAACGTGCGACTTCGTAAAAGCAACAGCACGTCATAGGGGTTGTAGAGCCGTGTCTGGCCGCGCCAGTTGTAGCCGTTGTACCACGTGCGGATCGCGTCGCGGTCGAGCCCGTCAAGCTCCGGGGCGAAGACCTCGTCGAGGTCGTCGTCCGTATAGCCGCAGAGCGTGGCGAAGCGCGGATCGAGGCTGATGTCCTCAAGATTGTTGAGGCCCGAGAACAGGCTCACCTTCGAGAACATGGTGATGCCGGTCACGAAGACGAAGCGGACATGCGCAGCACTGCCCTTGACGATGCCGTAGAAGCCCCGCAGGTACTCCCGGTTGGCCGTCGCCAGCGCCACATCGCCGAGCACGTCGAGGATCGGCTTGTCGTATTCGTCGACGAGGATCACAACCCGCTGCCCGGTGGCATGATGGAGATGGTAGAGAAGGGCCTGCAGGCGCTCGGGACCTGTACCGGTGGATCGGGCCGGATCAAGCCCGGCGGCATGTTCGATCAGTTCCAGCTGCGTGAGGATGCCGCGCTCGATGTCCTCCGGTTCGTTGTACTTCCCGTCGAAGCTCAGGCGCACGACGGGATGGGTGAGGGACCAGTCCCGGTGCCGATGGATCGCCAGTCCCTCGAACAGGTCCTTCCTGCCCTCGAACAGTGCCTTGATCGTGGCCACGAGCAGGCTCTTGCCGAACCGGCGCGGTCGCGACAGGAACCAATGGTCGCCCTGCTCAATCAGGCCCCCGATCAGCGCGGTCTTGTCGACATAGTAGCTGCCGGTCTCGCGCATCCTGGCGAAATCCTGGATGCCGATGGGCAGGCGTTGGCGCATCATGGGTCGCTCCCGTGGCGGCAAGGGGCTGAGCGTACCGCAGATATGCCGGGCGCGCACGGGCGTGGCGTCAGGTGCGCCTTGACCTCCAGAGAGAAGCAGCGTCCCGCTCCTCTCCGTCTGACCCCCTTGACGTTTCACGGGCGCAGGCGCGTCGATGATGCGCCGGCGCCGGCGGATCGTGCAGGGCCGGGCCCGGAGAGGACGACAAGCCTGTGAAAAAGGGCACGCCCGTCTCCAGGGCCGGGGGGACCGACAAGTCAATGACCGTCAAGACCCATGATGACGGCATCGACCAGCCCTGCGAGGACGTCCACGCAAAAAATGGCACGACAACGGCGATCTGGACGCCGTCCCGGATCGGGCAAAGACGCCAACACATTGTTATTGAATACTCTTTACAAAACATCGTCAGGGCCACGAGACGCAAAATCTGCCCCGTTGGTCCTCTCGGCTGTGGAAAACGTTAAGATGGGCCAGGCCACGAGCTCCGGGGCGCCGACGACGTGGATGCCTGGCCCTTCCAACCCGCTTGAACACGGTTCCTCCTGTGGACACAGTCCATTGTGTTGAAGGCGGAGCATCGCTAGGGTGGCGACCGGTTCGTCGCAGCACACATCAGGTACGGGAACCAGCGCATGGCTCGTCGCAGGTGTGTTTACGAAGGCAGGGAAAAGGACCTCTTCGAAGGCCCCGGCCCGGGCCTTCTTGTCCAGCACTTCAAGGATGCCGCCTGGGTCCGGCGATCCAGGAAAGGCGGTGTGATCGACGGCAAGGGCGTCATCAACAACCGCATCAGCGAATACCTGATGACCCGCCTGACGGAAATCCGCGTGCCGACCAACTTCGTGCGACGCCTCAACATGAGGGAGCAGCTCATCCACGAGGTCGAGGTGTTGCCCGTCGAGGTGATGGTGCGCAACATTGCCGCCGGAGAATTCGCCGAAAAGTTCTCTCTCACGGAAGGCGCCGCGCTGCCGCGTTCCATTATCGAGTTCTACCTTCGCTCGGAGGACATTGCCGATCCCCTGGTGAGCGAGGAGCACATGACGGCCTTCGGCTGGGCCTCCACCCACGACATCGACGACATGGTGCACCTCTCCATGCGGGTCAACGACTTCATGACCGGGCTCTTCACCGGCGTCGGTATCCGCCTTGTCGATTTCAGCCTCGCCTTCGGACGCCTCTACCACGAGGACGACATGCGCCTCGTGGTGGCCGACGAGATCAGCCCGGACCGCTGCCGCCTGTGGGATGCGCGCACCAACGAACCGATGGACAAGGACCGCTTTGCCCGCGATCTCGACAATGTCGTCGAGGGCTACCGCGAGGTCGCGACGCGCCTTGGAATTCTCTCCGAACTCAACAATCTGGCCGGGGCTCCGGAATGTTGAAGGCCCGCGTGCACGTCACCCTCAAGGACGGTGTTCTCGACCCCCAGGGCAAGGCCATCCACCGCGCCCTGGAGGGCCTCGGCTTCGCCGGCGTCAGGGGCGCCCGTCAGGGCAAGGTCATTGATCTCGAGCTCGCGGGCGCCGACGAGGCGGGCGCCAGGGAGCGGGTGGACAGCATGTGCCGGCAGCTGCTCGTCAACACGGTGATCGAAGACTACGCGATTGAGTTCGTCTGATCCGATCATGGCGCCGCCCGGCCAGCCTGGTGCGGGAGCGGACCGGTGAAGGCCGTTCTCGTCCTGTTTCCCGGCACCAACCGCGAAACCGACATGGCTGATGCGCTGCGCCGCGCCGGTGCCGAGGTGGTCATCACGCGGCATCGCGACCGGGAGCTTCCCGGGGCTGATCTCGTGGTGCTCCCGGGAGGCTTTTCCCATGGCGACTATCTGCGCTGCGGCGCCATGGCGGCGCGCGCACCCGTCATGGCGGCCATCGCCCGGAGCGCCGCACGAGGCGTTCCGGTTTTCGGCGTGTGCAACGGCTTCCAGATTCTCATCGAGGCGGGACTCCTCCCCGGCGCCCTCCTGAAGAATGCCGGACTGCGGTTCGTGTGCCGTACCGTTCACCTGCGCCTCGAAAGGCGCTGCCGCCTGAGCGGACACCTCGACGTGGGTGACATTATCCGGGTTCCCGTGGCCCACGCAGACGGCAACTACTTTGCCGATGGCGACCTCGTCCGCAGACTCGAGGACGAGGACCGTGTCGTCTTCCGCTATGTCCCGGATGAGCGCGGCGCCGGCAATCCCAACGGCAGCACCGGCGACATCGCCGGCATCATCAACGAGACCGGCAATGTCCTGGGCATGATGCCGCACCCCGAGGATGCCACCGGAGCGCGCCAGCAGAACCGGGACGCTCTCCCCCTCTTCCGGGGCATTGTCGACAGCCTGTCATGACTGCGCCTCTTTCCGACAGGGCAGCCCGCCACGGCTTCACCGCGGACGAATACGCGCAGATCCTGGACCACATGGGACGCGAGCCCAATCTGACGGAACTCGGCATCTTCTCGGCCATGTGGAGCGAGCACTGTTCCTACAAGTCGAGCCGGCACTGGCTGAAGGCTCTCGCATGGGACGCGCCGTGGGTCATCTGCGGGCCCGGCGAAAACGCCGGTGTCGTCGACATCGGTGATGGACTCGCCGCCGTCTTCAAGATGGAAAGCCACAATCACCCGAGCTTCATCGAACCCTTCCAGGGCGCGGCGACCGGTGTCGGCGGTATCATGCGCGATGTCTTCACCATGGGTGCACGGCCGGTTGCCCTTCTCGACGTGCTGCGCTTCGGCAGTCCTACGCATCCGCGCACACGCCACCTCGTGTCGGGCGTGGTGGGCGGTATCGGCAGCTACGGCAACTGCACCGGTGTGCCCACGGTGGGCGGTCAGACAACCTTCCATGCCAGCTGCAACGGCAACAATCTCGTCAACGCGATGTGCGTCGGTATCGCTCCGGCGGACCGCATTTTCTATGCCGCGGCCGGCAGGCCCGGCGCGCCCGTCATCTATGTCGGATCCAGGACCGGCCGCGACGGCATCCACGGCGCCAGCATGGCGTCGACCGGGTTCGACGGTGAGACCGAAGCGAAGAGACCGACCGTGCAGGTCGGCGATCCTTTCACCGAAAAACTCCTTCTCGAGGCATGCCTCGAACTGATGGCGTCCGATTCGATCATCGCCATCCAGGACATGGGAGCCGCCGGACTGACGTCGTCCGCCGTGGAGATGGCGGCCCGGGGCGGGGTGGGTATCGACCTCGATCTCGACGCCGTGCCACAGCGCGAGACCGGCATGACGGCCTACGAGCTGATGCTCTCGGAAAGCCAGGAGCGCATGCTGATGGTGCTCCACGAGCACGCTCTTGAGCATGCCCGGGGGGTTTTCGAAAAATGGGATCTCGACTGTGTGGCGATCGGTCGCATCACGACAAGCGAACGCCTCGTGGTCAGCATGAACGGGCGCGTCGAGGCCGATATCGCGATCGGCCCCCTCGCACACGCCGCACCCGTCTATCAGCGTCCCTGGACCCTTCCCGAGCCGCGCGCCGGGGTCGGCGTCCCCGCTTCGCCGGTGAGTGTCGAGGCGGCGCTCATCACCCTTGCAGGATGCCCCGACCTCGCATCGAAACGCTGGATCTGGGAACAGTACGATCATCTGGTGATGGGCCGGACCGTCGCCCCGCCCGGCGGTGATTGTGCCGTTGTCGAACTCCCCGGTGACCGGGGCCTTGCCATGACTGTCGATGCCACACCCCGCTACTGTGACGCCGATCCGGCGGTCGGCGGTCGCCAGGCGGTGGCCGAGGCGTGGCGCAACCTTGTCGCCGTCGGCGCCAGGCCTCTTGCCGTGACCGATTGCCTCAATTTCGGAAATCCGGAATCTCCGGCCGTCATGGGAACCTTCGTCGGCGCGGTCAACGGCATTGCCGAGGCCAGCCGGACGCTCGCCATGCCGGTCGTCTCCGGCAACGTGTCGTTCTACAACGAGACCCGCGGCGAAGCCGTCCAGCCGGCACCGACCATCGGCGCCATCGGCCTCATTGATGATCTCGACTGCATGGCCTCGATCGCCTTCGGCGGCGCGGAAGAAACCATCCATCTCATCGGCGCCACGGCGGGCCATCTTGGCGCCAGTCTGTGGCTGCGCGAGATCACCGGTGTGGAGGACGGCCCCCCACCGCCTGTCGACCTCGACATCGAACGGCGCACCGGCGCGTTCGTTCTGGGCCTCATCCAGGATCTCGGCATCACTTCGTGCCACGATGTCTCGGACGGCGGTCTTCTCGTCGCCCTCGCCGAGATGGCCCTGGCTTGCGGCATCGGATTCTCGGTACGGCGGCCCGACGCGTGCGTTGCCGCGCACGCCTTCTGGTTCGGCGAGGATCAGGGGCGCTTTGTTGTCTCCTCGGCGTCTCACGGGGCCGCGGTCGACGCGGCGGCTCGCGATGCCGGCGTCACATGCACGCTGTTGGGGCGCACGGGCGGGGACGTGTTGACAGTCGATGGCGGCCAGCCCATATCGATCGAGAGTGTCCGAACGGTCAACGAGCGCTGGTTGCCGGACACCATGGCCGGCGCGGGGGAGACAGCCTGATGGCGATGAGCGCTGCCGAAATCGAACACCTCATTCGCGAGGCCTTCCCCGATGCGGCGATCGAGATCGAGGATCTGCGTGGCGACGGCGACCACTATGCCGCCACCGTCGTCAGCGCTGCCTTTGCCGGAAAGACACGGGTGCAACAGCATCAGCTGGTCTACCGCGCACTCAAGGGAAAGATGGGAGGTGAGCTGCATGCCCTGGCGCTCACCACGCGCACGCCGGACTAGTGGCGTTGGCCACGCGGCTTGCCGTAAGGTAAACGCCGGGCACGGTGCAAAGACGACGCTTCGAAGGAGACGGACACCATGACACTGAACGAAAACACGAAACAGCAGATCGACCAGGAACTCTCCGGGAATGACGTCGTTCTCTTCATGAAGGGAACACCGGTGTTCCCGATGTGCGGTTTTTCTGCGGCATCCGTCCAGATCCTTTCGCACCTCGGCGTGCGCTTCAAGGGGATCAACGTCCTCGAGGAACCGGAGATCCGCGAGGGAATCAAGGCCTACAGCGACTGGCCGACCATTCCGCAACTCTACGTCAAGGGCGAGTTCGTGGGCGGTTGCGACATCATGAAGGAGATGTACGTCAGCGGCGAACTGCAGAGCCACCTTGCCGAATCGGGAATCGAGACCGACCCCGTCTGATGACCTTCGCCGAGGCGGGTGACAACGCGGCCCGGCATGCCAAGGTGCGCACCCCCGACGAGATCGGCTGGCGCGGCGGGATCCTTCTCCCAACGCACGGGAGACGGTCGCGTCCCTCCCCGCCCCCGGCCCGTGTTGATGGCCGGCGCGTTCTCCCGCCGGGTTCCCTGGCCCAGTCTCATTCACCGGGATCTCGCCATTGTCATGCATGCGGAGTTCACTGACCGAAGCGCCGCAGGGTGTCGCGCATGCGAAACCGGCAACCATGTCGTCCCATGCAACGCTGTCGTCGGCGACCCGGTTGATCGGGCGATGAGCGCCATGGCCGGCGGTCATGGTGCGGCGGTCCATGCCCGGCCTGGCCTGTCGGCGATGCGGGGCCGGAGTGCGGCGCCTTGCTTTGTCGACCGCCTTGCTTTGTCGACCGATTGACCTGAACGTCGCCCACAGGAGGAGGCGCCACTGTTCGAAGAGCTTGGATTCGAGGGCCTGACGCCGCTCACGGCCTCTCTTGTGCTGGGCCTGGTGCTGGGCTGCGTCTACGGTGTGCTGGCACAGCGCAGCGCCTTCTGCCTGCGCCGCAGCCTCGTGGGTCCCTGGCGCGACTGCCGGCCGGCGCTGGGCACCTGGCTGATGGCGCTGGCATGTGCGATTGCCGGCACCCGCCTCGCGGTCACCCTTGACCTCATCTCCTTCGAGGGCCACCGATTTCTCTCATCCGACCTGCCGGTCGCGTCCGTGTTGCTGGGGGGCGCCCTCTTCGGGGCCGGCATGGTGCTGACAGGCGGCTGCGCCTCACGGCTCACGGTGCTGGTCGGCACCGGCAATCTGCGCGCCCTGCTTGTCCTCATCATCTTCGCCATCACCGCTCACGCGGTGATGAAGGGCGCACTGGCGCCGATCCGTGAGGTACTCGCCGACGCCACCCTTTCCGGCGGCGAGGGGGTGGCTCTCGCGGCCTGGCCCGGTGGCGAGATCTGGCCACTCCTTGTCGCCGGCACGGCGTTCGTCTGCGCGCTCCTGTCGCGCGCAAAGGTCTCCCATCTGGCCATGGGAGGCGCCATCGGGCTGCTGGCGCCGCTGGGCTGGATTGTCACGGGCTTTGTGCTGCTGGATGATTTCGACCCGATCCCCGTGCAGTCCATGGGCTTCACGGGGCCGATGGCCGACACGCTGTTGTGGACCGTGGCGGCAACCTCGATACCGGCAGGCTTCGGCACCGGCCTTGTGGCGGGCGTCCTTCTCGGCAGCCTGGCCGCGGCGCTGGCGGCAGGTGATTTCCAGTGGCGGAGCCTGGAAGGGCCACGGCAGACCGGGCGCTACATTGCCGGAGCCGTGATGATGGGCACCGGTGGCGTCCTGGCGGGCGGCTGCACCGTCGGCGCCGGTGTTTCCGGCGTCTCGACGGGCAGCGTTGCCGCCCTGCTTGCGCTGACGGCCATGGTGGTTTCTGCGAGAACCGTGGGCGCGCGCCTCGCAGCCGACAGGCTCAGCTGAACATGTCGGCGGTGATGCCGTCGTACCAGCCGAGCGACTCCTCGTAGGTCGCCTTGCGCAGTTCCGCACTTTCCCCGGGCTGGGAAATGAAGCCGTCGGTCTTGGCGATTTTCTCGTCGGTCGCTTCATAGGAAGCGCCAACCTTGACACCGTCGCCGGTGGCGATCAGTGACCAGCACGTGTTGGAGAAGCGCGGTGAGAACACTGCGGATCCGGTGAGCGCCCCGCGCACCGCCATGGCGCAGGCCTTCGCCTGACTGTTGGCCGAGAAGCCCGACTTCGGCATGTCGCCCTGCAGCGCGGCATCGCCGAGCACGTGGATGTTCTCGTCGGCCCTGCTTTGCATGGTGTGCGGCACGACCGGCGCCCAGCCGGAGTCGTCGGTGATGTCCGCCACCGCCGCAATACGACCCGCCTGCTGCGCCGGGATGACGTTGCACACGTCCACCCTCATGATCTCGCCGTCCACCACGACCTCCATGGCGTCGGGCCTGACCTCGACCACGTCACCGCCGAAGTCCGGGCCGATGCGCTCAATCATGCCGGGGTAGTAGCGCTGCCAGCCCTCTTCGAACAGTCCCTGCTTGGAGAATTTCTCCTTGGGATCGACGATGATGATCTTCGCCGTCGGATTGGCCTGGCTCAGCACATGGGCCACCATCGAGATTCGCTCATAGGGCCCCGGCGGGCAGCG
This sequence comes from Alphaproteobacteria bacterium, assembly GCA_965200495.1. Lineage (GTDB taxonomy): Bacteria > Pseudomonadota > Alphaproteobacteria > SP197 > SP197 > SP197. The sequence continues at coordinate 796,755 of CBDAUG010000002.1, forward strand.
GAACGGATTGGGGGGCGCCACCATGCAATAGGTACCGCCTTGCGGCATGGCCTCGATCTGTTCCTTGAGAAGCTGGGTTTGCGAACCCGCCTTGTAGGCGTGCGGCATGCGATTCTGCTGCGACAGGTCCCAGCCGGGAACCGCACCCTCCCGGAAATCGATGCCGGGCGACAGGATGAGGCGGTCGTATGCGAGGCTGCCCCCGCCGGCGAGTCCGACGTTGCGCGCGTCGCGATCCACGGAGACCGCCCAGTCGTGCACGATGTTGACGCCGTGATTGGCCGCCAGCGCACCGTAGCCGTGCCCGATCGACGCCCAATCGCGAAAGCCGCCGATATAGAGATTGGAGAAGAAGCAGGTGTAGTAGGCACGGCTCGGTTCGACGAGCGTCACGTCCAACGCACCCTCAGCATCCCTGGCGATGTAGCGTGCGGCCGTCGCACCGCCCGCACCACCGCCCACGACCACGACGCGCGGGCGGCCGCTGGCGAGCACCGCCGGCGCCGACAGCACCGATGCCGTTGCTGTCGCTGCGGCCGCGGATGCAAGGAATCCACGGCGACTGAGGCCGTTCTTTTCGTTCTGTTTGCGCATCATTCTCGTCTCCCCTGGTTCAATGATTGCCTTCCGCCTCGTTGAAATGTGCGGCGAGGGCGGCGATCTCCTCGCTCGACAAGCGCCCGGCCACCATCTGCATGACGGGATTCACTCTCGTTCCCCGCTTGTAGGCATGCAAGGCTATCACGAAGTCATCGACCGGCCATCCCACAATCGAGGGGATGCCCTTGTCGGCACCGTCGGTGCGGTGGCAGGTGATGCACTCGCCCGCCAGATAGGCGCCGTACTCCGGGTCGCCCGCCACGGCAAGGATCCCGGCATCGAGGCCATAGTCCTCAGGGACCGCCGTCGGTTCTGCTGGCGGCAAATCGGCGGCGTTGCCGGAGTAGCCCTGCAGCCACGCGATGAGCGCAGCCCTGTCGTCGATATCTTCGATGCCGTCGAAGCTCATGCGCGAGCGTGGCACGAGCGCACGCGGATCGGCAAGGAACGCATCGAGTTTCGCATGGTCCCAGACCAGGCCGCCGACGCCGGCCTCCCTCATCGCCCGGGAGTAGCGAAAGTCCGGGTGCGAGCCGGCGACGCGGCCAAAGACATCGTTGAGGTGCGGGCCGATCCGGTGCTTTGCGTCGCTGCCCACCTGGTGGCAGCGCTTGCACTGACCGAAGACTTCCCTGCCGCGCTCACCATCGTTGCTCCACGCGCCTGCAGCCTCGAACACCAGCAACAGCGTCAACGCGAGCAAGCCTGAAGTCAGGCATGCCTTCGGCGCCGCCAACCGGGATCGCGCAGCGGCCCCGGATTCCCTGAACGGCCCGATTGTTTGCAGTTGAGCCAAGTTTTCACCAGGGACAGGAGAACAACGCATGGAGTCCATTCAGCCTCAACGAATTGCTCGCCGGTCCGAGGCAAAGCCTCGCTAGTAGACGTCAACCCACTTGCTGCGGCTGTAGACGGAGCCGTCATCGTCGAACCACTGGACCTCCAGTTCGCCCGACTCCGGTACGGCCATCTCGAACTCGATGTAGGGATCGGCCGAGACCGCCGGCTCCAGATCGGCGGAGATCGCCACCTCTCCGTTGTATCTCACCACGAAGCGGTTGATGATCCGGCGGGCGACGAGCGCGCCCTCGCTGTCGTGGCGCTCCCCCGTATGCATCGGATGGGAGATGCGGGTCTTGACGGTGAAAGCGACCCCCGCCTCGATCGATCGTGGCAGCTTCACGCGTGGTCTGGGTTCCGCCATTGCCCGCTCCTCTAGGAACAGCCACCGACCGTTACCGCGATGGCCTGGGAGGCCTCGCGGAACGTGCCGTCCGCCATTTCCGCCACCGCATACACGGTCTGGCTGCGGGCCAGACGGATGCGGGTCGTGGCTTGTGGCTGCACGAGTTTGCCGAAGGTAAACACCGCAACGCCGGGACTCGGGTTGCCGTCATTGAAGATCGCGATACGCCGCGCACCCTCGGCGACGACCCGGATCGGCACAGCGCCGCCATTATCGAAGATCTCCGGCGCATCGATCTCCATGCCCCCTTGCAGGCGCTGCGCGCCGCCGGTGAACACATCAATCGCCTCGAAGACCTTGTTCGATGCCTGGGCCATGCCGACGGGGACCAGCGCCGCCCCGACGACAGACGCGCCCGCCAGCAAAACATCCCTGCGCGTCGCAGTCATGACACGAGTTCTCCCCCACTCGCCGGACCACGGCCACTATGCCCCCCCTGGCGGCGCCCGTCAACTCCAGACAGTGTATGGCAGGGGATCGCGTCCCACCATGTGGTGGGACGCGACCTCACGACGCGCTGCCTGACCCAGGCAAGGTCGCTGCATAACAGTGTCGTCGACCCGTCTGTCCCTGCGGGCCTCGCAGGGCGGCATGGCCGAGAGACAGGGAACAGGCGCATCGGGGCGTCCGTGAGCGGCGCGAGACGGTTGACGTGGCCAACGAAGCCGGACCCACTGAGATCCTGTGACTGAGATCCTGTGACTGGGATCCTGTGACGATGCGATCGAGACACGCATGGTCGGATAGCGTGATGAACATGGCCCCGCCCGGAGCGCGCGCAATCCCTGCAAGGGCGTCAGGCGCCACCGAGGCACGGGGCGGAATTGCCCGGAGTCCCTTGCATCCAGGTACGCCATCGCTATGGTGCCGCGCCCTCTTGCGGGCGCCCCTCTTCCAGCCTTGTCGCCCTCATGATGAACCTGCGCAACGTTGCGATCATCGCCCACGTCGATCACGGAAAGACAACGCTGGTGGACGTCCTGTTCCGCCAGTCGGGCACGTTCCGCGACAACCAGAGGGTTGCCGAGAGAGCGCTTGATTCCGGCGATCTCGAGCGTGAGCGCGGCATCACGATTCTGGCCAAGTGCACTTCGGTGGTCTGGCAGGGGACAACGATCAACATCGTCGACACACCCGGGCACGCCGATTTCGGAGGCGAGGTCGAACGTGTCCTCGGCATGGTGGATGGCGTCCTGGTGCTGGTGGACGCCACGGAAGGCCCGATGCCGCAGACCAGATTCGTGCTCTCCAAGGCGTTGGCACTCGGGCTGCGGCCGATGTGTGTCGTCAACAAGGTCGACCGGCCGGATCAGCGGGCGCGCGAGGTCGAAGAGGAAATGTTCGACCTCTTTGCATCCCTCGACGCCAGCGATGAGCAGCTCGACTTTCCGACCCTCTTCGCTTCGGCGCGGGACGGTTGGGCATCGTTGACGCCCCAGCGTGACGCCGACGACATGAGCGCGTTGTTCCGGGCGATTCTCGACCACGTTCAGCCGCCGGTCATCGACATCTGCGAGGATTTTCGCATGCTGGCCACGATGCTCGAGGCCGACCCCTGGCTCGGCAGGATCGTCACCGGCCGCATTGCCTCGGGATGCGTGCGCCCCAACATGACGGTCAACGCCCTCTCCCGTGACGGCGACATGGTCGAGACCACCAGAATCACCAAGGTTCTTGCCCGCCGCGGACTGGAGAGCGTGGCGCTCGGCGAGGCACACGCCGGAGACATCGTCTCGCTCGCGGGCCTGGAGGTGGCGACGGTCGCCGACACGATCATCAGCCCCGGCGCAAGCGGCCCCCTGCCGGCAACGCCGATCGATCCGTCGACCATCGCCATCACCTTCTCGATCAACGATGCGCCCCTGGCGGGCCTCGAGGGAGACAAGGTGACATCGCGGGTGCTTCGCGACCGTCTGTTGAGGGAAGCCGAGGGCAACGTCGCCATCGACGTCTCTGCGGCGCCGGGCGAGGACTCGCTCGACGTTTCGGGACGCGGCGAGCTCCAGCTGGCCATCCTCATCGAACAGATGCGCCGGGAAGGCTACGAGATGTCGATCAGCCGGCCGCGCGTGCTGCTGCGCAACAATCCGCAAGACGGGGCACTTGAGGAACCGATCGAGGACGTGGTGGTGGATGTCGACACCGACCATGCCGGCGCCGTGGTCGAAACCCTCTCGCGGCGCCGGGGAGAGCTCAGGGACATGAGAACGCTTTCCGGCGGCAAGCAGCGTCTCGTCTTCCGGTGCCCGTCGCGGGGGCTGATCGGCTACCACGGCGAGTTCCTCGGGCGGACCCGGGGAACCGGTGTCATGCACCGCGTCTTTCATGCATACGGACCGCACTGCGGACAGCTGCCGACACGCCGCCAGGGTGTCCTCGTGTCACGGGAGCGAGGCAGGGCATCGGGCTATGCCCTCTTCGGCCTGGAGGCCCGGGGTCGCCTGATGATCGGCCCGGGCGAAGATGTCTATCCGGGCATGATCATCGGTGAACACAGCCGCGGCAACGACCTCGACGTCAATCCGCTCAAATCCAAGCAACTCACCAACTTCCGGGCGGCCGGCAAGGATGACGCCCTCGACCTTTCTCCGCCCATGCGCCTGACCCTCGAACAGGCGATCGCCTGGATCGACGATGACGAACTTGTCGAAGTCACACCGTCATCGATTCGCCTGCGCAAGCGCTACCTCGATGTCCACGAACGCCGGCGCCACGCCCGCGCACGACGGTAACGTCGACGTTCAGAACGTCACACCCGGCACTGCGGAATCCGCAAAGCGAGAGCGTCGAACGTCTCCACGGCAACGGCGGGCGGCGTCAGGAAGCCGATTGCGCTCATCATCCCCGCGCCAGAACCGGCATCACCAGACGCTCACCGGGGAGAACCCGCCCTGAGTGCCGGCAACACGGGCGACATCGACACCAGGAACCCTCATCGACAACAGGACCCAACAATGGGGAAAAAAAGACGAGCACCCCTCAAAGCGCAGCCTGTCGCCAGAATCCCGCGCTCTTAAACCGCCACCGACACCCGATGGAGACCGGCAACGCAAGCTGAAGAGAGCAGCGGCGACATGCCGGCGTTGCGACATGGCAGGACGACTGGCGCGCTTTCAGGGCGCGGATCATCGGCAACGCGGATGGCCTGGCGCCCACCACAGCGCCGAATGATGGCCATGCGGGCAGAAAACGCCGGCGTGGAAACCTGCGCCAAGGGTCACGGAACATGGTCACGGGAGATGACCGGGGCGCCCGTGCTGCCCCGGAGATCAGGCCTTGGAGTAGAACTCCACCACGAGATTGGGCTCCATCCTGACCGGATAGGGGACCTCGGCGAAGGACGGGGTGCGGTGGAAGACACCCCGCATGCGGTCGATGTCGACTTCGAGATACTCCGGCACCTCGCGGTCGCCCGACACCACGGCCTCGAGCACGAGGGGCAGTTCGCGGGAGGCTTCCTTGACCTCGATGACGTCCTCGGGTTTCACCCTGTAGCTCGCAATATTGACCTTGCGTCCGTTGACACGGACATGGCCGTGATTGACGAACTGCCGGGCCGAAAAGACCGTCGGCACGAATTTCATGCGGTAGATCACGATATCGAGCCGGCGCTCGAGAAGGCCGATCATGTTCTCGATGGTGTCGCCGCGGTGCCTGTAGGCTTCCTCGTAGACGCGCCGGAACTGGCGTTCGGTGATGTTGCCGTAGTAGCCCTTGAGTTTCTGCTTGGCCGCAAGCTGAACACCGTAGTCGGTCGGACGACGGCGCCGCGACTGGCCGTGCTCACCCGGTGCATAGAGCCGGTTTGTCAGAAATTTCTTCGGTCTGCCCCAGAGATTCTCGCCGTTGCGGCGGCAGATCTTGTACTTCGACGACAGGCGCTTGGTCATCCGGCCTTCACAGTTCTCTCGGTTGCGTTTCCTGCGGGGGAGTGCCGGCGCCTTTTAATCAAGTGCGTTGGCCTTGTCAAACCGTATCCCCATCGCTTCGACGACTTCTGGGAACGCCGCGCTGCCTGACCCAGGCAAGGCTCCCGCACAATACTGTCACACCCCCATCGCCGAATGTTTCAGTTTCAAGTCTTGCGCCGGGGCCATGCTCAGGCTCTATCGGCCGTCGGAATGTCCCGCGAGCGCGCTCACCACGCCGCGCAGGGTTCGCACCTCCCGTCCGGACAGTCCCGAGCGCTGGAACATGGTGCGCAGGTTGCGCACCGTGACCGGTCTCTGTTCCCGGTTGCTCAGGAACCCGGATGAATCAAGGGCGCCGACGAGCTGATCGAAGAAGCCGTCAAACTCCGCCATGGTCGCCGGTATATCGCCGGTGCGACATGGCGCAGCCGCCGCGGTGGGCCCGGAACACTCCCAGGCCAGCACGAGGACAGCCTGGGCGAGGTTGAGCGACCACTGCCGGCCAGGCGTGGGGATGCGCACGAGGGCATCGGCAAGCACCACCTCGTCGTTGGCGAGCCCGGTACTCTCGGGTCCGAAGAGGATACCGGTGCGCAGAGTCCCGGAACGGCAGGATTGCGCGACCTCGCCTGGAGTGTGGACGGGTTTGGCCATGTCGCGATGCCGCGCGGTGGTGGCCCACAGGCGGTGGAGGTCGCCGACGGCGTCACGCGTGGTGGCGTGAAGTCCGGCGCGCTCGAGGATGTCCTGCGCCCCTGTCGCCGTGGCGCGGGCATCCGCATTGGGCCAGCCGTCGCGCGGCGCCACGATCCGCAGGTCCTCAAGGCCGAAGTTCGCCATGGCGCGCGCCGCGGCGCCGATGTTCCAGCCGAGCTGGGGGCGCACCAGAATGATGGCGGGCGGGACCATCAGGCAGGCGCGTTCTCGCGCAACAGCTTGTAGGTAATGGAATCGACCAGCGCGCGGAACGAGGCATCAATGATGTTGGCCGAGACTCCGACGGTGCTCCACGGCTTGTCGCTGTTGTCGGTGCTGTCGATGACGACCCGCGTGACCGCTCCCGTGCCGGCCTGCGGCGAGAGTATCCTCACTTTGTAGTCCACCAGCCGCCAGCCACCGAGGTAGCCGGCATACTTGCCGAGATCCTTGGCCAGGGCATGGTTGAGGGCATCGACGGGACCGTTGCCCTCGGCCACCGAAAGCAGGCGTTCGCCGCCGACAACGAGCTTGATCGTTGCTTCCGAACCGGTCACCAGCTTGCCCAGAGCGTTGTGGCGCCGTTCCACGAGAACCCGGAAGCTCTCGACCTCGAAGTAGGTGGGAACCGTTCCCAGGATCCGCCGGGCCAGCAGTTCGAAGCTCGCACCGGCGCCGTCATAGGAGTAACCTTCGAACTCCCGGGCCTTGACCTCGTCGACAAGGCTGTCGAGGCGCGGATGGTCGGCGTCGACCTTGATGCCGGCCTCGGCCAGGCGAGCCAGGATGTTCGACCGCCCCGACTGCCCGGACACCACGATGTGCCGGCGGTTGCCGACACGTTCCGGTGGCACATGCTCATACGTTCTCGGATCCTTCATCACCGCCGAGACATGCAATCCGCCCTTGTGGGCAAAGGCCGCGCTGCCGACATAGGGGGCGTGTTGATCGGACGGACTGTTGAGCATCTCGTCGAGCATGCGGGAAACCCGCGTCAGGCGCCTGAGGTCGTCATCGGCGATCCCGGTTTCGAAATCGGTCTTGAGCAGGAGTGTCGGAATGACCGACACCAGATTGGCGTTGCCGCAGCGCTCTCCCAGGCCGTTGAGCGTACCCTGCACCTGGCGGACCCCCGCATCCACCGCCACCAGGGAATTGGCGACGGCGTTTCCGGCGTCATCGTGGGCGTGGATGCCGAGACGCCCGCCCCCCAGGCGCGCCGCGACGGCGCTGACGATCTCTCCCACCTCTCCTGGAAGCGTTCCGCCGTTGGTATCGCACAGCACCGCCCAGCGCGCCCCTGCATCGAGAGCCGCCTCGATGCAGGCCAGGGCAAAGCCGCTGTCAGACTTGTAGCCATCGAAGAAGTGCTCCGCATCGAACAGCGCCTCGGCGCCGCTGGCAACGACGTGCGCCATGGATTCGGCAATCATGGCGATGCTCTCGTCGCGGCTGATTCCAAGGGCCAGGTCGACATGGAAGTCCCAGGCCTTGCCGACCAGGCAGACCGCGGGCGATCCAGGCGCCATGACGCCGCTGAGACCGGGGTCGTTGGCGGCGCTGCGCCCGGCGCGGCGCGTCATGCCAAAGGCGGTCAATTGCGCCCGGGCGAATGGCGGCGGCGCGGCAAAGAAAGCGTCATCCACGGGGTTGGCTCCGGGGAACCCGCCCTCGATGTAGTCGACGCCGAGGCGATCGAGGGCCTCGGCGATCTCGATCTTGTCGGCAAGGGAAAACGACACGCCGTGAGTCTGGGCGCCGTCACGCAGGGTCGTGTCGAACAGGTAGACCCGCTCCCCCATCAGATCCGCCTCCAGGTCGTTCCACCGGGGCCGTCCATGAGTTCGATCCCCTTGTCCTTGAGTTCATCGCGTATGCGATCGGCCGCGCCGAAATCCTTTCTTGCGCGGGCCTCGTTGCGCCTGGCAATCGCCTCGGCAACGTCATCGTGCATCGTCCCCTGGAGGCGGGATTCGGCCGGCATCTGGAGAATTCCGAGAAGCGCCCCTGCCCCGCGCAAAGCACCGCCGGCTCCGCTGTCGCCGGTACGCGCGCCGGCCTCGAGACCATGCATCGCGGCCAGCGCGCGCGGCGTGTTGAGATCGTCGCCAAGCGCTTCGACCACCTCGTCCGGAGGGGGCGCCGCCGGCGGGTCCCCCGCCTCCTCGAGGGCGCGGTAGAAGCGCGTGATCTGGGATCTGGCCTGCCTGAGGAGATCGAAACCGAAACCGAGGGGCTTGCGGTAGTGGGTGCCGAGAAGCGCAAGGCGCAGCGCCTCGCCGGACCAGTCCTGAAGAAGGTCATGCACAGTATGAAAGTTGCCCCGTGACTTGGCCATCTTCTCGTCGTCGACGGTCAGGAAACCGTTGTGCATCCAGATCCGGGCAAATCCGGCGTCAGGATGCGCCGCACAGGTCTGGGCAATCTCGTTCTCGTGGTGAGGAAAGACCAGATCGTGGCCGCCGCCGTGAATGTCGAAGTCCAGTCCGAGATGGCAGGCACTCATGGCAGAGCACTCGAGGTGCCAGCCGGGACGCCCGTAACCCCAGGGACTGTCCCATCCGGGGAGGTCCCCGGCGGACGGCTTCCAGAGCACGAAGTCGGCATCACTCCGCTTGTAGGGGGCCACATCAAGACGGGCTCCGGCAATGATGTCCGCGGCCGTGTTGCCGGAGAGCCGGCCATAGTCGGGCCAGGACGGCACATCAAAGAGAACATGGCCTTCAGCCTCGTAGGCATGGCCCCTTTCGATGAGTTGGCCGATCAGGGTGATCATCTCCCCGACATGATCCGTCGCGCGGGGTTCGACTGTCGGTTCAAGACATCCAAGGGCGCGGACATCGCGGTGAAAGGCAGCAATGGTGTCGGCGGTGAACTCCTTGATTCGAATTCCTTTTTCGATAGATGCCTTGTTGATCTTGTCGTCAATGTCCGTGATGTTGCGCACATAGGTCACATGCGCGTCGCCAAAATGGTGGCGCAGCACACGGAAGAGAACATCGAAGATCACAAGGGGCCGGGCATTGCCGAGATGAATGAGATCGTAGACGGTTGGCCCGCACACATAGAGTCCGGCCTTTCCCGCCCTGACGGGAACCAGAGTCTCCTTGCGTCGGGACAACGTATTGTGGAACGAAAGCGTCATGAAGCAGATCCCCTGTGACGAGAGCTCCATTCCCCTCGTCAGCCCGACCCCTCAGGTCTGCCGTTCAATAGCCGCCGCCACACTCGATGGCAAACCCGCCGGGACCAGGCGGGCGTGACCATCCGCATCATCTGCGGAATCGGTTGGTCACGGGATAGCGGCGGTCGCGGCCAAAGGCCCGTGGCGTGATCCGAACTCCCGGCGGCGCCTGGCGGCGCTTGTATTCTGCCCGCATCAGCATTCCCCAGACGTCTTCGACAAGGGCGCGGTCGTGGCCGGCGGCAGCCATCTCGTCGAACGTCATCTCCTGTTCCACAAGGCCGTTGAGAACATCGTCGAGAACATCGTAGGCCGGCAGGCTGTCCTGGTCCTTCTGGTTCGCCCGCAGTTCGGCGGTCGGCGCCCTCGTCATGATGGAGGCGGGAATGACAGGCCCTGGCGGCCCCAGGAAGCCGTCACCCGGATGAGCCGAGCGCCACTGTGCAAGGCGATAGACATCCGTCTTGCAGACATCTTTCAGCACCGAAAACCCGCCGCACATGTCGCCGTAGAGGGTCGCGTAGCCGACCGACATTTCCGACTTGTTGCCGGTCGAAAGCACCATGTGACCGAACTTGTTGGAGAGCGCCATCAGAACCATGCCTCTGCTGCGGGCCTGGATGTTCTCCTCCGCCTCGTTGCGCTCGAGACCGGCAAAGTGGCCCGCCAGCATGCCGTCGAGGGCCTCGACGGCACCGTGGATGGGGACGCTGTCAAGACGCGTCCCGAGAAGCCCGGCGCAGGACACCGCATCGTCGTGACTCTGCCTGGCCGTGTAGCGCGACGGCATCATGACGCACCACACCCTGTCGGCTCCGAGGGCATCGGTGGCAATGGCCGCCGAGAGCGCCGAGTCGATTCCTCCCGAGAGACCGATGAGAACCCCGGCGAAACCGTTCTTGGACACATAATCGGCGAGACCGGTGACAAGCGCCCTGTACATCGACTCGAGGCGCTCCGGCTCCGGCGCGATCGGCCCCGGCTCGCAGCTCCACCCTGTCTCCAGGCGGCGCCAGGTGGTCGTGACCACCGACGGCGACCACGACGCAAGCTGGGTTCGCAGCGCCCAGGACGCATCGAGGACGAAGGAGGCACCATCAAAAACCAGTTCGTCCTGCCCCCCGACCTGGTTGACATAGATGAGAGGCAGGCGGCATTCGCTGACCCGGGCCACCGCCTGATTCATGCGTCGCGACACATTCTCCACGTCAAAGGGCGAACCGTTGAGCACAACCATGATCTCGGCGCCGTTCTCCTCGAGGCACTCGGCGACCTCACCGCTCCACATGTCCTCGCAGACCATGATGCCGAGGAGAGTCTCGCGGAACGGCACAGGTCCGGGCAACGGTCCGGGACAGAAAACGCGTTTTTCGTCAAACACGCCATAGTTCGGCAGGTCGTGCTTGAGACGCGTGTGGCGCACCGCTCCACGGTCAATCAGGTGGGCGGCGTTGAAGAGCTTGCCGTCCTCGACATGGCTCGCGCCCAGCACCACCGCCGGCCCGCCGTCCGCGGTCCCGCGGGCGACGGCGGCCACCCCTCTTGCAACATCGTCCTGAAAGGCCGGGCGCAGCACCAGGTCCTCGGGCGGATAGCCGTCGATCACGAGTTCCGAGGCGACCATGAGATCGGCCCCGGCGTGTGCCGCCTCGCGCCGCGCCGCCAGCACCTTCGCCACATTGCCATCGACGTCGCCGACGGCCGGATTGAGCTGGGCGAGAGCGATGTTGAGGGTATCAGTCATCTGCCCGGCGATCGCCCGTGTGACGCAACAGGAATTCACGCCCCACCTTGACCCGCGGCGTGCCGTTGTAGGCCACGATGTCGGCGGTAGCGTAGGTCTCGCTCCATCGTTCAGGCAGGTAGCTGCCGGTGCCGATGACATCCACCGGTGCAGCGGCAACGGCCATCACCTTGCACTTTGCGGGACCGAAGCCTGACGACGCGACGATCCTGACTTTCGGGAAGCCTGCTCCATCGAGCTGTTCGCGCAGGTGCCAGACGGCGGCCGCCGAAACTCCCGTGCCGATGAGATAGCGAAGCTCCGTTTCTGAACGGTATCCACGAATTGCGTCGGGACGGTTGCGCTCCAGAACGGCGTAGCTGCGGGGTGGATCGAGCCCTTCGACGAAACGCCCGCCGCCGGTATCGATACGCAAGGCGAGGTCACCGGACGCCGCCATGTCCGGAAAGCGCCGGCAGACCGCAAGGGAGTCGCTGATTTCCCGGCCGAAGTAGTCAACCAGAACGGTCATGGGAAGCGCGGGATGAACCTCGTGGAACATCTCTGCCGCCGCCACCGTGCTGCCGGCATAGCCGATCAGGGAATGGGGCATGGTGCCAAAGCCGTGCTCGTTGCCGAAGTGGTGGCTCGTGGCATCGGTCGCATTGCCGACAAAGCCCCGGGCGCCAACCTTGCGGCGCGCCCGCATCGAACCAACGGCTGCCCCGTAGGCCATGATCTCCGCCATCTCCGTTCCCGCACAGTGGCGGGCGTCCATGGCAAGGAAGTCGGTGTGCGGCATGTCGACACACATGGTGTAGGCGTTGTAGGCGGCCACGCAGGCCGGACCGAGTTTCTGCAGAAACAGGGTCTCGAGATCCACGAGATGCTCGAAGGAGCCCGCTATGTAGGCAATGGGTTCACCGGCGCCGATCCAGCGGCCTTCCTCGTACTGCAGGTCGATGCAGATCGCGATGTCGCGTGCACGGGCGATGGCGCGCAGCCAGTCCGCCATCAGACGGGGGGCCGACACCACCGGCCGGCGCATGAAGACGGCGTAGGTCACCTGGCAGTCGCCAAAGGAGGCAACCGCCCGTCTCGTGCGGTTGAGATAGGTGTCCGTCCACCGGCTGACTTCTTCGTTGCGCGGCCATGGCGGGCATGCGCGGTCCATGGCCGGCATCACGGCAGTCCTTGAGGTGGACAGGTCCTCAGGCGACCAGCGTGAAGACGATCACTCTGCGGCAACCGCTCTGAAGATCTGTTCACGCTCAGCTCTGAGCTGTTCGGCGATGAGAAACGCGAGTTCAAGGGCCTGGCTGGCGTTGAGGCGCGGATCGCAGTGGGTGTGGTAGCGGTCCGACAGATCGTCATCCGAGATCGCCTGGGCGCCTCCGATACACTCCGTCACGTCGCGCCCCGTCATCTCGAAGTGCACGCCACCGGCATGGGTTCCCTCGGCCCGGTGAACGGCGAATACCTCGCGCACTTCCGACAGGATCCTGTCAAAGGGACGGGTCTTGTAACCGTTTGCCGCCTTGATCGTGTTGCCATGCATGGGATCGCAGGACCAGACGACAATCCTGCCCTCGCTCTGGATCTGGCGAATCAGACGCGGAAGATGGTCCGCCGCCTGACCGGCGCCCATCCGGGTGATCAGCGTGATGCGGCCGGCCTCGTTGTCGGGATTGAGGATGTCGAGAAGGCGCAACAGGTCATCTGCCTCCAGCGATGGTCCGCACTTGATGCCGAGCGGGTTGTTGATACCGCGCAGGAATTCGACATGGGCATGGTCGTTCTGGCGCGTGCGGTCACCGACCCAGAGCATGTGGGCCGATGTGTCGTACCACCCCCCGGTGGTCGAATCGATGCGCGTCAAGGACTGCTCGTAGGGGAGCAGCAGCGCTTCATGCGACGTGTAGAAATCGGTCTCGCGCATCTGTGGCACATTCTCGGACGTCAGGCCGCAGGCGTTCATGAAGGAGAGCGCCTCCTGGATCCGCTCGGCCGTCTCGGCATAGCGATGACCCTGGGGACTGTCCGCGACAAAGTCATTGTTCCAGCTCGATACCCGCTGCAGGTCGGCAAAGCCGCCCTGGGCGAAGGCGCGCAGAAGGTTGAGGGTCGACGCAGCCTGATGATAGGCCTGCATCATGCGCTGGGGATCGGGCTGGCGGGCATCCCTCGAGAAATGAATGGCGTTGATGATGTCGCCGCGATAGCTCGGCAGTGCGACATCGCCCTGGGTTTCGACGGATGCCGAACGCGGCTTGGCGAACTGTCCGGCCATGCGGCCGACCTTGACGATGGGCAGCGCCGCTCCGAACGTCAGGACCACAGCCATCTGCAGCAGCACCCTGAAGGTGTCGCGGATCGTGTCGGGGTGGAACTCGGCAAAGCTTTCGGCGCAGTCGCCACCCTGCAGCAGAAAGGCCTCGCCCCGCGCCGTGCGCGCCAGCGCCTGTTTCAGTGAACGGGCCTCGCCGGCGAACACCAGGGGTGGACAATCCTGCAGACGCTTTTCCACGTCCTTCAGTGCGCCGGGGTCGGGATAGTCCGGCATTTGCCGCACCGGGAAATTGCGCCAGCCTGACGGTGTCCAGTGTGCTGTCATGACATCCTCGCAAGCCATCGGGATATGGCTCCATTGTGCCGGTGGCGTGTCTATACGTTGCCGTGTCGGCGATTTCCAGTGCCGCCGGTCTGCGGTGATTCGTCATCGGCGCCCGGCGACACCTTGAAGGCCTGGTCAATCGTGCGCTGCACGAGATTCCTGACATACCAGGACGACAGCGCCTCGCTGGCCGGCCCGGCAGGTTCGTAGACGCTGCGCGCTGTCTCGACCATCGTCCGCGCCGCCTTCAGTTCTCCACCACCATGTCCCGCGGCATGACAAAGATCTGACCCGGGTAGATGAGATCGGGATCGGCGATCTGATTCCTGTTGGCCTCGTAGATGAGGGTATAGAGAACACCGCTGCCGTAGGTCCGGCGGGCGATGCGCCAGAGGTTGTTGCCGGGCTGGATCACCACCAGCCGGTCCGACGCATCCGGCATGGTGAAGACGGAACGCACGAATGGGGTTTCGAGCCGGGCGACCACGTCACCTGCCTCGTTGACCTCGTCGACCCTCAGGGAATGGGTGCCCTCGTCAACCGGTTCTTCGAGCGCAATGGTCCACTCTCCATCCGCGACATCGGCGACGCCGGCGACATCGCCATCGACGTAAACAACGATCATGTCACCGGCTGTCGCCTTGCCGCCCATGGAAACGTTGCCTTCTTCATCGTAGCTGATGCTGTCGAGAGACAGTGCGCCACCGCCGGAGATGCCGATCCCTTCATCTGCCCCCTGGATGACCTCGACCTCGCCACTGTTCTCGTCATTCATCATCACGGTCAGGACATCGCCGGTCTCGCCTTCCAGCGGTTCCTGCGGCACCGCAACCACGACGACCGTATCGGACTGCATGATCTCGCCATGCCCGTTCCCGGACTCGACTCTCAGTGTGTGGGCCCCGGGATCCAGGGGGGTCTCGGTAACGATCACCCAGGAACCCGAATCGTCGGCGACAGTCTCACCGACCACGTTGTCGCCCGAGGTCACGACAACGGCGGCTCCGGGCTCAGCCACGCCAGCTATCACCGCATCGCCCGAGGCCTCGACCCTCACCACGTCGAAGTCAGGACCGGCATCCTCTTCCATCACACCATCGTCATCATCAGCGATCGTGGCATCATCAGTGCCTGCGGCGGTCATCGTCCCGTCGTCATCCCCATTTGCGGCAACGGCAGCGCCATCATCCTCAGGCGCACCGTCCACAGCATCCGTGGCCTCATCATCAACGGTCCCATCACCGACAGTCTCATCATCAACGGTCTCATCATCACCGGCGACTGCGGCACCGTCTTCCTCAGGCGCCGCATCCGTCACGGAGGTCGCGGAGTCGGTGGTCCGCGACTCCGGCTCGGTGGTGACGGCATCGTCGGGGGCACGATCGCCGCGCAACACGAGCCACAGCACAAGGATCACAACGACCAGCACGACGATCACGGCGCTGAGTTTCTTCATGTCGGAATTCCCGGGCGATCAAGGGTGCTTCCCTCATCGCGAGTGGAAGCGGGCAGTGGCGGCAGGGATGCGTTCCTCACGGCAGATGTCACGGACATTCCGGTCCCGCGGTGACGGCAACACTAACACCGGCACGCCGGATGTGCGAGATGCTCATTGCAGTTGTCGGGCCATGTGAATTCTCTATGTTGCACCGCAGCATGGGACGGAGGCCAGGGCCATGGAGAGAATTCCGGTAAAGAATCCGGTGGTCGAACTCGACGGCGACGAGATGACCCGAATCATCTGGGGATTTATCAGGGACCGGCTGATCCTTCCCTGGCTTGATGTCGAACTTCTTTACCACGATCTCGGGATCGAATCACGGGATGCAACGGATGATCGCATCACCGTGGAGGCTGCCCAGGCCATCAGGCAGTACGGTGTCGGTGTGAAGTGCGCCACCATCACCCCCGACGAGGCGCGGGTCAGGGAATTCGGGCTGAAGAAGATGTGGCTGTCGCCCAATGGCACGATCCGCAACATCCTCGGCGGCACGGTCTTCCGTCAGCCCATCATCTGTTCCAATGTCCCCCGCCTTGTCCCCGGCTGGACCCAACCCATCGTCATCGGCCGCCACGCCTTCGGTGACCAGTACCGGGCGACGGATTTCGTGGTGCCGGGAGCCGGAACACTCACCGTAACGTTCACCCCCGCCAACGGCGGCGAGGCCATCGAACGCACAGTCCACGAATTCCCGGCGGGCGGCGTGGCCCTTGCCATGTACAATCTCGACGAGTCGATACGCGGATTTGCCCGGGCCTGCATGAACTATGGTCTCAGCCTCGGCTGGCCCGTCTACCTGTCGACCAAGAACACCATACTCAAAGCCTATGACGGACGCTTCAAGGACCTGTTCCAGGAGGTTTTCGACAACGAATTCGCCGAGAGGTTTGCGTCCCGGGGCATCGTCTATGAACACCGTCTCATCGACGACATGGTGGCCGCCGCCCTGAAATGGGACGGCGGTTTCGTATGGGCCTGCAAGAACTACGACGGCGACGTGCAGTCCGACACCGTGGCGCAGGGCTTCGGTTCGCTGGGACTGATGACATCGGTACTCATGACACCCGACGGCTCGGCGGTGGAAGCCGAGGCGGCCCACGGCACGGTGACTCGCCACTTCCGCCAGCACCAGCAGGGCCGGGACACCTCGACCAATCCCATCGCCTCGATCTTCGCCTGGACGCGCGGCCTGAGGTCAAGGGGCGAGTTCGATGGCACGCCGGACGTCACCGGATTTGCCGAGACCCTGGAGGACGTCTGCGTTGCCACCGTCGAGCAGGGTCACATGACGAAGGACCTCGCCCTCCTGATCGATCCGGATCACCCATGGCTCACCACGCATGCCTTCCTCCTCAAGCTCGAGGAGGGCTTGAGGGCGCGCCTCAGGGGCAGTTGAGCGCCGCGGGCGGCCCGGCCAGCGTTGCGCTCATGGCAGTGCTCGTTTTTTGTCCGGCAGCGGGTGATGCGAGCGCGTTCAACGGGCCATTGCGGGGAGAATGTCGTTGTCCGTGTGCTGGTGCGGGCCGCATGCCGCTGCTTTCGACAGCATCACGGGCAGCCGTGCAGCGCTCATGGGCACTCACTGCCGACAATAAAATGGTCCTGGCGCTCATGGCATCTTCACTTGCAAGGGCTTGAGCGATCATGGAACATTGCCGGTCAAGTGACATGCATGTCCACACACTGATGACAGGGAGGTCATTATCCATGACACAACTCGATCCGACCCGGTTGGACATCAACCGAATCACCGATGGCATCCGCGGCGGCAAGTACGACCGCCGACAGACCAACGCCATTCTCAGTGCCTTTGGCATCTCCACCGTCATGGTGCCGCTCGCGACGTCAGCGCAGCAGATCGAAGAGATCCCGGCGGAGAGTTGTGGAGGAAGCGATACGCCCTTGACCTTCACATGGTCGGGTTACGACGAGGTCAACTTCCACCAGCAGTACATCGACAAGCACGGCTGCGCCTCGAACTTCTCGTTCTGGGCCGACGAGGAAGAAGCCTTCGCCAAGATGCGCGCCGGGTTCTCGCCCGACGTCACGGCGCCATGCACCTACAAGATTCGCCAGTGGTACGATGCGGGCCTGATGGGCGGCATCGACACCAGTCTGCTCAGCAACTGGAACGATATCCTGCCGTCTCTGAAAGACCTTGACGATTCCATCATCGATGGCGAACGCGTCTTTGTACCGATGGACTGGGGTCAGACGTCGATCACATTCCGTACCGATCTGGCGCCGGAGTATGTCGAGGAGGAGAATCACTCCTGGGGCATTCTCTGGGATCCGAAGTACGCTGGCCGTGTGTCGATGATCGACAGCCTGATCGACGGTGTCGCTGTTGCCGCGATCTATGCCGGACTGGAGAATCCCTACGATCTCTCGGACCCCGCCAACATGGAGACCGTGGCCAACCTGCTGCGCGAACAGCTGCCGATCCTGCGCTACTACTCCACCAGCATGACGGACGTCGAACAGGGCCTGGCATCGGGCGAACTGGTCGCCGCCGCCACCTGGAACAGCTCCATCACGGCGCTGAGCGGTCAGGGCCTCCCGGTGGCCTTCATGAAACCCAAGGAAGGTGCGATGACCTGGGTGTGCGGCCTCTCGCGCACGAGGATGAACGACGAGCATGGCGATGAGATGATCATGAAGGCGCACGAGATCATTGACTCGTATCTCTCGCCGGGTGCCGGAGCTTTCGAGATCCTCGCCTTCGGATACGGCCACTCCAACGTCAAGGCCTATGACATGGTCTCGGCGGAGCAGCTTGCTGCACGCGGTCTGTCCAAGAACCCCGAAGACCTGCTTTCGACCGGGTTCCTGCAAATCGCCATGACACCGGAAGACCAGATCCAGATCATGTTCGAAGAGGTCAAGGCGGGTCTCTAGATCCCCGTGACGTCCTCAACACAGAACCGGCGGGGACCGGGGGCAACCCCCGGTCCCCCTTTTTTGTGGATCAGCACCACTCCAGCGCAGCGCCGTCATCGAGAACGCGCCGTGCCCGGGCGGTGTGGTTCCCGTTCTCTTCGTGCAGCACCAGGCCCGGCAAGAGTCTGAGCGGCCGGGCCGATCCCTTTGTGGCGCGCACCAGAACCCGTTTGGCCGGTGACCTGTCGTTGCGGGGCAACAGCGGCATGATGTCGATGGCACCTGTCGCCCTTGTCAGGATGCCCAGGATGTCGCCAAGTCTCTCTGCCCGGTGCACCAGAACGATCGAACCCTTGGGGGCGAGGCGCCTGAGACAATGGCCGATCCAGTCCGCCAGCGGCATCGTCTCGACCATGGCGCCGGCACGCAGAGGATCCTGCGAAGCCCTCGACTGCCGCGCATCGAGATGTGGCGGATTGGTCATGACGACGTCGAACTCTTCGTCGTTGTCGAGCGCAACGGCAACATCCCCTTGGTAAACCGTGACACGCGTCGCAGTGCCGTTGAGCGTACTGTTGCGCCTCGCCAGGCTGACGAGAACGGGATCGCGTTCCAGCCCCGCAATGCAGGCCGACGGCAGTCGCCAGGCAAGACACATCATCGCGCCACCCGCACCGCATCCGGCATCCAGCACACGGGCCCCGCGCCGCGCCTGGACGGCGGCGGCCAGCATGACGGTGTCGGTTGTCGTCTTCAGCCCATGCTGCTGGCCGGCCATGCGGACCCTGCCGCCCAGCAGCGTTTCGGCGACGTCAGCCGTCCCGGACATCGATTCCGGCGTCGCGCAGCAGGCCACGGGCGAAACCTTCATCGCTGTCGCCCACCAGCAGGCGCTTCTCGATGGCAAGAATACTGCCCTGAAGGGCGCTCGTGTGCTGATCGAACACGTGATGGGCAACGTCCGCATCCTTGAGGACGGCGCTGGCCCAGGAGAGCGTCACCATGTCGTTGGTTCGCAGAATCTCCTTCATCGGCGCCGCTCTCCAGCCATGCCTCCTGACCATAGCGTGTCGCGGCGGGCGATGACATGTTCACCTTTATCCTGGCCCCCCATGCTGATAGGATTCGTCTATCGGCGGACCGCATCCGGCGATCGTGCCGCAGTCCGGAGCGTCCATTGTCCGTTGTACGCCCCCGCCCCGATTCCGTCGGGCATTCCATCGAGGACCTGAGACGTCCGGTTGCAGACGACCTCGCGGCCGTTGACCGCGTCATTGTCGGACTCCTCGACAACCCGGTGACCATGATCCCGAAGATCGCCGGGCACCTCGTGTCGTCGGGAGGCAAGCGTATCCGCCCCTCGCTCACTCTGCTGACGGCCCGGATGTTCGGCTACAGCGGCACCCGCCACATCGACCTTGCAGCGTGCATCGAGTTCATTCACACGGCGACATTGCTGCACGATGATGTGGTCGACAACAGCACTCTCAGACGTGGCGTGGCAACCGCCAATGCGCTGTGGGGCAACAAGCCTCCCGTCCTCGTTGGCGACTTCCTGCTGAGCCGCGCCTTTCGTCTCATGGTCATGGACGGCTCCCTGGAAATCCTCGGCATTCTCACCGAGGCCTCGGCTGTCATCGCCGAGGGCGAAATCCGGCAACTTGCCATCGCCAATGACCTTGGCGTCTCGCCCGATGCCTGCATCGAGGTGCTCCAGGCCAAGACGGCAACACTCTTCGCCACGGCCAGCGAGATCGGCGCCGTGGTTGCCGGCGAAGACGGCAGTGCACGCAAGGTCATGCGTGACTACGGTCTTGCTCTCGGTACCGCCTTTCAGCTCGTCGACGACGTTCTCGACTACTCGGCACTGCAGAACGACCTCGGCAAGACGATCGGCGACGACTTCCGCGAGGGAAAGATCACCATGCCGGTCCTTCTGGCATTCGATCGCGGTACACCGGAGGAACGGCAATTCTGGGAGCGAACGTTCGCCAGGGTGAACCAGCACGACGGAGACCTCGAGCACGCGATGACCCTTCTTGCCCGCCACAACACCCTGCAGGCGACCCTCGATGAGGCACGGCGCCATGCCATGATGGCCCGCGATGCCCTCGCGGGCCTTTCGGCAAACGTCTACCGCGATGCGTTGCTGGGTGTCGTCGGGTTCTGCATTGACCGGAAGTTCTGAGCCGGACCGCGCCATCGCCTGACGATGATGCATCGCCCGGGCGGGCTGTCGATGTGCCGGAAGGGCCACCGACCTCGTTCTTCAGGGCGGCAACGGCGCACTGCTGATTGCCAGGATCCCGGCGGCGCCGGCTGATGCCCGCGGAGCGTTGTGCATCGCTCCCCGGCACATGTTGGCATGCTGCAGCATGGTCATGCATGGTCCGATCACCGGTGCCAGCAGTCGTCAGGGCATCGTGCCATGCAACAACCCTGGCCCCGCGACACAGCTCACCGGTTCGTCCGGATTCGGGCCGGCCGGCAAGCGATGGCTTGAGAAACGGCGCCCTCGGTTGCGGGCTGACGGGGCAGCCGGTATAACGCCGGCGCTGCGAAGGATCCCGTGTCGGCGGAGTGTAGCTCAGCCTGGTAGAGCACTGTCTTCGGGAGGCAGGGGCCGGAGGTTCAAATCCTCCCACTCCGACCATCACCCTTCATGAGCCCGGCGCAACGTCGCCTCGACAGCAATCCGTTGCCATCGAACTCCGGGACTGCCGGGCGTTCTCCCTTTCAGGCAAGAGTTACCCGCCGCCGTTGTCCGGTGGTGCTTTGCCGGTCAGCAAAGGGAGTGTCTGCCTGATCGCATCGACGAAAATCAGCCAGAGGAAAACAGCGCCGTTGCCATGGCGCAGAGTCATGTTGCTTGAGAGCGCGCCGGAAGAATCCGCATCATCGCCAAGGCTGTTCGAAACAGCCGGAACAAGGCGGACCTGGTGCGACTCGCACCGCAATGGCTGTGGCCGGAGACCGGAACAGCGGCACCTGCCCTGTCGATGGCAGGTGAAACGCATCCGACAAGCCGCAAGGCGGCCCTCGCTCAATCAGGAAAACAACGCCGCGCGGCCGGCGTCTTGCGCCGCCGCAAAATTGATCACACGGCGTTATTGCAACTCATTCGCATTCGCAATACAAGACAGCTTCACACCACTTACATCATCTGGAATGAGGACATGATGCAGCCGACCCACAAACCGATGCACAAACCGATGCACACGCCCGAATCGTCTCTCGAGCGTCTGGCCACGGCCGAGGCCCTGGTCGTCAGCACACTCAGGCTATGGGTCGCGCCCCACGCCAGACCCCACGAGATGCACCCGAACTGGAAGACCGGTCTGCATGTCGCCGGGGTCGCTCCGTGGGGCATCCACGCCTTCGACACGCTGCTGTGGATCACCATGGCCGCCGGCAGACGCGAGCTCGATGTGCGTTGCGAGCACTGCCCATGTCTCGGACTCGATGAAGCCTGGATGCTGCAGATGGTCAATCACGTGCAGTTCGAGCTTCAACCGGAGGCCTTCGACATTCTCGCTGGCTGGTTGCCGGGTGCGGCGACACGCGCGGCAATGCACCACCTCGCATGGTTCGGCCACGCGCTGAACAGCGCCGGAATGATCGTGGAACTGCCGACAGGAGGAGCGCGCCTGCTTCCCGCCGCTCGCGCCGTCAGGCCACCCCGGCCGCGCGGACACGGCGAACGTGTCACCCTTCATTGAGGCCCCGGCGACAGGCAAGAGTGAGACCCTGAACCTTCCTTGCTCGCGGGCGGCAGACCGTCAAGGCCGGATGCGGGAGATCACGCCTCTCCAGGCAGGTCCGCCGACTTCCTGACCGGTCTTGCCTGAAACGGGAGACGGCGGCGACAGACCGGTGGCGCCCCTCGGCGGCCCTGTGATGCGCTTGAACGCGATGTGCGCCCGTTGTATCGACGGCGGCGGAGGCCAGCGGACACCCCGACATGATCCATGATCCCCTCTCGACGCTCCCGAAGATCGCATCCGGGCAGGGCATTCACGTCTGGGACAGCGACGGCACACGCTACATCGATGCGTCCGGAGGACCGGCAGCCTTCAGCATTGGTCACGGCAACCGCGAGGTCAACGACGCGATCAAGAAGCAGCTCGACGACATCGCATTCGGCTATCGCTTCCACTTTCGCAGCGACGCCGCGGAGGAACTCGCGGAGATCATCACCCGCCAGGCGGGAGGCGACCTTGCTCACGTCATCTTTACGACCGGCGGTTCGGAGTCCGTCGAGAGTTGCCTCAAGCTGGCGCTGCAGTATCACCAGGCCCGGGGCGACACCTCACGGGTTCGCTTCATCAGTCGTGAACGTTCATGGCACGGCAACACGCTTGGAGCGCTTTCCGTCTCCGGATTCCACCAGCGCCAGCGCCCGTACCTGGGATCGCTGATCGAGACAAGCCGCCTTTCGCCGGTGAACGCCTACAGGCCACCGGACGGTGTCGATGCCGATGATGTCGCCCGGTACTGCGCCGCAGAACTCGATAACGAGATCGCAAGGCTGGGAGAGGAAAACGTCGCCGCCTTCATTTTCGAACCCGTCGTCGGCGCTGCCGGAGGCGCCGTTCCCGCTCCCGACGGCTACGCGCGGCGCATCCGCGAGATCTGTGACAGAACCGGTGTGCTGATGATCGCCGATGAGGTGATGTGCGGAGTCGGACGCTGCGGCACCTGGCGGGCCCTGGGGTACGATGGTGTCGAACCCGACATCATGCCCATCGCCAAGGGGCTGAGCGGCGGTTACCTCCCACTTGGCGCCGCCGTCTTCTCGCGACGTGTCGCCGAACCCATCTACGCCGTGGACGGGTTGCCGATTACCGGCCACACCTTCACCGCCCATACCACCTGCTGTGCTGCCGCAGTCGCCGTGCAGAGGATCATCGAGCGTGATGATCTGGTGGCCAGGGTCGCGGCCAACGGCGATCTGCTGCGGGCGCGACTCGAGGAAAGCCTTGGCCAGCACCCCCATGTCGGGGATATCCGCGGCCGGGGTTTCTTCCAGGGTGTCGAGATCGTCGAGGACCGGGAAACAGCGGAGCCGTTCAGCCCCGATGCCCGCATGTTCCACCGGATCATGAAGACGGGATTCGACAACGGCCTCATTGTCTATCCGACCGGCGGCAACGTGGACGGTATCAAGGGCGACCAGATCATCATTGCACCGCCCTACAATGCGACGACGGACGAACTTCACACCATCGTCGATCTCCTTGGGCGCACCATCGATGAGGCCATAGCCTCCGTCGTGCCAGGCGCCGGCTTGCGGGCATCATCCGGTCCGGCGACCCCTTGATGGCGCCGTCAGTGGCATGGCACATGCGCCAGGAGTTCACACCCCACTGCAGTTCTGCGCTGCCTCCCATCCGTCGGTGGATTGACCGTCAGACGGATAACGGCCCGTTTCGCAGACAAGGACGTGACCATGGCCGGGCTTGCCATGGACGATGCCGGATCCTTCCCTATCGGCCGAATCAGGCTGCCTCGGCGATACCGCCAAGGACATCGATGGGCCCTGGCGCCTGGCATGTGCAACGATCGTCGGTTTGTCGCGAGACTCGCGCGGACCGGACAAGACGCCGAGGCCCGCGGTTGCGCGCCGTTGATCAGGACGCGGCAGCCGCAACGTGCAGGGCTTCGTGCAGATGCAACATGTTCGGTGACACAGACCGGACCGCGAAACCGGGCGGACAGCAACCGCACCATGTCCTGCCATTCCGCTGCGTCGGCATGATCACTCGCGAGGACTGCCCGCCTCCCTGCTGACACCTTTCGGCGACGGAACGGCCGCCCGACTGGTCTATGCAAGAGTGATCCCTGACGGCTGATTTGCTGTTGAAGAAGTCGATGCCATGGCGCAGACTTCCTGTGTTCCGGTGCTGTTGGAGGGGCTTGCGTGATCACCTGGCTGGTGAAGAGGGAATGACCGCGACTGTCCTTGGTGCAATGAAGAACCGGAGACGTTGGAGGTTCCTTTCCTGGCTCTTGCCGCACAGCGTCCTTGTGGTGTTCAGTGCAGTGATCCTGCTTCCCCTTCTGTGGCTGCTGCGGGTCGCCCTGACCAACAAGTCAACTGCCTACAGGATTCCTCCCGAGTGGGGTCAGGCGAATCTCGATAACTTTATCGAGATATTCACCGGCTATCCCTTTTTCGGGTACTTCCTCAACAGCGCCGCCGTCGCCCTTGGCGCCACCCTCTTCGCCCTGCCGCTGGCGGTGGGACTGGCCTACGCCTTTGCCCGCTACAATGCCGGAGGCCTGTCGTTGCGCCTCTTCGTCCTGTCGAGCCAGATGCTGCCACCGGTCATCCTTGTTCTGCCGCTCTTCACGCTTTTCCTCAAGGCATCGCTCATCAACACGCTCCCCGGCCTCATCCTGGCGCACATGACGCTGAGCCTGCCATTTCTTGCATGGCTCCTTGTCGCCTTCTTCGACAGCGACATGGCCACACTCGAGCAGGCCGCGCGCAGCGATGGCGCCACGCGCTTCCAGGCGCTGATACGCATCACGCTGCCCGTGGCGGCCCCAGGAATTCTGGCAGCGGGACTGCTCGCGTTCCTGCTCAGCTGGAACGAGTTCCTCTATGCCCTCATCCTCAGCGGCCCACACACCAACACACTGCCGGTCGGCCTGTCGTCATTCCAGAGCCACCGGGGGGTCGATATCGCGTTGCTGTCCGCAGCGACGATCTGCGCCATCCTGCCGGCCTTCGTGCTGCTGCCTTTTTTGCGCCGCTACCTCATCAAGGGCCTGTCACTGGGGGCATTGAAATAGGCGCCAAACGATGAACCGATTTTCATGGCGTCATGGCTGTTCAACAACACGTGGAGGTGGATCATGAGATTGTTGCTTTCTGTCATGGCGGCGCTGGCCCTTGCCGCCAGCGCCGCCCAGGCACAAACCATCCGAATTCTGATGGAGACGGTGCCAGATACTCGATACATCCAGGAGCTGCTGCCTCAGTTCGAGGAGGAAACCGGCATCGATGTTGAAATCGAGGCCATCAGCTACATCGACATGCACTCGAAGCTGGTGCCGCAGCTCATTGCACCGCAGGGAAGCTACGATCTCATCGTGGTGGACTTCTACTGGGTCGGCGAATTCACCAAGGCCGGCTGGTTGATGCCGCTTGACGATCTTGTCGAACGTGACGGTGTGGATGTCGACGTCTACGTGCCGAAGCTCATGGATCTCGTGGGCAGGGTCGACGGCGTTCTCTACATGCTGCCTTTCTACAACTACTCCATGGCGCTCATCTATCGCCAGGACCTGCTTGACGATGCCGACGAACAGGCGGCCTTCGAGGAAGCCTACGGCATGGAACTCAGGGTGCCGCAGACCTGGGACGAATACTGGAAGCAGGTCGAGTTTTTCACTCGCGACACCGATGGAGACGGCAACCGGGACTTCTACGGCACGGTCATCCAGGGCCAGCGAGGCGACTGCATCTCGATGCAATGGGCCAACTACCTCTATTCGCAGGGCGGCCTCTATCACGACGAGAACTGGAATCCGCTGCTCGATTCTCCGGAAGCCATCCGGGCCATGGAGCACTACCGGGAGGCTGTGGAGAACTACAGCCCGGCTGGTTCCGAGGCGTATTGCTTTGATGAGGCCTTCAACGTGATGGCGCAGGGCAGGGCCTACAGCTTTGTCACGTTCAACATCCTCTATGCCGGTTTCGAGGACCCTGAGTCTTCCGAGGTCGCCGGCAAGGTCGGCATCACGCCCAATCCGGGTGGCGGCCTGAATGGTGGATGGGGTTGGGCGATTCCCCATTCCAGCCCGAACAAGGAAGCCGCATGGACCTTCATGAAGTGGGCCGAATCATCGGCGGTGGCCAAGGAAAGGGCCATGCTCGGCGGAGCCCCGACCCAGGCCCGGATCTTCACCGATCCCGATGTCGTGGCCGCCCGGCCCTACTATCCGGTGCTGGGCGAGATCCTTGCCGGAACCAAGGACTTCCCGGTGTTCACGTACACCACGGAGTTTGTCGAACAGGTAGGCCTGGAACTCAATCTTGCAGCCACCGGCGAAAAGCCGGTTGCCGAGGCGATGGCTGCGGCCCAAAGAAAGCTGCACGCCCTGCTCGTCAAGGACGGCAAGATCGAGGAGTAGGTCGAGAGATACCGCATCGTGTCCGTGGCCACGGCTGGCCGACGGACGCTTGCCGGGAGGGACCGGCGCTTCGGGCTTGTGCTCACGGCGCCGGGCCTCCTGGTCCTTCTCCTTGTCATCACGTTTCCGCTGTTCTTCACCCTGTTCACGAGTGTCCACGACTACACGCTCCTCACACCCAACCACGACACCTATGTCGGCTTGGAGAACTATCAGGAGGCACTGGATGAAGAGTATCTGCCAAGCTCGCTGTGGGTGACGACAAAATTCGTCCTGGCATCCGTCGTCATCGAGTTCATGATCGGCTTTGCGGTCGCCCTGTCGCTCCACGCCACCCGGCGCTTTCAATCGATCTACTACTTCATCCTGCTCGCCCCGCTTCTCATCAATCCCGTCGTCGTTGGTCTGCTGTGGCGCATGCTGCTTCATTCGGAACTCGGCATCGTCAACTACGCCATCGGCCTCGCAGGAATCTCCCCGGTAAGCTGGCTCGGTGATGCCGATGTCGCCTTCTGGACCGTGGTGCTGACCGATATCTGGCACCAGGTCTCCTTCATGGCTATCCTGCTGGTCGCCGGGCTCGCGGCATTGCCGCGGGAGCCCTATGAAGCGGCGCGCATGGACGGCGCTTCGAGTTTCAGCTGTTTCATGCACATCACCCTGCCCCTGATGCGGCCGGTGATCGCAGTGGCCATCCTGCTGCGGCTGATCTTTGCCATAAAGACCTTCGACATCATCTTCATCATGACCAAGGGTGGACCGGGCACGGCCACCGATCTCATCAGCTACTACATCTACCGTGCGGCGTTCTTCGGCCTCGATATCGGGCGCGCCTGCGCCATGGCGGCCGGCCTCCTGATCATCATCCTGGCCCTGACGGTCTGTCTCTACCGCTACATGAACTCGCTGAAGTAGGAGGATCTCTGCGTGGCCAACATCGTTCTTGAGAGTGTGACCAAGGTCTACGGCCAGGGCATTCTCGCGGTCGACAACATCGACCTCGACATCCGCGAAGGTGAGTTCATGGTCCTGCTGGGTCCTTCGGGCTGCGGCAAGTCAACCACGCTCAGGATGATCGCAGGGCTCGAGGAAGTGACCGCGGGCAAACTCAAGATCAATGGCGAGGTCGTCAACGACGTCGACCCGGCAGACCGCGACCTCGCTGTGGTGTTCCAGAACTATGCGCTCTATCCGCACATGACGGTTGAACGCAACCTTGCCTTTGGCCTGAAACTCCGCAAGACGCCGCGGGACGTCATTGAAAAGCGCATCCGCGACACCACGGCCATACTCGGAATCGACGACCTTCTCGACCGCCGTCCCGGTGAATTGAGCGGCGGCCAGCAACAGCGGGTGGCCCTGGGCAGGGCCCTGGTCCGCGACCCCGAAGCCTTTCTTCTCGACGAACCCCTGTCCAACCTCGACGCCAAGCTGCGCGCCGCCATGCGCACGGAGCTCATCAAGATCCACCGCATGCTTGGCAAGACCGTCGTGCATGTCACCCATGACCAGGTCGAGGCCATGACCATGGGAGAGCGTATCTGCATCATGCGGGAAGGCAGGATCATCCAGATCGGACCACCCCTCGAAGTCTATCGGCGCCCGGCCGACTCCTTCGTTGCCGGATTTCTCGCCAGCCCACCCATGAATCTTCTCGAGGCGCAGATGACAGGCCATCACGGTATCGAGGAGGTCAGACTGTCAGGGATCAACCTGCCCATTCCGCGCCATCGTCAGGCGCCGCTCAGGCGTCATGCCGGCTCGAGGGTGGTCGTTGGCATCCGTCCCGAGAACGTCCACACTGAGGAGTCCGCTGACGGGATTCATCACAGGGTCGATGTCACCGTGGTTGCGGTCGAAATCCTCGGTCCGGAAATCATTCTCGTCGCTGATCTTGGCGACGGACGGGAAATCTCCGTAAGGCAGGGGTCATCATTCCACGCGGTTGCCGGCGCCCATATTCCTCTCTACATCGACCTGGAGCAGCTTCACTTCTTTGAGGCCGACACTGGTCTTGCCATACTCCACGGCGACGCCAGCACCCCGGTTCGCCAAAGTCTCGGCAGCTCTCTGAAGGAAAACGCATCCGGTCCGGGATCCTCCTCATGATGTACCCGGAACGCCCGGCCACCTTATCGCCCGTCATGCGCCCATCGTGCAGCACCGAAGTCGACCTCTCCCGGCCCTTGCCGCACAACGATACGCGACGCCGATGCACCGTGGAGGCACAAAGCAGTCACTGAGCCATGAGCAGATGGTGACGCATGATGTTCGACAGAAGGGCGCCTCTCCGCCCCGTCACAAGGTTCCGCATGGCCATGAGTGGAACATCTGCAACCGTGCCATGGCGTCTCACGCTGCCGGAAGCCGGCCGACACGGGGATAGAGGGCCTTGAGGCTTTCGTAGAGTTCCCGGTAGAGGTCATAGGCCTCACGGTAAACGGATGATGCCTCGCCGTTGGGTTCGAAGACACGGTCCGCCCCGACATAGGCGTTGATGTCCGCCCAGTCGTCGACGACACCAACGCCGATGCCGGCGACAAAGGCGGCGCCGAGACCCGATCCCGGGTGGTCAATCATCCTCTCGATGGGCCGCTCCAGAACATCGGCCGTGATCTGAACCCACACATCGCTGGCCGCACCGCCGTCGCAGGCAACAACCCTGGCGACCTCCAGTCCCATGTCGTCGAACACATCCACATGGTGCCGGAAGCCGAAGACGACCGATTCAAGGGCTGCACGCCAGACATGGGCAAGCCCGTGGTGCAGTCCGAGACCGGTCAGGGTGCCACGCGCATGGGGATCGTTGAGGGGTGTTTTCTCGCCCAGAAAGTAGGGAAGCATGAGAACGCCGCCTGCTCCCGGCGGCAGATCCGCCGCCATGGCGTCAAGGAAAGCGTGGACAGACCGCCCCTCCTGCGCTGCCTGCTTCTCCTCGGCCTTGGCCAGGTGGGCGGCAATCCAGTTCAGGACGCTGCCGCTGGCGGCCATGCAGCCATTCGAGAAGTGAAGGCCGGGGACGATGTGGTAATCGATGAACATGCGCGGGTCGGTCACCGGGTTGGTGCACGACAGCAGGATATCCCCTGCTCCCCCGTACTTGACGACCAGATCACCGTCTCGCGACGCTCCCGCCACGAAGGCGGAGGCGATGTGATCGGCGCACCCGGCCACAACAGGCGTGCCGATGGCCAGTCCCGTCTGGTACGCAGCATCGGCTGTCACCTCACCGACAACGTCATGGGAAGCGTGAAGTGGCGGGAGATTGTCTGACCTCAGTCCGGCGTGAGCGAGAAGCCCGTCATCAAGGGAACCGGAGGCAAGATCCATGAATCCTGCTTCCAGGGCCCAGTTCCGCTCAATGGTCAGAACCCCGCACAGTCTGCTGGTGATGTAGCTGTAGGAACCGGTGATGGCATGCATGCGATCCCGGTTGCCGGGCTCATGACGTTCAAGCCAACGCAGCTTGGGCGCGATGATCTGCTGGTTGATGCTGCCACCGGTCCGGGCAAGGAACACGTCCGCATCGACGTCTCGCGCCATTGCGGCAATCTCGTCGATTGCCCGAGCATCGTTCTGCTGAATCGAATGGCGTATCGCCAGACCATCGTCATCGAGAAGGATGAGGGCGGGAACCATGCCCGTCACCCCGACACCGGCAATGTCATCCGCACGGATGCCGCCGGCGCTGATCAGCTCCGGAACGATGGCACAGACATTGGCCCACCACTGGTCCGGATCCTCTTCGGCCCAGTTTGCCCGACGCGACAGAAGTTCGCTGGGTCGTGAGGCGATCGCGAGGACACTGCCCCTGCAGTCGATCAGGATACCGATGGTAGACGTCGTGCCGATATCGAGACCGAGCAGAAAACTCATCAGGAGCGGCTCCCTGAAACAACCTCCATGAAGCGGGCGACCCGGTCCGGATCGACCGGATTCCACGTATTACCCCCCACCTTGAAATGTGTTCCAACGATGCAGCCATCGGCGGCAGCCATGATGCCGGCGATGTTCGCCGCCGTGCAGCCCGTGTTGGCAAAAACCGGCGTCTCTCCGACTGCGTCCTTGACTCGCGAGAGTTCGGAAGCATCGACTGCCTGTCCGGTCATGGGGCCCGAGACCAGGACAGCGTCGGCAAGAGACGAAAAGACGGCGCTCTCGGCGCGCGATTCGATGGGCCTTGCGCCGACCGGCGATGCGAACTCGGCGTTGATGTTGAAGAGGAGTTTCAGGTCGTCGCGCCCCAGGTCGTGGCGCATTCTGAGCGCACGGGCGGCATCCGGTTGCCAAAGGCCCATGTCGGAATCGTAGACTCCGGTAAAGATCTCCCGGGCAAAAGCGGCGTGCGTGGCGACAGCAATGGCCACGGTTGCCACCGGATCCCACAGGTAATCAACCCCGAAGGGGACGGCGACACACTCCTTGACGGCTTCGACGACGGCAGTCATGGCGGCGAGCGATTCCGGCGAGGCTTCAAGCAGGTAGGGCCTGTCGCCCTCGTTGCCGAACATGATGCAGTCGACACCTCCTGCCTGAAGCGCTTCGATGTCACGCGACACATGCTCGATGATGGCGGTCATGCCGCCTGCGGCATCATGCAACGGCGATCCCGGCAGAGCCGGAAGATGCGCCATGGCTATCACCGGTTTCCTGTTGCCCAATTGCTGCGCAAGCCATTTCATGTCCTGGTCTCCGGGAGTGATTCAGTCCATCAGGACGCCACCGCTCGCATTGATCGATTCGCCAGTCAGGAACCGGGACAGATCACTCGCCAGGAAGACGGCAATCGAGGCGACATCGTCAGGCTCCTCAAGGCGTCCCAGTGGCGTGGCGGCAATGTACTCGTCACGCACGGCCTCGGGCGTGATGCCGCGCAGCCTGCCTTCCCACGCGATCTCCCGCTCCTGCATCGACGTCCTGACATATCCAGGACACACAGCATTGACACGGATGCCCCGGTCAGAAACCTCCCGCGCCAGCGACTGCGTGAAACCGACGACGGCAAACTTGCTGGCGGCGTAGTGAGCAAGGTAGGGCACACCAATCTTCGCGGCGAGCGAGGCGGTGTTGACGATGACGCCCGCGGTATCCGTTGCCAGAAAATGTCGGACGGCTTGGCGGTTGGTGAGGAAAACACCCTTGGCATTGACGGCCATGTTGGTGTCCCATTCCTCTTCCGTGAGGTCCTTGACGGCATTCATGGTGGAGACGCCGGCATTGGCAGCGACGAGATCGAGCCCTCCCATCCACTGCGCCGCCTCGTTGAAGATCCGCTCGATAGCGCCGGCATCGGTGACATCGAGAGCATAGCCGCGAGCCCGTGATCCGAGATCCGCGGCTGCAGTCACGGCAGCCCCTCCCTCGATGTCACTCAACGCCACCTGCGCGCCCTCCGCATGGAAGGCCCTGGCGATCGCAAGGCCAATTCCCCTGGCCGCTCCGGTCACGAGAGCCCGCCTCCCGGCCAGCAGTCCCCGGTTCGTCATGTCCCCTCCGTACAACGGCTTTGCCCGCCAGCACTATAGTGCCTGGTGAACGGGCTGACAGTGTTTTGCCTGACGGCGGTCAGATGTCAGAATGGTGACAGCACCGCGAAGGCTAATGTCCATGCTGCATGACGTGATCATTTCTGCCGATGCCCATGTGGGTGAGCCCGATGCGATGCGGGAAAGGCTGCCGGAGCACTACCGCGATCTGTTGCCGCGGCTCGAGAGGGACGTCAACGGCGATTTCAAGGTCACGCTGGCCGGCGAGGATCTCAGGAACTCAACCGTCGAATCACTCGGCGAGACCGACCTCATGAAGGAGTTTCGCACCGACCCTTCGCAAGGCACGGACATCGACAGGCGTCTGCGCGACATGGCGCTTGAAGGCGTCGATGCCGCCGTTCTCTTCCCCAATATCGGGCTTTCGATCTCCGGCGGCAGGGGACCCACCCCGTTCCACCATGCCTGGGCACGGGCCTGGAACGACTTCATGCGCGATACGTTCGGCTCCTGGCAGCACCGTCTCAAGCCGGTGGCCATGATCGCCGTCGACGATATCGACGAGATGATGAAGGAAGCGGAACGCGCGATCAGACTCGGATTCTGCACACTCTTTCTGCCGGCCAATGTTCCCTGGCGGCCCTATCGCATGCCGGATTACGCACCCCTGTGGTCACTGGCCGAGGAAGCGGGCATTCCGCTCAACTTCCATGTCTTCAGCGGCAACCTCGCCCTGCACGCCGACTTCGTCGATCTCGGCGCCATGGATGCGGACCGCTTTGCTGCCTACTCAGCGGTCGTGGAGCACCAGCGCGACTGGCCGGAAATGCTCAATTCCACGGTGCTGGGCATGGCTGCGGGCATGGCGCCGATCGTCGAACTGACGGGCGCCGGCATCCTCGAAAATCACCCCGATCTGCGGATCGTCGTCACGGAAGCCGAATGCGGCTGGCTGGCATGGGTTCTTCATGCCATGGATCAGATGCAGCGGCAGCGTCATCTCGGCATGAAGAGGCTGGAACTGCTTCCCAGCGAATACTTTCTGCGCCAGGGCGCCATCACCATCACTGATGATCCTGTCGCTTTGGACAATGTGAAGTTCACGGGCAGCAAGATCCTGATGTGGGGCAACGACTATCCCCACGACGAGGGTTCCTGGCCGCAGAGTCGGCCCTTCATCGACCGGGTCCGCATGGAACTCGATCCCGAATCGGCCCACCGGGTGCTGTGCGCCAACGCCGCGGAATTCTTCGGTTTCGATCTCGACCGCCTCCAGGAGACCCGCGACGAAGTCCTGCGCCACGCCGCCTGACTCCCGGAATCGCCATTTTCGCAAGCCGGAACATCGGGTTCGGGCTCGCCCCCGGGCGCCCATCCTTCGCATCGACCCGAATCTGCAGATGAACGGGGCGCATGCCAACTTGCGCGACATCACCCACCGGCGCCGCTGTATGTTCTCCGATCTTGTGGGAGTGCGGCGGACCCTGTTCCAGGCGCGACCAGGACCGCTACGGCTGCTCCAGCCACGTCATGTCGGGGTCGTGCTCCAACAGCAGGGCCATCCGGCGCGGCAGTCCGCGTTCGATCCAGCCTGGTCCATGACCGTTACCCATCATGCCTTCGGCAATGTTGTAGACATTCTGAAATCCGTGACGCTGCAGGATATTGACCGCCCGCGCCGAACGCACACCGGCGGCGCATATCATCGCGAGAGGATGCGATCGGTCACCGTCGACCGCTTCCAGCACCATGTCGACGAAGGATGCTTCCCCTTGACCGGCAATGCTGATGGCGACCGCCCCTTCCGGTACCCCGGTGGTTCGCCACTCGCGCTCCTTCCTGACGTCGACGACAAGAAGGGCATTGCTGCGTACCAGCGTCCAGGCGCCGTCGGCGGGCAGTGTCCCGTCTCCGGCCTGGCCCAGTGACAGCAAAAACACAAAAGCGGCAAGGGCCGGACCGGCTGCGATGCCGATCCGGCCCCTGACATGGCGTCGCGCATGGCGACGACGATGGGGTCCGTCACCACGCACGGGATAACGTGATCAGGACACTGACAGCGTGTAGCGCCACGTGCCGGAGTCCAAAACAGTGCCGTCCGGAACAAACCGGGAGCCTGGAGCCGTGGCGCCCACGCCAAGCGCACCGATACCCTCGTCGGCCAGGCCGGCAACGTGCTCCACGTTCCCGTCAAACGCAGCCGGCACATCACCCTGGGGCAACAATCCGGCACCGTAGGCAGCGCTCGGCTCGCCAGTCAGGATATTCCGGGCAAACCTGTCAGCATCGTCGGACTGCCAAAGACTGGCGCCGCAGGGATCATCGCAGACCGCACACGGATTGCACGGATCGTCCTCGCAACCGGACGCACACGGATTGCAGGCTCCGCAGCCCAGTCCGCAACCGCCACAGCCGCCACAGCCACCACAACCTCCGCCGCAGCCACCGCAGCCGCCACAGCCGGCCGCAAGGCCTGTCGCCGTCTCAAGACTGGCACCGCAGGGATCATCGCAGACCGCACACGGATTGCACGGATCGTCCTCGCAACCGGACGCACACGGATTGCAGGCTCCGCAGCCCAGTCCGCAACCGCCACAGCCGCCACAGCCACCACAACCTCCGCCGCAGCCACCGCAGCCGCCACAGCCGGCCGCAAGGCCTGTCGCCGTCTCAAGACCGGCACCGCAGGGATCATCGCAGACCGCGCACGGATTGCACGGATCGTCCTCGCAACCGGACGCACACGGATTGCAGGCTCCGCAGCCCAGTCCGCAGCCGCCACAGCCACCACAACCTCCGCCGCAGCCACCGCAGCCGGCCGCAAGGCCTGTCGCCGTCTCAAGACCGGCACCGCAGGGATCATCGCAGACCGCGCACGGATTGCACGGATCGTCCTCGCAACCGGACGCACACGGATTGCAGGCTCCGCAGCCCAGTCCGCAGCCGCCGCAGCCACCACAACCTCCGCCGCAGCCACCGCAGCCGCCACAGCCTCCGCATCCGGCGGCCAGACCCGTCTCGGGATCTGCCACGGCTTCGGGATTCTCAAGGGCCATGGTGTAGGTCTTGGCAGCCGCCTTGCGCTGGCAGGTGCACGCAGACGCATCGAATGCCATGACACTTCCAAGACCGACGACCGCCGGTATCATGGTGGTCGTCAACAGTTTCCTTCTCAGTTTGCCCATGGGGCGTAGATCCTCCGGTTTCCAGGTCCTGAACCGGGTGCGTTCATGGAGCACACCGCAGTCACATGGTCATGATAGACGGACCCCGACAGGATGGTAAACCGTAAACAGCACATTGCGCGGTGGCATTCTCCTGGCATGCAGGGCACTATGGGCGTCACAGGGAAGGCTCCCGGTCCATTGCGCACCCTCCTTTGCGTCGCTCTCCTTGCGCTCGCGCAGCATGACTTCACCGCGGCAGCCGATGCCCCTCGCCCGGAGGTCGTCATGATCGACGGGGGACCATTCATCGCCGGCTCCGGCCCGGAGGAGAGGGAACTGGCCTATCGTCTTGACGAAGAGGCCTATGGTCACTCGCGCACCAGGAAGTGGGGTTGGTACGACGATGACATGGATCGTCATGTCGTCGAGATCAGCACATTCTTCATCATGAAGAACCTTGTCACCCAAGCCGACTACGCCCGGTTTGTCGCGGCCACGGGACACCCCGCACCCGATGTCGACAGGCAGACCTGGGACAGCTACGGACTGATCCATCCCTATCCTCGCACACGACCCTATGCCTGGACCGACGGCGTGCCTCCAGCCGACAGGCTCAACCATCCGGTGGTTCTCGTGAGCCATGCCGACGCCCTGGCGTACGCCCGCTGGCTCTCTCGGGAAACCGGTCGCCTGTGGCGTCTGCCGACGGCGCTCGAGTGGGAAAAGGCCGCACGCGGCACGGACGGGCGGATGTTCCCCTGGGGAAACGAGTGGGACGCCAGAAAGCTCAATACCCATGACCTCGGTCCCTTTGCGACCATGCCTGTGGGCTCGTTTCCGGAAGGCAGGAGCCCCTTCGGAATGATGGATGCAGCCGGGCAGGTGTTCGAGTGGACCGCCGATCAACAGCGACCGGGGCGTTACTGGGTCAAGGGCGGCTCCTGGGATGATCGCGGTTGCGGTATCTGCCGCCCCGCTGACCGGCATGGTCGACCCGAAGATATTCGACACATTCTCATTGGCTTCAGGCTTGTTGGGCGGGACGGATAACATCCAGCAGGGAGAACGCGCCATGACCCCGGAACGGACCCGCCTTGAAGATCTCCCGCGCAACGAACTCAAGGCGATGATCGAGGCAGGCAACGACATTCTCGAATGCCACCGCGTCCTGCGCCAGACCAACGACAACATCGTTGGCGAGTTGCTGCGTGACGCCGGCACCTTCTATCAGTGGCGGCACTATCCCAAGGGCGACATCTTCGACCGCACAAGCCACAGCCAGTACTACTACCATGCCCACCCCAAGGCACAGAGACCCGGAGAACACGGCCACTTTCACACCTTCATGCGCACCAGGGGCATGAAGCAGGGGGTCGTTCCCGTGGATTACGACGGTGACGCACAATGGCCGACGGGCAATGACATGCTCAGTCATCTCATCGCCATCTCGATGAATTCCAAGGGATTCGCCATCGGCCTCTTCACCGTCAATCGCTGGGTCACGGGAGAAGCCTGGTACGCAGCCGACGATGTTTGCGACATGGTCGACGACTTCGTGATCGACCATGCCCGGCCGTCCTGGCCCGTCAATCGCTGGATCACCGGCATGCTGCAGCTCTTTCGGCCACTCGTGAAGGATCTGGTGCGCGAACGTGACAGGGCGGTCAGGGAGTGGCGCCGGACACACCCGGGAGACACCTTTCAGGACAAGAAACTGGAGATCACCTCGCAGGAGGGGATCTCGGTCGAACGCCAGATCGCCCGCCTGCGCGCCATTGCAGGCTGACGCCCGCTCGCTCCTGTGCGTTACGAGCGATGCCCCGCGGCGGACCGTTCATCACCGGGCGGTCTGTCTCGTCAGACACGCCGCAGAAACGGCGTTGCCTGGAGATGGCCGCCCCCGGCGTCACTTCAGGATGATGGCGCTGCCCTCGCCTGGCGCGGCGCCGGCGAATCGACGGGCCCGAGACCCTGACCGATCCGGGTTCGCGATCATGTGGTGAAGCGCAACGCGTCCGGTTTCAGGGTGCGCTGTCTTGTTGCGATGGGACGCGCCTGCGCACGGGCTGGATCACGCGGGACAACGTGCTGCGATTGCCCGAGGTTGTGGACGTGCCCGCGCACGGGCTGGATCAGGAAGCCTGCAGGCGGCCGCGGACCATGTTCATGAAGTTGTCGTAGACGATACGGGCGCTGGCGTTGAATTCCGGCATCGCGGCGGCAGCCTCAGCCTCGAGCCGCGGCAGGGCCCCGGCGCCAAGGCTGTCCTCAAGGGCTCGCTTGTAGGCCGGCACCCTGGCCCACTGGCTGACTGTCTCGGGCGTGATCTCGATGTGATACTGGAAGCTGAAGGCATGATCGCCGTATCCCAGCGCCTGCGTCGCACAGGCACCGGATTTCGCCAGCACCCGCGTTTGGGGAGGAACGCCGCGGACTTCCGCGCCATGCCACTGCAAGGTGCGATGAACCGACGCGAGCCCTCTCATGAGAGGGCTCGCGAGCCCCGCCGGTTCAAGTTCCACCTCGAGAATGCCGATTTCCGGCGTCCTGGCCGGGCCGACGTCACCGCCCAGCGCCTGGGCAAGGAGCTGATGACCCAGACAGAACCCCAGGAACGGCATCCGGCGGACCGCCACGGCTTCGCGAATGGCCTGTCTTTCAGGCTCAAGCCAGGGGTGAAGGTCATCCTGCCAGACATCCATGGGTCCACCCATGACCCACAGCACGTCAAAGTCCGCGAGATCCGGAATGACGTCGCCCTCATCGAGTTCCACGGCAGTCCACGCAATGCCGTCCTCCGCGAGGAAATCGCGGAACACGCCGGGGTGCTCGATGGCGATGTGCTGAAAGACGAGAACGCGAGGTATTGTCACGACACAGCAATCACAGATCGTTCCACGGCGAATTCCCCTTGCGCGAATACTCCGCATCTCCATCGAAAATCTGCTGTTCGACCTCGACCCAGTTCTCTCGGCCTTCTGCCACGCCGCCCTCGATGCCGTTGTCGACCCATCGCTTGCGGATCTTGGGGTTCCAGTTGAGGTACAGCTGGTTCTCGTGAACGGTCCAGGCCTGTTTCGGGTCGACTTCGGCCGCATATTCACCCTGCGAGAGGGCATAGGCGCACCAGCCGCCGAACTGCGGGGCGTAGGCCTCGGGGTCCCCGGCGAAGAGATCGCGGTTGGCCGCCGATGCAAAGTGCCAGGTTGCTCCCTGCCAGTCATGGGAGAACTCTGCCGATCCCATCACGGCGCGACTCTCCGTGAAGTAGGCAACGGTGTCCCAGCCACCGATTGCCACGCCCTCAGGAGTGATATTGACCGATGTATCCATCTGCGCCTCAACGTGGCCGCCCACAGCGAGGCTGAACATGACCATGATGGCACCCAGAGCCTTGCGGTGTGTCATGACTGTCTCCCGTTTGTCAGTTCCATGGAGTGTAGCAGACCTTGCAAGAGTGACCCACCACCGGCATCCGGCGGCCCTTTGCAGGACAAAAAACCGTCAATTGATATAAACTTAAGAGATCTTGTCAACTGCGCGCTGCTCCGCAGGACTCGTTTTGTCCGGCAGCGGGTGATGTGAGCGCGTTCAACGGGCCATTTCGGGGAGAGTGTTGTCTGTGCGCTGGTGCGGGCTGCATGTCGCTGCTTTCAACAGCATCACGGGCATCCGGGCAGCGGTCATCGGCACTCACTGCCGACAAAACCACTCATGAGTGCCTGGAGCGCTCGCCCCGGCGCTTGACAAAGAGACTTCTCATAAGAGTGTTTCGGAGAAAATGGTCCTGTGTTGCCCCGTTACCGCCCTTGGATGACGGCGTGAAGCGGATTGAATCCCACCTGATAGGCAAGGACATTGGGGTGGTTGATGTTCCAGATGGCGAGGTCAGCGCGTTTGCCGACACTGAGTGTGCCACGATCTCGCAGAAGACCAAGCGCCCGTGCAGCCTGCCTTGTCACACCGGCGAGAGCCTCTTCGGGAGTCAGCAAAAAGAGTGTCGCCGCCATGTTGAGCATGAGCAGCAGCGACGTCACCGGGGAACTGCCTGGATTGCTGTCGGTCGAGACGGCCATGGGAAGGTTGTGACGGCGCATGAGATCGACCGGCGGCATGGTGTCGGCGCGCAGCACATAGGCCGCACCGGGAAGAAGCACGGCAACGGTTCCGGCACACGCCATGGCCTGTGCGCCCTCGGGCGAGAGATACTCCAGATGATCGCACGACAGGGCGCCGTGACGGGCAGCAACCTCAACGGCGCCACACTCCGAGAGCTGTCCGGCGTGAAGCTTGACCGGCAGACCGAGATGACGGGCCCTGGCAAGGATGCGATCCGTTTCCGTGGCCGTGAAGGCAACGTGTTCGCAAAAGACGTCGACGGCATCCGCCAGCCCGCTCGCGGCGACGTGTGGCATCACCGTCTCACAGACAAACTCCACGTAATCATGGCGTCGGTCGTCGAACTCGGGCGGCAGGGCATGTGCGCCCAGAAACGTCGTCACGATACTGACCGGACGCAGTGTCTGAAGACGCCGTGCCGCCGACAGCATGATGCACTCGGTATCGAAATCGAGACCGTACCCCGACTTGATCTCGATCGTGGTGACCCCCTCGGCCAGCAATGCGTCGAGTCGGGGCAGGGCCGCGTCGACCAGTGCGTCGCAACCCGCAGCACGGGTCGCACGGACCGTGGAGAGAATGCCGTGCCCTGCCTTGAGAAGCTCCTCGTATGACACGCCCTGCAGACGGGCCTCGAACTCGTCGGCCCGGTCACCGCCGTAGACCAGGTGGGTGTGACAGTCGATAAGGCCGGGTGTCATCCAGCGCCCGTCGAGGCGGCACACCTCGCGGGCGAGCGCTCCGGCATGATCCGGAAGGTCACCGCGCCCGCCGCAGAACACGATGTGTCCGTCGCTGACACCGAGCGCACCATCGTCGATCACGCCATAGGCACCACGGCTCTCCTCCATGGTGGCAAGGCGAACGTCCAACCAGAGTGTATCCCACATGGACGACACCTTGACCCGATGTCATGCGGGAGACAAGACTTGCGTATGTCCGGCCTGGCCGACTATTGCTGTGCGGTGATGCTCGTGGAGTAATCGACATGTCCCGTGCCGTTCTTCACGCGCCGTCAGCGATGCTGAACGACGGCTGGGCCGATGATGTCCTGATCGCCATTGACTCCAGCGGCATGATCGAGACCGTGCACACCGGCACACCCGCACCGCCCGACTCGATTCGCCTTGGCGGTCCGGCCTTGCCGGGAATGGCCAATCTTCACAGCCATGCCTTCCAGCGGGCCATGGCAGGACTGGGGGAAAAAGCCGGAGCGGGCACGGCGGACAGTTTCTGGAGCTGGCGCGAGACCATGTACCGCTTCCTGGCGTGCCTGGGACCCTGTGAGGTTGGCGCCATCGCTGCCCAGCTCTACCTCGAGATGCTCAAGGCCGGTTACACCGCGGTGGGCGAGTTCCATTACCTGCACCACCAGCAGGACGGCACACCCTACGATGATCCCGCCGAGATCGCCTGGCGTCTCGTCGATGCCGCGCAATGCACCGGGATCGCGCTGACACTCCTGCCGGTGCTCTACACCTTCGGCGGATTCGGCGAGGCGCCCGCAGACCCGGGCCAGCGGCGGTTCGTCAACGACAGCGACGCCTATCTTCGGCTCCTGCAGGCGCTGCAGCGATCCCGTGACAGCGCTGTCACGCT
This sequence comes from Alphaproteobacteria bacterium, assembly GCA_965200495.1. Taxonomy (GTDB): domain Bacteria; phylum Pseudomonadota; class Alphaproteobacteria; order SP197; family SP197; genus SP197. The sequence goes on from CBDAUG010000002.1 coordinate 837,623, forward strand.
GGGGATCGCTCCCCATTCCCTGCGCGCCGTTGGCAGGGCGGGACTGATGCAGGTGCTTGCCTGCATCGACGACCGTGCGCCTGTCCACATCCACATCGCCGAACAGAGACGCGAGGTTTCGGAATGCGTCGCCTGGTCGGGAATGCGACCGGTGGCCTGGCTCCTTGAACATGCCCCCGTCGACCGGCGCTGGTGCCTCGTCCACGCAACCCACGTGACGGCGGGCGAGGTCGCCCGGATGGCGGCGAGCGGCGCCGTGGCGGGCCTGTGTCCGACGACCGAAGCAAATCTTGGCGACGGCATGTTTCCCCTGGGGTCCTACCTCAAGCGACGGGGTGTCTTCGGAATTGGTTCCGACAGCCATGTGTCGACAAGCCCGGTCGAGGAGCTGCGGTGGCTGGAGTATGTCCAGCGGCTGCGCCGCAGGCGCCGCTGCGTGGTCACCAGTCGGGACCTGCCTCACACGGGCGAGGCTCTGTGGCGGGCGGGCCTTGAAGGAGGCGCCCGGGCGCTCGGACGGGCGGCCGCCGGCTTGCAGCCCGGCGCCCCGGCGGACGTCATTGTGCTCGACGCCGGTCACCCGTCGCTCGTCGCCCGCAGGCACGGCCAGCTTCTCGACAGCTTCGTTTTGTCCGGCAACGACAATCCCGTGCGCGACGTGTTCGTGCGTGGCCGTCATGTCATCAATGCGGGCCGCCACGCCATGCAAGACCGGATCGCCGGGGACTACGAGGCCGTGATGCGCTCGCTGGCAGAGTGAGGGTTCCGGTTTGTCCGCAATCGTCGCATGGCCTGTGAACATCCGGCAGAGATGGGGCCGCGATCCATGACCCGAGCGTCAAGAAGAGGCCGTGAACGGCGCACGAAGGGTGCCCGTCAACAGCCGGCGTGGCGTCATCCGGTCAACCCCTTCGCACCTCTCGAGGCGGTGTCCCGGGACGAAATCGCCCATATCCAGGACCGCTCCCTTGCCGTTCTCGAGGAAATCGGCATCGAGTTCCTTCACGAGCGGGCATGTGCGGTATTGCACGATGCAGGGGCCGACGTCGACCGCGCCACGTCGCGCGTGCGTCTGCCCCGGCAGCTCATCGCGCAGGCCATGGCCTGTGCGCCCCGCACGTTCACGCTCCATGCACGCAACCCGCACCGCTCGCTCACCATCGGAGGCAACCGGATTGCCTTCACTCCGGTTGCCAGCCCGCCTTTCGCTCACGACCTCGTGCGCGGGCGCCGCGAAGGCAGCTTCAGGGATTTTTGTGATTTCCTGCGCCTTGCGCAGGGCCTCAACTGCCTGCATTTCTTCGGTGGCTATCCGGTCGAACCGACCGACCTTCCGGCCGCCACCCGGCATCTCGACTGCCTCGCCGCCTTTGTCACGCTGACCGATCGGTCCTGGCACGCCTACTCGCTCGGTGCAGAACGTATCGATGATGCGCTTTCCATCATCTGTATCGCCAGAAACCTGACGCGCCAGGAACTGAAGCAGCAACCAAGCATTGTCACCGTGGTCAACGCAAACTCGCCGTTGAGATTCGACACGCCGATGCTTGACGGCATGATGACCATGGCCGAGCACAACCAGCCGGTCATCGTCACTCCCTTCACGCTGGCAGGCGCCATGGCGCCTGCCAGTATCGCCGGGGCCGTCACCCAGCAGAATGCCGAGGCCCTTGCCGGCATGACACTGGTGCAGCTCGTCAACCCGGGGGCTCCGGTGGTCTATGGCGGATTCACCAGCAACGTAGACATGAAAACCGGCGCCCCCGCCTTCGGCACACCAGAGTACTCCCGGGCGACGATGATCGGTGGCCAGCTTGCCCGTCTCAACGGGGTTCCCTACCGCTCGAGCAACGTCAACGCGTCCACATCGGTCGATGCCCAGGCCGCCTACGAAAGCCAGATATCCCTTTGGAGTGCCGTCATGAGCCACGCCAACATCGTGCTGCACGGAGCCGGATGGCTTGAAGGCGGACTGGTCGCCAGCTTCGAGAAAATGGTGATCGACGCGGATACCATCGAGATGATCAGCCAGGTTCTGGAGCCGGTGGCGGTGACCGACGAGGAGATCGGCATCACCGCCATGGCGGAGGTCGGTCCCGGCGGGCACTTCTTCGGTGCCGGCCATACCCTGGAACGCTACGATACCGCCTTTCATGAACCGATGGTGTCGGACTGGAGGAATTTCGAGAGCTGGGAAGATGCCGGCGCCATCGACGCAGCCGGACGCGCCTCGCGCATTGCCCGCGAGTTGATCGGGTCCTGGCAAGCGCCTTCACTTGCAGGCGACATTGCAGCCGAACTCGACGCCTTCGTCACACGCCGCAAGGCCGAGATCCTTGGCAGGTAAGCACTGCCGGGAATTCCTTGTCACAGGCCGAGATCCGCTTCCATAGTGGCAACATGAGTACCTGCCCCTGAAGGGAGCGATTCATGGCACGTCGTACCCGGTCTCGCCGCAGGGGCAGTGAGAGGTCACGTTCGGCAGCTCCCCCCCAGCTTCCCTGGCGCGAGGTGCACAATCCCTTCCCGCCACTCGACATTCTCTCGGCAGACCAGATCGAACATGTGCACAACGCTTCGCTGGACGTTCTCGAGCAACTTGGCATGGAGATTCTGGGTGCCGATGCGCGGCAACTCTATCGCGAGGCAGGCGCCGAGGTCGACGAGGACATCTTGCGCGTGCGCTTCGACCGCGGGCTCATCGAGGAAGCGATGGCGACGGCACCACCCGAGTTCACCCTGCACAGTCGGGTCGCGGAGCGTTCCATCACGCTTGGCGGCAAGCGTATCGTCACCACTGCGGTGTCGAGCCCGCCGAACGTCTCCGACCTCGACAGGGGGCGGCGTCCCGGCACCTTTGATGACTTCCGCAACCTTGTGAGAGTGGCCGGCAGTCTCAACGCCGTGCATTTCCTGGCGGGCTATCCCGTCGAGCCCATCGATCTTCCGGTGCCCACCAGGCATCTCGACTGCTACCTGACCTTCATCACCCAGGCCGATCGTGTGTGGCGGACCTATGCCCTGGGCGCCGAACGCAGCCGCGACGGCATCGAGATGAACCGCATTGCGCGGGGTATCGACATGGACGAGATGATAGCTCGACCGGGTCTCATCACGCTCATCAACACCAATTCGCCTCTGCGCCTCGACGAACCCATGAGCCAGGGTCTCATCGAGATGGCGCGCGCCGGCCAGGCTGTCGCCATCACACCTTTCACGCTGCAGGGTGCCATGGCGCCCTCCACCCTCGCCGGAGCCCTCGTGCAGCAGAACGCCGAGGCCCTGGCTGCCCTGGCGCTGATCCAGATCGTCAGGCCCGGCACGCCATCAGTCTACGGCGGGTTCACCAGCAACGTTGACATGAAGTCGGGAGCACCGGCCTTCGGCACCCCGGAGTATGTCAGGGCGACTCTTGCCAGCGGACAACTCGCGCGCCGCTACAACATCCCCTTCAGAACCAGCAATGTCAGCGCATCCAACGCGGTCGACGCCCAGGCCGCCTACGAGAGCGGCATGTCCCTGTGGGCGGCGTTTCTCGCGCATGGCAACCTCATCCATCACGGTGCAGGCTGGATGGAGGGCGGTCTGGTGGCCAGTTTCGAAAAGATGATCGTCGATTCGGAAATGATCCAGAGCATGTTCGAGATCATGGAGCCGATTGTCGTCAACGACGCCGAGATTGGCATGGCAGCGATGGAGGATGTCGGTCCGGGCGGACACTTCTTCGGCACCGCCCACACCCTGGAGCGTTACGAGACCGCCTTCTACGCGCCGCTGCTGTCGGACTGGCGCAACTTCGAGACGTGGGTCGAGGCCGGAAGTCCCGACGCCAGCAGACGCGCCAACGGCATCTGGAAACAGCTCCTGGCGGATTTCCGGGAACCGCCTCTCGAGGAGGCGATTCGCGAGGAACTCGAGGACTATGTTGCGCGCCGCAAAGCCGAAGGCGGCGTCCACGACAACTGAACCGTCACGGGGGCGCGGAATCTGCCCTCCCTGCGGCAGGCGGACAAACCATCGAGGCGTGATGTTCCTGCCTGACACATCGTCTGTCTCAAGTCCGATCCGATGATGCGCACGGCATGGTCGACCCCGGTCTCGCCCCTGCCGCAACCGCCTAGGCAAAGGCCCGGTCCATGAGAACGAAGTCGGCGCCGCAGGCGAACATCCGGGCAACATCGATCCCCGAGCGCACGCCACCGCCGTCTACACCCATCTTTAACATTGGGTGCAAAAAACGATTGAGAATCAGTGGGGTAAGATTCGCAGTGGCACGACAAGTGGGATCGTGCGGCTCAGTGGCCGCTGTGCAGGCTCAGGCGTGATGGCCGGTTCACACGATGGTCTTGTGGACGTTGCGCGGCGGCGGGGCGATGCCCATGGCGTGATAAATGACAGCCTGCTGGTCGTCGGGCAGCGCCGTCTTGCGCACGTGCAGTGTGTGTCCGTCCTGGCGGGTGAAGGTAGTGGTGGTGCGCTGCAGGGGCCTCAGGGCATGGCGTATGGTGGACCAGCTGTCTGACGCACCGGCCCGCTTCATGCGCGTGCGCAGGAACTGCACGGCCTGGTAGGCGAGGACGGAGATGAAGAGGTGGCCGTCGGCGCGGCGCTGCTTGTGATGGAAGATGGGGCGCAGCCCGAGCTCGGACTTGAGCGAGCAGAACACGGCCTCGACGTCGGTGAGGGTGACATAGGTGCGCCACAGGGTCTCGGCGTCGAGGTCGAGGATGTTGGTGCGCAGGCAGGAGACGCCCGGGTGGCTCATCATGGATCCCTCGGTCGGCTTCAGGACCCAGGAGATGGCAACGGCCTTCTTTCCCTCGTCATCGGGGGTGACGGTGATCTCATCATGGCGGGCAACACGGGCGTTCGCCTTTTCGAGGCGTCCGATGCGGCGCTGGATGTGGTCAAGGGCCTTGCGGGTCCTGGGCTTGGAAAGCCCCTCGTCGAGCTTCTTCAGGCCCTCCTCGAAGCGCCGCTGGAAGCGCTCGAGGATGCCCCGTTCCCTGGCCTCCCGTGCCGTCGAGTGACAGCGCAGGAGAACCTCCCTGCAGGGCGTGCCGTCCTCTTCCTGACTGTCGACTTCGTCGGTGTCGACATCCACCGCCTGGCCGGACGCCGTCACCACCGTGGTGAGCTCCCGCGTGGCGTCAAACACCCGTGTGGTGTCGCGGGAGACGACGAGATAGCGGTAACCCTCACGGCGCAGCCAGGCGAGGTTGGCCTTCGTGGCGATGCCGCGGTCCATGATGACCACGGCCCCCTGAGGCGCTCCCAGGGAGGCCAGCATGGATTCCAGTGTCGTGGCCTCGGCAACGTTGCCGGCGAGAACGCTTGAGCGGCGGACAAAGCCTGATCCGTCGAGAACGAGACCCAGAGTCAACAGCGGCGCGTCCGTGCGCCTCTCCTTCGAGTGACCCCGCATGGCCTTGGGCTGGCCTGAGACCTGGCCCTCATAGAACGTGTTGGTGAGATCATAGAGCGTGACTGTCGGCTTGAGGCCGAAGAAGCTCTCCACCCTGCCGAAGAGATGGTTCTCGATCTCTTCCTGGTGGGCAAGAAGCCTGTCCGAAGCCCGGTAGAGCGCCATGGCGCTGACACGGGAGAAGTCGAAGCCCAGGATCTCGCCTGCCGCACTTGTCTGTCTCAGCCAGCGGTTGGTCTCGCGCTCCGATCCCGGGTGCGCCATGCGGGCGATGATGGAGCCCAGGGCACAGCACCGCTGACGCCGGTTGAAGCCCAACGCGTCAAGCAGAGCGGGAAGGCGCAGCATCTCCAGGGCCTGCCATGCGGCATGCTCGACACCGATGGTGCGGCCGTCCATGTCGCAGGCGGACGCGACATCGACGGTCTCCCAGTCTGCCCCGTCCGCCTCCCCGCCCTGACGCTCCAGCAGGCGCCCGGCGATGCGCCGGGCCTCGGCCTCGATCTCCGCAGGGAGAGGCTCCAGGGAGAGCGTGGGCCGGCCCTTGATCAACTCCTCGATGCGTTGGCACAGAAGGGCCCAGTCGGCCTTGTCGATGGCGAAGTGCCGGCCCAGGTTGAGCAGGGTGATCTGGCGCACCTTGCCGTCCTCGCGGCGGGTCTCGACGAGGCGCTGCGAGAGGCGTGCGGAGCCGTCCCTTGCGGTGCCGGTCTTGGTGGCGCGGATGAACATGGGGTGACTGTAGGGCTTGGGAGGCGCGGCGCAAGGGGCTGACCAAAGAAAATGGCACTACAAAGGAGGTTCGGGCACCGCCCCGGATCGGGCGACATGGATAACATAGTGTTATCACACGACATTGACACAACACCGTCAGAGCCACGAGACGCAAAATATGCCAAATTGACCCTCTCGGCTGTGGAAAACGTTAAAGATGGGTACAGGGGGTAACCGGCGCCAACGGCCCTGCGGATGGCCGACAACATCTCCACCGGAGTCGCGTCAAGCTGGCGGCCGCCATGGTTGGAGACGGCCACGGCATCATCGGGATCGAGGAGTTCCTTGACGATCATGGGACCCTCCCAGCGTTCGCACAGACGTGCGATCTCTCCCGCAGTCACCCGATCCTCCACCATGCTTGCCAGGTGCCATCCCATTGCCCACAGGAACAAGCCTTTCGGCATGAAGGGCCCAAGCGTGCGCAGCCGGGGAATACCGGCGCGCACCGTGGCCAGGTTCCAGACAGGGCGGGCGATGATGCCGGTGAGTGTCGAGCGATCGAACCGCGAGAGCGCGGAAAGGCCGCTGGCAATGGTCGCGTTCGCGTCGGGTGGGAACATCGACCGCCACGATGGACACCGGGGCGCCGGCGGCCTCTGCCCGTCCACGATGTCGTTCTCGATGGCGGGGTTCGCGGTGCAAGAGAGCCGAACCAGAGACAACTCCCGGTGATGACGTCGATTTCCTCGACGGACATGGTGGCAAAACCAGTCATGAGCGCTTGGGAGCGCTTGACAAAGGGACTTCTCATAAGAGTGTTTCAGAGAAAATTGCTCAGACACACGGACAGGTCATGATCCATGGCAGTGCGCGCAATGAGCGCCGGTGCATTCGGCCAGATCAGCCCCGTCATCCCAGCGGGGCAGCGCAAGGGGAAAAGGCCCGGTGCGACCAAACAAGGTACGGAACAATCCGCTTCGAAGGCCTCGTCGACGATGGCCCGGGGCGCCAGAACAACCCCGCGCAGGGCATTCGATGTTGGCCGCACGGCAGACTTCCCTGTCGATTCCTCCCTCCAGATAGCCGAAGGCGAAGCGCGGCACGCGCCGGCAGGATTTTCCCACGCGACGGTGATCGTGTCGTTTGGCACCTCGGATCGCGTGTCGGGATCGTTGGTTGCAGCCGATGTGCTGTCAGCGGCTTTCCGGCCCGAAAGACGATTCATTTTCCGAACTTTCGGGCCGATGTGGCGGCTGGCAGTCAGGAAACCAGCGTGGGATGATCCTGATCGGGTTGCGGTCATCATTGACCCCCGCGGTCACTTGGCATAAACATCACGCCTTGCCTGATCCGCGATAGCTCAGTTGGTAGAGCAAGTGGCTGTTAACCACTGGGTCGCAGGTTCGAGTCCTGCTCGCGGAGCCATTTTTCGGGGGGCCGTCGCCAGGCGGCGGCCCTTCCGTTGTGAGCGGCTGTCCCCTTCGCCGAATCTCCATCCTGACCGGACGCGATCAGCGATGCGACGTCGCCGTTGCCAAACAGTCCTTTTCAGCATCGGCGTGGACCGGAACATCGACAGGCGAGAAACCGAAGGTCTTGCCAGACGCTCGCAGGGCATCGTCAATCCTTGCCGAGGCGCGCAGCCTGACGCCGCTCTGTCTCTCACTCGCCCGAACGGTTCCGACTGGTATCCCGGCATGACGGCCAGCTACCGTTGTGCGCCCGTCAGCGTGGGCCATCCTGATATGGTTCGCGCCGGCCCTGGCTATCGGGGATGCAGGCGTCGCGAGAAGAGATCGAGCATCCCTTCCCAGCATGCTTGCGCAGCCTCCTCGACGTAGGCGTCGCGTTCGGGGAAGGAGTAACCGTGGCGTGTTCCGGGAAAGATTGCGATGCGATGAGGGACTGCGTGCATGGTCAAGGCGTCCCGCAACGTGGGAATCACGTTGTCGGGGACCAGGGGATCGTCCGAGGCGAATCCCAGGAACATCTCGGCACGAATCGCCGCCGCTGCGAGATGCGGTGAATCGGGCTCGTCGGTCACCATGCGCACCCCGTGAAACGCTGCGACCGCCGCAACCCGCTCCGGGAACCGGCTCGCGGCCGCCAGCACGTACTGGCCACTCATGCAGTAGCCGACAAGGCCTCGCGGTCCTGCCGCCACGCGATCGTCGCCATCAAGACAATCAAGAATGGCGCGGCAGTCGGCAGCCACCCTCTCATGATCGAGACTGGCCATGGCCGCACCGATGACTGCGGTCATCCGGTCATCGCGACGGGAAAGATCGAAGCGCAGGGCGCCAAGCCTGTAGTACATGTCGGGGAGCACGCAGACAAAGCCGGCAGAGGCGACACGCCTGGCGAAGCGATGGAGTTCTTCGCGGATGCCCGGCGCATCCATGAGCATGATGACCGCCGGTGCCGGCCCGTCGCCTTGCGGCAGCGCAAGGAAGGCCGGTATGGAACCATCGGGTGAAGGGATTTCGAGAACATCGTCCATGAGAGAACCCGCTTGCCGTTGACCTGCCAGCCTACGATGGAGTCTGCGTTCCTGTCAGTGCCGCATCCCCGATTGTCCGTTCGTTCCGCGACAGCGGCGGGCAGTATCGCGCCAATGTGCCCGCAGGCCTTTCCCGGGGATCAAACGAGCCGGCCGGCGCGGGGGCCCTTCTCCTGAAGTCGCAAGGATGCGCTCTCGACGACGTTCGTGATCGCCTGTTTGACGAGCGGGAAAACCCGACTGATGATGGCCAAGGAGAGTGACCTGCTCGGCGGACTGCTCTGATGCTAACCAGGCTGGAAGTTTCCGGATTCAAGAACCTTGTGGACATTGATCTGCGGTTTGGCCCCTTTACCTGCATGGTCGGACCGAATGGTTCGGGAAAATCCAATGTGTTCGACGCGATCCGTTTTCTCAATGCACTGTCAAGCCGGACGCTGATGGAAGCGGCAGCCGCGGTGCGCGACCAGGACAGCCGAACGTTGGACGTGCGCAGTCTCTTTCACAGATCCGGCGACCGTTACGCCGATCGCATGTCCTTCGCTGCCGAGATGATTGTCCCGGCTCAGGCGGTTGATGATCTGGGCCAGGAGGCCAGGGCAAGCATCACGTTCCTGCGTTACTCTCTCGAACTTGCCTACCGACCACCCGGGGACTCTCTGACACCGGGGTCCCTGGAGATCATCAGGGAAGAACTGACTCATATCCCGCGGAGCGCTGCCGCAAGGCACCTTCTTTTTCCTCACCGGGCGGGGGACTGGCGGCGTTCGGTTTTGCGGGGCGAGCGCCGTGCGAACTACTTCATCTCGACGCAAGATGAGGGCGGACAGCGGGTCATCAAACTGCATCAGGACGGCGGCAGTCGGGGACGTCCGCTGCGCCGCTCTGCAGCGCATCTCCCCCGCACCGTCCTGTCGGCGGCCAATGCGGCAGAAAGCCCGACGGTTGTGGTTGCCCGTCGGGAAATGGAGGCTTGGCGACTCTTGCAGCTGGAACCATCAGCTCTGCGCCAGCCGGATGAATTCTCCTCTCCGGCACACATGGGAAAGGACGGACGCCACCTGGCGGCAACAGTGTACCGCCTTGCCCGCCCGGCGGGACCGGCAGAAGGAACCGCCCTGCTGGAGGAGCGCGCGTCGCGAACCTGCAGTCAGATTGCCTTGCGATTGAGCGAACTCATTGACGATGTGCGCGACATCGGAATCGAGCGCGACGAGAAACGGGAACTTCTGACGCTGACTGCCCTGGACGGCGACGGAACGCGCCATCCAGCACGTGCGCTGTCGGATGGCACCCTGCGTTTCCTGGCCCTTGCAGTATTGGAAATGGACCCCGAAAGCGATGGCGTCATCTGCCTTGAGGAACCGGAAAACGGAATCCACCCGGCCCGGATACCGGCCATTCTGAAACTGCTGCTTGATATTGCAGTGGACCCTTTCGAGGCCGCAGGACCGGACAATCCGATGCGCCAGGTGATCATCAACACGCACGCGCCGGCGGTATTTCAGGAGTTGCCGGACGACAGTGTCGTGTTCGTCAGAACAGTGGAGGCCCTGGACACATGCGAGCGCCTGTACAGAAAGCCCTGCTTCCAATGCCTCTCCGGCACATGGAGAGCAAAGCATAACGGAGGTACCGATGTGACAAACAGAGGGGAACTTTTGCCCTATCTCAGCCCTGCCTTGCCAAGAGAACCGGAACCGACGGCACCGAGACAACGACGGGTTGTCGACCGTGACGACCTGCCGCTGCTCCGACTTCTTGAACCTGCCGCCACATCGTGATCCGTCAGCAGCATGCCGAGCCTTCGCTTTACGCTTGTCGCTGACGGAGCTTCGGACAGAACCCTTCTGCCAGTTCTGGTGTGGCTGCTGCGCCAGCACTATGGCCGCGTTCCCCTGCATCCTCAACTGGCAGACTTGCGCCGCCTTCACAATCCTCCCCGGACTCTCAGCGATCGCATCACGATGAGTATTGATCTATATCCGTGCGAACTGCTGTTCGTTCATCGCGATGCCGAACGCTCGCCCATTGAGCATCGGGCGCAAGAGATCCGTGAAGCACTGGATCAGTGCCAGCGGGGCGTACCGGTGGCCATCTGTGTGATTCCGGTGCGGATGCAGGAGGCATGGCTGCTCTTCGATGAGACGGCGTTGCGCAGAGGAGCCGGCAATCCTCAGGGACGTCAGCCCCTTGACATCCCCGATCTGCACCGTGTGGAAGGAGTGCCGGACCCCAAGCAGATCCTTCATTCACTTCTGGGGCAGGCGAGCGGTCTCAGTGGGCGGCGTTTGAAGCGATTCAGGAGAGATACAGGCCTCTGTGTCCATCGTGTCGCACAGGAGATCGGCGATTTCTCGCCCCTGCGCAGACTGGAGGCATTCCGGTATCTTGAACAACAGGTGAGAGAGCTTCCTGCCCTGGCTTGACGAAAAGGGCCGGGGGTCGACAGTCGGAGAACACGCCATGACCCAACGACCCGATGATGCGTTGCAATGCCTGGATTTTGACGAACCGTGGCAGGCACGCATCTTCGCCCTTGTCAATGCGATGCACGCAGACGGTCACTATGAATGGAGCGCCTTCCAGGAACTGCTTGCAGACGAGATCGCACATCGCGGCGCGGCCGATGGCCACGACTACTATGAGCGCTGGCTTGCGGCTGTCGAGCGCCTCGTCCTCGCAAGGGGTTTCGGCGAGCGGACAGAACTCGCCCTCATCCGACAGCATCTGGAAGACCACTCGCCGCCGCCCACAACATCGATGGTCACTCCCCTTGCCGTGGACCCGGCGCGGCGGCGGGGTTGACCTGCAGAGCGTCTCGCTGGGCCAGGCAATGGCGGCGGTGACGGCTGCCCGCATCATGCCGCTGACAGGCGATGTTGTGCGGTGCCCATCGCCGATTTTCGCTGTCCATGCGGCGGCAGGTTCCGACGCTCGAACGTGCCACAGACGCCGGGGCCGATCTGCATGACGTCAGGGCTTGCGTTGTTCTTGCGCGTTCTCGCCGGCAAGCGGAGCCATGACCGTGCCCTGAATGCCGGGCTGCGAGCTGCCGGAAACAGTCAGACCATCGCAACGACATGCCGGACCTGATGGAATCCCGATAGATCCGCGGCGTGCGCTTCAAGCGGGCGCGCTGCACGCCTGCCTGAGCCAGTCCTCGAGTTCCAGGTGCGTCGTTTGTTCCGCGATGGCGATGAGAACCGGTGCCGTCATGCCTGCGGGCCATGCTTCCAGCACCCGCGGCCGGTGGAAGAGGTGCTGTACACCGTCAATCGCCACCGGACCCGTCTCGCCTTCGACGTCAAGCAGGCCCTTGATTCTGAGCAGGCGCTCGCCGTGGCGAGTCACCAGGGAGCCGACGGCGCTCTCCACCTCGCGCCATGTCAGCGGTCGGATGTCCTTCCACGTCACGGAGACGATGGAGCCGTGGCCGTCATCAGGCGGCAGGCAATGGAAGCCCACGGGCGCCGGCCGGCGCAGCACGTCACGGGGATCCGCCCTCCCCATCCGTGCCTCGACAATCCGGGCGCGCCCGTTACGGCGCCTCGCCTGATCCATGGCGCCTGCCGAGGGCGCCAGATCACCCTTGGTGACGACGATCGTATCGGCGAGCGCCAGCTGGCGTTCAGCATTGCGGTGGCGGTCGACGGAGGCCGAACCGTTCACGGCATCAAGACAGGTCACTACACCCCCGGGGTCGAAGAGGGAGAGTCTCAGGGGATCAGCGATGAAGGTCTGCAGCAACGGCACCGGATCGGCCAAGCCTGACGTTTCGACGACAACCCGGCGAAAGGCCGGCACCTCGCCTCTTTCACGCCGCGCGAGGAGATCGAGGAGTGTGGCAACGAGATCGCTTCTCAGACCACAGCACAGGCAGCCGTTCTCGAGCAGGAGAACGCTGTCCTCGCTTGTTTCAACGAGCATGTGATCAAGACCGACTTCGCCGAATTCGTTGATGATCACCGCCGTGTCCGCGAACTCCGGCGCGAGCAGCAGGTTACGCAGCAGGGTGGTCTTGCCACTCCCCAGGAAACCCGTCACCACGGTGACCGGCACTCTCGCCGCATCGGGCACGATGAAGGTCACGGCTCGACCCGGTCACACCCCGACCACGTGCCCTCCCAGAAGGCCTCAGGACAGGTCGTCATCACCTCGAACCCGCCGCAGCGCGGCTCGCCGATGACGTATCCTTCGGTTCTGCGGGTCAGCTCCCGCTTGGCTGCATCGATCATGCCGGGATCGGCCAGCAACTCGATGGCCGCCATGGCAATCGCCTTGCCGGCAAAGGACGCACCCTTGAACTGGCTGGCGTGCCCCGACGCCGAGGTCATCGCCCAGTTGTGAAGCAGAACGCCGAGGGGACATGACCAGTTGGCCCGCGCCAGCGGAATGGACCAGCTCGCCTCCCCATCGTCCTGCCCATAGGGGTCACAGCCTTCTGTATGCAGGCCAATGTCCCGATCCCAGACGAACTCCGCTTCGGGGCTGCAGGCTTCGGCAAGAGACCGCATGTAGGCTGTGTCTGCGTCGTCCCAGGCCGGCGGGCCGATCTCCTGCATGTGGCGGTACAGGATCTCGCCCAGCGTGTGGTTGGCCAGATAGCCCCGCGAAGCCGAAATCAGCATGTCGACGACCCCGGTGTGCGTGTGCCGGGCGCAGTCACGGGCCAGGGGAACGAGTTGGCGGGCAACATCCCGGGCTCTCTCGAAGAACTCGTGGCGCACGGTAACCCACAGGCGTGCCTCGTCCGGCGTGATCGACGGCATGTAGCCGGCAAACCTGAGGATGTGGCCGATCACGACATCGCCGAACTGGTGGGCGCGCAGACGCTCCATCGACTGCACGAAAAGTTCCGCACCGTCGAGCGCGTTGCCCGAGCGCCGCGCCCCGCCATGGGACGCTCGGCCCTCGAACACGAGCTCGAACGACACGCAGGAAAGGCAGGGTCTGGATATGGCGCCGTTCTGATAATCGGCATGATTGGCAAACAGCATGTCGATATCCTCGAAGGCGCCATGGCGCAGCATCGCGATCTTACCCCAGAGGATTTCCTCGGCCGGCGTGCCAAGGCAGACGACAGTGCCTTCGAGTCCGCTTTCCTCCATGGCATGACGCACGGCGATGGCGCTGCCGGCGCCGTTGCCGGCAATCAGGTTGTGGCCGCAGGCATGGCCTGCCCGCTTGCCGTCCGGTGCCTTGAGAGGTTCGAGACGGTTGCCCTGCCCTGGAAGTGCGTCGTACTCCGCCAGAAAGCCCAGGCGAGGCCCGTCACCGGATGACCATACCGCACGGAAGGCCGTGGGCAGCCCGCACACGCCGCGCTCGACGGTGAAGCCATGATCGGCGAGCCAGGCCGAAAGCCATGCTTCGGCGTTGTACTCCATCATGCCGAGTTCCGGTTCCTTCCAGATGCGGCGGTACATGGACCACACTTCGGGCTCGATCGTCACCCACGCGTCGGCAGCTGCCTGCTGGTTCCTCGTCATCATCCGGCCGTGTAGCCACCGTCCACAACCATCTCCGCTCCCGTCACAAAGGATGATTCGTCGCTGGCAAGATAGACCACCATGCCGGCAACTTCGTCCGCAACGCCCATGCGGCCGAGCGCGTGCTTGTCGACGAGACGCCGGAACTCCTCATCCTCCAGGGCGTCCCTTGCCGAGATCGCCAAGGGCGTGGCGATGTAGCCTGGGCAGATGGCATTGCAGCGGATGTTGTATCCTTGGCGACCGCAATGGACGGCAATCGACTTCGTCAGAAGACGCACCGCACCCTTGCTGGCGCAGTAGGAGAGAGCGTCGGCCGAACCCCTGATGCCGAGAACCGATGAGATGTTGATGAGAGAACCTCCTCCCGCCTGTTTCATGCAGGCAATCGCCTGCTGGCAACCCATGAACGTGCCATGGAGATTGACGGCCATAAGACGGTCCCATGACTCCTCGTCGAGTGCGACGATGTTGTCGTTCCGGACGCCAATTCCGGCACAGTTGACCAGAATCTGCAGTTTGCCAAATCGCTCCAGCGTCGCGGCCATGGCAGAACGCCAGGAGTCTTCATCGGTCACATCATGGCGGAGACTGAAACCGCGCCCGGCGAGCAGCGAGAGTGTCCCTGCGAGACCCTCGGCATCGATGTCGGTGACACACACCAGCGCTCCTTCCTCGGCCATGCGGATGGCGCTTTGGCGTCCGATGCCGGAGGCCGCTCCGGTGACAAGTGCCGCCTTGTAACGCAGCCGCTGTGTCACTCCACCGTCCCCCCGCCGTCGATCACCAGTTCCGCCCCGTCGACAAGCCGGGACTCGTTGCTCACCAGGAAGACAATAAGCTGGCCGACATCATCCGGGTGCCCCGTCACGCCCGCTGGCGTGTAACTGTCCCACAGGGCGCGCTCGGCCACCGGATCATCGGACTCGGCAATGAAGTTCGCGACCATCGGCGTTTCGATGACGCCGGGATGAACAGAGTTGCAACGGATGCCAAGGCCATGGCGTGTCGCATGGCTGGCGATCGCCTTGGTCAGCAGCCTCACACCCCCCTTGCTTGCATTGTATGCGCACAGGTCCTGATCGCCGACGATGCCGGAGACTGACGACAGGTTGACGATGACACCACCGGCACCCTGCATGTGCCGCACGGCTTCCCGCGCACCCAGCCATGTACCCCGGAGATTGACGTCGAGCACCTGATGCCATGCGGCGAGGGTGGTCGTTTCGATTGTGCCCCGCCGCAGAATTCCGGCGCAGTTCACCAGCACATTCCAGCCGCCAAGGCGGGAGACGGTGGTTGCAGCCGCAGCCGACCAGGAATCCGCCCGGCAGACATCGAGAGAGGTCGAAGAGGCCGCCTCGCCGATTGCCCCGGCGACATGCGCGGCCCCGGCCTCGTCAACATCAGCCAGCATGACCCTGGCGCCTTCACCGGCCAGAAGCCGGGCTGTCGCCGCACCGATGCCCGAGGCGGCGCCGGTGACAAGCGCCCGCTTGCCAAGACACCGCTTCCCTGCGCCAGGGGTGTCAATCGTTTGACTGGACCCCACTGCTTCTCTCCCCCACTGCAACGGCGAGCCGGTTGAGCGCCGGATTCTCCCGCATCTGCGACGCAACGCAAGGCAGAGGGGAGTCCATCGCGACAACACGAGCCACTCAAGCGCGCATCACGACCTTCCAGCCAGGAAATACCGCCCGGGAGATCCGGGACAACAGCCTCCAGGGTATCGCTCTTCGCATCCACCCCGGAGGACGCACGTGGGCTCTCGCAAGAGCGCACGTGCTGAGCACGTGCTGAACACCAAGGTCGGTACATTCCCGGTCGGATAGGCCACTGGTGCGTGCATCCGCAGGGAGAGGCTTTATCCGGTCCCGCTCTTTCAATTGCGGGTGGGCGCGCACCACCATCGATCACGTTCCCAGCGGCCCCTGAAATTGCGTACGTCGGGTTTTCCCGGATATGGCTTCAAGCATCAGGCACCCATGACGAGTTCGGTACATGGCCTTCCGCTGAACACCTGACGCTTAAGGCTGACCCGGCCATGCCCGTAAGCTGTTCGGCGTTTGCCGTGTCCCTCGGCCAAGACGAGAGCCCCGACTTTTGCCATGATTAAGGGCTCTGCCGCGGCAGGCATACCATGGCTGATTGAGGTTCCATCATCATGGTTCGGGTGCTGTCTGTCGGTGTGATCCTTGCCGCCAGCACCGCGATCTGTGAAACCGATGTGTCCTTTGCCAGGGGCAGACGACCGGTGAGACCCCCGGCGCACGGTTGCCAGGCGTGGCGACCATTCAGTCTTCAACCGCGCCTTGAGGGTGCCGCGGGTGAGTTGTGCCTGCCGCGGCAGAGTCCTTATCATGGCAAACAATGGGGCCGTTCAAGGAGTCTAGAGCAGTTTGAACACGGCGATCAGCACACCGCTCTGGGCGACCATCAGGGCTACCAGAAGGCCGACCAGCCACTTGATCAGCTCGACCTTTGACGCCTCTATGGCGGCCTTGGTCTCCTGGCGAAAGGCGTCCATCTCAACCTTGGACTTCTGACGAGAGGTGTCCATCTCAGCCTTCATCTCGTGCCGAAAGGCAACCATCTCAGCCTTGATCTCGTGCCGAAAGGCGTCCATCTCAGCCTTGGTCTCTTGGCGAAAGGCGTCCATCTCGGCTTTGGACTTCTGACGAGAGGCGTCCATCTCAGCCTTGATCTCGTGCCGAAAGGCGTCCATCTCGGCCTTCATCTCGTGCCGAAAGGCGTCCATGTCGGCCTTCGACGCCAGTTGAAGGGCCTCGATGTCGACCTTGGTCGCAAGATTGCCGTTGAGCAGGGCGACATGCTCTTCGGCAAGCGTCTCGGCCTGCTGCTCGGTGAAGCCGCAGTTGGTCAGGCGCTTGACGAAGCGGTGCGTATCGAACGTGATGGGATCCTGCATGGCCTGCATCCTAGGAGCCGGAGCGCTGTCCGGCAAGCATCGACCCCGCAACACCGACACGTGCCCGCAGGCGGACGGCTCCGGCAATGATGCGGGACGCGGGCGGATCCTTGTTCCGGCATCGCCCTGGCGCGCACAAGAGGAAACCGCTGTGCGCGGGACATGGCGCGTTCAACGATAATCAGTGGCGTCATCACACATGGGAGCGCTTCATGCAGGATCGCTTTGCTGGCGATATCGGGGAGTTCGCCAAGTATGGGCTTTTGCATGCGATCAAGGCAGACCGGTGCCTGGGCGTCGCATGGTACCTGACCCCCGACTCCGGATCGCCAGGTGACGGTCGCTTTGTCGAGTTCCTTTGCCGCAGGGATGGGTGGCGCTGTCTCGATGCGTGCGTGTTCGATGCCTTGAAGAACATCCTGATGTGCGTAGGTGAAAGATCGGTCACGCAAGTGCAAAAGAGCCGGCTTCTGGATGACGCCGATTGCGCGGACGAACGGCTCGATATCGAGAGCATTCCGGTTCGTTGCCGTCGGAACTGGCGTGGCCGGTGGTTCGACCGCGTGAAGGAGGCGCTCGCCCGCTGCGACTTGGTGTTGGCCGATCCGGACAACGGACTGGTGCATGACCAAAAGTTCAGAGTGACGCGAAAGCCGAGCGTGAAGAGCATGCCGCTTTGCGAAGTGAATGCTCTGGCCGAAAGGCGTACAGCTGTCATCACAACACGCGCCGCAAGGGCGGGCGCTGCAAGGAAATCAGGAACTGGATGAACGAACTGCCGGGGGTGACCTGGGCCTGGTCCTGGCGACGCGTCAGCAACCGGACGTTCTCCATCATCCATCCCGACAAGCGGATGCCATGCCAGCTCGAGAGACTTGCGAGAGCGTGGGAACGTTGCGGCACGCTGTTCCGCCCATGGACAGACGCACCATCACGATAGCGTCGATCATGGCAGGGCTGCCGGCACAGACGCCGAAGGCGCCCGTGACGGACAGAACCGCGTCGCGGCCGGACTCACGTGCCCGGGGAATGCGGTTGCATCGATTTTTTTGGCGCGCTCGGCGGTGACGGTGTTCACGCCGTCCCGCCTGACGGTCTCCTGTCTCTGGCGGGTGCGCGCTGGGGAACCGCGGTTTCGGGTCTTTGCGGCACCGTTCGGCGGTCCTTCTTGAGGGCCGACTCCCGGTGCAGCATGTAGAGACCACTGGTCACAACCAGTGTCGAACCGGAAATGATCCAGATGTCCGGCACCGTGTCGAAGACCAGATATCCGGTGAGCACGGCCCACACCATGCTCGTGTACTTGAACGGCGCGACCAGGCCGATCTCGGCGAGGCGCACAGCCTCGATCATCGCATACTGGGCGCCAGCCAGCAGAACGCCGGCGACGGCGAACATGGCCACATGTTCCACCGTCATGGGCTGCCATGCGGCCGCCGTCCAGCCCAGAAGAGGGTCCGCCAGGGACGAGGCAAGGGATGCCCCCATGACTGCCAGTGTCGTGAACATGAGGATTGAGGACGACGAATCCGAGACACTGAGCCGGCGCGTCAGGATGTCCCGCAGGGCCAGTGTGACCGCGCTGCCAAGGGGCAGCAACGCGACGGCGGCAATGCCCTCTCCCGCCGGCCTGAGAACCAGGATCACTCCGGCCAGTCCGACGATGACCGCCGACCAGCGGCGCCACCCGACCCGCTCACCGAGAAGCGGCACGGCCAGGGCCGTCGCCATCAAGGGAGCGGCGAACGCGATGGCAAGGGCATCGGCAATCGGCATCATGGTGATGGCAGTCAGAAACAGGAACATGCCGGTCACAACGATCGCCGAACGCAGCGCCTGGCCCTTGACGTTGTGCACCCGCAGATTGCTGAGCCTTCCCTCGTGGAGAGCGAAGAGCAGCACCGGCGGAATGACGAACAGCGAGCGCACGAACATCGCCTGACCCACCGGATACTGTTCGGTCAGCAGCTTGACGATGACATCGTTGAAGACGATGAGGGCGCAGCCCGCCACCATGAAGAGAATACCCCGAACACCGGCACTCATGAGGATCCCTTCCAGCGCGGGCGCGAGGTCCGCAGCCAGCCAAGCAGGATTGTTTCGATTGCGGTCACCCTTTCCACCGCGGGCGCGGGATCCGCTCATCCCTGATACTGCACAATTCCGGGGTCGATGGAACCGCTGCCGATCAGGCATTGACAGAACCGGGACAAGTGGCAAAGAAGGCCCCGACATTGACAAAAGGTGACCCCTTGGTCGATCGCGCTCTCCGTACGGGTCGGTTTGAAACGGACCTCGATGCCAACCCGGCCAACCACGAACCGTTGACACCGGTCGACTTTCTGGTGCGTTCCGCAACGGCGCATCCCCTGCGGACGGCCTGGATCTACGGGGACCGCCGCGTCTCCTACGCCACCATGCACGAGCGTTGCCGTCGTCTGGCGAGTGCGCTTCGCCGCCATGGCGTCGAACCCGGCGAAAGCGTTGCCGTCATGGCGCACAATGGCCCTGCGATTCTCGAGGCGCACTTTGCGGTGCCGATGGCGGGTGCCGTCCTCAACGCCCTCAATTTTCGCCTCGATTCATCCTCCATCGCATTCATGCTGGGCCACGCAGGAACTCGGATTCTCATCGCCGACCGCGAGTTCCGGGACGTTATCGGCAAGGCTCTCGCCATCCACACCGGCACGGTCCATGTCATCGCCATCGACGATCCCGACACCGACCATGACACCGTCTTTGGCGACATCACTTATGAGGATTTCCTGCTCCAAGGCTGCGGCGATGATGAACCGCTGCTTCCTGCGGACGAGTGGAACGCGATTTCCCTCAACTACACCTCGGGTACCACGGGCAATCCCAAGGGCGTGGTCTATCACCACCGCGGCGCCTACCTGAACGCCATCGCCAACGGCATGGCGCTGGGCTTCTCCGGAAACACCGTCAACCTGTGGACCCTGCCCCTGTTTCACTGCAACGGCTGGTGCCACGCCTGGGGCGTGACCGCCTGGGCGGGCACTCATGTCCTGCTGCGCCGGATCGACACCGGGGAGATCTTCCGTCTCATCGCCGAACATGGCGTCACCCATATGTCCGGTGCGCCCATTGTCCTCAACATGATCCTCAATGCGCCGGCCGACCACCGGCGCACCTTCTCTTCAACGGTCACCATCGCTACCGGAGGCGCTGCGCCGCCAAGTGCCGTCATCGCCGGCATGGAAGCACTCGGCTTCCACGTCATCCATCTCTACGGTCTCACGGAAACCTACGGACCTGCGCTCGTATCGCCCTATCAGGACGACTGGATGGCGATGGCGATGGAAGACCGGGCGGCCGCCATGTCGCGTCAGGGCCTGCGCCACCCCTTGCTGGCCGACTACATGGTCGCCGACCCCCGGACCTGCACACCGGTACCCGCTGACGGCGAGACGATCGGCGAGATCATGGTGCGCGGCAACACGGTGATGAAGGGGTATCTCGACAATCCCCGCCAGACCGCCCGCGACCTTGCCGGGGGCTGGTTCCACAGCGGCGATCTCGGCGTCATGCACAGCGACGGTTACATCGAGGTCAAGGACCGGTCCAAGGACATCATCATATCCGGCGGCGAGAACATCAGTTCCATCGAGGTGGAGAACGCCCTCTACCGTCACCCCGGTGTGCTGGAAGCCGCGGTTGTGGCCAGGCAGGACGAGACCTGGGGTGAAACGCCGTGTGCCTTCGTCACGCTCAAGGACGATGCCGCACAATCCGTGACGGAAGCCGACATCATCGCCTTTTGTCGCGACAACCTCGCCCACTTCAAGGTGCCTCGAACCGTGATCTTCGGCCCCCTGCCCAAGACGGCGACCGGCAAGATCCAGAAGTTCGCCCTGCGCGAGCAGGCAGATGCCATCGCCGGCAGCAAGGGAGCCATGACATCGTGAGTTTCAATCGCCCCGATCCCGGTGATGTCAGGCGGGTGGCCTGCATAGGCGGCGGCCTCATCGGCTCCGGCTGGGCCGCAGGTTTCCTGGCCGCCGGTTACGACGTCGTTGTCCACGATCCCGATCCCGCCGCAAGGGAGACACTGCACCGCATCATCGAGATGGCCTGGCCCAGTCTCGTAGCCATGGGCGCCGATACGGCGGAAGCCCGGGAGGCGTGCTTCACCACGAATCTCGAAGAAGCGGTTCAGGACGCCGACTTCGTCCAGGAAAGTGCGCCCGAGCGACTCGACATCAAGCAGGATCTGTATGCCCGTCTTGATTCGGCGATGGCGAATGATGTCGTCATTGCATCCTCCACCTCCGGTCTGCTCATGAGCGATATCCAGGCCGGGACCGGGAATGCTGCGCGCATGGTGCTGGGGCATCCCTTCAACCCGCCCTACCTCATGCCGCTAGTCGAAGTGGTGGGCGGCCGGCGGACCGATGCCGAAGCCGTCAACTGGGCCTGCGCCTTCTACAGCTCAGCGGGCAAACACCCTCTCAAGCTGGACCGCGAGGTGCCGGGCCATGTCGCCGACAGACTGCAGCAGGCCGTCTGGAACGAGATTCTCCACATGATCGCCGCCGGCGAGGCGACGCCTGAACAGATCGATGCCTCGATCGTTCACGGTTTCGGCCCGCGCCTTGCCATCATGGGTTATTGCCTGCTTTTTCACATGGCCGGAGGCGAAGGCGGCATGCGGCATTTTCTGGAGCACTTTGATCCGGTCGTGGCTGACGCCTGGACGCGCCTGCCATCGCCGCCCATCACACCGCAACTCACCGAGACGATGGTGGCCGGCTGCGCACGACTGCAGGGCGAGCGAACCATGGCGGAACTCGCGACACTGCGCGACGAGGCCCTGGTGGGCTTCCTCAGGCACTATCGCAAGATTACCGACACCACGACCTGATCACAGGCCGCACTAACGCGAGGCATCACGACCATGACGTCAATCAACCGCGCCCTCGTCCTTGAGGACTACCCTTCTGGCGCTCCCGGCGCCCGTCACTTCCGGCTCGTCGAAACCCCGTTGCCGCAACCAGGCGAAGGCGAGGTTCTGGTTCGCTCCATCTATCTTTCGGTGGATCCCTACATGCGCGGCCGGTTGCGCCCCGGCCCTTCGTACGCCGAACCGCAGAAGATCGGCGAGGTCATGATCGGCGAGGCCGTGGGCGAGATCATCGCTTCGCGCAACGCTCACTGCGCCGTCGGCGATTTTGTCACTGCAGACATCGGCTGGCAGACCCATGGTGTGATCCGCGGCGATGGATTGCGCAAACTCGATCCGGCAACCGCCCCCATCTCGACTGCGCTCGGTGTTCTCGGCATGCCGGGGCTGACGGCCTATTTCGGAACCCTTGAGGTGCTGCGACCCAGGCCCGGCGACACGCTGGTGGTCAACGCCGCTTCCGGCGCGGTCGGCGCAGTCGTCGGACAGATCGCCAGAATTGGCGGCTGCCGGGTGGTCGGCATCGCCGGGTCGGATGACAAGTGCGCCTACATCACGAGCGACCTTGGATTCGAGCGTGCCATCAATCATCGCACCACCAGCGACATGAGCGCCGCGCTGGCCGACGCCTGTCCCCATGGGATCGACTGCTACTTCGACAATGTCGGCGGACCCATCACGGACGCCGCCATCGAGAACCTTGCCCAGGGCGGGCGTGTCGCAATCTGCGGCCAGATCGCGCAATACAACGACACCCACGTGACCACCGGTCCGCGCAACCTGCGCCACTTCCTCGTCAAGCGTGCATCGCTGAAGGGCCTCCTCGTTTTCGACTGGCAGGATCGCTATCAGGAAGGACTGGTTCGCCTGGAGCGCTGGGTGCGGTCGGGAGAGATCAGGTACCGCGAGGACATCGTCGACGGCCTTGAGAAGGCGCCCGATGCCTTTGCCGGCCTCATGGAGGGACGCAACTTCGGCAAGCAGCTTGTCAGGATTTCTGACGACCCGACACGCTCGAGAGGCGGCATCCCATGAAGATCACCGGAGTACGGGCGACTCCGGTCAATATCCCCTTCACCGCACCTTACGTCTTCAGCCACGGTTCGGTGAGGTCGCTCACCAAGACCATCGTCGAGCTGACCACAGACGCCGGAATCACTGGATTGGGCGAGGTTGCCGATGGTGACCGGGCCCGTGACGTCGAGGCCATGGGCGAGGCTCTGGTCGGTGTCGATGTGCGGGAGACGGGAACCGCCGAACGCCTCTGCCTGCCCGGCTTTCGCTATTCGCCCTGGAGTGATGTCAGGGGGCAAACACGCGCTTTCGGCGGTATCGAGATGGCGATGTGGGATGCCCGGGCGCGCGGCGAGAACGCGCCGCTCTATGTGCTGCTGGGCGGTGCAGCGCGATCGCGGATCGAACTCTCCGAGTACTTCGGTTTTCGCCTTCCCGGCGTCAGCGAACAGGGCGAACAGACACCCGAAGAGATCGCCGCCTACTGCGCGCGCATGATCGACGAGCACGGCGCCACGAACTTCGAAGGCAAGGTGGCGACGACAGGCCTCGATGAGGAGGTCAGGATGGTCCGCCTCATACGCGAAGCCATCGGCGAGCGTCCGCTCAAGCTCGATGCCAACGGCGGCTGGACCGTCCAGACGGCCCGCGAGGCGATGCGGCGGTTGGACGAATATGTCATTCACTATTACGAGGAGCCGGTCGAGACCTACCGTGAAATGGCGCAACTGCGTCACGTCACCCGAGCCAGCTTCTCAACCCATGTCCTCGACCTGCCGCTGGCTGTCGAACTGGGTGCGCCCGATACGCTTGTCACCAATCTTGTCGAGCTCGGCGGCATCACCCGTACGATCGGATTCATCCGCGCCTGCGAACAGTTCGACGTCGGCTTTCGTTTTCACAGCGGCGAAACCAGTGTGGCCAGCGCTGCCTACCTGCAGGTCTCGGCGGCCATGGAGCATATCCGGGAACCCAGCCAGACCCTGTTCCGCTGGTATGCCGACGATGTCACACAAGAGGGCACTCCGGTGCCGAAGAATGGCTTCGTGCCGGTGCCCGAAGGGTCGGGCCTGGGGGTCACGCTTGACCACAGGGCCCTGCGACGGTGCCATGAGCGCTTCCTCGAGGAAGGACCGTTCCCGAAGAGCGGCGGCGGTCGACACGGCTGGCGCACCCGCTTTCAGCGCGTCTGAGGAGCCCATCCACAGGGTTGCCTTTTCCGCCGCGCACCCCTGTTGCTATGGATGGTGAGGAACAACCCCGGACACCGGCGATGACGACGCAACAGATCGCGAGAATGGAACACGCGCCGGGATTTCTGGCGGCACTCGACCAGAGTGGCGGCAGCACGCCCAGGGCCCTGCAACTCTACGGCATCGGGGACGATGCCTGGGAGAGCGACGCGGACATGTTCTCCATCATCCATGACATGCGCGAGAGAATCATCACCAGTCCGTCATTCGACGGCTCGCGCATCCTCGGCGCCATTCTCTTCGAGAATACCATGGACCGGATGATCGGAGGACAGCCATCGGCACGCTATCTCTGGGACGTCAAGGGAATCGTGCCCTTCCTGAAGGTCGACAAGGGCCTCGAGACCGAATCGGCAGGCACCCAGCTCATGAAGCCGATTCCCGGCCTCGAATCACTCCTCGCCCGGGCCCGGGCCAACGCGGTCTTCGGCACCAAGATGCGCTCTCTCATCCGGCTTGCCGACGATGCAGGCGTGTCCTCAGTGGTCTCACAGCAGTTCACCATCGCCGAAGAGATCCTCGCCAGCGGCCTCGTGCCGATCATCGAACCGGAGATCGCCATCGACAGTCCCGGGAAGGCGGCCGCCGAAACCCTTCTCAAGGATGCACTCCTGGCCGCCCTCGAGCGCCTCGGCGACCGTGACAAGGTGATGTTCAAGCTCACGCTCCCCGAGGAGCCCGGCTTCTATCGTGTTCTTGTCGATCATCCGCGAGTCCTGAAGGTCGTGGCACTGTCGGGGGGGTACACACGCGAGGAGGCCAACCGACGCCTGGCGCTCAATCCCGGTGTTGTCGCAAGCTTTTCCCGCGCCCTCACCGAAAACCTCAGCGCCTCCCAGAGCGCCGCTGAATTCGACGCCATGCTCGATTCCTCGATCGCCGGAATCTTCCGGGCCTCCATGACCTGACCGCCTGCGCCGTGTTCATCACCGGGTATCGAAGTACTCGACAAGAACTGACCGGCCGACAATATCGACAATCCTTATGCTCAGCTGTGTGCCTTGCGCATCGGTCACATGCAGAATCTCGCCGGGAATGAAGTGAACCGGCTGTTGCTTGCCGCCATCAATCGCGATGTCCGACGCATGGAGGTAGGTCCGGTCATGGGCATCGCGTACGGGATTGAGCCGGCCCTTCAATCCCGGAACATGGCCGGTTGCCTCCGGGAATATGACACTTCCACCTGCCGGCACGGCCTCCAGATCGATCGCGAGCGCTCGTTCGCTCGGTGTCCAGTTCCTCTCCAGAGACGCGGCATGTCCCGGCGCGGATGCGAAGACGGTCATGGGTAGCCGGGTCGTATGCAGATCGATCCCTGCTTCGCCTTGCCTGTCCGTGGTAGCCCGCTTCCAGGTCTTGTCCGGAAACAGCACCAGCAGGTCGGCGTCAGGCAGGAGTCTGCCATCAGACCGCACCGAAATGACGGCACGGGCAGGGCTGCGTTCTTGCGATGCCGCGGGAATGACGAGCAGGACCTCGGAATCGTCGACAACCGTGTACTCGGGATACTTCGCACACAGGTTCCATGTCTCGCGCCGGATGATGGGAACGCCGTCGCCGCGGCGCTCCATGAAGTACAGTCTCTCTTCGCCGCCACGGGTTCCGCCAACAGGCATTCGCGCCAGGACGGAAGTCAGGGCCTCGTTGCGGGTTGACTGCCGCGAGGCCATGCTCTCTACCGTCAGATTGTTCGGCAGGGCACCGGGAGACTGAATCTCCACGCGATCATCGAACATGGACAAACGAATCCTGCTTCCCCTCATGGAATAGTCGCGATGGGCAACCGCATTGACCAGGGCTTCGAACAACGCCTTTTCGCTGTACTGGGGCAGATCTGAACGAGCCGGTTCCTTCAATGCCGCGACGTGCATGTTTCTCGAGGCAAAGGCAACGGCGCCGGCGATCTGCTGGTTCACGGGTCCGGCAATCTCCTGGGAATCGATCTGGCCCGACGAACGGTCTGCGCCACGATACCTCGTCGCCGTGATGCAGGCGTTCGGGAGCCATCGTTCCGGACTTGGAGTGCACAGCAGAACACCGGCAACGGTGGCGCGAAGCACCCCCGCCTCGTCGTCCTCAAGGAGCGCCAGCTTTCCGAGCGCCGCCTCCGGCTCGGCCGCACTCTCAGCGCTCAGCAGCGGTTTCCAGAGCGCCTCGGTCAATGTCCTGAATCCGGTCTCGGGCACCGGCTGCTTGTCGAACCACAGGAATCGAGCCTGCAACCGTCGTTGTGCCAATCGCAGCCGCTCATCACCGGCCAGGAGCCTCTTCGATGCGCCGACACGGATGTAGCATCCGCCGGGACTCTCGTGCACGGAGTCGCTCTCCGGCACTTCGGCCAGCAGAACAAGCTCGCCGTTGGACAATTCCCTGTGATATGTACGAATGCGCACAGGCGGCTTGATCGTATCGCTGCTCACCTCCACGAGGAGAGAATCCAGGCTGGCCAGCTGCGTGCGCGATATGCCGATGACGGTGCCGTCGTCGGAAACGCCGGCGAGCAGCACCCCCCCTGTGGCGTTGGCAAAGGCCGCGATTTCATCGGCCCAGGCGTCACGTGTCGGCCGCCTCGGGCGGTCCCCGGCAAACTCGATCTGCTTGAATTCCCAGCCGCTGTCTTCCCCTGACCGCAAGCGGATTTCGATATCCTCGACGCTGAAATTCATGCTCGCGTTGCCTCGCATCCGCTCCGATGGATTCCCCGCGGTCAAGGCCGGAACCTTCCCATGCCACAGCGCAGTCCCCGATGAGCGGCACGCCGGAGACCATCACCTGCGGAGCCCTTGCCGGCGGCATTGAAGAGCGCCATTATTTGTGACCATGGGGCCATGGTCATCCGAGGTAGCGGTTGTCGTGGTGCCAAGTCAGGGCGTTGCGGTCCGGTTGCTCATGGGTGTTGTCAGGAAGGCGAATCTCCCTGCCTTGCAGGGCATAGTAGGCACGGCCATTCTCGTAATCGTCCCTGATGCGGCGGCTCACTTCGAAGCGCAGGTCCGGCGACACCGTCACGTAGCCGTCATCGAAGAGCTTGTGAAGATCGCGCCTCAGCAGAAGCCCGTTGCTCACCCTGTGCACGCCATCTTCACTGTAGGGATGGATATGGGCCGCATCGAGCGCCGGCAGCGTGCGTTCTCCCGTCACCGCACAGCGGCGCTGATAGGCGTCGGTGACAACAACACGGAACGCTCCCTGGCCAAGGCGCGTCGGCAAGAATTGAGGTGTGCCGAATCGGGCGCTCTCTTGCGGAACAGCGGATCCGGCAAACAATCCCATGCGTTCGCTCACCTGGTTCCACAGGGCCCGTCCCTCCGCATCATCGGTATCGAAGGACTTGGATGTGACGATGTTGAGAGAAAAGCTCCCGGGGAGAGGCAGCCGCTGTGCCTTGTCGAAGAAAAACGGGCTGGTCAGAATACGGCAACCGACGGTGAAGTCAGCCTTCGTTTGTCCGTCAACGTTGTGATACCTGGCGATGACGTCTCGCACCCGCTCAAGTGACGCCGCCCCATTCGCGTGCCCGAACGCTTCCCAGGCGAGAGACAGGGGCATCTTGCTGAAATGGGTGTAGACGCCTCCACCGGCAATCATGTTGACCGGCGCCTTCAGCTTGAAGAGAACGAGTTCTCCGGGCCCAACCTTCCCGAAGTCCTTGCCGGAGGGACTCCAGAAATTGACTTCGCCGAGGTCAGGGCGTTGACTCAGGAACTCGAACCACTCGCCATCGGTTTGCGCAACAACGATCCTGATACCCATGCCCTTCACACTCCTCCTGGCGGGTGCGGACCGTTGAAAGTCTATGGACGGCGCCTCAATCCTGCAACGTGCAGACCTTGACCGGACGGATCGGGGGAGGGTTAATGCTGTCCCGGCGAGGCGACAGACAGTGATGGTACGCTGCGAGATCAAGACTGAGGAGTTGACGTCTCAGGGCTTTTCCGCCTTCGGTGACGTGATCGCACGTCATCCCGGCGCTTCGGTGGCCATCAACGGCGGCGATGTGCTGCGCCATCATGACCTGGCGAAGGTGGACGTGACGGCGGATGGCGGCCGACCCGTCGTCAGCATCTTCCAGGTGTTGACGCCGGCCACGCTGCCTTTCCGCCTGCGCCTCATGGAACGTCATCTCCTGTCAAGCCAGGCCTTCGTGCCGCTCGCCGGATCAACCTGGCTCGTCGCCGTGGCGCCGCCGGGCCCGGTGCCAGACATCCACACCGTGCGTTGTTTCGTGTCCCGCCACGGCGCCGGAATCAACCTTCACCCCGGTGTCTGGCACCATCCGCTCATTGCCCTTGAGGCCAGCGATTTCCTGGTGATCGACAGGGGCACAACCTTCGACGAGGACTGCGAGACCATATCGCTTTCCGATAACGACATTCAGGTGAGTTGAGTGATGCACGACGACTTCGCTTCGCGCTGGCCGAATCTGGCGGACAGCCGTCTCGGTGCCGTCACCCTCGAGGCCAGCGATGCATGGTTCGCGCCCGCCGAACGCATGCTGCAGCCTGCGCCCGCGGTGTTTCATGCCGAACGGTATGACGATCACGGCAAGTGGATGGACGGCTGGGAAACACGGCGCAAGAGGACGACGGGTCACGACCACTGCATCGTCAGGCTCGCCGGATATGGATACATCAAGGGTGTCGACATCGACACCAGCCACTTCACCGGGAACTACCCGCCGTCGGCCTCCATCGATGCCTGCCGGACCGACGGTGATCCCGACACGGCGACCGAGTGGTGCGAGATCCTTCCACCGGTACCGCTCGCAGGAGATTCCCATCATCTCCATCACATTGCGCATGACGGCCCCTGGACTCATGTCCGTCTCAACATCTACCCCGACGGCGGCATTGCCCGGTTGCGTGTCCATGGTTGCTTTGCCCGCGACTGGACGGGAGTCGCCGAGGCGGACCTCGTTGCCATCGAGAACGGTGGCTGGCTGGTCGCCTGCAGCGACCGGCACTATGGCTCGCCGGCCAACATTCTCTACCCCGGGACCGGCGCCACCATGGCCGAGGGTTGGGAAACCAGCCGACGTCGGGTGCCCGGCAACGAATGGGCACTCTTCCGGCTCGCCTGTCCCGGTGTCATCTCGCGTGTCGTGGTCGATACCACGCACTTCAAGGGCAACTATCCCGACCGTTGTTCCCTGCAGGCGGCCCGGCATGAGGCCGATGATTCGTCGGCCGTCGCCTCATCCCTCTACTGGCGCGACCTTCTCGGGCAACAGGAGCTCGCCATGGACCAGGTTCACGTCTTCGAACGCGAAGTGAAGAACCTCGGGACCGTCAGCCATGTGCGCTTCAACATGATTCCCGATGGCGGCGTCAACAGGCTTCGCCTCTTCGGGCGCCCGGGGACATGATCGTGGCGGCAATGTTGTGCGCGGGCCATGACACCCCTCTTCTGCTGGCTCGATACGACGCCGGCGTTGCCAGGACATGCGGCCCGGTCTGCCCCCCCCCTGGAATGCACATGGTTCCGTCTGCTTGATATCGTGAGCCGACCCCATCAGCGCTCCGCCATGTCGGCAAGAGTCGTCCCTGCCTCTTCAAGCAGCCAGTCCCGGAATGCCCGGATCGCGATTTCGTCCGACCTCTTGCGGTGATTGACGACATAGGTCTGCGTCCCAGTGGACAGACGCAGATCGAAGGGTTTCACGAGCAATCCCGACCGCAGATCGGCATCGACCAGCAACGGTGTTGTCAGAACCATCCCCTGGGCCTCCACGGCAGCCTGGAGAGCGTGACTGTGGACGGTGAAACGAAGGCCTCGCGTGGTGTCGACACTCTTGACCCCGGCCGCATCGAACCACTCGTCCCACGTCGGCCAGTATCCCTTGCCGGTGGGCCAATCGAGGTGAATCAGCGTGTGATGCGCGAGGTCCCGGGGTTCTGCAATGGGATGTCCGCCGTCAAGCAGGGAGTGATGGCAGACCGCAAAGGCCTCCTCGTCATCGAAGAGCTTTTCGGCCACCAAGCCGGGATAATCGCCACCGCCCCACCTGATGCCGATGTCGACATCCTCACGACCGAAGTCGACGAGGCGATCCGAGGCGTCAATGAGAACATCGAGATGCGGACAGCGCTCGCGGAAACGGGCCAGCCGCGGAACCAGCCAGTTGCCGGCAAAGGTGGTCTCGGACGTCACCTTGAGGAGCGGCCCGCTGCGGGTGGCGCGCATGCGGCGGACGGCCTCTGCGACATGGTCGAACCCCCGACGCAACTCCGCCATGCCTGCCAGCGCCGCCTGAGTCGGCCTGATACCGCGTCCCTCGCGTTCGAGGAGAGTGACACCGAGATCCCGCTCGAGAAGGCGGATCTGGTGACTGACTGCTGCCGGCGTCACGTTGAGTTCGCCGGCCGCCCGGGTGAGGCTCAGGTGCCGGCCGGCGGCGTCGAGAGCACGCAGGGCATTGAGCGAAGGCAGGCGCTCATTCATTGAGAAAATCTTTAAGGTTCATGCAACGCATCTCGCTTGATATTGAGCAATTCCGTCACAATATCACGGTCACAGGCCAGACAGGAAATCAAGAAATGTTTGATGCCATCCGCAAGTCCATCATCCGCCGCAGGGTCATTGACGAGATCAGGCGTCTCGACCGCCACCTGCTTCAGGACATCGGTTTCGACGACTATGCCGCCAAGCCCGAACGGATTCTTCTCCTGGCGCGTGGACCGTTCGATCGCGACACGCGCTGACATGGCAGTCGCCACTGGCGAGGCATCGGCGCACCGTCGACGCATCGACAGGGTATGGGCGACATCGGCCCTCATCCTGCTCAGCGTCCTTGCCGTCAACAGGGAACTGTTCCTCGCCGCGCTGGAATTCCTTGCCGCCAGCTGGCTCTGGACCCTGCCCTTTGTCATCGTCTCTGCCGCGCTGGCGGCGGCGATCGCCGCCACAGCCCTCGACCGCCCCCTTGGGGAGTCCCTGCGGCGGCGCACCTGGCAAGCCGTGATC
Organism: Alphaproteobacteria bacterium; assembly: GCA_965200495.1. Lineage (GTDB taxonomy): Bacteria > Pseudomonadota > Alphaproteobacteria > SP197 > SP197 > SP197. The sequence continues at coordinate 868,837 of CBDAUG010000002.1, forward strand.
ATCGCCGGGGTGCTGGGCGCTCTCTCACCCTTCTGCTCGGTCAGCGTGGTTCCCCTCGTGGCCGGGCTGCTGGCCGCCGGCGTACCACTGGCACCCGTCATGGCCTTCTGGATCGGCTCGCCGCTCATCGATCCGGAGATGTTTGTTCTCACCGCGGGAATCATCGACTTGCCGTTCGCGCTCGTGCGTACAGCCACGGCGATCATCTCCGGACTCCTCGCCGGCTTTGCGACCCTCGCACTGGCCCGCCTTGCCTGTGTCCGCTCCCCCCTCAGGCCCGATGTCCCGTTCGCGAACCTCGGCACCGTCTACGGCACGGGGTGCGATCTCGAGACCATCAGGCCCGTCATGCTGGCATTCTGGCGGGACCCGGAGCGCCTGCGCCGTTTCACCGGTCAGGCGCGCGCCATTGGTCTTTTCATGGTGAAGTGGCTGACCCTTGCATTCATCATTGAAAGCCTGCTTCTCGCCTGGGTGCCGCCGGAGATCGCTGCCGACGTTCTGGGGTCGGGCGCCTGGTGGACGGTGCCGGCCGCTGCATTCATCGGCATGCCCACCTATCTCCACGGCTATGCCGCGGTACCGGTCATCGACGGGTTGTTGCAACTGGGCATGGAGCAGGGAGCAGCCATCGCCTTTCTCATCGGTGGCGAGATCACCAGTATCCCGACGGCCATGGCTGTCTGCGTTGTGGTGCGTCGCAAGGTCTTCGCGCTCTACCTCGGGCTGGGTCTTGGCGCCGCCGTCCTCATGGGATGGTGCGTTCAGGCCCTGGCAGGTCTCATCTGAAACCCGGAACGGGCGTGACGCGGAACGTCGCATCACGCACCTCCAGCTGCGACATGACAGGCCGCTGAAAGACCGGGTCGGCGCGTCGCGACTGTCCGATATGGCGCCCGTCAGAATCGACGGCGCAGGAAGAACGCATCGATCGACAGCGGCCCCGCGCCCCTGGTCAGGGGAACAAGAAGCAGCAGAATCCACAGCGCGCGCTGATCGAGAATCTTGGCGTCGGGAACGTTGTCGAACCAGGCCCCGATGGTCACCGCACCGGCGCCGTGGCCGACAACATCGACGATGCTCATGACGACGATGAAGCCGATCATTCCGAGGGCGGCAGAGCGCGTAAAAAGGCCAACGACGATGAGGAAGGGCAACAGGAACTCGGCCCACGTGCCCGCCACCACCACGAGCCAGGAGAGCACGCCAAGTTCGGAGACATCGTAGCCTGCGGCCTCGATCTGCGCCGGCAGGATCTGGGCATAGGCGCCGGTCGACGGTGAAAGGATGCCCATGATTCCGTCGCCAAGCTTGGTGGTCGCCGACGTCCAGAAGAAGGTGGCCAGCGTGGCCAGGAAGACCAGACGCGCCAGTGTGGTGAGAACAGCGCCGCCGAGCAGGTCACCCAGCGGTCCGATGATGCGGTTTTCAAGGGAATGCAGAGGGTTCATGGTGTTGTTCCCGCGTTGCCTTTGGCGTGGCGACGATACTACGTGATGATCAGCCCGGCGCGCCACCGCCGTGCCCGAGGTAAGTCCGGCAGACCCGCAGCTGGATCGACACGTCGTTGCGTGCGCAGCACCGGTGCCGCCGGGCCAGCAACGCAGGTATCTCTGCGTCACATCACCCTTGCGCTCACCCCTCCTGAAGCGCATCGGATCGATATCCTGGCCCTGACCAAGGCGCTCAGGGCATGCCACGAACCACAGGCTGCACCCGTCTGTCGAATCAGCAGGCAGACGTCAAGTCTCATCAAGACACCCAGGTTCCATTGTCGAGGACGGCGCCGGCCGAGCGTGCTATCGTCATCTCCTGGACTGCGACGATGGGTTCCCCACATGGCTATCAAAAGGCCAACCCGGCCATCGCACTCTGTCAGGCGGGTCACACCGCGGAGCAAAACAGCGGACGGAGCCCTCCTTCACACCAACAGACCCAACCCGTCGGTCTGAGGCGAAGCCTCGCCAGAGGAAGATCATGATCCGCAAGTCGCTGCCCATCGGTATCCAGCATTTCGCGACAATCAGGCGCGAGGACTTCTACTACGTCGACAAGACGCCGCTCATCCGGCGGCTTGTGGACGATGGGCGCCATTACTTCCTCTCCCGCCCGCGGCGGTTCGGCAAGAGTCTGCTGGTGGATACGATCGCCGCCTTGTTCGCGGGACAGGAGGAACTCTTCCAGGGGCTCGACATCCATGAACACTGGGACTGGTCAGTCAGTCACCCGGTGGTACGGTTGAGCTTTGGCAGGAGATATGACCGGCCGGAGGATATCGAGCACAGCATTCTCGCCCAATTGAACGTGATCGAGCGCAACGCAGGGCTTGCAGCGTCATCATGGCAAACGGCACCGGAGTCTCTGTTCGATTTGCTGGATCGTCTCCACCGCAAGACCGGACAGCGGGCCGTGATCCTCGTGGATGAGTACGACAAGCCGATCCTTGACGGACTGCCCGACCCCGATCGGGCCCGGGCCAATCGGGAGTATCTGCGCAGCGTCTATGGCATCGTCAAGGACAGCGCCGAACATGTCCGTTTCGTCTTCGTCACCGGTGTCAGCATGTTCTCCAAGGTCAGCCTGTTCTCGGATCTCAACAACCTCGAGGACATCAGCCTCGATCCGCGTTATGCCACGCTCTGCGGCTATACCGACACCGATCTCGACACCGTGTTTGCTCCCGAGCTCGCAGGTCTCGACCGGGAAGCGATCCGCACCTGGTACAACGGCTACAACTGGCGGGGGGAGACGCGGCTCTACAATCCCTTCGATGTGCTGTTGCTGTTGCGCAAGCGGGAGTTCCGTGCCTATTGGTTCCAGACCGGCTCCCCAACCTTCCTGTTCGACACACTCAAGGCCAAGTCGATCAGCCCGTTGGAACTGGAAGGCATGATGGCCGACGAGGCGCTGATCGCAAAATTCGATGTGGAGGATATCAGCGCTGAAGCCCTGCTGTTCCAGACCGGCTATCTCACCATCACCGACGAGACCCGCAGGGGTCACCGCACCCTCTACCGGCTGGACTACCCCAATCAGGAGGTCAGGCTCAGCCTGAACGATCATCTGCTGGCCGCCCTGAACCCGCAGGACAGGGTGCCCCTGGACGAGGGGGAGACCCTGCGCGCCCGGCTCGAGGCGTGCGACTTCGAAGGCTTTGCCGCCACGCTCAAGGCCTGGCTGGCCAGCATTCCCTACCAGTGGCACGCCACGGGGGACCTCGCCCGCTACGAGGCCTGGTATGCCAGTCTCCTGCATATGTGCTTCCGGGCGATCGGGGTCGATGTGCAGTCCGAAGAGGCCACGAGCCACGGACGCGCCGACATGGTGGTCCATCTCGCAGAGCAGGTGTTCATCCTCGAATTCAAGATGGCAGAGAACACCGATGCTGCCGAAGCCGCGCTGGCAGCGGCGTTCACCCAGATGCGGGAACGGGGGTATGCCGGGAAATACCGTGGGCAACCGGTCCATCGGGTCGCCATCGCCTGCGGGCACGACGCACGGAACCTGTTGGAGGTCCGGGCGGAGCCAGCAGGCATCCCCTGAATGTATGGGTCCGGGCAAGTCGGTTCTGGCACAGACAGCGTGTTCACAGCATCCCGTGAGGCTTGTCCTTCCCGCAAACGGCACCTGTGCCGCAAGGAGCGCTCCGGACAATTCCGGAGCTGCATCGCTTGCTACCCTCAACGCCGTCCATCCCGCTGATCACCACCCGCGCCAGAAGACTTTCGCATGACTCATTTCCTCCTGCTGTCGACGGGCCCCCTGGCGTTGATGTTCCCCGTGTTGCCTTCACGGGGCGGCGGTGCCGTTCTCCGCGAGGCAGTGGCGGTCGGGGGAGGAACGATTTCCCGGATGGCGCGGGCGTCGAGGATGATGGCAAGGCTGGCAGCGAGGTCGACACCTTCGCACTTGCGGGCAGCTTCTCCCAGACAGTCACCTCTCGAAAGACCTTCGAGGAATCCGGCGCTGCCTGGCGGCAGCCTGTGAAGAAGAACGCTGTCAGCGGGTCGTGACACCAGGACATCCTCGCCGCGGGCCGGGATCGGCGAGGTGTCATCCGTCGTGTTGTGGCGCCAGATCGACCACAAGGGATGTGACGAACGCACGACAGCCGTCGACGCCCTGAAGTTCATGCGGGTTTCCGGGAGTGTGTGCTCGTCGAGTCCGGCGAGACAGCCGGGATCGGCGATGGCGTCATCGGCCGCGTGAAAGGACCGCCGGCGCGCCACCTCGAGACGCGCCACGTCGCCGAGGTAGGAAAGTCCGCCGGCCGGTTCAAAACCATCAATGAACTCCGGCAGGCGGTTGCCGTAGTCGATCACACAGGGCGTGCGTGGCGGATGGGCGCGGACAAACTCTCCCGCCATGGCGCGGAAGAAGTCCCTGCCGACAATGGCCTGGGTCACCCGGAAGGAATCGGCCAGCGCATCGACAAGCGACGCGACGACATTGTTGCGGTAGATGTCAAAGCGCCGCGTAGCCGGCGCGCCATCGGGACGACGCAACGCTTCCGGAATCCGTGCCATGGGATCAAGAAGCGCCTTCGCGAACACACCCTGGCCGTCAGGCATGGCGCGAGGCCGCCTTGAGGATGGCGCCGGCGCGGCCGGCTTCGCCAACGAGTGTGGGCCATGGAGGAACGTCGCTGTCCCACTCGATGAGCGTCGGCAGGGGACCGGCGCTGACACAGACATCGCCATAGAGTGCCAGGACGTCGTCCGCGACCGCCGCACCATGTGAATCGATGAGCAACCGGGAACCGTCGTCATCCCGGTCTTCGTGGTGGCCGGCGAGATGGATCTCGGCGGCGGCGGAAAGCGGAAAGGATTTGAGCCAGTCACGCGCATCAAAACCGAGGTTGACGGCGGAGACATGGACATTGTTGAGATCGAGGAGCAGACCGCAGCCGGTGCGCCCGGCCAGTTCTCCCAGGAACGCGGTCTCTTCCAGGGTGCTGCCGTTCCAGACGAGGTAGTTCGCCGGATTCTCGATGAGGATCTGCCGGCCGAGGCGCTCCTGCACCTCGTCGACGTGGTCACACACCCGGTTCAGGGTGGCGTCATCGTACGCCACGGGAAGAAGATCGTTGAAACACTGATGACCGTGTCGCGACCAGGCCAGGTGCTCCGATACCATGGCCGGTGTGAGGCGCTTCACGAGGCCGGCGAGACGCCCCAGGTGCTCGCGGTCAAGCGGTTCCTCGGAGCCGATGGAAAGGCCGACGCCATGGCAGGAGATGGCGAACTGTTCGGCAACCTGCCGCAACGCAGCCATCCTCGGTCCGCCATCGACCATGTAGTTTTCCGCGTGGATCTCCAGCCATGTCACAGGCCCGGGTGCGGCCAGAACGTCCTCGAGGTGACACAACTTGAAGCCGACGCCGACATCCGGCGGAAGACCCGCCATTGCCAGGGGAGCGCTGCGGATCGGCCCCGGCCAGATGGCCGGGACCGAAACCGGGTCTATCCGGGCAGGTCGCGATCGAGCGGCTCGAAGGAACCGCTGCGGTCGCCAGGGAGTTCCATGGCCAGGCAGGTTCCCTCGGGAACCAGCGACCAGGCATTGCCCTGGTAGTCAACCGTGGAGGTGCCGGCACAGGTCGTGCCTTCACCCGCCGCACAGTGATTCTCACCGGCCAGGGCGACGCCGTAGCACTTCTCGTCCGCCGCCTCGACGGTACCGGCGGTGTGCGCCGAGAGTGCGGCCGCCACGGCTCCCGCCACGGCGAAACTTGCAATCCTGTTTTGTGTCATGTCTCAATCCTCAAGGTCTCGAAGAGGGCAACAATAGGCAATCGTCGACCGCCTGTCAGCCTACTCCGCAGCCTGCTCGACCGCGGCTGCATCCCGCGCCTGGAAGATGCAGAAAATCTTGCGGACGGTTCCCGTGCTGTCCCACTGGTAGATGGCACCCCTGGGAACCATGAAGGTGTCGCCCGCAGAATAGGTCTCGGCATGCCCTGAACCGTCGGTGATCGTCACCTCGCCTTCAAGGATATGCATGAGTTCGTTTCTCGCAAACGGCGCCGGTTTCGTGTGCATTTCGCTGGTCTGCCAGACACCACAGACCATCTGGCGGGTGGCATCCTCGAACAGAATCCGGATTCCCTGGTCCGGCACGCCACCGACATAGCGCGACGTATCCTGTTCACCCACCGCCTCAAGAGCCGTGTCGGGATCGATGCGCCGCGCCACCAGTTCGCCGAGCTCGAGTTGCTTGCCCGACTCATCCTCGAAGATGACCCAGTACTTGAGAACATCGCCGGTCTGCTTCCAGGAAAGCGACGTCCCCTTGGGAATGACAAAGCACTCTCCGGCACTGAATGTCTCCTCGTTCCCATTGCCGTATTCGAGGGTGATGGCACCGTCGAGAACCAGCATGAATTCGTTGACGTCGTAGGGTCCGGGCCTGGCGATCATCGGCGTGCAATGCCAGACACCGGAGGTCAACTGGCCCGTGTCGTCGCTGTGGTAGACATGGCCTGACTGGACGGGATTCCCGGAAATGAGAGAATCGGCGGCTATGGGGTCCCACGGCTGCAGTCCAACATCATCGGGGCCTTGGCTGCTGTAACGTATGGATCCGGAATCACTCATGATCGGTGTCCTCCTTCAAGAGTGTGGTGACGGGACGAAACGACAGCAATCCGTCCCTTTCAATCTGTGCCGGAAGGTCCTTCTCCCAGGCAATGTAGCGGCGCTTCGCGCCATCGGGATCATCAAGCACCTCGAACGGCACCTCACCCTGATCGTCCATGGCGCACAATGCACCCGCTCCGCCAGAACCTACCTCAAGTCCGGCGGCGATCCATGAATCGAGACCGCCTTCCATGACACGCGCCACAATGCCGAGAGCGGCAAGGTCGGCCACGGCAAGAGCCGCAAGGTGACCGTCCTCGTCATCGAGCACGGCGACGCCAGGCCCCGCTGACGGTGCACACCCTGCCAGCCGGGACCGCAAGGCCCAGAAGGCTCCTGCGGGGTGACATGACATGTATTGCAGCGACGACGAAAGGTCGAGAATCGTCCATCCGTCAGCCGCCACCTGTCCCGCAGCGACCATCGGTGCATCCGGCGGGGTCGAACGAACCGGCACCACCTCGCCGGTATCCAGCACATGGACGTCGTCAAAGCCCATCTGTTTGAGCCAGTGGCCGGCAAATCTTGATCGGGTGCCGCAGTCGTCGCCCAGCACGATACGGGCGTCGCGCACCGCAATCCAGGAGTCAGTCTCCTGGACCAGCTGCGTTCCCTCAATGGCGGTCATGCCGGCAAGGACACTCCTTGCGTGTTCCTCGGGCGAGCGGACATCGAAGCAGTAGAGGGTTCTCGACTCATCTTTCAGCCAGTCGTCGAGTGTCGCCTTGTCGATCCTGCCCAGACCCGTCGCCGATGCCATGCGCCGGCATGCCCCGATTCCCCATGCGCGTGATGACTGCGATAGGCCGCCGGGACTCCGGCTGGCACCGAACTCGAGAGCCTGGCCCGCCCACTCCCAGCCGATGGTGCCGTTCTCGAGGCAATGGACGGGGTTGGCAAGGCCCGCGTTCCTCAAGGTCTGGGTGCCGATGATCGAACGGGTTCGCCCCGCACAGTTGACCACGATCGTGGTCTCAGACGACGGCACCAGATCCGTGATGTGACGGGCAAGTTCGCTGTTGGGACAGCTCAACGCACCCGGTATGGCGAAGTCGCGGTACTCAGCCAGGGGGCGACCGTCGACAACAATGATGTCGTCACCTGCAGCGATCCGGCGATGGACCTCGGCGGCATCGAGTGCCGGAGTGGCGCAGACACGCTCGACGCATTCACCAAAGGCCTTGGATGGAACATTGGTCCCTTCGAAGACCTCGCCACCGGCCGCATGCCATGCGTCGATTCCGCCCTCGTGGACGGCAATACCTGTGTAGCCCATGGTCTGCAGCACATCCGCGGCGCGGTGCGCCAAGCCATCACCACCGTCCGTCAGGACTGCGCATGTGGCCGTGCGTGGCAGCAGTGCACCGATGCCGAGTTCGAGGCGCGACAGGGGAAGATTGCAGGCGGTGAGGACATGTCCGCGAGAGAAGGGAGCGGATTCTCGCACATCGATGAGCGCGAACTCGCCTCCCGCAATGATCCGTTCGCGGAGCTCGAAGGTGTCGATGGATGCCGTCAAGATTCATTCAGTCGAAACTGCGATATGAGCCGGTTTCCCGATCGAACATGAGCCGCCCCTTCAGATGGGCAAATCCCAGTCCGTAGAGATGAAGGTGCATGTTGTGCACCCCCTCTTCCATGTGGATCGAGTGAAAATCGTTCGGCATCAGACAGACGCCGGCGCCGCTGCGGACCTCGATCTCCCGGGCAAGCCTGAGCGGTGCCTCGCCGGCCGGTCCCCCGGCGCCTTCCCAGATGCGGTTCAGTTCCACGCCCTGGATGCCGACGACGACGGCCCATGTCGTGTGGTTGTGGGGAGGCGTCGAGACATGCCTGTTGGCGACCTCGATGTAGAGTTCGTGGCGCCCGTCATCGTCGCGCGACAGGACATCGAAGACTTCGCCGGTCCCATCTGCCGGAAGCGGAAAGTCCGCTGCCGGAAACAGCTCCCGACGCTGTGCCAGGGCAATCATGTGATCGCGGATCGTCGCCAGCGACTGGCGCGTGACGCCCTCCACGGCACGCACCTTCTCGAGTGTCTCGGCGATCGCCTGATCGCGCTCTTCCTTCAGGGACATGGAATCTTCCACCTCTCAAGTGACGGAGACAGTATTCCCCTGCTGCCTCTGACTTGGCAACGCCCCTGCCTCGGGTGATTGACGGCGAATCGCTGGTCCGGCCAGAGGCCCGAATGGACGCGTGTGACCTCGCGCATCCCTGCGCCAGGACCGGCATCACCGAAAGCTCACCGCCCCATCCGACAGCAAGGCCAGCAACACGGGCAACATCGACACCAGGGTCTCCCGTCGCCAACAGGGGAAAATTGTCAGCACCCCGGGAGCGTGGCGTCTCGCTCCTTTGACTGCCGCCGATATCGGCAGCGTTCCGGACAAGCTTGATCAGAACGACGGTGGGTTGTCGGGTCTGAGCAATCCTTTCCAGACGGTCGTCCAGAACTTGAATCCCCGAGAATCTTGGCGCTCATGCGGCCCACCTCGCCGCGAGGACTTCCGCCTGTTGCAGGACAATCTGCACAGCCGCGGCCTCGAGATCGGGCGGATAGCTGTGTTTGCGGAGGATATGCTTGACCTGAACCCGCATGCGGGCGCGCGCCGGTTCGCGGTGCTGCCAGTCCACGGAGGCATTGCTTCTCAGGCTGTTCAGCAGTTCCTGGGCGATCACGCGAAGATGCTCGTTGCCCATGACCTCGACCGCGCTCTCGTTCTGGGCGAGCGCGTCGTAAAAGGCAATCTCCTCCTGGCTGAGTCCTTCGCCCTCGCCCCGCTGGTATGCCGCGCGGATTTCCTTCGCAAGCCCGATCAGTTCCTGAAGAACCTCCGCCGTGGTCATGGCATGGCTGTGGTAGCGGGCGATCGCCTCCTCCAGCCTCCGGGAGAAGGCGCGTGTCTGAACGACGTTGACCCGGTTTCGTGAGCGCAGCTCGCCGTTGATAAGCTTGCGCAGCGCCTCCAATGCGAGGTTCTTCTTCTCCATCCCCCGAATCTCGGCGAGGAACTCGTCGGAAAGGATGGAGATATCCGGTGTGTTCAGCCCGGCGGCCTCCAGAATGTCGACGATCTCGATCGAGACGACGGCGCGGCTGACGATCTGCTGCACGGCCAGGTCCCGCTCGGCGGAGGATGTGACGGCGCCGGGAGCACTCTTGGCGAGCGCCGCGCGGACGGTCTGGAAGAAACCCACCTCATCGCGAATGCCGCGCGCCTCGTCGCTGGCGGCGGCGAGTGCAAATGCCTTGGAGAGCGCCAGCACGGCGTCGTTGAAGCGGCGATGGGCGCGTTTCCTGCCTTCTTCGGTCGTGTCCCTGGCCGCCTCGCGCTGCTGCATGTCGAGCACCCACTCCATGGCTCCGGCGAGTGCGGCGAGCCGTTCCCGTGGCGATCCCGTGAGCCCGGCCCGGTGGTCGAAGCCGTGGAACATGGCGCTGACGATGTCGTACTTCTCCAGCATCGCCGCCACGGCCTCGGCTTCCTCGATGCCGGCGTGCCGCCGATCATCATGCGAATACTGGCCGAGGGCCGACTTCAGATTCTGCGCGATGCCGATGTAGTCCACGATCAGTCCGGCCGGCTTGTCGCGGAACACGCGGTTGACGCGGGCGATGGCCTGCATGAGGCCGTGCCCCCGCATGGGCTTGTCGACATACATCGTGTGCAAGCTCGGCGCGTCGAAGCCGGTCAGCCACATGTCCCGCACGATGGCCAGCTTGAGCGCGTCGTCCGGGTCCTTGATCCGCCTGGCGAGCAACTCCCGGCGCGCCTTGCCGCCGATGTGCCGTTGCCAGTCCCTCGGCTCCGAGGCGGCACCGGTCATGACGACCTTGACGACACCGTTTTCGTCATCGTCGCTGTGCCAGCCTGGGCGCAGTTTGACGATCTCCCCATAAAGCGCAACGCAGATCCGCCGGCTCATGCAGACGACCATCGCCTTGCCTTCCATGCCCACGACCCGGCTCTCGAAATGTTCGACCAGGTCTTGGGCAATCAGATGCAGGCGCTTCTCGCTCCCGACGACCGCCTCGACATTCGCCCATCTGCGCTTGAGCCGTTCCTGTTCGCCTTCGGCCTCGTCCTCGGTCAGTTCCGCGATCTCCTCGTCGACGATCAGCTTCTCGTTTTCGTCGAGTTCGATGCGGGCAAGGCGGCTCTCGTAGTAGATCGGCACCGTCGCGCCGTCCTCGACGCCCTGGTTGATGTCGTAGACGTCGATATATTCGCCGAACACGGCAGGCGTGTTGACATCCTCCTTTTCGATCGGCGTGCCCGTGAATCCGATGAAGGAAGCGTTCGGCAGGGCATCGCGCAGATACTTGGCGAAGCCGTATGAGATTTCACCGGTCTTGCGTGCCATCTTTGCGCGGAAGCCGTACTGGCTGCGGTGCGCCTCGTCGGCGATGACGACGACGTTGCGGCGGTCGGTGAGCACCGGGTAGTCAACCTCGCCGGACTCGGGCGCAAACTTCTGGATGGTGGTGAACACGACGCCGCCTGAGGAACGGGTCAGCGCATTCTGCAAATCTTCCCGGTTTTCCGCCTGCTGCGGGGTCTGCCGGAGCAGGTCGCGGCACATCGAAAACGTTCCGAACAGCTGATCGTCGAGATCGTTGCGGTCGGTGACGACGACGACGGTCGGGTTCTCCATCACCGGGTGAGCAATGATCTGTCCGGCGTAGAACGCCATGAGCAGGCTCTTGCCCGACCCTTGCGTGTGCCAGATGACGCCGATGCGCCGGTCGCCGCCCGCAGCGAAGCGGGATGGATCCTCTCCCATGCCTTCACCATGATCCGGTATCGCTTGCCGCGACTTCGGAACGGCTCGCAGTGTCGATCGGACGGCCCGCTGCACGGCGTGAAACTGGTGGTAGCCGGCCACGATCTTGACGAGTCCCGCGCCTGTGTCCCCGAACACGGTGAAGTCCCGTATCAGGGTCAGGAACCGGTTCTTCTCGAACACGCCCCGGATAACGGTTTCGAGTTCCGGCGTCCCTTTCGGGGCGATGGCGGAGCCGTCCACGGTGCGCCAGGGCATGAATCGTTCGAAACTGGCCGTCAACGATCCCAGGCGCGCATTCAGTCCGTCCGAGGTCACGAGCGCTGCGTTGGTGCGGAACAGCGAGGGGATGTCGTCCTTGTAGGTCTGGAGCTGGTTGAATGCCCCCTCCAGAGTGGCGTTTTCATCGCCGGGATTCTTCAGCTCAATGACAGCCAGGGGCAGGCCGTTGACGAACAGCACAATGTCCGGCCGACGCTGGCTTTGTCCCTCAATCACCGTGAACTGGTTCACCACCAGCCAGTCATTGGCGTCGATATTGTCGAAGTCTGCCAGCCGGGCTGTATCGCCGCCGACGCTGCCATCCTCCCGGGTAACCTCGAACGGCACGCCCTCGACCAGAAAGCGATGCAGCCGGCGGTTCTCCCCGACGAGCGAAGGGATGTCCGTCTGCCGCACCTTGCGCAGCACATCCTCCAGTATCCCGGCCGAAAGGTGCGGATTGAGTCGCGTGAGCGCACTGCGGAGCCGGGCGATCAGCAACACGTCATCATGGCTGCCGCGTTCCGGCGCCTGACCCTCCGGGCCGATGTCCGGGCCGTGCAGCACGGCGTAGCCCATCCCGGCAAGCCATTCCAGAGCGGTGTCCTCGACCTCTCTTTCGGTAAGGCTGCCCATCAGGTTGCGACCTCATCCGCTCCCGTCACGCCATCCGCACCTGCGCGGCGAACGGTTCCATCACGTCTCAAGACACCGCCTCACTCAAGGCCGCCGCCAGGCACCGGAAACTGGCGGACTTCGAACGGCCGACATCAATGGTCATGCCGATCTGCCGTGCAGCGTCCAGCTTCTGCAATCCGCCTGCATGATACCCGGACCCTTGCAGCAGCCTTTCAAATCTCTCCGATGTTCCACCCTTGATGGCATCGGGGTTCCTGTAGGCAGCGCGTTGTGGAATATTTGCGGGGACGCGAGGGTAGGCCGTGCGTACCGCCTCCCAGTCCCCGAAGTACCATGCCTCAAGTTCCTCAATCGCAATCCGGATCATGACCTGCCAGAAGCCGCTTCGGTTGTTGTTCTTCAAGCGAAGGCCGGATGACATGCAGATGGCCCTGAGGCGTTCCTTGAGTTCGGCGCAATCCTCGTTGTCGCGGTCAACAATGACCACAACCCGACACTCCGGCGGCAGCCACTTCGAGTATGCCTGGAGACGATCACCCAGTTTTCTCAGAAGATCCGGTTTTCCCCGAAACGGGTGAGTCGAAAAACTGCATCCCTCCGGCAGGAAGCGCGACAACCATAGTTCGAGAAAAGCCTCCATGGATGGCTCTTGCAAGAGAAACTCGAAATGCATGGTCGCCTTCAACGCCCCGGCGGCTTGCCGGAAACCGGCAAGCCACCGCATATGAGCGGGTCGCCAACACCAAACTGCTGTTCCATCCACAAATCGCCCAACTGCGCACCCGCTTTCACAAAAGCCTCGACCTTCCTATCATCGCCGAGCAAATCGCACTGAGTATGGCCTTGCGCATTGCGCCACAGCACCCGCACCTCCTCGGGGCGCAGTGCGTTGAGAAAGAATGGCGAGTGTGTCGTCACCAGCGCCTGGGTTGTCGCTGTTGCAGCGCGGCATTCCTCCGCCAGCCCCTGAAGCAGACGTGGATGCAGAAAGTTCTCCGGCTCTTCAATGCCCAGAAACGGTGGTTTTTCCGGATCGTGAAGCAACACGAGGCAGGCCAGCATCTTCAGCGTACCATCGGATGCAAAGCGCGCCATCACCGGAGCATCGAAAGGCGCATCCTTGATCCGCAACAGCAATCTGCCGTCAGGCATTGCATCGGCCGTCACCTTTTCGATACGCGGCACCCTTTCACTCAGCTTTGTGAAAATGCTTTCCAGAGTTTCGGGATGTTGTTCGGAAAGGTACTGGATGACGTTGGCGAGATTTCCGCCGGTTCGACTCAACTGTTCATGCGGACCGGTCTCGGGTTGATGCCGTGGTTCATCCGTCGACAGGTACGAGAGATGCCAGCCCATGATGAAATCCCGTAACGCCACGACGCGGGGATTTTCGGCCAACTGTCCGAGTGCACTCACTGCCAGAGTGTCTGCGGAACTGAGCAGAACATCATCCAGGCGCTTGTTCTGCTCATCCGGCATGTCGCCGGAGACGACGCGTCCGGCTCCTTTCTCGTACTCCATGAACCGGAAAGGTCTGCCCCATCCCTTGCGACTCCAGCGCAACCATTCCCTTTGAACCAAGGGCTTCCCGTTTTCTTCCTCGATCTCAAGGTGGTAGGTGATGAGCGGACTCTTGGGCGCCGTGGCTCGTTCGCGATACTTGATCTCGATCATGACCGGGCCCGCATGTCCGCGCGTCTTCAGTTCACGGGCGCGCCCGTGTCTCTCCCAGGCATGGCGAAGACCATTCTGGAAACACTCGCAGAGAAACGCGAAGACATCGAAGACCGTGGATTTGCCGCTGCCGTTCGGCCCAAGCAGAACCGTGAGCGGCGTCAGTCTGTTGATGTCGACATGCGCCAGGGCCCGAAAATTTTTGACCGTCAGGCGTTCAATGCGGGCGGGGCCAGCGCGTGTATCCATCATGGACCTCCATCATTCCCTTGCTCAACCGCCATCTCGACATCTGCGACGCAGATGTCGCCGGACACAAACTTCACCACAAGCAAGGTCGCGGCTTTGGGAGAGCATTCCGTTTTCCCTGTATTCCTTAAAGCAGAAGCAGAATGAACCGAGCGAGAACCTGGTTCGGTGGTGCCAAAACCAGAACATGTCGGAAAATCTCTGTGCTGACCTTGACGAAAATTGATCCGCCGGAGGCCTTTCAACCTGACACGGTTAACTCCCGGTTCATGGGGATTGGCTTTCGGCATCTTGCTGCGAGGACGGTTGACTGGCTGAAGGCGGCACGACGAACTCGACCAGGGGCGCCTCGACCTTGTCATCGCCGTGCTGGAGAAACACGCAGAGCGCTGCGAGGAAGCGGCACGCATGGACTCCCGCCGGTTCCGCGCCCGGGGCCTGTGCGTCTCCACCGGCGTGGTCGAGGGAGCATGCACGCCAGTCATCGCCGACCGTCTGAAGAACGGCGGCATGCACCGGGCCGTATCACCCTGCGATGCGCCGTTCACGGCAATCGCTTCGACGGCGTGTCGGGAACGACGCGCTGCCTGACCCGCGGCAGGCTGCTGCACACTATTGAGGTATACCCGCTCGGACTGGGATAGGAGTTGGGGCTGTCGGTTCGTGGCCCGAGTGAACGCACCGGTTGTCATCATAACTTGAACGGCCGATACTCAATCAAGGCGGATTGGCCGACTATGTCCACGATGGTGACCGACAATTCCGCGCCTTGGGCGTCCGTCAGTCGAAGCGGTTTGCCGAGTCGAAACGGCACTGGCTGTTGACGTCCCTCGTCGATGGCGATGTTGTCGCCGTAGAGATAGGTCCGATCGGAGGTATCGCGTATCGGATTCAGCCGTCCACGCAGGCCGGGAAGGTGCCCTGTGCTCTGGGCAAAAATCGCGGCACCACCGGATTCAAGCGGTTCGAGCTCAAGCAACAATCCACCCTGGCCTGGTGTCCACGCCCGCTCCAGCCCGGCGCCATACCCGGCCCCGGCGGCATAAATCGTCATCGGCATATGCGCCGTGTAAAGGTCAAGAGCCGCATTGCCGGCCTCATCGGTTGTCGCGCGCACCCAGGTCTTGTTGGGAAAGAGCGCGAGAACCTCGATGCCGGCGAGAGGCTCGCCTCTGGAATGCACCGTGACCGTCGCGGCAGCTGGAACAAGCTCCAGCTTCGCAGCAGGAACGCGGAGCACAAGGCTCGATCCGTCGACCACTTCGTATTCCGGCGGCACTCCGGTGGCTTCCCGGGTTTCCTTGCGGATGATCGACACACCGTCTCCCCGCCGTTCCATCAGATATCTGCGATGATCCGTCCCCGCAACATTGGCGACGGGAATGCCACCGAATACCGATGCGATCACCTCGTTGCGCGTGGCCTGACTCGTCTCCATGCCCTCGATCGTCATGCTGTTGGGCAGGTGACCGGGTGAATCGATCTCCAGGCGGTTCTTGAACATGGACAGCCGGATCCTGCGCGAAGTCATGGAGTAGTCGCGGTGCGCAACCGCGTTGACCACCGCTTCGAACACGGCAGCCTTGCTGTACTGGGAAACATCCTCCCGTTCAGGTGTCTTGCGCGCAGAAACGCGCATATTGCGAACGACGAATTGGACCGCATCCGCAATCTGTGCGGGAAGCGGGCCGGCGATCTCCTGTGCGTCCAGCTGGCCGGAGGCACGATCCAGTCCGCGATAATGCGTCGCCACGATGGTGGCGTGCGACAACCAGTCTTGCGGTGTGGAGGCACAAAGCAAGACTCCGGCCACGGTGGCACGATCCACGCCGGCTTCATCCCGCGCCAGCAAGCGGAGATTCAGCAATCCACGCCGCGGGTCCGCCGCACCCGCCACGCTCAGAAGCGGCTCCCAGAGGCGCTCGCTGAGCGTCTCGAAGCCAGTCCCGGACACGATCCGCTCGTCGAACCAGAGAGGGCGGTTCTGCGCACGATTCTGCACCAGCCTCACACTCTCGTCCTTCCGAAGGCGCCGTTTTGTTGCGCCAACCCGCATGAAGGCCTGCCCGCCCCGTTCATGCAGGGCTTCGCCGCGCGGCACTGTCGCCAGCACGAGTGCCTTGCCATCCAGTTCCCTGTGATGGACGTCAATGCGCAATGGCGGCTCAAGGGCGTCGGTGCTGACCTCTGTCAGCAGGTGATCCAGAGCTGCCATCTGTTCCCGCGACATACCCTGGATTGTTCCGTCGTCGGCCACCCCGCACAGCACAATGCCGCCGTCCGCATTGGCGAACGCACCCAGCTCGTCTGCCAGATCGTCTCTGCGCGGGCTGACCGGCGTGTCGCCACGGAACTCGATCTGCTTGAATTCCCACCGGCTGTCCTCGCCGAGGCGAAGCTGGCGGCGGATGTCTTCGTCCCGGATCATCACGCGACCACCTTCACCGCAGACTCAACCTCTGCGAGACGCATGTCACCGGACATGGGTTTCGGCACAAAAAGGGCACGGGTCCGGTTTTCCCTGGCGTTCGCGACGAGACGGACATGCAATAGTCGAATGAGACGATCACAGGCTGCAAGAACCCGATTCGGCGGCAGCAAAGTCGCAACCGCAGCCGGCCGGTATCCACGGCCACTCGCCCAATCGCTCGCCGTGCGAAAAACGGGCAATACGGCATCGTCCGGTGGCAGAAAGAACCTCTCGACCCGCGCTTGGTCCCACTCCGCAAACGCGTCGCCGCCGGCCTGCAGTTCGTCCGTGCTGTTCTGCTCAACCAACCAGTCCCAGAAATCGAAGCCGTAGTGGGGATTCCTGACCTGAACAAGGACGCTCGAATCGGAAAGACAGGCCATCATTCCATCACCCCGGCTTCGCGCCCGAGATTGTTGAAGGTCTCGGTCTTCCTGACGCCCGACATCCGGAACGCATCCCGGTAGAGCGTCTGGCCTTCGAGCGTGCTCACCACAAGCGCACGGGCGAACCGCCGCCCGACCCGTGCGACCGTCGTTCGGTAGAAGTCGCCGCCGCTGCCCGCCTGCGCAAACTTTCGGAGGCGTTCGTTCTCTTGCGTCCAGGCGGCGTCGAAGCGCTTGCGATCCAGCCAGCCCGCATCGAGCAGGCGGCGCAGGATGACCCGCGTGCTGACCTTGAAAATGCGCGCCAGCCGGGACAGCGCGTCCGGAAGCGCTTCGTTCCGCCTCAGATCGGATTGCAGGGCCTCCAGCGGCACCAGAAGCTCCGCCGCCACTGCATTGCACCACACTTCCTCGTTCCGAAAGCCTGGCCGTGGCGCGACACCGAGGTTCGACAAGGTCGAAGCGCCAAGCCAGATATGGGCGAGTTCGTGCGCAAGCGTGAACATCTGCGCGGCCTTCGTGTCCCTCCCGTTGACGAAAACCAGCGGCGCGAGCGGATCGCACAGCGCGAATCCGCGCCGCAACAGTCCGAGGCGACACACTGACCGAGGCGCTGCCGACAAGGTCGAGATTCGGATCACCGGCGACGCGGGAGAAGTCCCGATACCAGCTCTGCCGCTCCTGGCAGGCATAAATCATATCCACAAGATTCGGGCTGGGGCGCATGACCGCGTGCCCGGCGAAGGTGCGGAAATCCGGAATCGGGACGGTTTCCCCTGGCGGCTCCGAAAGAAACAGATAGCCGACAGATGCATGGACGGCGCGGGCGAATGCCTCGGCCTGCTTCAGCGTGGGCTGCGCCTGACCGCTCTTCCACGCCGGCAATTTCCTGAATCTCGCCGCCTGAGCGATCCCGGCGCGTTCGGGCGCCCAGCGCAGGAGGCTCGGATTCACAGGAGTGCGGATCATGGACGCCCGGATGCATGACCGCTCGGGGAGAACTCCTGAATGCCACACTCAACTACCCGGTCGTATCCCGCGAGCCAAGCGATGGCACGATCACAGTGAAACTGACAACAGCGTGTCACGTTCAATCGTCCCCCGATTGCTGCTCTTCATCACGCAATACCTCCTCTACACGCGCATTCAACAGCCTCCAGCGCTGGCCTACGCGCTCAAGATCGCCCTTGAGCACAACCGGCGCACGATCTCTGTGTGCCTGCACCGCCTGTTCGTAATCCACTTGCTCCAGAACTGCCTCGACCGATTGCCGTTGTCCGTCGACTTCGGTGTTGAGTCTGATCGTACCGGCGAGCTCCTCACCACCACGCTTCAGGATGCGAACGAAACCATGGAGACATTCGTCGGGTTTCGGCGAGCGCTCCCGCAGCGAGCGCGCAACCTCGCCCAGGAGCGCGGCATCTGCCTGACCGAATCGGATCACGCTGTCCGCCGTCGTCACCGGCCGCGTATGAGCCCATGAGACACCAACGTCCAGCGCCGGGAACGGCTTGATGATCTGGACCAAGGCCTCGCACAGATTGGCGCTCACTCCTCTGGTCACCGTCTCGCAGAAGGCGTTGCCATCGCCCGCAACTGCCCGCTCCGCCACCTGACGAGCCGTAGCAAGAGCCTCCAGAAGTCGCCTCGTCATCCGGCGGGCGATTGGTGCGTTGTGGTCCTCTGGATCCTCGAAGAGGGTCGGCATGGGCGGTGGCACAACTGGCGTCAACAATGTTACAACGAAGCTACCTTGATCCGTCTGCCCGAGCCGCATCTGCCGCAGCAGTTCGACCGCTTCCCGATGTGCTCCCGGGCGGTACACCGGTCGCGGGTCATGAAGCGAACACACTGCCGCCAGCACCATGTTGCGGGCACCCTCGACGAGATCCACACCGTCATTCAAGCTCAGACTGCCGTCATTGCCACGCTTCGCTTGAACACGAACAACATCGCGGTCCGCGACTACCAGCGAGCGGTACACGGTTAACTCGTCCTGACCGGCAACCTGCGCAAACGTCGCAATCAGCGCTGCCACGGCACTTGCATAGTCTCCAAGGTGTGCCGTACGCGGAACAATGATCTCCGGCAATGTGTCGCCGACGTAGATAACAGAGTGCTCGCGATATGTTTCATGCGAATTCCAGCCTGCAGTACGGGCATAGGCAGACAACGCCGCAGGTGAAACTGCCAAGAGCGCCTCACGGTCGCGAATGATGACTTGCATCAGAGTTCTCCCGCCCTGGATTGCTCCATCAGCCTTTGCAGGACCTCGACACTGAGAACATTCTGTTCAGGGATGTGAACGGTGACAGTCTTCTGGTCGGTGATTTCCTTGTGGTTCCGCTGCAAGTTCAGCCAGTAGGCGCGCCGCCGCAGAATGAGTTCATCCATGGTTACGCTCATCCATCGCGACTCATCGTGCGGAAGCTCCAACACAACCAGTAATCGCGGTGTCTGCGTCTCGATGCGAAGGTCATCATAGTTCTTGATGGACAACTGGAACGACAATGAACCGTCACGCGGCTCGCCTATACTGGCCGTGGCCTTGAGTTGGAGGTCGAGAGCCGGGCGGTGCGCACCACCTGCCTGAATCCGCAGATCGACACTGTCCCGGTCGGGCTCTGGCACAGAAACCGAATACCCCGCACGCACTGCCAGCGCTTTGGCATAAACGAGAGACAAGCCCTCCTTTTGGTCAGGCCCGGTGAGCAGGCCATCATCCATGTGTCTCTCCCACCAGCCGGTCGGCATCCCGAAGGCGAATTTCGCCGGACATGAGCTTCGGGAGCAAGCAGTCGCGAGTCTCGCCGAGGGCAGCCGTTTCGTGAATGTTCGCACTGAGACGATCAAGAAGTGACTGTGTGATGTCCTGAAAGGCACAGACAACCTGCTGTGGTGGCAAGAACATCTTGTATTGCGCCATTGTCTTCCAGCTCGTGCGCGGCATTTTCGTACCGGTCGATGTTCGGTTCGTGTAATCCACGAACTCATCCGAGGACAGGCACGCAAGTATAAACGCCTCCCAATCCGGTGCTCGCGGGATCGCTACCACGATGTCGGTCGAGCAAATGCCGTCCAGCGGGGCAATTCCGACTTTATGGAAGTATGGCCGCAACTTCCCGAACAGTATTTCCCCTCTGTGGAACAGAGTCTTGTTGCTCTTGGCCTTCCCCGCACCCTCCCACTCCGAGAGCGCAATCGATCGACGTGGCATGTGCTCCAAGCCGATATACGGCGTTTTCCCGGAAACGTCAGAAGGACTGACACCGCGCCGCGGAGATTCTGCGACGTCCCCAAGTGTTCCCTGAACCCACCCGGCCGGCTTCCCCTCGCCGTCCAGCGCGGCGGGGAACAGCTCCCAGAGTTCCGGGGGCAGATATGGAGCACGGCCTTCGGCCTTGGCGCGGGTGGGGCCGAAATCGACGAACCAGTCCTTGAAGAGCGCCCGCGCCATCGCCTCCAGCGTCTCGTTCATCCGGCGGTTGAGCTCGATCTTGTCGTCGAGCGTGCCGAGGATGTCGGCGATGGCTCGCTGTTCGGGGAGGGGAGGCACCGGAACCACAAGGTGATTCAGGGAATCGGCAGGCACTCTCTGACGGCCGGACGTGCCAGTCATTTGATCGACTGCGTAGCGTCGCACTTCTTCCCACTGCGTCAGGTAGTAGGCAAAATCGGAATCCGTGACATCGGTGCGCCCCCGAACAACGATGAACTCCGTCGAGCCGTGCGCGATTTCTGATGGCCGGGCCGCTCGGTAGCGAGCAATCTTGCCATTTTCCAAACAGGGGGTAATGCGCGCCATAAGAGTATCGCCGCCCTGAAAACGCGATCCGCCGCCGGAGTAAGCGCGCAACTCAACTGCATCTACGCTTCGCAAGCCTGGCTTTATCGCAGCCATATCGACAAACGGGGATTTCGTTCCTCGTTTGAGGTGAACTGGTGGATTGACGACGACAGCCTCGCTGAACGGCATGTCACACCAACCGACCAAACCCTTGCCAGGGCACCCGTCATTATGACCGCGCAACACTTCATAATTCCGCTCGATTTCACGGTGGAAGCGCTCCGGCAGGCGCGCCCAGTCGCGCGCCTCGACCAGAAAGGGAATATCCGACTCTCGGAACGCTTCTTCGAAATCGGCTAAACGATCGAGGGGGATCTCCTGCAGATCCGGCCCACGCAGCACCAGGTCGAGATCGCTGCCGTCGTGGCTCCGGCCGTTCACGCGGCTACCATAAGCCCAGACCTCGGTGTCCGGCAGATGCGAGCGCAACAGTGCTTCGAGCATCTCGCGGTGTTTCGGCTGCAGATGCAAACGGTCACCCATGGCTCATCACCTCGATCGCAACGGTGAGCGCTTTTGCATCGTCGATGAATGTCGGCAACATCTGAAGCGTCGCTTCGGCGAAGTCCTCGCTGTCATCGTCCGCGACGTCGTTGCGATTGTCGCGGTAACGGAACCAGCGCTCGACCTCTTCCACGTCCAGCAGTCCGTGCCGTGCCGCGTGACGGAAAAGATCCTTGAAGGCGAGACGGTCCGCCTGCCGGTTACTGGCGAAGTAAGCCGCCAGCCGTTTGCGCAGCAGCTTGCCACATTGCTCCAACACCAACTCGAAATCCTTGACGCAGGCGGCGCGGCACATGTCGTAGCTGATGTCGTCCGTTCCGCGGTGCCGGGCGACTCCGCCCAGCCCGGCTTCCAGGGTTGCGATGCAGCGCCGGAGGAAGGCGGTGTCGATGGTCATGAGGGCCGGTCCCAGAAGCCCAGCGTCTCCAGGTTCACGGCGATCGCCGTATCCAGCCGCGCGCTCTCGGCTTGCTGCTCGCGCAGCGTGGCGGCGAGTTCCCGCATTCGCTCCTCGAACGGCTCGCCGTCCTCCTCATGCGGCGGGGCACCGACATAGCGACCGGGCGTCAGGATATGGGCATTCTCCCTGATCTCCTCAAGCGTGGCGGATTTGCAGAATCCCGGTTCGTCCTTGTAGGAGCCCACGTCCGGCCCGCCGGACCAAGCGTGATATGCGCTAGCAATCCGGGCGATATCCTCGTCGGAGAACTCCTTGCGGGTCCGGCTGACCATATGTCCGAGCTTCCGGGCATCGATGAACAGCACTTCCCCGCACCGATCGCGGCAGTTCCCGCCGGGGTTCTTGTTGTGCGTCAGGAACCACAGGCAGGCAGGGATCTGTGTCGAGTAGAAGAGCTGTCCCGGCAGCGCGATCATGCAGTCCACGGCATCGGCCTCGATCAGAGCGCGGCGGATGTCGCCTTCTCCGGAGGTGGCTGTGGACATGGAGCCGTTGGCGAGCACCACGCCCGCCGTTCCGTTCGGGGCGAGGTGATGATGGATGTGCTGGAGCCAGGCGTAGTTGGCGTTGCCTGCAGGCGGAACGCCGAAGGTCCAGCGGGCGTCTTCGCGCAACCGGTCGCCGCCCCAGTCGGAGACATTGAACGGTGGATTGGCGAGGATGACGTCGGCTCTGAGGTCGGGCAGTTCGTCCCTGTGGAAGCTGCCTTCGTTGTTCCAGCGGATATCGGCGTCGATGCCGCGCACGGCGAGGTTCATCCTGGCGAGCCGCCAGGTCGTGTGGTTGCTCTCCTGGCCGTAGATGGCGATGTCGCCGATGCGCCCGCCATGCTCCTCGACGAATCTCTCGGACTGCACGAACATGCCCCCGGAGCCACAGCAAGGGTCGTAGACCCGTCCCTTGTAAGGCTCCAGCATGTCCACCAGAAGACGGACGACGGAACGCGGCGTGTAGAACTCGCCGCCGCGCTTGCCCTCGGTCCCGGCGAATTCGCCCAGGAAGTATTCGTAGACGCGGCCGAGGATGTCGCGCGAGCGGTCCGCCTTGTCTGTCATGCAGATCCCGGAGAGCAGGTCGATCAGCTCACCGAGCATGACCTTGTTCAACGCAGGGCGCGCGTAGTCCTTGGGCAGCACGCCCCTGAGCGAGATGTTCCTGGCCTCGATCGCCAGCATGGCGTCGTCGATGTCCTTGCCGATGGTTGATTGTCTGGCCCTGGCTTGCAGGTGTGACCAGCGCGCCTCCTTCGGCACCCAGAAGACGTTCCGGGCGACGTATTCATCCGGGTCTTCCGCGTCGGCACGATCATCCTGAAGCAGTGCTGTACGCCTGGCATCGAAGGCGTCCGAGATGTACTTGAGGAAGATCAGGCCAAGGGCAACGTGTTTGTAGTCGGACGGCTCCATGGTGCCGCGCAGTTTGTCCGCCGCCGCCCAGAGCCTGGCTTCGAACCCGAGAGTGGCACCGTTGTTGCCTGCCTGCTTCGCCATCTGGTCCGATCCCTTGAGACCGTCGGTGATGCAGTGTGCCTGCTCGCCCGGAAGAATTCCACAGCGGACCAACCGGCGACAATCGCCTGAAGCCTGATGGATTCCGGACTTTCACCTGCCATCCTGCGTCACGACCCGGATCCTTTTGTTCGAAAGCGGGGGAGGCCGCAGGGTATGCGTCAGGGCCAGACGCGATGCTCCTGGCGCAGGCTGGCATCGGCGACGAGATCAGCGGCAAGGTCGTGAACGAGGTCGGCCCAGCGCGCCGCATCGTCAGGCGTCGAGGCGAGATCCTGGCGGACCTCGAACTGGAGGTGGGCGAGGCCGCGGCGCATCGCGTGCTCGGGCACCGTGTAGTCCTCCCCGATATCGAGAGCGTAGGGCTGGTTGTCGCCGACGACGATGTCGCCGCGGGCGCGCAGGCGTTCGAGGAGCGGCCTCGCCAGGCGCCCGTCGCGGCTCCAGCATACGGTGAAGGCCTCGGGGCGCGGCTCCCCGCCACGCATGCGCCGCGTCATCGTGTGGACCGAGATGAAGGCCGGAGGTTCGCCACGGTCTGCCAGGGCGGCCTCGATGGCGTCGTGATAGGGATGCCAGACAGCCTCCAAGCGCTGCTGGCGGTCCGCACGGCCAAGACCCTGGTTGCCGGCGACCGGGATCGTATCGCTGACCTCCATGATGGCGGCCGGATCGTCGGGGTAGCGGTTGCAGTCGGCCACCAGGCGCGAATAGCCGGCGAGCAGCAGCGGCGCATCGAAGCGCCGGGCCAGTGCCTGTGCGATCCATGCCGCGCCAATGTCCCAGGCGATGTGCTGTTCACGGTGCGCCGCCTTGAGGCCGAGGTTCCCGAGGGCGCGGGGAATGGTGTTGGAGGCATGATCGCAGACGATGAGACAGGGGCCCCGTCCCTCATGGTTGACCCGTGTGAACGCGGGCGGATCCGGGGCCTGGAGCATGCTCACCAGCCGACGAACGCCGCGATCTCGTCGTCGCCCACGCGCCCGGCCGCGACGTCGCCGATGGCCTGGTCGAGCACGCCGAGAGCCTCCCCGGCTTCGTTGGCAGTCAGGGTGAGCGGCGGCGTCAGTTCCGGAACGTTCGACGCCATGCCGACATAGGTGATGAAGACGCCAAGCTGGTAGCAGCGCAGCGCCACCTTCGCCGCCTCCATTGTCGCCGGCTCCTTCGTCCGGCGATCCCTTACCAGTTCGATGCCGATGGCAAGGCCCCTGCCCCGGACGTCGCCGACAAGTTCGTGGCGTTCCCGCATGGCGGTGAGGCCGTCCATGAGCTGGCGTCCGCGCGCGGCCGCGTTGTCGACGAGGCCGTCGTCGCGGATACGCCGGAGAACGGCGCGCGCGACACTCGTCGAGACGGAGTTTCCGGTGGTCGTGATGAGGGCAAATGCCTCCTGAACGTCCATCACATTGCGCGGCGCGACGACGGCCGAGACGGGAACGCCACTCCCCAGGCCCTTGCCGAAGGTCACGATGTCGGGGCGGAATCCCTCCGCCTGGTAGGCGTGCCAGCACCCCGGTCGGCCGAGGCCGACCTTGACCTCATCGCTGACGATCAGGATGCCGTGACGGCGGCACCGCTCGGCAAGAGCCGCGAGGAAGCCGGCAGGCGGCACAAGCATGCCACCGTCTGACTGCAGCGGCTCGATAAAGAGAGCCGCGATATCGTCCGCACGGATGGCGGTGGAAAACAGGTAATCGACATGATCGAGAACATGGCGTGCCGCATCGCCGCCACCCAGGGGCCGGTAGGGGTTGGGAAAGGGGATCTGGACGAGGCCGCCGCGCGGCAACGCGTGCTGCTGGGACGGGTGGCCGGACACCGACATGGAACCCGAGATACCGCCGTGATAGGCGCCATGGAAACTCATGAACCGGCGGCGTCCGGTCGCCGCCGTCACGGCCCGCATGACCGTATCGTTGGCATCCGACCCGCTGTGACCCAGCCAGACCTTGTGATCATCGGCCTCCGGCACGAGGGCAAGAAGATCCTCGGCCAGGGCCACGGCCGACTCACAGGCGCCGAACATCGCCGACGCAGCGGCACACTCCTCGAGACCACGGCGGGCTGCCTCGACGACTGCAGGGTGTCCGTACCCCAGGAGCGCAGCGCCGGCGGTGGCCGACATGTCGAGCACCGCACGGCCGTCCTCCTCGATCAGCCGGTTGCCACGGGCATGGCGGATGGTGAGCGGCGATGTTCTCAGCTTGCCGATTCCGGCAAGAGTCCGCCTGTCCCTTTCAAGCAGAGAATTGCGCAACCGGGGTCTCCTAGCGCACGCTCTCTCGTTTGCCGATCAGTCCCTCCGGCCTTACCAGGAGCAGAACGATGACGAGGGTCAGCGTGATCGACTCGCGGAACGGCAACCAGCCGTCGGGAAGAAAAGCGCGCAGGAATACCTCGATGAAGGCGAGGACAAACCCGCCCAGCACCGCGCCTGCAAGGCTGCCAAGGCCACCCAGCACCACGGCGATGAAGGCCTTGAGCACGGGCAGGAAACCCATCAGCGGATCGACCGAACCGCGCTGTGCCAGCCACAGGACTCCGGCAACCCCGGCCAGCAGCCCTGAAAGGCCGAAGGCCGTGGCGACAACGGCGTTGGCGTTGACGCCCATGAGCCGGGTCACCGGAAAGTCGAGAGCCGCCGCCCGCATGGCGATACCGAGGATGGAACGGCGAAGGAAGACGGTGAGGGCGACGAGAAGCAGCGTCGTGGCCGTGATCGACATCACCTGGATCACGCCGATCGCGAGACCGCCGATATCGACGGCGCCGATCATCCAGGAGGGTACCGGAATGGCCCGCGGGCGCGCCGAAATCAGATTCTGGAACAGCATGTGGAGGATGGTGCTGACCGCCAGACTGGTGAGCAGCATGGTCGCCGTGTTGGCGTCACGCACCGGGCGGAACGCGACCCGCTCCATCGCCACAGCCGCCAGAGTGGCACAGGTGATGCCGAGAACGACTGCCAGGGGCAGGCCGAGACCGGCGCCGATGGCAAAGAACATGGTGTAACCCGTCAGCGTCATGAGATCGCCGTGGGCAAAGTTGATCAGGCCCAGAACGCTGAACACCATCGCCAGGCCGAGGGCCAGCAAGGCATAGGTGCCGCCCAGGGAAAGGGCATTGACGAACTGCTGGATGAGAATGTCCATCACCCGG
Source organism: Alphaproteobacteria bacterium (assembly GCA_965200495.1). GTDB lineage: Bacteria > Pseudomonadota > Alphaproteobacteria > SP197 > SP197 > SP197. Next base: position 895,423 of record CBDAUG010000002.1, read on the forward strand.
CATCCTGTCCCGGTGACGGGATGCAACGACTGATCGCCCGGCGCGTCACGTCACCCATCAGTCGCGTCCCATGTAGGCGCGTTCGACCTCTCCGGACGCCAGCAATTCGCAGGCCGGTCCGCAGAGCGCCATGCGGCCGGAGGCCAGGACATAGCCCCGGTCGGCAATTTCGAGGGCAAGATCGACATTCTGCTCCACCAGCAGAATGGTCGCCCCATGTTGCTGAAGGGAAGCGATCATGTCGAAGATGGTGTCGACAATGCGCGGCGCCAGCCCCAGGGACGGTTCGTCGAGCAGAACGATGCGGGGCGCGGACATCATGGCCCTGGCAATCGCCAGCATCTGCTGTTCCCCGCCCGAGAGCGTGCCTGCCATCTGATCACGGCGTTCTGCAAGCACCGGGAAGCGATCCAGCATGTCAGCAAGAACTGTCGCTGCGTCTCCGGTGCGCCGCCGCGTCGCGCCGCCGATGGCAAGGTTCTCGCGTACAGTGAGATTGGCGAAGACACGCCGTCCCTCCGGGCACAGGGTCATGCCACGACGCACTATGGTCTCCGGCGCCTCGCCGACGATGTCTTCGCCGTCGAGCAACACCTGCCCGGCAGCCGGCGGCACCAGTCCCATGACCGCATTGAGAAAGGAACTCTTCCCGGCGCCATTGGCGCCGAGAAGAGCCACGATTTCACCCTTGCAGACCTCAAGGCCTGCACCCCTGATGGCCTCTATGGCGCCGTATCGGACTTCAAGTCCCGTGACGTCAAGGAGGTGTTCGGGGTCACTGTTCACGGAGCCGGGATCATCGAGGGATCGGGCGAGAAATCGCCGACATGAACTCTCTCGCCGCCCGAGACCCGGTTGAGTGCGACAACACGTACAGGCACACGGTTCTGACCTTTGTAGGTGATCGCGCCCGTGGCGACCTGGACGTTCTCCAGATTGTCCCAGGCATCCCGGATCGCCGGGCCGTCGGTGGAACCCGCCGCCTCGATTGCCGCGGCAATGACCATCATCAGATCATAGCCCGTCGCCGTGAAGACGGTGTCGTTTGACGTGCCGTATTTCTCCTCGTAGGCCATCTCGAAGGCCTCGAGGGGACTGCCAGGCGAAGCAAATCCGGCATTCGAGAAGACCACGCCCTCGGCCACGTCGCCGAGAGAGAAGGTCGTGGGGGAATCGATACCATCACTTCCAAGCACCGGCGTGTCGATGCCTGCGGCGCGCAACTGCTTGATGAAGGACGGAAAGTCAGGTTCGTAGGCCGACGTCTGGATGACGTCCGGGCTGGGATCGAGACCGCCGATATTCGTGACTTCGGCCGAGAAGTCCTGCTGACCAATGGTGTATTCGCCAACAGCAACCACCGTGCCGCCCATGGCCTCGAAGGCCTCGCCGAAGTACTCCGGCAGCTTTTCGGTGTAGGGCGTGTCACGCGACAGCAGGATGTAGGCATTCTCGTGGCCTTCATCGCGGGCATACTCGGCAAGGACGGCGCCCTGCAGGTTGTCCGCGGTGTAGTTCGAGAACATGTAGGAGCCGACGGCCGCCGGCAGCGTCGGCGTCGACGCACACGAGCTCGCCGCCGGAATCTCGGCCGCCTGGGCCATGACGCCGGACGCGACGGCCGGATCGAGGTCACACGACACGATCATCGCCACCACGCCGTCATCGATGAGTTCCTGGGCCACGACGGAAGCCTGGGCGGTGTCCGAGCGCGTGTCCTTGACGATGAGGTCGACTGTCATGCCCATGACGCCCCCGGCCGCGTTGATCTGGTCGACGGCCAGCTGCACGCCGTTGAGGGATGGCTGATCATAGGGTGCAAGGTAGCCGGTGAATCCGCCGGCATAGCCGATCGTGATCCCGTGAGAATCACCCTGGGCCGCACCACCGGCGGCCAGGAGTCCGGCAGCCAGGGCGGCCACGCGGGTTGTTGAAGCCTTGTTCACGGTGTCCTACTCCTTTCCGGTTGACAACACGGCAGACCGCTCGGCGGTGCGCCGGCGACCCAGATACGCCTCGATCACGGCCGTGTCGGATTGCACCTGCCGCGGCGTTCCCTCGGCGATGACCTGACCCTTGTTTAGCACGATCACACGATCGCACAATCTCATGATGAGGCTGAGGTCATGGTCGACAACGAGCATCCCCATGCCGCGAATCTGTCGCAGCCGGGCGAGGATGGCCAGCAATTCGTCGGATTCGCTCTCGTTCATCCCCGCCGCCGGTTCGTCGAGCAGCAGGTAGCGAGGCTCCAGCGCCAGCGCCCGGGCGATTTCCAGACGCCGCTGCAGACCGTAGGCGAGGGTTCCCGCACGGCGCGACGCATAGGCGGCAATGCCGAGTTCCTGGAGCGGGGCGAGGCATCGCTGCGTCATCGCGGCCGCCCCGGTCGCCACAGACCCGGCCGCCAACGCGGTCTTGACGTTCTCCAGTGACGACAGGTTCGAGAACAGCCTGATGTTCTGGAAGGTGCGCCCGAGGCCGCGCCGGGCAATCAGGTGGCTGGGCATGTCCGTGATGTCGGCGCCATCGAGCACGATCGCGCCGCCGTCGCAGGCGAGAGCGCCGGAGGCGCAGCCAAGCAGGGTGGTCTTGCCCGAACCGTTGGGGCCGATGAGCCCGACGATCTCTCCTGGCCTGAGCCACAGGCTGGCGCCGTCCACGGCGCGCAGCCCGCCGAACACCTTTGAGACATCACGGATCTCAAGGGCGCCGTCAGGATCGACCCGGCGCGGCGCGGCGACGGCGAACTCGCCTGGTTGCGGACGGCGGCGCCAGACGATGTCCTCGATCTCGTGGTATTCGAAGAGCCCGTTGCGGCGCCAGAACAACACACCGAGAATGGCCAGCGAGAGGCCGATATCCGTGAGGCCGAAGACCGTCGGCTCATCGAACCAGGCGGCATTGATGTACTCCTCCAGCGAGCGCAGCACTTCAATGAGAATGGTGACAAGCACGGCGCCCGCCACCGCCCCCGACACACTCGTCATGCCGCCCACGATCAGCATGACGAGGATCGCAAAGGTGATCTGGAAGTAGAATTCCTTGGGCGAATAGACCCCGAGGTCATGGGCGAGGAGAACACCGGCGACGGCGGCGATGGCGGCGCTGAGAGTCCACGCGAGAAGGCGGCGGCGGTGCACGTCGACACCCACCGCGCGCGCCGCCGGTTCGTCCTCGCGCGCTGCCCGCAACTCGAGTCCGGGCAGGGAATCGCGGAAGATGCGACACACCACGAAGGCGATGACGACAAACAGCAGGGCGAGCGGGATGTCGACGGTTCTGGGTACGCCGATCAGCGCCTGGCTGCCGCGGGTGAAATCGCGTGCGCCGACGAGCAGCCCGTAGGCAATGATGAGCAGTCCCAGGGTGGCAATCGCCGCCGAGGCGCCGCCGAGGCGGCAGATCGGTATGCCAACGAGAAAACCGACGATCGTCACGAGGACGACGGCGATGGCGCCGGCGAGGAGAAAGTGGAGTTCGAGACCGGCAAGCCACAGCGGCAGGTCGGGCAGGAAAACGGCCTTCTGCGCCACCGGTATGGTGAGAACGCCGGTGACATGCGCCGCCAGGCCCATGAAGGCCGCGTGACCGAAACTCAGGATTCCGGAATTGCCCGTGAAGGCACTGAAGGCAAGCACGGCAACGGTCAGCAAGAGGTAGTGTGTCACCGTTCCCTGGAGTGCTGCACCCCCGGTCTGCCACACCACCAGGCAGACAGCCGCAATGGGTACCAGCGTGAACAGGCTGCCGGCAAGGAGCGGCGACGAAACGAGACGGGAACTCATGTCGACGTGTTGACCGATGTCACCATGACTCCCCCGCTTGCATGGACCGGGGACATCACGGAACCCCGGCAGACCGTCAGACCATCACCGAGGTGACGCCCGCAGCCTTGCCGGGCACTGCCCGTCTGTCCCCGGCGGACCGAACGTTCCTGGTTCAGGCAAACCACCAGCGCTCGAGGAATTTGAAGCCGTCCATCTCCCAGTTACCCGCCACCTGGTCGGGAATTGCGATCTTCGACGACTGCGCGCTGATGTGGCTGGCGAAGAGTGGGATGACCGAACCGCCTTCGTCACGACAGATAAGCTGCATTTCCGCATACATCTCACGCCGCCTGGTCTCGTCGAGTTCCGCCCTGGCTGCCTTCAGCAGTACATTGAAGCGGTCGTGCTGCCAGTAGGTCTCGTTCCAGTTCGACTCGGCGGAATAGCCTTGCGTGAACATCCAGTCCTCGGTTGGACGACCGCTCCAGAACGAAGCGCTCCAGGGATGCTTGAGCCAGACATCGGACCAGTAACCGTCCGAGGGCATGCGATTGGGAACGATCTCGATACCGGCCCTTGCGGCATGCTCTGCGTAGAGCAGGATCATGTCGATGCACCCGGCATAAAGACCTTCCGAGCCGCTGAGTTCGTGCCTGAAACCTTCCATCCCGGCCTTCTTGAGGTGGAATTTTGCCTTCTCGGGATCATAGGGACGTTGCGGAATGTCCGCGGCGTAGAAGCGGTTGGCAGGCGAGATCGGATGATCATTGCCGAGTGCGCCATAGCCGTGCAGGATCGTCTTGAGCGCATCTTCCCGGTCAAAGGCGTACTTGAGGGCGAGACGCAGATCGTTGTTGTCCTTGAAGGGCTCCATGTCGAGGCGCATGGGAAAGGTGTAGTGCAGCGTTCCGGGAACGTTCAGCACATTGATCCCGTCTCGTGCGCCCAGCAATTCCGCGGTCTTCGGCGGCACGTGATCGATGATGTCAAACTCGTCGCTGATCAATCCGCTCTGACGGCTTGTCGCATCGGCAACGACCGTAATCTCGGCAGAATCGAAGAAGGCATGGTCATCCTTGAAATAGTTCGGGTGACGCACCAGGCGGCCCCGGATTCCGGGCTCCCAGTCCTCCAGTGCGTATCCCCCCGTGCCAATGCCGGGCCGCACCTCGCCATCCACGACCGGGAGGATGTAGAAATTCTGGGCGGAGAGCGAAACCGGAAAATCGGCATTGCCTTCCTGCAGCGTGAAAATGACCCGATGGGGCCCGTCCTTGCGCAGATCCGTGATGGTCTCGGCAATGGACTTGGTCGCCGATTGCGAGTCGTCGCCACGATGGCGGGCGATCGACATGATCACATCGTCAGCGTCCATCGTCTTGCCGTTGTGAAACTCGACACCCTGGCGAAGCGTGAACGTCCACTCGGTAGCGTCGGCGTTCGGCTCGAAGGACTCGGCGAGTTCCGGGCCGAGCTGCCCGTCCGGCCCGATCTCGGTCAGCTGGCTGCCGATGGTGTAGAACAGCATGCCGGTGAACGTGCTCGTCAGGTGAACGGGATCCAGAGAGTCAATGGTCGCGCCACCGTGCCAGCCGACGCGGACATGGCCGCCGAAGCTTGGGGTCGACGCCCGAACCGAAGACGGCACCGTCGCAGCGGACGCTCCCGCCGCCACGCCTGCCGCCGCCGAATACTGCATGAACTCACGACGACGCAACCCCGCCGGCGGCGTCTGTCCTGTCATATGTTCCTCGTCATGCTGTCCCATCGCTTCTTTTCCCTCTTGAGTAAAAGATGGTTTTTTCTGTCCTGCAAGGCGCCACCGGGTCACGGCGGTGGTGAGCTTGTTGTCCAATCATAACGACCGCGAGAACCCCATACAAACGGCCTTGCCGGACCATCGCCATGAAAACGACAGGGTGGCGCCGGACATGTGGCGCCCTGAATGGCTGCGTATTCAGCGAGGCGATGTCGCATGGTCGCCAATGCCGAAAGTCGGTTTCCCTGTGCCGGAACGCCCGCATGCTTCAAGGAACCCCGGTGCATCACGTCTCGTCACGCACCGACAGCACTGGACCAGATTCCTTGAGCGGGCCGGTTGTTGAGCCGGCACAACAAGGGACGATGGCAATTCAGCCTCAACGAACTGCTCGTCGATCTGAGGATGATCTGTGCGTCTACACCGGTCGATCGCCGCCGATGGTTACCCGATGCATCACCCGGCGGTACCGGTCGACCTCTCCGAAGAAGTCAGGCACGGCCCGGTGCAGGCTCACCCTGTTGTCCCATACGGCGACCGCACCGGCAGACCACCTGAAGCGGCACGAGAACTCGGGCCGCAGGGCATGGTTGCAAAGGTAGTCCAGCAGCGGCCGGCTTTCCTCCTCGGTCATGCCCTCGAAGCGCCGGGTAAATCCCGGACTCACGAACAGTGACTTGCGGCCGGTGGCGGAGTGGGTGCGCACGACCGGATGCAGTGCCTCCATGGCCTCACCCTGCTTTCCGGTCATCGCCCCCGGAGTCGCATAACCCGCAGGCGGACCGGAATTGTTGACGGCGCGCAGCCCCGACAGCAGCTCCTTCATTCCGTCAGAGAGCGACTCGTAGGCAAGGTACATGTTGACGAACATGGTATCGCCGCCATAGGGCGGGACCTCGACGGCATAGAGGCTGGCGCCCATTGGCGGCTCCTCCAGGAACATGAGGTCCGAATGAAACTTGCCGTCCCAGTTGTAGGCCTCGCCCGGCGAGCGAATGATCTCGATAATCTCGGGCCACTCGTCGAGACCCCTGGTGAAGGGATGCTCGATCTGGGGGCCGAAATTGCCGGCAAAGGCAAGATGCTGTGTACACGTCAACTCCTGGCCCCGGATGAAGATCACCAGATGCTGGTGGAGTGCTTCGATCATGGCCTCGCGGACCTCCGATGACAGGGTCTGCGAAAGGTCGAGGCCGCTTAGTTCCGCGCCGAGGGCCCCGGCGAGAGGATGAATATTCAACAGTCACCACTCCCTTGCTTGCGGGCGCCAAGCCCGAAGGCTGACAGCCACCTTCTGACGATTATGCTTGCCTTGTGTCACAGAGTCGATTGCGAAGTCCATGCATCTCGACAGCGTCAGCCTGCCGCGAACCGGGTCAGTCACTCGGGAGACGCGGCCAGGTCGATTGCGCTCTGCGTCACCATGCGGCAGTAGCAGGACGACTCGATTGTCACGTCGGCACGGGCGAGAGCGAGGTCGAGACGTGGCGCGATCATGTTCGCCTCGTGATCCTTTCCCTGACGGCGCAGCGCCTCGTGGAGTCCGTGCAGCGCCCAGACGTTTTCGGGATGGCGTCGGGCGCGGATCACCGCGGGGTCGAAACCAAGGTCGCTGCGGTAGACGGCCTCCGCCTGCTCGACCTCGTCCTGCTCGAGCAACAGCGCACCCAGGGCGTGACGCGCCGGCTGCATCCAGCCCCATGGCTCGTCATAGGGCAGGCTGTCCTCCAGGGCGACCGCCTTGCGCAGGTGGTCGAAGGCCGTCTCGTAGCTGCCCTTGCGATAGTCGATCTCGCCACAGGACATCTGCGAGGCAATCGCAAGGATGTCGCGGCACGTGTTGTTGAAGAGAAGGCGCGACGCCGGCACGCGCCCGCGCGCCGCTTCGAAGCGCTCATGGTGTTCTTCAGCGGCAGCGATGTCGCCTGTCGCAGCATAGGCCACCGCCTTGGCGTAGAGCCCCAGCGCCACGGTCACGCAATAGAGTCCGGTGTCCTCAGGCAGCTGTTCCTCGATGATCTCCCGCCACTTTCCGAAGCGGATGAGTGCGTGCACCTTCATGCCGAGATAGCCCTCGAGAAGGTCGGCCATCGGCGGGCTTTCCATGCGCAACAAGGCTTCCGGAAGAGCCGCGACAATTTCGTCTGCCGCTTCCATGGCGGTGCGGGACTGGCCCAGGAACATGGCTCCATAGAGCATGAAGTGCGCATTGTGGATGCGCGAGTAGGCGTAGATGTTGAGCGCTCCCTCGCGTGCGACATGCTTGCGGTCGGCGACAAGCGCCGCAGCGTTGCGCGCCACGACGTTGTGATAGTGGCCGCACTGGAAATCGATATGTGTCGGCATGTGATGGAGATGGCCTGCGTCCGGCACCAGACCGTAGAGCCGGTCGCCTGCCCGCAGGGCGCGTTCCGGGAACGGCGACATCTCCAGAAGGTGGATGTAGAAATGAAGCAGGCCGGGATGCGGCGGCGCGCCCTCGTCCTCGATCTGGCGCAGCGCGCCCTCGAGCACTGTCCGCGCTTCCACGGTGCTGGCGTCCTCGGCCGGCTCGCCGGTGCGAAGGTTCCACAGCTTCCACGGGGTGCGCGACATGATCGCATCGGCAAAGAACGTCGCCACCTCGAGGTCGCGCGGCCAGGCGCCATAGGCCTCGCGCATCGCGCAGGCGTAATCCTCGACCCAGTCACGGAAATCCGCCGGCCGTGACGGCGACGGGCTGCGTCGCGCCATGGCGTCGATGAGTGAACGTTCCGGCCCGCTGGCGTCGTCGCGAAGCCCGAGTGCAGTCTGCGCGGCGTCGTAGCTGCCGCGAAGCGCCGGTCCCAGCGCCGTCGCGTCAAACTTTTCCCACGGCCAGTTGTAGTAGGGGCCGATCGCGTAGGCGAGACCCCACCATGCCATCGCGCACCGGGAATCGGCGTCCACGGCATTGCGGAAACAGACCTCCGCGTCCTGCTGGTTGAAGGCAAAGAGCCAGTTGAGCCCGCGATCAAACCAGGCCTGGGCGGCAGCGGACCGCGTGGACACCTTCCTGCTGTACGGCCCGAGATCGTAGTAGTCGTCCATGACATGTCACCGCGATCAATCTGTGGGGGGTCGCCTGAGCGACGATGCCGCCCCATGGTCGCGAAGATCCGGCCGGTACGGCTGTCGTTGACGACATCCTGGATCAGGAATACACACATCAACCCCGGTCGTCGAGTGTCCATTCGTGGCGACACGCGCCGCCTGACAAGGCGCGAGGGAGGCAGGGAAGAGCGGACGTGCGAAGGGTCCTGATCAGCCGTCGCCCAGAATGTCGCGCAGACGCCCCCTGATCTTGTCCTGCATCGTACGCGCGCCGTCGGTTTGCCAGGCGGCAGAATCGGAGCGTTCGGACATGGGCGGGAACCAGCTTTCGCTCATGTACCGCGCCGTGGTGTGTTCGTCGATGAGGAACGTGTTGTCCTTGGCGGCGCGTTTCACGACCTCGACGCCGATCGCGTCCTCGTTGACCTCGATGCCGTTGGCGAAGCGGCTTGCCCAGCCGGCAAGCTCGTCGCACAGCACCAGCATCTCCAGCGAACCCGTGCGACCCGAGGACAGGAAGCCAAGGTTGTGGACGAAGGCCGTGCCGGCAAGGCTCGCGAGCGCCATGTTCGCACCGACCTCCGAAGCTGCCTGGGCATCCACGGTGTGTGAATCCGAGCAGCCTGCGCCGATCCAGTTCGGCACACCGATCGCGTTGTAGTAGTCGGCCCCGCCGAGGTTGCCCAGCATGTATTCGGGTCCGCCGTAGGCAATGGTCGCGGTCTTCATGTCCATCGGCAGGACGGATGAACCTGCCATCACCGGCGCACCGGGGTTGGCGATCTGGTGGACGACGACGCCGGCCAGCGATTCAGCTGCGGATTGCGCCAGGACCCCGGCCAGCGTAATGGGACCGGCCATGCCCGGGAAGATCGCGGGATAGCACACGATCGGGAAACGCCCCCGCGCGGCGAGCTTCAGCCTGCGGCACAGTTCGTCACCCAGCCGCAGCGGCGAAACCGGCCCCGTCAGGTCGAGACCGCAAGGCTTGTCTCCCAGAGCCTGCCAGCCACCGACGCGGTCAGCGATCGTCTGCCAGATTGCCTCGGCCTTGATCTCGTCGTGCGCCGTGAAGGCGATGGGCTTGACGGTGTTGTCCATCATCGCCGTGACGGAGCTCACGGACTCCGTCTCGGCGTCAACATCGGTCGGATAGCCCAGCGAACAGGCGACGTCGAGATGGGGCAGCGCTTCGCATACCCGGGCCGCGTTGGCGAGGTCGTTCAGCACGCCGGGTCGCAGCTCGCCGGTTGTGTGATCCAGGATATTGACGCAATTGTGCCCGGCGCAATAGGCTGGCCGATCGGCGGCCGTATCGACCACCCGCTCGCCCTCGCGGTTGTAGAGTTCGACACTGCGGGGCACCGTGTGCAGTGCCGCCTCGACCTTTTCCGGCGCAATCCGCACGTAACCATCATCGTCCTGCCGGCACCCCCTGTTCTCCAGCAGATCCCTGCGGGTTTCCTCGTCATCGATCAGGACTCCGATCTCATCGAGGATGCGCAAGGCGCCGTTGTGGATCGCCATGGCGGCCGGCAGATCCAGGACCGGCAGTCGCAGGTTTTGCGCCCGTCGCAGATCCTGCGCCGGCTGGGCGTCCCGGGCGAGAGCCGTGTTGCGCCCGCCGCGCCGTCTGCCCCGGCGACTCACGGTCGGTCTGCGTACATGCCGACCGGTTCGCCATCGGCCGTCACGCCCAGCCCGTTGAGCATGCGGGCCCAGTAGGCAAAGTTGGCGACGATCTGGTTGACCTCGAAGATCTCGGCATCATCCAGGCCTGCCTCGCGCAGGCCGGCGACGTCTGTCTCGACCATCGTCGCGGGTTCAACGGTGAGCTTGCGCGCGTAAACGAGGATCGCCGCCAGGCGGGTGTCGGCGGCTGCCCGCATGTCGCCTGCCTCAAGCGCCTTGAGGAGGGTCTCTCCCCGCTCCGCATCACCGAGCAGGCTCATCATGTTTGCGCCGTGGTTGTCTTGCGCATAGCGACAACCGCAGAGAATCGCGACCCAGGTGGCGATCAGTTCCTGAACCCAGGCATCCAGGCTGCGGCGCGGACTGTGCAACAACGCGCGGTAGAAGCGGTCGGCGAGGATCAGAAGATCGGGCCTCGTTGCAAACGCACGGTACATGTTGTGAACACTGTGATCACTACGACAGACCTTGTCGTAGGCGCTGGCCAGCTCTGGCCCCGCCTCATCGCGGTCGACGGTTTCTATCCAGCAGACTGGCTTCGTCACACGCCCTCACTGATTGCCTGCGAACGGCCCGCGATTCGATCATCCTTGTGGCCCGTTCCGGCACACTGCCCGATCGTCTTCGCGAGCCCGTGATTGTAGCTGGAGCTCCATCAGGCATCAAGACCGTCAACGGGCGGCGATGCCGCTGTCATCGTCGCATTGCCGGGGGTGGGCAGATATTCCCCTTCCCGCGGGACACGATGCCGGGACCATGGGCAAGCACCCGCAGCGATGCAACGTCAGACACGCAGCCGGGCGAATGACGCAAATCGGTGACCATGCAGGGAGGCCTCGCCCGGCTTCGAGGATGTCACTTCGTCGTTGTTGAGGGCGACTTTCCGGCATGGCGCTCTCTCCTGCTGCTGTTGCGCCGGTAGCGGGGACACGCTATGACTCCCCCTGATCAGCGAAAGAACATATGTTGATTCAGAGTGTTGTCGTCCTGTTCAGTACCGATGGCACGCGCGAGGCGCCATGACGAACGGAGAGCTTGTCCTGCTGGTCTGGAACGACCTGGTCGGGCTGTCGCGGACCAGGGGTGTTCCCGTGGAGCAGTACGAGGGCCGCCGACGGCACGGTCTGGGCTGGGCACTGGCAGGCCAGTCCCTGACGCCCTTCGAGGATATCGCGCCCAATCCCTGGGGACCCATGGACGAAGTGCGCCAGGTGCCGGACGACGCAACGCGGCGCCGCATCGTCCTCAGACAGGACTGTCCGGCGTTCCACCTCGCCCTTTGCAACAGTCTCCATGCCGACGGCACGCCCTGGGAGTGCTGCACCCGCAGCTTCCTCGCCGAGGCTCTCGACGATCTGAAGAACCAGACCGGGCTTGAGGTCGCCATCGCCTACGAAAACGAGTTCCTGCTGGTCGATGACGCCCTGGAGTGGGCGGCGCCGTTTTCCATCGATTCGATTCGCCGGGCCGCGCCCTTCATCGACCTGTGCACCCGTGCACTGATCGATGCCGGTGTCGATCTCGAAACCTTCGAGCCCGAATATGGTGTCGGGCAGTACGAGGTGAGTTGCGGACCGGCAGCGGGACTGACCGGAGCCGATCGTGTCATCATCACCAGGGAGACGGTGCGCGAGGCCGCACGCCAGTGCTCGATTGCGGCGAGTTTTTCGCCGAAACCGGCGCCCGATGCGGTCGGCAACGGTTGCCACCTTCACCTGAGCCTGTGGGACGGTGCCGGCAATCCGGTGACGGCAGACGCCACCGGTCGAGGCGGGCTGAGTGCTGTCGCCGGCCGGTTTGTCGCCGGGGTTCACCATCACCTGCGTGCTCTCATCGCCGTCACGGCGCCCAGTCCCGTCTCCTACATGCGTCTCGGGCCGCGCCACTGGAGCTGCGGCTTCGATGTCGTGGGAGTGCAGAACCGGGAAGCGGCGATCAGGATCTGCCCGGCGCCCGGCGGCGACGACGCAGCCTTCAACATCGAGATCCGCTGTACCGACGCGACAGCGAGCCCCTACCTTGCCATCGGCGCCATCGTGCGGGCTGGCCTCGAGGGAATCCGCGCCGGCCTGACACCCCCCGCCATGGTCAACCAGGATCCGGCCACCATGAGCGACAGCGAACGCCGCGATCGCGGTATCAACACCCTGCCGGCCACCCTTGACGAGGCTCTCGACGCCTTCCTGGGTGAAGACAGTGTACGAAACTGGTTCACGCCCGTGATGATCGACGCCTATGGCGCCGTCAAGAGACTCGAGGCCGCGAACGCGCGCGCCATGAGCGACGACGAACTCTGCGACAAGTACCGCTGTGTCTACTGAAACGCCGCCTGCCGCACCGACTGCGGGCGTGGCGTGTGATCTGCCCCTGATCGACCATCACTGCCACGGCGTGGTGCCCGGCGACATCGATCTTGAGAGGTTCGAGGCGCTGACAAGCGAGAGCTACCGGCCGCCTCCGGACGGAACCTCGCAGTTCGACAAGCCGCTCGGTCTCATGATCCGCAGCCAGTGTGCGCCCTTGCTTGACCTCGACCCCTTCACGCAGGGCAGGGACTACGTGGAACGTCGTCGCCAGCTCGGCGCCGACGAGGTCAACCGGCGCCTGCTGGGAGCCTGCAGCCTGGAGCGCCTGATCGTCGACACGGGCCACCGGAGCGACTCGATTGCCGATGTGCCGGGAATGGCGGCGATCTCGGGGCGACCGGCCCACGAGGTTGTCCGCATCGAGGCCGTGGCCGAGGAGGTGGCGCGCTCCGGCGTTGACGCCGCGCGTTTCCCCGACGCCTTCGCCGACACCCTGGCGCAACGCACTCATGCTGCGGTTGGTCTGAAGACCATTGTCGCCTATCGCACGACCTTCGCCATCGACCAGAGCCCGCCTTGCGCCATCGACGTGAGGACGGCGACGGATGCCTGGTTCCGCACGATCGAGAGCACGGGAAAGGTACGCCTCGACACGGTCGATATCGTGCGCCAAGGCCTGTGGACAGGCGCCGAACTCGCCCGCCAGCACGGCCTTCCCCTTCAGATTCACGTCGGTTTCGGCGACCCCGACATCATCATGCACGCCTGTGACCCGACACATTTCACGGAATTCCTGCGCGCCATGGAGGCCTGGGACGTCACCTGCACACTGCTCCACAACTATCCCTTCCATCGCGAAGCGGCCTGGCTCGCCGAGATCTTTCGCAACGTCTACTACGATGTCGGCGTCATCCTCAATTTCGCCGGGCCCCAGGCCGCAACGATCATGGGTGAGGCGCTGGAGATGGGCCCCTTCTTCAAGCAACTCTACAGTTCGGATGCCTTCGGCCTCGCCGAACTGCATTATCTTGGCCAGTTCCAGTTCCGCCGCACACTGCGTCATCATCTCGACCGCTGGATTGCCGACGGCATGCTCAACCTGACGGAAGCCGAACGCATCGTCTCCATGATCGCCAGCGGCAACGCCTCGAGGATCTACCGGCGCATTGCGGGTGATCAGGCCGTGGGATCCTTCGGCACGTAGGGAAAGACGCGGCGGATCGCGAATCCTGCGAGCATGGCGGTCAGTCCGGCGCCAAGGACGATGAGCGCGACGCGCTGCCAGGAACGTTCGGTCTGGGTCACCTCCCTGCGAATCTCGTCGAATGAAACGGAGATTCCCTCGTCGAAGGGATCGTGTTCGATGACACCCCACATCCTCACGGTCCCGGCTCCGGTGGCGGCGGCGGTCCGGTCGACAAGGACCTCGACATCGCGATAGATGCCAAGCCGGTCGCGGACCGCGATGTAGTCGGGGTAGGTGGAGTGATAGGTATAGAGGGTGTCGTCGCCCCGCAAACGCATGGTGACGACGAAGAGGCCGTCGTAGTCGTAGTCCAGAACGATGCCGATCAGGTACCCGCGCTTCCAGACGAGATCGTCCTCATCGGGGATGTTCGGGATGTTGGATACCCAGACGATGGCCCCACCGAGTGTGGCCACCAGCCCCAGGGCATAAAGCCAGCCTGCAAACAGTCTCATCGCGATCTCAGTCCGGTGGAACGCAGAAGAACTCCAGGTGCCCCATGTGCTGGCCGAGCGCCGTCCATGCAGCCGAACCGAAGGTCAGCATGGCCAGCGCCGACGTCGGAAACCTGCGATCGAGCCGATCCATGGCATCGCCCGTCGCCGTTGCCGCCAGGTATTGCGCCGTCATCTGCAGGACAGGGTGGTGTCCCACCACCATGATCCGCTCCATGCTGACAGGCGTACGCCGCAGCAGGGAGACGAGATGGCGCGCATCACCATGATAGAGACTCTCTTCATGGCGGACTTCGGCGTTGCCGAGGACGGGAAGCAGAATCTCCAGAGTCTGGCGGGTTCGCAGCGCGGTCGAGCACAGCACGAGATCACATCCCGCAGAACGCTCCTCGAGCCAGGCGGCGAGGCCGGCAGCGCGACGTCTCCCGCGGTTGCGCAAGGGGCGGTCGTGATCGTCAATGGCGACGTCCAACCAGCTGGATTTGGCATGGCGGACGAGATAAAGTGTGGTGGCCATCACACGGCGACTCCCGCAGCGTTCGCGGATCTTCCGCACAACCCCGTTTCCGGAACCGAGGCTAGCACAGACATGGTCGTTCAGGAACTGGATACCGTCCTGTCCGTCGCGCCGGTGCCCGCCGAGGCTGCGAGCCATCGCTACATCAACCGCGAACTGAGCTGGCTGGCGTTCAACGAACGGGTTCTCGAGGAAGCACGCAACGCGCGTCATCCTCTCCTCGAGCGACTGCGGTTCCTGTCGATCTCCGCCAGCAATCTCGATGAGTTCCAGATGGTGAGAGTGGCCGGGCTCAAGGCCCAGGTCGATGCAGGCGTGACCACACCGGGCATTGATGGCCTGTCTCCGGCACGTCAGCTGACAGCCATCAAGAAGCGTTCCAAGACACTGATCGACGGTCAGTATGTCATCTGGCGCACCCTGCGGGGACTGCTGTCCCGGGAGGGAATATCGGTCGTCGGTGAAAGTCAGCTCGACAACGACGAACGCGCCTGGCTTGCCAGTCACTTCGAACGGGAAATCCTGCCGTTGCTGACGCCCATGGCAATCGACCCCGCCCATCCCTTCCCCTTCATTCCCAATTTCGGATTCGGCATGGCTCTCAAGCTCATCGGTGAGAGCGGGGAAGAACCGGCCCACGCCATCATCAGGCTGCCACAGCAGACCGATCGCTTCATTCGCCTGCCCGGTGACGCACGATCGCGCTTCCTTCCTCTCGAACAGGCCGTGCGCATGCATCTCAAGGACCTGTTTCCGGGGTTCAGGTTGCTCGAGACAGGGTTTTTCCGCGTGGTGCGCGACAGCGAAATCGAGATCGACGAGGAATCACACGACCTGGTGCGCCATTTCGAGAGCGCTCTCAAGCGGCGGCGGCGGGGCAGCGTGATCGATCTCGTGGTCGATGCGGCCATGCCTGGCGAACTGCTCAATCTGCTGACCGACCGCCTCGATGTTGCGCCTGACGATGTCACCGTCGTGGAGGGCGAACTGGGGCTGAGTGATCTTGCAAGGCTCATCGTCGACCATCGCCCCGATCTGCTGTTCGACCCCTACTCGGCGCGCTTTCCCGAGCGTATACGGGACTTCGGCGGCAACTGCTTCGACGCCATCCGCGCCAAGGACATTATTGTTCATCATCCTTACGAGAGCTTCGATGTCGTGGTGCAGTTCCTCGAGCAGGCGGCGCGCGATCCGGCGGTGGTGGCGATCAAGCAGACCCTCTACCGGACAAGCGAGGGATCGCCGATCGTCAAGGCTCTCATCGAGGCGGCGGAGGCGGGAAAGTCCGTCACGGCGGTCGTCGAGCTCAAGGCACGGTTCGACGAAGAGGCCAACATCCGCTGGGCCCGCGATCTCGAACGTGCCGGCGCCCAGATCGTCTACGGTATCCCGGACTTCAAGACCCACACGAAAATCTCGCTCATCGTGCGCCGCGAACAGGGCACCCTGGTGACCTATGTTCACTTCGGAACCGGCAACTACCACCCCGTCAATGCGAAGATCTACACCGATCTTTCCCTCTTCACCGCCGCGCCCGCGTTCACCCGGGACGTCAACCGGATCTTCAACTTTCTCACCGGGTACATCAGGCCGCACACCCTTGAGGCTGTCGCCATGTCACCGGGCACCCTGCGCCAGCGTCTTCATGATCTCATCGGCGGTGAAATCGACAACGCCCGGCGCGGCAAGCCGGCCGCTGTCTGGGCCAAGATGAACTCCCTCGTCGATTCGGAGATCATCGACCTCCTCTACCGCGCCTCCGGCGCCGGGGTGGAGATCGACCTTGTGGTGCGCGGCATCTGCTGCCTGCGTCCGGGTGTGGATGGTCTCTCGGAGAGGATCCGGGTGAAGAGTCTGGTCGGCCGCTTTCTCGAACACAGCCGCATCTTCTGCTTTGCCAACGGCAGCGAGATTCCCTCGTCCGACACCCTTGTCTTCCTGTCATCGGCGGACTGGATGACGCGCAATTTCGATTACCGGGTGGAGACCATGGTTCCGGTGCTCAACCCGACGGTTCACCGGCAGCTTCTCGACCAGATCATGGTGGCCAACCTGCGTGATACGGAGCAGTCCTGGACCCTGACCAGCGATGGCACCTACATGCGGCTTGCCAACTCGGACAACGCCTTTTCCGCCCACCGCTTCTTCATGACAAACCCCAGCCTTTCGGGCCGGGGCAGCGCACTGCCCCGGCAGATTCCGCGGAGCCATGTGACGCTCACTGCGGTGGAATGAACGCGGCTGCCGAGGCGCTCCCCGCCACCGGGGTGGGGGTGATCGATATCGGCTCGAACTCGATTCGCCTCGTCGTCTTTGACGGTCCCGGCCGGGCGCCCCTGCCGGTGATCAACCACAAGGCCGTCATCGGCCTTGGTGTGGACGTTGAACGTCACGGCCGGTTCGGCGAAGACGCCTTTCGCCGGGGAGTTGAGGCTGTCGATATCCTGGTACGCCTGGCCGACAGCGTTCCCTGTGCAGACCTCGCCCTCTATGCCACGGCCGCCGTACGCCAGGCCGCCAACGGCGCGGACTTCTGCCGTTCAGTCGAGGAGAGCACGGGCCGCGCCGTGACAGTGCTGACCGGTGCCGGCGAGGCACGCCTGTCGGCAGCGGGCGTCCTCTCGGCGCTTCCTGGACTGACCGGCATCATCGGCGATCTTGGCGGCGGCAGTCTCGAACTCGCTGCCGTGGAGAACGGCGTCGTCAGGGAGCAGGTCACGCGCGACATCGGGCCCCTGCGCCTGAAGGAACGGTGGGGAGAGGATCCGGCACCTGCCGCGGCAGCGATTCGCGATGCCCTCGACAGCGTCTCCTGGCTTGACGCCTGGAAACACCGCGATTTCCACGCGGTGGGAGGGTCGTGGCGGGCCATTGCCCGCCTCCACATGACGCAGCATCACTATCCCGTGACCATTGTGCATGGCTACACCATGGCACCGGCAGACGCGGTGACCTTCACCGGTCTGCTGGAGAACCTGAGCGACGAGACAACATCCCGCATTCGCGGCATCTCCAGGCGGCGCGCCACCATCCTGCCCTGGGGTGCCATGGTGCTCGACCAGCTGATGGACGTCCTCAAGCCGCAGAACGTCGTGTTTTCCGCCCAGGGACTGAGGGAAGGCCATCACTTCCGCAGGCTCGACGCCGCCACCCGCAAGAGCGATCCACTGCTGGCCGCATGCCATCAACTCGCTCTCTGGCATCGCCGGTTCGCCGACTGCTCGGCGGCTCTCGAACGCTGGGTTGCTCCTGTGCTCCGGCATCATGGTCATGCCGACCCGCGCCTTGTGCGCGCCGCCTGCGTCCTCGCCGACACAGGCTGGCGGGAACATCCCGAGTATCGTGCCGGGCGATCGCTTTCCAGGGTTCTCCACATGCCCTGGTCGGTGCTCGATCACCAGGAAAGGGCATGGCTCGCTCTTGCCATCTACGTGCGCTATGGCGGTGCGCAAACGGCCGACGAAGCGGCGCCCTGCCGCCGCCTTCTGAAACCCGACACGGTCGACGGAGCCGTGGTGCTCGGCAGGCTTCTGCGCCTTGCACTGATCCTCAGCGCCGGACGCGGAGCCATCCTGGATTCGACCCCCCTTGTCACCACCACAGACGGGTTTGCAGTCGAAATTCCGCCCGATGCCGCCGTCGCGTCTCCCGAACGCATCGAGCGCCAGGCCGCAGCCATCGGCCTGGCGCTCGATGTGGCCTTCACCGTCTCCCGTCAGGTCCCGGGCAGCGCGGTCGCGACAGGCTGAACCCGCCGCCGCCCCCGGGTTCAGTCCTTGCCCGACCACGAGCCGTCGCGCACCAGATCGTCCGCCACTTCCCTGATGGCCCGCTCCATGATGGCAACCATGTCGTCCACCTGGGAGCGCGTGATGATGATGGGCGGCGAAAACACGCACAGGTGCCACATGGGACGCAGGATCAGCCCGTGCTGCTGGCACTTCTCGTCGATCTTCTTGCCGACATTCAGGCTCTCGTCAAAGGCCTTCCTGGTCGACTTGTTCTCGACGCACTCGATGCAGCCCATGAGTCCGACACCCCGGACGTCGCCCACCATGGGAAGGTCAGCGAGCGAACGGAGCCGCTGCTGGAAGTAGTCGCCCGTGCTGCGGGCGTGACCCATGATGTCCTCGCGCTCCATGATCTCGATGTTCTTGAGTGCCGCGGCCATCGCCACCGGGTGTCCCGAATAGGTGAAACCCATCGAAAAGGTCGGCGAATCGCCACCCTTGTCAATGATGTCCTGGTGCAGTCTCTCGGAAATGGCGGTCAGTCCGGCAGGGATGTACCCGGAGGTAAATCCCTTTGCCGCAGTGATGATGTCGGGCACGATGTCGAAGACGGGCTCCGAGGCAAAGAAGTGCCCCATGCGTCCAAAGCCCGTGACCACCTCGTCGGAGATGTAGAGGATGCCGTACTTGCGGCAGGTCTCGAGACACGCCTTCTGGTAGCCTTGCGGCGGCACGATGACGCCGCCGGACGCCAGCACCGGCTCGGCGATGAAGGCCGCCACATTGTCCGGGCCGATCGTCGTGATCCGCGCGTCCATCTCGGTGATCAGGTGGTCGAGGAAGGCGGCATCGTCCATGCCCTCGGGCTTGCGGTAGGGATTGGGGGACGACAGATGTTCGATCCACTCTGTCACCCGTTCCATACGCGTGTCGTTGCCGGGCTTGCCGCACAGCGAATCGGCAAGATACGTGCTGCCATGGTAGGCATCGTCGCGCGTGAGAATGGTCTTGCGTGACGGTTCGCCAACGACATTCCAGTAGTAGTGGGCAAAGCGGACCGCAGCGTCATTGGCCGTCGAGCCGCCGGTCGAATAGAAGAACCGGTTGAGGTCGCCTGGTGTCAGCGTCGCCAGCTTGGCGGAGAGTTCCGCGTGGGGCGGTGTCGCCATCGACCAGGGCGAATAGTAGACCATGCTGCGCACCTGGTCCGCGATAGCCGTCGCCATCTCCTCATTGCCGTAGCCGAGCTGGACGGCCCACATGCCGCCGATACCGTCGATGTAGCGGTTACCCTCGCCGTCGTAGACGTAGATCCCCTCCGAATCCGCCAGGATCATGTGTTCCTCGCGGCCGAACTCGTGCCAGGGATGCATGGTGTGGGCCTTGTCCTTGGCCATCAGGCCTTCGACATCATACTGAAAGTTGCGTCTCATCGTCTGCGCGCTCCCGCGTTTGCCTGCCGTCGGCATCGTCCAGTCGAGCCAGGGCGTCGAGCCGCAAGGATACACGCTCCTGTCAACGTCGGACAAGGAAGCACCAGCCCGGTCGCCTGCGTACAGACGGCCGTTACCGCGACGAGGCTGCGCCGCGCCGTTGCGCGGGACGTGCGGATGCCTGCCTGAACGGGGTGGGACGGCATCCGCGGTTCTTGATCGGCATGCCCTGCTTTCCTAGAGTGCGCCGGTTCCAGAGGCCGCAGAGCCAGGGTGCCCGCCATCCATGTCACGGATTGCCACATGACAACGCACGCGAGTCTTGTTTCCCTGATCGGTGGTACGCCGATGCTGCGTCTCGCGGGACCCTCCCGTAAGACGGGGTGCGAGATTCTCGGCAAGTGCGAGTTCCTCAATCCCGGACAGTCCGTCAAGGACCGGGCGGCACTGTGGATCATCAGGCAGGCCGAAAGAGCGGGCGCGCTGAAACCAGGCGGCACCATCGTCGAAGGCACCGCCGGCAACACGGGCATTGGCCTGTGCACCGTCGGCAACGCCTTGGGCTATCGCTCGGTGATCGTCATGCCGGAGACCCAGAGCAAGGAAAAGAAGGATGTCCTGAGGTCACTGGGCGCCGACCTCCGCCTGACGCCTGCCAGACCCTATCGTGATCCTGCCAACTATATCCGCACGTCCGAGAGAATCGCCCGCGAAAAGGCGGCGAGCGAACCCCGCGGCGCCGTGTGGGCCAACCAGTTCGACAACGTCGCCAACCGGCAGGCTCATATCGAGAGCACCGGACCCGAGATCTGGGAGCAGACCTCCGGCAAGGTGGACGCCTTTGCATCGTCCATCGGCACGGGAGGCACCATCGCCGGCGTCGGGATGTTTCTCAAGGAACGCAACCCCGACATCGTCATCGGCCTCACCGATCCCTTCGGCTCCTGCATGCACAATTGGGTCACGAAGGGCGCACTGACGTCGCAGGGAAGCTCGATCTCTGAAGGCATCGGGCAGGGACGCGTGACCCGGAATCTTGAAGGTGCGCCGATCGACATGTCCGTCCAGGTGAGCGATGTCGAGATGCTGGAGGTCATCTACGATCTGTTGATCGAAGAAGGCCTGTGCGTGGGTGGCTCCACGGGTGTCAACGTGGCCGGCGCCATGAAGATCGCGAGGGAGCTTGGTCCCGGCCACACCATCGTCACCATCCTGTGCGACTACGGAACCCGCTACCAGAGCAAGGTCTTCAACCCCGAATTCCTGAGGGAGCGCAACCTCCCTCCCCCGCCCTGGATGACATAGCATGGAACGCCTGTTTCTCGACGATGCGTACCGCGTCTCCTGCGAGGCGAGGGTCACGTCAAGCGACGGCGGACGCCTGCGCCTCGACAGGACGGTCTTCTATCCCACCGGCGGCGGGCAGCCCGGAGACACCGGCCACCTTGAGTGTGACGACGGCTCCATGATCGCGATCGCCGATACGGTGAAGGGCCAGGCGATGGATGATGTCGTCCATGTTCCCGGGTCCGGTCAGCCACTGCCTGTACCCGGCACGGCAGTCACCGCCCGCATCGACTGGGAACGGCGATACCGTCATATGCGCATGCACACCACACTCCACCTGCTGTGCGCCATCGTTGATGCGGAGATCACCGGAGCGTCCGTCGGTGCGGCGAAGAGCCGCATCGATCTCAACTGGCCGCAGCCCGACATGACAAAGGAAGAGATCAACGTCCGGCTGGCGGAGCTGGCCGCCGCTGATCTGCCGGTCACACCGCGCTGGATCGGCGAGGAGGAACTCGACCGCAGACCCGCACTCATCCGCACCATGTCCATCAGGCCGCCGCGTGGCGGCGGCATGGTCAGACTGCTCGAAATCGAGGGCATCGATCTTCAACCCTGCGGCGGTACCCATGTCTCGGCTACCGGACAACTTGCCGGCATTGTCGTCTCGAAAATCGAGAACAAGGGTCGCCACAACCGCCGCATCAACGTCGTCTTCGACAGCTGACAGGGGATGGTGCACGGGAATGCGCGATCGCTGGCTTGTTGATACCGACACACTCTCGCGCCTGCTTGACGCACCGGACATTCGTCTGGTCGACGCCTCCTGGTACCTCCCTGCAGAGAACCGCGACGTCCGTGCGGATTACCGCGACAGGCACATTGCCGGGGCCGTGTTCTTCGACATCGACGACATCAGCGATGAGTCGACGGACCTGCCACACATGCTGCCCCGGCCCGAGAAGTTCTCCAGCCGTGTGCGGTCGCTGGGTTTGGGAGACGGAGTCCGGATCATCGTCTACGACGGCGGCAACATGATGGCGGCGGCGCGCGCGTGGTGGATGTTCCGCGTCTTCGGCCACGACGATATCCAGATTCTCGACGGCGGTCTCGCCAAATGGATGGCTGAAGACCGGCCGGTCGGCGACGAACCGGTGATTCCCCGCGAGCGACACTTCACGCCACGCCTCAATACATTCCTGGTGCGCGACATCGCCCAGATGAAGGCGAATCTTGCCGGCCGCCGGGCCCAGGTGGTCGACGCACGCAGCCGCGACCGCTTCACCGGCAGGCAGCCGGAGAGTCGTCCCGGCCTGCGAAGCGGGCATATTCCAGGGAGCCGCAACCTCCCCTACACATCGCTGCTCCGCGAGGACGGCACCATTGTCGACAACGAAACGATCACGACCGCCTTCCGCGAAGCCGGGGTCGATCCTGCACGGCCCGTGATCGCCACATGCGGCTCGGGCATCTCCGCGTGTTTTCTGAGTCTTGCCCTCGATCTTGCCGGGTTCCCGGATGCTGCCGTCTATGACGGCTCCTGGACCGAGTGGGGTGGCGTCGCGGACACTCCCGTGGCAACGGAGGATCCATGACAGAAGCCTTCCCGGCGAACGCGCTTCGCACGCTGCCCACAACCATCAGCTACCTTGAAATGTCCGCAAGACCGGTACGGCTGCCGCGTCCGGCGCCCGGCGGAAAGGTGGCGGTGTTGCGTGCGGAACGCCCGCCGCGCTCCTTCTACCTGTGGCTCTATCGCACTGTCGGGCGCGACTGGACCTGGACCGACCGGCTCCTGTGGTCGCCCGATCGGCTTCTCGAGGTGATCCATCATCCGGACGTCGAGATCATCGTCTGCCATGTCGGCGGTGTGCCGGCAGGTTTCGCGGAGCTCGACTTTCGCCAGCCGGGAACCGGCGAGCTGGCACTCTTCGGATTCCTGGCGGAGTACCAGGGCAAGGGCTATGGCGGCTACTTTCTCGACCATGTCGTCGACGCCCTGTGGCGCCCGGGCATTGTCCGCGCACGGGTCGACACCAACACCCGCGATCACCCGCGGGCTCTCGCCCTCTACCAGAAGGCCGGGTTCAGTGTGGTCCGGCGCGAAGAGGCCTGGCTCGTTCCCGACTCCCACTTCCAGGATGCGCTCGACCTGCCGCCATCGGCCCGGCAAGGAAGCAGGGAAGAGGACGGATGAAGGACGACACCCGCGTGGTGACCGCCGGACGTGATCCGCAGGGCAATCACGGCATTGTCAATCCGCCGGTCTACCATGCCTCCACCGTTCTCTTCCCGACTCTGGAGGCCCTGCGTGAAGGCAAGGGCAAGGATCCGCGCCAGGTGGTCTACGGACGCAACGGCACGCCCACGACCCATGCACTCCAGGACGCCTACGCGGCACTCGAGGGCGCAGAGATGGCGCTGGCCACAGGTTCGGGCAAGGCGGCCATCGTCACGGCCCTGCTGTCCTGCCTGGAGTCGGGGGATCACCTGCTTGTTGCCGATTCGGCCTATCTTCCCACCCGGACCTTCGCCGAAGGCATGGTGCGCTCGTTCGGCATCGAGACGAGCTACTACAATCCTGCGTGCGCCGAGGACCTTGCAGCACGGATGCGGCCCAACACCAGGATCGTCTATACGGAAAGTCCGGGATCGCTCACCTTCGAGATCCAGGATCTCGCGGCCATCGCCGCCGTCGCCCACGACAACGGCGCCGTGGTCATCAACGACAACACGTGGTCGGGGGGATACTTTCTCAAGCCCCTTGATCTCGGAGTCGACATCGTCGTGCAGGCGGGAACCAAGTACATCGTCGGTCATTCCGACGCCATGTGCGGCCTCGTCGCGGCACGGGGTGCGGTGTGCGAGCGCGTGTGGGACACTTTCGTGACGCTCGGAAACTGCATCGGTCCCGATGATGCCTACCTCGCACAGCGCGGCATCCGCACCATCGCCGTCAGGCTGCGGCAGCACCATGAGACCGCTCTGCGCCTGGCCGACTGGCTGCGTCGCCGTGACGATGTGGTCCGCGTGCTTCATCCCGGTCTCGATTCGCATCCCGGTCACGCACTGTGGAAGCGTGACTTCACGGGCGCCAGCGGTCTCTTCGGCGTTCTGCTGCCACCCACCAGCGAGCACGCCCTCGCAGCCATGGTGGACGGTCTGACGCTCTTTGGCATGGGCTGGTCCTGGGGCGGTTACGAGAGTCTCCTCGTCCCCGTCGATCCCGCGCCGTCACGCACCGCCGTTCCATGGACCGAAACCGGCCAGCTGCTGCGGATCCATGCGGGACTTGAGGACGCCGACGATCTCATCGCCGATCTCGATGCCGCATTCGATCGCCGCAGCAAGGCCTCCTGAAGCACCGGTCACTCCTCGAGGGTGGCACAAGCTCCCTTCACCCGCGTCTGGCGCATGTAGCGCCGGTAGCGGTCGGCGTCGTAGCCCGCGCCCCGGTGGAGCAGGCATCTGTTGTCCCAGATCACAAGATCCCCGGACCGCCAGACGTGTGTCAGCACATGCTCATCCGCAGTCGTCTCCTCAAGCAGACCGTCGAGCAGTTCCCTGCCCTTCTCGAAGGACCAGCCCTCCACCTCGCGGGCATGGGAGCCAATGTAGAGATTCTTCGCGCCGTTCCCGGGGTTGCGGCGCACCAGGCGCTGGCGCACCGGCGGCAGCGAGGCGGCATGGGTGGCCGTCACGGCATCGGGGTGGATCTTGCTGCGCGAGTAGACGTAGTCGTGGATGACGACAAGAGGTTCGAGCCGCTCCTGTTCTGACCCATCGAGACGCTCAAAGGCGCTGCGCTGGCTGGCAAAGAGCGTCTCGCCGCCTTCATCGGGCGTTTCGTAGGCGCAGGTGATCGACACGAAACTGGGCGCGGCGCGGAACGATGAATCCGAGTGCCACATGTTGTTGCCGGTCTGATAGAGCGTTTCCCTGTGCTCATTGTGGCGCACCGTGCCGTCCTCGCGCACGTTGCCGACGGTGCCGAACCAGGCGACCGTGCCGTCCCGACCCAGGCGAACATGTTCCTCTTCGGGCTCGCCAAGGCTGCGGGTGAGGGCGAGATGGGCCTCGTCGCCGCTGGCGACGCCGGGTATGTGAATGAAGGAGTGGCGGTCGATCAGCTCCCTGAGCCCGGCCACGTCAAGCGCCCCCATCGAGGGGCACTCGAGCCTGACGCCGAACTCCGCATGGAGCGGGGTGAGATGATACATGTCGCCTCCGGCGGGATATCAGGATGCCCAGGTCTCATCCATGGGATAGCTGTCGAGGCGTTCGTATCCGGTTTGCGTGACCAGCAGCTGCTGTTCAAGCTTGACCGCTTCGCGCCCGCCCTCGGCGCCGATCAATGATTCGACGCACAGCACCATGCCGGGCTCGATGATGCCATCGTAACCGCGCTCGGCGAAGTCGTCGCGATAGGGAATCGCGGGATACTCGTCGACCAGACCCACGCCATGGGCAATGACGCCGTAACGGTTGGTGAGGAACTCGTCGGGCACAGGCCAGGCCTTCTCGGACCATTCGCGGAACGACAGCCCGGGTTTCAGCAACGCCTTGTTGTGCTCAAGTTGTTCCATGGCGGCCATGTAGAGCCGTCGCTGTTCATTGCTTGCACGGGCATCGCAGATCCATGCCCGCGAGATATCCGAACAGTAGCCGTAGGGTCCGACGAGATCGGTGTCGAAGCTCACCATGTCGCCCTTCTCGATCACCCTCATGGAACACTCCTGCATCCACGGATTGGTGCGCGGCCCCGATGACAGCAGGCGGGTCTCGATCCACTCGCCGCCTTCGGAAATGTTGGCCTCGTGAAGCTTTGCCCACAAGGCGTTCTCGGTGATTCCAGGGCGCAGGTTCTCGCGCATCGCCCGGATTCCCTTCTCCGATGCGTCGATGGCGCAGCGCATCAGGACGATCTCGTCGGCCGTCTTGATCTTGCGCGCCTCTTCCATCAGCGCAAACCCGTCATGGATCTCGAGATTCTCGTTTTCCAGGGCGTGGTAGAGGTCGGCTCCCATGCGGTCGATACCGATTCGCCGGTTGCCGGCGCCGTGCTCGCGCACCACGTCGGCGATCTCGCTGGCGAACGCGCAAGCGTGCTCGGCTGCGCGATTGCCGGATGTGAAGTAGGTCGCCGCCTGAGCCGGGCGCCGCTCGCTGATTCCCGGATAGCCGCGGGTGAGATGATCGTCATGGCCGAACTCATAGAGGATGACCGGTCCGTCGGTGGCCACGAAGCAGTAGCGCACCTCGTTGTGCATGCACCACACCTGCATGTTGGTCGCATCGATGGCATAGCGCACATTGAGCTGATCAAAGAGCAGAACCCCGGCGAGATCGCTCACGCTCAGTTGACGGTGAACATTGGCAAGGCGATCACGCCGGACCCTGTCGAGATCGACAGGCGCCCGGCTGCATTCCATGGCGCCGCGCTGGACTGCCTGAGCCGCCGAAAGACGTGTCGTCGGCATGATGTCTACTCCCTTGCTGCCCATGAAAAATCGGAGAGGGCGCGCCCTCCAGGACTCGAACCTGGGACCCACGGCTTAGAAGGCCGTTGCTCTATCCACTGAGCTAAGGGCGCCTCGTCACTGCCATGCAGGGCCGTCAGTTGCCCGGTCTCTGCCAGCGAAAATTGTCGGCATAGGATTTGGGCCGGATCTTTCTTTCCTGGCGTTCGATGACGCTGTACCTGATACCATGACGCTCTGCATAGGCCACAGCCGCATCGCGGGTCTCGAACCACAGCCTGATCTCGTCGGCCATCATGTCCGACGAACCTGTCCAGCCGGTCAGGGAGTCGACCGGTCTCGCCGCGCTCGGCGCATACTCGAGAAGCCAGCGGCGGCTTGCGGCGCGTCCCGATTGCATGGCGGTCTTGGCCGGGCAATAGATTCTGGCGGTCATGGCGCTCTCCCCTGACAAGGGTGGTCATGAGGTGGTCGGGGCGGCTGGATTTGAACCAGCGGCCCCCTGCTCCCAAAGCAGGTGCGCTACCAGACTGCGCCACGCCCCGAACACCCTGCTTCTTGGCCCCGACCGGCAACAACGTCAAGAGCCGGCGCCAGCCATCGTCTGTTCCAGAAGATCCCTGGCCACGGCAGTGAGGGCCTTGTCGGGCGCGGCGGCGCCACCGGCCTGCAGAAAGACCGATCGCTGACGTTCCGCCGACGTTCCCCTGGCGGCGATCGTCCGGGTGTGCTCGACCTCGGCACGGCATCCCAGGGCGTCGGCGTCCTCGGCGACCAGCCCGATCAGTTCGTCAAGCAGCGCGTCATAGGGAACCAGTTGCCGCTTGCCGAAATCCACCAGTTCGCTCTTGATGCCAAAACGCTGCGCCAGCCAGCGGTTCTCCTCGATCAGGATATTCGAGTACTCACGCCACGCCTGATTTGCCATGCGCAGGCGGTAGAGCATGCGCAGAATGCACTGGAAGAGCGCCGCGACGGCAACGGCATCCTCGATATCGGGGCACACATCACAGATGCGCATCTCCAGCGTCGGAAAGCGCGCACTGGGACGCAGGTCCCACCAGATCTTTGTGCCGTCTTCAAGGAGCCCGGAACTCGTCATGTGCCTGACCAGCCGCTCGTACTCTGACCAGCTCTGAAGCCTGTCGGGAAGACCTGTGCGCGGCAGGCCGCCGAACACCGTGAGGCGATAGGAATTCAGACCGGTGTCGCGGCCCTGCCAGTAGGGTGATGACGTGGTCAGACACAGAAGATGCGGCAGGAAGTACTTCGCTTGGTTCATCAGATCGATGCGTGTCTCCGCATCATCGATACCGATGTGAACATGCATGCCGCAAATCAGCAATCGGCGGGCCACCGCCTGATGGTCGCGCGCCAGGCCCTCGTAGCGTTCCTTCTGGGTGTAGTCCTGTTCGCGCCAGTCGCCGAAAGGGTGCGTCGAACAGGCGACAGGGGCCAGGCCATGGCGCCTGGCCATGCGCGCCACACCCCCTCTCAGGCGTTTGAGCTCCTCGCGCGCGTCACCGATGTGGCGACACACCTTCGTGCCGATCTCGACCTGCGCGCGCATGAATTCTGTCGTGACCTGATCGCCGAGTTCACCGACACATTCGCTGATCAATGTCTCCGGCACATCCCGGGCAAGCGCACCGTCTTCCATATCGACGAGGTGGTACTCCTCCTCAATGCCAATGGTGAAGTCCGGGTCTGTCATCATGCCGCAACGTCAGTAACCCAGTGCGGGACGCACGATGTTGCGAAGCGCGTCACCGGCCACGAACCGGCGCATGTTGTCGAAGAAAATGGACAGCGTGGTCTCGACATAGGTCTCGCCGTCGTCGGCGGAAATGTGCGGCATCACCATCAGGTTGGGCGTCGTCCAGAAGCGAGAGTCGGGTGGCAGAGGTTCCGGGTCGAAAACATCGAGAATGGCGCCCGACAGATGGCCTCTCTCCAGCAGCTCGACGACCGCGTCATAGTCCACGGTTGCCGCGCGCCCGATGTTGATGAGACCGGCGCCCGGTTTCAGCGCCTGAAGGCGCGTGCGATCAATCAGCCCGATGGTCTCGGGCGTGGCCGGAACGCACACCAGCAGATGATCGGCTCCAGGCAGGAGGGAGTCGATGTCGCGGGGCGTTCCCATCGTCTCCACCGACGGGTGGGGCTTTCCGTGCCGGCTGATTCCCAGAACCCGCAGTCCGGCGCCATGCAGACGATCGGCCGCTCCTCCTCCAAGGCTGCCGACGCCGACGATGAGCACTGTCGTCCCCTCCACCGGGGTCGCATAGAGCGAGTTCCAGACGTTGTGACGCTGGTTGGTGGCGATCGCGGGAATGCGGGAGTGCAGCATGAGCACGGCCATGAGAGCGAAGTCACCCGCCTTCCTCGCCTGAGCGCCCTTGTTGTTGGTGACCACCACGCCTTCCGGCACCCAGTCCATGGGGCAGAGATGCTCCACACCTGCGCCGATGATGTGGATCCATCTCAAGCCCGGCGCCACATCCGCCAGATTCTCCGTCGGCAGGTCCCAGCACATCAGGACGTCGGCCGTCCTCATCGACTTGGCGAAGTTCTCGGTATCCCAGTCGATGGTCGTCGACAGCACGTCCTTGAGATCGGGCCACGATTCCAGTACCGTATCGTAGCGCTGTCGCGTCGTGGTGAAGACCGGTTCCGCCTCCGGCGTTGGCGGAAAGGTATCGGGATGCGCGTGATTGTTCTTGATGTGAACCCGAATCGTCATGGCGGCAATCCGTTCGCCTCGAGATCCTTCAGCGCGGCGATGACGTGAGCGTCCCTGGTGTCCGGCGACAGCGACTCGGCGGCGAACTGGAGTTCCATCACCGCCATGCCGACACGCCGCAGGTAGGCCTGATCGTCGTCGCGGGCAGGAAGGTTGAGCACCGTGTCACCGCCATGGGTAGGCACTGTCGACGGCCACACGGAGGTGACATGCTCGGGTTCGTCACCCTCCATGAGGGCCGTAATGATGTCGCGCATGCGGCGGCGACACAGCGTAATGCCGCGATCGCTGGGAACCAGGTTTTCGCAACCATGCTCGGTAATCGCCCCCATGCCTTCGGTGGCCTCGGCGTCTGCCGGGAAACGCTGACGTTCCTCGTACGGCCTGTCGAAGATTTCTCCCTGTTCGATGAGTTCCGGTCCGCCGGGCACATTGTAGCTCTCCGGATCGCCGCGTTCGCCGAAGATCGCCCAGGCAAGACACGTGCTCTCGTGGTCGTCCACCGGCACCACCCAGCGGGCAAAGGACGTGCGGCCGAAATAGCGCTGGCGCGTGCCGTCGGCGGCAAACGCCGCGCCGGCCTGGGTAAAGTTCGGCAGCACGACCTCGTTGACACGCACCCAGACGTTGTCATCCACCCGCCTCGTCGCCGTTCCGAGAAATCCCGAAGGCCTCTCGTAGAACTTCATTGCGCCGATTGCGCCAAAGCCGTGGCTGAACTGCTCGCGGCTCATGCGGGAATGAAGGAAGGCGGTGTGGAGCGGGTCCAGAATGGCGTCAAGGACCTGCAGCCAGTTGCAGCGGAAGGGCGCCCGGTAGGGAACCATGACGTGCCCCGGCATCTCCATGGTATCGTAGACGGGAAAATCCGGCACATGCCCGGGCGGCCCGAGATAGGCAAAGACCAGCCCCTTGTACTCCCTGGTCGGATAGGCTCCCAGCCTGGTCGAGGAGCGGATCCGCTCTTCCACTCCATCCGGCTGTCCCGGAACCTCCAGGATGGTCCCGTCAACATCGAAGAGCCAGCCATGGTAGCAGCACCGGATGCCGCGCTCCTCGCAGACACCGAATTCCAGGGAGGCCCGTCGGTGCGGGCAGTTCCTGTGAACCAGCCCGCTGCGCCCGCTGCGGTCGCGAAACACCACTAGGTCCTCGCCGAGAATCCGGATACGCCGGGGCAGGCGGGCGATCTCTTCCACCATGGCCACGGGTTGCCAGTAGCGCCGCAGGTACTCGCCGGCCGGCGTTCCCGGACCAACGCGCACGAGCAGTTCGTCATGGCTTCCGGACCCGGTGCGCCGGTACCCGTCGAAGGGAGTTGAGGTCTTCATCATGCGGACGATGAGGTTGTGTTTCCGGCGACCATGATTGACCACGCCATCATCGGATACAACCGCCAGGAAGCGTTGACACGGCAGCGATCACCTTCTAGTGTGCCGGTCATATCGGGTCCCCATCGTCTAGCGGCCTAGGACATCGGCCTCTCACGCCGAAAACAGGGGTTCGAGTCCCCTTGGGGACGCCACTCTCCGAAAGCCGGCGGCCCACGACATCGTCGTGGCAACGCTAGAAGCGGCAAGTATCCGACGTGCGGTGCCGGGCGTCAACCCGGTCCCGCGCACCATCGCCCGCTACCGCCTGCACCTGATTGCCAGCGTCGCATCAGCGGCCCTTCTCAACGCCTGCGCCTTCCTCGACACCGAGGCCGCCGACCAGCACGCCGCCGACACCCGCGCCGCGATCGAGAGGGCGGCGCCGGATCCCTCTGCGGACTACCATGTCCTGCAGGTCGATCCGGACCGCCCCTTCACCGGCATCGAGGTTCTCGACCCGCCACCACCGTCACTTCCCGCGCCGTGGACGGACGCCGATGCGGTCAGCCTTTCCCTCGCTGGCAGCACGGACGACCGGTCCACGGCCGCCCTCATCGAGGCCGCCACCGGTCTCCCGGTGCGCTTTCAGGGGCAACGGCCAGAGGGCGCGCCTGACGATCCCTTCGGTCTGCCCGCCGCCGCGCTGCCGGAAGGCGGCATCTGGACGGGACCGCTCGACGGCCTCCTCGACACCTGGACCGCCGCACGGGGCTATGCCTGGCGGTGGCGTCCCGACGAGGAGCTGATCGAGGTCGTGCGCTCCCAGGCGGTGGCGTTCACATTGAACGCCCTCGCCGGCACCCAGCAGATGGAGGGTACCACCTCGACAACGGAGACCGCCGGCGAGGGCGCCAGCTCCAACCTGGCCCAGCAGTCGATGACGGCGTCGGCCAGCTACGATCCCTGGACCGAGGTCACCGAGCAGCTCACGGCCGTGCTCGACCCGTCTGCCACCGTCGCCGTTTCCCCGTCGACCGCCTCGCTGACGGTGAGCGGCCTGCCCAGGGACCTCGATCGCGCCCGCAACTACATCGGCTATCTCAACCGCACGATCCTGCGCCCGGTGACGGTGACCTTCTCGATCTATCGGGTGGCCTTCGAGAGCGGCGCCGACTACGAGCTGGGCATTGCCGGTACCCTGGAGCGCGTCTTCGGGACCAGTGCCGGCCTGGAGGTCCTCTCCGGCGGCATCTCGATCGTGCGGCCGGCACCGGGCGCCGACTCTCTCGATGCCACCGTCGGGGCCCTGGAGACCGCCGGGACGGTCTCGCGCGAACTGACAGCCACGGTGCCGTCGCTCAACGCGCAACCCAGTCACTTCTTCGAGCTCTTCTCGGAGGCCTATCTGGCCGAGATCTCCACCTCGTACGACGAGGGTGTTCTGCAGACCACCCTGACGCCGGGGAATGTCTCATCGGGCTTCGCCATGGAGTACGTGGCCCAGATCGTGGCGCCGCACGAGATCCTGGTGCGGATCTTCGCCAGCATCCTCGACCGCCCCGACTTTGCCGTCTTCGGCGCCGGCAACCTGCGTCTGCAGCTCCCCAGCTTCGGCAACCGCGCCGTGCAGATCACCCAGACGGTGGGCCGCGGCGAGACGCTCGTGATCACCGGGTTCTCCGACCGCGGCACGAGAGCGGAGCGCTCGGGCACCTTCAGCGCCGACCTGCCGTTTCCCTTCGGCGGCCGCGGCATCGGCGACGATCTCACCGAGCAGGTCCTGCTGATCAGCGCCGAGGCAGGCCCGCCGATGGGCGTCGTCGAGCGCCCGGGCGTGGAGCTCTGAGTGAGATGGCGACGATCCGGGCGGGAGGCGAGGCGTGGGTCGCCGGCATGACATGGATGTCGCCACGTTCCGGGCGCACGCTGCGCCGCGCCGCCCGCGAGGCGGATGCCGTCGCCTGCCTCGAGATGGCCACGATGACCGGACTGGCCGGTCAGGAGGACGCCGACCCGACCGGCACACCGTCGCTGGCGGCCGCCCTCATCGACGCGCTGCAGGACGCCGCCTGGATCGCCGTCGTCAACGCCGGCAACCACATCGCGATGATCCGCTGCGAGGGCGGGATGATCGGCGACGACGGCGACATCATCGTCGACGATGCGACGGAGGCGCTCAGGCGCCTCGCGACCATCAGGCAGGGCAGCCAGGTCTACGCCAGCGCCGACCTCGGCATTGCCGACGCCGCGGTTCTCGACCTCTCCCGCATCGCGATCAGGGACAGCCACCGTCTGCAGCCGCTCCCGGAGCCGACAGGCGCCGGCGCCGCGTCGATCGTCGCCGCCGTCACGCTGGCCGCGCTTGTCGGCGCCGCCGCCGCCGTCTGGATCTGGCGCCAGGATATCATGGACCTGATCAATCCGCCGGCAGAGGAGACGACCGCGCAAGTCGAGGCCGAGCCGCAGGTGGTCGCCATGATCTCGACGCCGGCATTGCTGGCCTCCTGCATGGACGCCCTGCGGGCTGTGCCTCCCGCACTGCCGGCATGGACGCTTCAGGAGGCCGTCTGCCGGGCCGAACTCGTCGAGGCGCCGGTCCTCGAAGCAATACCGGAGCTCGCCGGCAGGGCGGCCCTCGTCCTGCGCTGGTCGCTGGGCGAGAACCACGACGCCGCCATCAACCGGCGGCTTCTGGAAGACCTGCTCCCCGCCACCCGCCACGCCGGCATCGTCCACGGCACCGAGGCGTGGGCCGTGACGGCTCTCGGCCCCGTGGTGGTCGAGGTCGATCCGGATCACCACCCGGCGGACTTCCGTGCGCTGCGCGCCGCCCTCGACAGGAGGGTGGGACCGTGGTCCGACCAGCTCTCCTACGCGCAGCTGCAGCCCGGTCAGTGGTCCATCACCATCACCGGACGCGGACCCCTGGACCGCCTGGCCCGCGCCCTCGAGCCCATCGCCGGTCTCGAGGTGACATCGCTGTCGCGCACCGCCGGACACACCTGGCAGATCGTCGCCCGGCCACTCGCCCCGCGCACGATGCTGGAGAGCGCCTATCTGCGCCTCGCGCAACCCGCCGCCGGTCTCTACGACACGGCCGCCGCACAAGGAGGAGGTTGAACCATGAGCGCACACCCGCATCCCGGCCGCACGGCCACGTCTGCGAAAGTTCGCAAATGCGACTTTGCGGATTTGCGAACTTTCGCATTGTCGCACATGCGCATTGTCGCACGTGTGCGGCTGCACCTCGCGGCAGCTGCCATGGCGGCCCTCGCCCTGCCGGCGGCCGCCGCCGACCACGTCGAGACGGAAGCGCTCTTCCACGCCCGCGCCATCCAGGAGGCCTGGGATACGCTGGCCCAGCACATCACGGACGGCTCGAGCGCCGCGGTGTCGTGGACCGGAACCACGCCGCCGGCATCGACCGGCTGGCAGACCGGCTGGACCACCCGCGGCCTGGGCGCGCTCTACTGCGACAACGTCCTCCTCGTCCACGCCGCCCGCGCCTCGATGAAGGGTGTGGGCACCCATCTCGCCGCGGTGCAGCTGGCGCCGCATCTGGAGGCGAAGGCGAGGAACCGCGACGTGCCGCCGCTTCACTGGCTCGAGGGCGGCGCGGCGACGGGCGTGCTCGGCCGGGCAAGCGTCACGCTTCCGGCGTGCATGGGGACGCCGCCGTCGGACAGGCCCGCACTCGCCGGCACGGTGGTCGATCCCTTCACGGTGACGACGAATCAGGTGGCCCACGAACACCAGGACCGCGCCTGCCCGAGCGGCTTTCACGGGACGGGCCAGACCTGGACGCGCGAAGTGACGCAGGCACGCAACGGCCGCGGCGATGCGACAGGGTCCCCGACGACAGGGCCCTGGTCGCTCCTCGTCGATCACTGCCGGGCCGACACCACGCAGTGGGAGTACTTCCGGCAGGCCTGCACCTTCACGCCTGGCGCACCGCATGTCGGCACGCTGACCGGCGATGCCGTGTGGCGCCGCCAGAAGACGGTGACGGCCGCGGGCACGGCCTATGGCGCACCGGAGTTCGTGTCGACGACGTGCTGGACGGATCCCGACCCGGCCGCACCGCTGCCGGTGGAGACGACGTCGACGACCAGCGAGAGCCGCTCCCTGGGGTGCGGGTCGGGCTACAGCGGATCGCGCACGCAGCGCCGCACCATCACCTGGCGCCATCTGAAGTGGCCGTGGGACGCCTCGGCAACGACGCAGAAGGTCTCGACCAGCAACTGGGCGACCACCTCCAGCTCGTGCCGCAGGATCACCTACGGCGGCAGAGGCTGCGGCCGCGACGGCTGCAGCGGCGGCGGTGGCGGGCGCGACGGTGGCGGCCGTGGCGGCGGTTGGGACATCGACGGCGATGGCAAGGCGGATATCGACCATCTCGGCGACTACACCGGCGACAGGACGAGCGTGAACTTCGTCGAGGGCCACACGCCTGTCGGCGGCGACCGTGGTGATCGCGGCGATCCCGGCGGCCGCACCGGCGCGCCGTCCGATGGCGGCGCACGCGGCCATTGACCCCGGCAGCAACTGCAGAAGCGTGCAGGCGAGGAGGGAGTCTGATGGCCGCGACGCGCAAGCGCAGACAAACGGGCTGGCGTTACGGGCAAAGTACGTATAAAGAACATAAACGCAACGACAGTGTCCGACACGAAGGAGAACGATCATGATCCGCCAGATTTTCATCGCGCTTGTCTTCGCTGCCCCGCTCGTCCTCGCCGCCTGCAAGACCACGGATGTCGCCGCGCGCACATCCAACCCGGGATCCCATCCGCTCCCCTGGGTCGAGAACCGCCTGCTGCCGGGCCGCACCGTGGTGCTGTGGGACGGCGGCGGCCACTACCCTGCCGACTGGAAGAACTGGTTCGTCACCCGCGCGGCCTACCACACCCGCGCCGGCAACGCCCTCTCCTGCGAAGGCGAGAAGCTCCGCTACTCCGAAGTGCGCCTCGACGGTTCCTACTGGACCACGATGGCCTATCACGAGCTCGGCACCGCCGCCGCCCACACCCTCGGCGGCGATCTCTGGCCGGTGTTCTTCGATACCGCCACCGGAGGCTTTCACGTCGAGAGGTGGAACAGCCAGGCCGGGTGGTGGGAGTATCGTGCGGCCGGCTGGGTCCAGGAAGGCTGGCCTCGTCTCATGGCGGACGCGTGTCCGGAGCTGACGCAAGAGATCCTCGCCGACGGCGGCTGGATCAACGAGAAGCAGACGCATCCGACGATCTGGAAGATGCTGGAGCAGGATCCCACCGCACCCCTCGTCCTTGACGACCCGCTCATCCCCACGACCCGCCACGGCGTCGCGGCGACCCGCTACGGCGACCGTTGGCACTGGTGCTTCACGGCACCCAACCGCCCCGTCCTCCCGGCGCACTGCTTCCCGGAGGGCGAGGAGGCCGCGTCCGGAGACGACGGCGCCGCTCTCCTGCTTCCCGAATCGCCCGTCGAGGCTCACGCGTACCGCAAGCGCCTCGCTCTGGCGGACACGCTGAAGGCCGCCAACGGCAACATCCTCGAGGACCGCCTGGGGCGGACCTACGTCCTGGCGCTGGGCGAGACGGACGAGTTCTGGGCCGTCGATCGTGCGGGCCGGCTCACGGATGTCGGCTACCTCACGTGGAACGACGCCACGCAGACCCTGGAGCTCGACTGGGAGATCAGGGGCGATGTCGCGGACTACCACTACCGTCCCGGCGATCCGCTGCCGGTCATCGACACGGGCCGGCGTCATCCGGCCTTCGCCATCGCCGACTGGCTGGTGGCGGATGCCGGCGATGTCGTGCTCCCCTACCAGGGCCGCGAGGCGCGTTTCCGGTTCGGCGCGGACGGCGCCCTCACGGTGCGCGGCACGACGCGCGATTTCGGGGGATCGTGGACGGTGTCGCGGGGCCGCCTGGTGCTGGAGATCGACGGCATCGCCGAGCGCGCCGGATATCCCTGGGACCTGCTTGCCGGTCACCTGCGGGCGACCACCGGCTACGCCGGATGATCCGCTCTTTCCCCATGGGCGGATCCGGGGCGGCGCTTGTCCTCCTTGTCGCCGCCGGCGCGGCGGCCCAGGACCAGGGGCCACCCCTGCCCCTGCTGACGGACGGCACGGTGACCGTCATCGCGCCCGATCCGCCGGCAGCCGGGGTCCTGGCCGCCGCGCCGCCACCCGCACCGCCACCGACTCCCGAGGAGACTCTCGACGAGGCGGCGGAAGCCCTGGTGCAGATGCTGACCGCCGATGGAGCCGCGGGACCGCCGATGGCCGAATGCGCCGTCGATCTGCTGCGCAGCCGTCTTGCCACCGCGGCCGAGGGCGACGACGTGCTGACGGCGATCGCCCTGGAGAACGAGCTGCTCAGCCTGTGCAACCAGCGCCAGCAGCTCGTGCTGGAGGTGCTGTCGACCGAACTTCTTCTGGCATCGCTCATCGCCGGAGAGTCGCCGGCCGCACCGCCCGCGGCGCCGCCGGAGACACCCTGGCAGACCCCGCCGGCGGCGACGCTGGATCAGATCACGGCGATCCCGGCGGCGCAAACGCCCGCACCCGAGGCGGCACCGGCCGCGCATGAGCCGCCACCGGAGCCGACCTCCCCGGGCCTTGCCTGGGTGACGGTGCTGGGATCCGCCGGCAACCTGCGCGCAGCGGTGAGCGACGGCGCGTCGGTGTGGTGGGTGCGCGAGGGCGATGTCCTGCCCGGCGGCTGGCGGGTGACGCGGATCGCGGCGCAGCCGCCGGGCGTCACGCTCTCCCACGCGGACGCCGGCCACCATGCGCTCCCCTTCCACAGCGGTCCGGCGCCGGGGGCGGGGCCATGAACCTCGCATCCCTCCTGCGCCGTCAGGAACCCACGCCACGCAAGCCGCTTGCCTTCCTCGCCGGCCACGAACGCCTGTCGCGGATCGCCGCCGTGTGGCGCGACGGCCGGTGCCTGGTCGCCCGCGGCTACGAGCGCGACAGGGAACTGCGCGCGGCCCTGGCCGCCCTGCAGAAGAAGAAGCGGGTGACGGGCATGATCCGGATCACCGCGGTGACGCTGGCCGAGATCGACCAGGCCTGGGGGCACGGCCCGGGCAACACCCGCCACCGCGGCGCCTCGGAACTCTCCCGCACGGCCGCGAGGATCTTGCGCGAGGCGGCCATGGCGCGGGCCTCGGACGTCATCTTCGAACTCGCGTCGGACGCCTGCCGCGTCTACGCCATCGTCAACGACGCCAAGCTCGCCATCGGCCACCCGCTCATGGCCGACGAGGGTGCGGCCGTCATGGGCTTCCTCTTCCATGCCAAGGACGAGGGGTCGAGCCAGACCTCGTACCAGCGCGGCGAGTTCCAGGGGTTCTCGATCCGCGCCGGCGGCGCCGTGGAGCTGCCCGAGTCGGTGTCCGGACTGCGCTGCCAGCGCGGCCCCAACGATCCCGACGGCGATCACATGTTCGCCCGCCTGTTCTACCGCGACCAGCTCAAGCCCGGCATGACCCTCGAACATCTGGGCTTCGCAGCGGAGCAGGCCGCCATGTTCGCCGAGCTGCGCACCTCGCTCCACGGCGGCATCTTCCTCGGCGGCTCCACCGGCGACGGCAAGTCGACGACGCTGGCGGTCAACCTCGCCTGCCAGATGGCCGAGCACGGCGGCGAGCTCAACCTCGTCACCCTCGAGGACCCGGTCGAATACCGCATCCCGGGCGCCATCCAGATTGCCGTGCCGACGTCCGGCTCGGGCGAGGAGCGGGCGCTTCATTTCCGGAGGGCGCTCATGCACTTCTGCCGGGTGCATCCGGCCTCGGGCATGGTCTCGGAGATCCGCGACCACGATGCGGCGACGCAGGTCCTGCAGTTCGTCGACACCGGGCACCAGGTGTGGACCACCATCCACGTCGATTCCGCGAACGCCATCCTGTTCCGCCTCCTCGACATGGGCGTCGAGCCGGCGACGCTGGCCAAGCCCGGCAACATCCGCCTGCTGATGAAGCAGACCCTGCTGCCGATGCTGTGCCGCGAGTGCGCCCTCGAAGAGCCCGCCGAAGGCGCGCTGCCGCCCTGGCTCGCGGGCGCCGTCGGCCAGCTGAAGACGGTCCGCTTCCGCAACCGCGACGGCTGTGCCGCCTGCCGCAGGGCGGATGCCAACGACATCGCGCGGGCGGCGTGGACGGGCTACACGCGCCAGCAGGTGGTGGCCGAGTCGATCCTCCCCGACGCCGGCTACCTCGGCTTCGTGGCGCAGCGCGATCCCATCGGCGCCCGGCAGTGGTGGATCGACAAGATGGGCGGCACGCCGCTCTCGAGCACCATCTGGGAGATCGTCGGCCGCGGCGCCGTCGATCCCATGGACGCGCTCGCCAAGGGTGCGCGCCCGGCGGATATCGCCCGCACGCCGTCGCTGCGCGTCGTCCAGGGGCGTGCGCCATGACGAAGACCCGCCAGGACTCCCTCGGCCTCCTGATCGAGGCGTGGGACAGCGAACCCGCCAACCACCCTGGACCCTGCCGGGACCACCGTGAGAATCATGACGATGACCCCGCCGCGGGAAGCGCTCGTGCGCAGGACAAGGAACATCAGAGCGCCGGTCGCGACGCCGATCTCCAGATGCAGGCCCTCGACGGCCGGCCGCCGCAAGAACTCGCAACAGAGCGGCCATTCCCGGATCTTCCGCTTATCGCCGTCCATGGCGCCCGCTCCATGTTCCTCACCGCCCTGACACTTGCCATGACGCTGGGCGCCGCCGCAACGGCGCCGCCGGCGGACCTGCCATGGGGCCTGCTTGCCACCGCCTGGGTCGCCTGCTCCACCACGGCCTGGCTGCTCAATCGCCGCTCCGCCTCCGGCGGCATGATCCCGATCGGCACGCTGGGCGATTCGCGTTTCGCGCTGGCCGTGATCGGCGCTGTGGGGATTGGCGTGACGCAGGCCGACGTCGCGCACACAGCACACGTTCCGTTCGGCGCACTTCTGTTCGCCGCGGCCCTGTGCGGTGCGGCAGACGGCGCCTGGACCGCCATGGCGATGCGCCACCACACGCTCACGTTCGTCCAGGCCCTCGGCGCATTCCTCTCCGCTGCGCGCTCCCCGGGGGCATGCAGCTGGCGGATCGTCACGGGGGGCCCACCGTGACCCACGCCTGGAAGAAGCCCTACGCGGTCGTCTTCCTGCGCCGCCAGGCGCGGATCGACCTCTATCACACCATCGCCGACCTGCTCAGCGCCGAGTTCGCGCTCGAGAAGGCGCTCACCACCGCGCTCGACACCATGCAGGCGCAGAGCAAGACCATGGAGGCGCGGCCCCTCGGCATCTGGCACGACGCGCTGGCGCGCGGCAGCTTCGCCACCGAGGTCGCGCGCTGGGTGCCGGCCTCGGAGGCCATGATCTTCGCCGCCTACGGCAGGGTCCCGGCCGAGGCGCTCTTCGCCGGCGCCGCACGGGTGGCCGAGATGAGGGACAAGCAGACGACGGCGGTGAGGAATGCGCTCGCCATGCCGCTGGTGCTCGCGCTCGCCGTCTTCGGCCTGCTGTGGGGCGCGGCCGAGGTCTTCGTGCCTGCCATGGACCCCATCCTGCCCGCCGCCCAGTGGCCGCTCACCGGCCGCGTGTTCCGCTCCGCGGCACTCTTCATCCATGCCTGGCCGCACGCCATCGCCGCCGCCGCCGCCATCGCCGGGATCGTGCTGTGGCAGGTGCTGCTGCGCTGGAAGGGGCGGGGACGCCACCTCCTCGACAAGGTGCCGCCGTTCTCGCTCTACCGCACGGTGGTCGGCTCGGCCTTCCTCTTCGTGCTGCTGGAGTATCTCAAGGCCGGCCTCGACCTCAACGACCGCACCTTCCGCGAGCTGCAGCGCGCCGCCTCGCCCTATACGCGCCACCGCATCACGACCATCCAGGCCGCCATGGCCGAGGGCCAGTCGCTGGGCAAGGCGATGATGCGGTCGGGCCACGGCTTCCCCGATCCGACGCTCTCGCCCGTGGTGGCGGCGCTCGACGGGGTGCCGGCCTGGGACGTCAAGCTGTCGCGTTTCGTCGACCGCTGGATCGACCGCTCCGAAGCGCTCATGACAGCGCGCGCGGCCGCCATCAACACGGCGCTGACCGTCGTCGTCGCGGTGCTGATCGGCGGCGTCACGCAATCGCTGTTCGAGATCATGAACTCCGCCGGCCAGGCCACCGCCGGCGGCTTCTAGAACCGCTTTTTGGAACCAGGGATCAACCGGGAAAGGAGAGATCCATGACCACCACCCTCACGCCACGCGCCGCTCTCGGCCGGTTCCGCCGCCGCCGGTCGGCCGGCCTGACGCTCTTCGGCGTCCTCATGGCGCTCGGTCTCGCCGCCGCCGCCGTCGTCGGCGCGGTGACGCTCTACAACACGACGACGGAAGTCCAGGCGAGGAACGAGGCCCAGGCGCTCATCACCACCCTCGTCGTCGCCACCCAGAACATCCACCAGGGCGCCTCGTCCTACAGCGGCTCCAACGGTTCGCCGGCCGACCTCGTGCAGCTGCTCAACGCCCGCGGCGCCATCCCGGCCTCGGCGAAGGCCGGCTCGGGCAACAACGTCAGGATCCGCCACCCCTTCGGTGCCCGCCTGCTGGTCCAGGGCGTGGGCGATCGCTTCCAGGTCACCCTCAACAACCTGCAGCAGGCCAACTGCACCCAGATCCTGGACCCCTACATCGGCCAGGCCCGGGCCTCGGGCGGCCTGTGGCAGGTCAAGACGGGGTCCAGCTCCAGCGACCTGCCGCTGACCCCGGCCACCGTGTCGGGCATCTGCGCCGACGCCAACGACAATGACCTCGTCCTCGTCTTCGAATGACCTTCCGTACCCGGGCGCGGGGCGGTGAGCAGGCGCTGTCATGATCAGCCCGGTAGCCTGTGACGTCCCGCGCCCGGGGCGGGTGACGGCGCGCCTCACCCGCCGCCTCAGCCGCGGCGCCGCCGAACTCTTCGGCGTCCTGGTGCTCGCCGCCCTGGCAGGGGCCGTGCTGACGGCATGGACCCTGGCGGAGCGCGAGCGCCAGGTGACCGCGGCCCGCGAGACCGCCGGCCACGTGGCGGCAGCCTGGCTGCAGGCGACCCACCGCAGCACCATGGAGACGGACTGGTCCGCTGCCGTCGCCGCCGGCGGCGCCCTCGTCACACCGGCATCCCTCGTGACGGCAGGCCATGCGCCGCCCGGGCTGCCCGCCGCGCAACGGCCGCTGACGATGACCCTCGGCGTCATCGGCGACGGCGCGACGCCACCGGTGGCGATGGCCTTCCTCGTCGTCACGCCGGATTCGGTCAGCGCCTCCGCCGCCCTCCACCGCGGCCTCATCGACGCCGGCGTCATCGCCGTGGAATACGCCGCCGGACCGGCCGGATCCATGGCCCGCCACCGCCCGGCCATCGAGGCGCTGACGGGCGCCCTCGACACGGCTGCGTTCTTCGTCACCGCCGACACGCTGAGCCACCAGGCGGGCGCCGTCTACCGGCGGGCACAGCCGGGGCGCCCCTGGCTCAACCGCATGGAGTCCGATCTCGATCTCGCCGGCCACGCCATCACCGCCGGCGCCGCGCTCTTCGCCGGCGCCATCGATCCGCTCGATGCCGCCATCGACCCGCTCGATCCCGCCACGTGGCCGGGCGTGACGACCTCGTCGACGAGCGTCACATCGACGGCCGGGGTGGTGGCCGACCCGGCAGACCTGCTGGCCGGCACCACGACCCTCGACCCGGCGCGCGCGCCCTGGGCGCCGGGGGTCGCATCCCTCGACGCCGCGGCGGCGGCGAGGCTTGGCACGCTCGAGGCGGCCAGCATCGCCGCATCCAGCGGTCTCAGCGTGACGGGCGATCTCCTCGTCGGCTCCCTGGTGACACCGGCGGCGCTCATCAGCCGCGCCGCCGCCGTGACCGGCGGCCTGCAGGCCGCCTCCATCCAGGCCGCGGCGCTCACCGCCCAGAACACGACGGTCGGCGGCGACGCGACGATCACCGGCACGCTCGCCACGACAGCCGCCACCGCCGGCGGCACCCTCATCGCACCCACCATCGAGACCGCAACGATCACCGCCACAGGCGGCGTCTACGGCCCGTCCCTCAGGATCACCGGACGGCTCACGGCTTCGGCATGCAACGGCTGCTGATCCGCATCGCCCGGGCCCATGGCCTCAGCCTCTTCGGCTCGCTGATGGCGCTCGGCGTCATCGCCGTCATGCTCGCCGGGGCGGGGCGCTGGCTCGAGACACAGCTCGTGCTCAGCGCCCAGGACCGCGCCGCCCACCGCCTTGTCGTTCTCTCAGAGGCCACCCGCGGCTGGGCGCTGGCCAACTTTCCGACGCTCATCGCCGGTCCGGCCCACCGCACACTCACCATCGCCGCCCTCATCGCCGACGGCCACCTCGGCCCCGGCTTCCCGGCGGCCGACGCCATGGCACGGGGCACCCGGATCCTCGTCATGCGCACCGCGCCGGCGGTGGTCGAGATCGTGACGGCACAGACGGTGGCAACCGGCGATGTCCGCTGGCCGTGGCGCGCGGTCTCCGGCGCACCCGCCGCCACGTCCCGCCTCGGCACCGTCGCGCCGGCGGGAACGCGCATCGCCGGTCCCACCGTCGATGTCGACGTCAGCGCCTTCCAGGGGGCCTTCGGCGGCGCACCCGCCCCCTATGCGCTCGCCACCCACCTGCGCCTCGACCGCCAGGCGGTCTACGGCGACCAGCTCTACCGCGAGTCGATTGCCGGCTTTCCGGAGTTGAACCGCATGGAGACCGCGCTCGACCTCGGCGGCCACGACCTCACCCGCGCCGGCGCCATCGACGCGACGAGCTTCGCCATCGACACCTGGCTGCAGGTCGCCGGGGCGCTGACGGTGACCGGCGATCTGGTGGTCGGCCAAGCGGCCATCGTCGCCGGCGCGGCCGAGGTCACGGGCGCGATCACCACCGCCTCGGCCACCGTCTCAGGGCCGGCATCCGTCGGCGGCGACGTCGACGTCACCGGCGCGGCCAGCGCCGCCAGCCTTGCCGTCACCGGCACGGCATCGGCCGCCACCATCGCCGCGTCGGGCGATCTGACGGTCTCCGGGGCCGCGACGGTAGCGCGCCTCGCGGCCACCGATGTCGCCGCCGACACCGTCACGGCCGACGCCATCGAGACGGTCGACGCCCAGGTGCGCCAGATGACGGCCACCGGGGGCATGACCGCCGCCGCAGCCGGCATCTCCAGCCTCGTTGTCGGGAGCTGCACCGGATGCTGAACCACCGCGCCACCATCGCCGTCCTCCTCGCCACCGTCATCGCCGGCGGCGCATCCGCCGCCGCCCAGGAGACGGGAAGCATTCTCGATCATCTCGCCTCCCCGCCTCCCGCGACGCGCGAAGCGCCCGCCATCCGGACGGCCACGCTCACCATCGCCGCGGCCGCCCGCCTCGCCGACCGCCTCGCCGACGACGTCCTCGTGCTCTCGCGCATCGCCGCCCTGCAGACCCGCCTGCTGGAGGTCAATGCCACACGCGCCGGCGCCGGGGCCACGCCACTCCATCTGCCCCATCACATCTGCGCCGCCTCGCCGCTCGAGGCGATGTGCGCAGCCCTGGCCCACACCTTCGAGACCGGAGCTGGTCCATGACCCTTCTCGATGCCGCCTTCGCCGCCGCCGCGGTGGCCCTCCTCGCCGTCATCGCCGCCGCCGACTGCCGCCGGTTCCGCATGCCTTTGTCCGCCGTGGCGCTCCTCGCCGCGACGGGGAT
Source organism: Alphaproteobacteria bacterium (assembly GCA_965200495.1). Taxonomy (GTDB): domain Bacteria; phylum Pseudomonadota; class Alphaproteobacteria; order SP197; family SP197; genus SP197. Next base: position 939,945 of record CBDAUG010000002.1, read on the forward strand.
CGCCTGGCACGCGACGACGCCGTCGGCGTTCGGTCTCGTCTCGTCGGCCTGGTGGATGCCGCTGCTGGGGCTGGCCTGCGGGACGGCGATACCCGCCGCGGCCATGGCCGCCGCCGCCGTGGCGCGCCGGCGCTGGCCGTTCATGCCCGGCGATGCCTTCCTGCTGGGCGGCATCGGCGCCGTCGCCGGACCCCTGGGTCTTGCCGTCATCATCGCTGCCGGCAGCGCCTGCTCGCTCCTCTACCGCGCCCACCTGCAGCGCGTCCGCGGGCGACCCTTCACCCGCGGATACGTCCCCCTGGCGCCCGGCATGGCTCTCGCCGCCGCCGCCGTCATCCTCGCCATGCCCGTGACCACGGGCCTCGCCGACGGCCACGGCGGCGATGAGAGCGCCGCGCAGATCGCCGGCGTGGTGCTCGGCCCCGAGACCGATCCGGGACCTCCCGGCAGCGCCGACCACATGATGGCGCTGGTGGCCACGGCACCCCTCACCATCGCGGAAGCGGCCGCGCGGCTCGCCGCGGCGACGCACATTCCCGTCATCGTCGAGGAGCGGCCGTCGCGCACCGGTGTGACGGAGACGCTGCCGGAGCCCGCACCGCAGCGCTTCGACCTCGAGGGCAGCCTGGTCGACATCCTCGATTCCCTGGCCGCCCTCTATCGCCACCGCTGGGAGTGGCGCGCGGTCACCATCGTCTTCTACCGCTACTGGGATCTGGAGTTCGCAGGCACCACCGCGCCACGCCCTCAACCCAGGCAGACCCGCTGGATCGTCGACACGGATGTCGAGGCGACCCTGGCCGAGACCCTCGACCGCTGGGCGACCGAGGCGGACTGGTCGCTGGTGTGGTCGGCGCACCACGACTACAGCCTGGGCGCCGACGCCGTCTTCGAGGGATCGTTCCTCGGCGCCGTCGATGCGCTGCTCGCCGATCCGGTGACCCAGGCGACGCTGACCGCCGTCGCCTACCCGGCCAACCGCCGGCTCGTCATCGAGGAGGCACGGTGATGAAGCCTCTGGCGATGATCGCGCTCGCCCTCGCCATCACCGGCTGCGCGTTCTTCCAGCCGCCGCCCGCGCCCGCGGCCGACCAGCCGGACCCGGCCGCGGCACTGCTGACCAGCGCCGCCCTGCGGGCGGAAGCCGCCCTCGCGGAGCTCGCCGCCGCCCGCGCGTCCGAGAACCCGGTCGATGCCGCACCGCCGCCGTCGCTGGTGCCGCCGGAACTCCTGGACGAGGTCACCGTGGACTGGACAGGCCCGCTCGGCACCCTGGCGCGCCGCCTCGCCGATGAGGCGGGCTGGGAGTACGTCGAAGCCGGACCATCCCCGGCGATGGCGCCCATCGTCCGGATCACGGCGACGTCGACGCCGCTCATCCTCATTCTGCGCGACGCCGGCATCCAGGCCGCCGATGCCGCCCAACTCACCGTCGACGCGCGGCTGCGCCAGGTGCGCATCGACTGGTCCACGTCCCAGGGAGCACCGATATGAGATCACTCGCACCCGTCATGGCCCTCGTTCTCGCCAGCGCCGCCGCGGCCGACGGACCGCCAGGCGTGACCGAGATCCTCGCCATGGACGCGCGCAGCGGCCGCGCGCTGGCCGTCACCTTCGCCGACGAGACCCGGCAGCGCGCCATGGAACATGCCGGGCGTGCGCTGGGATCCCAGGCGGGCCTCCAGCGGCGGGGCTGGGAGCTCGCCCGCCTGCTGGAGCGCTACGCGCCGCAGCTCCACCGCATCTATCGCTTCCGCGATCTCATGCTGCGCGAGGCCGGGTTCATGGTGCAGCCGCCGGTGCTCGCCGAGACCCGCGACGCCTTCCTCCTGGCCCGCGAACAGAACCGCGCCGCTAGCGCCGGACGGGTGGTCACCATCCTGGCGGCCGAGAAGCTGGTCAGTGCCGTGCCGTCGTGGACCGACTTCCTCGTGCGCACCTGGCCCGCGCCGGCGATCCCGGCCGCCGTCCTGTTCCCGCGCGATCGCGACGAAGAGGCGCTGTGGGAGGGATGGGTGCGCGAAGGATGGAACGACGGGCGCCGCCTCGCCGACGCCATCTTCCGCGACGATCTGGACCGCCTCAACGGCATCTTCACCGGCCTGGTCCTGTGGCACCGGCTGCACCTCGCCGGCATGGTGACGGCGCCGGTGATCGACACCCGCGAGGTCGCCGTCGCCGGCGGCGGCACGATCCTGCGCATTGCCGAGCGCTTTGTCGCCATCGACCGCGCCGCACGCCTGGTGAGCGACCCCGACGCGTGGCAGGCCGTGGTCACGCCATGACCGCTCACGCCATGACCGCTCACGCCCTGTGGCCGCCCGCCACCCACGGCTTCCCGGCCGAGCGCCTCGACGAGTTCCTGCTCTGGGCCACCCGCGCCGGCGCCTCGGACATTGCCTTTCAGACAGGAGAGCAGGGACGCATGGAGATCGACGGCACGCTCGTCGCGACGACGGCCACACCGCTCGACAGCCCGGCCGTCGCCGCTCTCGCCCGCACCCTCGCCGGCGAGACGACCGAGACCATCCTGCGGAGCGGCCGCCCGGTCGACTGCTCCCATGCCATCGCAGGAGCGCGCGACCGCAGCGCGCGGCGCTTTCGCGTCAACATGAGCCCGGTCTTCAGCCACGGCGCCACCGGCATCAACATCTCCATCCGCGTCCTGCCCACCGCCCCGCCGACCTTCGACGATCTTGCCATCGAGGCGGAGATCCGCGCGGCGTGGCACCGGTTGAACGGCCTCACCATCGTCACCGGCGTGCCGGGCTCGGGCAAGTCGACGCTGCTCGCCGCCGGCACCCGCAGCCTGCTGGAACGCGGCAGCGGCCGCATTCACGCCTACGAGGCGCCGATCGAGTTCGTCTTCGACGCCATTGCCGGACCCGGGGCCATGATGTCGTCCTCGGAGATCCCGCGTCACTTCAGCACCTTCGCCGAGGCCCTGAGGGCGAGCCTGCGACGCCGCCCGACAGCGGTGGTGGTCGGCGAGGCGCGCGATCTCGAGACAGTCCAGGCGGCGGTGATGGCAGCGGACTACGGCATCGCGGTCTACACCACGGCGCATACCATCGGGGTGGCGGCGACGATCCGCCGCCTGGTGGCCGAGTTCCCGTCCGCCGAACGTGCCGAGCGCGCCGCCGCCCTCGTCGATCAGCTGAACCTCGTCGTCACGCAGTGCCTGCTGCCGGCGCCGGCCGGCGGGCGCACCGCGCTGCGCGAATGGCTGGTGTTTCCGCCGGCGCTCAAGGCGGCGCTGCTCGAGGCGCCGCTGACACGCTGGCCGGGGATGATCGCCGCCGCGGTCCGGAGCAGCGGCCATGCCCTTCACCAGGCCGCCCGCACCGCCTTCGGGGAAGGACGCATCACGGCCCGCGATCGCGCCCGCATCGATGCCGCCGGTGCATCATGAGGAGGAACGATGGAGACCATTCCATGGCGCGACAGCGCCAGGCCGGTGCGCCTCTGGATCGTCGACGCCCGCCTGCTGCTCCCGGCCGCCCTCTGGCTCTTCTGGCCGACATGGGCGACGACGGCGGTGCTTGTCGTCCTTGTCGTGCTGTTTCGCGTCGCCGAAGCCCGCGGCTGGCGCCTGACCGCGGCACTCAAGGCCCTGCGCGTCGCCCTGGCAGGCCGCCCGGGCGGCATCGCGCCGACCCGCGTGCGCCGCTTCACGGACTTCGGATGAGCGCCGCCGCCGTCCTGCTTGCCGCCGCCGCGGCAACGCCGGCCGCGGCCTCGTTCGTCTACCACCCGCCCGCCGATCCGCCGGTCTACCAGGTCGCGCCAGCCGCACCGCCCGGCTCGCTGGCCGGCCTGATCGACGAGCTCGTGGATGGCGACACCGAGGTCGTCTGGGCCGACGGCACCGACCCCGGCCAGGCCGCACCGGCCGACGCGGCCGGCTGGCAGGGCGCGCTGGCCGCCGCCGGGCTCTCCTGGGTGCGCGACGGCACCACCCTCACCATCCTCCCTGTCGCGGATGTCGCCGCGCCGCCTGAGCCGGAGGTGTGGCGCGTCGCCCCCGGCGAACTCCTCGCCGATGTTCTCGCGCGCTGGGGCGGACGTGCCGGCGTCGCCATTGTCTGGCTCACCGATCGCCGCTGGCGGATCGATCAGGGCGTGACGTTCCGCGGCACGTTCGACCAGGCGACGCGCTCGCTCCTCTTCGGCCTCTCGCACCTCGCCTTCGCACCGGTGGCGCAATTCGCGCCCGCCGCCGCCACCCTCGCCATCGTCCACCGCCCGCCGGGCGCACCGGGACCAGAGCCATGACACGCACCATCCTCGCCCGCATCACCCTGGCAGCGCTGGCGGCCGCCATGGCCACCCTCGAAGCGGCTCATGCGGACGACGCCCTCGCCTTCGCCGCCGCTGCGCCGCCCGCCGCCACCCCGCCTGAACCCGCCATCATCCGCCTGCTGCGCGACGACGGCGCGACCGTGACGCCCATCGGCTCAGGCCCGGACCTTGCCGGCTACCGGGTCACCCGCGGCGCCGGCGATCCGGGCTACACGGTCTACGTGACACCCTCGGGCCATGCCGTCGTCGGCGCCCTCTATGCACCCGACGGCCTGCTCGTCACCGCTCGCCAGATCGCCGCCTCTCAGGCCCGCAGCGCACCCGCCCCGGCCGCACCGACGCCGCCCACGACAGGGTTCGTCCTGGGATCATCCGGACCGCCGGTGCACGTCTTTGCCGATCCCGCCTGCCCGGTGTCGCGCACCACGGTCGCCCGCCTGGCGCTGGCCGCCCTCCAGGGCGAGCTGATGCTGACCGTCATCCCGGTCGCCCTGCTCGGCGCCGGGTCGGCCCACCTGGCGCTGGCCGCCGTCGGCCGGAACGCGGCCACGGCGTGGTTCGAGGAGCACACCGCGCCGCCGACCGACCGCGCCACGGCAGCCGTGCGGGCGAACAACGCCCATCACCGCGCCACGGGACTGGATGTCGTGCCGGTGGTGCGGACCTTCGATGCCGGCGGATGGCATGACCGTGCCGGCGGCATCGACGATGTCGCCGCCTTCCTGGCCGGCCGCGACCCCGGCGCCGGCACCAGCGGGATCGCCCCGTGAGCGCCCGCACGCAGGCCGCACGCCAGGCCCAGGCGCTGTTCGGTTTCCACCGCGATCAGCATCTGGGATGGCGCCGCGCGACGATGGTGCTCCTCGCCATCGCCCTCCTCGAGGCGGCGGCGCTCGCCGGCTACGTCGTCGCCCATTCGACGGTCTACATCACGGTGGCCGCCACGCCCGACGGGCGGATCATCGAGGCGACGCCGCTCGACGAGCCGATCATGTCCGATGCCGCCCTGCGCAACTGGACCGTGACCGCGGTCACGGAAGCCTTCACCCTCGGCCACCACGACTGGCGCATGCGCCTCGCCGCGGTGCGCGATCACTTCACCGACGACGGCTACGCCGGCTACACGTCAGCCCTCGCCGACAGCCTGTTTCTCGACCGCCTCACGGACAACCTGCAGGTCGCCTCGGCCGTCGCCACCGGCGCACCGGTCATCACGGCGACGATGTTCTTCGACGGCCAGGCCGCCTGGGCCGTCGAGTTTCCGCTGCTCGTCACCTTCCACGCCGGCAGCCGCACCCTGAACCAGAAGATGACGGCCGAGGTGCTCGTCATGCGCGTGCCGCTCTCCGACCGGCCGGCGGGGATCGGCGTGCAGCAGCTCATCGTCACGGGCCAGTCATGAGAGCGGCCGCCGCCCTCCTCGCCCTCCTTCTGGCCGCCGCCGGTGCGGGCGTTGCCCAGGATGGTGCGGCACAGGATGATGCGGCCCCGGATGGTGCGGCGAGCGCGCCGGATCTCTGGCCCGAGCACGCCGCCAGCGACGAGGAGACGGCGACCACCGGTCGCGACGCGCTGCCCTTCACCACCGAGCAGATACGCCTCCTCGGCGCGCTCCTGCAGCAGGCGCGGCGGGCGACGGCCGAGGCAGCGGGCGCGCCGCCGGCGACGACACTGCGCCGCCTGCAGATCCATCCGGGCCAGGGCGAGATCACCACCGTCCGCGTGGCCAGAGGCTACACGACGGGCGTGACGTTCACCGATGTCACCGGCGAGCCGTGGGCCATCGAGGAAGTCCTGGTCGACGAATCGTTCCTGCCGGGCCGCGCCACGACGCGGCCGCCGGGCGCCCAGCACATCCTCTATCTGGCGCCGCAGCGCAGCCATCTGCACGGCAACGCTCTCGTCAAGCTCAGCGATCTCACCGAGCCTGTCGTGCTGACGCTCGCCGGCGGCGGGCCCGAGACCGATCTGCGCGTCGACATCCGCATCACGCAGCCCGGTCCGGCGGCCGATGCCGAGGCCCTGGTGCAGCGCCCGGCGTTCCAGGCCGGCGACGGCCGCCTGCTGGCACTCCTGGCCGGCCAGCCGCCGGAGCACGCGACACGCCTCGTGGTCGGCGGCGGCGACGGCATCGCGCGCGCCTGGGCCAGCGGCGACGACATCCTCCTCGTCACCGCCAGCACCGTCCTCTCGCCCGGACCCTGGGCAGCGGAGCGCGCCGCCGACGGCCGCTGGGCCTATCGCCTGCCGGCCACACCGTTCGCGCTGATCGCCCGCGACGGCACGGCGCACCGCATCGACTTTCGCAGCCAGCCGACGACACCGCTGGAGGCGGACCTGCCATGACACGCGCCCTCATCGCCACCATCGTCCCGGTCATGTGTGTGCTGGCGATGACCGCCGCGGCGCAGCATCGCCCTCCCGACAACTCCGCGCTCGATTTCAATCCCGACACGACCGGCAGCGAGGCGTGGCGCGAATCGGTCGAGGAACGCGATCGCCAGCGCGTCGACGCCGCCCGCGAGGGCGGCGAGACCGTCATCGCCACCCAGGCAGGGGAAGCAACGCCGCCCGCCGCCCAGCCGGCCCCGCCGCCGCCGGACGAGACTCCGCCCGCCGGTCCGCCGGCCGACGACTACGCCCATCAGGAGCGCCCGCCCACCATCCACGAGCCCTCCGATGTTCTCCGCCCGGCACGACCCGGCGCTCCGCCCGGAGGGGATCTCGCGGACGTCCTCGCCATCCTCATCGAGGAATGGTCGCGCGAGCCCGCCATTGTCGCCATCGCCTACGATGCCGCCACGGCCCGCGAGGCCGCGCCGGCGGCCGCCGCGCCCGCGCCCGCCACCGGGGCCATCCGCACGGCGATCGATGCCGGGCGCCCGCTCTACGCCCGCACGCTCTACGCCGTGAACTCGGACTACCCGGGCCCGGTGCTGCTGGAGATCCTCGAGCCGCCGCTGGCCGGCGCGGTCGCCACCGGCACCTTCACGCAGGTGCGCGATGCCCTGGTGCTGCGCCTCGACAGGATCGAGAGCGGCGGCGCCAGCACACCCGTCGACGGCTGGGCGGTGGGTCTCGACTGCGCCTGCTTCGGCATCGAGGGCCGCGTCAGCCGCCACTGGTTCGAGCGCGTCATCCTGCCCGCCGCCATCAGCTTCGCGCAGGGCTGGGCGCGCGCCGTCGCCCGGCCGCAGACGACGGTCAACATCGAGGGCGGCGTCGTCGTCGAGTCGACGTCCCGGGCCACGGCGCAGCAGCGCCTCTACGAGGGAATCGCCGCCGCCGCCGGCCCGGCTGCCGCGGTGCTGCAGGAAGACGCACCGACGCGCATGACCGTCGCGATCCCGCGCAACACGGAACTCGCCGTGACCTTCGTCGCCGCGGCCGACGTCGGCACGGACACGTTCGGAGGCATCACACCGTGAACCTCGCCCAGATGATCATCGCCTTCGTCGCCGACATTCTCGATCCGGTCCTCGCCCTCATCGTCATCTGCGCCTTTGTGGCCGGGCTGTGGCTGCTCCTGCTGACGGGCTTGCGCATGCTCAAGCACAGCGATTCCTTCGGCAAGGGCGCGCCGCCGGCGGCGCTCGGCACCCTCGCCACCTTCCTCGCCGGCGTCGTGCTGATCCAGCTGCCGTCATGGCTCGACGCCGCCACCATCACGCTCTTCGGCACCCGCGACCTGCATCGCTCGGCCGCCATCGGCTACGCCAGCGGCACCGGCAGCCCCATGGACGGCCTCCTCGGCGCGGTCTTCGCCATCGTCTCGCTGGTCGGCCTCGCCGCCTTCGTGCGCGGCATCTTCGTGCTGCGCGCCTGTTCCGACGGCAAGCCCAGCGCCACCGCCGGCGCGGCCGCCATGCACATGGCAGGCGGCGTGGGCGCCTGGCACATCGTCGCCGTCATCGACGCCCTGCAGACGACGCTCGGCATCCGCGTCCTCGACATCTCATGACACGCCTTGACCCAGGGGAGCCAGCCATGCGCACCGCCATCACCACCGCCACCGCCACCGCCACGCTCGGCGCCGCCCCGGCCCTTGCCATCAGCCTCGGCGAGATGGCCGAGGCCGCCGCCACCGACCTCGAGCTGCTCCCCTTCTTCATCTCGGTCGCCTTCTACATCCTGGGCGTGCTGCTCGCCGGCTTCGGCCTGCTGCGCCTCAAGCGTCACGTCGATCATCCCTCCCAGACGACGATCAGCTCCGGCCTCATCGCCCTCCTCGTCGGCGCCGCCCTCATCGCCACACCCTCCGTGATCAACGCCGTCGGCGAGACCTTCGCCATCGACAACGCGACGATCAGCCGTCCGGCGCTGGACCCCTGAGCGGACCCGTGCAGCTTCTCGACGACATCACGGCGCTGGCCTGGAGCGTCCGCCGCAAGGGACTGGAGGCCTTCATGGCCCCGGCCGCCGGCCTTGCCGACGGCGTCATCCTCGCCCGCGACGGCTCCCTCGTGACGCTCATCGGAATCGACGGCGCGCTGTCGGCGACCGGCGCCGACGAACTGCAGCGCTTCGTCGATCTCGCGCTCGCGAGGTGGAACACGGCCCTGCTGGATCCCGGCCACGCCCTCCACCTGGTCTTCGAGCGCGACCCGGCCGCCGCCTCGCTGGACGGCTTCACCGCCCGTCAGGAGGCCGCGGCACGCGCCAGCGGCCTCGACCTCGCCGACGTCCTCACCGAACGCGCCCGCCGGCTGGCCACGCTCATTGCCGACGAGACCGTCACCATGGCCTGCTGGACCCGGCCGTCGGCGCTGACGGCGGACCAGGAGCGCCGCGACCGCCGCGCCATGCGCCGGCGCCTCAGGGACTGGATGCCGAAGCCCAGCGAGGCGCAGTGCCCGCACGCCACCTACGAGTCGCTCGAACCGCGCCACGCGGCGTTTCGTCACGGCATCGAGGACGTCCTCGGCGCCGCCGGCGTCGCCTTCCGTCCCCTGTCTTCGGCCGCCGCGCTGGCGGTGATGCGCCGCATGACGAGCGGCGGCACGGGCGCGACCCCGCTGCCGGTGACCGCCGGGGAGGCGCCGCCGGCCCGCCTCACCGAGCCCGCCTGGAACGGCGCCCACCACCCGCCGCTGGCGCCGCAGATCATCGTCGACACACCGGTGCGGCGCCGCACCTGGCTCGAGATCGGCGAGCGCCGCTACGCCGCCATCGACATGCTGCACGGCCCCAGAGCCGCCCGCCCGTTCGCTGAATTCGTGACGGCGCTGGCGGCGGCCGGCATTCCCTGCCGCGTCTCGCTCCTCATCGAGGGCGGCGGTCTCGCCTCGCTCGGCGCCACGACACGCCGCATCGCCGGCGCCTTCCTCGCCTTCTCGTCGCCCGATTCGCGCGCCGCGCGCGATGCCCTCGACGCGCTGGCCACCCTGCGCCAGCAGTCGCGGGCGATCGTCCGCCTGCGCCTCTCGCTCCTGACATGGACAGGCCTCGACGACAGCGACGCGGAACTCGCGCGGCGCGCATCGCGCGCCCAGCAGATCCTCGAAGGCTGGGGCGAGTGCGTCGCCACCCGCCTCGTCGGCGATGCCCTCGAGACCCTGGCGGCGAGTGTCCCGGGCTTTGCCTGCGGCGGCACGGCGGAACCGGCGCTGGCCCCGCTCGACGAGGCCCTGCGCATGGTGCCCGTGCACCGCCCGGCGGCCTTCGGCGCCGACCGGCCGAACCACCTCTTCCGCTCGCCCGACGGCCGCATGCTGCCCTTCAGCTTCGAGACGGCGGACGACCACGGCCTCGACATCGTCTACGGCATCCCGGGCCGCGGCAAGTCGGTGCTTCTCAACGCCCTCAACCTGGCGTGGTGCCTGCAGAGCGGGCAGAGCCGCCTGCCGCTCGTCGCCGTCATCGACATCGGCCCCTCGTCGACCGGCCTGGTCTCGCTGCTGCGCGAAGCCCTGCCGCACGACCGCCGCCACGAGGCCGGCGCCTTCCGCCTGGCGATGACGCCCGCCTGCGCCATCAATCCCTTCGACACCCAGCTCGGCTGCCGCCGCCCGCTTCCCGCCGAACGGCAGTACCTCGCCAACCTCCTGGCGCTGGTGCTGACCCCGGCCGGCGCACCCGGCGTCCCGGACGGCGCCCGCGAGGCGATCGGCCCGCTCATCGATGCCGCCTACACCATGAGGAGCGACGATGCCGCCGGCGCCGAACCCGCCCTCTATACGGCCGGTCGCGACGTCACCGTCGACGACGCGCTCGCCCGCGCCGCCGTCACCATCCCGCCCCGCGCCACCTGGTGGGAGATCGTCGATCTGCTGTTTGCCCACGGCGAGGCGGACGCCGCCGGGCGCGCCCAGCGCTTCGCCGTCCCGGTGCTGCCCGATCTCGCCGCCGCCATCCGCGAGCCGGCGCTCCAGGCGCTGATCGGCGGCGCCTCCTGGGGCGCCGGCGCAGAGAGCGTCACCGACGCCGTCATCCGCATCCTCGCCGCCGTCGCCGACACCTGGCCGATCTTCTGCCACGCCACAGTCTTCGAGACGGCCGGCGCACGCCTGGCGGCGATCGATCTGGCCGCGGTGGCGCCCACCGGCAGCGCCGAAGCCGACCGCCAGACGGCGGCCGTCTACATGCTGGCGCGCCACGCCCTGACCCGCCACTGGTGGATCGACCCCGACGATGCCGCCGCCATCCCGGAGACCTACCGCGCCTGGCACCGCCGGCGCCTCGAGGCGATCCGCGAAACGCCCAAGCGCCTCGCCTTCGACGAGTTCCACCGCACCGCCCGGGCACCCACCGTCCAGGCCCAGGTTGAACGCGACATCCGCGAGGCGCGCAAGCTGCGCGTCACCCTGGCGCTGGCCTCGCAGCGCCTCGATGACTTCACCGCACCCCTGGTGGAGCTCGCGAGCCGCATCTGGGTGCTCGGCGCCGGCGGCAAGAAGGGGGAGATCGCCGACCTCGCGCGTCTCTTCGACCTCTCGCCCACCCTGCAGGCGGCCGTCGCCACGGAACTCACCGGGCCCGGCGCCGGCGGTGCGGCCGCACTGCTCATGGCGACGACACCGCGCGGGCGCATCGAACAGGTGGTGGTCAACTCGCCCGGCGCGGCCGAGCTGTGGGCGCTCACCACGGCGCCGCGCGATGCGGCGCTGCGCAGCCGCCTCTACCGCGCCCTGCCGCCGGCGGAAGCCCGCGCCCGCCTTGCGACCCGCTTTCCGTCGGGCAGCGCACAGCGCCACATCACCGCCCGCATCACCGGCGAGGCCGCCTCGCCGGAGACCGAACGCGCTCTCCTCGACCGGCTGGCCGGGGAAATCGCGCAGACCACCCGCCAGCCGGAGGATCATCGATGAAGCACATCAACCACGTGCAATTGCTGGGCTACCTGGGCGGCGACCCGCGCCGCCACGTCACCGGCGCCGACCGCACCATGGCCTCGTTCTCCATCGCCACGACCCGCAAGTGGCGCGGCGACGACGGCGCGCCGCAGGAGGCCGTCGAGTGGCACAACATCGTCGCCTTCAACCACCTCGCCGACCTCGTGCTGGCATCCCTGAAGAAGGGTTCCGCCGCCCTCGTCGACGGCCGCCTGCAGACCCGCCACTGGACCGCCGACGACGGCAGCGAGCGGCGCGTGATCGAGATCGTCGCCCGCGACGTCAACTTCCTCGACCGCCCGCCCGCGCCATGAGAGCCCTCCTCGCCGTGATGGCAGCCGTCACCGCCCTCGCCGGGGCGGTGGCGGCCCAGGAGGCGCCGGTCGGTGACGTGCCGGTCGGTGACGCAGGTGCCGATCCGGCCTGCGCCCCGGAGGTGGCGACGGCCCTCGAGGCCGCTGCCGCCGCCGGCGCCGAAGGCGAGTTCCTGGTCATCCGCGATCCCGATGCCGGCATCCGCGATCCGCTGTCGATCCTGGATTTCTCGTGTCTCGACCGCCTCTTCAACTACTCGCTCTACAACATCTTCTTCGATCCGGGCCGCGCCATGAAGGACGTGCTCGGCCTCGCCAACCGGCAGATCTGCCGCATCGCCCGCGACGCCTACCGCGAGGCCATCGGCCGGCCCCGCACCCCGTCGTTCATCCACGACATCCGGCGCCTTCCCGGGGTGAGCGTGAGGAGGACGTGGGGCAACGTCCTCGACGACGCCGGCGCCGGGGAGATCACCCGCACCATCTTCCAGGAGGGATGAACCATGCGCCGCCCCGCCCTCGCCGTCCTCCTCGCCCTCGTCGCCGCCGCCTGCACCGCCGCTCCCGCCGCCGCGCAGTTCGGCGGCGGCTCGTGCGATCCGACCGACAACGACATCGCCGAGGCCAGCCGCGTCATCGGCGAGATCGATGCCATGGAACGCGCCATCGTCGAGGCCCTGCGGCTGCAGACCGGCCAGCTGGCCGGCTACGAGGCGCAGTCCGCCGCCGCCCTGACACAGGCCATCGATGCGCAGACCAGGCTGCTCGCCCAGGTCGAGCGCGAGGTCGAGGAATCGCACGCGATCCGCGCCTACCAGCCGACATCCGAAGGGTGCCGGACCACCACCGGCGTGACCGGCCTCGGCCCGGCCCACAGCAACGCCGCCGCCTTCCTCTTCGAGGCGTCGATCCGCGACGCCGGGCGCATCGCGCAGGATGCCGCCGTCGCCACGCCCGGCGGCGCGACCGCCGACGCGCAAGCCCGCGCCCGGACCATCCGCACCACCTTCTGTTCGCGCGAGCGCAGCGGCCAGCGCACCTGCAGCGGTGCGGCCGCCCGCCACGGCCTCGACCAGGTCCCGGCGACGCTGCTCGCCGCGGCGACGCTCGCCGAGCCGCCGATCCGCGAGGCCGCGGCCCAGGTCGGCACCAATCTCGCCGCCCCGGTGATCACCGAACCGATCCCGTGGGATGCGGTGACGACGCCGGCCGAAGCCCGCGCCGCCCTCATCGAGCGCTCCCGGCAGACGAGGACGGCACTGGCGGCCGAGTTCTTCGCCGCCGCCCACGCCAACCGCCTGCCGGCCGTCCATCTGGGTGCCTGGGCGGCGGCCCTGGCGCCGCAGACAGGGCGCGACGCCGCCCAGGCGCTGTCGCGCCACGAACTCCTCGAACACCTGGCCTCGCGGCGCTACGACGATCCCGCCTGGTCGGTGGCTCTCGAGGGGATGCCGACGCAGGCCCTCCTGCGCGAGATCTCGCGCCAGCTCGCCCTCTCCCTGGTCCTCGACTGGGAGCGCTACCTCATGGACGAGCGCCGCGGCGCCATGGAGGCGGCACGCCTCGCCATCGCGGTCGAGAGCAGCCGCGCCCTGCCTGCCGCCCCGGCCAGCGGAGTGCCGTGAGCTGTCCCTCCTGTCCTTCATCTTCATGCCGGAGATCGCCCGCGCCTGGCGCGACATCGCTGCGGCGGCGCAGCGCACCGCCGCCATGGCGGCGACACTCTCCCCGCCGCCGCGGGTGCGCCCGCTCACCTGGCGGAACCTCGTCGACAGGCGCGCCCGCGCCCGCGTCATCATCGCCGCGGTGCTCATGGCCACCGGCATCGCCCTTGTGCTGGCCATGCCGGCCGGGGCGCAGACCGCGATCGACGCGACGCTCTTCGAGACCGAGGACGACGAGACGCGCGCCATCCTGGGCTTTGTCCACCGCCTCGTCGGCGAGACCGGCTCGACCGTGCTGGGCACCATGTTCCTCATCTTCAACGCCGGCATCCTGGTGCTCGCCGGCGTCCTCCTCCTCTACCACACGATCGCCGGCACCCTGGAGACCGCCCGCCAGGGGCGCTGGGGCTTCGGCGGCTGGCAGATCGTGCGCGTCGTCGCCGCCGTGGCGCTGATGGCGCCGCTCGCCGGCGGCCTCAACGGCGGCCAGCACATCGTGCTCGGCCTCGCCAACCTCGGCGGCGACTTCGCCTCGCAGGTGTGGTCGCCCTTCACGCAGGACATCCTCGAGCCGACGCGCTCGATCGTCCCCAACCGCGGCGGCGCCGCCCTGCGCTCCACCATCGCCCGCGTCCTCGTCGCCGAGGTCTGCATGGCGACGGCCAACGCCACGGCGGCGGCGACCCTGGTGGAGCGCACCACCGTGTCGGAAGGGTTTCCGGAGCGCACGACGACGCGCTACGCCGGCGTCGCCGGCGACGTCCCGCCGGAAGCCTGCGGCGCCATCGTCTACGAGGGCTACGGCCTGCCCGGCCTCGACGGATTTCTGGTGTGGCCGTGGCAGGAGGGCGCCGCGCCGCCACCCGTCGACCACGAACTCGCACGGCAGGCGGCAGGCGAGGTGCCGGCGGCCCACTTCCATGCCCTCAACACCGCGATCGGCCCGGCGATCCGGACCCTGGCGGCAGACCTCGCCGCCCACTGGATCCCCGGTCGGGCGCGCTACGGCACGCCGCTCCCCGACGCCGATGCGACCCTCGCGGCCAGCGGCCTCGAGGAGCGCTACGCCGCCATCGTCGGCGAGGCGCTGCGCTCGTCGCGCGACCATCAGGACCGCGCCATGCGCGAGCTGGCGGACGCCTACGCCGAGCACACGAGCTGGCTCATGGCGGCGAGTTTCTTCCACGTCCTGGCATGGCAGACCGGGCGCTTCGAGACCGCCGCCGCGGCGACGCCGGAGGTCCGTCTGCCGGGGGCCCGCGTGGCGGCCTTCTCGGCGCCGGCGGCGACGGCGACGCGCGGCATCCTCACCTGGCTCACGGCCTCGTCGTTCTCGCCCGTCCCGGCGGCCCAGGCGGCGGCCCTCGAGCAGGGCACGATCTCGCACCGCCCGCTGGCGATCATCGCCAGCCTGATCAACGTCATCCCCATCGACTGGACGGTGATGGCCTCGCCCGACAACCCCATCCTGTCGCTGGCCTCCCTGGGCTTCTGGCTCGTCACCGGCGCCCTGGCGTCGATCACCGCGCTGGCCGGCGTCGCCGTCCTCAACAACGCGACCCGCGCCGTGCCGGTCGTCGGCGACGCCCTCGATGTCTTCGCCGCCGCCTGGCCGGTCATGGACGGCTTCGTCACCCTGATGCTGACGACGATGCTCATTGCCGGCCTGGTGCTGGCCTACATGCTGCCGGCCATCCCCTTCATCCGCTTCCTCTTCGGCATCCTCACCTGGCTCATCACCGTCATCGAGGCGCTGCTCGCCATCACCATCTTCCTCGCCGCCCACGTCACCCGCGAGGATTCCGAGCGCCTGCTCACCGGCTCCACCCGTCTGGGCTGGCTGTTCCTGCCCGGTCTGGTGCTGCGCCCGGTGCTCATGGTCTTCGGCCTCGTGCTGGGATACTTCGCCTTCACGGCGATCATCGCCCTGCTCAACGCGGTGTGGGTGCCGCTCATGCAGACCGCGCACGCCGAGGCGGCCGCCTCGCCGCTGGGCTTCCTCGCCATGCTGGCGATCTACACGATCATCGCCTACGGCGCCTGCAACGCCGCCTTCAAGCTGATCGACCTGCTGCCCGGCCACATCCTGACGTGGATCGGCGGCGCCGCAGGCATCGACGCCGCCGGCACGGAAGGCGTCGGCGCCGTCGCCGCCGGCGCCGCCTCGCGCACCGGCGCGGCGGTCACGCCGTCCTTCATGGGCCGCGCCGGCACCCGTCCACGTGCGGCACCGCCGGCAAGCCCGCGGTGATCCGCCACGCCCCATGACGACGCCCGCACCCGCCCTCGCCGCCGCCATCCTGCCGCCGGCCGCCGCGGCCGCCTGGTGGCCCGTCATCCCGCTGGCATCGCTCGACACGCGCGTCGTCGTGCTGGGCGCCGCGCTCGCCGCCGGCTACGGCCTCTACCTCATCGCGGGCAGCGGCCGGCCGCAGACGGCGCCGGTGAGACTCGGGGTCTACGCCGCGCTGGGGGTCGTCGCGGCGGGCGAGCTGTGGTTCGTCATCGGCGCCGACATCGCGTCGGGACGCCTCGATCTGGCCAATCTCGCCCACTGGTGGTCGTCGCGCCAGCAGAGCTGGGCCGCCATGGCGCTCTTCCTGGCGCCGCTTCCCGGCCTGCTGCTGGCGATGAGCCAGGTGCCGGGGCTCGTCACCACCACCGCCTCGACCACGGTCATGAGAGGTCACGGCCGCCGCCGCGCCGAATCGGACCTCTACGGCAAGTCCGAGTTCATGAGCCGCCACCACCGCAGGACCCTCGAGGAGGGCCGCGGCCTGCTGCTCGGTCAGGCATCGATGCGTCCGGCGGCGCCGCTCATCGCCTGGCCTCTCGAGGGATCGGCCATCACGCTGGCCCCGCCCCGTACCGGCAAGGGGGCGACCATCGCGCTCAACCTGCTGTCGCCCGGCGAGCGCGGCCCGTCGGGCTCGACGATCACCATCGACCCCAGGGGCGAGACCTACTGCATCGTCGCCGCCCGCCGCCGGGAGATGGGGCGCACGGTGCTCCTCGTCGACCCCTTCGGCGTCGTCAAGGGCCACGAGGAGAGCTTCCCCGAGGACATCACGGTGCCGACAACCGCGTCGCAGTGCTACAACCCGCTCGATTTCATCCGCGCCGGCGAGGCGGAATCGGTGCGCGACATCGGCGTGCTGCTCGACGCCCTGCTGACGCCGCCCACCTCCGAATCGCAGTCGACCAGCCAGCACTTCTACCAGTCGGCCCGCGAGATCATCGCCGGCGCCATCGCCTGGGTGCGCTTCGCGCACCCGATCCTGCGCGACCACGACCTGCCGCGCAACCTGGAGACCGTGCGCCACATCGCCAGCCTTGCCGGCGACGCCCTCAAGGGCTTCGCCGACGACGTCGCCGGCGCCGACCCCTTCTGCGGCGGTCTTGCGCGTCAGGCCGTCGCCCGGCGTCTCTCCGTCGGCCCGGAGGAAGCCGGCTCCCAGGCCTCGACCGTCGCCAACCAGCTCGCCTTCCTCAGCCAGCCGGGTCTCGTCGCCAACACCGCCGCCTCGACCTTCGATCCGGCGGCGCTCTCGGACGGCGCCACCGATCTCTTCGTCGTCGTGCCCGACGACATGATCGACGAGGTGCGCTCCTGGCTGCGGCTGTGGATCACCATTCCCAACGCGATTCCCAACCGCCGGGCGCTCAGGCGCGACCTCCTGCTCATCATCGACGAGATGCCGCGCCTCGGGTTCCTGAAACCCGTCATGGACGCCTACAACCTCGCCGCCGGCAAGGGGGTGCACTTCTGGTGTTTCGCCCAGTCGGTCTCGGCCCTCGAGCAGACGTGGGGCAAGGATCCCACGCGCACGCTCATCGATCTCGCCGAGGTCATCCAGATTCTCGGCTTCCCGCGCACCGACGCCCGCGGCGCCGAGGACTTCGCCAAGGCGATCGGCCACGCGACCTTCGTCGCCGAATCGCAGAGCCTCTCCGGCACCGTCTCCGAGCAGCAGGCGCTCGTCGCCCGCACGCAGAACCAGGTCAGCGAATCGACGCAGCTCGTGCGCGAGTTCCTGGTGCCGCCCGACGACCTCATGACCATGACGCCCGACGAGCAGTACGTCATCGCCGCCGGCAAGACGGTGCCGCGCAATGCCCTTCACCTCTCCCACGCGCGCTACTGGACGCGGGCCGACGCGCGCCACCTCGCGAAGCCCAACCCCTTCGTGCTCCGCAAGGACGCCGGCGGCCTCGCGGCAGAGCCGGTGGCGCGCCGCAGCGCGGCGGCAGGGACCTGCGCGCCCGCCGCCGACCCGCAGGCCGCACAGGAGAGCGGCAAGGAGAAATCATGAGCGACGACGACACCCTGGAAGCCCGCCTCCTCGCCGCCGTCGACGCGCGCATCGCCGCGGCCCTCGAAGGCGCCCTGGCGACGATGAACGACCAGACGCGCCAGGTGCGGGCGGTTGCCGCGGCCTCGGACGCCAACACCAGGGAAGCCCGCGCCATGGCGCGGGGCGTCATGGAGGCCATCGCGGAGTTCCGCGCGCTTGCCGCCGCTGGGCAGGCCAGCGAGGCCGCACCCTCCCCTGCCGCCGACGACGAGGCGCCCGAGACCGGGCAGGACGACACATCCGCCGCAAACGCCGCCGATGAGAACGCCGATCCGCCGCCCGCCGGCGACGGCGCGGACCAGCGGCAACCGGAAGGGCAGGCGGACAATGATCAGGCCGGCGAGGAAGACGAAGACCGCGACCGCGGCGACGACGCCTCGTCTGCCCGCACACGCGACCGCAGGGAGGGGGAGGTCAGCGCCACAGACGGGCAGACACCGTCTGAAACGTCGGATGGCGCGGCGGATGGCGGCGATGAGGCCGGCACCGCGACACCGGCCGCCGGCGCCGCTCTCGTCGACGAGGGCGTGTCGAAGAGCGGCGATGAGATCCTGCGCGTGCTGACGCGCCTCGAGACGAGACTGGCCGACGAGGCGCCGGCCGCCGGGAACACGATGACGGCAGCCCTCGACGCCATCCGCAGCGAATGGGCGGCCCTCAGACAGACGCTGGCCGCCGTCCCGCCCGCCTGGGAAGCCGTCCAGGAGGTCATGGCCCGCCTCGACGACCTCGCCCGCATCATCCGCCCCGTGGCGGTCGAGCCCGAGAAGACATTGCCGCTTCCCCTCGAGATCGCAGCGCCGCCCAAGCCCGCTCCGCCTGCCCTCCCGCCTCCCGGGCCGCCGCCCGCCGCCGACGATCTCGGCGAGGCCGTCGGCACCCTCCTTGCCGCCGCGGCACGCCCGCAGCGCGCCTTCTCCCGCTTCGCCCTCGCCGCCCTCGTCGCCGTCCTCCTCACCGCCGTTCCCCTGGGCGCCTTCCTGCAGCAGCAGCACGCGCTCCTCGGCACGTGGGACGCCACGGGAGGATGGAAGGACCGCGTCTGGCAGCACGCCGGCGAGGAGATCGCGCGGTGCATCGCCGCCAGCACGCCGCACGGCGGCACCTGCGCCGTCACTCTCGAGCCCGCCACCCCGCCATGAGCCCGCCGCCGCCCTGGCGCCTGGAACGGATCCACCCGGACGCCAACGTCCGGCGGTTCTACGCCCTGGCCCTCTGGGGCGACCTCTTCGGCGGCTGCATCCTGTTCCGCGAGTGGGGCAGGATCGGCCAGGCGGGCACCGTGCGCCTGACGCACTTTGCGGACCGGTCCTCGGCCGAGCGGGCCTTGCGGAAGATCGTCAGGACCAAGATACGCCGCGGCTACCGCCCGGTCGCACGCGAGGCGCCATGGCGCTGACCGAAGAACAGCGGGCCCTGGCCACCCTCATCCTGAAGCATGCAAATGCAGCCCTCGACTTCGGTTGGCCCTGGGACGACAAGCTTTGCGACGAGATGATGGATGGCGGTCCGCCTCTCAATGTGAAAGGAGAGCGCCTGGTGGGCCCGGGCGCCGCTCTTCTCCGCCAGGCCGCCCGCCGCATGAACCTGCAGCGCCCGACCTGGCTGACCCCGGAAGAGATCGCGGCGCGGCACGGCACGATCATGTCCGAGGCGACGCCCGTCGAACTCGTGATTCGCGGCCACCCCACGCCGCTCTACAACGTCTCTCAGGTGAACGGCCTGGAAGGCCAACTCCTCCGCCGGTACTGGGAGATCCACCCCCTCCACCGCGATCCGCGCAGGCCGGACTTCGACCGCTTCGCCTCGACGCTCGATGTCGACATTCGCCACGCGGTGGAGAAACTGCAAGACGGCACAAGGACGGCCTACCTGCCAGGCGAGCGCGCCATCCGCATGCCGCCCTTCGAGATGTTCTTCTCCGCCGCGGACTACTACCTCACGCTGGCCCACGAACTCGTCCACTGGGCCGACCACAGCACGGATCTGGCGAAGGCCCGGCCGATGCACGATGATCAGGATCACGCATGGGGGGAGCTGGTGGCAGAGTTCGGCGCCGTTTTTGTCTGCGCAGAACGGCACGTCGAGGGCGAGGTTGCCGTATCACCGATTGACTACATCGGTCATTGGCGCGATCGGGGCCAGCTGAGCGAGACGCAAGCGATGGAGGCGGCCGAGGCCGCCGCCGATCTCGCCGTATGGGTCTGCCGGATCGCGCCGGGCTGGCGCGCCAGCGCACGTGAGCCACGATGGCAGGCGCCGCCGGGCGACCAGAGGTTCCGCGCCGCCGGCCACCCCGCACCGCCCACCAGGCAACGCACCGCCACGCTCGTGGCGGCGGCCCGCGCCCGCGCCCTGGTTGCCTCGGCCCATGCCTTCGGGAAGACGGATCCCCAAGGGGATCCCGCCGCCTGGGAGCGCGAAGCGGCACGCCTCCTCGCCCTCGCCGGCGCGGCCGATCTCGCGAATCCGGCCGTGGAAGCGGCCATCGAGGCGGCCGTGGCCCTCGCGACTCCCCTTGACGAGGCCCCGGTCACGGCAGCAAGCTGGCTCAAGGACTTCCAGGAGCGCACGATGCGCCGGCGCGCCATGCTGCAGCTGACACGCACCGCCGGCGAGAGAGCCGCAACAACGATGTCCATCCGGAGCAGGACGCCATGAGAATTCCATCATTCCTGTCGGACCTTGAGACCAGGAAACCCTGGACCGGGTTCGCTCGCTGGGATCCCGGGCCTCCGCCATCGCGCTGTCCCGGCGTGAGGCGCGAAGGGTGTCTGATCTTCGTGCAGTCTGTCGACAGCACCCGCACCGACAGCGGCGCCTTCGCCGGAGGCACGAGGCTGCCTGGCTACCTGGACGGTATCGACGTCGGCACCGTTCTGGTCCACCGCACCGGCGATCCCGCCATCCCGCTTGACGAGAGGCCATGGCAGGCCGGCAGGGCGCATCGCGACGGCGTCCGCTGGGAGGAGAAGACCTGGCCGCAGGAGGACTTCATCGCCTTCCGCGACCATGTCGCCAGCCTCCTGGAAATCACGGTTCCCGGCGACGAGCGCCCACAGCCCCTCACCCGGCCTGAAGCGAGCGACGCATCGTCCGTCATCTTCTGCGACGTCCCCTGATCCGCTGACATCGCCGCCGCGACACCGGGAGCGCGATCGCGACCGGCACAGCGCTAGATGTCGGGTGTGTCCTGCCGGCATCGGGGGATGAGCGCCACGAGGCGCCGGTAGAGGCCCTCGTCGAAATCCAGCCGCACCAGGCGGCCGTTGCCGTAGAGCAGGACCGCCGTCGCCGGCCGCCGGTAGAGGCGCTCCACCATGCCGAGATAGAGGGTCACCTGGTAGCGCTCGTAGGGTGTTACCGACCCCCGGTGGTGACGACTCTTGGCCTCGCCGACGATGAGGCGGCCGTTGCCGCGGTCGCGAAACAGCACATCCGGATTGCCGACGAGGCCATCGGCGCGCAGCGACCAGGTCGCACGATGCCGGCCCAGATCGCTGGCGACGACCCTGACGCGGTCCGGATCGAGGCCCCAGCGGCGGCAGATGCGTGCGCTGACGCGCCGCCGGCGCATCCGGAGCACGAGCCAGGCGCCCGGTATGGCGAGGGCCGCCGCGGCAACGACGGCGAGAAGAACGCCATGGCCGGCGAAGAGCGGCATGCTAGACGATGATAGCGAGGGCGGCCGCCGCCGCCAGGAGCAGCACGAGGATCCACAGCGAGTGCGCCGCCGCGCCACGGCGACGGCGGTGCGCGAGACTTTCGTGCCAGCGGATGCCGTGCCGTGCAGCGCGGGCGTCATCCGGCTTCACGGTCTCCGGCGCATCCAGCCGCGCGGCGTAGCGCGCCAGGGTGCTGACAGGAATCAGGCGCGCCATGCGCACACGGTGGCGTCCCTGATCCCGGTCAGGCGGCACAGGGCCTGGTCGTCAGTGGTGTGGCCGTTCATCAGCAGAGACTGTTCGTCGTCCGGCGCTGAGCGTACCACAGCCCGGCCCGCTGTTCCGCAGCGACTGGTTGCGCCGCCGCGCCCGTTCGGATACATTGTCCATGGTGACGCGCGGGAGAGACCCGCGCGCGAAACGGGGAGGACCCGATGATCACTCCAGGACACGTGCGACACGTTGGCCACACGCGAGATGGCCACACGCGAGATGGCCACACGCGAGGCGCCGGCGCCGGCACCGCCTTCCGGAAGGAAGGGTGAGCCATGACCGGCTACAATCATCAGGCGGGCATGTCCACCAACGCGGTGGAGGCCTACGCCGCCGGCATCAAGCCGATCACGCGAATCACCCGGCGAGATCTCGACGCGGCAGGCCTTGACACCTGCCCGGTGGCGCTGGCGCGGTGGCTCGCCAGGCAGGGTCGGTGGACCACCACGGAATGGCATCACTCCGGCGGCACCTGGTACAACCGGGTCGACTTTTTCGATCCGACCGAGCTCGCCGGGATGGTCGAGGACGGCACACTCGACCTCGAGGCGCCGCCCCGGGCGTGGAAAGATGCCACCGTCCGGACAAACGGCCCCGGTGTTCGCGTCGTCGGGACCTACGCCCGGTTCGGCGGATCCCGCCGCCGCCCACAGTACCTCGGCGACGAGTCCTTCACGGGCACCCTCGATGGCGCCTGGATTCGCCTCGATGACGGTGGCCGCAAACGCGCCGACGGCCACCACATCACCTGGCGGGCGCTGTGACAGGCGTGTGGACGCGCCAGGATCTGACGACCCTCGCCGCCGCCCTTCATGGCTCGCCGGTGGGCGCGCTGGCCGCTCTCGCCGCGCAGCTCGACGTCGATGAACGCACGATGCGGCGCTGGTCAAAGGGCGCGCCGATTCCCGCGGCCGTGGTGCGCGAGATCGAGGAGCTCGCGGGGCCCCACGCGCCGCCGGAAACCCGGTGGCGCCGTGACGAGTGGATCATCGGCGACGGCGCGGCGAGAGCCGACGGCCGCCGCGAATACATCATCCACACATGGCCACCCCGCTTCCGCTGCCGGGCGGTCGAGGTCGACATCGATACCGGCCTGCCGGTGAAGGCCGAGCTGCCCGCCGACATCCTCGGCGGGCTGACCTATGCGGCACCGCCTGATACCGTCCTCGCCGAGTTCGACTGGATCGACCGCGCGCCCACCGGGCAGGCCCTGGTGTCATTGCTTGAGGCGGCGCTGAACGCGCTGGACCGGAGCGGTGATGTGTGAACAGCCGTCCACAGGGAGCGGGTCCAAGCCATGACCGACACCCGCGCCATCGAGGCCTGCGAGAGGCTTCTTCGTGCCGACGGCGCCGTGCCGGAAGACAACATCCGGCAGAACCTCGGCCGCCTGCTCGACGCCCTGGAGATCGACAACCTCATCACCTATGCCACGGAGGACGGACCGGCGGATCTCTACCTGCCGCGCCGCCGGACATTCATCGAAGCGAAGAAGGTCGGCCTGGCGGACGATCCCGACGCCGTGGATGGCGACGAGTCGCCGCGCCAGCAGCTCGAGCGGTACCTCAAGAGCGAGATGTCGTTCGAGCTGGGCCAGCTGGCGTTTCACGCCGGCGAGGCGGAGCGCACCCGGCCCTGGACCGGTATCGTCACCGACGGACGTGTCTGGCACGCGTGGCGCTATCCTCACGAAGAGGGCGCTCTTGGGCAGACCATCTTCAAGGGCTTCCGCCCGACCAGCGCCGCCGAACTCCTTGGCAGGGTGAGGCCGATCGTCGGCGCCGATCCCATTGGCAAGCCGTGGATCCCGGCCAATCCGAGCAGTCTCTTCGAGGGGTACATCGGCCGGTTGAGGACCATGCACACGCGCCTTGCCGGCAACGCCAGGACGATTGCGCACACGCAGATGGAACTCTGGCTCGACATGCTGAAGACATCGTCGATGGCACCGGAGGACCCGTACGCCCGCACCGAGCTCTTTCTCGCGCACACGTTCCTCGTGACCCTGGCGCGTGGCGTCATCCACACGCTCGCCAGGCCTGATCACGATCCGCAGGAAGACGCGATCCTGCGGGAAGGCTTTGTTTCCTGGACGGTGGGCACCAGCCGCGGGCGCACCTGGGCGCGCGATCTCTTCGCGTCCGTCCATGCCTACGAGTGGCGCAGCCGCCGCGGCGACGTCCTCAAGCCGGTCTACGAGACCTTCGTCGACGCGCGCGACCGCAAGGTGTTCGGCGAGTACTACACGCCCGACTGGCTGGCCGAGATGCTGGTCGACGAGGTGCTTGACGCCCCCTGGTGCGAACGGGCGGTTGAGGCCGTCCTCGTCGCCGAGCGGCGCGGCACGCCGCTTTCCGGCATCGGCGTGCTCGATCCGTCCTGCGGTTCGGGAACGTTCCTGTATCATGCAGCGCGCCGCCTGCTGCGCACGCCCGCGCTTCGGGGGACCGCGATGCCCGCCCCGGTCAAGGCCGCCGCCGTCGTGCGCCTGCTGAACGGAATCGATGTCCACCCGATTGCCGCCGAGATCAGCCGGGCGACGATCATGCGCGCCCTGCCGGCCGAGCCGCCGGCCGGCATCGAATCGCTGCGCGTCTTTCAGGGGGATTCCCTGCTGGCCGAGCCCAGGGATGCGCTGACGCTCTTTACGCACACCTGCGAACAGTTCCGCTTCGAATCGCCGTCCGGCGTGGAGCTTGCCCTGCCCCGGGCCTTTGCCAGTGCGCCGACATTCTCGACGGACATGCGGCGCCTCACGGAATCGGCCATGAGCAACGCCGGCAAACCTGAGGAAGCGCCAGACTACCGGCACCTGCCCGCCGACATCCTCGCAACCGTCGAAGGCGCCGACCGGGACCTGCTCGTCGAGTTCCACCGGATCCTCTCCGAGGTCATCGACGACGAAGGCAACGGGGTGTGGGCGTGGTACATGGTGAACATCACCGGGCCCGTGCGCCTCGCCGAGAGGAAGGTCGACCGCATCGTCGCCAATCCGCCGTGGGTGCGCATGGCCGATATCCAGGTCGACAGGCGCAAGGAAACGCTGATCGAGCTGGCAAGAGAGCAGCAGATCGATCTGTGGATCGGCGGCCGCCAGGCGCCGCACTTCGACATCGCACAACTCTTCGTGAAGCGCACAAGGCAGCTCTACCTGGCTGACCCCGACTCGGATCCGGCAGCCTGGATCGTCAAGAAGGCCGCACTCAGGGCGGGCAACTGGGAGCGCTTCAGAACGATGTGGTGGCCCAGGGTCGGTGCCCAGACACTGGATCTCGACGCCTTGAAGCCGTTCGGCGGCGGCGATGCCCGGCGGTGCTGCGTCCTCATGGAAATGCGCGGGTGTCGCCGCGCCACCGACCTCACGGGCGATCGTCTCGTGGTCGACCTGGAAGACAGCGGCACCGGACGCCGTGTGCCCGCAGCAGATGCGCAGTTGAGCCAGGTCGTGCGCCAGTTGCGGTTCCGCCGCGCCGCAACGCCGCCGCCCGAACGCGCCTCCTGGTATGATGGGAAGTTTTATCAGGGTGCCACGGTCACGCCCAAGGTCCTCGCCTTCGTCGCCAGGGAGGACGCCTCGCCGACGCCCGGTCATATGCGTGTGGCGACCATGCGCTCGAACAAGAAGCCGTGGGTCGAGATCGAGGCCCAGCGCGGCGACGTGCCGGACGCGTGGCTCTGCACCATGTGCGAGCCCGGGGATGTCTCGCCGTTCCTCGCCCGGCCGGCGACGCGGGCGATCATTCCCGTCGGAGCGGACGGCGCCCTCATCGATGACCCCGGCTCGCAGTGCGCATTCTGGCGCGAGCTCGACGACCTCTATCGGGAGCACCGGGGCATCGGTGGGAACACGCCCCGGACGTTGCTGGGCCGGTTCGACTACGCATCGCAGCTGTCGCGCCAGCTGCCCGCGCCAGAGAACTGGCGAGGACGCTGCATCCTCTATCCGCGCTCGGGCGACATCATGCGCGGAGCCCGCCTGGTCGGCGCCGCACCGGTCATGGGGAGCGGCCTCTACTGGTGGGTTGCCGCCAGCGAGGACGAGGCGGCCTATCTGGCGGCCCTTCTCAACGCCGACAGCCTCGCCGAGGCCTTCAGGGAATCGCGGTCAAGCGGCCGGGATTTTCATCTCTATCCGTGGCGCAGGATCCCGATCCCGCGGTTTCGCGCCGGCACAGCCAGCCACATGGAACTGGCCGGTCTGTGTCGCGCGGCGGAGACGGCGGTGGCCGACTGGATCGATGCCGGCGGCGCGGCGGCGGGCCAGGTGGCACGCTCCGGACGCATTCGCGCATTGCTGCGCGACAACGGCATCATGGAGAGGATCGATGCGGTCGTCCGGCGGCTCCTGCCCGGGCACAGCGCGTGATCGCCGGGATGCGGGATGCTGACGAGGAACGGTTATCCGCGAAACGCCATGGCCAGCACGGCCGCGAGCGTCGCCAGGCTGATGGCAATGTCAACGCCGATGATCCATCGCAGCGTTGCGATGTCAGCCTGCACGACAGCCAGGTCCGCCTTTGTGGCAAGGTCGCTCTGCCCGGCGCGGATCGCGCTGGCCACCGCTGCGGTCTGACCACGGTCCATGCCCGCCGTTTCAAGATCGCGCACCGGCAGCCAGTGTGTCGAAGGCAGCGGTCATGAGCGGTTCCCTTTCGCATGACGGGCGCACCGGCTTCGAGCGTCCCGCAGGCCATCATGGCGATCAACGCCCGGCGCCAACGCCGTCTCCCGAAAACGGCCGTTAACGGGAGAACCTGGTCCATGAGCGGCAGGGACCGCACACGGCGCACATCGGGCTTCCGAAAACCGTCCCTTGAAACCGCGCCTCCGAGAACCGATACTGCGCACGGGTTTTCAGGAGGCGCCCCATGCTCGTCGGCTACGCGCGAATCTCGACGCACGATCAGTCGCCCGCCCTGCAGCGCGACGCCCTGGAGAAGGCCGGATGCGGACGCATCTTCGAGGAAACGGCGTCGGGTGCGCGCCGCGACCGCCCGCAGCTCGCGGCCGCGCTCGACTGGATGCGCGAGGGCGACACCCTCGTCGTGTGGCGCCTCGACAGACTGGCGCGCTCGCTGCGCCAGCTGATCGAGACCGTCGGGGATCTGGGAACCCGCGGGATGGGCCTGCGCTCCCTCACCGAGGCCATCGACACGGCAAGCGCCGGCGGCCTCCTGGTGTTCCATGTCTTCGGCGCCCTGGCCGAGTTCGAGCGGACCCTGATCGGCGAACGCACCCGCGCCGGCCTCGAGGCGGCGCGGGCCCGGGGCCGTGTCGGCGGCAGGCCGCCCGCCCTCCGGGGCGACGATCTGGCGGCGGCGCGCGCGATGCTGCGCGATCCGGCGATCACCGTGGAGGCGGTGGCCAGGCGGCTCGGCGTCGCGCCCTCGACGCTCTACCGTCATCTGCCCGGCGGGCGCAGTGGTATTCCGGTCAGCGACGCCGCGCTTGCCGGGGAGCGCTAGATGGCCTGGACGATGCGTGCGGTGCCGGCGGGTGGTGGTATGGGCGATCGTACCCGGCCGACCGCCCGCCTGGAGTTGCGATGACGACCCCGCAAGCAGTTCCTGCAGCCGAAGAACCACGCCGCACCCGCCGCCCTGCCGGTCGTGACAGGGCAGTATATCCGGTCCCCGGGGAATTCCGCCGCATGGTTGTGGGGGATCCTCCCGCCGCGCCGCTGGATCGGTCCCTGCTGATCGAGGGGCCGGCGCCGGAGGCGCTGGAACTCATTCCGGACGAGTGCGTACAGACTGTCGTGACCTCGCCGCCCTACTGGTCGCTACGCGACTATTCCGTCGACCGACAGATCGGACGAGATGACAGCCTGCAGGATTACATCGCCGCCATCGTGGCGACGTTCTCCCGCATCCGCCGGACGCTGAAGCCGGACGGAACGGTCTGGCTGAATGTCGGCGACTCCTACACGTCGGGGAACAGGACGTACCGGGCGCCTGACCGCAAGAGTCGCATGCGGGCGATGCGCGTGCGGCCGCCGACGCCGGTTGGCCTCAAGCCCAAGGATCTGATCGGCGTTCCCTGGCGCCTCGCCTTCGCGCTGCAGGACGACGGATGGTGGCTCAGGTCCGAGGTCGTCTGGTCCAAGCCCAACGCCTATCCGGAGTCGGTGCGCGACCGGCCGACCAAGGCGCACGAGACCGTGTTCCTTCTTTCCAGGAACCAGGACTACTACTACGACGTCGATGCGGTACGCGGCCCGAATGGCCGGCGTGTGCGAACCGTCTGGGAGATGCAGACGGAACCACGCAAGCGATGCAACGCAGCGGCGGCCGAACATCCGGCCATCATGCCGTCGGCCCTGGCAAGCCGGTGCGTGGAGATGACAAGCCGCACCGGTGACGTCGTGCTGGATCCCTATGCGGGTTCAGGCACGACCCTTGCCGCCGCACAGGCGCTGGGAAGGCTCTGGGTCGGGGTTGAACTGAACCCGCGGTATGTCGATCTCATGGAAAGGAGAATGCGGGCATGCCGGCACCCGACGAGCTGAAGACGCGCCTTGACGGCCTGACCCCGACAGCCGTTCGGTTCGTCGCACGCGTGGTGGATGCACTTGCCAGCCCGCCCAAAGCGACAACAGGGTCACCCGCGACATGGCTCACCTCATCGCCCGAGTGGGTCGAGTACTTTGCCCTGGCGCTCTCGGTCCACCATGGTACAACCACCGAACCCCTCGCCCAGAAGGGCTTCGAAGTGGTGTTTCGCAACGCCTGCGAAGCGCTCGACTGGCACGTGGAGCCGCCAGCGTCTGAAACACAGCGGTTCCTTGATGTCGTGATCACCCCGCCCGGTACCGCCTCCCGGCGATTGTCCCTGAAATCGACCGCCGCGAAGAGGTTGTCCCGCACCACCGTTCATATCTCGAAGCTGACCGAAGCCGCATGGATACAGGACGTACGCGGTGCGCGGGAGCGCCGAAAACGAACCCAGGCACTCTTCAGGGAGTACATGGCGACAGTCGACGCGATCATGATGCTCCGCGGGTTCCGCAACGGAACAGAGACCCCGAAGCGCTATGAACTTGTCGAAATCCCGACAGCGATCTTCGGTTCCCTGCAATCCATGCCCCTGGAGGCATTCAGCCCCGACGGGCCGCGCCTCGACTGCGCCTGGGCCGGCGAGGCCCGTGCAGCACAGGTGTCCCTGGACCGCTCCGACGCGAAGATCACTGTCGCGCGAATCATGCTGTCCTGCTGCACGGTCCACGCGGTGTGGGACATGGTTGATCCGTAAGAAGGACACCACCGGATTGGCTCAATTCCCGTCCAGAACACCTTCTGCCCGCGCACCGTGAAGCGGACGCGGTCCGCGACGATCACCGCAACAGTCGCAGGGCGGTGTTCCTGTCGACGAGTTCCACATCCGCGTCGCGTTCCAGGAATGGCCGCCCGCAGCCGTCTTGACTTTGAAAAAATCCGCATGCGGGCGGATGGCCTTACCGGGCGACCGACGCCGTGTCAGGCGAAGAGGACTGCAGAGCATCAAGTTTCTTCCGGCATTCCGCGATCATGTCGCGGGCCGCAGCGATCAGGCCTTCGAAATCGGCGTATTTCCGCGAACCGCGATCGTAGCGGGCCTGCAGGCGGCGGCAGTGCCGGATGATGATCGGCCCATTCGCGATCGTCTGCTCGAGTTCCTCCCGCTGCGAGAGTCTGACCTCGACGAGGCTCGCGACGTGGTCGCGGAAGGCGACGAATTCGCCATCCACCCAGATCCTCTCCTCCCAGTGGATGCCGTCGGCATGGACCCTGCCTGCCCGCCAGGGCCCGCTGCGGGAACCTGTATAGACCAGCACGCTGCCGATGGTGATGTACTCCAGGCTGTCATGCTCATCGTGCATGCTCCAGATCCTGAAGGCGGCATCGGTGGAGAGCGACCTGTCGACCCCGGTGACGCTGTAGATCCGACCGCCGCGGTCGACACAACCTGCATCGCGATTGGTGGGATCCATGGTGAGACCTCCCTGGGCTTGGTGGCGATGGCGAGGGATTGTATCACACGTGGTGGACGAGGCCGATCAACCGAAGCGAGCGCCGTGGGACGGGCGAAGGGACATGTCAGCCGCTTTCTGCGCCAGCGACCGCATGGCGAGAATGCGTTGCGTGCGCTCCCGAAAACCCCTGATCCACGCATCGGCGGCGCGAGGCGGGGTGTCGAGAGGCGTTTCGAGCGCCACGGCGGCCTCGACGGCGGCGACGACGGCGGGGATGGCGAGATCGATGGTCCCGGCGGCTTCGAGGAGGCGGGCCGCCTCGCGGTTCCAGGCATCGCGGTCCTTGCCTGCGATCGACCTCTCCAGCGCCAGCACGTCCTTCACGAAACGCCGTGCCGCGGCAGCGGCCCTGAGCGTCGGGACATCGCCGAGAGCGGGAGAATGGCTGCCCGGCGGCATCCGGCGGTGCGTCTCGCCGGCGCGCCATGCAGGCGCCTCGTGGCAGAGCCAGGCGGTCACGCGGCCCGCGTCCCCGGCCGCCTCCATCGCCTCGGCGTCGGTGAGCGAGCCCTTGTCGCACCATTTCCTGACGTAGGCCACCGTCCTGGGGTGAGGAAGGTCGGAGAAGCCCTGTTCGGCGAGGAGGAACATTGCGGCGAACTCCGCGACCAGTTCGTTTCTTGCGTAGTCGGCGGCCTCGGAATCGAGGATGGTGTTCACCAGGTCCGTGCTGGCGACGGCCCAGTGGACGAGTTCGTGCGCCAGCGTATGGTAGTAGTCCGCAGCGGAGAAGAACATCTCGAAGGGCGGCATCTGGATGTAGCCGTGCAGAGTGTCGTACCGCGCCTCCATGCGGCCGTCTTCCGGCTCCACGAAGTGGCGGATGTCGAGACCAAGCGATCTCACATACTGCTCGAGGCCAGGGCGCCGCGGTTCGCGATGGACCGGATGAATCTCCCAGAACGGCCGGTAGAGGTGTTCGGGCAGACCGGTGATCTCGGCCGCGTTGTAGAGGAGCGTGGTCCCGTCCTGGATTTCGAGTTCGACCGATCGTGTCCACGGGCCTGGGCGGGCGCCGTAGGCCGCCACCTCCTCGGCCGTCAGCCACGTCGCGCAGTCGATCCCGTATCTGGCGCGCCGGATGCGAAGGCTGTCTGCGGTACGCCGGTCCCATCGCTCCCCTGTTGGCTTCAGGGGATAGCCTCCCCACATCAGGTCATCGCTGCTTTCCATGTCCCAGGGCTCGTCCCATTCCTGCACGCCATGGTTGCCATGCAGGACATCGGTCACGAGCCCGTGCTGTCGATCGCTCAGCGCCATCGTGTCCTGCTTTCGACCGTGCGGCAGCTGGGCCAGATCCCGGTCTTCCGCAGGACCCGTCCGACCGAGGTCCTCTCCGGAAAGCACATCAATCTCATGATATCCGCCTGTCTGATCGGTCCAGTCCGGGAAACAGGATACACCGTTCCCTCGTCGTCACGCAGGAAAGGCCGGATGCGACCGACCCCGCCCAGCTGTTCCATGTTCCGCACGCGCGCCCGCATCATGATCAGGCGACACCGTGGCGCCTGCCGATCCGCCAGACGGCGGTGGCGGTCCAGCCCCTGGCGCGGACGTGGGCATCGCGCCGTCCCGGCGACATCACGCCCATCGCCTCGAGACGATCGGCGATCGTGCGCCAGCTCTTGCCTTGCGCGCGCATCGTCCGGATGGTGGGCAGCACCTCTGCATCGTGGGCAACGACGCCGTCCCGCGGGCCGGTCGGCCGGACGATGCGGCCGTCGGGCATGCGCAGACGCCCGCCCTGGAGCGCGACCGGTGCCGCCACCTCCTTCTCCTCGGCCGGCAGCCTGCCGGCAATCCCGCCACGCCGTGCGATCCGCCACACGGTCTTTCCCGACCATCCGCCGTCGCCGCCCCGCCCGCCGGGCGGACTGACGGCGGCGGCGTTGAGCCAGTCGGCGATCTCCTGCCATGTCGCCCGGGCGTCCCGCAGCTCGCGGATGAGGGGCAGGACAGCGGCGTCGTGCCGCGCGATCCTGAGACCGTTCCGCGCCATCCTCGCTGCGGTGGCCGACGCGGTGAGGGCGCGCCGCCGCACCGCCTCGCGATCGAGGTCACGCCGCCGCTCGCGCGCGTCGCGCTGCTCCGCGGCGCGACGCTTCGCCCGCTTCCTGCGGTTCGCCATCGCCTAGAGGCCGATCGACGTCCCGGCGATGGTCATGCCCTGGGAGCGACGGCGCCCTTGCGACAGGCCGGCCATCGCGACGCGCCGCTGCGTTGCGGCGCAGAAGCCTGTGACGAAGGCCTCGGCGCTGACGACGTCACGCGCACTCGTCGCCGCCACGGCCACCTGGGCCTCGATGGCGCCGGCGACGCCGGGCACCGCCAGATCGATGGACCGTGCGACATCGAGCAGCCGCCCCGCCTCGCGGCGCCAGCCGCCGCCGTCGTCGCCACCGGGGGCGCGGTCGCGAAACGCCAGGGCATCCGTGACGAACCGCCGTGCGTCCCGCGCCATCATCAGCCGCGCCACGTTTTCCGGCGACGAGCGGAAGAGCTCGCCCTGCACGGCGCCCGCCGGCACACCGTGGCCGGGCCACGCCGGTCTCGCCACCGCATCGAGGCGCAGGGCCTCGACCTCGCCATGGGCCATGATCCAATCGGCCGCCTTCGTCGCATGACTGGCCGCCCGGAAGATCGCCTGTGTGTCGTCCTCGAGAATGCGCAGCCAGGCGCCGATGTAGTCGGCGTGGTCGTCCCTGATGGCAGGCGCGATGCCGAGTTCCGCCGAGAGGAAGGCGGAGCCGATTTCCGCGACCAGCTCTTCCTTGGCATAGGGGACCCGGTCGCTGCCCCTGAACGTGCGGTTGAGCCGGCTCTTGTGACGCGTCCAGTGCACGGATTCGTGCGCCAGCGTCGTGTAGTAGGCGTCGCTGTCGTGGAAGAGTTCGAAAGGCGGCATCTGGATGTAGTCGTCGGCCAGCACGTAGTAGGCCTCGCTGCCGCCGTGGCGGACATCGATGCCGAGCGAACGGAAGAAGCCGTCGAGATCGTCACGCCTGCGGTCCCGGTTGACCGGGTGGATCTCGGCATAGCTGCGGTGCCACGTGTCGCCCAGGCCGTCGATCTGTTCCACGTTGAAGACATGGAAGCGCCTGAGGAATCCGATTTCCCTCAGCCTGTCCTTGCCGGTCTCCGGATCCCGCTCCCGTTTGTGGTACTTTTTCGCATAGACGACCGTCTCGCTCTTCTCGCCCTTCCTCACCTGCCCGCCGTGGCGTCGGGCCTGGTTGAAGGTCATCCAGGTCGGTTTCGTGTACCCCTTGGCCTGCGCCGCCGCCCACAGGACAATGACGTTGATGCCGCTGTAGGGCTCGCCGGTGTCGCGCAGCGGCACGCCCACGCCCTGCACCGCCCCCTTGTCGGGATCGTCCCACGGTCTCAGCCAGGGCCGGATGCCCTGGCGCAGCTGGGCGACGATGGACGCCGTGATCTCGGCATGAATGTCAGGTCTGGCCATCACCGCCCATCCTGAGCCCGCTTGCGCAGCATCATCGTGACGATCTCCGGACCCCAGTCGTCGACGATCAGGTCGCTGATCTCATCGACGTCGCAAATCGCCGTTTCCCCGTCGGCGTACCAGTGGACGGCCACCGTGCGGTTGGTCAGCACCTGGGTCACCTCGCCCCAGTCGAGATCCTCGCCATGCGCCGTGCCACCATCCCAGACCTCGACTTTCGTGCCGACCCTGACCTCCCCGCCCTCGCCGATCGGCCACGCATCGACATCCGCCGGCCGCCACGCCTGCCGCCACCGCTCCGCCTGGAGCTCGCCGATCCGCGGCGACCAGTCGTCGACGTAGATCGCGCCCTCGCCGAGCTCGGCATCGCACGGATACGAGTCCTCCGTGTCGAGACGGTCGATCAGCACCTGCCGGTCGGGGAGCAGCGTGCGCACCGCGCCCCAGCCGACCGCAACGCCGTCTTCCCGGAACTCGACCTTCGTGCCGGCCCTGACCCGGCGTCCGTCCGCGATCTCGTGAAATTCATCCATCCCAACGTCTCCTCATGGTCGTGTCGTCATGACATGCTCCGCGCGAATCCCTGCCCGCGCCGCATGTCGTTGTCCTGGGCGAGCGCCTCGCCGGCGGCAGCCCGCCGCTGGCGCTCGTCGCGCGCGAGGGTCTCGGTGATCCGCCGGCACTGGCCGATCAGATAGTACCGCGCATTGGCGCTCGGTGTCGCCCTCGCGTCCTGCGGCACCCGCCTGGCGAGCGTCGCGAGCATGGCATCGCCCCATGCGGCTGTCTGCGCGCCCTCCAGGGTCTTCATCACGCTCACCGCCCGTCCGGCCCGCTCGCTCCAGCCGTCAAGGTGCGCATGGTTGCCCACATCGGAGAAGAAGCGCCGCTCCGCCGCGAGGGCGTCGCGTTCACCGGTGACGCGCTCGAGAATCCCGGCGCGCTGGCGCATGAGGTCCTCGACGCCCTCAACGAGGCCCGCCGCCATGCGCATGACGGCGCGGGCGCGGCCCGCATCGTCGGCAAAGGCGGCCAGCATCGTTCTCTCGTCGCCGCCCACGGCACCGTCCCGGGAGAGCAGGTTCCGTGCCCGCTCGAGGTCGGCGCCCATGGCATGGATGTCGGCCGCGGCCCACCCGCCGCGCGCGGCCGCAGCGCGCCAGCGACCGGCGCGCCCCAGGAGATCCTCGATGTCGTCCGCCGCCGGCAGGGCGCTGTGGTGAGCGGCCGTCTGCGGATCGGCCAGCGGCGCCAGGAGCCGCCCGAGCGCCTGCCGGTCGGCGATCAGGGCGTCGTTCACATCCATGTCCTGGCGGATCGCCCGCACCCGCAGGCCCTCTGCCTCGTGACGCGCGCGCAGGACCTCGAAGGTCTCCTGTCCGGTCTTGCCGGGGTCCTGCAGCAGCACCACCTCCCTTGCGGTCGGCGGCAGCGCGACGCGGTGCAGCCGCCCCGCGCCGGCACTCGCCACGACGGCGAGAGTATCGAGCGCGTCCGGCGGCAGCGCGGTGATGGCGGCAAGGGCGTCCTCGACGCCCTCGGTCATCACGACCCGCTGCGCCTTCCGGTTGCCGAACCACACGCCGCCCTCGCCAAGGGCTCCCTGGTGCTTCTTCGCACCACCGGCCAGATCCGCCTTCTCGCCGTTGTTCTTGAGGAAGATCCGCTGGATGCCGCGAAAGGCGCCGTCCCAGGTCTCGATCCGCGCCACCAGGGCCGGCATCCGCACGAGCTCGCCAGCGTCGTTCCTTGTGGGTAGCCGCGCCGAGCAGCGCAGGCTCGAGGCCTTCTCGACCGCAATCTTGCGCCGGAGGAGGTACACGACGCCCGGCGCCTGTTCGCCCCGCGGCAGGGAGCGGCACTTGTTCCAGGTCGCCGCCGCCTTGCCGCGCCGCGCCTGGGCATGGGCCTCGCCCTCGCGCGCATGCGCCTCGCCGTGCGCCGACGGGCGCACCATGGCGACGACGCTCTCGCCGCCGAGGAAGGAGCTCGCCTCCGGCAGCGTGGCGGCGATGTCGGGCAGACCCCGCACGGCCTTGATGAGATGGACCAGGTCGCCCCCTTCACCGGTCGCCGGGTCCTCCCACTTTCCGGCGTTGGGGCCGGTGAGGAGGACCCACAGCGACTCGCCCGGCTCGCCACGGACGTTGCCGACCTTCCAGTAGTCGCCCTGGCGCTTCCCGCCCGGCAGGTAGGCCCGGCACACCTCCTCGGCCCTGTCGCCGAGCATGCGTGCCACCTCCTTGACGCCGGGGAGATCCCGCCGCCGTGCCGGCCGTGCGACCGGCGCCGGCCGCGGCGTGCTGTCATCGATTCCGCCCGACACCGGCCGCGGCGCCGGCGGCGGCGCCTCGCGAGTCCGGACGGCCCCGGTGTCTTTTTCGACGACCACCGCGCCGCGCCGGACAGACTCCTCGTCCCTCTCGACGATCGTCTCGCGCTCCGGCTCGACCGCCACGGCAGCACCCTTCCGCACCGCCGCCGCCCGCTCCCGCAGGGCAGTCAACCACGCCTCCGGCTCGTCCATCACCTGTTGAGCAATGAGGCTGGAGCCGACGATGCGCAGCGTCTCGTCGTGCCAGACATGACCGTCACCGCCGTCGATCGCATCGAGCAGACGCGTGAGGTCGTGTGCCGCCACCGGGTCCTCGTCGAGACGGCGGGCGGTTTCCACCACGGCCCGCGCCGCCCGCCACGCCGCCATCGCCGCGCGGTACTCGCCGAGGAAGGCAAGGACCGCCGCCTCGCCCTCGTCTTCGTCCGCCGGCCAGCCGACCAGCGCCTCGGCGGACCGTGCCCGCAGCTCGTCGAGGCCCTCCTGGCCCTCGACGAGCCACCGGTAGCGATCCTGCAACTGCGCCTGGCAGCTTCCCACCAGACGCTCGCGCACCAACTCTTCCGACATCGCCATGCGTCCATCTCCCCCTTCCGCCGCGCGGGTCCCGGCGGTCTGCGCCGCAGCCGCCCGCGCTGTTTGTGATTCGTTCCGGCTCTTCGCCGCGCCCGCCGCCGCCCTTGCCCGGCCCCGCCGGACGCCGCCGATCCAGTCCCGGATCTCTTCGTGGCGGTTCCTGAAGGCCTCCACCTCCGCGACATCCATGGCGCCCGAGGTGCGCCACAGCGCCCGCCAGCGGCCAGGCGAACCGGAGAACGGCGCCATGCGCCGCACCACGTCGGCCTGGTCGCGGGCGATGTTCTCGAACGGCTCGATCGGCACGGTGCCGCCGGCGGCCACCGCAACCTGGCGTTCGACCAGCGCGCGGTACGCGTCCTCGAGATCCCGGATCTCCCCGGCGACAGCCGACACCCGGGCGCCGTAGCGCCAGCGATCCGCCGTGTCGCGGATCGCCCGCGCCACCCGCCGCAGCCCGCCTTCGGCGTTGTCGTTGGCCGCCGCCCAGGCAGCGGCGCCCTTGTCGCCGGCGTGATGGCGCCGGCCCGCGGACATGTAGTCGGTCGCCGCCTCCTTCTGGCCCTCGCGCGACCAGCGCGAGGCGAGATGGGCCACGATCTCGCGATCGGCGACCGGCGTGCCGGCGCGATCCTCCGAGCGCTTCTCGCGCACCGCCTCCGCCAGCGGCGCCCGGTTGACGTAGAGCCGCATGTATTCCCGGTGCCGCGTCACCGCCGGGTAGATGGTCGGTCTGGGCGCGCGATCGTCGGCGAGCACGAAGGCCGCATCGACGGTGCGGCCCTGGCTGCTCGCCACCGTCATGGCATAGCCGTGATCGAGGCGGACGTTGCCGTAGTAGTCGACGAGTTCGTCGACGAAGAACGAGACGTCCTCGCCGTATTCGCTGCGCGCCTGGACCTCGACCCGTTCGCGCTCGGTGCCCGCGCCGTGGACGGCGATGTCCTTCACTTCGACCACCGTGCCGTTGAAGAGGCGCTTGTCCCACACGAGAGTGCCGATCCGCAGGAGATCGCCCCGTGCGATCTCGAGATCCTTCTCGCGGGCCTGCGAGCGGGCGCCGCACGCCCGCACCACCACGCGCTTGTCCGACCCCTCGACGCGCGCCAGCACGCGCTCCCGCATGAGATGCGAGAGCACCTGCACCTCGTCGTGGGTCCGCGCGATGACGGTGGCGACGCCCTCCGGATTGTCGAGGCGCCAGCGTTCCCAGTCGCCGACGAGCTCGTCGAGCGTCGCCGCGAGGTCGCGGCCGAGCACGAACCGGTCGCGTTCGGCGAGGAGATCGATCGCCTCCGCCGCCCGACCGTCGCGAAACGCCTCCGACACGAGAATCTGCCACGGCTTGACCTCGGGCCTGTTCGCCATCGCCTCGTAGTCGTCGATGACCTGCTGCCTGTCTTCGGCACTCATCATGCCGAGTGCGTAGCGGACATCCGCCGGATCCTGGCCGTGGGCCTGAACGAGGATGTCCTCGACGTCCACCTTCTGGCGGCGGATCTCGTCGACGCGCACGCCGCCCGCCGCTTCGCGCATCAGCCTCAAGCCAGGCCCGGCGCCGATGGGCTGGTGCTGGTGCGTGTCGCCGGCGGCGATCACCTTGCACCCGTGTTCCCTGGCAAGGCGCAGGAGTTGCCAGGCCTGGGGCACGGAGAGCATCCCGGCCTCGTCGACGACGATGACGGTCTTCTCGTCGAGGTGCATCGTGCCCTTCGCCGCGCGGCGCAGCAGGCGGTCGACGCTGAAGGGTGTGACGCCGCAGTCGGTGCCCAGCGCCACCGCGGTGCGCCAGGCCACGGCCGTGGCGATCACCGTGCATCCTTCCTCCCGAAGAAGATCGGTGATCGGCTTCAGCGTCGTCGTCTTGCCGCTCCCCGCCGCCCCTTCGATGATCGCCAGCTTGCCACCGCCGGCGCCGTAGCGGATCGCCGCGGCCTGCTCGTCGGAGATGGGATAGCCGTCGGCGTGGAGTGCGCCGATCCTCGCCTCGATGGCTGCCGCATCGATGGCCAGGCTGCCGTCGGCCGCCAGCGCCGATGCCATGGCGCCGAGTTCGTGTTCCTTGCGGATCAGGCTGGCGGTCGAGAAGACGCGGGCGTGGGTCATGCCGGCGCTCGCCTCCAGCGAGACCGGCGGCCTGTCGAGCTCGACGACCTCGTCGTCGCCCATGACCTGCCCGACCGTCGCCATGGTGACGCCCGGCGAGAAGACGCCGGCGGTCGCATTCATCGCCCGCTCGATGACGTCCGGCAGGCGGAACACCGCCTCGTGGTGGGTGACGTCGTCAGGGATCTTCACCACCCGCTCGACGGCCGCCGCCACGTCGTCGGCGTCGAGCGCGATGTCCTGGCCGACGAGATCCTGGACGAACTGCGCCCGGTTGCCGATGTGCGCGGCTGCCTCGAGATCCCACGCGGCGTGCCGGATCTCGCCACCCTGTTCGTCGCGCTTCGCCTTCCGTGTCGCCTTGTTGATGCCGGCCGCGGCGGCAGCGTTGGCGCCGGTCGCGAAGCCCAGGGATTC
Source organism: Alphaproteobacteria bacterium (assembly GCA_965200495.1). Classification (GTDB taxonomy): domain Bacteria; phylum Pseudomonadota; class Alphaproteobacteria; order SP197; family SP197; genus SP197. The sequence goes on from CBDAUG010000002.1 coordinate 978,757, forward strand.
CGCCATGTCGGCGATCGTCCTGCGCCGCTTCGACCATTGCGCGACCAGTTCGTCGGGAACGCCGGCGATGCGGGTGAAGGCGTCGTCGCGCCCGTAGCGCTCGACGATCAGCCCGAGCCGGTCCTGCAGTTCGCGCGCCAGTGCGTTGCGGTAGACCGCGCCCGCCGCCTTCTTCCAGCGGAAGACGGGCGAGCGGTAGTGCGCCCGGAAGACCCCGTCGTCGGCCACCGCGACGTTGAAGATCAGGCAGTGCGTGTGGAGCTGCGGATCGCCGTCGCGCGACGTCCCGTGCTGGAACATGGCGCCGCAGAGCTTCGCCTTCTCGAAGACGATATCGCCGCCCTTCGGCCGCCGCCTCGTCCAGGCGCAGTGCTCGGCGACGATCATGTCGAGCGCCGTGCGCGCCGCCTCGTTGTGCGCCTCCTCGATCGCGGCGCGCGTCTCGTCGTCGGCGATCGCCCACAAGGCGGAGACGGTCTTGTCGGCCGAGAACGTCATGTCGAGACCCGGCGAGCGCGTCTCGGCGCCGGCGTTGCGGGTCAGGCCTTCGCCGGTCGCGGGATCGAAGCCGGCGTAGAGACGGCGGAACTCCAGCGTTCCGACCGTGCCGCGGTCCTCGAGGCCCAGCATGCCGTGCGGGTTCCACCACACGCCATCCGGTTCCTCGCCGCCCTGGTAGTACTGCGCCCCGCCGGAACCGCCACCAGGTGACGCCGGGGAACCAGGCGCTCCGGGGCGGCGCGAGGTCTCGTCGCCGGCCGGGAGACCGGGCAACGCGTCCGGTTGACCGGCATCGCCCGCCGATTCGCCATGCCGCCACGTCTTCTGGGACGACAGATAGTAGGTGTCGGCGGCCATGCCGTTGACGGTGGCGACCACGGCGTTCGTTCCGGCTCAGGCCTCGCGGCAACGCGAGGGTGGCAAGGGGCGGAGTGTGGGCATTTTTTGGCGATTGACTAGGGTTTGTGGCGGTCTGGCGACTAGGGTTTTGGGGGTTTGTGCGTCACGTTGTGCCAGACGTCTCACTTTTAGTGAACAGGTGTGAAGCATGTGGGTGGTCATGACACGAGGGTAGACCGGGATCGCGGGCTGTCAAGCCCGGTGCCGGCCGAAGCTGGTTGAGGGTGCTCGTCCTGAGGAGGTGGGAGGTGTTGGCGGTCTCCATGGCAAGGGCGGAAGGCTCATCGGCCGGCCGGTCAACGCCCGCGGGCGCCCTGTGCCGATCGTCCCGTCGCCATCGGTGTTGACGGCGCCGGGTTGCCCGGCGCATGAAGGGGAAAGCGAACAAAAGAAAGGGGCAGCCGCCATGGCGCGCACATTCATCGAGGCACACCTCGACATCCCGTCGATCGAGGCCGACCTGGCCGCCATCGAGCCACCGACCATCACGCGCGAGGAGGTTCTCGACCGGCTCACGCCGGCGATCCGCGCCGCCATCAAGCGCGGCGCCACGGACGATCAGATCAGCGAAAGCCTCGAGGCGCGCGGCATCACGGGACTGAAGACCGCCATCGCCAACATCCGCGCCGGCAAGGAAGCGCCGGCGGCGAAGAAGAAGCCCGCGAAGAAGGCGGCGCGCACGTCAACGCAACCGCCGCCGCCCGCCGCGCCTGCAAGCGGCGACGCGCCCGGAACGCTCGTCTGACGTCAGCCATCGTCCCGGCGGCTGCCGAACTCGGCGCGGATCTCCTCCTGCAGACGGACCTCGGCATCGTGCCACTCCTTGTGGAGCCGCGCCGCGGCGACGGCATCCGCGCGTGACGGAAAGCCCGCACCGATCGGCACACCGTTGCCGACATCGCAGAGGAACCAGCGCTCGCCCTCCTCGCCGTCTTCCGGCCCGCTGGCGATGACAAAGCCCAGCCCGGCGAGCCATGCGTCCTCCTCGGCCACGGTCATCGCATGCGCCGCATCGGTCGCCGCGCCGCCGGCCTCTCTCTCATCTCTGTCCTCGTCCGCATCGTCCATGTCCAGGCACTCCTTGAAGGGGTCCGGTGCTGTCGGCGCCAGACTACAGCACCGGCATCACACCGGCGAGCGACCGCGCACCGCCGCCATGACGGGCGATGCCGACGCCATGGCCACATCCGCCTCCGGCTCGACGAGAGGGGTGCTGTCGCCGGCGAGCCAGCGCACGACACCGCGCGTCGGATCCGCGACCTCGTCGAGGTGGCGGTACCAGCAGCTGTGCCAGGCGTCGGCCGGGTAGCCGGCGAAGACCATCAGGTTGAGCGGATAGTCGTCGCTGTCCGAACAGCGGCGAAAGTCGTCGCGGAACAGAAAGAGAGGCTTCTTCCAGGCGATCGCCAGGCCGACCTCGACCATCACGCCCTCGTCGGGAGGACAGCCGTTGACCACGGCGAAGACGCCGTCGGCGTGGCGCACGGCGTTGACGTTTGTCTGGGCGGTCCGCCAGGCCCAGGCCGGCGCACCCGGATCGTCCGCATCGCCCGTCGTGAAGGGCTCCCAGACCGCCGCACCCAGAGACTCGAGCGTCGCGACGAGGGGAGCCAGCGACCCGGCCGCGGCGAGGGAAGAGAAGCCGAACGGGTTGGCGAGGTAGAGCGTCATCTTCATCATCGTCGTCCTTTCCGCCGGAAACTCACCCGGCGCATGTCAGAATGTCGTCCCTGGCACGGGCGTTGCCGGCCGCCGGGATCCGGTTCCACACCGACCGCCGGCCGTTCGAAATCAGCGATCCCTCGCGGAACGCCGCCGTCATCAGCCGCAGCACGTCGTCCCGGCCCCTGATGACGGGAGAATGGAATCCGCTTCGCCCGCCATGTTCCGTCACCACCACCTGCCCGAAGCGCTCGACCGTGCCGTCCGTCCGCCGCACCGCCGCCTGGACCGGTCGGTCAGCCGGGAAAGGCCCGAAGGAAAGATGACCCTCGATCCGCCCTGTCGCCTTCTCGCAGACGACCACGACGCCGAGCCGCCAGGGCTCGCCGCCACCGACGACAAAGCCGCGGGCGCGCATGCCGTCCCTGTCGAGGGCGACGTTGATCACCCGCGCCTCGGGCGTGTCGATCGCCATCGGGAGATCGTCTGCAGCGGCCTCGACGCCGCCCGCACTCGCCGCCATGACAAGCGCCAGGCGGGCCAGGGAGCGCAGCCCGGCCACGCCGGCAGCGGGTGTCAACGCATCGCCACCCACCGTGCCGTCCCGGGTCATCCGCGCCGCCATCGTCATGCGCCGTCCGGAGAGTGATCGAGGGCGCGGGCCAGGACGATGGCCGCCCATTCGGATGGCGACATGTCGTCCCGCTCGGCGGCCTCCGCGATCCGGTCCGCCAGCCCGGCGGGCAGCACCCAGGATGTCATCCGCACATCCTGGCCCGCCTGACGCTCGGCGTTGCGCACCAGACCCTTCACCCGCAGCATCATCGTGACGACCGGATCGGAGCCTTCCGGCAGCGCCGCCCGCCACCGTCTCCACAGTCCCGGCGGACAGCGCCACGTGTTCCAGGGCCGCCGTCTGGATTGCGTCTGCGCCGAATCGTCTTTCTTGTCGGCGCCTGTCTTCGTGTCGTCCGTCATGGCTGCCCTCCGGTTATCCGCACTGCGAGTAGCCGCAGGAAGTGCATGTCGCGCAACCCTCCTGGTGGATCAGCGCCGGCTGGCTGCACTTCGGGCACGTCGCCGGCACCCTGCGTCGTCCGGACCCGCCCATGGCAACGGCCTCCGGCTGCGCTGCCGCGGCAAGGGCCGGTGCGTCGTCGTCGCGCATGAAGCCGATCCTCTTCATGTGGGTCTCGAGCACCTCACCGATGGCGGCCAGCAGCGACGGCACATAGCGGCCGTCCATCCAGGACCCGCCCCGCGGATCGAACACCGCCTTCAGTTCGTCGACGACGAAGCTGACATCGCCGCCCCGGCGGAACACCGCCGAGATCATCCGCGTGAGACCCAGCGTCCAGGCGTAGTGGTCCATGTTCTTCGAGTTGATGAAGATCTCGAAGGGCGCGCGACGCGCATCCCTGATGACATCGTTGACGGTGAGATAGATCGCATGGTCGCTCTCCGGCCAGCGCAACTTGTAGGTCTGGCCCGGCAGCACCTCCGGCCTGTCGAGGGGGCGGGTGAGGTGAACGACGCCACCCGTCTCCAGCGGATCGTCGACGGTCCCGGACGGCTGATCCTCAAGCGGCAGCGCCGGCTCCGCCTCCTCCTTCGCACCGGTCTCCAGCACGGCGCCGGTGACGTCGTTCGGCCGGTAGGTGGTGCACCCCTTGCATCCCAGCCGGTAGGCCTCGAGGTAGACATCCTTGAAGGCATCGAAGGGGATGTCCTCCGGAACGTTGATGGTCTTCGAGATCGAGCTGTCGATGTACCTCTGCACCACCGCCTGCATGCGCACGTGATCGGCCGGCTTGAGGACCTGCGCATCGACGAAGTAGTCGGGCAGCGGAGCGTCCGGCCCCTTGAGCCGCCGCCACAGCCGTACCGCGTAGTCCGTCACCTCCTCGCTCTTCCTGGTGCCGTCGGGCATCAGCACGTTCCTCGTGTAGGAGAAGGCGAAGACCGGCTCGAGGCCAGACGAGATGTTGTTGGCGAAGAGAGAGATGGTGCCGGTCGGCGCGATCGAGGTCAGCAATGCGTTGCGGATGCCGCACCGCCGCGCCGCATCGCGGACATCGTCGTCAAGCGCACCGACGCTTTCGCCGGCACACCAGGCATCGGCGTCCCACAGGGGGAAAGGCCCCTTCTCCTTCGCCAGGCGGATCGAGGCGAGGTAGGCCTTCCGCCGCAGCCGCGCCAGCCAGGTCCCGGCCAGCTCGAGCGATCGTTCGTCGCCGTAGGTCGCCTTCATCATGATGAGGGCGTCGGCGAGCCCGGTGATCCCGAGACCGATGCGCCGCTTGGCCACCGCCTCCCGGCGCTGCTCCTCGAGAGGGAAGCGGGAGACGTCGACGACATTGTCCATCATCCGCACCGCCGCCTCGACCGTGGCGTCGAACGCACCCTCGTCGAAGCGCGCCCCGTCGCCGAAGGGATCGGCAATGAACCGTGTCAGGTTGATGGAGCCCAGAAGGCAGGCGCCGTACGGCGGCAGCGGCTGCTCGCCGCAGGGGTTCGTGGCCGCGATGGTCTCGCAGTAATGCAGGTTGTTGCGCCGGTTGATGCGGTCGATGAAGATGACGCCGGGCTCGGCGCAGGCATAGGTGCCGCGCATGATCCGGTCCCACAGCTCACGGGCCGGGACGGTCGCCCAGGTGCGCCCGCCGAAGGTGAGTTCCCAGGCGTCGTCGGCCTCGACCGCCGCCATGAAGGCGTCCGTCACGAGCACGGAGAGGTTGAACATGCGCAGCCGCCCGGCCTCCTGCTTGGCGTCGATGAAGGCCGCAATGTCCGGATGATCGCACCGCATCGTCGCCATCATGGCGCCGCGCCGCGAGCCGGCACTCATGATGGTGCGGCACATCGAATCCCAGACATCCATGAAGGTGAGCGGCCCGGAGGCGTCGGCGCCGACACCCACCACCGGCGCGCCCCTGGGACGCAGGGTCGAGAAGTCGTAGCCGATCCCGCCACCGGCCTGCATGGTGAGCGCCGCCTCCTTCAGGTGGGCGAAGATCCCGCCCATGTCGTCGGGAATGGTCCCCATGACGAAGCAGTTGAAGAGGGTGACGTTGCGCCCGGTCCCGGCGCCGGCGACGATCCGGCCGGCGGGCAGAAAGCGGAAGCCCTTGAGCGCCGCCTCGAACTCCGCCGCCCGCTCGGCGCGCGTGTCCTCGTCCTCGGCCAGTGCCAGCGCCCGGGCGACGCGTTTCCATGTCGCCTGGATGGTGGCGTCGCCGGGCGCCCGGTACTTCATGTCCCAGACCTGCAGCGCAATCGGCGCCAGGTTCATCGACGGACTCTGTGTCATCGTCTCCCTCCCTTGCTGTTGCGACAATGCGCAAATGCGAAAAGTCGCAAATGCGCAAATGTAAAAATGCGACGGCGCGAAGACCCTCCACACTCACTCGGGGCAGGCGCCGTCGATCAGTCCGCGCACGACCGCCGCCATGGTGCAGCCCTGCATCGCGGCCAGCACCCTGAGCCGCCGGTGCAGACCCGCATCGACCTCGACCGTGAGGCGCTTCAGCGCCCCGCCGGGCCCGGCGCGCGATCGTCCGCGCACCCAGGCATCCTCGGCCCGCGCCGCCTCGTCACGTCCGGGGAGGGCGGGGATGTCGACGATCTTGCCGCTCATGCCGCCGCCCTCCCGGAGAAGGCCGCCGCGAGGACGGCATCACGCAGACCCTCGATCTCGCCCGCAGCCTTGCGATCGCGGCACTCCTCGATGGCCGTGGACCCGCGTGCGGCGGTTTCCGCGAAGACGATCCGCTGGGAGACACGCGCCGCCAGCACCGGCACCGAAGGCCAGCCAGCAAGGGCGGCCTCGACATCCCGGCCGATCGCCGTGCCGACGATCTTGCGCGAGATCACGAAGTGCGCCGCGAGGTGCGGACGCGTGATCCGCACCTCGTCGACCAGGCCGACGAGCGCGCCCGCCGCCCAGACGTCGTAGGGCGACGGCGTCACGGGAATCAGCACGAGGTCGCTTGCCACCATCGCCGAGCGGGCGATGTCGGTCAGCGAAGGCGGGCCGTCGATGACCACGAGGTCATACCCTGCGCCGATATCCGCCACCTGACGATGCAGCACAGCCCGCGGCATGGCGATGACCGGAAACAGGGGTTCGGGACCGCGGGACGCGAGCCAGTCGAGAGCCGAGCCCTGGGGGTCGGCGTCCACCACCACCACCCTGTGCCCGGCGAGAGCGCAGGCACTCGCCACGTGAACGGCCAGCGTCGTCTTGCCGACGCCGCCCTTCTGGTTGAGGAACGAGACGATCATGACGGCACCTCCTTGGCCGTTGTCGGATTGCGAAGAATCGGAAGGCGGGAATGTGCGGCGGCCCCGCGTCACCCCTCGCACAGCGCCTGCCGACACGCTATAAGGGGCCTGCACTGCGTGGAGAGGGAAACACCGGCGCCCTGTCCACACCCGGCCGGACGCGGCCGCACCATTCCGCACCATCGAGGTTTCCCGGTGATCGACATCCAGGGCCGAAGCGTCGCCCTCTACGCCCGTCATTCCACCAAGGCGCAGCACCGTTCCGTTCCCGCACAGATCGATCTGTGCCGGGAGGCTGCCCGCCATCACGGCGCCACGGTCGTCGAGGAATTCGCCGACCGGGCCATCACCGGCGCCGCCATGCTCCACCGCCCGGCGATTCAGGCGCTCCTCGAGGCTGCCGCCGCCGGCGACTTCCAGGCCGTCCTGATCGAGGATCTCTCGCGGGTCAGCCGCGACCAGGCCGATGTCGCCACCATCTACCAGCGGCTGGCCTACCACGGAGTCGACCTCGTTTCCGTCACGGAAGGCCGCATCAATGAACTCTACGTCGGCCTCAAGGGAACGATGAACGCGCTCTATCTCAAGGATCTGTCGTTCAAGACCCGCCGCGGCCAGCGCGCCGCGATCGACAACGGGGGCATCCCCGGGGGACACCGCTACGGCTACGACGTGGTCCCGACCACCGGCGCCGGCGGGCGCCGCGCCATCAACGAGGCCGAGGCCACCATCGTCCGCCGGATCTTCGACGAGGCCGCGGCCGGCAGGTCGTATCGCGAGATCGCCCGCGATCTCAACGCCGATGGCGTGCCGTCGCCCAGGGGGTCGCGATGGCACGCCTCCACGCTCGTCGGGACAGCGTCCCGGTCCAACGGCATCCTGCGCAACCCCATCTACCGCGGCCGCATCGTGTTCGGCCGCGAGAAGAACGTCCGCAACCCGATCACCGGTCTCCGCGAAAGCCATCGGCAGCCCGAAACGGAGTGGAAGATCGTCGAGGCGCCGTCGATGGCGATCGTCCCGGGCAGTCAGTGGGACGCGGTGCAGGCGATGATCAAGAGAAAGCGGCCCGGCCGGCCACCGAAAACCTGCACCGCCGCGCCGAGAAAAGCCGCCCACTACATCACGTCCGGCAGGACCTGGTGCAGCGCCTGCGGCGCACGGGTGACAACCTCGTCCACCGGCTATCTGGTCTGTCAGACATGGCGGACGACGCGCACCTGCACGCAGCGCCACCTGTTCCGACGCGCCGATGTCATCAGCGAGATCACCCGCCTTCTGGCCTCGCCCCGCAACGCGACGCCCGTTCACGCCGCGGTGTCGACGGAAGCGGAGAGCCGACGCATGCGCGGCATGCGTCTGAGCGAGGGCCTCGACGCCATGGAACAGGCGCTCTCCTCCCTGATGCGCTCCGCTGCCGGTCTCGTCGACACGGCCGCCGCCCAGCCAGACCAGCGCCGCGCCGTCAGGGCACTCGCGATTCCGGAGGGCGAGTTCAAGGCGCTCACCGCACGCATCGCCGTGGCACGGGACGCTCTCGTGCTCCCCGCAGTCGGGATGTCCGTCGACGCCATCGCCGCCACGGCACACGCCCGCATCGCCACCGCCGCGCGACGGCACGCCGACGAGCACCACGAAGCGGACTCGCCGCATGCGCGCCTGCTGCAGCAGGTCATCGAGCGCATCGCTGTCGCCTGGCGCGACGGCGAGCGCCGCCACCTCACGGTCACGGCGACGCTCTCGCCGCCGGCTGTCTACGCCCTCGGCGTCGAGGACATCCGCAGGCCGCACGGTGCCTGAGGCCGCAGCGCCCGTCATCGCCTGATCCCGCGGGCCAGGCGGGCGGGGTCGACACCCTCGCCGACAGGGCGGGCCCGCCGCACCCGCCGCCGCGTCTCGAGGCCCCAGACCGACCTGTGCAGATGCAGGTCGCCCGTCACGCCGCGCTTGCCGCAGGCCACGGCAAAGGCCGGCGGGCTCCAGACGAAGGACGCCCGCTCCTGGCAGCGCCCGTCGATGACGGCGACGAGGACGGCAGCACCCGCCCAGCCCAGCGCCCGGACCACCGCCCGCCAGGCGCCGTCGTGGATGCCGAGCTCGCACCGCCGGACATCGGCCGCCGCCAGAACAGCGAGCCAGCCGGCGTTCATCTCCCCGCCCAGGCCGCCTTCGCCGGCGGCACCATGTGCCTGCAGCTCCCGGAAGCGCGGCGAGGCGACGGCCGCCACGCGATCCGGCGTCAGCCACCGCACACCACAGTCGGCGGGATCGTCAGCCGCCCGCCATTCACCCCGTCCAGGCCCGTCATCGCCGGCCGCGCGGCACGGCTCGGCGGCTTGCGCACCTGCAGCGCCGTTGCCGGCGTCGACGATCTCGTCACCGGGGCGATTACCTGAAGGTTTTTCTGTTGATTCTCTCTGTATTAGTATGGGGGGAATGTTTTGTTTCCCCGAGGGGAAACCTTGCGTTCCCCTCAGGGAACCTGCGGGTTCCCCGCCCACCGCCGGCGCGGGCGCCGCCGGCGAGCGATCGGGCGGCACCGCGTTGCATGCGGACTCGTCAGCCGCCCGCCATCCATCCTGTTCCGCCTCGCCATCACCCGCCGGGAGAGCCGGCGGCGCGGCATCCTGGTCTGCGGCATCCGGGTCTGCGGGATCCGTCACAAGGTCACCGCCGGCGTCGATGACCCCGTCGTCGGCCAGCGCGTGTGCCGCCGGCGCCGCAAGGCGCTCCGCCAGGCGATCGCGCAGCGCCTGCAGGGCGACATTCTCGTCGCCGAGCGCCGCCGGCGGCGCGCCCTCCGGCAGGGCCTCTGCGGGTGAGTCGCCGGCCACCACCCCGCCGCCGAGTGCGGCATGAAGCCGCCGGATCTCGCAGCGCAGCGCCGCGGACGACCGTCTGAGATCGCACCGGGCGGCCCAGTCCGCATCGCGCTGCCCCGCGGCCGCTGCCAGCTCGCCGTACCGGGCGCCCAGGGCGCCCAGCTCGACGCCCCAGGCCTTGCCGCCGACGATCCGGCCGGTCAGCGGATCCCGCATCCCCCGCCGCCGCCTGTCCGGGGCATCACGGTGGCTGAGCCAGCCGGTCTCCGCGAGCCGCCGCTCGACCGCCGCGATGCGCTGGCGACTGACGCCGAGATCACTGGCCATGCGCGTCACCGACACCCAGACGACGGGCATGGCCTCATCGCCCTGCCAGTCGATCTCGGCGGTGTGGCGCACCAGATAGAGCAGACGCCGCACCTCGGCGGGCGAGAGGCCGCAGGCTGAGCCGCCGCGTTCGAGGGACCACATCAGATCGGACCGGGTGACCCCGGCGGGCAGGCCCTCGAAGGCGTTGCCTGTCAGACGGCTGGCCATCGACTGCGGGTTGAGGCTGCGCAGACCCGGAAGGGTCCGGCACAACGCGAGAGTGGAGGGTTCCTGTGTGGTCATCTGACACGCCCCTGCGCTGCCAGGGGGAGTCGCCGCGCGACAATCGTCGCAGGAGGGTTGACACCGGAAGGACCAGGGGGTTATCAAGGGCGCACGCTGCGCTTTTCTTGATAACCGACCTCATTCTCATTTGGTTGGTCCTTCAGGTATCATCGTGAACAGCCTCCGCACTTGCAGGCGGAGGCTGTTTTCCTTTGAAGAACTGCGCTGCTCTTGCGGCACCCCCTGCGATTGGCGCGTCGCCGGGTTCCGTCGTGAGCCGTGGAGGGATTGCTCCCCGCCACCCGCGCCGGTATCATGGGACCATGAAACCGGCGCACTATCAGACTGACCGAGATTGTTCGCGTCCCCTTGGGGACGCCACCGTACGGGGTCTATAGCTACGACCCGCTTGATCCTGCCAGCATCTACCGTGCCGCACGCAGCAGCCGTCACGCCCACTCGCGCCTGATCATCATCACTGCCGCCTGCGCCTTCACAGACCGCGGATCAGCACGCCGCCGCCACCCGCGCCGCGATCGAGAGAGCGGCGCCGAACGACAGCGTTCCGCAGCAGGGCGACCCGACGAAGCCGTCACTCCCCTTATCAACGTCCCACACTTGATGTCGTGGTTCATTCCTGCTTTTTCTCGCCCAGGGAGTCGCGCCCTGGACTGCCCCGTTGAGCCTTATCTGCCCCTGCCAGACCTTATCTGGCCCCGGGCAGGGGCTGCCTGGGCGATGGACGGGCACCGACAAGGCGTCCGATGTCGATGACGACGGCGCGTGTGTCGGGTGGCGTGCCGTCAGGCAGGCGCACGACATCCCGGTGGCCCTGCGCTTCCAGCAGCGTGTGCAGCAGGTCCATGTCCTCTGCCGGGAGCGTCTCGGTTGCGGGCGTTGCGGGGCGCTCGTGCGCGAGCACGGTGATGTCGGCGACCTGGACGCGGTTATCGCATCGAAGGCAAGGCACTTCTTCAGGTCATCGGTGTGGTCAGCCTCCGGCCCTTGACGCGAGTCCCGCTTTTCAGCGTGCGGAACCGGGTCTCAATCGTCCACCTGAACCTGTGCCCGTGCAGCGCCTCGCCGCCGTCGGTGACATTGGTCTTGGCGGCCGAGACGGCGACCACGGGCAGGGGATCCGCGTCGTGCTTCTCGCGCGGCGGCACGATCGCGCCCTCCTTCGCGCGGATCCCGGGGTGGGCGACAGACAGGCTCCTTGCGTGTGCGCGGGCCGCCGCAGGCGGGGATCGTCAACGCGCTGACCGCGACAGGCGGTCATGGGAAGGAAGCGAGATGGCTCGCGCACCCGGTCAGTGCGACGTACTCGTCCTCGATCACCGAGACGCCGAAACCCTCCATGAAACCGCTGAAGCGGCCCTTGTCCCGGAATGCCTCGGCAAATCCGAAATCATGCAGATAGGGAGCGATGGCGCGAGACACGCTGCCCGAAAGGAATATGCCGCCAAACGGCAATGTGGTGAGAGCGATGTTGCCGGTGGTCACCCCGAGCATGCGAACGAAGACACGCCCTGCCGCTTCGGCGCGCGGATCGCCGACGGCAAGTGCGTGCACGATGTCGCTGGCGGCCATGCGCGAAGTCACCTTCTCCGGCTGCCCCAGCCAGGCGTGAATGGTCTCGATCCCGCGCCCTGAAACGACCTCCTCGACATCGGCGAACCCGTTTCTTGCCTCGATGAACCGTGCAAGACGGAGGTCGGCTTCGCTGCTGACAGGCATGGTGACGTGACCGGCTTCGGCTGCGGCCACGCAGGGTCCCGACGCAAGGCGGTGAACCACTGCCACGTTGAATCCGGTGCCGACACCGATCACGAGTTGCGTTGCACTGCCGTCGGTGCCGGACTGCGGAATGATCTCCCGCAAATGCGAGGGCGCGACATGCGCCAGCGCCTAGTGTCGGTGGCGGTTTAGAACCGCGGGATTCTGGCGACAGGCTGCGCTTTGGGGGGTGTTCGTCGTTTTTTCCCCATTGTCGGGTCCTGTTGTCGATGAGGGTTCCTGGTGTTGATGGCGCCTGTGTTGCCGGCACTCAGGGCGGGGTCTCCCTGGTGAGCGTCTGGTGATGCCGGTTCTGGCGCGGGGATGCTGAGCGGCCACGTCTGTCCTTCCTGAGACGGCACGCCGGTTGCGATGGCCTGGCGTTGCCCGAGGTCTCATGGCGCGTTCGTGCCAGGTGGTGTCACAGTGGCATGGAAAGAAGAAGCGATGCGGTGCCGGCACCATGGTCAGTGGAACGTCCGGCACCGCACCTGAACGAACCGGTCGTGTGGGCCGGTCTGTGCGTGCACTATCGGGTGTTTGAGCGTTCGGGTCCACCCCGCTTCCGAGAAGCTGGTTGTGTGTCACGGGGCGTCTGTTCGTGTGTCGGCGGTGTCGCACACAGGTGGTGATCTGCCGGTCGTGCGACCGGGGTCATCGGTATTGCTCCAGGTCCTGCAGCGAGCAGGCACGCTGTGAGAACAGGCGTGCTGCGAGGCGCCGTTATGCGCGCACGCCTGCGGGCCGCAGGAATGGCCGGGAACGGCAACGCCGCTTCCGGCTCGGGCGGGTGCGGCGGGAGCGCGCGGCGGTGCTGGGCGGGGCCGCGGGAGCGGCTGTGGGGGAGGCTTTCTCCACAGTGTCGTCGGCGGTGCGTGAAAAAACCGTCACGGATCACTCTTCCGACGTGCCGCGGCACCCCCTTGTATGGGTGTTGCCGGTGCGCGCTCGTTCTCGAGAGCCCCTTCGATGCGTCGTCTGCGGTCGGGTCTGCGGGCGTTTTGTGACGGACGATGGGTGATGAGCGCCAACGGGCAGGCAGGGGAGACGATGACATGGCGATCGACGAGGAGACGCGGGCGACGATCGTGCGTCTGTCACGGGCCGAAGGCTGGCCGGTGGGCACCATTGCGCGGCACTGCGGCGTTCATCACAGCACGGTGACGCGGGCCTTGCGGGACGCCGGGCAAGCGCCCCGGCGTCGTGCGAAGCTCATCGATGTCTTTGTGCCCTTCATCACCGAGCAGTTCGAGAAGGCCCCCGACCTGCCGGCCAGCACGCTTTACGGGCAAGTCGTGGCGCGGGGCTACCGAGGCGGGGAGGATCACTTCCGTCACAGTCTGCGGGCTCTCGCCCTGAGACCCGTCAAGAGGCCGGAGCCGGCGATGCGGCTGCGCTTTCTTGCCGCCGAGCAGGCCCAGGTGGACTGGGCCGACTTCGGGCGTGTGCAGGTCGGTCGTGCCGCGCACCGTCTGATGGGTCTTCTGGTGACCCTGAGCTACTCCCGCCAGGTGCATCTGAGCCTCTTCTACAACGCCCGCATGAGCAGCTTCCTGCAGGGTCATGTGGAGGCCTTCCAGGCCTTCAACGGGATTCCGAGGATCCTGCTCTACGACAATCTCAAGAGCGCCGTGGTGAGCCGCCGCGGCATGGCGGTCACCTTCCATGACACCCTTCTCGCGCTGGCCAGGCACTACGCTTTCGAGCCCCGGGCCGCCTGGCCCCGCAGTCCCCAGGAAAAAGCCAGGGTCGAGAGGAGAATCGGCTTTGCCCGCACCAGCTTCCTCGCCGGACGCTCGACGTCCGCTCCGCTGGCGGAGCTCAACGCCGCTGCGGCGGCCTGGTGCCGGGACGTGGCCGCACGCTATCCCTGGCCCGATGACGACACCCAGACGGTGGCCGAGGCCTTCGCCCGGGAACAGGAGATGCTGGTGCCCTTGCCGGATGCCGCCTTCCCGACAGACGAGGTGCGGATGGTGAGAATCGACAGGACGTGCTTCGCCCGCTTCGAGAGCAACGACTATAGCGTTCCCCCTGACTGCGCCACGGCCAGGCTCACCCTCGTCGCCGGCCGTACCACGGTGCGCATCCTCGATGGCACGAGCGAGGTCGCCTGCCATCCGCGTTCCTTTGACCGCCAGAAGAGGATCTGCGATCCCGAGCACGTCAGGAAGCTCATCGCCCGCAAGCGCCGCGGACGGGCCATGGCCGAGCGCGACAGACTGCTGGCGACGGTGCCCCGCGCCGAGGAGATGCTCACCCGTGCGGGTCGCGGGAACGAGCCTGTCTCCAGGCTCGGCACCCAGCTTCTCGCCCTGCTCGACACACACGGCGCCGACGAACTCGACCGGGCCATCGCCATGGCGCTCGAGCGTGGCTCCCATCATCCCAACACGGTGCGGGCCATCCTCGATGAACGGCGCTCCCGGCAGGCCTTGCCGCCGCTTGCCCTCACCGGCCGTCCCGCGGCTCCGCGGGGATCCTCCCTTGCAGACGACGACACCGAAAAGGAGACATCATGACCACTCTCAAGGAACGGGCCAGGGCGCTCAGACTGCATGGCCTTGTCGAGCGCTGGGACGATGTCGCCCAGGCCGGCTGGCTTGCGGACCTCATCTGCGGCGAGGAGGAGGCGCGCAGCGTGCGCAGCTTCGAAAGACGCCGCGCGCATGCCCGCCTGGCGCCCTTCACCCCCCTGGCCGACTTCGACTGGACGTGGCCGCGCGCCATCGATCGTGAGCGCGTCGAGGCGCTGATGCGCCTCGCCTTCATCGACGAGGCAAAAAACGCCGTCATCGTCGGCGGACAGGGCACCGGAAAGACCATGATCGCCGCCAACATCGCCCATGAGGCTCTTGTCATGGGCCATACCGTGCGCTTCGAGAAAGCGTGCGACCTGCTCGACAACCTCGCCGCCATCAGCGACCGCAACGCACTCCTCAAGCGTCTCGCCATGCTCGCCCGACCGCGCCTCCTGGTGCTCGACGACATCGGCTACGTCACCCTCGAAAGCCGCCATGCCGATCTCCTCTACGCCATCATCACGCGGCGCTACCAGCGCCGCTCCATCATCGTCACGACCTCCCTGGGCTTCGCCCAGTGGGACCGTGTCTTCCCCAGCGCTTCCGGCATCGCCGGAACCGTCGACCGCCTTGTCCACAACGCGACCGTCATCACCATCGACAGCGACTCATGGCGCCTCAGACGTGACCCGTAAGCCCTGGCGCGTCGACTTCGACGCCCTCAAGCGCCAGCCCTTCGAGACCATCGCCGCCGCCTGGGGCTACACGCGCGACACCAAGGCCTCAACACCCGCCAACCCCGTGCTCAGCGCCCCGGGAAAGCCGAAACTCGTCACCAGGCGCTTCGCCAACGGACACTGGGTCTACTTCAACACCCTCGATGCCGACGACAACGGAACCATCATCGACTTCATGCTCAGCCAGGGCCTCTCGCTTGCCGACATCGCCCAACGCTTCGCCCCGGCCGACAGGGCCGACTTCCACAAGGCCGACTTCCGGACCCGGTGGAACAAGGCAACACCACACAACGCACCGCCCTGCCTCATCTCCCGCGGCATCGCCAGGGACACCCTCGCCGCCTACCAGCCCCTGATCCGCTGCGACCATGAAGGACGCGCCCTGTGCGCCCACCGCAACGCCCGGCGCGCGCTCACCGGCTTCGAAATCTCGCCCCCCGACGGCAAGCGTCGCTTCGCAACCGGAGGCACGCGAAGCCTCTTCGCCCTCGTCGCCGCTCCTGGCGACACCCTCACAACCCTCGTCATCACCGAAGGCGCCGTCAACGCCATCAGCCTCGCACAGATCGACCACTGCCCCGCCGATCACGCCTTCCTCTCCACCGCAGGCGCACCCGGCGCCGCACAATGCAAACAGATCCACCTCGCCGCCCATCGCCTCCCCAATCTCAGCCGCATCATCCTCGCCCAGGACGCCGACAACGCCGGCGACCGCCAGGCCGGCCTGATCCGCAAGAAGGTCGAACTCCCGGCCCGCGTCTCCTTCCTCAGGCGCCGCCCGCCCGACAACACCGACTGGAACGACATCGTCAACAACCCCTGAAAGACTCAGGCGCGCTCGCCACCAGTGTGCACGGTCACGGGACCAACGCAGAACCCCAGGCGCTCTCAACCGAGCCCGGGGTCCGCCGCCCCGCAAACCGTGACGTCACGCTCGTTCAGTGGAAGGAACAAGCCGGGGACGCCCGCAAGCCCATCGCCCTTCCAGGAAGACCCGCACAAAGAACCCGGCCATCAGCGGCGGCGATCCCCTGGATACCGATACCGATACCTGCCGCACCGGCAGGCGACACCGCTCGCCTTCCCGCTCCCCGCAACGCTCAAGGGTGCGCCGGAACAGGAACATCAGTGCCCACAACCACGATCCCCCCGTGTGGCGATCAGCCCATGGCCAATGAGCTGCGCTGGCGGCCGTGAAAGTACGCCGTCACGTGGACGGCGGAAGACCACAACAAAGAACACCATGGGAAAAAAACTCCTCAGCGCCTGCCATCAAACACCATGCCACGCTCGAAAACCGCGCCTTACAACCAGAATCCCGCGCTTCTATAAAACCGCCGACACGCCATAGCCTGCGCCTGCAGGTCGTTCAGCAGCACGACCCTGGCAATTCCGATGGTCCGGGCAAGATCCGAGGCATCGATGCGCCAATCGACGTTGGTGAGCCGGGCAACACCGTTCTCAACCGGACCGGCGACGGCAATGCAGGCCATCGCGCACGCAACCTTTCCCGCAACCTCGAGATGATGGGCGAGCAGCGACACAAGATCGCGATGATCGGCATTCCGGTACCCGCATACCGAATCGGGGAGCACGGACGCTCCCCGGGCGAATGCGATCCGCGTGTTGGTGCCCCCGACGTCGACGACAAGCGAAGCCATGTCACAAGAAGGGGGCGACAGTGTCACGCTCCGGACAATTGCTGCAGTTCACGAGGGACGCGAACGGCACGCGCTGGCATCGTCGCGGGCCATGCAGACGATGGTGCCTTGCTGTATGCGAGAACATCCCTTTGCCTCGCTCGTCATGGCTCCCGATGACGTGTGTCACGCGACACGCTGGAGGATATCAGCGTGATCTGCCGGCGTCCGACTGCAGTGTGGCCGCAACGGTCAGCGCTTTCTTGGTGTCGATATCGTGCAGGGCCCCGAGCACGTCTCCGGCGAGGTCCGGATGACGATTCCCGCATCGGCCCAGATGAACGATCACGTCGTCATCCCAGACGGCCGCGATGGCCTCAATGATCTCCGTTGACGGACGCAGCGAGAGCTCCCCGATCAGGGGCTCGCGGGCCTGATCGTCACCGCGCAATCCGAGCGCAACCGCCGCCAGACGACGGATGCTGTCATCGGGATCGTGCAGTCCTTCGCGGAGCCCGTCGATGGCAACGCCAGACCGCAGGGCAAGGGAGAATGCGGCCCGGCGCACCGTGGTCTCGTCATGGGCAAGAAGCGGCTCGACGAATCCAGGAGGCAGGGCAAGCAACGCCTCGCAGGCCGCCTGCAGAGCCACGGGCAACAGCGAATCGGGCATGCTTCTTGAGAGCACAATCCGCCGCAGTGCACGATGTGACGTCGCGCTCTCAAGTTGCGCGAGGGTGGCGATAACCGCCAGCTGCTGGCGATGCGGCCTGTTGGGGCCAAATCCGGTGAAACTCTTCCACAGCGCTTCAAGTGCCGGAACCGCAGCCGCAAGGGAGCGCGCGACAACCTCGGCGCACAGGGCATCGACATTTGACACTCCTGCCTTCGGAATCGCGGAAATCAGGTCGTCGTCCGTGCAGCCGTCCGGAGGTCCGGGCACAGTCCCATCGGGAACCGACGGAACGCGATCGGATACATCCTCATCCGCTGCATCGAAGAGGTCCGGCTGACAGGTGACGGAAGGCAGCGTTGTCATCGCCTGATCGATACCATGCGGCATCCCGCCATCGCATGGAGCAGGAACGCCACCGCAGCGATGCACAAACCGAGGACCTCGATCATCACGAGGTCTGCCATGGCAACCTGCTGGCGACCGCAAGGACTTCCGCTCATGACCGTCCGGCCAATCCGGGCCGAAGACTTAACCAACACCCCCTTTGATCCTTTCTCGCGTCGCAGAATTGCCTCAAGCAACACGTTCATCGGCACTCGCGCAGGCACCGGCCTCCCCTGTCGGCCTCCTCCCCGGTCGCGAGCACTGTCATCAAGGCATCGTTCATACCTCACTGATACATCATCTCGGCGTCTGCCACCATCAAAGCGGCACTCTGCTTGCCTGAGGAACCCAAACGCCGGTCTGCGGGCTTGAGGGTGGCGGCGGATTGCTGCACAAAGCCGCCGCCCGCCAGGAGTATGCAATGGATGACCAGTTCCGCGATCGAAGCCCACTGCGCTCGCGTCGCCAGAGATGCCTGTGCCTGGGAGGGCGCCAGGCGCTATCCCCTCGACGCCATGCGCGAGGCAGGAACATCAGGGCTGGCCGGCATGCTGGTCCCACGGGAATTCGGGGGTTTCGGACTGACGCTCGGCCAGACCTGTGATGTCGTTGAGCGCATCGCCGGCGAAGACTTTGGTCATGCCTGCGCTCTCAAGGTCCACGCCAACATGACGGCCAGCCTTGCCCGGTCGGGAAGGGATGATCTCATCTCGCGATACCTTGACGATCTTGTTCATGCCAGGCGGATCGGCGCTTTCCTCCTCACCGAGCCGGGTGCGGGCAGCGATGCTGCGTCCATCACTGCATCAGCGCGTCTCGACGGCGATCACTGGCTGCTCAACGGAGAGAAGGCCTGGGTGACCAACGGCGTGGCCGCGGGCGTCCTGCTTGTCTTCCTGCAGACCGATCCATCCCGGGGATGGCGCGGCATCGCCGGCTTCCTCGTCGATGCCGACACCCCGGGCATTGCGCGGACCGATCCCTACACACTTCTCGGCGGCCATTCCGCCGGGGTATGCGGATTCAGCTTTTCCTCTGCACGGGTGGATCGCTCGGCCATGATCCTTGACCCCGGCGATGCCTTCCGGTTCGCGATGCACGGTATCAATGCTGTCCGTGCCGGCGTGGCCGCGATGTGCTGCGGCATGGTGGAGGCAGCACTCGGCCAGGCCCTTGAAGCCGTGGCCTCCCGGGACGCTTTCGGCTGCGCGATCGGCGACTTTCAGGGGGTACAGTGGATGCTGGCCGACGTGGCGACGGATCTGAGGGCAGCCCGCCTGCTGACCCGCGACGCCACAGCTGCCTTCGACAGCGGCGAGGATGTGCAGGTGGCGTGCGCCCATGCCAAGAAGTTCGCCACGCGGGTGGCCTGGAAGGCAATCAGCGACTGCATGCAGGTCATGGGTGCGCGGGGATTTCGTGGCGATGACGGTCATTGCCTGACGCGCCACCTTGCCTGCGCCCGGATGGCGCAGTGGCTCGACGGCGCCACGGAAATCCAGAATGTCGTCATCGCCCGCAGTCTTGTGAGCTGAGCGTCAACCCTCGGCCCTGGCCTGTCTCACGGTCTCGCGAGACAGCAGCGCCATGGCTGCGAGCACGAGGGCGGCGGCGCCCCAGACCATCGTGTCGTGACGTTCGCCGAAGATGATCATGCCCCAGGCGATGCCGGCGAAGAGGGAGACGAACACGCTGAAGTTGACCAGCACCCCGCCGGTCCTGCTGATAAGCCAGAAGTAGAGAACGATCTCGACCAGACCGATCAGTGAAAAGAGCACGATACCCATCCCGGCCGTCGTCCATGCCAGGCCCGGCCATGGTTCACCGGCCACGATGAGCAGCGGCGCCACGAGTATCAGGGCGGCGGCGGCCTCGCCAAATCCGACCTGCCAGATATCGAGGCCCTCAGGCCAGCGCCGGTCGATATAGATCGATTCGACCCCGTAGCAGAGCGGCACGAAACCGACGAGCAGCATCCACTCCAGGACCCCCAATCCCGGCAGGGAAAGCTGTGGCGCCAGCACCATGACAGCAGCTGCCACGCCCAGCGCCACCGCCGCCAGCCTGGTGCGCGATACCCGCTCGGTCCTGGCGAGAAGCGCCACGACGATCGAGACCATGGGCGTGAAACAGACAATCAGCGTGATGACGCCTGCAGGCAGGTGCGGCGCGGCATGGAGGACGGCCGCCAGAGGCAGGGCATAGCCGAGCAACCCGGTGATGGCGAAGAACTCGAGGGACCTCGCCGTCAGACGAAAAAGCGACCGGCGCGCCACGAGAACCACGACATAGCAGGCACTGACCAGAAACATGGCCATGACGAGAACCGTCAGCTCGCCGTAGCCACCCTCGGCGGCGAGTTTGAGCATCGCGAACTGGGCGCCCCATGCCGTACCCTGAACGATGACGGCGAAGACGTAGACAAGTTGTTGCATGAACCTGCCGGGGGACTTGATTACGGGGCAGGATGTGCCATGACGGGATGCGCATGGCCATCCTGGCGCACCATGTTGTCGCACCGGCGACACCCGCACTCAATACCGGGCAAGAGTTGCGCAACCCGCGGGCGCCGTTGAACCGACAGGGAGACAACAACCGCGTGGAGAATGTTGAAACGGTCGTCGTTGGCGCCGGTGTCATCGGTCTTGCGGTGGCACGTGCGCTCGCCAACAGCGGACGTGAGGTCATCGTGCTTGATGCCGCCGACGCGGTGGGGACCGGCATTTCTTCGCGCAACAGCGAAGTCATCCATGCCGGAATCTACTATCCGCCGGGAAGCCTGAAAGCCCGCCTGTGCGTTGCCGGCAGAGCCCTGCTCCATGACTACTGCCGGTCACGCAACGTCGCATGCCGTTCCTGCGGCAAGCTGATCGTCGCCGTCAATGACGACGATCATGACGTTCTCGCGACCCTCGAACGACGGGCCATCGCCAACGGCGTTGACGATCTTGCGGTTCTGAAGGCGGCGGACGTGGCATCCCTGGAGCCCGAACTGGAAACCTGCGGCGCCCTGCTTTCTCCGTCGTCCGGCATCATCGACAGTCACGGCCTGATGCTGGCCTTGCTGGGAGAGGCCGAGGCTGCCGGCGCCTGGCTGGCTCTGGGCGCTGCTGTGCGCAGTGTCGTGGCCGACGGAAACAGCCTCACTCTCGCGATCGACGGCGAAGAGACCGTGAACCTCGTAGCGCGGGAAGTGGTGAACGCCGCCGGTCTCGGGGCACAGCGCCTTGCATCCATGACGACCGGGCTCGAGCGCCGCCATGTTCCCGCACTCCATCTCGCCAGGGGCAGTTACTTCACGTTGTCAGGCCCCTCCCCCTTTTCCCGTCTCGTCTATCCCACACCGGTCGCCGGCGGCCTGGGCGTTCACGCCACCCTCGATCTGGCTGGCCGTTGCCGGTTTGGACCGGACGTCGAGTGGGTGAACGATATCTCCTATGACGTCGACCCGGCCCGTGCGCACGCCTTCGCTGACGCCGTGCGCCGCTACTGGCCCGGACTTCCCGACGACGCCCTCGCCCCCGACTACAGCGGCATCCGCCCGAAGCTCGGGGCGTCGGGGGAGGCGGACTTCAGGATCGACGGTCCCGCAGACCACGGAACCGGCGGCCTCGTGAATCTCTTCGGCATCGAGTCACCGGGATTGACGGCATCACTGGCTGTCGCAAGGCTCGTTGTGAGCAAGCTGGACGCCTGGAAGCAGAGATGATCGACTCTGCACATGGCCGACACCCAACGGCCACAAGGTCCACCTCCTGCCGGAGGAGACCGGACTCGCCTGCCGTGTCATCGCCGTGGACATCGGCCAGGAGCCATCATTTCGATTCCGCGTTCCCTGCCAGCAGCCCCCACAACACAATGCCGGCAATCGTCGACCACGACGGACCTGACGGCGAGGCGATCAGCATCTTCCTGGAGACCGGGGGCCAGCCTGCTCTGTCTCGCTGACAGCACGGGCCGCTTCATGCCCGGCAACACCCGTGGCCGCACGCTCGTCATGCCATGGCTGATGTTCCAGATGGGCGGCACCGGACCCATGTTTGGCCAGTGTCACCACTTCCGCAACGACGCGCCTGAACCCGTCCCCTATGCCATCGATCGCTACACGAGGGAGACCGCACGTCTTTATGGCGTGCTCGACAAGAGGCTGGGCGAGGCCGACTACATGGCAGGAGATTACTCGATTGCCAATATGGCGATCTACCTCTGGACGCGCTCCATCAAACGCCAGGGGGGGCGATCCGGCAGACTGCCCATGCGTGGTCCGCTGGCAGCAACGCCTGGAGGAACGCCCTGCGGTGGTGCGCGGTCCTGAGTGAGCGCCAGCGGTCAGCAGAGATCACGGATGAGGAGCGCACCATCCTGTTCGGCAACGCACAGTACGAACGCAGGTGACGTATAGCCGCTTGGAGACCGGTGAAGGCCTGGGCAATCGTGCGCTGCACGAGATTCCTGACAGACCAGGACGACAGCGCCTCGCTGGCCGGCTCGGCAGGTTCGCAGACGCTGCGCGCTGTCTCGACCACCGTCCGCGCCGCCTTCAGTTCTCCACCACCATGTCCCGCGGCATGACAAAGATCTGACCCGGGGAGATGAGATCGGGAACTGGCCGCATCTCCCATGCCATCGATATCCTGTCCAAGCGCCGATCGCTCACATGCCGGTGCCGCCGGGAGGCCCGCTGCACTGCGCCATGGTCATTCGCGCTCGTTAAGGAGCGACAGCAGCGACAGGTTGATGTAGAGATTCTCGCGCCCCGCCCTGATTTGCTTGAGGATGCCTTCGGCCGCGAGGGCATTCAGGTAGACAGCGGCCGTCTGGCGCTTGGCAATGCCCGCTTTGACCACGTCACTGATCCGGCAGCAGGGATGCACAAAGATCAGTTCCGTCAGTTCCCGGGAGTAGATCTTCTGGTTTCCCTGTCGAATTGCGACGCCCGTCTCGTCGAGAAGCTTCCGGATTGCGTGGATTTTCGCCGTCGTCCATGCCGCTGTCGTTCTGACTGCATCCAGAATGAAGAGGATCCATGCTTGCCAGCCCTGTCGGGTCGTCACGTCAAGCAGATACCGGTAGTACGTTGCCTTGTTGCGGATGATGTGCCGGCTGAGATAGAGGACGGGAACGTCGAGCAGGTCCTTGTCGACAAGATACAGCAGGTTCAGCACGCGTCCGGTTCGGCCGTTTCCATCGGCGAACGGGTGGATCGCCTCGAACTGATAATGCATGATCGCAAGGCGAATCAGCGGATCGATCTCCTCGGTTTCGTGAATGTAGCGCTCCCAGTTGGCCAGCTTGCTCCGGAGGATGTCCTCGCCCTGCGGCGGCGTGTAGATGACCTGCTGAGTCGCATCGTTGACCAGCGCTGTTCCCGGCGTGTTGCGAATGTTCAGCTCGACGCCCTTGATCGTTCGACAGACTTCGACCGCGATGGCGGTCGAAACCGGCTGCTGGCCCAGCATCTCGAAACCGCGGCGCAAGGCGGTGCGGTCACGCAGAGCTTCCTTCGTGGCAGGGTCGGCTCGACCGGTCGCGTCGTTGGCATAGCGGAACAGCCGGTCGGTCGTCGTCACGATGTTCTCGATCGCGGAGCTCGCCTGCGCTTCGAGCAGGGGGATCGAGTTGATCAGCATCGCCTGGTTCGGGATCAGCGCCCCGGAGGCGCGGAGTTCCGCCAGCGCTGCGCGTGCCGCAATGCAACTCCGAAGAACGGCCCTTGTCTCAATGTCCGAAACCGGCGGCAGGTCCGGAAGGTCGTTGAAGGGGCGATTGGGGTCGAACGCCATGTCGATGGATACCATTCCCGTCGACACATGTTCCGAATATGTCGACATCATCGACACATCACTCCAACATGTCGCCATACAGAGAATACATCGACATGTTGGTCAGCGGCAAACAGATGGATACCGTGTCGCCTACTGTCCATCGGACATCTCGGGCCCTGCCGTCAACGGAAGGCAACCGCACCTGCATGCGAACCGACAACGATTGTGGCGATGGAAACCCCTGGCGGGCGGCAAGCTGCGGAGTTGCATGAATCGTTCATGTTGCGGTGGATCAGATCGGGATTTCGATCGCATGACGGCCCCGACGGTTGCACGCCCCAACAGGCGGGGCATGCTGACGGGTTCAGACATGCGATCATGCTGTACGCTCAACTGGGAAACGGCCATGGTCATCGAGTGCGGCTCGGGTCATGTGCATGTTTCCCGCCATCACAATCGATGCTATGGCACGTTCCCAACCTGTCCGAGCTCCGGTTTTCCGCATGGTTGAGATCATCGAAGAACGTGCTCCCGACAGTCCAGCCGTCGAGACGATCGCCCGCATGTCGCTGGGTCACCGGCTTGTCGACAGTCCTGCAGCGCGGCTGCGCCAGGGCTCCTGCAGAATTGCGGAACTGAGTCTGGTGGCTCTTGAAGGCGGCCGCGTCATTGCCACTATCCGGTGCTGGCCGGTGCTGATCGGCGCCGGAACCCGGGCGGTCCAGATGGGCCCCGTCGCCGTTGGCCCCGACCACAGGGGCCGCGGCATCAGCCGCATGCTGATCACCACAATCCTGGAACGGGCGCGTACCCTCGGCCATCGCATCGTGGTTCTCATCGGCGACGGCGACATCTACGGCCGCTACGGATTCGAGCCCGCGCTGCCACGCAACATCACGCTGGCCGAGACGCGTGACCGGGAACGGCTCCACGTTCTCGCCCTGGTGCCCGACGCCCTTGCAGGTCTCTCGGGCGTGGTACACCCCGACACCACTTCCGGCCTTTGATGGCTGAACGCAGGGGCTGTCGCTCTTGCACACCGGGGAGAACGGTATATTCACGATGGACGCGGGCGCACCCGACGACCAAGAAGAGGCCCGGAAGCCACGCTGACCTTTCCGAGCATCGCATTCTCTCGGACATTCAGGCCTTCATGGCTTACGCGGGACCCCTCACGATACCGCATTCTCGCCACAGGGGCCGGGTAGACGGGGGTTGTTGCCGCGCCCCGTCCCCCAGTCGCGGTAGGGAAGCCGGTTACCCGGCTCCCCCCGCACAGATCCGGACATGGACGTGAGCCCATCCGGCTCCTCCCTCGGGTGCTTGACGGTGAACCGCTGGTTCGGCCACGGGTGGCGGATGGTCGCGCGTGGCCAGAGGATATCGGTCATGCGCTCCAGACGCTTCCAGTCGAAGCGGTCTCTCTGGGACCGCCGGCGCAACGCCCGCATCCACAGACGTTGCAGCCTGCGGCGGAACGTTCTCATCCACCGGCTCGATCCGGGAACAGCAAAGTCGTTGAGCCAGCCTTGAGGCACGCCCGCTTCAGAGCGTCGCAGGACACCCTTGTCGAGCACACCGGCCTTCAACCACTTGTCGATCATGCGGCGCACAATGCCGTCCCTGATCCGCAGGTCGAGAAAGTCCCGAAGGTGCTTGTGGTCGATCGTGTCGAAGCAGGCCTCGACATCCGCATCGATCACCCACCGCAGACCCTCCACCGCCAGACCCGGCGGATCGGCCAGGGCGGAAGCCGTATGAGGACGGCAGAAAGTCCGCCTCATAGATCGGCTCCAGGATCATCACGATGGCCCGCTGTACCACCTTACTCTGGCGATACCCCTTTGCGTTCTGTCGCACGCGCGAAGGGAGAGTTTCATGTCAGACAGCGGTGTTGTCCGCTCACGTTCGCCGAGGAAAGGTGCGGTGCGGCGTTTCATGTTCGACACTCCGGGTCTCTGGTACCGTACATCCCAATGGCAGAGGGTTACAGACAGTCCCCCATGATGCCAGTAGGTTGGCGTCCAGCCGATACGCCAATGCAAATTACCAGCCTTGATGCAAATCGATCCCTTTCCTTCCTTCTGTCTCTCGCTCGATCTCGAGGTCGGCAAGCAGGATGGCCGCATTCTCGCCTTCGGCGCAGTGCGCTCGGACACGGGCCGTTCTGTGAAGCATTCCGGCGGCGATCTTGCGATGGCGCTTGCAAAACTCGACCGCTTCGCCGACGGGGTGTCCTTCGTGCTGGGCCACAACCTGATCGCCTTCGACCTTCCGCACCTGGCAGCCGAGAACCCTGGCCTGCGTCTGTTGAAGCTGCCGGCGGTCGACACACTGCGCCTGAGCCCGCTGGCCTTTCCCCGCAACCCCTATCACCACCTCGTCAAGCATCATCAGGACGGACGTCTCAGGCACGGGCGGGTCAACGATCCGGAACTGGACGCACGGCTTGCGCTCGAGGTCTTCGGCGATGAGCGGGAGGCTCTGAGCAGGGCTGCGCCCGACCTGCTCACGGCCTGGCATTGGCTCAGTACCCCTGAACATGAGGGGGTGGACCGCGCCCTGAACGATTTGTTCTGCGAGCTTCGCAGTGCGTCCCGCCCTGCCGACGCAGAGGCACGCGCGGCAACGGGCCGGCTTCTCGACGGCGCGACCTGCGCGACACACGGACGGGAGGTGCTTGAGAGAGCCGGAGAGCTTGGCTGGCCCTTGGCCTACACTCTGGCGTGGCTGTCGGTCGCTGGCGGCAATTCCGTGATGCCGCCCTGGGTACGTCACCAGTTCCCGGAAGCGGGGCGACTGGTACATAGCCTCAGGGACACGGCCTGCGCCAATCCCGCCTGTGAATGGTGCCGGGAGCGGCACGATGCCCGCAGGGAACTGAAACGCTGGTTCGGCTTCGACAACTTTCGAACGGAACCGGAGCACGAAGACGGACGTCCCATGCAGCAGGCTATCGTCGAGGCGGCGATGGCGGGCGAGCACGTTCTGGGGATCCTGCCGACGGGGACCGGAAAGTCGCTTTGCTATCAGATTCCGGCGCTCTCACGCTACGACAAGAAAGGTGCGCTGACCGTCGTCATCTCTCCCCTGGTTGCGCTGATGGCGGACCAGGTTTCGGGACTGGAGGCACGTGGGATCGGCTCCTGCGTGACCGTTAACGGACTCCTGTCGATGCCCGAGCGGGCTGACGCACTGGACCGGCTTCGGCTTGGCGATGCGGCCATCGTCCTCATCTCGCCGGAACAGCTTCGATCGCGTTCCGTGCGCAGGGCTCTCGACCAGCGGGAGATCGGCGGCTGGGTGCTCGACGAGGCGCACTGCCTCTCGCGCTGGGGCCACGACTTGCGTCCCGACTACCGCTATGTCGGACGCTTCATCCGGGAACGATCCGGGGACCAGCCAGTGCCGCCGGTGCTGTGCCTGACGGCAACCGCAAAGCCGGACGTGAGCGAGGACATTGGACGGCACTTCCGCGACAAGCTCGGCATCGTGTTGACAGTCTTCGACGGCGGCGCCGAACGCACCAATCTGACCTTCCAAGTCATTCCGACCTCAAGCGGCGAAAAGTTTGCCCACATTCATCAGATCCTGACGTCCTACCTACCGTCAGACATGCCAGGCGGCGCCATCGTCTACTGCGCGACACGGCAGGCAAGCGAAGAGATCGCGGAATATCTGCAACAGAAAGGCGTGGCAGCAGGTCACTATCATGCAGGCCTGCCACCGGAGACCAAGAAGGATGTGCAGCGAAGCTTCGTCGCCGGGGAGCTTCGTGCGATTGCGGCGACCAACGCCTTCGGCATGGGGATCGACAAGCCGGACGTGCGACTGGTCATCCACGCCGACATTCCGGGATCGCTGGAAAACTACCTGCAGGAAGCCGGCCGTGCGGGACGCGACCTTGCCGCCGCTCGATGCGTGTTGCTCTACGTGGCGGACGATGTGGAACGCCAGTTCGGCATGTCGGCGCGTTCGCGTCTCAAGAGGGAGGAGATCCATGGTCTCCTGAGGGCGCTGCGAAGGCTCGATCGAAAGAAGCGTCTCGATGGCGAGGTGGTCGCGACCGCGGGCGAGATCCTCGGCGAGGACGAGGACAACGCGTTCGAACGCGACTCGGCCACCGACGATACCCGTGTGCGGACTGCCGTCGCCTGGCTTGAAGAGGCGGAGCTGCTGAGCCGGGAAGAAAATGTCGTACAGGTGTTCCCGTCATCCCTCAGGGTGAACTCGATCGAAGAAGCCGGAAGCCGGCTTGCCGGCGCGAAGATCACCGACTCTTATCGCCGGCAGCTGCTGCGCATTGCCGAGACGCTGTTCGACGCGGGCGCGGCCGAGGGCGTCACCACGGACGAATTGATGGGTGTTTCCGGCCTGAGCGCCGAAGGGGTGCGTGGTGCCTTGTATGCTCTCGAACGATTCGGCATCGCCAGCAACGACACGGCTCTGACGGCATTCGTCCACGCCGGCGTGGAGCGCGCCTCTCCCAAACGCCTGGAACAGGCGGCCGAGCTGGAGACCGCCCTGATCGCGCACATGCGCGAGGCGGCCCCGGAACTGGACAAGGGAGAGACGGCGTCGCTGCATCTGCGTGTCATGTCACAGGTGCTGAGGGACCAGGGTCTGGCCGATCCCCTGCCGGAGCGGCTGTGGCGGATCCTGCGCGGCATTGCCTATGACGGCCGCGGCGAAGCCGATGGCGCCGCAGGCAGCCTGTCCGTGCGCACGCGCGATGCCGAAACCGCCCAGGTGAAGCGGCTCCGCGAGTGGAACGCGCTCGAAGAGACTGCCGAGATCAGGCGTGAAGCGGCCCGACTCCTGCTGGATCACCTGCTCTCCCGCCTGCCGCCCGGTAGCCGCGGCACCGATCTGCTGGCTGAGACCACGCTCGGGGACCTGCTGAAGGCGGTCGAGGCCGACATCGTTCTGAAGAGCAGGGTCCGCAATCCGGACAAGCTGCTGGACCGGGCCCTTCTCTGGCTGCACGAGCAGGAGGTGATCCGTCTCAACAAGGGGATGGCGGTGTTCCGCCCGGCCATGACCATCCGCCTGGAGCATCGGGAGCGGCGCGGGTTCTCGCGAACCGACTTCGAGCCGCTTGCCCTCCACTACAAGGGCCGGGTGCTTCAGATCCATGTGATGGTGGAGTTCGCCGAGCGCGGCCTCGCCGCCATGTCGGACGCCTTGCGTCTCGCGACGGACTACTTCGCGCTGAAGGAGCAGGAGTTCCTCGACCGCTGGCTTCCCGGCCGGGAACGGGAGACCGGCCGTGAGACCACGCCCGACTCATGGCGGGCCATTGTCGAAAACCTGAAGAACCCGGTCCAGCAAGGCATCGTTGCCGACAACCGGGACCAGACCAACGTGCTGGTACTCGCCGGACCGGGCTCCGGGAAGACGCGCGTGCTGGTCCATCGCATCGCCTATCTGATACGGGCGAGACGGGAGAGCGCCCGGGGTATCCTGGCACTTGCCTATAATCGCCACGCGGCCGTCGACATCCGTCGACGGCTGACGGCATTGATCGGCGACGACGCCCGTGGCGTGACCGTCCTGACATGCCATGCGCTCGCGATGCGCCTGGCGGGAGCAAGCTTTACGGGTCGGGCGGAACGCCCCGACGACGAAATGTTCCGGGAGGTACTCCACCGGGCGATCGAGTTGCTTCGGGGCGGAGACCTCCCGCCGGACGAGGCGGACGACCGGCGCGAGCGCCTGCTGGCGGGGTTCCGCTGGATCCTTGTGGACGAGTACCAGGACATCGGATCCGAGCAGTACGAGCTGATATCCGCCCTGGCCGGACGCACGCTCGAGGACGATGCCAGAAAGCTCACCGTGTTCGCTGTTGGCGACGACGATCAGAACATCTACGCCTTCAACGGCGCCTCGGTGGAGTTCATCCGGCGATTCGAGGCAGACTATGGACCCAGGCCGGTCTATCTCACGGCGAACTACCGTTCCACCGGCCACATCATTGCGGCGGCCAACGCGATGATCGAACCCGCCCAGACGCGGATGAAGGCGGAGCATCCCATTCTCATCAACCGGGCAAGAGCGAAAGACCCGGCGGGTGGAACCTGGCAAGAACTGGATCCGGTGTCGCGCGGCCGGGTGCAGGTTCTGCCGGCCGGCAATGACTCAATTTATCAGGCACGGACCGTCATGACGGAGTTACTGCGCCTTGCCAAGCTTGCCCCGGATTGGGACTGGTCCCGCTGTAGCGTGATTGCACGAGAGTGGGAGTACCTGGTCCCGGTGCGCGCGTACTGCGAGGCGCACGGGATCCCTGCACAGATGGGGAACGAGGAATTCCCCGGCTTCTGGCGCCTGCGCGAGACCAGGGCGTTCGTCGAATGGCTGCGCGGACTCCAACCACGCATCGTCGACGGCGGCGCGCTTCGCCGCTGGGCGAACGCACGACCGTCCGATCCCTGGCACGACCTGTTGCGACAAGCCATCGAGGAACACGCGCTGGAAACCGGCGACGGGGAAACCCCGGTAGATCACGTCATCGAATGGCTGGCGGAATGGGGGCGGGATATCCGTCGGCGCCAGCACGGTCTCCTTCTACTGACTGCGCACCGGGCCAAGGGACTGGAGTTCGACCACGTCGTGGTTCTCGACGGCGGCTGGGACCGCATTGGCCGCGGCGAGGATGCCGACGCGCCACGCCGCCTGTACTACGTGGCCATGACACGGGCCAGGCGGACTCTCACTCTGGCGCGGTTCAACGGAACCCGTGGACTCGTGGACGGATTGCACGGCGATCCCTCGATCGTGCGCCGAAAACCGGTTGTGCTTGCGCCAACTTCGACCAGCCTGGAGAACCGTCATGTGCGTGTCGGACTTCGTGACGTGGACCTGGGGTTCGCCGGACGCCAGGGGCCCTGCCATCCGGTCCACAGGTCCATCGCCGCGCTGTCGCCTGGCGATCCGCTGCAGGTGCGCACCTCGGATCGCGGGGATTGGAGGCTGCGGGATCAGGGCGGCATGGTGGTGGGACGGCTCGCGAAGCGTTTCGAGCCGCCCGCCGGGATGCGGTGCGGATCCGCCAGGGTACTGGCTATCATCGGCTGGGATCGTGATGCATCGGAGCCGCAGTATCGCGACAGTGTGAAGTCCGATTCCTGGGAGGTCGTGGTGCCCGAACTATTGTTCGAGCCCGATCGGTGAGAAAACGTTGAAAAAGCGGATTGCAATTCCGGGCTTCAACGGCGTCGCAGTGATGAAGTGGTTGCGTGGAACCAACCTCTGAGAGGTCGTTGGGGACGTGGAGTCCAGCGGTTGGCGAGTCGGCAGTTCCGCTGGTCGTTCGTGCCGTGACTGTGGCTGACGAGTTCCTTCGCAGCTCCTCGCCGGGCAAGGAAAGGTGTCCTGCCCCGTCAACTTCGTTGATGTCGAGTGCGCCCTCTTCCGCTGCACGATGTGCATCGCTCGCTTGAATCTGCGGAAGCCCGAGGCATGGCCGGACCCATCCGGCATGCGGAGTTTCAGCGCCGCGGCGATCGTTGCCCCAGGCAAAGCACAAGGTGAAGAAAGCCGAAGCCAATGCGTCAATGAAGATCCTGTAGTGGAGCAGACCCGACTGATGTGCGGCACTCCACTGATGTTGACGGACCAACGAATGTTGCCCGCGTCCGTTGGTACAAGTGCGATACGTTTCCATTACCTCGGATCCACTCGACCAAAGGGCGACGATGATCGCTGGGTCTTCATTCTTGGATAACACTCACCCATTCGACGCACTGCACCTATGCACCGATGTTGCGAAAATGACCCGTAGCGACCATTCGGCATAGTCCATTGTATTGTATAGGATGGCCAGGTGCTTGACCTGACAGGGATCTGATATGCACAAGGACGACGTGCAGAAGGCGAAAGACGTCCTGGAACGCGTTATAGGGGCGCTTGAAGCCCTTTGTGTCGGCAAGGGGGATGTTTGAAGCCGACTAAAGCCAGCGATGTACGAGCTTGTTCCCTTGCGGGACAAGGATTTTCCCACTGAACTGCAAGAACAGTTCCGCAAGGTGATGCGAGCCGCTACCAAGTATGACGCGAGTGATCTTGATAGGAGACTTCCCGTGTATCCAACTGGCTCATGGAATGACCGTCACGGTCGCATTGAGGCTACGATGAGAAGAATTCGCCGATCCACCGGGCAGCGTATTGCTCAGAACATTTGGTCGCTTCATGCCCAGCTACGGAAGATTGCCGAGGGAACACCTCGGTGATCGATTGGGCTCTTTCCGCCGGCACCCGTCCGCCATCTATTCAGCGAGTTAGGTTACTTGAGGGCCGATGAAGTTCCGATTAAGGTGTAACTGCTGCACAGCAATTTAAAGCATGTATACGTACTCGCAAACGGTTGCGAACTACAGATGTATAGATACTCATGTTTCGAGACATTAATGAGAGAACCACTCAATGGAAGAACTGGCTCGACTGATACGAGTCTCGGCAAACCGTTCCGGCAACTCGGAGGCACAGCTTCAAGGTGAGGTCGATACGCATCTGCGTTCAACGCTGAATCACTATGGAATAGACTATAATCCAAAAGTGAATCTCGGATTACACCGTTCTTATTCGACCGGGGGTCGCCCAGATAGTTTGTTTGGTCATGTGGTCTTGGACTACAAGGCCCCAGGATTGCTCGCAACGCCGGGAGAGTTTGCTAGGGCGAAGCGACAGGTGGCGGAGGACTATCTTGTCCCGATTTGTACCCGCGACGGCGAACTCGATCTGACCGAGTGCCCTAAGTGGGTTGGCGTGCTGCTTGATGGTCGACAAATCTCCTTCGCAACTTTTGACGGCCTCGATAACTGGATGTGGACACCGGCGCGACCGATAAATCGCATCACTGCGTTAACTCTCATCCAGTACTATCGAGCACTATCTCGAAAACCGCTAAATCCGTATCTTTTGAGTGAGGACTTTGGTCGCGATACCGACTTGGCCGTATCGTGTATACGAACGCTGGCTCGATACATGACCCACCCTGTAGCCAGAACGAGAATGCTCTTTCGAGAGTGGCGAAGGATGTTCGAGCAGGTGTCCACTTACGAACTAGATCAGATCCCGGCGCTTGCGAATTGGGCCGAGCAGTGGGACATACCCGGACGTGAAGACCCATCATTGCTGTTGTTTTGCCTTCACACCTACTACGCGCTCATAGTCAAGCTCCTGACTGTCGAACTAGTAACCGTGAGTCAACAGTTTGCAATGGAGTCATTCTTTGAGCGCCTCGCTCACATGGTCGATCCACTTGCATTTAAGTCCGCCTTTGAAAGCCTTGAGTCGGGTGACGTCTATCGCGACCTGCGAATTTTGAACTTCTTGGAGGGAGACTTTTTTTCGTGGTACTTGCTGCACTTCGACGATGAACTTGAGAACGCTCTTCGCAAGATCATCGAAGTATTCCGAACATACGAACCGGCTACGCCGCGATTGGATCCTCGGCGCTGTCAAGATCTACTGAAAGTATTCTACTGTCAGATAGTGGACGAACAAATTCGCCACGACCTTGGCGAATACTATACACCAGACTGGCTCGCAGATCTTGTGCTGGACCGCGTGGGTTACACCGGTCAACGGGAACAAGCGATAATGGATCCGACTTGCGGGTCTGGCACTTTCCTCGTTTCGGCCATTCAACGTCGTCTTGTGTGGGCGAAAAGAAACGGCGAAGTAGCGGATGAAGTGCTTGACGATGTATTTCGCAACATACTAGGATTTGACCTTAATCCGTTGGCTGTAATTTCATGTCGCGCAAATGTTTTGCTAGCGGTAGCTGAGCTTCTCGGTGAATATGGGCACGATATTGAACTGCCTGTCTATTTGGCGGATTGTATCAACGTGCCGGAGACGGAGGAGGTGAGTGGCGTCGATTGTTTGGTGTTCAACCTCGACACAGAGTTAGGCGACCAACGAATTACACTTCCGGTTTCGATAGTTCAAAGTGGGGCGATGGCTCCTCTGCTGCACATTGTCGAGAGGGATGTTCAAGAAGGTCGACCGTCTGAAGATTTCCTGGAGTCCATTCGGCGAGATCCGCAGATTTCGCCACATGTGGGCCAGAGTGAGGAACTACTGATTGCAGCGCTCTACAGTGTGATGCAAGAGCTGGAAAAGCAGAACTGGGATGAAATCTGGTGTAGAATAGTCAAAAACCACTTTGCCACACAGAGGCTACCAGAGGTGGACTTCATAGTGGGGAATCCGCCCTGGGTGCGATGGAGTCGTCTACCTCTTCGGTATCGGGAGCGATGCAAGAAGTTCTGTTCGCACTACGGCCTCGTGTCGGGAAAAGGGTATTCGGGAGGAATTGAGAGCGATATTGCGACCGTCGTCACGTATTCGGCAGTCGACAACTGGCTCCGTACTGGCGGTATTCTTGGTTTCTTAATCACAGCGACGGTGTTCAAGAGTGATTCGGCTCGAGGCTTCCGCCGCTTTGAGTTACCAGACACTACGCCGCTGTATCCTCTATCGATTGATGACTTGGTTCGCCTCTTACCGTTTCCCGATGCTACAAATGAAACGGCACTGCTGGTATTGAGAAAGGGCCAATTGGAAGAGGACGCCAATGGCGTGTATCCGGAGACGGGCCTTGACTTTAGAACTTGGCGTCGAACGTTCGGGGCTGGCCGCATAAGTCCACGCCTGAGCTTACCGCAGGTGCGAGCCGTGACCGAAGAGATGCCACTTATTGCGGATCCCATTGCTGATCGCGGAAGTCCCCTATGGACCGGTGAGGAAGAGGATCTTCAGCGGATACGCTCCTTTCGCGGGCGTTCGTCCTACGAGGACAGTGCACACAAGGGTACGACAACCGATGCCGCCCGAATCTATTGGGTGCAAGTATTGGCCCGCGATGCCAACGCTCGTAGAGTTCGGATTCGATCTTTGACAGATGAAGAGCTACCACGGGCGAAATCACGTGGAATCGCCGCGACAAACGGCTTCTGGATCGAAGAAGACTTAGTGTATCCGCTCATGCGGGGAAGAAACCTCGGTCGCTATTGCTTTGCCACAGAAGGGTGGCACATTCTAGTGCCAAATAAGCACTACGATCACATGCATAGTGAGGACGAGTTCCGAAGGCTATATCCTCTAGCTTATCGGTACTTTGCTAGAAACCGAGATGTACTGTTGAGACGTTCAACCTATCGTCGCTACCTACGGGGAAAGCCATTTTATGCAATCTATGATGTTGGAGAGTACACTTTCAGTCGATTCAAGGTAGTCTGGATGGAGCAACAGAATCCGCTGCAGTTTCGCACTGCTGTAGTAGGAAATCTGCCGGGTTCGCTGACAAGTCATGATATGCTTGTGCCGGATCATAAGCTCTACATGCTGTCACTAGATGACGAGGAAGAGGCACACTACCTGTCTGGTGTGCTAAATTCTCAACACTTGCGCCGCATTCTTGGCGGCTTTCTGTTGGGCAAGCAGATCGGAACGAGTATTTTTCGATATGTTGGAGTACCGAAGTACGACGCTATGAATCAGCGTCACGTTGAGATATCACAATTGTCCCGCAACGCTCACATCGATCGCGGACGTAGTCGCGACAAGAGTGACTTGTCAGCAGAGGAGCAGATGCGCTTGGATGTACTGACAGAAAGGGTGTTTGAATAGCGACTTTCGATCTGATTGCTTCTCACCAGAATAGTTCAATGCCGCAGTCTCTGGTCGACCTCCGCTTGATCGTCTTGCCGCAACGCATCTTGGTCGTAGGAGGCTGCGATGCTCTCCAGTATGCCACCAACATAGGGTAGACTGAGGATCGTTGTCTGGCCCAATCTCGGTACTTCGTCGCAAGGTCTCGTTCCTGTTTGCAAGAATCTCGGGATTCCGGCGACATGGTCAGTATGCCCATCGTGAGCGCCGTTGAATCCATCAAGGAGGCGCGACCGGGTTCGTGTGTGCGGAGCAGCGTGGCCGGCGGCCTTGCGGACGGTCGCAGCACTAAAGACGCTTCACGTGGCGGAGAGTTCCCGGTGCATGGTTGCCACGAATTCGGCAAGTGACGTGAGGCGGTCGCGCCGGTGGCGTTCGGCGGCGAGGATGGACGTCAGCGCGGCAAGACTGTCGTCGACATCGTGATTGACGATGACGTAGTCGAAGGCCTGCCAGCGGGCGAGCTCGCCCACGGCATCGCGCATGCGGCGCTCCATGTCCTCTGCCGTTCCGGTTCCCCGTGCGGCAAGCCGGCGCCTGAGTTCGGCTGCCGAAGGCGGCAGCACGTAGACCAGAACGACATCGTGGCCGAGGCCCTGGCGAAGCTGGGCCGCACCCTGGCAATCGATATCCGAAATCACATCGCGCCCCTGCCTCAGCGCCGTCTCGACCGGCGCCCTTGGAGTGCCGTAGCCATTGCCGAAGACTGTCGCATGCTCGAGGAGCTCGTCCCTCTCGACCATCTCCCGGAAGCGGGCGTGGTCGACAAAGTGAAGGTCGCGACCGGCCACTTCTCCCGGGCGGGGAGCCCGCGTGGTGACCGAGACCGAAAACGTGATGGCGCCGTCCTCGTCGACCAGCCGGCGCACGAGCGTCGACTTGCCGGCAGCCGAGGGCGCCGACAGCACCAGCATGAAGCCCCGGCGGGCGCCCTGTGGCACCGGATCACTCCCCGCCGCCGGTTCGCATCCAGCGGCCGCCCCGGGATCAGGGATGACGCGTCCGGACATGCCTATTCCACGTTCTGCGCCTGCTCGCGCAGGCGGTCGATGGCCACCTTGAGGTCGACGGCGGTGGTGGTCAACGACACGGACTGGGACTTGGCCGACAGCGTGTTGGCCTCGCGCAACAACTCCTGACAGAAGAATCCCAGCCGGCGCCCCGGGCTCGCCCTTGCCAGCAGGTTGCGCATCGCCGCCGCATGGACAGTCAGGCGGTCGATCTCCTCGCGGACATCGCCACGCGAGACGAGGAAGGCGACTTCCTGGGCAAGCCGCGTGTCATCGATCGCGGGTTCGTCGACGAGATCACGGATTCTCCCGTCAAGGAGACGGCGCAGGCGTTCGGGCTCGCCGCAAGCCTCGTCATGCGCTCGCGCAACGAGGTTGTCGACGTCATCGAGCAGACCACCGATGATTCCCGCCAGACCGGCGCCTTCGCCGAGGCGGGATGCCACCAGGCAATCGAGAACCGCCTGAAGGTCGGCGGTGAGTTCATCCGGGGTCGCGCCGGAACTTGTTGTTCCCACAACGCTGACCACCCCCCGCACCGCAAGCAGCCCGGCCAGCGCCGCCGCCGAAGGTCGGCCCGAGCGTTGTTCCACGACACCGACGAGGTCATCGAGAGCGGCGTGGTTCACCACCACATCCGTCCCCTCATCACAGTCCAGCTCCAGGGAAAGCTGAATGGTGCCCCGCGTCATCACGCGCCCGGCCCGTTCGCGCGCCACGGGCTCAAGCCACTCGAGACCGCCTGGAACCCGGCAGCGCACATCAAGGCCCTTGCCGTTGACACTGCGTGCATTCCATGTCCAGGCGCGGCCGGCCACACTGGCGATACCCGTCATACCCTGAAATGCCACGAACCGCCTCCGACCTGGGCACACGCGACGGGTGATATCATGGGCCCTTCGCCCGTGTCACTCTTGCCGCACAATGCCATGATCCGACCGCCCTCCTCCATCCTCGTGACCGGTGCATCAAGCGGCATCGGAGCCGCTCTCGCCCGGCTCTATGCCGCCCCGGACATCACGCTTTTTCTCGGCGGGCGCGATGGCCCGCGCCTCGCGGCGGTCGCACAGGACTGTCGCGAGGCCGGCGCCTGCTGCACCGTGGAAGCCGTCGATGTGACTGACCGGGACGCCATGACAGGCTGGGTCGCACACTGCAACAGCGCCCGCGCCCTCGATCTGGTCATCGCCAATGCCGGCGTCTCGGCCGGCTCCGGCGACACCGGCGAATCAGCGGAACAGGTGCATCACCTCTTGCGCGTCAACGTGGACGGCGTCTTCAACACGGTCCTGCCGGCGATGCAGATGATGGTGACCCGGGGCCAGGGACAGATCGCGGTGATGTCGTCTCTCGCCAGTTTCAGGGGATTTCCGGGCGCGCCGGCCTACTGCGCCAGCAAGGCAGCCCTGCGTCTGTGGGGCGAGGGCCAGAGAGTCTGGCTGCGCCAGCACCATGTGCGCCTTTCGTTCATCTGCCCCGGATTCGTGGAAACCCCGATGAGTCGGGGCAATCCCTACTCCATGCCGTTTCTCATGGACGCAGACCGCGCCGCACGCCTCATCAGGAAGGGGCTCGAACGCGACCGCGCTCGCATCGCCTTTCCATGGCAGACATGGTGGCTCGTCCAACTCCTCGCCGTCCTGCCGCCGGTGCTCACGGACCGGCTGCTTTCGCGCATGCCGTCCAAGCCTGCGGCCGCGGACAACGACGTGGCGCGCTGATCAGTTGTCGGACGTCAGGCGGCGCCAGCGCACAACGTTGCGGTTATGGTCCTCGAGGGTGGCGGCGAAGGCGTGACCTCCGGAACCATCCGCAACAAAGTAGAGATCCGGGGTGTCAAGGGGATCGAGGACCGCAGCGATGGCCTCGCGTCCGGGATTGGTGATGGGGCCGGGCGGCAGCCCCTTGTGACGGTAGGTGTTGTAGGGATCATCAAGGCGCCAGTCCGAGCGCAGCAGGTCCCGGCCGAGCGCTTCGCGCCCTCTGGTCAGGGCATAGATCACCGTCGGATCCGACTGCAGGCGCATGCCGCGCTTCAGACGATTGACGAGGACGCCGGCAACATGACGGCGCTCGTCCGCCTTGCCGGTCTCCTTCTCGACGATCGAGGCAAGGATGACCGCTTCCTGCGGTGAAGCAAGCGGCAGTCCTCCGGCCCGTCCGGTCCACAGCTGCGCGACGGCAGAGTCCATGGCCTGCGTCATGAGCCGGACGATCTCCTGACGCGTTGTGCCTCGCGCGAAGTGATAGGTCTCCGGCAACAGGGATCCCTCCGGGGGCGTTGCGGTCACCGTTCCCTCGAGGGCCGGGTGGGCTTCGATGATGGCGTGTGCAGCAGCACTGCCCAGTCCTTCCGCAAGGGTGAGGGTGTGAACCACGGTATCGCCACTGACCAGCCTGGCGATGACCCTGCCAAGGGGGTCACCGGGTTCGAAGACGTATTCGCCTGCCTTGAGGAGATGGGCATCACCGCGCAGACGTGCGTGCAACCGGAACAGGATGGTGCTGGCGATGACGCCTGCGGCGTGGAGTTTCTCGGCAATCTGCGCCGCGCCGGTCCCCTCAACGACGAGGACGGTGACCGGCTTCTCCAGAGACCCGTGCCTGTCGAGTGCGGTCTGGAACCACAGGAATGCCGTGGCCATCACGATAACGGCGGCGGCAAGGAGGCTGGCGACAATCCCCGCTTTGTGTCCCACCGCCCGGTCTCAATGACACTTGCCGATGATCAGCGTGGCGTTGGTCCCGCCAAAACCGAAGGAATTCGACAATGCGCGCCGGACCGGACGCTCCCTCGCTTCGCGGGGAACAAGATCAATCCCCTCGCAGACGTCCTCGGGGTCCTCGAGGTTGAGAGTCGGCGGAACCAGGTTGTTCTGCACCGCGAGGATTGTGTAGATCGCCTCGACACTGCCGGCGGCGCCGAGCAGGTGCCCGATCGACGACTTCGTCGATGACATGCTGATGGTCGAAATGGCATCGCCAAAGAGGCGCCTGACGGCGCCAATCTCGATTTCATCGCCCACCGGTGTCGAGGTGCCGTGGGCGTTGATGTAGTCGATGTCGCCCGGCGCCAACCCGGCATCCTCGATGGCAGCCTTCATCGACCGGTACCCGCCATCGCCATCAGGCGGCGGCGCGGTGATGTGATAGGCGTCGCCTGAAAGGCCGTAACCCAGGATTTCCGCGTACACCCGGGCGCCGCGGCGGCGTGCGTGCTCGTATTCCTCGAGAACGACAACGCCCGCTCCCTCGCCCATGACGAATCCATCCCGTCCCTTGTCCCAGGGTCGTGATGCGCGTTCGGGCTCGTCGTTGTAATGCGTGGAAAGCGCCCGTGATGCCGCAAAGCCTGCAATTCCCAGCGGGCACACCGCGGCCTCGGATCCTCCGGCAACCATGACATCCGCATTGTCGCACGCGATCAGGCGCGCAGCATCGCCGATGGCATGGGCGCCGGTCGAACAGGCTGTCACCACCGAATGGTTGGGGCCACGGAAACCGAAACGGATGGAAACATGGCCCGAGGCGAGGTTGATGAGAGCCGAAGGGATAAAGAACGGGCTGAGGCGTCGCGGCCCCTTGTCCCGCAACAGCAGGGACCCGTCCTGGATGGTTTTCAGCCCGCCGATGCCGGAGCCGATCAGGACACCGGTGCGGCGTTGCTCTTCCCCGTCTTCGATGACCCAGTCGGCATCCTCGACCGCCTGATGCGCTGCCGCGATGGCATAGATGATGAAATCGTCCATGCGTCGCTGTTCCTTGGGCTCCACGTAACGTGCGGCATCAAACGCATCGTCACTGTCACCAAGCGGCGGCTGCCCGGCAATCTTCGCGGGCAGATCGTCGACCGGAAAGTTCTCGACCCGGCGTATGCCAGAGACACCGGAAACAATCCGTGACCAGTTCCGGACAACACTCCCTCCAAGCGGGGTCACCATGCCGAGCCCGGTCACCACGACCCGGCGGGAGCGGCTTGCAGCTGTCACCATGTCCGCAGGGAGGCTGGAAGACCGGCCACGGTCTCAGGTATTCTGCTCAATGTAGTCAATCGCGTCCTTGACAGTGACGATCTTCTCGCCCGCATCATCGGGAATGGCAATACTGAAGGCGTCCTCGAATGCCATCACAAGCTCGACCGTATCGAGGCTGTCGGCCCCTAGGTCATCGATAAAACTGGCGCCATCGACAACCTTGGATTCATCGACTCCAAGATGCTCTGTGACAATTGATCGTACACGTTCAGCTGTATCGCTCATGGTCGAGCCGCCTCCGGTCCTGAATGGGGTCTGTGATATCGCGTTCCTTAAGTGCCGTCTCGCCGAATCGTCTCCGGGGAACGCCCGTCTCTACCACAAACCTGGCGCAACGCGATAGGTCAAGACACCACCACCCGGGGGAACAATCAACAGAGCCCTTACGGCATCGCCATGCCGCCATTGACGTGGATCGTCTGCCCCGTGACATAGGCGGCATCGTCACCCGCAAGCCAGGCGACTGCGGCTGCCACGTCATCGGCCGTTCCAAGGCGGCCCGCCGGAATACGCTCAAGAATGGAGTTGCGAAGCCCTTCAGGCAGCTGGTCTGTCATCGCCGTATCGATGAAGCCGGGCGCCACACAGTTCACCGTGACACCGCGCTGCGCCACCTCGAGGGCCAGAGACCTTGTCATTCCCGCAAGGCCGGCCTTGGCTGCCGCATAGTTGGCCTGCCCCGGATTGCCGGTGTGGCCCACAACCGATGTGATATTGATGATACGGCCATGTCGTCTTCGTATCATGCCGCGCAGAAGGTGCTGGATGATGTGGAACGCTGACGAGAGATTGAGGTCAATGACGCGCTGCCACTGATCGTCACCAAGGCGAAGGGCAAGGGAATCGTCGACGATTCCGGCATTGTTGAC
Organism: Alphaproteobacteria bacterium; assembly: GCA_965200495.1. Classification (GTDB taxonomy): domain Bacteria; phylum Pseudomonadota; class Alphaproteobacteria; order SP197; family SP197; genus SP197. Next base: position 1,020,111 of record CBDAUG010000002.1, read on the forward strand.
GACGATGTCGATGTCCCCGGCGGCCCCGGCGAGAGCCTTTGCCGCTTCAGCAGTGCCCAGTTCGGCAACGACCACCGTCGCCTCGGCGAGATCCGCGGCGAGACAGTCGAGAGCCTCGCGGCGGCGTCCGGAGAGCACGACCGCCGCACCACGGTCATGGAGCCTTCTGGCAATGGCAGCGCCGATTCCGCCCGAGGCTCCCGTGACGAGTGCCGTCCGTCCGGTCAGATCGTCAGACATGGCCTTGTTCCCACTCCTGTTGTTGGTACCGGACGCCTGCGCCACCCCGACAGGCTAGTCGAGGCGACACGCATCGCCAAAGGGCATGGCGGCAGGCGATCCACGCGCCAGGCATCGTCAAAGGGCGTTGAGGAATGATTCAACATCATCCGGGGTCTCCACGGGAACGGCCTTGATGTGCCGGTCGATCTTGCGCATCAGTCCGCACAGCGTCCTGCCGGCGCCGATTTCGGCGACCGACTCGATGGCGTGGTCGGCGAGCCCGCTCATGCTTTCGCGCCATCGCACCCGCGCCGTCATCTGATCGACCAGAAGCCGGCGCATGTCGCCCGGCGCCGTTTCAGGTCTTGCCGTCACGTTGCTCACCACGGGAACAGCCGGCGTGGCGAACGTCACCGCTGCCAGGGCCTCTTCCATGCGCCGGGCCGCCGGTTCCATGAGAGGCGAGTGAAAGGGGGCGCTGACCTGGAGTGGCACGACACGACTGGCGCCACGCTGCGACGCCAGGTCCGATGCCAGCTCGACGGCTTGCCTTTTTCCCGACACGACAGCCTGGGACGGCGCGTTGTCGTTGCCGACGACGCACACGCCGGCGCGCGACGCCTCGCCGGCAATGTCGGTGACGTCGTCGATCTCCAGCCCGAGCACTGCTGCCATGGCGCCTTCGCCGGCCGGCACCGCCTCCTGCATGGCCCGGCCCCGCAGATCAAGCAGGCGCGCCGTATCGGCGAGGTCGAGAACGCCGGACGCCACCAGGGCCGAGTATTCGCCCAGCGAGTGACCGGCGGCCAGTCGGCACAGGGCCGGAACCGTCCGGCCGCTCTCGGACACGATAACCCGCAAGACGGCCACGGACACCGCCATGAGAGCCGGCTGGGCATTGCTGGTGAGTGTCAGCTCGTCGGCGTCCCCTTCACGCATGAGGCGCGAAAGGTGGCGGCCGAGAGCGTCATCGACTTCCTCGAACACTTCTCGTGACGCCGCGAAGGCATCGGCAAGGGCCACCCCCATGCCCGGGCGCTGGCTGCCCTGTCCGGGAAACACGAACATGCACGTCATGACAATCGAAACCCGCCGTGGTTGTCGTGCGATCACTCAACGAATGCTGCCTGCCGGTTGTCAAGACCCCGGCGATGGATCAATGGCAAAATCGCTTGCATCCACCGGTGCAGTCCCTATAGTGCGCCACCCTTCCGGTCGGGCGCCGAGCCTGCCGGTGACGGTGCGTTGCGCCCGAAGCGGGCCTGACAAGTTCCGGATCAACGATGTGAGCTGAAAGTTCGATGCCGTTCTACGAGAGTGTCTTTATCGTCCGCCCGGACTCCTCTCCGCAACAGGTCGAGGCCCTTGCCGGCAAGATGGAAGCCCTGGTCCAGGAGGGCGGTGGTGATGTTCCCAAGACCGAGATCTGGGGACTGAAGTCCCTGGCGTACCGCATCAAGAAGAACCGCAAGGGCCACTATGTTTTCATGAATGTCGATGCGTCCGTGGAGACACTCGGCGCACTCGAGCGCAACCTCAGATTCAACGAGGACGTGCTGCGCTTCATGTCGGTGCGTGTCGATCGCCTCGATTGCGAGGTCTCGCCGATGATGCGCAACAAGTCGAGCCGCGACGACCGTTCGATCCGGCGCAACACCGATGAGCGGACAGCGCTGTCACCAGAGACGGCGGACGCTGAAGCGAAGGACGGAGAATCGTGATGGCTGCACCTGTCCGCAGACCCTACTGGCGCCGTCGCAAGTCCTGTCCCTTTTCCGGACCCCATGCGCCGGTGATCGACTACAAGGATGTCAAGCTGCTGCAGAGATATATCTCCGAGCGCGGCAAGATCGTCCCGTCACGCATCACCGCCGTCTCGGCCAAGAAACAGCGTGAACTCGCAAAGGCGATCAAGCGCGCCCGCTATCTGGCGCTGCTGCCCTACGTCGCACAGTAGGCACCGTCCTTGCCCGTGAAGGACAAGGCAACACCTCTCAATCCGTTTGTCCCCCTGGTGGCGATGGTCGCGGCCTTCGCCAGCGCGGCGCTTTTCGGCTTCGGCATGGCGTCGTCGTTCTGGGGCCTGTTCCTGATCATCGCCTCGCCCCTGCCGATCTACGTCGCGGGTCTGGGCTGGGGGTCCCTTGCATCAGGATTCGCCGGCGTTCTCGCCGTCGCATGCCTGCTGATGTTCTTCGATCCGGTCTTGACCAGCATCTACAGCCTCGGATTCGTGATTCCAGCCTTCATTCTCACGCATCTCGCCATCCAGTCCGTCACGGGGGCCGGCGGGTTCCCGCGCTGGCTCGGGTCATCGGCTCTCGCAAGGGTATTCCTTGGCGTCGGTCTCATCGAGATGACGCTGCTGACGTTCGTTCTCACGATGACCGAGGCCGGACTTGCGGGCACCGTGCGCGGCAACCTTCATGAGGTTGCAGGCTGGTTCGGGAATGCGGGCGAGGAGTCACGCCAGGCGGTGACGGATCTTGTCGATTTCTGGGATTCCCTCGTGCCCGGCACCCTGGTGGCCGGCATCATGATCGCTCACGCGGCCATGGCAACACTGGCCCAGGGGTTGCTGGTCAGCTTCGCCACTCCGATGCGCCCCTCTCCTGTCTTCTGGCAGCTGCGCCTGCCCCTGTGGCCCTCCATCACCGCCCTCGTTGCCGCTGCACTGGCGCTGGTTGTCGACACGCTTGCCGGTTCAACCGGAGGGCTGGCGGCTTTCGTGGTGTACCTTGCGACAGGAATTGTTCTGGTCCTGGGCACGGGTTTTCTGCTACAGGGTCTGGCGATCCTGCACGCCCTGACCCGTGGCATGGGGATGCAACCCCTGTTTCTCATGGCAGGGTACGTGGTGGTGCTCGTTTTCCAGCCATTCGGCGCCCTGGCCTTTGCGGCCGTCGGGTTTGCCGACTGCTGGGCGGGGTTTCGTGAACGGTTCGGCGTCGCCGACGACGTCTGAGTATGGAGACCAGTGAGTATGGAGACCAGGAATGGACATCGTTCTCCTTGAACGCATCGACAAGCTCGGCACCATGGGCGACGTGGTCGCCGTGCGTCCCGGCTACGCCCGCAACTTTCTGCTGCCTCGTGGCAAGGCGCTGCGGGCGACCGGGGACAACATTGCCCGCTTCGAAGCCGAGCGGGCGGAGCGCGAGGAAAGCAACCTCGAGCGGCGCAACGTGGCGGCCTCTCTCAGGGAGAAGCTTGAGGGCGTCCATGTCACCCTGATCCGCCAGGCAGCTGACAACCTGCAGCTCTACGGTTCCGTCAAGGCGCGCGACATTGCCGACGGACTTGCCGCCATGGGCTTTGCGGTGGATCGTCGCATGGTCGTCCTTGACCGTCCCATCAAGACCCTTGGTCTCTTCGAGGTGACGACCCTGCTTCATCCGGAGGTGCCGGCGACCGTTGTCGCCAATGTGGCGCGCACGGCTGACGAGGCCATGATCCAGGAGGCGACCGGCCGCGCATTCCACCGCGCTGACGAAGAAGACGAGGAGCCGGCGCAAGACCCCGGAGCCGAAGACGAGGCGGCGGAAGAAACCGCTGAGGTTGAGGAGGACGTTGACGACACGCCTGTCCCGGAGTGACGATGACCGTGTCGCAAGAGCAATCGGGAGGAAGCATGCTTATCTCCGGGCTTCTCAGGCGGTTCGTGTCGGTCGGCCATCTGCGGATCATCGATGCCCGGAACCGTGTCCATGACTTCGGCGCCGTCGGCGAGACACCGTCCGTTGCCGTGCGGTTCCACGATCCGGGACTGATTCGCAAGATCGCCCTCAACCCCCGCCTGGCGGTCGGCGAAGCCTACATGGATGGCACGCTCACCATCGAGGACGGGACAATCGTCGACTTCTGGGAGGTCATCGGCCGCAACTACCGCAACCTCTCGCGGCAGGATTCCATGAGCCGCATCGCCGCCTGGCTGAGCCACAACCTGCTTGGGCCGATGCAGCAGTACAACCCCGTCAGCAGGGCCCGGCGCAACGTTGCCCATCACTACGATCTTTCGGACGAACTGTTCGATCTCTTTCTCGATGCGGACCGGCAGTATTCCTGCGCCTATTTCACCACGCCAAACAGCACGCTGGACCAGGCCCAGAACGACAAGAAGCGCCACATCGCGGCCAAGCTGTTGCTGGAACCCGGCATGAAGGTCCTCGACATCGGTTCGGGCTGGGGCGGCATGGGTCTTTATCTCGCCCAGGTTGCCGATGTCGATGTCACCGGCGTCACCCTGTCCAAGGAACAGCACGACGTGTCCACCAGGCGTGTGGGCGAACAGGGCCTCGAAGACCGGGTCAGGTTCTTGCTGAAGGACTACCGTGAGCTTGACGAAACCTTCGATCGGATCGTCTCCGTCGGCATGTTCGAACATGTCGGGTCACGCCACTACCCGGAGTTCTTCAACAGGATCAACGACCTGTTGCGGCACAACGGAGTCATGCTGCTGCATTCGATCGGCTGGACAGCAAAACCAAGCAACACCAATCCCTGGATCCGCAAGTACATCTTCCCCGGCGGTTACACGCCATCCCTCTCGCAGGTTCTCGCACCCCTGGAACGCGCCGGGCTGATGGCCACCGATATCGAGATCCTGAAAACCCACTATGCGGAAACACTGAGACACTGGTACCGGAGATTCGCCCAGAACCGCGACAGGATCCGTGACCGGTACGATGAACGTTTCTGCCGCATGTGGGAGTTCTACCTCCTGGGGAGCGAATCATCCTTCCGCCACAGCGAGCACATGGTGTTCCAGCTGCAACTTGCCAGGGAGCGTCTCGCGACTCCGGAGATTCGCGACTACATGGTGGACTGGGAACGGGCACACGGCTGAACCGGCGTCACCGGCGCCTGATTCCCCCCAGACGATCCCCGGCTATTTTGTCTGCGACGGATCCACCCGGGGTGTGGTTTCGTGCCATACTGTGGCGCCTGAAGGACACGTGCGATCCATGACACAAGCCGGTCTCGATGATCTCAAGTCTCACGGAGAGGCCGGGTATCGTCCGCTGCCCTACAACGAGCAGGCGGAGCAGTCGTTGCTGGGCGCCCTCCTGGTCAAGAGCGACATCCTCGACGACATTGAACGCATCCTTGAGCCTCAGTCCTTCTTCATACCGGTGCACCGCAGGATCTTCGAGGCCATTCGTCACGTCGTCGAGAAAGGGCAGATCGCCACCCCCGTGACCCTGGGCGTCTATTTTGCCGACGACGAGGCTCTCTCAGGCGTTGGCGGCACCGGTTATCTTGCCAAGCTCGCCGCATCGGCAGCCATGATCATCAACGCTGAAGACTTTGCCCGCCAGATCCAGGAGCACCATCTGCGCCGACAGCTTGTCGATATCGGCGAGACCATGGTGAACGACGCCTACGCGTTCACCCTCGACCACGATGCGATGGCGCAGATCGAGGAGGCCGAGAAGTCGCTGTTCGATCTTGCCGAGCACGGCGAGGTGAAACGGGCCTTCCGGTCCTTCCGCGACGTCACGGTCCCGACCCTGGCGTTGATGGAGGCCACGTTCCGCGACAGCAGCGGACTGGCGGGCCAGTCCACGGGACTGAAAAACCTCGACGACCAGATCGGCGGACTGTCACGGACCGATCTGCTGGTTCTCGCCGCCCGTCCGGGAATGGGAAAGACATCGCTCGCCACCACGCTTGCCCTGCATGTCGCCGGCCGCAATCTCGAGGAAGCCGCCTCCAACGGCAACCCGCCTGGCAGGGTTGGCATCTTTTCTCTCGAAATGTCCGCCGAACAACTGGTTGCGCGCATGCTTGCCGAGGAAACCGGCATTCCCTCGCAGCTGATCCGCAACGGTCTCATCAAGCAGTCCGACTTCGAAGATCTGGTGACCACGGCGAACCGCCTTTCCGCCCTGCCCCTGCACATCGACGACACGCCGGCCATCACCATCGCGCAACTGCGTGGCCGCGCCCGCCGCCTCAAGCGTCAGACGGGCGGCCTCTCCCTGCTCATCGTCGACTACCTGCAGCTTGTCGTCTCGGCGCACCGTCCCGGTGGCGAAAGAAACAGGGTGCAGGAGGTTTCCGAGATCACCCAGGGGCTCAAGGCCCTGGCCAAGGAGCTTGATGTTCCGGTGATTGCCTGTTCGCAACTCTCCCGCGCCGTCGAGCAGCGCGAGGACAAGCGGCCGCTGTTGTCTGATCTGCGCGAATCGGGATCCATCGAACAGGATGCCGACATCGTCATGTTCCTGTTCCGCCCCGAGTACTACCACGAACGCAGGAAGCCGCAACCCAAGGACGACGAGAGCGAGGACAATCCGGGCTACCGCAGCCGTCTCGAGCGGTGGGAGTCAGAGATGGAGGCCCTGCGAGGCGTGTCGGAGGTTCTTGTTGCCAAGAACCGGCACGGGCCCACGGGAGAAGCAAAACTGCACTTCGATTCCTCGACCACACGGTTCATGGATCTCGACAGCCGCTACGCCGCCCATGACGGACCCTATTGACGCTCCGGGCTCCCGGCTCGTCATCGACCTCGATGCGCTGTCACGCAACTGGCTCCTGCTCGCCGGGATGGTCGCCCCGGCAGAGTGTGCCGGAGTCGTGAAGGCGAACGCCTACGGCCTGGGCGCGGTGCAGGTGGCGACATCCCTGGCGCGGGCCGGATGCCGGCGTTTCTTTGTCGCCAGTCCAGATGAAGCAGCGTCACTCGCCGCCATTCTCGACGATACGGCACGGATCTACATCCTCAACGGCCTCATTGTCGAGACCCCGGAGCTTGCGGCCTGCAACGTCTTCCCGGTTCTCAACGATCTCGGGCAGGTCGCCCGCTGGTCCGGCAAGGCGCGGCGTCTGGAACGGCGCCTTGGCGCCATCATCAACGTCGACACCGGCATGACGCGGCTGGGACTGACACCGGCGGAAGTCACGCGGCTGACCGCCTCGCCAGACCTCCTGGCGCCGCTCGACCTGCACTTCGTCATGAGTCATCTGTCGTGTGCCGATGAGCCCGCACAGGCCGAAAATCACCGTCAGCTGGAACTGTTCCGGCACACCATGCGCTGCTTTCCCGAAACCCCTGCCAGCCTGGCCAACTCGTCCGGCATCTTTCTCGGAGAGGCCTGGCACCAGAATCTCGTGCGCCCGGGCTATGCCGTCTACGGCGGCAACCCGACACCTTCCGCAACCAATCCCATGGAACCCGTCATCCGGCTGAAGGCCCGCATCATCCAGGTGCGCGACGTGCCGGCCGGCACGCGCGTCGGTTATGGCGGAACCTACACGACAGAACACGCCACGCGCCTTGCCGTCCTGCCGGTCGGCTATGCGGATGGCTACCCGCGCGCGCTTGGCCATGTGGCGCATGCCTTCATCGGTGACCATGCCGCCCCGGTGGTCGGCCGCGTTTCGATGGACCTCATGACACTGGACGTGGGAGGTTTGCCGGCGGCGCGTGTTCACGTAGGAACCTGGGTCGACCTGATCAGGGGACGGACCATGCTCGACGATCTCGCCGCAAGGGCCGGCACCATCGGTTACGAGTTGTTGACATCGCTTGGCACCCGCCATGGGCGCCAGTGGCTGGGCGGGACGTGCCGATGACCGCATCGTCGTTGCTTCAGGATCATCGCCACCGGTGGCCGGCCGGATGAACCCGCTGGCTTCCATCGGCGCGACGTTTCTCGGCTTTCTCGCCGGAACCGGGCGGATCGTCCTCTTTGCCGCCCTGGGCCTTGCCAGTTGCGTGACACCCCCCTGGCATGTGCGCAACATCGGCCGCCAGATCATCGACATCGGCTACTATTCGCTTCCTGTGGTCGGCCTGACGGCGATCTTCACCGGCATGGTTCTGGCCTTGCAAAGCTACACCGGCTTCTCGCGCTTCGAGGCGGAAGGGGCCATAGCCGGTATCGTCGTTCTGTCCGTCACCCGCGAACTTGGCCCGGTCCTCGCCGGTCTCATGGTCGCCGGACGGGTGGGTGCGGCGATGGCGGCCGAGATCAGCACCATGCGTGTCACCGAGCAGATCGATGCCCTGATGACACTCCAGGCGTCTCCACGCCGCTATCTCGTCGCACCACGCCTGATCGCCGCGACTGCAACCCTGCCCGTCCTGGTTCTGGCCGCCGACATCATCGGTGTCCTGGGCGGCTATCTCGTCTCAATCCACAAGCTGGGGTTCAACCCGTCGGCCTATCTCGCCAGCACGATCGACATTCTCCAGCCCGTCGACGTCATCTCGGGCCTCGTCAAGGCTGCGGTGTTCGGTTTTCTCATCGCCCTCACCGGCTGCTATCACGGCTGGCATTCGAGGCGGGGAGCCCAGGGCGTGGGACAGGCAACGACCCTTGCCGTGGTGTCGGGATCCATCCTCATCCTGACGTTCAACTACATTGTCACGGAGATCTTCTTTTCGCGATGAACCAGCCCATGATCCAGCCCATGATACGCGTTCGCGACCTTGCCAAGAGTTTCCCGGCCCGGCGCGTGCTCGACGGCGTGAGCTTCGATGTCGCCCGGGGCGAGGCCTTCGTCATCATCGGGGGTTCCGGATCCGGCAAGTCGGTCACCCTCAAATGCATCATCGGTCTCATGAAATCCGACGCAGGAGAGATCATGATCGACGGGACGGCGGTGCGGCCCGCCGATACCGGTCTCATGGCGCGCTGCGGCATGCTGTTTCAGGGCGGAGCGCTGTTCGACAGTCTTGCGGTATGGGAGAATGTTGCCTTCCGGCAGATCCAGACCGGCACCATGACTCGCGCGCAGGCGCGGGATGTCGCATGTCAAACCCTGGGCCTCGTCGGGCTTGGCGAGGATGTCGTTGACCTCCTTCCCGCCGAACTCTCCGGCGGCATGATGAAGCGGGTCGCCCTGGCCCGCGCCATCTCGGCGCGGCCCGACATCGTCTTCCTCGACGAGCCGACAACCGGTCTTGATCCGATCATGGCCGATGTCATCAACGATCTCATCGTCTCCGTGAGCCACCGTCTCGGCATCACCACCATCTCCATCACCCACGACATGGCGAGCGCGCGCAAGATCGCCGACAGGATCGCGATGCTGCATGACGGGCGCCTGGTCTGGCAGGGCGACGCCGCCGATATCGACCGCAGCGGCAGTGCCCATGTCGACCAGTTCATCAACGGCCGCGCCGAGGGTCCCATCTCCATGAGTGTTCTGCGTCCGTGAGTCTCCCGGAACGCTGCCGGGTCGGCCGGATTGTGGACACCATGCCGCCATTCATGCAAAGAGGAAGGGTCGGCGGCGACCATGACGGCGCAGTCCGTGATGCATGTGAGCGTCGGCAGCAGCACCTCGGAGCAGGGCAAGCGGCATGAACGATCTGCCGGTCACCGTCACCGACTTCGTCATTCTCGGGGTCATCGTCATTTCAGGGTTCCTCGCCTACTATCGCGGAGCCATGCGGGAGTTCCTCTTCCTCGCCACCTGGGGCGGCGCTGCCCTCGCGACCGTCTACCTTTACGACCACTCCCTGCCTCTTGTGACACACTGGATCGGCAGCGATCCGCTGATTGCGGCCATTGCCAATGCGGCCGTGCTGTTTGTCGTCGCACTCGCCTGCCTCAGTCTTGTTTCGTCACTCGTCATGCGGCGAACCCGGACATCCGGGCTCGACATGCTCGACAGGTCGGTCGGGTTCGTGTTCGGCCTGCTGCGCGGCGCGCTCGTGGTCTGCCTTGTCTTCCTCGTCTACGGACTGATCTCCCCGGCCGGTGAACGGCCGGGCTGGATCGAGGAGGCACGGCTCACACCGGTCATTGACCAGGGATCCCTGCTGCTCATCGACCTTGCGCCCGAAGACTGGGATCTCGACAGCGAGGATTTCCTGATCCGGACAAGGAACGCTGCGGCTGACGAGGCCCTGCGGTCCTACAGCGACCTGATCGATCCCCAGGCGCCGGCCGGCGATGCTGACGCCGGGTCCGAGGAGGGGTACGATGAGGAGGACCGATCGGCACTCGAATCCATCATCGCTGGCGACGAATGAACAGGCGCCAAATGAACAGGGGCCAAGAGATGTGACCCGATTCCTGCCGCGGCATCCCTTTGACGACGACAGGTTGCACGAGGAGTGCGGCGTCTTTGGCATCTTCGGCACCGAGGATGCAGCCGCCCACACGGTGCTCGGCCTGCATGCCCTCCAGCACCGAGGACAGGAGTCCGCCGGCATCGTTTCCTTCGACGGTTCCCAGTTCCATGTCCACCGCAACCTTGGCCTGGTTTCGGAGGTCTTCTCGAGCCGCGCCAACGTCGGCGCACTGACGGGTCACGCGGCCATCGGGCACAATCGCTATGCGACCACGGGCGGAACGTTGCTGCGCAATGTGCAACCCATTTTCGTCGAGACCGATCAGGGTGGCCTGGCGGTTGCCCACAACGGCAATCTGACGAATGCCCACCAGATGCGCGACAGTCTGGTGCGCAGGGGATCGATTTTCCAGTCGACATCCGACACGGAAATCATCGTCCATCTGGTGGCGCTGTCGGCATACGGCACCATGTCTGACCGGCTGATCGACGCGCTCAAACAGGTCGTCGGCGCATATTCCCTGGTGGCGCTCACCAACGAAGCCATGATCGGCGTGAGGGATGCCTTCGGCGTGCGTCCCCTGGTGCTTGGCCGTTTGGGCGACGCCTTCGTTCTCGCATCGGAGACCTGCGCCCTCGATATCATGGGCGCCACGTTCGTACGCGATGTCGAACCCGGCGAACTCATCGTGATCGATGCATCAGGCTTGCGATCCTCCCGCCCCTTCACGGACCGGCGCAGCCGGTTCTGCATCTTCGAGTACATCTATTTTTCGCGGCCCGACAGCCTGGTCGAGGGCCATTCCGCCTACACGGTACGGCGGCGCATCGGCGCCGAGCTGGCAAGGGAAAGCCCGGCCAACGCCGATGTCGTGGTGCCGGTCCCCGATTCCGGGACGCCGGCAGCACTGGGATTCGCCGAACAGTCGGGCCTGCCCCTGACCTTCGGCATCATTCGCAATCACTATGTCGGGCGCACCTTCATCGAACCTGGCCAGAACATTCGCCACTTCGGTGTCAAGCTGAAACACAATGCCAACCGCGTTGAACTCGCAGACAAGCGTGTTGTCCTCATCGATGATTCCATCGTCCGTGGCACGACATCGACAAAAATCGTCTCCATGGTCAGGGACTGCGGCGCCCGGGAAGTCCACATGCGCATCGCCAGCCCACCGACCATTCATTCGTGCTTCTACGGCGTCGACACACCGTCGCGCGATGAACTGCTGGCGTCACGGCTCAGTGTTGACGAGATTGCAGCATGTATCGGCGTGGACAGCCTAGCCTTCATCACGGCGGACGGCCTCTACCGGGCAACCGGACATGAGGACGGGCGCCATGCCGCCACACCCCAGTACTGCGATGCCTGCCTGACCGGTGACTATCCCATTCCCCTGGTTGACCGGGACGGCGGCTACGAAACGAACCAGCTTTCCTTCCACTACGAATCCCTGTGACATGAGCGGACGGCTCGACGGGCGCCTTGCCCTGGTGACCGGCGCGTCGCGGGGCCTGGGAGCGGCCGTCGCGCAGGCTTTCGCTGGCGAGGGTGCGCGCCTTGTCCTTGTGGCGCGGACCCGTGGCGGCCTCGAGGACGTCGACGACGCCATCCGCGCCACTGGCGGCGCCAGGCCGGTGCTGGTCCCTCTCGATCTTGCCGACGGCGAAGCCGTCGACCGCCTTGGCGGTGCACTGTTCGAGCGATACGGCCGGCTCGACGTCCTCGTGGGCAACGCGGCCTTTCTGCATGCTCTCTCGCCGACCCACCACATCGCACCGCAGGACTGGCAGCGATCCCTGGACGTCAACCTGACAGCCAACTGGCGCCTGATCCGGGCCATGGATCCGCTGCTGCGACAGTCGTCATCCGGCCGCGCCGTCTTCGTGACCTCCGGGATCACCGCATGTTCCGCGCCCTACTGGGCAGCCTACGCTGCCACCAAGGCGGCCCTCGAGGCTCTCGTGACGTGCTGGGCGGGAGAACTGGCAAAGACCACACTGAAGGTCAACCTCGTCGATCCGGGCGTGTTGCGAACGGCCATGCGGGCCCGCGCCTTCCCGGGCGAGAACCCGCATTCACTTGTCGAACCATCGCGTGTCGTCGAGACCTTCATTGCCATGGCCATGCCCGACTGGGCACTCAACGGCGCCCGCATCATCGCCTCGTCCCCTGAAGAGTGAAGAGACAAGCGGGTTCACCGGGAGCGTCCCGCTTTGGGAACCATGCCTGCCTGCATGGAAAAGGGGCGCACGGGCACCCCATGTCTGTCTCTGTCCGATCGTCCGGGATGGTCGGCGTCTGCGCCGCCCGTCCACATATGTCCGTGGGGTTCGTTGTCGCCGGACGGCAGACTGCGCCGCCCATGAAGAACAGGTTGGTGCCAGCAAAGTACGGCGCAGTGCCACGATGATCATGCCGTCGCCGATCCCGACCCGGACTTGCACGCCTGGCCAGGCACGTGGTCGTGACGGAGGAACGCATGCATGGTCTGCAAGCGCACCTGACGGCCTCACGGGAAGGATTCCGACAGAGATCGGGCGACGGTGCGCGAGGACATGGCCCTGCACCGCGAAGATGCCGCCAGGCACGACTAAGGATAATCTGCGCTGGGTGGTGGGGTTCGGCATCGCCCGGAGGGTCCTCACCGTCACCCTCCTGGCCGCCGGCTTCGCCTTCCTCGGGATCACTCGCCGGGACACGTCGAGTCTCCATGACCATCCATGCAGTCCGGTTTTCAGGACGCTCTCGTGCCCATGACATTCGCCATGAACACGCCTCGCACAAGGCGAACATCGGACGCTGTGACAGGGGCGCACAGCCACTGCGGAACGAATCAATCTGCAGCCCGACAGTTCGTGCCCCTTGTCAGCTGTCGCTGTAGGGGTTGCGGGTTGAGCGGAAGCGAAAGCGCAGCGGAATGCCGGGCAGATCGAAGTCCTGACGCAACCGGTTGGCGAGGTAGCGCCGGTACGAATCCGCAAGCCCGCCAAGCCTGCTGCCAAAGATGGCAAAGGTCGGGGGGCGGGTTGCGATCTGGGTCGCATAGCGCAATCGCGCCCTGGCGCCCCGCACCACGGGCGGTGGGTGCCGCTCCACAGTCGCGGCGAGCCATCTGTTGAGTTCCGCCGTCGCGAGGCGCCGTACCCAGCGGTCCTCGACACCCACCACCGCCGGCATGAGCCGCGCCACGCCCTTGCCGTCGAGCGCGCTCATGGTGAGCATCGGAGCACCACGCACCTGGGGCAGAAGTTCCGCAAACCGCAGGTCGAGTTCATGCTTGAGCGATCGTCTCTCGTCGGCAAGATCCCACTTGTTGACAACAACCACGAGACCCCTGCCCTCGCGCTCGACATGGTCGACGATGGCGAGATCCTGATGATCGAACGCCTGAAGGGCCTCCAGCACGACGACCACGATATGCGCCTTGCGAATCGCCGAAAAACTGTCGGCCACCGAGAGCTTCTCGATGCGTTCTGCCACCCGCGAACGCCGCCTGATACCCGCGGTATCGACGAGTTCGATGCCGCGTCCACACGAGGTCCAGCGGGCGGCAATGGCATCACGCGTCAGCCCCGGTTCCGGCCCGGTGATCACCCGTTCGCTGCCAAGGAGACGGTTGACGAGGGTCGACTTGCCGACATTGGGGCGGCCGACGATCGCCAGGCGCAGGCGCTGCCCGTCGTCGCCTGAGTGCGCGTCGTCAGCGATCGGCGCATGATCCACTAGGGCGTCATGAAGAGCGGCCATGCCGTCGCCGTGTTCTGCGGATACGGCAACCGGGTCGCCGAAACCCAGTGAGAACCCATCCCAGACCCCGGCCATGGCCGAGCGGGCCTCGGCCTTGTTGGCAACCAGGATCACGGGTGTCCGGGCCTTGCGCAGCTCACTGGCAAACTGCCTGTCGTGCGCGGTCACACCCTGTCGCGCGTCAATGACGAAAAGAAGGACATCAGCTTCCCGAAGAGCCTCGTCGGTCTGCGCCCGCATGCGCCCGACCATGGTCCCCGACACCGCGTCCTCGAGTCCGGCCGTATCGACGAGGCGGAAGGTCAGGGGCCCGATCCTGCCTTCGCCCTCCCGTCGATCCCGGGTGACCCCCGGCTGCGAGTCCACCAGCGCCGCCCGCCGACCGGTCAGACGATTGAACAGGGTGGACTTGCCGACATTGGGTCGGCCGACGATGGCGACCGCGAATGACACGCGACTACGCACCTGTGCTGCCAGACAAACGATTCAACATCCTGCTTTCTCTCCCGCATGTGCAGATGCGGAGAAATCCACGGCTGGATTCCTCCGCATCTGCAACGCGATCGAGAGGAAGACTCCATGGCAGCAATACAACTCACCCAGAGTCACATCAAGGCTCTTCGGCCGCGCAGGAACACCCGGGACATCCGCGACGCCAGCATCAAGGGCCTCGGCGTTCGCATCTACCCGACGGGACGCAAGCGTTTCTTTGTTCATACCCCACATCATACCAATCCCGATAAGTCTTTTTCAGTAAAATGATGCAATCGCGTGAGGCGTTGGGGCGACATTCCTTGCCCATGTGCGGGTTGTGATGGACGAGATTCTGTCGGCATCCTGGCAGAGTGCGTTCCAGGCATCGGTGATGGCCGCGCGAACATCGTCCACGGTCGCCAAGACCCGGTTGGCAAGAACATTGCTCTTGAGGAAGCCGAAGAGGTTTTCGATCGGATTGAGTGTGGGGCTGTAGGGCGACACGCCTCAGGTCGAGGCCGTCGTGTCCGGCCTCACCGCCTCGGCTTCCGCCGGGACGCTCCGGTTGACCCATTACTTGGAGGATGGACCGGGCACCAGAGACCGGTTCGACGGTCGTTCAGGAGATGAGGGCCCTCTACATGCGCGTCTGCGTCCCCTGGGAGGACGAGGCGCTGCGGGCCGAAAGAATGGCCGAGACGCTTCGCGATAGCGAGATCCGGCGACGGGGACGATCTCAGGGCCCTCGATGTAGCGACAGCGAAGGCGCAAGATCACGGGGCCGGAGTTCGTCCTTTCTGGTTCGGCTCGGCTCTGGTTTCCAGGGCAGGTTCTCTATTGGTATCACGTGATACCTTCCACGCAGTTCTCCCCTTCGAATGGGGTCCGCCACTGTGGTAGACTATCGGCTCCGATGACCCGTACCGCAAGGGGAACCATGGCATGCCCGCGCGTCGTCTGACGATCATCGCCGACCATTTGAACGGCCTCCGGGACCGCTTTCGCGATGCCGCAGCTTCCGGCCGTCACGAGGAGACCCGTATCCCATTCCAACTGGACCAGTCGACGGGCCAGGTCCGGCACACCGTACTCAAGCCTCAGAGCCTGAATCTAAATAGATAATATCATTATGTTTTTGTATTCACGCCGTTTTTCCCCGTGCGATGCGGCGCACCAGAAACCGGCAGGCCGCCAGTCTCGCCCACGCCAGGGAACTCTCCAGCGTCCGTTCGAAGTCCTTGGCCAGACGCCGGCAGCGTCCCATCCAGGCAAAGGTCCGCTCCACCACCCAACGCCGGTACAGCACCGTGAAGCCTCTGCTTTCCTTCGGCTTTTCCACGATCTCCACCATGTCCGCAATCCCCATCTCCCGAAGCGCCGCCGCCAGTTTTGGTCCCTGATCACCGCCATCGGCCCACAGCTTGGTGACCGTCGGCGCCTTCTCCAGCATGGCAAGGATCACCGCCGGGGCGCCGTCTGAGGTCCTGCACCGATGCCTCCTGGACTTCCATGGCAATCGGGAAGCCTTCCACGTCCACCGCCATGTGGCGCTTGCGGCCCTTGTATGACCGGGTTTTATCGCCGTGAACATAAGGTTATCCACAGCGGTTGGGGTTGGGAACGTGTGGACAACCGCGGTTGTGGGAGAGCCATGCGGTCTATGGTTCCAGAGAGATCCCGCTCCCCTGCGCGAAGGTGCACAGGGGAGCGGGGTGCGGAGATCTCACGATCCCCGCGGAGGTCGCTCGGACCGTTGTGGCCCTGGCTTTGGAGAGCCGTGATCAAGCATGGTCGGCCGACCTCCCTTGGCGTCCCTCGCGTCCTGAATGGATGCCTGGGCTTGGACCGTCTCATCACAAGGAGAGGAGCAAGGGACGATGGTGAAGGTCGTGGCAGGGATCGATGTCAGCAAGGCCAGCCTGGACATCTGTGCGGCGGGCCAGACGCGTCGCTTTGCCAACGACGCCACGCGCTGGCGGGCGCTGGGTGCGTGGCTTCGCGGTCTCACTGTGAGCCGGGTGGTGATGGAGGCGACGGGCCGCGACCACCGCAGGGTTCACCAGTGTCTTCATGACCGGGGCTTCGAGGTCGTGCTGATCAACCCGTTGCGGGCCCGGCGCTTCGCCGAGGCGCTGGGCCATCTGGCCAACGTGTCGACGCGTTGATGCTGGCCAGGCTGGGGACGGCGCTGGACGATCGTGAGCCTGTGGCTCCTCAGGAGGCCTTCCTCAACCGCCTGGGGGATCTCCTGGTGGTGCGTGCCAGGCATGGCGATGCGCGGACCATGCTGGGGCATGTGGCGGGTGAGGTGGACGGCGAGGGCGAGGTGCTCTCACGGGCCACGATGACCGATCTCGACGAGAGGATTGCCGCACGGGATGCGGCGATCGAAGCGGTGATCGCCGGTGAACCCGAACAGGCCGAGCGGTCCCGCATCCTGATCTCCATTCCCGGTGTCGGTCCGGTGACCGCCGCAGGTCTTCTGTGCTGGATGCCCGAACGCGGCAGTCTCGAGGGTCGCCAGGCGGCGGCACTGATCGGGGTGGCACCGGTTGCCAACGACAGCGGCCAGCACCACGGCGCCAGGCATATCCGTGGCGGCCGCCGCAGGCCACGCGATCTCCTGTTCATGGCGGCGACATCGGCGTCACGCTTCAACCGGGATCTCGCTGCCGTGTTCGAACGCCTCAAGGCTGCCGGCAAGGCCCACACGGTCGCCATCGTCGCCGTGATGCGCAAGCTCATCGTGCTGGCGAACGCCCTGCTGCACGAGCAGCGCTGCTGGTCGCCTGAAGCACCGGCACGCTCGCCGGCGTGAAGGAGACCCCCTCATGGCCCTCACACCCGCTGAGAAGCAGCGCCGTTACCGGGAACGGTTCAAGGCCGGCATGCCGCCCGTCCGCGACCGCACGTCCCGTGACCGGCGCTCCCGTGCCATGAGCTGGTGCGATGCGGTGGCCGAGCTCAGCGCGTTGCAGGACCATGATCGAGACTGCCTTGACAGGCTCCCGGATCCCCTGCGCGACACGGCCTACGGTGAGCGCCTGCAGATCGTCGTCGAGGCTGACATCGAGGCCCTCAAGGAGATCGAGCCACCACGCGGCGACGGACGGGACACATGATCTCTGGAACTCCATGGCACGGGGTCACGTGACCGTGATCAATGGAAGACAGACCTACGCTTGCCGGATCACGAGTGGCACGTCTTTCTGGTCACAGGGCGCAGACACCGGGATGCTGGAACCCCAGACCGCATGTGCACAAACAAAGGAAACATCATCCTCGACGCTCACAAAACTCTTGCAGCAAAACATGGATGCTTGATCTTCTTGCCGGCATCGTCGCCCGAAGGGCCGCCGCTCTGCGTCGTCTTCACCGACTGACTGTCGATGGCTGCCGCCGTCGGCTCTTCGCTGCGTCCCGCCTGTGTCCGTGCCTGATCACGCAACACATCCAGCAGACGCTCCAGGGTGCCCGCATCACGCCATGCGTAGAAAGAGTTCTGAACCTTTCATCACCCCACATACGACTCGGGATGATTTCGCTGGTTGATTGTGCCTCTCTTATGGTGGCCTCCATCCCAGTTGTGTCATGCCCCGATACTGGATCCATGCGGGCTGGAAGCGGACCCAGGCTTCCCACAGTTTGCGGGTTCCCGGCAGGGGCTGTCGTGTGGTGGAGTCGAACCCTGCGGCATTGGCAAGGTCGATGACGAAGGTGCGGATGGTCAGGTGCTCAAGGTCCGGCGGCGAGCGGCTGATCCGGCGGATGCCAAGCAGGCGCAGGAAGATGGAGAGGCAGGTGATCATCTCCGGATCGATGATGTCCCTGGCCGGAGTTGAGGGTTCGGTGCGTGCCATGTGGTTCAGGTCGTGGACGTGGCAGGCGGTGATGACGTCGAAGGCGAGGCACTTTCTCAAGTCGTCGGCGCTGTCGAGTTGCCGGTCGGTCAGCCGTGTGCCGTTCTTGAGGACACAGAACCATGTCTCGATGGACCAGCGGGCCTCGTACCAGGCGACGGTCTGCTCTGCCTGGTGCGGGCCTGGTGCGCCCTCGGTGGTGAGCAGCAGCCAGTGCAGGGGCTTGGCATCATCGACGGGCGTGATCTCCGTGGCGCTGACGGCAACGAGGTCGACCGGCGTCGGATCTGCGGCGTCCTTCGGCGGCGCGAGCCGCACCCTGCAGGCCCTCAGTGCGACGTCGGTCTCGCGTTGCTTGCGGCGGCGTGGCCCGCCGCAGGCCTTGATGACGAGATGCCGCGTGGCGCATGCGGGCTGCCGGGCGACATGGGCCCACAGGTCCTCACAGGCGCCATCGTCAGTGATCACCTTGCGTTGGCGGGCCCGGCTGGCCCTGATCACAAGGGCGTCTCCCTCACGCGACGCTCTCTGGAACATTTCCCACATGTCGGCCTCGCGGTCACAGACCGTGACCACCCGCGTGCCGGCACACGCCTCCTCAAGTTGCCGGGCCTTCTCCAGACCATCGAGCCAGCGCCGGCTTTCCTTGCCGGCGGCGTCGTGGCGGAAGTCGGCGTCAAGCGTGTAGACCCCCAGGGTCCTGCCCTGCGGGGTCACCGCCAGACCGACATGCGCCAGCAGACCTTCAGCGCCGGTGCCAGGCCACCGATGGCAACCCGGCCTTCGGTGGCCTGCAACCCGTCATCGTTCACCGTCGTGGTGTCCTGAATGGCGAGCACCACCCGTTCCCGGGCACAGCGTTCGACGGTCGCCGCCTGGTGACCTTCCAGAATGTGATCCATCGTCACCCGCTCATTCGACAGCACGCGGTAAGCCGCCTTGCGCTCGGCCCGGTCCGGAAAGATCGCCGGCAACGGTGCCCCCAGATGTGTCAGCCATGCCCGTCCCATCCGCTTGATGCGTGCGCGCAGACGACCGTCGGTATGGCTCAGGCGCCCGTATTCGTGATCGGCCCAGTCCGCGTTCTCGTCAAGAGACACGGCAACCGGCTTCGTGATCGAGCGTTCCGGCACAGCGCACAGCCGCGGCTTCCAGTCCGCCGCCAGCGGCTTCATCCACACCGCACGCAAAGGCCCGCGCTGCGTCTGTCCGGGCGGCATGCCGCTGGTCGGCTCATCGCAACGCTGCCATCCTGCACCCGCATAGCAACTGCCGGCATGCTCGGGCGCGACGTAGGTATAGACAAGAAGCGGGCGGCGTCCGCCGGCCGCTTGCCAGTCATCGGCGAGGCGCGCCGTGGCGGCGGCCAGGACATGGGACGCCAGGTGCGCGACATGGACCCATGGACCCAGAAGGAAGCGATGGTTGCAGACGATGGCGTCGAGATGCGCCGTCCGCGCGTCGTCGCACCAGCCGATCCAGCGATCACGCGCCTTCTGATGCCAGGAGGCCGAGGCGAAGTTGATGCCGCCGAGAAGCCCGCGGTCCGACTCGATCCAGTAGCGCACCTGCCGGCCCGGCGCACGCGACCAGCCCAGCGGGTGCCATGCGTCGATCATCGCCTCCCAGGAACGCCGCGACGCCGTGTCCTCGACAGGCACCAGACGCAGGGCGCCAAGGTCCGCCAGGGTGCAGCGGATCTCCCGGTCCGGAACCGGTGGCAGCACACCGGCCTTGCCGGGAGGGATCGTGCGTCCGGGCGCCGGCAGGGTGATCCCCAGACGCCCGGCAAGGCGTGGCAGAAGCTTGCGGGCCGACGCCTCACAAGGAGCGCCGGAAGCGTTGCGCCAGTCCGCACGCTCACACAGGCCCCGAGCCAGACCGCTGCGCGTCGTTCCCGGCTGCGTGGCCGCACCACGCAGCCAGTCCAGCGTCGCGGCATCAAACTGGCGCAGTCCAACTTGCATGCCGGACTTGTACGGCGTTCAATCGTCCGAGTGAACAGTGGACCGATGAAAGGTTATGAAGTGCTTCACGGACCGGATATCGGCCCGGAGGGTGCGGCCCCGGAGCGCGGCAGCTACGACGAGGTGCTGCTGACCGGACGGCTCCGCGAGGCCCTCGCCCGTCTCAACTCGCACCTGCCCGCCGAGACGCTAGAGGAAGTGCTGCGCAAGGTGCGGCAGACGGAAACTCCCTCGCTCGTCGAGGAGAACCGCCGACTGCATCGCTATCTGGTCGAGGGAGTTCCCGTCGAGGTTGCCCGGAAGGACGGCAGCATCGGCGGCAATATCGCCCGACTTATCGACTTCGACGACATCGAGGCCAACGATTGGCTGGCGGTGAACCAGTTCACGGTGATCGAGCACGAACACAATCGCCGCCCCGACGTGGTGCTGTTCGTCAACGGCTTGCCCCTGGCCGTGATCGAGCTGAAGAGTCCCGGCGACGAGAACGCTACCCTCGAAGGCGCGTTCAACCAACTCCAAACCTACAAGGACGAGATACCTTCCCTGTTCCGCACTAATGCCACGCTCATGACCTCCGACGGGCTTCAGGCGCGCTTCGGATCGCTGACGGCCAGTCTCGAACGCTTCATGCCCTGACGCACCGTGGACGGCTCCGCCATTGCTCCTAAGGGTGCGCCGGAACTCGAAACCGTCATCGAGGGCGTATTCGAGAAGAACCGGTTCCTGACCTTGATCCGGGACTTCACCGTATTCGAAGACACAGGCGCGGGGCTGGTCAAGATCGTAGCCGGCTACCACCAGTTCCACGCGGTGCGCCATGCGGTCGAGCGAACGCTCGCCGCGGCAAGCCCAGAGGGTGTGTTGGCGGCGGTGAGGAAGCGCGGCATATTGGCTTTGATGCGCGGTTTGTTGTGACGCACTGACCGTCCGGATCGTTTTCTTCCCCATTGTGATCATTCTATCGAGCCGGTCTGGCGGGCTCGCCGGACTGGTGTGTCGGCGGCCTGCAACCGAGGTTCCAGCGTGATTGTCCATTGCCACTTTCCTTCGTGTGCGAACAGTTTGGCGGATCCGCCCACTTGACTCCATTGCTCGTTCAGATCGTTCATGCGGAAGAAAAGGCGCCGCCCCAAATAGGCGCGGGCGTCATCTCCCGAGTCCTGGCTGTAGGCCAGATCAAGGTTGAAGCCGAAGGCTGAAGGTGTTGTCCCTTGCAGGTCGGTAACAGCGTGTGCGTGACTTACAAGTTGAACGACCGATGCCGCATCGTCACTGTGAACAGGGTACTCCCGCACCGCTCTCGTTCTCTGCGCGCCGGCTTCCACAAACACATGCGGTCGCGCGGGATCTGCATTCGGCGTCCTTGAACGGGAGTAGATTGAGACGGGTCCAGGACCAGCGCAACCTCGGTGATGATCTCTGATCCGAGGGCGTCGCCCAAAGCGGCGACCTCAGCGTCAGTGCGGAGCAGTTCAATGCCGGGAAACACAGCGCTGATCGAGAGGATGTCTTGGACCTCTATTGCCACCACGATTCCCTGCGGAAGACCGCAGCTGAACAGGTTGTGACGTCGAGTGTGGGGCTTGCACTGGCCAAATTCAATGGGCCCGATTCAGCTGCGAGGCCATTCCCGAACCCCGCCTTGGCTCGATTCCGGCGTGATCATCACAGAGCAAAGAAGACACGCGCTAGTCGAAGGCCGTCACTGTGCCCGAGTCGCCAACGAAATAGACTCGTCCATTGGCAACGACGGGGGGCAGGGACAGGCCGCGATCGACCGGCAACGTGTCGATGACGTCGCCCGTGTAGGGTGAGAGAATGACAGCGTCGCCGTGACTGCCGGCCACGATCAGTCTTTCGCCCGCCAGCACCGGTCCGGACCACAGGATGGCCCCTTCCCTGTCCTCGGGATCCTCATACAACGGCAGGCGGGTGATCCAGCGCACCCGGCCGTCTTCCTTGAGAAAGCAGATGAGTTCCGCATCACTGGTGACCACCCAGAGATAGTCACCGGCGACCCATGGTGTCTGCGTAATCGAGAGACTCTGCTCCCAGACCCTGATTCCCCGCGTCAGGTCGATGGCCGCGAGACGTCCGCCGTAACTGGCGACGAACACGCGGTCGCGATCGATGACGGCACTGCCATTGATGTCGTCAAGCGCAGCCAGGACACCGGCCTGTCCGCCCTGGGCCAGGATGTCGCTCCACACCACGCGGCCGTTTTCCGCCCTCAGGGCCACCACTTCGCCGGTTGTGTAGGTGGCCACGACAAAGGATCCGGCAATGCTTGGCGCGCCACCGCCCATGAGGGAGGCGGTTCCCAGCAGTCCGCGGTGAACCCAGAGAGACTCACCGGTTGCAGCGCCCAGGGTCAGCAGCGTGTTGTCCGCGGTGACGATGTGAACACGCCCCTGGCTTGCCGCTGGCGGCGTGCGGATCGGCGGACCGGCCTCGACTCGCCACAGCACACTGCCGTCGGCCGGATCGAGCGCCATGACTTCGCCGTTGCCGGTGGTCACGAAGAGCCGGCCGGCATCGAAGGCAAGGCCACCACCCCAGCCGTCATCCTCCCCGGCAGCGGTAATGTCGGTGCTCCACAGGGGGGCGCCGGTCGCCTCGTCAAAGGCCGACACCCGGGTATCGGAATCGATCGTGAACATGATGCCTGCAGCGATGACAGGCGTGCCGACCAGCCGGCGGTCATCGCTTTGTCCATCGCCGATGACGCGCGACCAGACCGGCTCCCAGGATCCGCCATGGGCCAGATGGTCCATGGCCTTGTCAAGGCTGCCGCCGTACTGGGGCCAATCCGGATTGACGCGCTGAGGCGGCAGTTCGACCGGAATGGCAGCGTGCTCCGGGTCGCTTGCCAGCCCTGAACCGAGCTCCAGAATGGCAATGCGCTCGCCCTTGAGAGGCGGAGGTGGCGGATCCCCGAACCAGTCGCTTTCGCAGGCGCCCAGCCCAAGGCACGACATGAGAAGGACGATCGGCCGCATGGTCAGAGTTTTCTAGCCGTCAGCGACAGCAGTTCACGAGCCCGCTGCACGGCCGCCGACGGCGCATCGGCATCACCCGCCAGCGCCTCGAAACGCGCCACCGCGGATTCCCTGTCGCCGGTCCGCAGATAGAGGAGGCCCTCAAGCTCAAGGGCAAGAGGTCGCCAGGCGCTATCGAGAAGCGGCGCCAGCCGTGCCGTCACGTCGTCGGGCTCGGCGTGATCGACCATGAGCATGACCGCATAGAGGGCCGCCAGGTCCCGCCAGACGGGAAGGACATCGTCCATGGCGGCAAGGTCATCATAACGCTGCAATGCCAGATCCTGTTCGCCGGCTTCGGCGAGAAGCTGTGCCTCGCGCATGCCGGCAAGCCAGGGATAGCCGCCATGCCCGTCCGCATGGAGACCGCCGAATGCGGCCATCGCCTCATCGATATCACCGGCCTCGGCCTGACGATCCGCCAGCCAGTAGCGATAACCGTCGTCGCCGAGTCGCGATTCGCGGTACTCGATCCATCCGGTGTAACCGGCGACCGACAGGACGACCAGGGCGACAATGCCGAGCGCCTGGCGGCCATAGGCCCGCCACAGCCGCAGCCATCGTTCCCGCTGAAGGTCTTCCTCGACCTCACGAATCAACTGGTCGCCGGCATTGGCCACGGGCACCGCTCCGGAAGTCGCATGAGTGGGCCAATCTAGCCACCACCGGAGCCGCCCGCAACCTTGCCAACACCATCGTCACGTTTCAGACTTTTCCCATGAAGAGACCCGGCACCTACACCGAGTTCTGGCCCTTCTATGTGCGCGAGCACCTGAAGCCGGCCACCCGCTGGCTTCACGTCACCGGAACAGCGGGGGTCTTCGGTATGGCTGCCGCCACCACTGTCACAGGCAATGCATGGCTGCTTCTGGCGATGCCGGTGTGCGGCTACGGATTTGCATGGGCGGCGCACGCCTTTGTCGAACGCAACCGTCCGGCAACCTTCACCTATCCCGTGTGGAGTCTTGTCGGCGACTTCCACATGTTCTTCCTGACGCTCACCGGGCGCATGGCGCAAGAAGTCGAGCGCCATGCCCGGGGGCCGTCCCTGGACAGCGTGGCGGGCCGTTGAGGACGGGGTTGGCGTGGCGCGTCACTGATCAGCTGCAGCCGGCACGTTGCGGGGGCGGATCCCGGTCAACGCGTTGGCAAGGACGGCGCCCATGACGATGCTGCCGCCAATGAAGCCGGCCAGTGTCGGGCTTTCTCCAATGATGAGCCACACCCACAGCGGACCGAGGATGACCTCGGTGAGCGCCAGCACCATGAGTTCGGCCGCCGGGACATAGCGGGCGCCGGCGGCAAACAGAACCAGCGCCAGGGCGACCTGGAAGCATCCCATGTAGACACACAATATGAGATCGTGGGGACTGATGCGGAAACTGTCGACAAAGATGACAGCGATGATGCTGATCGCGCATGACGCCAGCACCACGCCCAGCACCATGTCGCCTTCCCGTCCGCCGCGCAGGGAAACACCGAAGGCAGCGAAGGTGATGGCCGCGCCAAGGGCCAGCAGGTTACCGAAAAGACGGCCCTCGCCGAGACCTTCCCACATCATGACCGCCACCCCTGCCATGGCGGCGCTCATCGCGATCCAGGTGATCCGCCGCACCGGTTCCCGCAGCACGGCCCATGCGATCAGTGCCGTGAAGAAGGGCTGGGAACTGATGATGAAGAAGACGCTTGCCGCCCGCGTGTGAAAGAAAGAAAGGATGTAGAGGATGTTGCTGACGGCAAGAAACAACGCGGTTGCCATGGCGGCCTTCCAGCTTGACCGCAGCATGGCGGCAAGATTCCGGTGATGACGCATGGCAAGGAGACTGAACAGCACCAGGATGGCGACAACAGAACGGAAGAACTGGACCTGCCAGAATCCCGCCGCTTCCATCGAACCGATGATGACTCCCGACTGGCTGATGAAGACACCGCCGGCGATGACCAGAAAGACGCCCTTGAGATAGTGGGGGTGTCTTGGCACGGAGCGACGAGCGCGTCTCACGCCCGGCTGTCGCCCCGCAGCTCCTGCATCATTCCCATTCGATGGTCCCGGGCGGCTTCGAGGTGATGTCGTAAACGACCCGGTTGATGCCCCTGACCTCGTTGACGATGCGCCCGGCGACGTGTCCGAGGAAAGCGTGATCGAACGCAAAGACGTCCGCCGTCATGCCATCTGTCGAGGTCACGGCCCGCAGGGCGCAGACATGTTCGTACGTCCTCTCATCGCCCATCACACCAACCGTGCGCACGGGGAGCAAGGCGGCGAAGGCCTGCCAGATTGCATCATGGAGACCAGCGCGTTCCAGTTCCTCGATGAAGATGGCATCGGCCTTTTGCAGAAGCGCCACCCGTTGCGGCGTGACGTCGCCCGGGATGCGGATGGCAAGGCCCGGGCCGGGAAACGGATGACGGTTGAGCAGGGCGGCGGGCAGACCGAGTTCACGGCCGAGTTCACGCACCTCGTCCTTGAACAGTTCCCTCAACGGCTCGACGAGTTGCAGATTCATGCGTTCGGGAAGACCACCGACATTGTGGTGCGACTTGATGGTCGATGTCGGCCCACCGTGGAACGACACCGATTCGATGACATCGGGATAGAGGGTTCCCTGGCCGAGAAAGTCGGCGCCGCCGATGGCGCCGGCGGCCTCCTCGAAGACATCGATGAACGTCGAACCGATGATCCGGCGCTTGTCCTCGGGCGCGGTGATGCCCGCGAGCCGTTCAAGGAAAAGATCCGGGACATGGCGCACGACGAGCGGGATGGCATAATGGCTGCGGAACAGCCGCTCGACGTCGCGCGCTTCATCAAGGCGCATGAGTCCGTGATCGACAAGGACGCATGTCAACCGCGATCCGATCGCCTCGTGAAGCAGGAGCGCCGTCACCGAACTGTCGACGCCGCCTGACAGCCCCATGACAACTCGCCCCGTGCCGACCCGTGCCCGGATACTCTCGACCGCCCGCGTGCGGAAGGCGGCCATCGACCAGTCGCTTGCGATGCCTGCAACCTGATGCACGAAGGAAGCAATGAGCCGGGCGCCATCAGGCGTGTGAACGACCTCCGGGTGGAACTGGACACCGTAGGTGCGCCGCCTGTCGTCGGCGATGGCAGCAAAGGGGGAACCCGGTGATGTTGCGACGACCCGGAACCCTTTGGGAATGGCCGTGATCCTGTCACCGTGTGACATCCACACCTGGTGGCGTTCTCCGGGCGACCAGACACCGTCGAACAACCGGCATGTTCCGGTAACATCAATGAATGCGCGGCCGAACTCCCGTTCGTCTGCTGCTTCGACGGCACCGCCCAACTGGGAACAGATCGTCTGCGCGCCATAGCAGATGCCCAGCACCGGGACGCTGTCGTCGAACACCGCCTGCGGCGCCTCGGGCGCCGCGCCGACGGTCACCGAAGCCGGCCCGCCGGAGAGAATGATGGCAGCGGGAGCAAAGCAGCCGATGGCGTCTTGGGACACACCGAACGGCATGATTTCCGAATAGACGCCGGCCTCGCGGACCCGTCGGGCAATCAGCTGCGTGAGCTGTGATCCGAAGTCGAGAATCAGGACCCTGCCAGGGTCGAGCGCCACCACCTACCTCTCGACCTGGTAGTTGGGCGCGTCGCGCATGGGCACAACGTCGTGAACGTGGCTTTCATGCACGCCGGCACTCGTCACCCTGACGAAGCGGCAACGGGTACGCATGGCCTCGATGTCGGGATTGCCGGTGTAGCCCATGGAGGAGCGCAGCCCCCCGGCAAGCTGGTGCACGATGTGATGCAGCGGTCCCTTGTAGGGTACGCGCCCCTCGATGCCTTCAGGAACCAGCTTGACGATATCGCTGATGCCTTCCTGAAAGTAGCGATCCGCCGAACCACGGGCCATGGCGCCGAGTGACCCCATGCCGCGGTACTGCTTGTAGGAACGTCCGTTGACAAGAAGCACCTCGCCGGGGCTTTCGTCCGTGCCGGCAAGAAGTGACCCGATCATGACCGCATCGGCGCCGGCAGCGATCGCCTTTGCGAGATCTCCGGAGTAGCGGATGCCGCCATCGGCGATCACCGGTGTGCCGCTCGCGGCTGCCTCCTCAACAGCGTCCTGGATGGCCGTCAACTGTGGCACACCGACACCGGCCACCACACGCGTAGTGCAGATCGAACCTGGACCGATGCCCACCTTGATGGCGTCGACTCCATGGTCGATGAGCATGCGCGCACCTTCCGACGTCGCCACGTTGCCGGCGATCACCTGCATATGGTTCGACTGCTTCTTGATCGTGTCGACGGTATCGATGACACCGCTGGAGTGACCATGGGCGGTATCAACGACAACGACGTCGACACCGGCATCAATCAGGGCCTCGGCCCGTTCCCAGCCCTGCGGCCCGGCGCCTGTCGCCGCCCCGCAGCGCAGCCGTCCCTGCTCGTCCTTGCAGGCGTCGGGATAGGTCGCAGCCTTGTTGATATCCTTGACCGTGATGAGACCCTTGAGACGTTCCTGGCGGTCGACCACGAGAAGCTTCTCGATCCGGTGACGATGCAGCAGCCGCTTCGCCTCGTCGGCCGTGACGTCCTCGGTAACGGTGACGAGATTGTCGGCGGTCATCAGTTCGCGCACCGGCTGCGCCATGTCACTGGCAAACCGGACATCCCGGTTGGTGAGGATTCCAACCACACGGTCGCTTGAACCATCGACGACGGGAACACCCGAAATGTCGTTGTTCGCCATGAGTTCAAGTGCGGCGCGCAGCGTCTCCCCGGGACCAATGGTCAGAGGATTGACGACCATGCCCGATTCGAACTTCTTGACCCGGCGCACTTCATCGGCCTGTTCGGCCACGGACATGTTCTTGTGGATGATGCCGATACCGCCGTTCTGGGCCATGGCGATGGCCATGGCGGATTCCGTGACGGTATCCATGGCGGCGGACAGGAGCGGTATGCCGAGTTCAATGGACCGCGTCAGCCGGGTCGCTGTCGCCACCGACCCCGGCAGCACCTGCGAAAAGGCAGGCACAAGGGAAACGTCATCGAATGTGAGAGCTTCCCGTATCGTCATGCGCCACACCCACCAGAAGTGGCACGGACAGGTATCACGAAGCGGTTCTGCGGCCAAGCGTGGAACCCTCAGCCTTGTGCACAAAACCGGCCATGAGTGCCTGGAGCATGAAACAGTGTGTCAGAGAAAAAACGTGGCGGACGGACAAACCGCCCGCCACGGCATGACATGATATCAGAATCCGGCCTTGACTTCCTCGTACATGGCCTGGAGTTCCGGCTCGTTCCGGATCGTCGCCTGGAAGATGCCTGACTTGATGTAACCCTCGACATCTCCGGGAGGCAAACCGCGCATCGTCAGTTCGTCAGCCGAGAACGCCGCGTAGGTCTTGGCGTTCGAGTGGCCCATGCCGAAGTTCCGCACCCAGTGGTCACCGGTCGACGGAGAGAGGAAGGCATCAATGAGATCATAGGCGCGGTCGACCTTGTCATCGTCGACAAATGACATCAGCGAAATGCCGCATGTCCAGGTCATCGGCCCTTCCTTCGGGTTCATGAACGCCACCGGAACATCTTCCTGGAGAAGGGTGAGCGGCGTCGAGTTCCACGAGGCGGCGGCCACGAGTTCTCCTGATGCGAGAGCCTGCTCCCAGCTCGTGGTGTCGTTCGTGTAGTAGCGCAACAGCGGCCGCTGCTCGACCATGAGCTGCTTGGTGACCTCGACTTCCCCGGCGGTCATGTTGAATGGATCGTCAGCCCCGGAATAGATTGCCGCCACCATGACACCGTCGATAAGGCTGTCGATCATCGACAGTCTCCCGGCGTACTTGGGATCCCACAGGATTCCCCAGGTGTGGGTTTCCGGATCGATGTATTCGGGTGCAAGGTCCGTCCTGAAGGTGACGGACGTGAGACCCCACCAGGCGCAGACCATGAGCTGCTGGTCACCGACCATCATGTCCGGCACGTTCTGGAGGACGGGAATGACGTCGCCCCAATGCGAGAGTCTGCTGGTGTCGATCGGCCGCAGGAACCCGAAGTCATTCCATTTCTGCACCTTGTAGGAGCACGGCATGGAGACATCCGGCCTGAAACCGGCCACCATCTTGGCCTCCGCCTCCTCCTCGTCACCCCACAGGGTGAAATTGGGCGATGCACCGTACTTGTCGATGTACGCCTGGTGCATTTCCGGCACTTCGTAGCCGGCCCACGTAAAGCAGACAGGGTGCTCGTCACCCTGGGCGCGTGCCGGGTGTCCGGAAAGCGGCGCGACCGTCATGCCGAGACCCACCGATGCCAACCCTGCCTTGAACTCGCGTCGCGAAAGCTTGCCCATCTTCATGCGGTCGACAAACCGTTCCACATCATGTCTGGATTCCATGTGATCCTGATCTCCCATTCCTTCTCGTGTTGCCGAGAATTCCCGTCCATGTGCCCTGCACCATAGCGGCCCGTGTCGAGACGGGCAACGCCGACTGGAAGCGTACACGGCGACGGTTCCCCGCCCAACCGGCCGGCGCACGGCGATGCGTCGCCCGCTCTCCACGAACGCCGGCGCATCTCAGGCCCCTCGTCTCCGGCACCGACCAACCCATTGCGCCTCGGTCATGGATTCAGGACGGACGGCCTCGGCGCGCTCCTTCTCGCCTGGCACTGTCGAGACCGTATCGATTCGCTTCCAGCCCGCGAACGGCCTGTCGCCCTGACCTTCGGGTCGCGAGGGCCATTGACCCGGAACCCCGTCACCGAAACGCGAATCTCGGGCTTCGGCCTCCTTCCACAGGCCGGCGATCGCCGGATAGTCGCTGACCTTCGCGTCATAAGGATGAAGCCCCGCCTATTCGCCGGACTCGGGGAGCTACCCCGTGCCGGATCAAGGGCTGTTCTATTCAGCGGGCGACCCGACATAGCGGGTCTGATTGACGTAGCGCAGTGAGGCCTCTCATACTGGGGCGGTGTAAACATCATCTTGAATTACGCATAGCGGGTGCGAGAACGTCAGAACAATATCCCGGGCCGTCACCCGCGCCCGCATGCAACGCAACAACAAGCGATGTCAACAACAATCAACCCGAATTGAGCGTGGGATCCTCCTGCCGGCAATCCCGTTATGCTTGACGTAACGCAGATGCGGCGGCTACGATGAGCACTACGCGGGGGCTGTGATTCGGATGCGTCGTGATCGTTGGATTCAGGGACAAGCGTACCGAGGCGTTCTACCGGGGACGCCGGGTTGCGACCTTCTCGGGCTTTGCGCGCACCGCCTCGCGCAAGCTCGACCAGCTCGACGCTGCCACCGGGCTCGGCGATCTGGCGCGGCCGGGTAACCGGCTGGAGGCGCTCAGGGGCGACGGCAGGGGAAATGGAGTATTCGGATCAACGACCAGTGGCGAATCTGCTTCGTCTGGCCGGAAGACAGCCCCGGCCCTGCCGAGGTGGAAATCGTCGACTACCACCGATAGGAGGCGCGGCATGCGCGAGCCCATCCATCCCGGCGAGACGCTGCGCGAAGATCTTGGTGCGCTCGGCATGAGCACGGCTGAACTCGCCCGGCGCATCGAGGTGCCGACGGACCGCATCACCGGCATTCTGAACGGCCGGCGCGCCATCACCGGGGACACGGCGCTTCGGCTCGGGCGCTTCTTTGGCACCACGGGCGAGTTCTGGCTCAACCTCCAGAAGCTCTACGAGCTTCGGCTCGCCGAAGAGAAGAGCGGTGCGGCGATCGCCCGGTTGCCGATGCTCGACGCCGGGACGGACCTGCGACCAGCCGGCTGACGGACGACGGCGGATGGGCGAGAAAACGTCCATGGCGGTAAGGTCCGCAACAGGATTTGCAGACCGGCGAGGGCCGGCAGTACCGCATCGGTGACTCCGGGGCAGGAAAAGCTGATCCTCGCCGCCTTCGAGGCCGGCTTGAAGCCGGCGGCGATCGCTCGGGAATTTCGTCTCGCGCAGGCGACCGTGCAGCGCGTTGTCGACGCCGCCCCGGCGCGACAAATGATCGGGCGTTCATGACGGAACGGCTGGAATTGAGACCTGATCGGTAACTGCTCACCCCCTGTGGAGGCGGTTCAGGCGTCGTGTTTGCTGATCATGTTGGCGGCGTCTCCGGCGAGCGCGATCTGGATGGCGACGAGAGGATTGTCGCCCTGTGCGGCCATGGAACTGAGGTCGCTTGAGATCCGGCACCATGCTTCGGCGTGGAGCTGGGTACGGAAGCACCCGGACACCTTGATCTTGACCTTGGCCATCATCCGCGAGCGGGCCGCCTCGCCGCCAAGGGTGCGGCTGATCTGTGACCGTGCCATGACCGACTGGGTCGGCAGGGCCTCGTTCCATCTGAAGCCAGTGGCCGATCGGTCTCATGCAGCTGCGGTCAAGCTCGGAGGTCTGTTGACCTTCTCCAATTGGTCCTGTAGAGTGAACAATATTTGCTTTTATTACTCATTGGATAAGACAGACAATGAAAACGCTGGCGACACATGCGCTTCCCAGAGCAGCCAGACAGGCCCTCGCCAAGCTGGGCGCGGACATCGCGGTCGCCCGCAAGAAACGTCGCATCTCGACAGTTTCCATGGCTGAGCGCGCATTCATCAGCCGCGGCACCCTCTACAAGGTCGAACGCGGCGACCCCTCGGTCTCGATCGGCATCTACGCAACGGTCCTGGCCATCCTGGGCCTCGCTGACCGTCTCGGCCAAGCGGCCGACCGCCGCGACGACTCCCTCGGGCTGGACATCGACGAGGATCGACTGCCCAGAAAGGTGCAACCGCGGCGGCGCTCCCGGCCACCCTCATGACCGACACGATCGAGGTCTTTGTCGACGATATCGGAGAGACACATTTCGTCGGCCGGTGCCATTACATCGCCAGGCGACACGGCCAGAGCTCGGTCTTCGAGTATGCCGACGCGTGGTACGACCGTGCCGATGCTTTCGCCCTGGATCCGGCGAACCTGCCGCTGGAACGCCGGCAGATATACACCTCCTCCGGCAAGTCGGCATTGCCCGGCGCGTTGCGTGACACTGCCCCGGACCGCTGGGGCCAACAGCTGATCCGGCGCGCCTTTCGCAAAGCCGGCGAACAGCGCACCCTGTCCGAGATCGACTATCTCCTCGCCATCAACGATCGGACGAGAATCGGCGCGCTCCGGTACCGCCGGGAAGGCGAAGAGGGCCTCGACCACGACATAGCCCGCTACCGAGTACCTCCCCTGATCCGGCTACCGGCACTCCTCGACGCCGCTGATGCGATCCTGTCCAACACCGAGACCGCCGAAGACCTGAGACTCCTGCTCAACGAGGGTTCGCCGCTCGGTGGCGCTCGCCCCAAGTCCGCCGTCATCGACAATGACGGTTGCCTGGCGATCGCCAAGTTTCCGAAGAACGACGACGATCGCAGCATCCCGCATGGCGAAGTCCTCGCGATGACGCTCGCCGCCACCGCAGGCATCAATGTTGCTCAGGCGACACTCCTGGATGTGGCCGGCCGGCCGGTGTCCCTGATCACACGGTTCGACCGCGATGAAGATCGGAGGATCCCGTTCATTTCCGCGATGACCCTGCTCGGGCTCGGCGACGGTGACGAAGCGACGTACACGGATATCGCAGAAGTCATCAGGATGTATTCGAGCGCGCCGACCGAAGACCTGCATGAGCTGTGGAGGCGGATCGTGTTCAATGTCATGGTCGGCAATCTCGACGATCACCTCCGCAACCATGGCTTCCTCTACGATCACGACAACAAATGGCGCCTTTCGCCGGCCTATGACCTGAACCCGGTGCCGCTGACCGAAAAGGCGCGGGAACTGACGACCTGGATATCGCAAGAAGGACCGGACGCCGACCTGGATCTGGCCTGCGCGGCTGCACCGTATTTCGCGCTGGACCTGGTCCGGGCCAATGCCATCATCGATGAAGTCGCGGCCGCATTGGACGGGTGGCAACAGATGGCGCGACGGCTTCGGATGAGCGCATCGGACCTCGCTGCCTACGCGACGGCGATCAGGGGCTCGGCATAAGGCAGGCGACAGGCCGCCGGGCTCGGCACCGCAGGCACCTCCCCAGACCTTGTCATACCAATCCCGATAAGTCTTTTCCGGTAAAATGATGCAATCGCGTGACATGTCGGGGCGACATTCTTTGCCCATGTGCGGGTTGTGATGGACGAGATTCTGTCGGCATCCTGGCGACGTGTCTTCCAGGCATCGGTGATGGCCGCGCGGACATCGTCCACGGTCGCCAAGACCCGGTTGGCAAGGACATTGCTCTTGAGGAAGCCGAAGAGGTTTTCGATCGGATTGAGTGCGGGGCTACAGGGCGGCAGGCGCAGCAGCGTCAGGTTGTCCGGGATGGCGAGGTCCGCCGCGCGGTGCTCGTCGGCGCCGTCGAGAACGACGACGCCATGGCGGCCCGGTGTGACCGCCCTGGAGATGGCGGCGAGGTGGCGGTTCATCGCGCCGGTGTTGGCGCGGTCACAGACGTGGCCGACCGCAACCGCATCCTGGGGCCGGGCGGCGGCGAAGAGCCAGGCGCAGCCGCAAAGCGCTGATCCCGCAGGATGCGTGGCCGCCTGCCCTTGCGTCCCCGCGACAGCATGCCCTTGTTGCCCGGCGCGGGCTTCGTCTGCGAAACCATCCTTCGATCGTCTCGGCCGTCACCGTGTCGGGCACCGCATCGAGTACCAGGGCACGGAAATTCCGGCGGAATGCCTCCTGTCTCGCAGGATCCGCCCTGGGATGAAGCGGACGCGGCGAGACATGAGAGAACCCCATGGCATGGAAGGGTGCTGCGCACCGTCTCCGGACTGACCGACACGCCGCACGTCGCCTCAACCTTGTTCCGCAGGTCAACCACACGCCAGCGGCACACACGCATCGGCGTCAGCATCCGCGCCGGTTTCGACCCACGATGCCAGCGCCGAGCGCTCCCCGGCGCCAAGATGAGGCGGGCGAGGAGGGCGCACCTTGTCGACAAGGCCATCGGGCTCTCCTTGTGTTGTCGCGGACGGCGCACTCGTCAGACCGGCGGCGGCGCGATACAAGGACCGGGGAGACAGCAAGGCTGAAGTGACCAAGACCACACTCGGTATTATAGAATGCGGACAGTGAGCGGCGGGACCTGGATTGCGGACGTTCACGACCAAGGCATTTTCCCGGTTCGCCGGCCGCGAGGGAATCGAGGATGCCGCGTTGTGCGAGGCCGTGGACCGCGCCCGGAGCGGTTCGGTCGATGCCGATCTGGGCGGCGGTGTGGTCAAGCAGCGCATCGCCCGCAAGGGCGGTGGCCGGTCGGGAGGGTTCCGCACGATCATGCTGTTTCGCCGGGGCGAACTGGCGTTCTTTCGTCTACGGCTTCGCCAAGAGCGGCCGGGAGAACCTGCGCCGGGACGAGCTGGAGACGTTCCACCGGCTGGCCGATGAGTATCTGGCGCTCAACCGGGCTGGCCTCGCTTCTGGAGGCCCGGCTGAACGCCGACATCGCGGACGGCGAGGCGGCTGCACTGCCCTGTGACTGTGGCGGCATCAGCCGTCGCCGAGGGCGTCGTTCCAAGGTCTGTGTCACGGCTCCTGGGCCTGTGACCCTGGAGCGGGCGTGGTACCATTGCGAGGCGTGCGGCAGCGGCTTTGGCCCTGTGTGACCGGGCGCTTGGTCTGGAGGGGCATGGTCTCTCGCCTGGCGTTTGAGCGATGGTTGCGATCACGGCAGCGGAACTGAGCTTCGCCAGAAGCAGCACGCTGTTTGCGAGGACTGGCCGGTCTTGAGGTCGAAGCCAAGCAGGTGGAACGTCAGGCTGAAGCCCTGGGTGGCGCGATCGCGCGTGATGAGAGAAGCGTCATCGAGATGGAGCCGCCGCCTGCGGCGACACTCTCTCCTGGTCTTGACGGGACCGGGATCCCGGTGCGCAAGGCGGAGAGGGAGGGCCGTCACGGCAAGCAGGCGGGCGGCACGGCGCGGTCAAGCTTGTCATCATCTGGTCAGCCGACCGCCGCGACCGGGAAGGCAAGCCGACCCGCGATGCCGGGTCTGTCACCGACAACGGCGCCATTGAATCCATCGCCACCCGTGATACCGACAAGGAGCCTGCGGCCTTTGCCAAGCGGGTCTTGCGCGAGATGGAGCGGCGCGACTTCTTCAGCGTCGCGCGGCGGGTTGTCCTTGGTGACGGTGCTCCCTGGATAGGGAACGTCGCCGGCGAGCATGTGCCGGATGCCATCCAGATTGTCGATAGCTTCCACGCCAAGCAGCATCTGTTCGATGTCGCCACGGCACTCGACGGAAAGGACAGCGATCTCGCCTGCCAGTGGGGCAAGCAGCGGCGCGACGAACTCGATCAGGGGCGCCTCGATCTCGTCATCGCCGCGTTGCACAACCATGCAGACCACTGCGAGGAAGCAGCCCGCAACGTCACCGACGTCGAGAACAATCGCGCGCGCATGGACGACCCACGGTTCCGGGCCCAGAGCTTGTGCGTCTCCACCGGCGTGGTCGAGGGAGCATGCACGTCAGTCATCGCCGACCGTCTGAAAAATGGCGGCATGCACTGGACCGTCCGCGGCGCCAACAACATCATCGCCTTGCGATGTGCCGTTGCCGGCCATCGCTTCGACGGCTTGCTGGGAACGACGCGCTGCCTGACCCCGGCAAGGTCGCCGCACAAATTTGTCGTACACCCCATAGGATCGTGCCCGCTCAGATCAGGCCACCAAACCTCGGGGCGACAATCAGTGTACCAACGTCCGTCAACGATTGGGTGACGGCGCGACTCGACTGTTCTTGGGAACTACATAAGGGCAACCGTGTGTCTGGGTCGTCCCGGTGCTCGCAGCCAACCATGACCGCCTCGCTAGGATGATGGAATTTGCAACATAGCCACCGTCACGGTGATGCAGGCAGCTATGAGGCCAAGGACTACAGTCGCCACGATGCCGATCAGCCATTTGGATCGCGCTGAATCCTTTTCAGCGATCATCGTCTTCAAGTCAGCAATGTCTTCCCGCGTCGCGACGGTTTCCAGCCTTGTCTCTATCCGCGCAAGACGCTCACCGTAGCCACCGTTCGATGGGCCACCGCCTTGTGGGTTTCGCGGCGGCCCCGGCGGTTCAGACTCAACCGGGCGCAAGTGGGATTGTGAGGCCATCAGTCTTCAACCCCTTCAAGCCATTCCCACAGCGCCCGATTGGTGAACCCTGAATACGAATCAATGCGGAAGACGGCCCCGGTTGCATTGGGCAGGCGGTCCTCTCCCTTGAGACCAGCCATTTCAGCTACATCGTTGGACAGCATATCGGCTGTAATCGCAAAGACGGTCGGAGACAGCTCATAGAATGAGGAAATTCGCTCTTTGAGCCTTTCCCTTACCAGTGCGCCCGCCACCGCGCCGTCCGCGTCCAAAGCAACAACGAAGACTCTCATAAGACGACCCCTGCGTGTGAAGCGGATTCATCATAGAATCACTTCGCGGTATCACAAGCCGTTGTGGCTTGCGCTTGACTCCCCTCAACACCCTGAGAGCTTGACCTAGAATGTGAGTGGCCTCCCCGGATGTGTAGAGTCAGGGGGTGGCGCGCCAGCGGTAGGGTCCGGTGGTACAAGCCCTTGGTCGGGCAGTCCGTTACTTTCGTTCCGGTCCTCAGTCCGGCTGCCGGTGGCCGCGTTTCCACTCCCCTGCTCGTCGAACCGGGCGTGCGGTTTTCCCGCACCCGGCTCTCAGTCGGGATCATGCCTTCGCCCACGATAAGGTCTTTGTCTTCGGCGCAAGGTGGGTCAGACCGAAGTCATCCCACAGTCTGGCATCCGGGAAGCGCACATACTGTCCGGACTTCACCTTGTACTTCAGACACAGCCACCGCCGCAGCCGCCAAATCGTGTGACTGTCGATGGCGTGGTAGGCGGGTGAGACCTGCCCCAGGGTGAAGTCGTTCGCCCAGCCGGAGATCAGCCGGTTGAGTTCAGCCACTTTCCCTTCCACATCCATCCAGCCGGACTTCCCGTCCGTCGCCTCACTGATCCGCATGCCAGATGTCCTGGACGTTTGCCTTGCTCGGGCGGGTGCCGACAGAGCGGCTGCCGTCGCTCCGGCGCCAGTTCCAGCCGATGCGGTATCCGAGGAACGCGAACGGCTCCTGCGGGCATCGCAGACATCGGGTCTTGCGGGCGTTGACCGGCAGCTTCAGCACGTCCATGACCTGCTCGACCGCCGTCAGCATCTCCGCCGCCGTGGTCTTGCCGAGGACACAGAAGTCATCGGCATCATTGACGATCTGTGCCCTGAAGCGCCGGGCATGGCCCATGACCTTCCAGCCGAGAATGAAGCGGCGCATGTCGATCGAGCTCAACAACGGGCTTGCCGGGGATCCCTGAGGGGTTCCCTTGCGCTCCCTGCGAGCCCGGTTCGTGTGGCGCTTGCCGCCTTCCCCGTCGTCCTCTTCCACCGGCGCTTCCAGCCACGCCTTGATGAGCCCCAGAAGACGCCCGTCGCTGACGCGGCGGGCCATGCTCTTCACAAGCTCGGCGTGCGGAATCTCGCCAAAGTCGTTCGAGAGATCGGCATCAACCACTGCGCCATGCCCCTGCGACAGCAGGTGGTGGATGCGTCTGACCGCATCCTTGGCACTGCGTCCCGGCCGGCAGGCGTCCTGTTCCGGTTGCAGGTCCGCCTCGACAATCGGCACCAGCACAAGCATGGCCGATGTCTGCGCAACCCTGTCCCTCAGGCAGGGTATGCCCAGGGACGGAACGTGCCCGGCTCCTTCTTCGGGATCATGACCTGACGCACCGCGCACGGTGTGTAGGTCCCGCCCCTCAACTCCCGCGACAGGTCCCCAAGCCAGCCCTCCACCCCCGCCTTCTCGATGTCCGCGATCGTCTCGCCGTCTACCCCCGCCGATCCGCCCTTGCGGCGGACCCGCTTCCAGGCCTCCGGCAGACAATCCTCGCGCCACACCTTGTCGATCAGGGTTGTGAAAGCCACGCTCGAAACTCACCATGCGCAGCCCGGGCAAGCACCCCTTCGAGTCGCCGTCACCACCTGCCCCGCGCTGTCATCTGCGAATCCCGCATCCTCACCAACAGCGGCCGGGCAGGATCACTGAGCGCTTCTGCGCAATCCCTTCGCCACGACGTAGATCTCCGAAGACTGCCGGCGACTGGCCTCCGGTTTGACATGATGAACCCGCGCAAAGTCGTGCCGCAGGCGACAAAGCAGGGTGTTCCCGGCACCGCCTCTCAGGACCTTGACGACGAGGCAGCCGCCAGGGGCCAGCACCGTCGCTGCAAAGGCATGGGCCTCCTCGGCGAGGGCCTGGGTGCGCAGATGATCCGTCGAACGGTGCCCTGTCGCTGGCGCAGCCATGTCGGAAAGGACGAGGTCCGCCGCGCCGCCGAGCGCCTCGAGCACGGCGGTCCGCGTCTGCCCGTCACGGATGTCGCCGACAATGATCGTCACCCCGGCGAGACTCTCCATCTCCAGCACGTCCACCGCGACCACGCTTGCCCCGGCAACCCGGCTGGCGATGACCTGAGACCAGCCACCCGGGGCAGCGCCGAGATCGATCACCCGGGACCCCGGCCGCAGGAGGGAGAAGTGCTCGTCGAGCTGGATGAGCTTGTATGCCGCCCGCGATCGCCACCCCTCGCGCCGCGCGCCATCGGTCCAGACATCGTTGAGCTGGCGTTCCAGCCAGCGGATCGACGACGGGCTGCGACCGGCGCTCTTCTTCAGTCTCTGCTTGAGGCGGCGCCCTTGCGGGCGCGTCACGTTTCTGCGAGCCACTCTTGCCCCCGACCGGCGGCGCAACCTCCATGGAGCATCGTTGCCATGGAGCATCGTTGCGGTTGACACCCCGCGCCCGCCTCCACTAGCGTCGCCGATGTCCCCTGGTTGGGGGATAGTTTAACGGTAGAACCTTCGGCTCTGACCCGAATAGTCCTGGTTCGAATCCAGGTCCCCCAGCCACACCGCGCGATCACCCTGCCGTTCAGTGTTCGACGCTTGCCCAGACCTTCCTCTTCCAGACGTAGTAGAGCCCGGTCAGCACAAGCAGGAAGAGAACCACCTTCAGCCCCATTCTCTTGCGATCCTCAAGTGTGGGCTCAGCGGCCCAGGCAAGAAAGGCCGTGATGTCCCGGGCGAGTGCGTCAACCGTCATGTCGTTGCCTTCTGCATCGACGAGAAGGCCCTCGTAGAGCGGCGGCGCCATGGCAATGCTGCCGCCGGCAAAGTAGGGATTGTAGTAAAGCCCGTCGGCGTCCGGTTCACCCAGATTGTAATCGGGATCCATGAGCAGGGAGGCCATGTAGTTGGCGCCATCGACACGCGCCTTCACCATCAGCGACAGATCGGGGGGCAGCGCGCCGTTGTTGAGCGCCCGCGCCTCGGTGTCGTTCCGGTAGGGGGCGGGAAACGCGTCCGACAGGGCCGCCGTTCCTGTCGTCTCGTCACCCCACTCGTCAGGCGGTCCGGCGACCTCGTATTCCGCGGCGAGTCGCGTGGCCTCATCCTCGCTGAGACCGATCGCCACGAGGTCGCGGAAACGGATGTGGTTGAGACTGTGGCAGCTTTGGCACTGCGTGGTGTAGATCTCCAGCCCGCGCTGCACCTGTTCACGGTCATAGGTGCCGAAAATCCCCTCCCAGGACCACGACAACTGCTGTGGCGAAACGCCCGGCGCAGCTGCCCAAGCCGGCAGGGCGAAGGCGACGAGGCCGATCACCGCAAGGATGCGCTTCATCGCCCCGCCCTCCGCCCCGCGGAACCCGGTCCGTTACCGTCGAGGACAGCCGTGGCAATGCTGGCCGGCAACGGTCGGGGTCTCTCGAACCAGCCGATCAGGGGCAGCAGGATCAGAAAATGCACAAAGTACCATGCGGTTGCCACCTGGCCGATCACGATCCACGCCCCTTCAGGGGGATTGGCGCCGACGAAGCCCAGCACGATGATGTCAAGCACCAGGATCCAGAAGAACCACCGGAATACCGGACGGAAAGCCGCCGAGCGCACCCTTGAGGTGTCAAGCCACGGCAGGAGGAAAAGGATGCCGATCGACAGCACCATGGCAATGGCGCCGCCCAGTTTCGAAGGAATGGCGCGCAGGATCGCGTAGAACGGCAGGAAGTACCATTCCGGAACGATGTGCGCCGGTGTCTTGAGCGGGTCGGCCGGAATGTAGTTGTCCGGGTGCCCGAGATAGTTCGGGGCGTAGAACAGGAAGACGGCGAAGACAAGCAGGAACGCACCGGCGCCAAAGGCATCCTTGATCGTGTAGTAGGGATGGAAACGGATGGTGTCCTGCGGTCCGGTGATGTCGATGCCAAGCGGGTTGCCGGACTTGGTATGGTGCAACGCCCACAGGTGGAGCCCCACCAGAGCGACAATGACGAACGGCAACAGGAAGTGCAGGGCGTAGAAGCGCACGAGTGTCGGGTTGTCCACCGAAAAGCCGCCCCACACCCATTCGACGAGGGGTTCTCCGATGAGCGGAAGAGCCGACACCAGGTTGGTGATCACGGTCGCCGCCCAGAAACTCATCTGCCCCCAGGGCAGCACGTAGCCCATGAAAGCAGTGGCCATCATGGTCAGGAGGATCACCAGGCCGATCCACCACAGGACCTCGCGCGGGGCCTTGTAGGAACCATAGTAAAGCCCCCTGAAGACATGAAGATAGACGACAATGAAGAAGAAAGAGGCGCCGTTGGCGTGGGCGTAGCGGATCAGCCAGCCATACTCCACGTCGCGCATGATCCGCTCGACACTGTCGAAGGCGAAGTCCGCATGCGGCGTGTAGTGCATCGCCAGCACGATGCCGGTGACGATCTGGATCACCAGGGCGAGCCCGGCCAAGGATCCGAAATTCCACATGTAGTTGAGATTGCGCGGCGCCGGATAGTCGATGAGATGGTGGTTGGTCCAGCTCAGGATCGGCAGGCGACGGTCGAACCAGCGCACGAAACCGTTGTTCATGAAATCGGCCATGGTCACACGCCCCGGTCAGCCGATGACAACAGTCGTATCATCGGTAAAGACATAATCCGGAATTCCGAGATTCTCCGGCGCCGGCCCCTTCCTGATGCGGCCCGAGGTATCGTAGTGGGAACCGTGACAGGGGCAGAACCAGCCGTGGTATTCGCCCTGGTTGCCGAGGGGAACGCATCCGAGGTGGGTGCACACCCCGACCATGATGAGCCACTCCGGGCGAAGGGCCCGTTCGCTGTCGGCTTGCGGATCCTTGAGATCATCCATGTCGACATCGCGTGCAGCGGCGATCTCGTCCGCCGTGCGATGGCGGATGAACACCGGTTTGCCCCGCCAGTTCACCGTGATCTGCTGACCCTCGGCCACCGGCGCGAGGTCGACCACGGTGGTGGCAAGCGCCAGAACATCCGCGGCCGGTTTCCACTGCGCAACAAAGGGCCACGCGACCAGGCCTGCACCGACAGCGGTCACGCCGACCGTCGCCACACTGAGAAAATCGCGCCGGTCCACCTCCTGCGCGTCGGGAGCGTGCTCCGCCATGATCAAGAAATCCCCTGCATCCTGTTCCGGCGTCCCTTGCGGGCGCGCCATGCATATACCGCCCGCCATGGCCACGCAAGGCAGCGCGTGTGGAAGGGGCTTGCGGACCACGACCGTCTGCGACATGACTGCCGGGAACAACCGCCTGGGATTGGCCACCCATGACAACAGACCGGCCGGATCTCGCCGGGTCACAACGGCGGCGCGACGCCGCATGCGCATGGTTCGCCGACCTGCGCGAGCGCATCGTCGCCGTTTTTGAGTCCATCGAGGATGCCGCCGACAGGCCAGGTCACGATCATCCCCCGGGGCGCTTTGAACGCCGCCGCTGGACGAGGGCCGGCGGCGGTGGCGGCGTCATGGCGATCATGCGCGGCAGGGTCTTCGAGAAGGTGGGGGTCAACATCTCCACCGTCTGGGGCGACTTCGACGGAAAGTTCGCCGCCGAAATCCCGGGCACGGCAGTGGACAACGCCGGCTTCTGGGCGACCGGTATCTCGCTTGTCGCCCACATGCGCTCGCCACACGTGCCGGGCATTCACATGAACACGCGCCATATCACCACCGCAGGCAAGGCCTGGTTCGGCGGCGGAACTGATCTCAACCCGCCGCTGCCGCGCGACGCGGACACGAGAGATTTCCACGCCGCCCTCGCCGCCTGCTGCGGGCGGCACCCGTGTGCCGATTACGCTGCCTTCAGCCGTTGGGCGGATGACTACTTCTCCATTCCCCATCGCGGCCTCAAGCGCGGCGTCGGCGGCATCTTCTACGACGATCTCGGCGCCGACGAGGAATCGCTGGCCTTTACCCGCGATGTCGGGGAAACATTCCTCGCCATCTATCCACGCCTGGTTCACCGGCGCATGCACGAGACCTGGACCGAGGCAGAACGCTCGCGCCAGCTTCAGTGGCGCGGCCACTATGCCGAGTTCAATCTCGTCTACGACCGCGGCACCCGCTTCGGGCTGATGACCGGAGCGAATCCCGAGGCCGTGCTGATGTCGCTGCCGCCGGTGGCGACCTGGCCCTGACAACCTGTCTGACGGAGGCGCCAATGCTGTTGGCAGGTCACCCTTCCTCGACGAGGCGGGCGAGCTTGGCCACGGCCTCGTCGAACGACGCCGTCCTGGTGATGGCGTCGAAGAACCTGCCGTTGCCGTCCATGAGGTAGATGGCGGCCGTGTGGTCCATGGTGTAGCTGCCGTCGTCAAGGTCGATGCGGGCATAGTAGAGCCGGTAGGACTCAGCCATCTGCCGGAGTTCGGCGGCGGTCCCGACAAGTCCGGTGATGCGGTCGGAAAAATAGGCGACGTACTCCGCCATGCGCTCCGGCGTGTCGCGTTCCGGATCAACAGTCACGAAGTAGGCATCGATCAGGGCCCCTTCGCCCGCCATGGCATCGAGCCATGCCGCCACCTCGACAAGGGTCGCCGGACAGATGTCCGGGCAGTAGGTGAAGCCGAAGAACACCAGGGAACGGCGGCCGACAAGGTCGTCATGGGTAACCCGGGTGCCGTCATGCGCCGTCATGGAAAACGGCCCGCCGATCCTGACGACCACGTCATCCACCTGACGCCGGTGGAGTTCCATGGCGCCGATCACCGTCGCCACGACGAGAACACCGGCCAGCATGCCCAGGGCCAGGTGACGCCGTGTCATTGCTGCGCGCCTTCAGCCGACCGCGCCGCCACCGGGAAGACGACATCCACCGCTCCCGCCTTCTCGAACACGAGGGTCACGGACATCCGGTCGCCGACCCGCGGGCGCTCCCCGAGGCCCATGATCATCACGTGAAGGCCGCCAGGCTCAAGCACCAGAGGGGTTCCCGGAGCGACCGCGATTCCGTTGTCGAGGCGTCGCATGGCAACGACGCCATCATCGCCCGGCGTGGTGGCGTGCAGTTCGCTCATCGCCGCGCCGTCGACGGCCACGGCGATCAGGCGGTCGGCCCCGACGCAATCGCAGGTGATGACGCCATAGGCAGCGGCGACATGGACGCCAGGCGGCGGTTCCGCGATCCACGGTCCGTCGATACCGATGACATG
This sequence comes from Alphaproteobacteria bacterium, assembly GCA_965200495.1. Classification (GTDB taxonomy): domain Bacteria; phylum Pseudomonadota; class Alphaproteobacteria; order SP197; family SP197; genus SP197. The sequence goes on from CBDAUG010000002.1 coordinate 1,064,004, forward strand.
CGTCTCTTCGGCCATGACTGACATCATGAGCAGGATGAGAGCGAGTGCGCAGTGCCATGCGGCCGTCATGGCGCGCCTCCTGTCGTCGCGGCCAGCCTTTCGAGGCAGGATGCGCGATCCGGTCTGAAATCCTCCTCGCGCCACCATGTCTCGACATCCTCAAGCATGGTCCTGACCTTGGGCCCGGGACGGATGCCGGCGGCGAGCGCGTCACGGCCGCGCAGCGGAAAGCACGGATTCTCCCAGCGTACCGCCGTATCGAGCATGGCCCGCCAGCGTGACGCCCTCCATGAGCGGTCCGCGGCCCAGGCAAGGAGAACGAGATCGCGGAAGGTCCCGGCGCCGAGATCGTAGAGCGCCTGGCGCTGTGTCGCGACAGGCCAGTCCGGATCCAGCGCCAGCATCGGCGGCGCCAGTCGGGCAAGGCGCTGCCGAACGATCTTCGAACAACGCAGTCTGCGGGCCACGGCTTCGCCTGCCGCCGGAGTGAGGGCGGCAAGGCGACGCACCGGGTCCCGGTCATCGATGCCGGTCAGCGCGCCAAGCACCGTCAGTGCGCCCGCCTCCGGAAGCACGTGCCCGAGAACACCGGTCGCGACCATGAGATCGAGTGCCGGCAAGGGATGTGGCGCGCCCAGAAGCCTGAAGAGCTCGGACTGCACGCGTTCGGCCGCCAGGCGCCCGAGGGAGGCTCTGGCCGCAGCACAGGCCGCCGTGGCCTCCCCGTCGGGTGTTCCCTCGCCGTAATGGGCCAGAAAGCGAAAATAGCGCAGCACCCGCAACCGGTCCTCGACAATGCGCCCTGTTGCATCGCCGACGAATCTGACACGTCCCCGGGCGAGGTCGCCGCACCCGCCGAAGTAGTCGAAGAGGTCGCCCGAAGGTCTGAGACTCATCGCGTTGATGGTGAAGTCGCGACGTGCCGCATCGGCCTGCCAGTCGCTGATGAAGGCGACTTCGGCGTGGCGCCCGTCAGTCGACACGTCAACCCTCAGCGTGGTGACCTCGATGCCTCTGCCCTCGACCACCGCCGTCACCGTGCCGTGCGACAGTCCTGTCGGCGCCACCTTGATTCCGCGGCTCTCCAGGAGGTCTGTCACGTCTTCGGGAGGATCGGGGGTGGCAACATCGATATCGGCGATCTCGCGACCCGCCGCCAGATCCCGCACGCAGCCGCCGACAAAGCGCACCTCCCTGCCCCGCGAGGCCAATGCCTCGATAACACGCGCGACGCCGGGCCTTGTCAGCAGTGGCGCGGCATCAATGGCGGTACGGGGGCGGTCAGCATGCGCCATGAGTCATGGACCACGTGCAGCGTGGACCTGATCGGGCAAGCCGGCGGCCCTGCCGCCCCCGGGGTCAGTCGGTGACATAGCCGGGCACCACCACGCCGTCCTCAAGGCGCGCCGGCACATAGTCCCCGGACGGGTCGGGGCCGACAAACCCGAAGACCGCGAGCGTCACGATCACGAGACCGAGGGTTCCAAGGAAGATGAGGCCCCATGGAGCCTCGCGCCAACCGGGCAAGGTGCCGTCCTCAAGCCGTCGCGCCTTCTCACGCGCCAGGCGGTACCAGACAACATAGGAGATGAGAGGAACTGCGATCAGGATCACCGGCAACAGGTAACGCATCATCTCTCACCTCTCAGCACCTCGACGAGATTGACCACGATCGTTGCGGTCGCGCCCCAGATGGTGCGCGAATCGTACTCGAACAGACTGTACCAGCGTCTCTCGCCACGCCACACCATCCTCGCCCGCCGGTGGTTCGCGGGGTCGAGCAGGAACGCGAGCGGCACCTCGAAGGCATCGACGATCTCGACGCCGTCCGGCTGCAGGGCGACGGGGGGCGTGACAAGTCCGACAAGGGGCGCGATGGAATAGCCGGAGCCGGCGCGCTGCGTGTCGAGTCGGCAGAGCAGCTGCACTCTGGAGGATTCGAGCCCGATCTCCTCCCTGGCTTCACGCAAGGCGGCGGTGGCCTCGTCCTCGTCATCCTCGATGCGGCCACCGGGAAAGCTGACTTCGCCTGGATGGCGGGCAAGCGTCGGCGAGCGCTGCCCGAAAACCACGGCCATGGCCCCCTCCCGGCGATCGATGAGGGGAACGAGAACGGCCGCCTTACGCTGTACCGGACCCTCGGCCCAGGCCGGCTGCGGCGGCTCGCGCTGCGCCCGCGGCATGTTGCACAGGGCGCTCAGCACCTCATCCGGCGTCATCGTGCGTTTCGCCCAGAACAAAGAAGCAGCCGCATGAATCGATCCCCAGGACCTCGCGGCCATCCTGCCATGCGATCCGGCCGCTGTTCACGAGGTCATAGTAGACCGGGCGCGCGATCAGGGCCTCGAGTCCGTCGCGAACGTGCACATAGGGTAACGGCAACCGCGTTTCAGGATCGATGGCGATCCGTACCGGATGATCGGCGTCCGCCGTGACGTGATCCTCAACATTGGTGCGAAAGTGCACCATGCACGCCTCGCCTTCGCCCTCAATGGTCGACTCGACCGCGACGAATGGTGCATCATCCACGCGTATGCGGCGCTTCTCCAGCGGAGTCCTGAGGTAGTATTCACCATCATCTTCATAGCGCAGGATACCGGCAAACAGCTTCACCAACGCCATTCTGCGAATGGGTCGGCCTTCGTGATGCCAGGTGCCGTCGCGGGCAATCCTGATGTCAATGTCCTCGCTCAGCAGCTCCCTGACGCGTTCGTCGTCCGCGGTGGCGGCGTGACTGCGAATCCGTTCTGGGGGCATTGCGGGAGTCCTCGGGATTGCACCCTGATCCAATGTCGCCATTCTAGCCCACAACGCCGTTCCCGGGGAGAGACTGAGCCGTGAACCACGAATCCTGCACCAGCGAGGCAAGGGAACTTGCCAGCGAGATCGACCGCACGGGGCTTCGGCTTGCCGACGTGCGGACGGCGATCGGCCGCGTCATCTTTGGTCAGGACACGGTGATCGACCAGTTTCTCATCACGTTGCTTGCCGGTGGACACGCGTTGCTGATCGGTGTCCCCGGCCTTGGCAAGACCCGGCTTGTCGAGACCATCGGCACGGTGACCGGCCTCGATACCAAGCGCGTCCAGTGCACTCCGGATCTCATGCCCGCTGACATTCTGGGCTCCGAGGTCCTCGAAGAATCCGAAAGTGGTGTGCGGGAATTCAGGTTCATTCCCGGGCCCGTGTTCTGCAGCTTCCTGATGGCCGACGAGATCAACCGCGCCAGCCCGCGCACCCAGTCGGCGCTCCTCCAGGCCATGCAGGAACACGCCGTCACCGTCGCCGGCACCAGGCGCCTGCTGCCGCAACCCTTCCACGTGTTCGCGACACAAAATCCCCTGGAACTCGAGGGCACCTACCCGCTTCCCGAGGCCCAGCTCGACCGCTTCCTCATGGAGATCGACATCGACTACCCGGGCCGGGACGCCGAACGCGAGATGCTGGTGGCCACCACCGGCCTCGACGGGGAGGAGGCGGCGGGCGTGCTGAACAGCACCGAGCTGATGGCGGCGCAGAAACTGGTGCGCCGCATCCCGGTGGGCGAAAGCGTTGTCGAGGCCATCCTCGATCTCGTGCGTTCCGGCCGCCCGGACGCGTCCGACGAAAGCTCCGGCATTCTCTGGGGGCCGGGACCCAGGGCCAGCCAGTCCCTGATGCTGGCGGTGAGGGCCCGGGCGCTGCTCGACCAGCGCCTGGCGCCCTCGGTCGACGATGTCCTGGCGCTGGCCGGTCCGGTGCTGCGTCACCGCATGCAGCTGACCTTTGCGGCACGGGCCGACGGGGTGACGCTCGACGAGGTCATCGACCGCCTCAAGGCCCCTCTCGGCTGAGCGCGACGGCGAACCATGAGCGTCGAATCGGCCAGTGGATTTCGCCGGCGCGCCGAACAGCTCGCTGCGCACCTTCCGCCTTTGCTGGTCGAGGCGCGCCAGGTGGCCGCCCTGGTCGCCCAAGGCGTTCATGGCCGGCGCCGGGTCGGTCCCGGCGAAACCTTCTGGCAGTTTCGCCGCTACACCCACGGCGACGCCGCCAGCATGATCGACTGGCGGGCATCGGCGAAATCGCCGCGGCTCTATGTCAGGGAGACCGAGTGGGAGGCGGCCGAAAGCGTGTGGCTGTGGGCCGATTCGTCGCCATCGATGCACTTCGCGTCTTCGCCGGAGCTCGCCGCCAAGCACGAACGGGCGCTGCTTGTCGTCATGGCCCTTGCCGTCCTCCTGGCCCGCGGTGGCGAGAGCATCGCGCTTCTGGGCGTCGACAGGCGACCGGGAACGGGGAGTGCCGCACTGACCCGCATGGCGACCCGCCTTCAGCGGGGCGATGGCGACGACGCCCCGAGCCTGCCGCCGGAGGCTTCCCTGCCATCCCATGCGCGGCTGGTTCTTGTCAGTGATTTTCTTGAACCGGTCGAGGCCGTTGCAGCCAGGATTCGCCACTTTGCCGGACAACGCGTTGCCGGTCACCTTGTCAGGATCGTCGATCCGGCCGAGGAGAGCTTCCCCTATGCCGGGCGGGTGCTGTTCGACGGAACCGAACGGGAAGGAACCATGCTGGCCCACCGCAGCGAGGCATTGCGCAGCGACTATCGCGAGCGTCTCCTGGCCCACAACGACGCTGTCGCCCTGGCGGCGCGCAACGCCGGCTGGAGTACCACGGTCCACCGCACCGACGGCTCTCCCCATGCAGCCCTGCTGCCGCTCTACATCGATCTGGGCGGCCACGTGACCTGATCATGGCGAGTCTCGGACCGCTTGCCTTTGCCGTTCCCTGGGCGCTCGTCGCCCTCGTCGCGCTGCCGTTTCTGTGGTGGTTGCTGAGAGCCGTGCCCCCGCGACCGCGGCGGGTGTCGCTGCCGACCGTTCGCTTCCTCTTCGGACTGACGACCGATCGCCGGACAGCCGAAACAACGCCGTGGTGGCTGATTGTGCTCAGGATGGCGCTGGCCGCCCTGCTCATTCTTGCCGTGGCCCACCCGATCCTTACCTGGAGCGAACGGTCCCTGGATGGCGGCGACATGCTCATCGTCGTCGACGACGGCTGGGCGTCCGCACGGAACTGGCCGGTACGGCGCGCCGCTCTGGACGATCTCGTCGATCTGGCACAGCGCGAGGATCGCCTCGTGGTCCTGATGACCACGGCGCCCGCAGCGGACGGCGCGCCCTTCCGGCACTCGGGCCTCATGACTCCAGGGGATGCTGCAGACCGGCTTCCCGGACTCACCCCCCACCCCTGGTCGACCGACAGGCAGGAAGCGGCGGAGGCTCTCGTCGGCCTCGGGTCCATCGGACATGTCTTCTGGCTGGCCGACGATATCGCAGAGCCCGGAGACGACGCCCTGGTTGCGGCGCTCGAGTCACTGGGCGATCTCACGGTCATGACCGGAGCGCAAAGACCCGCCCTCCTTCTGCCCGAACCGGGCGTGGAGAATGGGGAACTGGTGGTGGAGGCGCGGCGCAGCACCACGCTGGGAGATGCATCGGCCTGGGTGGTGGCCGAGGACTCCTCAGGCCGCCTCATCGCCCGTCTCAGGCTCGATTTCGCTTCGGGATCAGACATGGCCAGAACGACGGTGGCGCTGCCTCTCGAGATCCGCAACAGCATCGCCCGCCTTGCCATCGAGAACGAGACCACCGCGGCAGCCGTGGCGCTGCTGGACCAGCGCTGGAAGCGTCCCTCTGTCGGCCTCGTCGCCGGAGGCGACATCGAGACGCAGCATTCGCTCCTGTCGCCCATCTACTTCCTGGCGCGGGCCCTGGAACAGGACGCCGACGTCCGCCAGGACACGCTCGGCACACTGCTCGACCAGCCACCGGCCGTGATGGTTCTGGCCGACATCGGCACTGTCGCCGCAACGCTGCGCCCCCGCCTCGAGGACTGGCTCGCCACGGGCGGCGTCCTGGTGCGATTTGCCGGTCCGGCATTCTCCGGGGAGAGCGACGACCTCCTGCCTGTCGCCCTGCGCGCTCGCCAGAGGGATCTGGGCGGCGTCATGAGCTGGACCCGCCCCCAGGCAATTGCCGCATTCGACGCCGCCTCGCCCTTCTTCGGGCTGGAGGCGCCCCCGGACGTTCTCGTCGACCGCCAGGTTCTTGCCGAACCGACCGCCGATCTGTCGTCGAAGACCTGGGCACGGCTGGAGGATGGCACGCCGCTCGTGACCGCCGGCAGGCGTGGCGACGGCTGGCTCGTGCTGATCCACACCACCGCCAACACGCAATGGACGAACCTGCCGCTGTCCGGTCTCTTTGCCGGCATGATCAGGCGGCTTGCCCTGCTTGCCGAGGGGTCCGGCGCCGGTCTCGATGACGTCGTGCTTCCGGCACTCGTGACCCTCGACGGCTTCGGCAAGCCCGCCGTGCCGGCACCGCACGTATCGGCCATCGTCGCCACCGACATCGCCGATGTCGTTCCCGGGCCGCGCCATCCGCCCGGCATCTACGGAACGAGCGATCTCGTTCGGGCCGTGAACCTGGCATCGCGCCTGCCCGCCCCCGACACCCTGACACTTCCCGACGGGGTCACGGTGACCGGCCTGACCGGGGCCGGGGATTTCGATGTGCGCCCCGTCCTCCTCGGTCTCGTTCTCCTGATCGCCCTCCTCGAGATTGCGGCCAGCATGGCGCTGCGCGGGATCATGCCGTCGCTTGCCCGGCGCACGGCGGCGATGGCGTTCCTCCTCGCCTTTGCCGCCCCGGATTCCACACCCATGGCCGACGACGAGGTTGCGGGGGTTCCCCAGGCCGTTCTCGATGTCCGTTTCGGGTATGTCATGACGGGAGATCCCGGGGTCGACCGGACGTCGCAGGCCGGGCTTTCCGGGCTGGGAGAGATTCTGACGGCGCGCACCTCCATCGAACCGGGTGAACCCGTCGCCCTTTCCCTGGAGACCGACGAGCTCGTCCTCCACCCGCTGATCTACTGGCCCATCACGACCGAACAGCCGGTGCCGTCGGCCGCTGCACGGGCGAGGCTCGATACCTACCTCGCCACCGGCGGCATCCTCGTGGTCGACACGCGCGATGCCGACCGCAATCTTGCCGGACTGTCGGGTGTCGGCCCCAACGCGGCGCGACTTCCCGACATGCTGAGGGGACTCAACATCCCGGCGCTCATGCGGGTGGCGCCCGGTCACGTCCTCACCCAGTCCTACTACCTGCTGCAGGACTTTCCCGGACGCTGGAGCGGTGGTGCGACCTGGGTGGAACAGCACCCCGGAGGGCTCAATGATGGCGTGTCGTCCATCATCATCGGCAGCAACGACTGGGCCGGCGCCTGGGCGCTCAACAGCCAGCTTCAACCCCTCCACCCGGCGGTTCCAGGCGGCGAGCGCCAGCGTGAAATGGCTTTCCGTTTCGGCGTCAACCTGGCGATGTACGCACTGACCGGCAACTACAAGGCTGATGCCGTTCACCTTCCCGTCATTCTCGAGCGCCTCGGACAGTGAGCATGGGAACATTCACCGACATCACCTGGGCGCCGCTTCTCCCCGTGCCGTTCATCGCTGTGGCGGGACCCCTGATCACCGGACTTCTGGTGGTCGCCCTGGTGCGCGGCATGCCGGGCGTGCCGTGGCGTGCTGTCGCCGCGGCCGTGACACTTCTTGCCGTTCTCAACCCGTCACTCGTCGAGGAACACAGGGAAGGTCTGGCCGATCTGGCGGTCGTCCTTGTCGACCGCTCGCCGAGCATGACCCTTGGCGACCGTCCGGCCCTGACCGAGAGCGCTCTCAAGAATCTTGGCGAGCGCCTGGCGCGCCTCGACAATCTCGAGGTGCGCGTCGTCGAGGCCCTTGCGGAGGCTGTCGATGGTTCCGCCGAATCAGGGACGCGTCTCATGGGCGCCCTCGACCGGGCGCTCGCCGATGTTCCCGGCGAATCGGTCTCCGCAGTCATCATGGTCACCGACGGTGCGGTTCACGATGTTCCGGGGTCCCTGGCCGGCCTGCGGTGGTCGGCGCCGCTCCATGTCCTTCTCAGCGGCCGCCCGAGCGCCTTCGACAGGAGACTCGAGATTGTCGAGGCGCCGCGCTACGGGGTGGTTGACGAGGCGCTTGCCATCGTCTTCAAGGTGCTCGACCAGGCCGCAGCCGGAACATCGGTCGCCGTCACCGTGACCACGCCGGACGGCGCCACGGTGTCCCGCGAGGTCACCGTTGGCGAGCGCCACGAAGTCCGTGTCGCCCTGCCTCATGCAGGGCTTTCGGTCGTGCGCCTCGAGGTCGCCGAGAATCCCGGCGAGATCACCACCGTCAACAACCAGGCGGTGCTGCCGATCAACGGGGTCCGGGAGGATCTGAAGGTCCTGCTGATCTCCGGCGAAGCCCACACCGGCGAGCGCATCTGGCGCAACACCCTGAAAGCGGACCCGGCCGTCGAACTGGTGCACTTCACCATTCTGCGTCCCCCCGAAAAACAGGATTCAACCCCCATTCGCGAACTGGCGCTGATCGCCTTTCCGGTCCGGGAACTGTTCGAAGGCGAGATCGGCAACTTTGACCTCATCATCTTCGACCGCTACCGCAAGAGGGGGGTCATACCCGAGAGCCACCTGCAGAACATCGCCGACTACGTCATGGAAGGCGGCGCGATGATGGTGGCCGCCGGACCGGACTTTGCGACCCCGCTTGGCCTCCATGCGACGGCCCTGGGTGAACTCATGCCTGCCCGCCCCACGGGCACGGTCCATGTCGAACCCTTCCGTCCCGGCGCCACGGCAGCCGGACGCCGTCATCCGGTCACCGCCACCCTCGCCGGCATCGGCGAGGATGTCCCGTCCTGGGGACGCTGGTTCCGCCACATCGAGACCACGGCACAGGCGGGCGACGTCCTGCTCGATGGCGCCGCCGGCGCGCCCCTGCTCGTCATGGCGCGCGTCGGCGAGGGCCGCGTCGCCCAGTTGCTCTCCGATCATCTCTGGCTGTGGTCACGCGGCCACGACGGTGGCGGACCGGGTACCGAGCTGCTGCGCCGCATCGCCCACTGGCTCATGCAGGAGCCCGACCTCGAGGAGAATGCCCTGACCGCCACCGAGAAGAACGGCCGCATCACCGTGGTGCGGCGCAGCATGGAGGACGATGCTGCCGAGGTCGTCGTCACGGCGCCCTCGGGCACGGTGACGACACTCGCTCTCGACACCGTCTCCCCCGGCCGCGCCAGGGGGGATTTTGCAGCCGTCGAGAGCGGTCTCCACCGGATCGCGGACGGCGACAGGGTAACCTGGATCGGCGTCGGCAGCCACAACCCCCTGGAATGGCGCGACCCGCGGCCGACCCGCGCGCCCCTGACCCCCCTGGTGGAGGAATCAGGAGGACACCTGTCGTGGATCGCCATCGATTCCTTTCCCGCAGTACGCCGGGTGACCGCCGGCCACGACATGAGCGGGCCGGGCTGGATCGGCCTCGTTGACCACAACCGCCATGTCGTCCTCGGCATCGACCTCGTGGCCCTCATGCCGGCATGGTTTGTGCTCCTTGCCTTCATGGCGGCAATGGCCGCCGCATGGCGCGCCGAAGGACGCTGACGCAGCCCTCGTCGAGACGTGCGAGATCGTGCCAGTGCCGGGACAGCCGCTCGCCGCGCCGTCGTTCCTGGCGGCAGAAGACGTGGACGGCGGTCGCCTTCTCCCAGAAGGTCCGCTCGGCCAGCATGACCGCAGGACTCGCCGTGGGAAACGCCAGTTCGGGCAAATGCGCAGCTGCGTCGCAAGCGACGGGATGATTTGTGTGCGGTTCGCCCGTGGAGCGTGCGCCGAACTCGACCATGACCTCGGGGCGCACCAACCCGGTCTCTCCTCGAACAGCGGCTCGTAGCCGACGTAAAGGCGGTCCCCGTCGACACGGAATGCTGCGGTGAACCCGGCCTCGACGACCGGGTGCGCCTGATCCCGAACCCACTCGGTCAGGCGGGGCGGATCGCCCGCGTCCAACGCTTCTCCTGGCTCCGGGTCGGGGGAAGCGCCCCGTCGCCGGCGCCGGACACCAGGTCGGGCGCAAAGGCGCGGATGTCGTAGGTGATGTCGACATCTTCGGAGAAACGCCGGATCGCGCGCCATACCTTCGACAGCGAAGTGCCGCCCTTGAAGGTCAGGTGCTGGGCGAAAGGGCCGGCGAAGAGGACACCGAGCGTCGCAACGACCCAGATGTCCTTCTCCGGAAGGTGCGCCTTGTGGTTGCCGCCACGCTCCGCCACCTGCAAGGCGTCGCGCCGGTCGTCGGCCGAAAGGTCCTGATACCGCGCCTCAGCCATGCGACAGGCGGGCGCTCACCGGCTGCGCCAGCCAGTTCGGCATGGTGGCTCGCGCGGCCGACAGTTCGTCGCGGTCCTCGTCGCGAAGCGTCGGCAGGACAGCTTCCAGCCTTTCATCATCCCATTGTTAACTCGGGGTGATTTTCGCCGGCTGACTGCGGCGTTCACGGCGGCCTCCATCCCATGTCTGTCATGCCCCGATACTGGATCCATGCGGGCTGGAAGCGGACCCAGGCTTCCCACAGTGTGCGGGTTCCCGGCAGGGGCTGTCGTCTGGTGGAGTCGAACCCTGCGGCATGGGCAAGGTCGATGACGAAGGTGCGGATGGTCAGGTGTTCGGGGTCCGGCGGCGAGCGCATGATCCGGCGGATGCCGAGCAGGCGCAGGAAGATAGAGAGACAGGTGATCATCTCCGGGTCGATGACGTCCCTGGCCGGAGTTGAGGGTTCGGTGCGCGCCATGAAGTTCAGGTCGTGGACGTAGCCCATCTTTAACATTGAGTGCAAAAAACGATTGAGAATCAGTGGGGTAAGATTCGCAGTGGCACGACAAGTGGGATCGTGCGGCTCAGTGGCCGCTGTGCGGGCTCAGACGAGAGGCCCGTCTCACACGATGGTCTTGTGGACCTTGCGCGGCGGTGGGTTGATGCCCATGGCTCAGATGATGACAGCCTGCTGGTCGTCGGGCAGCGCCGTCTTGCGCACATGCAGTGTGTGTCCGTCCTGGCGGGTGAAGGTAGTGGTGGTGCGCTGCAGGGGCCTCAGGGCATGGCGCATGGTGGACCAAATGTCTGATGCGCCCTTGCGCTTCATGGTCGACCGCAGCATCTGCACGGCCTGGTAGGCGAGGACGGAGATGAAGAGGTGACCGTCGGCGCGATCCTGCTTGTGATGGAAGATGGGGCGCAGCCCGAGCTCGGACTTGAGCGAGCGGAACACGGCCTCGACGTCGGTGAGGGTGACATAGGTGCGCCACAGGGTCTCGGCGTCGAGGTCGAGGATGTTGGTGCGCAGGCAGGAGACGCCCGGGTGGCTCATCATGGATCCCTCGGTCGGCTTCAGGACCCAGGAGATGGCGACGGCCTTCTTTCCCTCGTCATCGGGGGTGACGGTGATCTCATCATGGCGGGCAACACGGGCGTTCGCCTTTTCGAGGCGTCCGATGCGGCGCTGGATGTGGTCAAGGGCCTTGCGGGTCCTGGGCTTGGACAGCCCTGCGTCGAGCGTCTTCAGGCCCTCCTCGAAGCGCCGCTGGAAGCGCTCGAGGATGCCCCGTTCCCTGGCCTCCCGTGCCGTCGAGTGACAGCGCAGGAGAACCTCCCTGCAGGGCGTGCCGTCCTCTTCCTGACTGTCGACTTCGTCGGTGTCGACATCCACCTCCTGGCCGGACGCCGTCACCACCGTGGTGAACTCCCGCGTGGCGTCAAACACCCGTGTGGTGTCGCGGGAGACGACGAGATAGCGGTAACCCTCACGGCGCAGCCAGGCGAGGTTGGCCTTCGTGGCGATGCCGCGGTCCATGATGACCACGGCCCCCTGAGGCGCTCCCAGGGAGGCCAGCATGGATTCCAGTGTCGTGGCCTCGGCAACGTTGCCGGCGAGAACGCTTGAGCGGCGGACAAAGCCTGATCCGTCGAGAACGAGACCCAGGGTCAACAGCGGCGCGTCCGTGCGCCCCTCCTTCGCGTGACCCCGCCTGGCCTTGGGCTGGCCTGAGACCTGGCCCTCATAGAACGTGTTGGTGAGATCATAGAGCGTGACTGTCGGCTTGAGGCCGAAGAAGCTCTCCACCCTGCCGAAGAGACGGTTCTCGATCTCTTCCTGGTGGGCAAGAAGCCTGTCCGAAGCCCGGTAGAGCGCCATGGCGCTGACACGGGAGAAGTCGAAGCCCAGCATCTCGCCTGCCGCACTTGTCTGTCTCAGCCAGCGGTTGGTCTCGCGCTCCGATCCCGGGTGCGCCATGCGGGCGATGATGGAGCCCAGGGCACAGCACCGCTGACGCCGGTTGAAGCCCAACGCGTCAAGCAGAGCGGGAAGGCGCAGCATCTCCAGGGCCTGCCATGCGGCATGCTCGACACCGATGGTGCGGCCGTCCATGTCGCAGGCGGACGCGACATCGACGGTCTCCCAGTCCGCCCCGTCCGCCTCCCCGCCCTGACGCTCCAGCAGGCGCCCGGCAATGCGCCGGGCCTCGGCCTCGATCTCCGCAGGGAGAGGCTCCAGGGAGAGCGTGGGCCGGCCCTTGATCAACTCCTCGATGCGGGCACACAACAAGGGCCAGGCCTGGCGCTCGATGGCGAAGTGCCGGCCCAGGTTGAGCAGGGTGATCTGGCGCACCTTGCCGTCCTCGCGGCGGGTCTCGACGAGGCGCTGCGAGAGGCGTGCGGAGCCGTCCCTTGCGGTGCCGGTCTTGGTGGCGCGGATGAACATGGGATGACTGGAGGGCTTGGGAGGCGCGGCGCAAGGGGCTGACCAAAGAAAATGGCACGACAAAGGAGGTTCGGACACCGCCGCGGATCGGGCGACATGGATAACATAGTGTTATCACACGACATTGACACAACACCGTCAGAGCCACGAGGCGCAAAATATGCCAAATTGACCCTCTCGGCTGTGGAAAACGTTAAAGATGGGCTGAGACCACGCTTGTCCCCGATCTCACTTTCAGCCTGAAGGCGATGCGCCGCGAGCGCGACACGGCCACGCCGGAGCATGCCATCGGATTCGAGATCACCCTGCGGTGGTGAGCGTCAGGCAAGCGACAGTCTCGTTGTCCATCATGCGCCAAGCGGGCAGGCCATCAATCGCTTCACCGAGCCGTTCGGCGTCCGCCGCCGTCTCGGCGTCGCCTGTGTCGGCATGGCGCAGGGTCATGGTCGTCTGGCTGTAACCGAGGCAGAGGCGTCACGCGACATCGTTCAGTTCGCGCAGTGTGTCCGCCAACAGCCCGAACTCCTCCGCTCGCAACGACGAGCGGCGCCAGGCCAGTCCGATCTGGCGCGAGGCGGGCACGGCAAGACGTGAAAACGAGATGCCCGTTCCGTGCGCGATGTCGGCATCGACCGCGATCCGCGGCACCAGGGTGACGCCGATCCCCGCTGCAACCATCTGCACCATCGTGTGCAGACTGCTGGCCTCGAACTGCGCCCGCGTGATCGTGTCCGCCTTGTCGCACATGTCGAGCGCGTGACCGCGCAGGCAGTGACCTTCTTCCAGCAGCAGAAGGCGGCTGTCAGCAAGCGCATCAAGGGATACCGTGGCGGCCCCGGCAAGCGCGTGATTCCGGTGGCAGGCGAACAGGAACTCGTCCTCAAGGATGACGTGGGTATCGACATCACCCGTGTCGTAAGGCAGCGCAATCAGGACGGCATCGAGTTCTGCATCCTCCAGCCGGGCGAGAAGCAGCGCCGTCTGCTCTTCCCTGAGGTAGACCGTCAGCTGCGGGAATCTCTCCCTCAACCCGGGCAGAACGCGTGGCAGGAGGAAGGGACCGATCGTGGGGATCACGCCGAGGCGCATCTCTCCGGTCATGGGAGAGCGCCCTGCCCGCGCCACGTCCATGACATCGTCGGCGTCGCGCAGCAGCGCCTTCGCCCGGGCTGCGATCTGGTCACCCACCCGGGTGATCAGCACATGCCTGTTGGAACGCTCGGCGACCGCCGTGCCGAGTACCGACTCGAGGTCGCGAATGCCTGCGCTGAGCGTCGACTGGGTGATGTGGCAGCGTTGCGCCGCGCGGCCGAAGTGCCGGGTCTCGACCAGCGCCACCAGGTACTGGAGTTGCTTCAACGTCGGCAAACGTTTCATCGTCGACCACCTGAGCCGCAACAATCGTAATATACGCTTACGGTATTCGATAATAATCGTTGTACTCGAAGAATTGCAACGCCTACGCTCGTCCTCCGGCAGTCAGGTGAGACTGCCCGGCGCAACAGGGGGCCCTTCATGAGCAGAACACGGCACATCACCGGTGGCGGCGCGCCATGCCTTTCGGCCTCTTCGATGACGGGCGTTGTCTGCGTCAGGAATGCACATCATCGGACATACGAAGGATCACGACCATGAACGAAAGCAGATGCCCGGTCATGCATGGGGCAAGCCGGGTCGCCGCAGGCGGCGGCGTATCGAACCGCGACTGGTGGCCGAACCAGCTCAAACTCAGCGTCCTGCACCAGCACTCCGCCCTCTCCAATCCGATGGGAGAGGACTTCGATTATGCACGGGAGTTCGAGAGCCTCGACCTCGATGCGGTCAAGCAGGACATCATTGACCTCATGACCACGTCACAGGACTGGTGGCCTGCCGACTACGGCCACTACGGACCGCTCTTCATCCGCATGGCCTGGCACAGCGCCGGCACCTACCGAACCGGCGACGGCCGCGGCGGCGCACGGACAGGGACACAGCGATTCGCACCTCTCAACAGCTGGCCCGACAACGGCAACCTCGACAAGGCGCGCATGCTGCTGTGGCCTGTCAAGCGCAAGTACGGCCGCAAGATTTCCTGGGCCGATCTCATGATCCTCGCCGGCAACTGCGCCCTGGAATCGATGGGTTTCAAGACCTTCGGCTTCGCCGGCGGGCGCGAGGATGTCTGGGAGCCCGAAGAGGACATCTACTGGGGTTCGGAGACGCAATGGCTGGGCGACGAACGCTACAGCGGCGAGCGAGCGCTCGAGACCCCTCTGGGCGCCGTCCAGATGGGCCTCATCTATGTCAATCCGGAAGGGCCGAACGGCAATCCCGACCCGGTCGCCTCGGGTCGCGACATCCGCGAGACCTTCGGTCGCATGGCAATGAATGACGAGGAAACCGTCGCGCTCGTCGCCGGCGGGCACACCTTTGGCAAGGCCCACGGCGCCGGCGACCCGGCCCACGTCGGTCCCGAGCCCGAGGGATCACCCATCGAACAGCAGGGTCTCGGCTGGAAGAGCAGCTTTGGCGCCGGCAAGGGCGGCGATGCGATCACCAGCGGAATCGAGGGCGCATGGACCCCCACCCCTGTGACATGGGACAACAGTTATTTCGACACCCTGTTCGGTTACGAATGGGAGGTGACCAGAAGCCCCGCCGGCGCGTGGCAGTGGATGCCGAAGGACGGTGCCGGCGCGGACACCGTGCCTGATGCCCACGATTCGTCGAAACGGCATGCGCCCATGATGACCACGGCAGACATGGCCCTGCGGATGGATCCGGTCTACGAACCAATCTCGCGGCATTTCCATGAGAACCCGGATGCGTTCGCCGATGCGTTCGCCCGGGCGTGGTTCAAGCTGACGCATCGCGACATGGGGCCACGCACGCGCTATCTCGGCCCGCAGACACCGGACGAGGAGCTGATCTGGCAGGATCCCCTGCCGCCTGCCGCGTATCGCCTGATTGACGAATCGGACATCGCGGACCTCAAGGCCAGGATCCTTGCATCGCCGCTCTCCGTGTCGCAGCTGGTCTCGACTGCCTGGGCTTCCGCCTCGACCTTCCGTGGCTCCGACTTGCGCGGCGGGGCGAACGGTGCGCGCATCCGTCTGGCACCGCAAAGGGACTGGCAGGTCAATCAGCCGGAACGCCTGGCATCCGTGCTCGCAGCCCTCGAGAACATCCAGGTCACGTTCAACCACGCCCAGACCAGCGGAAAGGGTGTGTCGCTGGCCGACCTCATCGTGCTGGGCGGATGCGCGGCCGTCGAGCAGGCCGCGAAGAACGCCGGACATGACGTGACCGTTCCGTTCACACCCGGCCGCACGGATGCCTCGCAGGAGCAGACCGATGTCGAGTCCTTCGCCGTGCTGGAGCCGGCTGCGGACGGCTTCCGCAACTACCTCGACGGCCGGCTTGCCGTGCCGGCGGAAGAGCTTCTGATCGACAGGGCCCAACTCCTCGGTCTGACGGCACCCGAGATGACGGTGCTCGTCGGCGGCATGCGTGTCCTCGATACGAACTTCCGCCAGTCCCGGCACGGTGTCTTCACCGAGCGGACAGGGGCGCTCACCAACGACTTCTTCGTGAACCTGCTCGACATGAGCACCTCATGGCAGGCGGTCTGCGGATCCGAGGGCGTGTTCGAGGGGCGCGATCGGGAAACGGGCGCAATCCGGTGGACGGGCACCCGCGTCGATCTTGTCTTCGGTTCGAATTCCCAGCTTCGGGCGATCGCGGAAGTGTACGGATCGGACGACGGCGCGGGGCGTTTCGTCGAAGACTTCATCCGCGCCTGGAACAAGGTGATGAACCTCGACCGCCCTGATCCCGCCTGATCGGGGAAAGAAGGTCACGAGGCAGAGAACCGCCGTGATCTGCTCCGGGAGCTTGTGGCCCGGTACGTCGTGGCTGGCCGGGCGGACACCCTTTTGGGGTCCGCCCACGGGCCTGCGACATGCAGCCGACGGGGCTGGGGATCTGCCGGGAGTTCTCGTTCATCGACGCATCGTGCGACATTCTTGCACGCTTGACGGCTGAGGGCCGTCGCCTGAATTGCGTCAACCGTTGGATGCAATGCCTAATCGATCACGTCGATGCCGTAGGCCTTGAACATGGAATCTGAACTTAGAACCGTCAGACCTTCAAGCTGTGCCTGGGCAATCAACATCCGGTCGAACGGATCTGCGTGATGCGCTGGCAATGCCGCAGCCGCACCAGCGTGTGCCCAGCTGATCGGAAGCTGGCGGCAACCCGCACCGGCAGCGACATCCGCGAGATTCTCGGGCGCAACCAGCTTGCCAAGCCTGCGCTTGATCGCAATTTCCCAGATGCTGGCCGCCGAAAGGTACAGATTCCCCCGACCAATTGCGCTGGCCTGCGCGGATGTCAGGCGTGGATCGTCCCCCAGAGCCCAAAGCAGGACATGCGTATCAAGCAGGAGTTTCACTCAGGCCTCGCGAGACCCGAACATCTCCCTGATCTCGGCGTCCCCTTCGAAGATGTCCCCAGGTACCGTGATTTGCCCCTTCAGCGCGCCGATCAGTGACTGCGTGCGTGTGCGCTCGACCGCAACGATACGCGCCACGGGCCGACCATAGCGGGTCAGTTCAACCGCCTCGCCGCTTTCGGCGCGGCGAATCAATTCGGCGAAGTGGGCCTTGGCTTCCGCGACTGCAATCTGCATGAGACGAACCCCGTCCGATATGACCAACATATAAGTCACAAATCGACGAAAATCAACTGATGGCCAACCGCCATAACTCGAGATCATTTTCACAATCGCACCCGTTCCCCGCTCCCGTGAGACGGTGGCACCCAGTCAGAACGTTCCGCCGGGGTTCCTCGTCTGCGATCCTGATCGACACTCTTGGTCGAAGCGCCGTTCACTCATATCCTGACCGCGCATTGCGCAGGGAACACGGTTCATGAAACTTGTGCGTTTCGGTGATCGGGACCGCGAGAAGCCCGGACTGGTCGACGGCGAACACCGGATCAGGGATCTTGCCGGTCACGTCGATGTTCTCGATGTTGCAGCGTTGCCCGGGCTGCGCGATATCGACAGCCGCTCGCTTCCCGTGGTGGAAGGAGACGTGCGCCTGGGTGTTCCTGTCACCGGCGTCGGAAAGATTGTCTGCATCGGCCTTAACTATGTCGATCACGCCGCCGAGGCGGGACATGCGCGGCCCGTGGAACCCATCGTCTTCTTCAAGCCCACGACATCGCTCAATGGTCCCGATGATCCGATCCGCATGCTGCGCGACAGCCGTCATTGCGACTGGGAAGTGGAGCTCGCCGTCGTCATCGGCAGGCATTGCCGCGAGGTGCCGGAAGCATCAGCGCTCGATCACGTCGCCGGATACTGCATCGCCAACGATGTGTCGGAACGCAAGTTCCAGGCCAAGGGAAGCGGACAATGGGTGCTCGGCAAGTCCGGTGACACCTGGTGTCCTCTCGGGCCCTGGCTTGTTACCGCCGACGAGATCGCCGATCCGCAGGACCTTCGCCTGACCCTCGATGTGAACGGCGAACGCATGCAGGACGGAACAACCGCCGACATGATCTTTCCCGTGGCCCACCTGATACATTTTGTGAGCCGTTTCATGTCCCTGGAGCCCGGCGATGTCATGCTGACCGGCACTCCGGCAGGCGTCGGCATGGGACGCCGGCCGCCGGTCTACCTGCAGCCCGGCGACCGCCTGCACCTGGAGATCGAGGAACTCGGCGCCCAGAACAGCAAGATCATCGCCCCGCCTTCAGGCACACCACGCATATGACACCCTGAGAAGATGGCCATGATCCGCCGTGTCCAGGGTGCCCACGCCGACGAAGCGGACCGCAAGGGAGAGCGTCGTATCGGCCCTTGACCCGTGGTCAGGACCGAAGCCGTTCGTTCTTCGGATCGAAGGGCGATTCCTCGCAGACGGTGGCAGGGAAGGTGCGGCCGAGGATGTCGATCGTCAGTTCGGTGCCCGGTTCACCGGCATCGGGACGCACCATGGCCAGCGCCAGGGATGTGCCGAGCCGGAATCCGTAACCACCCGATGTCGCCCGGCCGACCAGTTCGCCAGCGCGCCGCACCGGATTGTTGCCGAGGGCGTCAGCGTCATCGACGTCGTGCACCACCATGGTGACGAAGCGGTTGGCAAAGCCGCGTTCCTGCCACGCCGCCAGACCGGCGCGCCCCTTGAAGTTGTTCTTGTCGAGGCGCACGAAGCGATCGAGGCCGCTTTCCAGGGCGGCATACTCGATGGAGAGTTCCTGACCCACCATCCGGTACGACTTCTCGATGCGCATGGCCTCCATGGCCCGGATGCCGAAGGGCCGCAGGCCGAGATCCCTGCCCGCGGTCATGAGGGCGTCGAAGATGTGATTCTGGTACTCGATCGGGTGATGCAGTTCCCATCCCAGTTCACCGACGAAATTCACGCGCAGCGCCAGCGCCGGCGCCAGCCCGACATCGATCCAGCGCCCGGAGAGCCAGCGAAAACCCTCGTTCGAGAGATCGTCGCGGGTCAGGCCCGAGAGCAATTCCCGCGAACGCGGGCCGGCAACGACCAGGACTCCCATCTGGTTGGTGATGTTGGTCAGGGTGACGGATCCGTCGCGCGGCATGTGCCTGGCGAGCCAGTCGTGATCAAGGCGCTGCAGAGCACCGGCCGAGACGGCATAGAAACTCTGCTGGGACTCCCGCAACACCGTGAACTCGGAGTGAACCCCGCCGCGCTCGGTGAGCGCGTGAACGAGACCCACCCTGCCCATGCTCCGGGGCAGGCGGTTGGCAATCATGCCCTCGAGGAACTCTTCCGCCCCGGGACCGGCAATCCGGCACTTGGCAAAAGCCGTCATGTCGAGGATGCCGACATTGCCGTGCACGTTCGCGACCTCGTTGCCCACCGCCTCGAACCAGCGCGAACGCCGGAACGACCAGTGGTCCTCCTGCGCCGTGCCGGAGGGAGCAAACCAGTTGGCCCGCTCCCACCCGAACTTCTGGCCGAAGACGGCACCCAACTCCTTGAGACGGTCATGGCAGGGTGCCTGGCGCAAGGGACGCCCTGCGGCGCGCTCCTCATCGGGATAGTGGATGGTGAAGACGTTGGCGTAGGCTTCCTCGTTCTTCGTCACGAGGTAGGACTGCGTGGCGTAGTCGCCGAAGCGCCGCGGGTCGACGCCCAGCATGTCGATGGTCGGCTCGCCGTCGACAATCCATTCGGCGAGCTGCCAGCCCGCCCCCCCGGCGGCGGTGATGCCGAAGCTGTGTCCCTCATTGAACCAGAAGTTCTCGATACCCCAGGCAGGACCGATGATCGGCGAGCCATCGGGCGTGTAGCAGATCGCCCCGTTGTAGACCTGCTTGACACCAACCTCGCCGAAGGCCGGCACCCGGTTGATCGCCGATTCGATGTGCGGTGCCAGGCGGTCGAGGTCTTCCTGGAAGAGTTCGTATTCCGCGTCATCCGACGGGCCATCGACATAGCACGCCGGGGCCCCGGTCTCGTAGGGTCCCAGAATGAAGCCTGCCCGCTCCTCGCGCAGGTACCAGGAGCCATCCGATTCGCGCAGGACGGCGAGTTCGGGCAGACCGTCGGCCTGACGCTGCTGCAGGGCCGCATGGGGCTCGGTGACGATGTACTGGTGCTGCACCGGGATGACGGGCACCTCGAGTCCTGCCATGGCGCCGACCTGCCGGGCGAAACTTCCCGAGGCACTGACCACGTGTTCGCACGCGATGGTTCCGTGGTCCGTGGTGACGCTCCATTCACCGGACCGCTTGCGTTCGAGAGCGGTCACGGTGCAGTGGCGATGGATCGCGGCGCCGCGGTTGCGCGCCCCGGTGGCAAGGGCCTGGGTGAGATCGGCCGGCTGGATGTAGCCGTCCTCGGGGTGCTGGATGGCGCCAACGAGGCCTTCGGTGTTGCACAGCGGCCAGATTTCCTGGATCTGTCGGGGTGAGAGGAAGTTCACATCGACACCGATGGTCTCGGCGACACCGGCGTACTGGTGATACTCGTCCATGCGGTCCCGGTTCATCGCCAGCCGAATGTTCGACACCTTGCGAAATCCGACATCCATCCCGGTTTCTTCCTGGAGTTCCTGATAGAAGCGGACCGAGTACTTGTGGATCTGACCCACCGAATAGCTCATGTTGAAGAGCGGCAGCAGCCCTGCGGCATGCCAGGTCGAACCCGAAGTCAGTTCACGGCGCTCGACGAGAACGACATCGCTCCAGCCTTTCCTCGCGAGGTGATAGAGCGTCGCCGCGCCAACGACACCGCCGCCGATCACGACCACACGAGCGTGGGATTTCATTGTCGTCATTCCCTCTTGAAGCAGGCGGTCAGCCTTCAGGCGCCATGCCCTTGGCGGCGAGTTCGGCGATGGCGCTCTCGGTCTTCTCGAGATGGGCAAGCCCCATGCCTCTCAGCACATGATCGGCCTTGGTGAACTGGATGTTCGTGTAGGTGGTGAGTTCCACCCGGTTGCCCCAGGGGTCGAGAAAATCAGTGAAGCGTCCCGGCAACAGCTCCACACCCATCTCTTCGAGCCTGGCGATGGCCAGCTGCTTGTCGTCCACGGCGATGCCGACGTGCCTGCCCTCGTCTGCACCCTGGCGGCGCGGCGTCATGAAATTGATGAACTGGTCGCCAAAGTAGACGAAGGCGGCATCGGCAGACTGCGCGGCAATCTCGAAGTCCAGGAAACCCTGGTAGAAGGCCATGGCTTCGGCAATGTCGCCGACTTCAAGGGCGATGTGGTTGATGCCGACTGGACGGGCACGCTGCTGCATCGTCTGATCACTCCGGGTGCCACAACCTACGCATGGGGCCCGTGCCGCCGCAAGAACATTCCCCGCCTTGAACACAACCGGGTGCCTGTGCGACAGAGATGTGTCCCTTGTGCGGGGCACAGGCCACAGCTTGAGCGAGGCATCCATGAGCGATAACCGGCAACGCGGCGGGCGTCGCGAACGGGGTGGCAGCGGCGCCCGCAGGGAGCGGCGCGGTCGGCGTTTCGACACCTCGCCACTCCCCTACATCCAGCGCAATGTCCCGGTGTTTGACGTGCTCTCGCAAGAGGGCCTGGAGATCATCGAGAACAACGCCGACGTGATCATGGAAGAGGTGGGAATCGCCATCAAGGACGATCCCGACACCGTCGCCATGTGGCGCGACGCCGGTGCCGATGTCGCCAGTGACGGTGAAACCCTCCACGTTCCCAGGGGCCTCGCCCGCAGTCTGCTTGCCAGCGCGCCCTCGTCCTTCATTCAGCACGCGCGCAACCCGGAGCGCAGCGTCAAGATCGGCGACGGCGCCACGGTGTTTGCCCCCGTCTATGGCCCTCCCTTCATCCACAATCTCGATGAGGGACGCCGCTACGCGACCATCGAGGATTTCCGCAATTTCGTGAAACTTGCCTACATGACGCCGGCCATGCATCACTCAGGCGGAACGGTGTGCGAGCCGGTGGACATCCCCGTGAACAAGCGCCACCTCGACATGGTGCATGCCCACCTCGCGTACTCCGACAAGCCATTCATGGGGTCGGTCACCGCACCCGATCGCGCAGCAGACACTGTCGAACTCGCACGAATCGCCCTTGGCAGGGAAACGGTCGACAGCCACTGCTGCATCATCAATCTCATCAATGCCAACTCGCCGATGACCTTCGACGGCACGATGCTCGGAGCCCTCAGGGTCTATGCCGCAGCGGGGCAGGCCTGTGTCGTCTCCCCTTTCATCCTCGCAGGAGCGATGAGTCCGGTCACTGTCGCCGGAACAGTCGCACAAATTCTGGCAGAGGCCCTCGTCGGCATGGCCACAACCCAGCTGGTGCGCAAGGGGGCGCCGGTGGTGTTCGGCACGTTCGGCAGTTCGATTTCGATGCAGTCGGGCGCACCGACGTTCGGCACTCCGGAACCGGCGCTCGTGCTGTTTGCCTCGGCGCAGCTCGCCCGGCGTCTCGGGGTTCCGTTCCGGTCAGGCGGTTCGCTGTGCGGATCCAAGATTCCTGACGCCCAGGCGGCCTACGAGAGTGCTCAGACCCTCCTTCCCACGCTCATGGGGGGTGTCAACTTCGTCCTCCATGCCGCGGGCTGGCTCGAGGGCGGCCTCGCCTCGGGATACGAGAAATTCGTCATGGACGCCGACCAGATCGGCATGATGCAGGTGCTCAGTCAGGGGGTCGATGTTTCCGAGAACGGGCAGGCCATGGATGCCATCCGCGAGGTTGGTCCCGGCAGTCACTTCCTGGGGTGCGAGCATACGCAGAACAACTTCCAGACCGCCTTCTACCGTTCGACCATCGCTGACAACAACAGTTTCGAGCAGTGGGAGGCCGACGGGTCGCTTGACGCTGCCAGACGCGCCAACCAGCTGTGGAAGGACATGCTCGCCGACTACGAGGCTCCGGCCATGGATCCCGCGGTTGCCGAGGAACTCGATGACTGGATTGCCCGTCGCAAAGGCTCGATGCCGGATTCTGCCTCCTGACCGGCAGACGCCGGTCCCGTCAGCGATCCATCAGGCGCGGATAACGCTCACGGGACACGTTTCAGGCGGTGCATCAGGCTCGATGTGTCCCAGCGACTGCCACCAAGGCGCTGCACCTCGGCATAGAACTGGTCGACCAGAGCCGCCACCGGCAGTGCGGCGCCATGACGCGATGCTTCGGCCATCGCAATGCGCATATCCTTGCGCATCCAGTCCACGGCGAAACCAAAGTCGTACTCGTCGCGCAACATGGTGCTGCCGCGATTGACCATCTGCCATGAACCGGCCGCACCCTTGGAGATGACGTCGATCACCTGCTCGCCGTCGAGCCCGGCACGCTGGGCGAAGTTGAGACCCTCGGCAAGTCCCTGCACGAGCCCGGCGATGCAGATCTGGTTGGCCATCTTGCAGAGCTGGCCGGCGCCGACATCGCCCATCAGTGTCACCGCCCTGCCGTAGCATTCCATCACCGGACGGGCACGTTCGAAGTGCTCGCGATGGCCTCCGGCCATGATCGTCAGCTGGCCGTTCTCCGCCCCTGCCTGACCACCCGAGACCGGCGCATCGACAAAGCCGAGGCCGCGTCCGGCGAGTGCCGTCGCCATCTCGCGTGCAACATCTGCCGAGGCGGTTGTGTGATCGACGAACAGTGCGCCTTCATCCATGCCGCCGGCTGCGCCGTCGCTGCCGCAGATCACGTCGCGAACACTGTCATCGTCACCAACACAGGCAAACACGATCTCCGCTCCCGCTGCTGCCTCGGCGGGGTTCGGCGCCCTGCTGCCGCCATGCTCCTCCACCCAGCTTTGCGCCTTGGCGGGCGTGCGATTGCAGACCGTCACATCGTGACCGCGGGACGCCAGATGCCCGGCCATCGGGTAGCCCATGACTCCCAGACCCAAGAATGCGACCTTCACCGCCTGTCTCCTTCATTCCGAACTCAGGGTCGACCTTGTATCCCTTCCTGTGCCGGCCTTCCAGCCGACGCAGCGAAAGACACTCGACAGCCCGACCGCAATACCTATTCTTGAAACAATGATCCCCGCTTTGTCTTGTGAGGAGCACGGCCCATGTCCTGGACGATCGTCATTTCCATCCTCTTCAGCCTTCTCGCACTTCTGGGTCTGATCGCTGCCGCCACGACCGAGAGCGAGGCCACGCGTTACATGGGGATCGGTCTTGTGGGCCTGAGCTGGTTCATCATGATCCGATACTACGGCCATGTTGCCGAACGCCGTGCGCGGCTTGCCGGCAAGCACTGAGTCATGCCGGGCGTGAAGCGGATCCTTGCGGCGTCCGCGATGGCCTTGTGCCTTGCCACGCCGGTGGCTGCGGAGGGTGATCTGGCGCCCGATGCCTCAGAGGCGCTGCAGGGTCTGGTGAGATTGCTTGAGGGCATCATCAAATCCGTTCCCCAGTACGAACTGCCGGAAGTTCTCGACAACGGGGACATCATCATCCGCCGCGTTCCCGAGGAGGGCGAAGATCCCCATGAGGAAGAGGAGACCGAGCCGATCGAGGACATCTGAAGCGCCGGCAGTCATGCAAGGCTCGCGATATCGATGTGCCGCGCCATGTCGAGTTCCTGTACCACCGGCGCCATCGGGTACTTGAGGCCACTGGCGCAATTGAAGAGAACGACCCGCTCGTCATCGCCGACAAGGCCGTTTTCCAGAGCCCTCCTCCAGGCAGCAACCGTGGCCGCTCCTTCCGGTGCGAGCAGCAGCCCATCCTGCATCGCAACCCTGTCCCGCTCCAGGAGAATGGCCTCATCGTCGACCGCCATGGCGAAGCCGCCGGACGCGCGGACGGCATCGAGGATGAGAAAGTCGCCGATGGCAACGGGCACCCGGATGCCCGCCGCCACGGTATGGGCGTCCTGCCAGGGCATGGCGTGCGTGCTTCCGGCCTCGAAGGCACGCACGATGGGAGCACATCCTGCGGCCTGGACAGCGACCATGCGCGGCATGCCACCGGTCATCCAGCCGAGCTGGCGAAGCTCATGGAAGGCCTTCCACATCCCGATCAACCCGGTGCCGCCCCCGGTGGGATAGAAGATGACATCGGGCAGGGACCAGTCCATCTGCCAGGCAAGCTCCAGTCCCATCGTCTTCTTGCCCTCGATGCGATAGGGCTCTTTCAGGGTGGAGACATCGAACCAGCCAGCAGTCCGCACCCCCTCGGCGACAATTCTGCCGCAGTCGTTGATAAGACCGTTGACCTTCCACACGTCGGCGCCGTGCTGGCGGATTTCGCGCAGATTGATGTCGGGCGTATCCGCCGGACAAAGAACGGTGGACTTGATCCCGGCCCGTCCGGCATAGGCGGCAAGGGCGGCGCCGGCATTGCCGTTCGTCGGAATGGCGAGGTGGCGGAGGCCGAACTGCCGCGCCATCGACACCGCGAGGGCGAGTCCCCTCGCCTTGAATGAACCGGTGGGCAGGCGGCCCTCATCCTTCACCATGACGTGCCTCGCCGTGCGACCGGCGGAACGCGCCAGGGGAACGAGGGGGGTCGTCACCTCGCCAAGCGAGATCCTGTCGTGTTCCCGCGCCACCGGAAGCAAGGGCGCCCAACGCCAGAATCCGGCGACGGGTGACGCGGCAATGGAGTCCCGGGTCACCGCACTGGCGAGGCGGTCCAGGTCGTAGCGCACCAGCAACGGCGCGCCGGCACGAGAGAGGCCGTGAATCTCCCCGGCCTCGTGCCGCTCACCGGTCCTGGAGCACTCGAGATGGCTGACATGGCTCACGTCGGGTTTCTTCTCCCTGCCCGCTTCAACACAGACTCCGTTCGGGTTTCAGTTGCATTGTCGGGAGGCCGACAAGGAACCGCCTGCCTCACGCACCGGGATTCGCAAACGCGCGGTGGCGCAAGACATGCCCTCCCTTTACCAGCGGGGAGGCGCGCAGGAAACGCTGGAGCCAACTCGGCATGCTCTGAAAGCCTGAACCAGCCGGGACCGTTCCAGCGAGAGCCCCGTGCGGTGGTCGCGTCCCCCATTGCGCTCCACGGCACTGTGCACGAACCCGGTTGAGCAGGTGGCGACAGGTCGCTACCTTTGTCGACATGAGATCGGTCGGCATCAAGGTCCTGAACAGCAGGCTGAGCGAATACGTCCGGCTCGCGGCATCCGGCGAGACGGTCCTGGTCACCGACCGGGATCGGGTGGTGGCGGAGCTCGGCCCGCTCCGGCAGACCCGGAGCCCGGTCCCCGCCGACGCCTTTCTGGCGGAAGCGGTCCGGTCCGGCATCCTGACGCCGCCGAGGCTGGCCGCCTCCGGACCGCCGCCCAAGCCGGCGCCCGTCGCCACGCTGGAAGAGGTTCTGGACGATCCGGACGGGAGCCGGAACGACCGGTGATCGACATCGACACGTCCGTCGCGCTCTCCCATCTTCTTGCCGAGGACCGCCAGCCTCCAGGTTCGCTCTGGGAAGGGACGCTGGTGTCCAGCCGGCTGCTGGAATACGAAATATGGATCCCGCTGCACGCTCGCGGACTCGTGGAGTCGCACGGCGAGGCGGCACGGTGGCTGACAGGCCGGATCGCGATGCTGGAGCTTTCCCCGCCGGTGCTGACGCGGGCGCTGGATTCCTTTCCCGGCTCCGTCGCGCCACGCACCCTCGACGCCCTTCATCTCGCGTCCTGCGCCTATCTCGTCGAACACGGACAGCGGGTCGCGCTCGCCAGCTACGACCGCCGGATGAATGACGTCGCCACCGCGATGGATATCCCGCTTGTCGACCTGGACCCGCCGCCTGCCCATTGATCATCTTCTTGCGCACTTGTGGCGCCAAAAACTGATCTAACGTCAACTCCTCCCTCTCTGCACTGCACCTGCAGGACGTTTCCGCCACGGATTCTCCCGCGTCGGCAACTCATGGCGAGAGGGAATCCATAGCCACGACACGCCTGACCCAGGCGCGCATCAAGGCGCTTCGACCACGCAAGACC
This sequence comes from Alphaproteobacteria bacterium, assembly GCA_965200495.1. Taxonomy (GTDB): domain Bacteria; phylum Pseudomonadota; class Alphaproteobacteria; order SP197; family SP197; genus SP197. The sequence continues at coordinate 1,091,110 of CBDAUG010000002.1, forward strand.
GTCCGCGATGTCCGCGACGCCGATCTCAAGGGCTTCGGCGTCCCTCTCTATCCGACAGGACGCACAGTCTATTTCATCCATGGTCAGCACGAGGGCAAGAGGGTCTGGAAGATCGTCGGCGATACCGCGTCCCTCGACGTGGAGGATGCCCCGACCAGGGTCCGGTCCATGCTGGCAGCCAACAGGAACGGCACGACAGAATCATCGGATCACATCCTGTTCGAAGAGGTCTTCCGCCGTTACGGCAGGAACTGGAAACCCGAGACGCTCAGGGTCAACCGGGGTTGCTTCGCCAGGCAGATCCTGCCGTGGTTCCGGGGACAGCCGATCGCGGAGATCACGGCCGCGGACGCCAGGGCGTGGTTCGCCTCTCTTCATGCCACGCCGGTGGCGGTGGACCGGTCCGTCCCGGTGCTTTGCGTCATCATGGCCTTGCGCGGATTGCGCTGGCAGCAAGGCTGGCACGGCCCATTCGCGACCGAAGCCCGGCTCCACCCCACGGTGACGGCGTTGCCGTCAGCACCCGATGAACCGTGACAACGCACCCGGGCCCGCAGCATCAGCCGTCTGGACGACGACGGACGTCCCCGGCACGGGACACGGCCGCATCATGTGCAGCGAATGCACGCCCGGGGAGGCCGCGTGTCTTGATGCAGCGAAACGCCACTCCTCAGGATCTTTCGACAGTCACGATTGCCAGGCGCCGAATGCCATGGACCCACGTCGAGGTGTCCGGTCATCGACCGGGACTTCCGAACATCCCTGTCACTCCCTCCTGCCGGCGTGACCTGTGGGGTGCAGGCGTGCTATCAGCCGGCCATGCTCACACTGTCCGGAATCACCGTGAGGCTTGGTGGCCACACGATCCTTGATGGCGCTTCTGCGACACTGGTTCCGCGAAGCCGGGTCGGCCTGATCGGCCGCAACGGTGCCGGCAAGTCAACGATGATGAAGGTCATTGCAGGGGAGATCGAGCCTGATGCCGGCACGGTCGACCTGCGACGCGGCGCCAGTGCGGGATATCTTGCCCAGGATGTTCCGGCCGGCAGCGACTCGCCTCTCGAGAGGGTTCTTGCCGCCGATCATGAACGCACGCGTCTTCTTGAAGAGGAAGCCTCCGCCGCAACGAGCCAGCGCATCGGTGACATTCACGAGCGGCTCCAGGCGATCGACGCGTACAGCGCGCCGGCGAGAGCCGCCCGGATACTCGCCGGCCTGGGATTCGACGAGACCGCCCAGGGACAGACAGTCGACAGTTTCTCCGGTGGCTGGCGCATGCGCATTGCCCTGGCGGCCCTGCTGTTCTCCCGCCCCGACGTGCTGTTGCTCGACGAACCAAGCAACTACCTCGACCTCGAAGCAGCCCTGTGGCTGGAGTCATTTCTGAAGACCTACCGGGGAACGCTGCTTGTCATCAGCCACGAACGCGATCTCCTCAACAGCGTCTGCGACCACATCCTTCATCTTCAGGGCGGCGCCGTGACGCTCTACCGGGGCAACTACGATGCATGGGAAAGACAGCTGAGCGAGAGACTCGGGCAGATCGAGGCCATGCGCGCGCGCCAGGAAAAGCAGCGCGCCAGACTCATGGCCTACGTCGACCGCTGGCGCTACAAGGCCCACACGGCACGCCAGGCACAAAGCCGTCTGAAGGCCCTGCAGCGCATGGAACCTGTCGCTGCAGCCATCGAGGACAGCACCCTCCAGTTCGACTTCCCCAATCCCGACACCCTGCGACCGCCCATGATCCTTCTCGATGACGCGTCTGTCGGGTACACGAACGGAGAGCCGGTGCTCACCCGCCTGCAGCTCCGCATCGATCCCGACGAGCGCGTCGCCTTCCTGGGCCGCAACGGCAACGGCAAGACGACGCTGGCCCGCCTGCTTTCAGGCAGGCTTGGCGTCATGAGCGGCTCGATGACGGCGGCCTCGCAGCTGCGCGTGGGATACTTCGCCCAGCACCAGGTCGACGAACTGGAGCCTGACGAAACGCCGCTCGTTCACATGACGCGCCTGTTGCCGGACGCAACGCCGCGCCGTGTGCGCGCCCAGCTTGGCCGCTTCGGCTTCTCGGGAGACAAGGCCGCGCTTCCGGTCTGCCGGCTCTCCGGCGGCGAACGGGCCCGTCTCGCCCTCGCACTGATCACGCGCGATGCCCCGCACCTCATCATCCTCGACGAGCCAACCAACCACCTCGACATCGAAGCCCGGGAATCCCTGGTTCAGGCTCTCAGCGGATACAGCGGCGCGGTCATCATGATCAGCCACGACCGGCACCTCGTCGAACTTACGGCGGACCGGCTCGTTCTCGTTGCCGACGGCAAGGCAACGGACTTCGCGGGCAATCTCGACGACTATCGCAACCTGGTGCTCGGCCGCAACTCCGGATCAACGCCATCCCGTCCGAGAAGAAAGGACGAGCGGCGTCAGGCCGCAGCCGAGCGGGAACGTACACGGAAACTGAGAAAGGCGGTCGACAAGGCCGAGAACGAGGTCAACGAACTTACCCGTTTGCGTGACGAGATCGACCGCATTCTATTCGATCCTTTGACCCACGAGGGGACAACCGTGACCGAGTTGATGACCAGGAGAGGGAAAATCGAAACAGCGCTCGAGAAGGCCGAGAAGCAATGGCTCGAAGCGAGTACGACACTGGAATCAGCCACCTGGTCCTGACATCTTGCGAGCAGTGTGCGTGCACAGGATGGCTGCAAGTGCCAGGCCCCGTTTTTGTCCGGCAGCGGGTGATGCGAGCGCGTTCAACGGGCCATTGCGGGGGGAATGTCGCTGTCTGTGCGCTGGTCGGGCCGCATGCCGCCGCTTTCGACAGCATCACGGGCAGCCGTGCAGCGCTCATGGGCACTCACTGCCGACAATAAAATGATCCTGCACGCGGGCGCGGAAATTCGACTCCGCACACAGTCCGTTTGATGACGGGATGGGCACCCACTCCGAAGGCCTGCGCTCGCGGGTGACGTCCGCGTCGCCGGGTGGCGGCACTCTCGAATGGTGCCACGGCGAAGTCCGGGAGTGGTTTGCGGAAAGTCGTCGTCAGTATCGAGCATGGCCTGGAAGAGGGGCTGGCACGCGTCGAGGTCTTCGCCGGGGAAGACTGGGCGCAGCGGTAGCCGTGGAAGGTGAGACAGCGCTTGGCGGCCTGACTTTCGCGATCCTGCTTATAGGCGCCGCCTTGAGAGAGGTCACGAACTGCTTTGAGGTTACAAGGGACTGAAAATCCTCTTTACCTCCCTTGTCCTGCGGAGCAGGCTCCCGTTAATGCCGCGAATGTCGGTTATGGCGGCGTGACTGCCGCCGCAGCTTCCCGATGTTTTCTTCGCACTCCGCGCGTGGCTCGTATTCCTGCTCGTACTGCTGGCGTAACATCGTCCTGCATTGCGCTGGACTCTCCCAGCCCTCGCCGTTTTCACACTGTCTCCGCCATGTCTCCCACTCGACCTGGCGGGCCGAGTTCGCGAGGCGTATCTTCGCACGGACGAGCGGCGTATCGCCGTAATCGTCCCGAGCGTTGGGGTTCGCGCCCCAGGCCAGCAACAGGGCGACCACGGCCCCCTGGCAATTGTCAGCGGCAAGATGGAGCGGCGTCTCTCCAGTGAAGGGTATTCGTCCGTTGGGATCGGCGCCGTGCTCCAGCAACAGCTTCACCATTTCCGGAAACGCGACCGCCATGTGGAGGGGCCGCTCGCCGTCGCCGGACACGATGGCGACCTCATCATATTTCGACCAGTTCGGGTCGGCACCGCCTTGCAGCAGCCGACGCGCCGTCGCCGTGTTGCCCGCGGCGGCGGCGACATGGAGAGCGGTATCGCCAAAGAGATCCACCCAGCGCGCGTCCGCACCTTCGTCGAGCAGCAAAGTGACGGTTTCGGGGTGTCCTACGGCCGCCTGGAGAAGCAGCGAATCGAGCCTACCTCCGGGCAGATCCCGGCTGCGGTCGCCATAGCCCAGCATCAGCGCCGTGGCCTGAGGTCCTTCGGGCTGGCGGGCGGCAAGTTCTCGCGGGGTCGTCCCGAAAGTCCTGCCGCTTCGGATATCCGGACCCGCACCGGCTTCGAGCAGCACGCGCATCTCCGCTATGGTCGTCGCATGTTCGGCGGCGCCATGCAGGGGCGTCCGGTCCCTGGCATTGGCGACGTCGACCATTGCACCGCGCTCGAGCAGCACCCCGATCGCCGCCGCGCTCCCGGCGGTTCGCGCCGCGACGTGGAGGGGCGTATCGTCGCGCGCATCGCGGGCATCGGGATCGGCGCCGCCGTCGAGCAGGGCCCTGACGATTTCCGCCCCCGCCGCCATCTTGAGCGCGACATGCAAGGGGGTATCGCCGCTCGACGACCGACCCCGTGCAGACCCCGCTCGGGCCACCGCCTCACGTACCCGGCCCGGGTCGGCGGTCTTCCAGAATTGCTCGCCGCATAACCTGCCGCAAACTGGCGGGCGGTACCGGGGGGACATCAACAGCGGGAGCACATCCTCCAGCCCGTGGCGGTTTGCCAGGTCGATTGCGCTCGCCCCCGTCGCGTCCACGGCCCTGGGGTCGGCGCCGCCAGCCAGCAGCGCGGAAACGATGCCCGCGCGACGCCGTCCCCCTTCCTCTCGCGTCAGCGGTTCCGTCAGGTATAGGGAAAGCCCGGCATACGAACCCTGCGCCTCGGTGCCGAGCAGCACCGCCTCCTGCAGCACAGTACGGCGGTCGCCTTCATCCTGGCGCGTGTTCGGGGGCGCTCCCGCGCGCAGCAACGCGTCGATGGCATCGGCCTTCGCGCCCGAGAACACCGCAACCTTGAGAATATGGCTGCGGTAAGACAGACCTTCCGGATCCTTGCGGAACGCGGAGGCGACATCGCTCCCACTGGCGCTTGACCAGAATTCCTTCGAGTAGAGATCCCCAAAACCGGGATGGTCCGAGATGCTTAGACCGGACGCCGGATCCGCGGCCGCCGCGAGAACGAAGGCGCAGGCCGCCGCCAGAACGAGGTGACCGCGCCGTTTGGAGGCGGAACACCGTCCTGAACCGATGCCGGGCACCGCTGCCCGACCGACCGATTCCCCGTTTTCGATGGCCATCGACCCTCCCCCCGGATCGTGCTGCACGGTGTTTTCGTTCCGGTGTCATTCATGCTGGCGGTGTCTCACTTTGACTCCTGCATTCTCGGAAAAGTCCATGCACACACGCCGGACACACCGAGCGGAATTTCAAGGTGAAGCGCTATCCGGAACCTGTCAACGGTGACGCAAGCATTTATGTGTCAGGTGGGAGTGGGGTACTCCCTGTGGTTCACGACAGCCGCAAGAAGGAGCACCCCGATGCCAGAAGCAAGCTGTGACGATGACCAGCCTACCGCAGGCCTTTGAGGTGGTGAAGGAGATGCAGGCAGAGGGACGGGAGTGGGGCGAGGGCTCCCGCCCGCTCGGCCGCCAGGCGCTGGTCGATATCATCGAGGGGCGGATGGCCGGGGCGGTGGACCACTGGCTCGACACCCTCGATGGCAGGCCCTGCGCGACCGCCGCAACGGCAGCTCTTCCCGTCACCTGCTGAGCGAGCCCGGCGCCATCGAGTTCAGCGTGCCGCACACCCGGCGCTCTTGCCCGACCGAGGTCCTGAGGAGCGATGCCCGGCGCGCGCCGGAGATCGACCGGGCGATCCTGGCCGGCTTCGTGCTCGGGCTGTCGACCCGCAAGGTCGGCGCGGTGCTGCTCGCCCTGCTCGGCCGACCGGTCTCGGCCACCACCTCAGAGCCGGGTCGCCAGGACCCCTAACCAGACGGTCGCGGCGTTCCATCAAAGGCCGCTGAAGAACGCCTCCAAGGCGCTGATGCTCGACGGCGTGGTGCTGGCCCGCAAGACCGGCGCCGGCGCCCTCAAGAGGCCCGTCCCGGTGGCCCTGGGCATCCGCCACGACGGCACCAGGGAGATCATCGACTTCCAGCGCGCCGGCAGCAAGAGCGCCGCCCAGTGGGAGCACGTCCTCACCGCCCTGCACCGCCGCGAGCTCACCGGCGAGGGCCTCGAGATGATCGGCGGCGATGGCGGCCAGGGCCTCATCGCCGCACGGCCCGTCGTCTCTCACGGCATCCCCGTCCAGAGGTGCCGGACACACACGATGCGCACCATCCTCAACAAGGTCCGCAAGGCCGACCACGACGCCGTCAAGGCCGATCGTCACGCCGTCATGGATGCACCCAGCCGCCGCAGGGCCGAGAGCGCCGCGCGCCGCTTCGCCGACCGCTGGGAACCCGTCGACCCCAGGGCCGTCGCCTGCCTGCACAACGATCTCGACGATCTGCTCACCTGCTTGCGCCTACAAGACCCTTGCCGAGCAAAAGCAGGTCAGAACCGCCAACGCCATCGAACGACGGTTCCGCGAGGTCCGACGCCGAACCCGGCCCATGGGAACCTTCCAGGACAAGACCTCCATGGACCGCATCCTCGACGCAGTCTTCACCCACGAAAACACATCCCAGGGAATCAGTGCCCCAGTCTCACTGACACATAACTCTTGACGTTACCGTTGAGGCAGGGCCCGTTTTGTCCAGCAGCGGGTGATGCGCGCGCGTTCAACGGGCCATTGCGGGGAGAATGTCGTTGTCCGTGTGCTGGTTCGGGCCGCATGCCGCTGCGTTCGACAGCATCACGGGCAGCCGTGCAGCGCTCATCGGCACTCACTGCCGACAATAAAGTGGTCCTGCCCCGGAAGACCCTTGTCGGCCGGGTCCGGAAACGACAAAGGTGCCGCCACCCCGCACCCGCTCCACGAGGCAACACCGGCGGGTTCGGAACCTTGCGGGAGATCTGAACACTCTCACGGCCGCCCGCCGGGCACGCGACAAGCAAGCATGGGGCGCAACTGTCGAGCCCGGCGGAGCCGGCCCTTCAGGGTTCCGTCCCTTCGCCCAGAATGGCCAGATAACGCTCGTAACCAAAGAGCCGGTTGCGTTTCTTGTCCGTCAATTCCCGGACAATGGCGAGATCTTCAAGGGCTTTCACCCCGGATGATGCCGCGGGAAAAGAGATTCCCGCTCTTGCGGCCAGCGTCCTGATCGATCCGATAGGACGCTGGCCCAGCGCCTGATGAATGCGCAGCGCGGAGTTCGCCCGTCGTCCCAGCTGCTGGATTTTCGCCTGGTCCTCGTCACGCAATGCCAGAAGACGCCGGGCTGTTTCAACCGCGCCCTCTGCCGTCTCTGCCACCCCGTCCAGATAGAATGACAGCCACGTTTCCCAATCACCCCGGCGGCGCACATGATTGAGCAGATCGTAGTAATCGTCCCTGCGTTGCTTGAAATGCAGGCTGAGATACAGGATCGGTTGGCGCAGAACCCCGCCATGCTGCAGCATGAGCGTGATCAGGAGGCGCCCTACCCGGCCATTGCCGTCGAGAAACGGGTGAATGGTCTCGAACTGAACATGGGCAAGACCGGCCCGCAGAACGAGGGGCAGTCCGTCGTTGTCCGCATGAATGAAGCGTTCGAGATCGGACATGCAGCGCTCGACGCAAGCAGCGGGAGGCGGAACGAAGCGCGACAGCCCGGGGCGACGCCCGCCGATCCAGTTCTGGGAGCGGCGAAATTCTCCGGGTGTTTTGTTCTGACCACGGCCATGACTCAGCAACACCCCGTGAATTTCCCGGATCAGGCGATTGCACAATGGAAAACCGTCCTGCAACCGGCGCAACCCATGCTCAAGGGCCGCCACGTAGTTCGAGACCTCCACCACGTCATCGAAGGGAACGCCGGGCACTTCATCGAGCTCGAACAACAACAGATCGGACAACGAGGATTGTGTTCCTTCAATCCGCGAGGAGAGAACGGCTTCCTTGCGCACGTATGTGTAGAGGAATAGCCCGATGTCGGGCAGCAACGTCGAAAGACTGTCGAGGCGCCCGAGAGCGAGCAGGGCCCGCTCCGTACGGGACTGCAGATGCGTCAGGTCCAGTGCGGGCACGGGCGGCAAAGGTGCGGGGACAAAGGCGCGGACTGTCTCGCCGCCAGCGACAACCGGTTCGTCATGGCCCGTCTCGCTCCGGTGCATGCGGAAATGCCCTCGATCAATTACCCTGTTTCGAAGCGATCATACCAGAGCGTTGAACGGGAGCCTCTGTGCGGCGTGCGCAACCCCTATGCAACGCAGTTGAATAGCACGCGGAATAATTAAGAGTTTGTGCGATTTTCTTAATTATGGTGGTTCGAAAGCCCTGTCAAACGGTGGCGGCAGTTACCGGCAGGGTTGACCCTGTCGCTCCGGGGTTGCGCGCCGGTCTTCCAGAGGCAGGAGTGCGGTTGAAGGCCTCGACCGGCAGCGCAGGCTGACCTTCGTCAGTGGCCTACCACCAGCGCACACGGGCGTCGGTGAGGAGTTCGCAGCCGTCCTTCGTGACGACCACGGTTTCCTCGAAGTCGCCGAGATAGCCCATGTGGCGGACACTGCGCTCGACGCACAGCACCATGTTCTCGGCGATGGCGGTGTGGGCCGCCAAATCATCCTCTACGGCACTGCACCAACTGAAACACTCAACTGCCATCTCTCTCAACCCGGCCTAGATACAAGGCGTTCAATGGCACCGCAAGCGTAACTGCTCACCCCCTCTTGGGGCGTTTCAGGCGTCGTACTTACTGATCATGTTGGCGGCGTCTCGCTGCCCAACCCCAAGAAGGGGTGAGCAGTTACCTGAGACGAAGCTCAACGAAGGAAGAAGCCGGAGCATCTCGATGTAGAGACAGGATTCTCAAACGAATGCGCAAACAGCCGCCGGGTTCGACTGTGAATATGACCTTGCCGTCATAGTTCGACGACGCCATCCTGCCGCCATGGGTTGGCGGGTCCAGATTGTCGAGGAGTTTGAGCCCGAGTTGTCGGATTTGCGTCTGGAAGTGCGCAGGGCCATCCTTGCGCACTCACGACTCCTTCGGGAATACGGCCCTCAGCTTGGACGTCCGCGGGTGGATACACTGAACGGCTCGCGGCATGCGAACATGAAGGAGATGAGGTTCGGCGCGGCAGGCGGGGAATGGCGCGTGGCCTTTGCGTTCGACCCCGAGCGCCGCGCCATGCTTCTGGTGGCGGGAGACAAGTCGGGCGGGAGCGGGCGGCGGTTCTACCGCGCTGATCCGCAAGGCCGATGAGCGGTTCGACCGACACCTTGCCCGGTTTGCAGATGGATAGGGAAGGAGAATGGTCATGGCGCTGGATGTGGAAGACGTGATCGCGGGACTCGATTCCGCTGAGCGCCGCAAGGTAGAGGAAATGGCCGCCGAGTTGATTGCTGAAGAGATGACGTTGCGCGAACTGCGCAAGGCTCGTGCTCTCACCCAGGCGAGCGTCGCGCGCGAGCTCGGCATCAGCCAGGACGCCATCTCCCGGCTGGAGCAACGAAGCGACTTCCTGCTCTCCACACTACGCAGGACGGTGGAGGCGATGGGCGGCAGCCTGTCACTGATTGCCCGATTCCCTGACCGTCCTCCGGTCGAGCTTGCAGGCATCTCCGAACACGACGCCCGCGATTGACCTTGGCCTGACCGATGCTGAAGGCTCTCGACAATCCGCCACCGGAGGCAGGCGCGGCCCGTATCGCCAATGTATGGCAACCAAGAACCGCGATGCCGTTGACGGCGCCCTGGAGCGACCGGAGTACCGCTCCCCACAGCTGACCGTCGGGGTTCATGTCATCGCCATCGGGTCTGCCGCTGCTGACAAGGCGCGCATCCCGGCTCTCGGGCAGGGCAACGGCATGATCTCATTCCCTGCGCTTCAGCAGCCACCCGAACAGCAGGACGGCAGCGACGGCACCGGCACACTGTGCGACGATGAAGGCCGGTGCATGGGCCGGAAGAATGCCGGAGAAGGTGTCGGTCAGACTGCGCGCGATGGTGACGGCCGGATTGGCGAAGGAGGTCGACGAGGTGTACCAGTAGCCACCCGCGATCGCCAGGCCAACGGCCCATGGCACGGCATCCGGACGCCACTTCAGGCAGCCAAGTATGGTGGCCACCAGCGAGAACGTCGCCACCAGCTCCCCCGTCCATTGACCGACACCGGTGCGTTCCTGTTGCGAGGCCAGGAGAAGCGGATGGTCGAACATCACATGGGCAAGCATGGCGCCGGCAAGGGCGCCGGCGACCTGGACCACGACATAGGCTGCCGCCTCGCGCAGCGTGATCTCTCGCCTGATGGCGAAGGCCAGCGTCACCGCCGGATTGAAGTGGGCACCCGAAACGGGGCCGTAGATCATGATCAGGACGACCAGCATGGCTGCCGTGGCGAGCGTGTTGCCGGCAAGCGCAACGCCGTCATTGTCGGGTGACAGCGTCTCCGCCATGATGCCGGAACCGACGACCGTGGCCAGCAGGAAGGCCGTGCCGATGAATTCGGCGGCGAGGCGGCGCGCGGGATCGTTCATCTGAGCGTCTCGTCGATGACCGCCGACGATTCGAAGGCGTCGCCCTGGCGGCCCGTCAACACAGGGTTGTCTGCGACTCCCTCATCGTCGCCAACGAGGCGGCGGATCACATCGATCCTGCTGTTGTCGGCAAGGATGAGTGCGCCATCATCCATCGCCTCACCACCTCTCCCGCGCTCACCGGGACCGGCACCTCCAGGTGCCACGGCGTGACGGGCAGTCCATGGAAGACGACGATCACGGGCCGCGGCGCCGTGGCAACGATCCTTGCTACCGATGCCGCAAGCAGCAGGATGTCGGCTGCCCCGTGCGCCATCGCCGGCCGCAGGCCACGCGATGGCCGCACCCCCGCAAGTCCCGGGGTGGCGACGGATCGCTTCCTTCATATCGGTTCCGCGACCCGTGCCGGCGGCGACGCCATTGGCGGGCAAGCTGCCGGGATCACCGGCAAGGATGTTGGCAAGCCAGGTCTCACTCAAGGCTCCGAAGGGGGTGCATTGAGGCCCAGTGTCTCGCGCACGGCGGCGAGGATCTCCGGTGTCGCCGCCTGGCCGAGAGGTGCCGGCGCACCATCGCCGGGGAGAATCCCGGTTGCGAGGACGGCGGGGGCAGCAGCCCGAGAAGGATGCCTCTGACAACCGGCGTGACCATGGCTCGTCAGTCGGCGCGACGCCACGGCGTGGTGCGCGGCCAGGCACGCAACACTGCCTGTACGACCGTGGCGAGCGGGATGGCGAAGAAGACTCCCCACAGACCCCACAGCCCGCCGAAGACAAGAATGGCGGCAATGATGGCCACGGGATGCAGGTTCACGACCTCGCTGAACAGCAGCGGCGCCAGGATGTTGCCGTCCAGGGCCTGGATGATTCCGTAGGCGATCACCACATAACCGAGATTCCACGTCATGCCGTACTGAAGGAAGGCGATGACGGCCACAGGGACCGTCACGGCAGCCGCTCCCACGTACGGAATCAACACCGAGAGACCGGTGATGACAGCAAGCAGAATCGAGAATTCGACACCCAGAAGGGCGAACACCACGTAGGTCACCACGCCGACGATGAAGATCTCCCAGACCTTGCCCCGCATGTAGTTGTAGACCTGGGCCGTGATCTCGCTCCACACGGCGCTTGTCAGTTCCCGGTCGCGGGGCAGGAATGTCACAAGCCATGTGATGATCGCCCGCTTGTCCTTGATCATGAAGAAGACCAGCACCAGGACGAGGATGAGGTAGACGATGGCGGTCAGCAATCCGACCAGGGATGCGCCTGCAAACGAGGGCAGAGATGAGACCGTTGCGACAATGGTGGAGCCGATCTCCCTGATAAAGCCGCCGATCTGGTCCTCGGAGATGATGCCCGGGTAGCGCTGCGGCAACGCCAGGAGATGGCCCTGGAGCTCCTGGGTCATCTCCGGAACGCGGGCGACAAACTGGCCCATCTGGCGGAACAGCACGGGCAGCAGTCCGAGAAGAAAGAGCAGGGCGGCCATAAAGAAGCCGACAAACACCGCGGTGACCGCAACGACGTGGCTGACGTTCCGGCGGATCAGCCAGCGCACCGGCCCATCAAGCATGAAGGCGATGATGAAGGCGGCAATCAGCGGCGCCAGCATGTCGGCAATAAACACGATTCCCGCCACCGCGATCAGCAGTATGACCGTGAGAATCAGGACCTGACGATCCGAAAAAGTCTCGTGGAACCAGTCGCGGATAAGCTTCATGAGCGTCCTAACGGCAAGCGGGGCGCCATGGCGACAATAGGCCGGGGCACCCCGCGGGACAAGCAGCCCTTGCTCCGTGGTTTTGACAGCCCGCAAGAACCGGCGTTGCCAACGCCGGTCTGTTGTCACCGGTTGACGACCGTCTCCAAACGTTCACCATGAGGCAGGGAAGGTCCGGGACCTCTGCGCCACGGCGCCGCCGGAGGGCGCTGACGACGCCGGCTGCGCCCTCCGGCGAGGTCGTCGGCAGGCCCATGGATGGTCGGGGAATGCGACCCGGGCATGGGCGCTCTCTTCGAGCGTCATCCCACCTGCCACCGCACCGCGCGGCCCGATGTTGACGAGATCGAGAGTTTCGGCATTCCGGACAATTGCGCCCGGGTGCATGCGCTGCTTTCCGACGAGATCGACATCATGATCGGGCTGGACCCCCGGTTCATCTCCTCGGCCGACAACGCCGCGGTGCTGAACGAGCCGGGCGGAGCCCGCCCGACCTGTCCGATACGCGCTGACATGGCGCCCTTGACCGACAACAATGTGCGCCCGGCGCTCGGACACGCCATTGGCCGCGAACGTATGCTGCAGCTCGGGCGGGGCGGACTCGGCACGGCGGCCGATAGAAATACATGGCAGGCCGCCGGGCCGCCCACCGAACCGGCGGCTCGTGTTCTGAGATGTTCCCATACTCCTCCGGCTCCGTGAACGGCGAATTGAGGGATTCGCTTCCGCAAGCAGATTGCGCAAGACCTCTCCGGGGCGACCGAGTCCGAGAAGCTGCTCGATCTTCGGCGTCTGAAACACCGGTTCGTCGATTCCTATTCCGGTCATCGGTGGAACGAACACCACGCCAGGATCGAGCTCGCGAAGCGTTTCTGCCGGCGTATCCGCCTTCGGCCGGACGTAGATTTGCTCCGTGCTGTCGGCTTTGAACTCCATCGTCACCGACCAGCCGTTGCGATGCCTTAACTCGACTTCGACCCGAACACGGGGTCTGTAGAGCCGATTTATCCAGAGCAGATCGAAGCTTCGCAGCAGAACCGACGTGAACGACTGTCGGGCGATGGGCGCGTAGGTGTATCCGGCTCTCGGATTGAAGTCGTTGAGTTCGCGCCACCGCCGAAGCGCCGGAGACCACGAGGCGATCGCCTGAAGAACCGTGGTCTTTCCCGTGTTGTTGGGACCGGCGAGCACGACATGCCCTGGTCGCCTGAGAGTCGCCTCGGTGAAACGCTTGAAGCCACGGATGCGAACCGTTTGGATCACCCCGTCGCCCCCGACAGAGACTTGGCCACCATCAGCTCATGACCCCGGTCGTCGACCGCCTTCACCGCAATTTGTTCGTGTTCTCCTGCCTCAAACGGAGCGCTCACCGTTCCCGAGAGATGCGTCCAAACGCTGTCGTCGAACCCGCTCCGCCACGAGCGCTTGAGCCCTTCCCAGGCAGACGTACGCGGAAAGAATGCCTGACAGACGTGGAAACAGAGACCGTTGTCGTCCGTGTCAGGAAACCACGCGGGCATGGCGTTTCCCTCACGGTGATCGCCATTCATGTCGACCGGATCGAATACGTCGAGCCCGCGGAGTGCGGCCTGATATTCTCCATCACCGGAGCGCCTAATCTGTACGTCTGGCAGTCCACAGACGGCGAATATCTGGCTCGACCGCATGTTCTTGAGCAGGTCTCCCATGACCAAATCCATGCGTGCCTGCACCCAGGCTGCAGGCACTCCAATCGAGTGTTCGCAGTTCTCGATCAGTCTTCGTGCATCGGGCCGGATGGCAAAGCCGATGACGTAGAGTTCCCCGTAGCTTTTGGCGCAGGCTTCCCTCGCCGCCTCAAACACCCGCGTTTCCGACACTGCGCCATTCTCCGGCCCGAACACGATCGCGGCCGACCGTTCCTCATCGCCTTCGATTGACGCCTCGGCGGACAAATTCAGAGCGCGCGCTGGCCGCCGTCTCTTCGACAGCGAGACGCGCTGTCCACCGCCGATATGCAATAGTGGCGAGCGTCGCAAGACCTCGATCATGCGCTCGACATGGTCGGCGTAACCGTCCGCGGCAGCGCTATCGCCCGAAACTTCTGCGCCGTCGCCCTCCCAGTCCACCGGGGTCGGGATAGTCGCCTCGACGCAGAAGGGCCCGCTTATCCGCGTTACGTTCCCGTCCTTCTCAGGCCGATCGACCAACACCTCTTCCTTGGCCGGTTCGTCATTTGCAATGGACTCCAGCGTCACATGGGGCACGATTCCACCTACTTCCTCGCCGTTCCCGTTGATGGGCGGACGGGCTCGGTCCTGCATTCCCTGACCTCTCCGCCAGTCGTCTTGGCGACAGTCGCCCTCCGGATCCGGCCGTGGCAGGCATTCGTGCCGTCGAACTCACCGATCCGCTTCCGCGCGGTCGCTTCGCGCCGCTCATCCGGTGATCCAAGGGTCGACGACGTCGATGCCTATGCCCTCGAAGTCCCGGACGTTGCGGGTCGCCACAGCCATGCCGCGATCGCGGCGATCTGGCAGTCCGCCGGTTGCGTGGGCCGACCGGCGGAACGGCGCATGGCTGCGATGTCCGCGTAGGCGCGGGCCGCTGCGCTGTCGAAGGGGAGAATACGGTCGTCGAACGCTTCACGCAGAAACCGTTCGATGTCCGCGATCAACCTCTCCCGCCGCCGACCCGGCGCCAGGATGGCGACGCCGTAGCGCAACTCCGCCCCGCCGACGGCGGAGAAGAAGATATCCTCGAGGTCCCGGGTGGCGGTCCAGTCTCCCACTGCCGGATCAGGCGATTCGCGAAGCAGTTCGGACACAGCATTGGTGTCAACCAGCACGGACATCCCGGCGCGCTCAGTCGAAGGACGGCGGTTCGCGCATCGGGCCGCGCGGCGGAAGTTCCAGATCCACCCCGTTGTCCGGTCCGAAGTGCGAGCGGGCGATGTCCGCGAGGCTCCGTGTGCTTCGCCCGGGTTTCACCGCGTCCCGCAGGATCGTGCGCGCCTCTTCCTCCATCGACCGGTGATGCTCGGCGGCGCGCACACGCAGGCGCGTCTTCACGTCGTCGTCGAGATTGCGGATCGTGATGTTCGCCATCAGCCTCGCCTCCTCCCGCGCCGGAAGCCCAGGTTATCGTTTGCTTGCAGTGCATGCAAACGGGCGTGATCCGGTCCAACCCGGCCCCGGCGAGGCCCTGAAATCGGAGGCACACTTCGCCTCCTGACAGCTGACGTGTCGATTCAAAATGTTTACCAGTAATTTGCCGGACTGCCGTAAGACTGTATGTCCTTCTGCGGCCAGCATGTGATGGAGCGTGCGGCGGAACGGAGGCGGGGCGGGCGGTCGATGCGCAGCCGTGATCGCCGCCGCCAGGACGGCCGAACGCCACGACCGCGCGTGGCGGGTGCGCCGACGGCTGATCGCCACCTTCCTGGTCGTCCTCTTCGTGCTCCGCCTCGTGTTCGGCACAGGACGCAGCGACAGCCAAGCCCTTGCCGAGATCTGGGAGAGTGCGCGCACGATGGGCATGGCGCTGCCGCAAGAACGGCCGGTGACGCCAGGAGCCATGTCGCGGGCGCGTGCCAGGGTCGACCCGGAGGTCTTCAGGGAACTCCACCGCGAGATCCTGGCACAGGCCCGCGAGCGTCCGCTCTTGAAGGGGCGGCGATGGCGCGCCCGGCGGATTTCTCCGACAACGAAACTCTCGCCAGTCTCCTGGTCATGAACGCCAGCGCCGAACCACAGAATCGTGACCCGGAGGCCCTCTCGGCAAAGCTCAAGACTTGGCCGCTTCGCCGTAGCCGTTCGCTCAAAGGGTGACGAAGCGGATGAAGGCACCGAGCGAATGCGGGCGTAGGCGCGCAAGAACACGGACTTGGCACCGATCTCCTCATCGACGGTCACCGGGTGACCGAACGAAAAGGTTCGGCAGCCTCGTCCCCGAAACCCGCAGGACGGTCGACGAGAGCATGCGTCGCGAACTCTACCGCGACATCCAGGTCATCATGCGCGACGAGCAGGCCCGGTCTTCACCGACTGGCTCGATGCCTGCGTCTCGCGGATGATGAACCTCGAAGGGCCATCCCCACGGGTTCGGACGACGCCACGACCTGACGCTGATCGGTGTATCGGGGTCCGTCGATCGCGACGGCTCCCGATTCCGTCACATGTTGTCGCGCGCTATGATCCTCTCCAGACGCCGGGAGAAGACGGTTTCGTCGCCTTCCCGGGCTGTGATTTCCGCAGTCACGATGAAGTTGGCCGAATCACAGACCAGTGTCGTGACCGCATCGACGGATGTCTGCCACCCGTCCCTCGACAGTCCGAGCTTCCAGCGAACCTCGCCGCGGCTGGAAAGTGGTTCACCCTCTCTGATCGACTGGTGTTCCGTGCCCGCCTGGTCCACCACGAGTCCGTGACTGTTGATCCTGTAGGCGCCGTCGTCCTTGTCCAGGATCAGGGTCGTCGTGCCCGATGCGACATCGGTGACGAACCGGCGCGACCGGCTGAACGGTCGCAACCAGGTGAGGTCGGCCGGGGGAGCGACTTCCGCTTCCCCGAAGTCTGCCGGCACCCCATCCTCTCCGTCGGCGGCAAGGACGGGCAGAACGAGGGCGCTGGCGCCGCAATCAATCGTCAACCGGTTCGTTTCGGGCGCCGGCCACAGCAGGGGCCAGCTGCCGCACGAGAGAGACAGGCGCAGACGCCAGTCTGCGGGGACCACCTGGGCGATGGCATTCATGGTAACGACGACATCGGTGAAGACGCCGGGTTCCATGGGCCCGGGGTTCTCGTGGCCGGTCCGGTGGGCGAGGTTGAGACATCCCCACGTGATGAGAACCGATGAACCATCACCCGCCACACCGACGAGACGGGCGACAACGGTGCCGGTCAGCCGACTCGATGCCAGGCGCAGTCTGAGACGCGGGCGCCCGACAATCGCCAGGTCCTCGCCAGCGGCCGGCGCCATGAACACCCGGGAAAGGGCATCGTCGCTGCGCTGGTCTCCGGGAAGTTCCGGGCCGATCCCGTGGGGGTTCCACTCACCTGTCATCATGCCTGTGACAAGCGGCGTCGCCACCTCCGCGCGCCCTTCGGCGGGCTCGCGTGCCAGACACCCTGCGGCGTCGAGCCACCATGTTCCCTCGCCGCCAGCCTGCGGCGGCCAGTCGTGCATGCCGATCCAGCGCCCCGCGCGACTGGTCATGTGTGTTGCCGGCGGCACCGGATCCTGGAGCCACAGGCGCACCGCAGGCTCCCGGTCGACGCCGTTGTCGATTCCCTTGAGCCAGCGATCCCACCAGCGCAAGCAGTCCTGGAGAAAACCGACCGCAGGACCGGGAACACCCAGGTTCGGATAGGCGTGCGCCCACGGTCCGATGAGGCAGCGGCGGGGAACCTCAAGCCCGGCCATGAGCTTGAGCACGGTATTCGTGTATCCGTCAGCCCACCCGGATACAGCATAGACCGGGCAGCGGATGGCTCCGAAATCCTCGGCCACGGACCCGTGCTTCCAGTAGGCGTCGCGCCGCTGATGCGACAGCCAAAGGGCCGTATGGAAAGGCAGGTTGTCGAGCCTCTCGCTCCACATCGCCTTCCAGGCGTCACCGACCACGGCGGGGTCGGGGGGACGGGCTGCATAGGCCAATGCCTGGCCGCCCCAGGCGAGATTGTTGCGCAGCAGACAGCCCGACATGTAGTGGACATCGTCGGCAAAGCGGTCATCCGTTGAACACAGCGTGATGATGGCGCCGAGTTCGGGTGGCCCGCGGAAGGCGGTCTGGAGAGCGCTGAATCCACCCCAGGAGATGCCGATCATGCCGCACGTGCCGCTGCACCAGTCCTGCGCCGCAATCCAGGCAAGAGCCTCGAGCATGTCGTCCTGTTCGCCGGCCACATACTCGTCCATGGGCAACCCTTCGGAGTTTCCCGACCCGCGGATGTCGAGGCGGATGGCGGCGTAGCCGTGGCCGGCGAACCAGGGATGGATCATCTCGTCGCGCGGCAACGTGGCATCGCGATGGCGATAGGGGATGTATTCGATGATCGCCGGGACGGGACTGCGCTCCGCATCATGCGGAAGCCATATGCGGGCAGCCAGCCTGGTGCCGTCCGACAGCGGGATCCACTGATGATCGATCACCCGGACGCTGTGCGGGAACGACTGGCGAACGACAAGTCCTTCAGCCTCGGCAACGAGATTGACCATGTTGACCTCGTCCTCCTGCCGCCTTCAGACGGTCCGTGATGCGCCCGGGGTGCGTTTCATGTCCCTGAACCGTTCGTGACCGGGCAGGCGCCGTGTATGGCGCCGGACGACCTCGGCCGAAAGGTCGTCAAGGTGTCGCTCCACCAAGGCCCCTGCAGCATCCGGGTCGACCTTCGCCATGTCGCTCACAACCCAGCCGATCCCGGTCTGGATGAAGCGCTCGGTATCCTTCACCAGTTCGGCAATGACCTCCGCGATGAGCGCATGGTATGACAGATCCCTCACCACCGCCCTGAATGGCACGATGGAAGCGCGACGCTGCCACAGATCGGGTGCGGCGCGCCAGCCGGCGATTCGCCGGGCCGCCCCGCACCCGGCACGACGAATCAGCGGACCGAGCACACGCATGCTGTATCCGTCGCCTGTTGCCCAGTTGCAGATTGCGCCCCTCGCAAAGAGGTCCTCGGACGCCTCCAGAATCCGCTCCGCCGGCACGCGCCGCACCAGGTATTTCTGCATGTAGATCATCCCGGCGAACTTGTCCTCGGCACGGGCGCAACCGATGAGAGCGACGGCCACATCGAGTTGATCGGCCTTCGCCAGACCATCGAGCCCGCACTCCTCCCGCCACCGGGCAACCGTGCGCACAACCTCGGCCATCGGCACCCCGCGGTATGCGATCACATGCCTGAGATAGGCCTCGAACCACTCCTTGCGGGCGGCATCGGCCAGAGCGTCAAGGCGCCGCTGAAGGGCGCTGATCAAGGCTTCAGGCATCGCCCATCCTTTCGCAGACAGCCTGTTTCAGGAGTTAACAGGCGCCCCGACATCGAAGAGGCCAGACCGCCGCTCCGCAGACCATACGCGCGCACGGCAGTCAACGGGAGATCCGCAGTCCGGGGGAGATCCGCAGTCCGGCCGTTCGTCGACACGGACCCCGAGCGCCTTCGATACAGCGCCGCCTCCCGGGTCCACGGCAAACCCGGCTCAGCGACCGGCATGCTCCGCCAGACACCTGCCACCCGGCTCTCCATGGGCCGCTGTTGCCTTGCCACCCTGGCAGATCTCGCGGCAACGCGCCGGCGCATCACGGCAGCGACCGTCGAGGGGTCCAGGACTCGAGCGCCCGCAAGACCGGAGCGCCCGGGTGACCTGTTGCATGAAACCATTCCACCGCCTGTGCTTGCCGACGACCCGCACCTGCATCGCGATCCCTGAACGCCATCCTTGTCGCGGCGCTCCGGCGATCAGGAGGCCGTCAGGATACGGCGTGCCGTTCCTGAGGGCGGCGACGGCGTTGTCGGCCGCCCGGGTCATGAGGCGGCCCTCGCCGAGGGTGATGATGCACCGGCAACCCCGCTCCATCATCCTGAGACCTCAGGTCACCGAACCGGCGTCAATTCCGGCCGCAATGGCATGCCTGTCCGCTGCCTCGACCATGACGGCGATGGCGGGCAGAACGTCAGGCGAATCGGGATCGAAACCCGCGACGGTGCCCGGGCTGACCGACCGTCGAGCGCAAGCCGGTTCACATCACCAGCGAATCCGGCAGATCCATGTCGATCGCCTGGTGGGCGAGGCAATCACCCGGTTCGACCCGGCCGATGGCCCGCAGGCAGATGACGAGGCCCGGGGCGCGGAACCGGATCTGCTGAGGGGCGCGTTCCGGATGCTCCAGGTTGTGGATGCTGCCGACAGGGGCGCCTGCATCGACCTCATCCCCCAGCCGCACCGCGGGAACAAAAACACCGTAATCGGGCGCAAAGGCATAGAGCTCCGGTGGTCCGCTCGTCATCAACCGCATGTCACCCGGCGGTCCGTCATCGCGGGAGCGGAGAACGCCAGCCTCGGCGAGCACGTTGCGGATACCGCGCTCCACCAGGCGCAGACAATCCGGCTCGACCACTCCCGAGCCTCCGAACTCGCCGCCGATGTCGATGCACCCCTTGCGCACAGCAGCACCCGATGCAGTCCGCGATCCGCCCCCGGCAGGCCAGATCTGGCCATAGGGCCCGCCGAAGGCACGCATCAACCGCAGCGACCGCCGGTCCGTCTCCACGTCACCGTGAAGGGAGGTGGCGACGAAAGGCAGGTACGCAAGCGATGCTCCCCCGGAATGGAGATCCACAAACACATCGGCCATCGGCATCAGGACATCCTCGAGATAGGCGGCGATCTCGTGGGTGGGTCCCAGCTCGGGCCGGGGCGGAAAGGTCCTGTTGAGGTTGCCGCCATCGAGGGGCGAGACCCTGACGCCGCTGCGCGCGGCCGGCAGGTTGACTGACGGAAGAACGACGAGGCGCCCGCTCACCTCCGCGGCATCCACGGTCCGGATCAGGTTGCCCAGCGCGATCTGTCCCTCGTATTCGTCCCCGTGATTGCCGGCCATCATCAGGACCGTGGGTCCCTCGCCGCCCGATATCACGGCAATGGGAACCGGAATGACGCCGTAGGCCGATCGCGTGACCGAGTACGGCAGGTGAAGGCGTCCCGTCCGCTTGCCAGGGCGGTCAAGATCGACATCGGTCGCGATACCGGTTGCATAGACGGACATGGCGCCTCCAGGGGCGGTCAGCTGCATGTGAAGTCTATGGTCCCTGCGCTGCCCACGCCACCTCGACGGATCCGGCCCGGGCGCCGGCGGTTCTTTGACACCCGGTGACGGCTGCACCATCGTGTGACACGGACGGCGCCGCGCCGGCGCATGCTCCCCCGTATCATCGTCGGGCATCGGCGTCGGAACGTCATCAATGACATCTTCTTCTTCCCGGGTGTCTCCGGGACCACCGCCACAGAGCATCGCCGACCATGTCGTGCGCACCCTGAAACTCGGGGTGCCGGTGATCATCATGCGCTGCGGCATGCTGCTCATGATGACGGTGGACACCATCATGACGGGACGCGCCGGCGGTAACGAACTGGCCTATCTCGCCATTGGCTTTGCCCCGCACATCACGATGATGGTGATCGGGTTTGGCCTGCTGGCCGGTTGCGTCATTCTGGTGGCCCAGGCAGACGGCGCCGGACGGCGCGAAGACTGCGGCAACATCCTGTGGACCGCCATGCTCAACGGAGCGGTGCTCGGACTCATCTGGGCGATCTTCCTCTTCAACGGGGAGACCATCCTGTGGCTCTTCGGTCAGGAGGCCGACCTCGCACGGGGCGGTGGCGAGGTCATGGCCATGTACGCCTGGGGCATGTCAGGCATGTTCCTCTTCACCTCGTGTTCCATGTTTCTCGAAGGAATCGGCCGCACCAAGCCCGGCATGGTCGTCATGATCATCGCCAACATCGCCAACATCCTCCTCAACTGGGTGCTGATCTACGGCAACCTGGGTTTCGAGGCCGGCGGCGCATCCGGTGCGGTTCTGGCCACGAGCATCGCGCGCTGGCTGATGTTCGGCTGCATCTTCGTCTACATCCTGTCGATGGCCGACAAGCACGTCTACGGTCTCTTCCGGCCACTGCGCCGCTTCGGCCAGCTGGAACGCAGGTTCCTGCGCCTGGGCACACCGATGGGTCTTTCCTATGCCTTCGAAACCTCCGCCTTCATGTTTGTCACCATGCTGGCCGGGCATCTCGGCACCCCCGAGGTTGCCGGCTTCCAGGCAGCCATGAATGTCAACGCCTTCTGCTTCATGGTGGCCATCGGCATGTCGACGGCCACTGCCGTGCGCGTCGGCAATGCCGTGGGCCGGCGCGACAGGGCGGCCATGGCCACCGCCGGATGGGTGGGAACCGGCCTGATTTTCCTTCTCATGTTGCCGCTGGCAGCCGTCGTTGCCCTCATGCCCGAGACCCTGGCCGCGATCTATACGGAAGATCCCGCCATCATCGCGATCATTGTTGCGGGCCTCTTTGTGACGGCGTTTCTTGTCGCCTTTGACGGCCTGCAGGCGGTGCTGGTCGGCGCGCTCAGAGGCGCTGCCGATGTCTGGCCAGCCACCTGGCTGGGCCTGATCTCGTTCTGGGGCGTCATGCTTCCCCTGGCATGGTTCCTCGGCCATTACCTCGCGTGGGGCGTTCCGGGACTCAAGTGGGGAATTGTCGGAGGCATCGCCCTCGCCACGCTCCTCCTCGCCTGGCGCTTTCGCGTCGTGTCCCTGCGCGACGTCAAGCCATTCGCCTGAGCGGCCATGGACATCCAGCTCCTTGTCACCGGCATGGTCGTGGGATTTCTCGTCGCTGCGCCCGTCGGCCCGGTGGCTGTCCTGTGCATCCAGCGGACCCTGCTCGATGGCCGGCTTGCCGGGTATGCCACCGGGCTGGGGGCGACGCTGGCCGACACTGCATTCGGCGCTCTCGCTGTCCTCTCTGTGGGCGCCGCCGAGGCATTCCTTACCGACAACCGCATGATCATCCAGGGCCTCGGCGGCGTCATTCTGGTGGCTCTCGGCAGTCACGCCGCGTGGAAGTCGAGGACCCTCGCGCACACGGCGGTTGCCGGTGCGCCTGCAACCGGTCGCGAGACGCTCGCGCATGCCTTTGCCACCGCCTTTGCGGTCACCCTCTTCAACCCGATCACCTTCATCGCCTTCGTTTCCCTGTTCGCCGCCATCCATGTGCTCGAAGCCATCGCTGGCCTGATCGATTCCTGGGTGATCATTTCCGGCATCCTGGCCGGCGCCGCGACCTGGTGGTTCACCCTCGCCACAGTCAGTGCGTGGCTGCGGTCCAGCTTCACCGGCAAGGGCCTCGCCTGGCTCAATGCCGGCTCCGGAGTGATCGTCCTTGCCTTCGGATTCTACGCCCTGGGCAAGTTCCTGACGTGAGAGTGCGACAACCGCAGGTGTTGTATGGATCCATGTGCCCCATGGGAATACGGTACGCACGCTTGGTCCATGGATGCCCGCATCATCGGAGATGACCAAGGCGCTTGCCGACCTGACGTCACCCGTATGATACTCAAATATAACTCGGAAGACATCGATGCACACGACAAATCTGCGCAAGGTCGGCGGTTCGGTGATGCTTGCCGTGCCTCCGGCACTGCTTGATACACTGAACCTCGCAGTGGGCACCAAGGTGAATATCGGCATCGAGGACGGCCGCCTTTTTGTTGCACCCAGGATCCGTACGCGCTACGCGCTTGAGGAACTTCTCGCACAGTGCGATGACAGCGCCCCGGACGGCGACGACGATCGTACGTGGCTCGACTCCGCCCCTGTGGGCCGCGAACTGTTGTAATGCAGCAGGGCGAAATCTGGCTCGTCAGCCTCGATCCCGCCGCCGGTCACGAACAACGGGGAACCCGGCCGGTTGTCATCGTGTCTCCGGCACCATTCAACAAGCTGACCGGGACGCCCGTTGTCGTTCCGATCACGACTGGTGGGAGTTTCGCGCGGCGGCGCGGATTCGTCGTTTCGCTCCACGGGGCGGGCACCCGAACGGTCGGCGTGATCCGCTGCGACCAGCCGCGAGTCCTCGATCTTGCCGCCCGGAAAGGAAAACGCCTTGAGGCCGTTCCAGAGCAGATCATGGACGATGTGCTCGCCCGCCTCGCCGCAATCCTCGCATAGGCCGCCGGCAGCTTCCTACACGCAAGCACATCACCGGGGCCCGGCACCTTGTTCTCCCTTGCACAGAACTCCTGAAAGCGCGGCAAGGGGGATCAGGGTCCCGTCAATTCGGCCGTGCGCCGGCGGAGTTCGGGAAGCACGTCTTCGGCAAACCAGGGATGGCGCCGCAGCCAGGCGGTGTTGCGCCACGAAGGATGAGGCAGGGGAAGAAAGGACGGCAGGTGGTCGCGCCATGCCGCCACGATGTCGGTCATGGACGTTCGCCCTTCCAGCGACAGATAGCGCGCCTGGGCGTAGCGTCCAATCAGCAGAGTGAGTTCAACCGTCGGCAGGTGGGCGAGAACCCGTTCATGCCACAAGGGGGCGCATTCCGGGCGCGGTGGCCGGTCGCCGCCATGTCTGTCCCTGCCGGGATAGCACAGCCCCATGGGCATGATGGCAAGGCGCCGGGTGTCGTAGAAGACGGTCCTGTCGACCGCCATCCATTCTCTCAGACGGTCACCGCTGGCATCGTCCCAGGGAATGCCGCTGGCATGGACACGAGAGCCCGGCGCCTGCCCGATGATCAGCAAACGCGCACCCGCTTGGGCCCTGATGACGGGCCGCGGGCCACAGGGAAGGACTCCGGCACACGCTTTGCACGCGCGGATTTCCTTCAGCAGGGCATTGAGGCTGTCGACCATGACCGGCAGTCTTGCCAGTCACGGCGCCCGGCGGCAAGCTGCGCTGTCATGACCCGTCAGGAGATCGCCCGTGCTCTCGAACACCTCGGTCACGATCCGTGCGGCCTGCAGATCACGGACATGTTTTGCGGAAGCGCAAACCGCGCGGTGCGATTGCTTGTTGCAGGAGACGATGTCGTCCTGCGTCTGGCCGGGAGCGGGACCGCGGACCTCGTCGACCGCTCCCGGGAGTGCGACCACATGAAGGCGGCGTCATCCCTCGGCGTCGCGCCACAGGTGCTGGCAGCCGACCCCGGGAGAGGACTCATTCTCTATCGCTTTGCGAACGGTCAGTCCCTGGACACCATGGACCGGCCCTTCGCAGCACCGGTCCTGGAGAGGTTGGGCCGCGCCTTCCGGGCGCTGAGACGGACCACCGGGTTCACCGGCATGATGAACCCCTGGGAGAGACTGGAGACCTATCTCGACGCGGCCGGATGCACCGCGCCCGAAGCCCCGGACGCCTTCGGTGCCGGGTGGGCCGTCGTGGACGCCCTGAGGCATGTCTGCCGCCCGGAAGATGCCGCGCCGGTTGCTTGCCATGTCGATCCCGCCCCGCCGAACATCATCGATGACGGAGACAGCATCACGTTCCTGGACTGGGAGTATGCGGCTCTCTGCCACCCGCTGTGGGATCCGGCCTATGTCGCGTCTGAAGCCGCTCTCTCAGACGAAGAATGCCGGATTCTCCTTGTGGCGACCGGCATGGAAGGCGGGACAGGGATGCTGAAGGACTGGATTCGCGTCGCCCTTGCCGTGTCCCTTGCCTGGTGTCTGGTGCGCCGCGAGCGCGCCGACAGGCAGGCGTCGTGGAACAGCGAGATCGCGTGGCGGCGCCATCGGCTGGTCGCACCATGAAGAACCGCGCGCCCGTCATCAGGGGCCTGCTCTTCGACAAGGACGGAACCCTGATCGCCTTCAACGAGACCTGGATTCCGGCGTTCTGCGAAGCGGCCTCGCATGTCGCCAGGGCAGCCGGGCAACCTGACATCGCCGATCGCCTGCTCCGCGAGGCGGGATACGACCGGTCCCTGGGTGTCTTCGACACCGATTCCATGCTGGCCAGCGGCACCAATCGGGACATTGTCCGGTGCTGGGGCACAATCCTCGCCGAGAAAGCGCCTGGCGACCTCGAAGACCTGGTCTTCAAGGTTTTCCGCGAGACCTCCCTCGGCGGGCTGGTCGCGACGGCGGACATGCCGGCGCTCTTCGGTCGTCTCGCCGGGGACGGCTACCGCCTCGGCATCGCCACGAACGATGACACGGAACTCGCGGAACTGGCGGCGCAGCAGCTGGGAATTCGCGATCATCTGGCCTTCGTGTGTGGCTCCGACGGAGGCTTCGGCGGCAAACCTGGCCCCGGCATGGGCGAGGCCTTCTGCCGGCACACCGGGCTGGACCCATCGGAGGTGGCGATGATTGGCGATGATGCCGCAGCCGATGCAGGCATGGCGCGGGCTGCCGGCTTTGGCGCCGCAATCGGCGTGTTGACCGGACCCGCCACACGCCAACAGCTCGAGCCCTGGTTCGATGTTGTCATCGACAGCGTGGCTGACCTTCCGGACATCCTTGCGACATCAGGACCATGAGGATCCCGTTTTCGGGATTCGGCGGCTTGAATTGTCCCCGGGGCGCCGCCACCATGACCCGGTTCCATTCGATCGAGAGAATGCCATGAAGACCCGCGCTGCTGTTGCCTACAAGGCGGATGCTCCACTTGCCATCGAAGAGGTTGATCTCGAGGGGCCCCGTGACGGCGAGGTTCTTGTCGAGATCAAGGCGACCGGCATCTGCCATACGGACGCCTTCACATTGTCAGGCGCCGATCCCGAAGGCATCTTCCCCGCCATACTCGGTCACGAGGGGGCCGGTGTCGTCGTCGATGTCGGCCAGGGTGTCTCGAGCCTCAGGAAGGGCGATCATGTCATCCCGCTCTACACGCCGGAGTGCAGGCAGTGCGACTACTGCACGTCGGCCAAGACAAATCTCTGCCAGGCCATCAGGGTCACGCAGGGACAGGGCGTCATGCCGGATGGTTCCAGCCGGTTCTCCATAGGCGGCGAGAAACTCTTTCACTACATGGGTACCTCAACGTTCTCGAACTACACGGTGGTTCCCGAGATCGCCCTCGCCAAGGTCCGCGAGGACGCTCCCTTCGACAAGATCTGCTACATCGGTTGTGGTGTGACCACCGGCATCGGCGCCGTCATCAACACCGCCAAGGTGGAGCCGGGCAGCAACTGCGTGGTGTTCGGACTTGGCGGGATCGGCCTCAATGTCATCCAGGGCCTGCGCCTCGTCGGTGCCGACATGATCGTCGGCGTTGACATCAATCCCGCACGCGAAGAACTCGCAAAGATGTTCGGCATGACCCACTTCGTCAACCCGAAGGAGGTCGAGGGTGACCTCGTTCCCTGGCTCGTGGACCTGACGAAGGGCGGCGCCGACTACAGTTTCGAGTGTATCGGCAATGTCACGACCATGCGCCAGGCGCTGGAGTGCGCTCACAAGGGCTGGGGTGAATCCATCATCATCGGTGTGGCAGCCGCCGGCGCCGAAATCTCCACCCGTCCGTTCCAGCTGGTGACCGGCCGGGTCTGGCGGGGCACGGCCTTCGGTGGCGCCAAGGGGCGCACGGATGTACCAAAAATCGTGGACTGGTACATGGACGGCAAGATCAGCATCGATGACCTGATCACCCACACCATGCCGCTTGAGGACATCAACGATGCCTTCCACCTGATGCACGAGGGCGAGTCGATCCGCAGCGTCGTGGTCTACTGATCCATGGTCGAGACCGTCTCGCTCAGCCGGTGTCATGGTGGCACGCAGGGGTTCTACCGGCACGCGTCATGCGAAATTGGCCTTTCCATGGGGTTCTCCGTATTCACGCCTCCAGCCGCGGCCCAGGCAAGGGTGCCGATTCTCCTGTGGCTGTCGGGTCTGACCTGCACGGAGGAGAACTTCACCATCAAGGCCGGCGCCCAGCGCCTGGCCGCGGATGCCGGGTTTCTCGTGGTCGCCCCCGACACCAGCCCGCGCAACACCGGAATCGAAGGCGAAAACGACGACTGGTCCTTCGGGACGGGGGCGGGATTCTACCTCGATGCGACCGTCGAGCCGTGGTCCCGCCACTATCGCATGGAGAGCTACATCGTCCGCGAGCTTCCCGGCATCATCGCCGATGCCTTTCCCGGCGATCCTGAAAGGATGGGCATTCTGGGACATTCCATGGGAGGCCATGGAGCGCTGTCGCTTGCCCTCAAGAATCCCGGCATGTTTCGTTCGGTGTCGGCGCTGGCGCCGATGAACTCCCTCATGGGCTGCCCGATGGGGGTGAACGCACTGCAGCGCTATCTCGGCGACGACCGGGAAGCCTGGCGGGCTTACGACGTTGTCGACCTGATTCGCTCCGGTTACCGCGCACCACCGATTCTCGCCGACCAGGGGACCGAGGACGATTTTCTGCCCAACCTGCTTCCCGATGCGCTGGCGGCTGCCTGCGAGGACACCGGACAGGCGCTGACGCTCACCATGCGCGAGGGCTACGACCACAGCTACTGGTTCATCCAGAGTTTTCTCGCCGATCACGTCGAGCATCACGCCAGGGCTCTGCAGACCTGACCGGTCGCCGCCGATGAACGACGCCCCATCCCGGCTGCGCGAAGCGGGCAAGCGTATCGGTCATGTCGTTGTTCCCGATCTCGATGCCAGCCTGCGGGGCCGGCGCCTGAGGCTCGACGACATCGCGACGGCGTTCGGGACCTGCGGGACATTCGTCAACGTGCTCCACAAGTGGGATACCGCCGAGAGGATCACCGGTTCGCCGCCGTTTGTGGGCGAACCTGTCAGCCTCGACTGGACGAGCGTGCGCGACTGGCCGTTCGAGCACGACTCGTTCATCGTCTTCGCTGACTACGACGGGCCGTCGCGCGCCTTGAGTCCGCGCCATCTTCTCGCAGCGCAGATTGACCGTGCGGCAGCCGCAGGATACGCCGTGCGCGCCGCCATGGAGTTCGAGTTCCACGTCCTGAAAGAAACGGCGGAATCCCTGCGCACCAACGGCTTCGGCGACGACACCGGGCTCTTCGCCGCCGACAACCGTTTCTGGAGCACCCAGTCTGCTGCCATCCACAGCGACTATGTGCGCTCCCTCGACAGCCTGGCCTGCGAGGCAGGCATCGATCTCTTCAGCCTCGGTCTCGAACTCGGTCCTGGCTGTTTCGAAGCGACTCTGCGGGCCGGCGATCC
Source organism: Alphaproteobacteria bacterium (assembly GCA_965200495.1). GTDB lineage: Bacteria > Pseudomonadota > Alphaproteobacteria > SP197 > SP197 > SP197. The sequence continues at coordinate 1,119,933 of CBDAUG010000002.1, forward strand.
GCTGAAGGCCGCTGACGACGCCGCCCTCTTCAAGACCCTGGCCAAGGCCCATGCGCGGCGTCAGGGCATGACGGCAAGTTTCATGGCCCAGCTCGGCGCCTCCCACCCCGGGCTCTCGGGACATGTTCACCTCTCGCTCTGCGACAGCGCCACCGGCAGGACCCTGTTCCACGACGCCGGCGCAGGGGACGCCATGAGCACGACGATGCGCCAGGCGATCGCCGGCGTGGTGGGGCTCACCGGCGATCTCACCGCCATGGTGGCCCATACCGTCAATGCCTACCGCCGCCTGGCGCCGGGTAACTGGGCGCCAAGGACCGCGACCTGGGCCATCGAGAACTATGCCGCAGCAGTGCGGGCCGTGCCCGCGCCCGACGAACAGGCGCGCATCGAATTTCGTCTTCCGGGTGCCGACACGAACCCCTACCTTGCCATGGCAGCCACCCTTGGCGCGGCGCTTCACGGCATTGACGCAGGCATGGACCTGCCGGCGCCCATGACGGGTGGCGGTCCCGATGACACGCCACCGGGCGTCCCGCGCCTTGCACGCAGCCTCATCGAGGCTGCCGAGTGCCTCGATGCGAGCAAGGCGGCGCGCGCCATCTTTGGCGACACCTTCATCGATCATTTCGTGGCAACGCGTGTCCACGAGGATGAACAGCTGCGCCGTCATGTGAGTGCCGGCGAACGGGAGCGTTATCTCGAGGTGGTCTGAGCAATCGGCCGCAGACAGTGATGGGAGACCATGGGAATGACCACGGACATTGAACGCCATGTCGCAGCCGCCGGGCGCGACGAGCACGTTCGGGAGGTGCGTGCGAAGATCGACGACCTGGGTGTGCGCTACATCTATTACCAGTACATCTCGATCACCGGGCGCATCATGGGCAAGGCCGTGCCGGCGCCGCACTGGGAGGCGATGGCATCGCAGGGCATCCAGACGTGGTACGGCGGCCTGACCAATGTGCTTGCCGACCGGGCGGGAAATCTCCTTGGATTTCCGGCCAATGCCCATGAACTGGTGGCCATCCCCGATCCCGAGACATTCTGCCAGCTGCCCTGGAATCCGGATGCCGCGCGCGTCTACTGCACGGTCTTTCACGCCCGCGAGGAGACAGACAGCCCGGGCGCCTTCATGGAGGAGGATTGCCGCGGCAACCTGCGGCGCGTTCACCGGCAGTTCATGACCGACCACGATGGCCTCCACCTTCGCCACGGCTGCGAACCGGAGATGGCCTGGCTCACGCGCGGTGAAGACGGCCTTCCCGACGGCGGGCCGACCAAGCCACTCGCCTACCGCATCGACCAGTTCGAGGAACTGTCGCGTGTCTACTCCAAGGTCGTTTCGTATGGCCAGGCCATGGGTCTCGACATGATTCAGGGCGATCACGAGGATGCTCCGGGCCAGCTCGAGATCAACTTCATGTTCGACGATGCCCTGAGAACCTGCGACCGGCTGACCACCTATCGCCAGATCTGCGCCCAGGTCGCCCGCGAGGAAGGCCTCATCGCCTGCTTCATGTCAAAGCCGTTCATGGGCCTGTCGGGGAACGGCTGCCATCACAACATGTCCCTGTGGAGAGGCGGTGACGACTCGATGGTGTGCCATGCCGGCGATCCCCGCCCCGGTGTCGACGGCGTCTACATGCACCGCAAGGGTGGCGCCAATCTCTTCATCCATGATCCCGATGACTGGATGCCGGGGCCTCTTGGCCTTCATGCCATTGGCGGCGTCATGGAACACCTGCCCGCGCTCACCGCCATCGGCTCATCCACCGTCAACTCCTATCGGCGCATGCTCGATCTCGGTCTGTGGGCGCCCATCTACGCCGACTGGGGCTATCAGAACCGAACGACGGCGCTGAGGGTATCGGCTCCGGGGCGGTTCGAGTACCGGGCCGTCGATTCCATGGTCAATCCCTATCTCATGGCCGCGGCCCTCCTGAAAGCGATGGATGACGGCATCCGGCGGCAGGTCGACCCGGGCGAGCCCGAGCAGCGCAACATCTACGAAGCCATGGAGGCCGGAAAGACCGTCCGGCGCCTGCCGCGCTACTTTGGCGACGCACTCGACGCGCTTGCCGCCGATGACGTGGTGCGGTCCGCCCTTCCGGGGCGGCTCTACGACATCTATGATGAGTACAAGCGTGACGAGTGGGACCGGTTCAACGCCGAGGTCAGCGACTGGGACATGAAGAACTACCTGGATTGTCTGCCATGAGCCCGTTCGAACTGACGCAGCAACAGATCAGCACTTTCCATCGTGACGGCTTTGTCCTCGTCGACAATCTCATCGACGATGCCACCGCCGAGAGGATCAAGGAGCGCTACGAGAGGATGTTCCGTGGCGAATTCGAGACCGGTATCCGCCCCGACGAGGTCAACTGGCAGGACGGTGTCAGCGATCCGACCCTGACACGCCAGATCTGCAACGGCTGGAAGGGGGACAGGACAGTTGCCGGAACGGTCCTGAGAGAGGATATCGGGCGGGCCTGCGCCACTCTGGGAGGCTGGCCCGGGGCCCGTATCAAGGTCGACAACGTGCTGTGGAAACCCGTCGGCACCCGGCCGCTGGGCATGCATCAGGACTGCGCCTACCTCGACTGGATCGATCCCAATGAGATGATCAGCTGCTGGATCGCTCTCGATGACACGTCTGCGGAGGCCGGAACCATGGAACTGGTGAGAGGTTCCCACCGGTGGTCGCGCGGCGCGCCCATCGCGCAGTTTCACGGTCCCGAAGACTACACAAGGGAGATGCGCGAGGCGGCGGCGGCCCAGGGAATTGACGCGCCGGACGTGGTTCCCGTCGTCGTCAGGAAGGGCGGCGGCTCCTTTCATCACGGCAACACCTGGCACGGCTCCAATGCCAATCGGGGCAACGCTGCCAGGCGCTCCCTTGTCGTTCACTGCCTGTCATCGGCCGCGTGTTTCGTTCCCCGCAACATCGCGCAGGGCACCGGTCCCATGTACGGCCGCTACATGCGTCATGACGACAGCGCCGTCATGGACGACAACTATTTTCCGATCCTGTGGACCGCGGACGGAGCCCGTTCGCCGTGGATCGATTCCTACCTGGAATCCGCCTGACGCCGCAGGCCGGTGGCCATCCGTGATCACCGGGACGGCGTTGGTGCCGTCCGGTCGCCAGACGTGCCTCTCAGGGCGTCAAGCAAACGCCGGCGGCGGCGTGACGCCGCCGGCAGGCGGACCGTGAAGCATGCCCCGTCGGGGTGATCGGGATCCCCGCCGACGTTGCGGGCAACAATCTCGCCACCGAAGGCATGGACAATCTGACGCGAAATCGTCAGTCCGATACCCGAGTGGTCGCCATGCGCCGCCGGATCGCGGCATTGCTCCAGCCAGGCGAAAACTCTCTCTTCGCTCCCCGGTGGAATGCCTGGCCCCTGGTCGGTGACCGAGAACGTGATCCATCCTCTCTCGCGACGGCAGTCCACCGTGATGACGCCATCGGGCGGGCTGAACGAGACGGCGTTGGCGAGCAGGTTGAGCATCACCTGAACCAGGCGGTCCTCGAGACCGTCAACGAGACAGTTTCGCTCTCGCGCCGGACCGGCCAGTCCCGGCCCGTGCCTCACGGTCACACCATGTCGCTCCAGCCACACGCCGGGGTCCGCATGCCTGATGAGCAGGCGTGCGACATCGACAAGTGTCGTCGGGGTGCGCACCAGCAGATCGTCGAGTTTGGAAAGATCCTGCAAATCGTCAGCCAACCGTTCGAGTCGTCCGGCCTCGGCCAGCGCCAGCGCGACCATGTTCTTTCTCGGCGCGACGTCATTGTTCTCCAGAATCATGAGCGCGCCGCCCATTCCGGTCACCGCATTGCGTATCTCGTGGGCCGAGTTGCGCGCGATTTCCTTTCCGTCCTCGACCCGCCGTTCGAGGGAACCCGTCATCATGATGAGTGCTTGCGCCAGTCTGCCGATCTCGTCGCCCCTGGCGCGGTGATCGGGGATGTCCCGCGATCCCTTGCGGCCCCGGCGGACGTCCGTGGCGGCATCGGACAGCTCCACCAGGGGCCTGGTGATGACACGGGCAAGCCACACCGACAGTCCCGCCGTCAGCACAAAGGCGACAAGCGCCATCAGCATGATCACCTGCTGGCGGCGCAGCAGGTCGAATTCCTCCTGACCGGGCTGCGCGGAAAGAACGAGGACACCGACGACGGTCCGATAGAGTTTCTTTCTCACCGGCACCGCCACCACGAATCTCATGTCGTCGGCGCCGCTTGCGACAAGTGTCCACGAGGCCGTGCCACGCGCCGCTTCGCCAATGACGTCCTGCGGCCCTGCCGCCGGCACATCGCCGCGCCATCCGGGGAACACCAGCCAGTCATCGACAGCGGTATGCCATGACGGCCACTGCCATGCCCCGTCATCGGCCATCGTCTCGATCTCGACGGACTCCCGCAAATCGCCGACGAGGTCCTCTCCGGTGACGGGGTCGACAAGCCGGAGGTCCAGATTCGTCTCGCGTGTGAGGGTGACCATATGTCCCGCCCAGCTGCGCCGCAGCCGCCGCCTTGCTTCGAGGGGCGACAGGCTGGCCGGGGGCCAGGCGTAACCCAGCTGGGGCGCCGGAAAGAGCCCTACCTTGTCAGGAACATCGAGCCGTGCCGGATTGATGGTCTCGAGATCATCCATCACCGCCGAGTTCTCGATCGAGAGGGCGATCAGACGGCCTCGCGCCGTGAGAGATTCCACCTTCGTCATCACCAGGTTGGGCCTGATGTCGTCAATCAGATAGAGCGCCACCAGAAAGAGAGCGAGGGGCACGAGATTGATGGCAAGGATCTTCCGGACCAGCATCCCGGGGGGCCTCGTCCTGCTCCCGCATCATGGGCTGGCAGCACGCCAGGAGTAGCCGGCGCCGCTGTGGGTCCTGATGGCGACGAACGCGGCATCCACGCTGCGGAGCTTGTGGCGAAGCCGCTTGATGTGGCTGTCGGCGGCACGCTCGGTGGCCCGGTCGTCACTGTTTCCCGCCGCCGCAAGGAGTGTGTCACGGGACTTCACGCGACCGGGTGATCCGGCCATTTCCTCCAGGATGCGGAATTCCGAAACCGTGAGCGGAACATCCCGGCCCTTCCACGAACACGACAGACACAGCGCGTCGAGAACGAGATCGCCTGCCGTGATCCTCCCGTCACCGGCCTCCGGCACGGGCGCGCCAAGGGCCGAAAGCTCCCGGCGGACGCGTGCAAGCAGGATCCGCGGATCGCTTCCCTTTCTGATGTAGTCGGCGGCGCCGGCTTCCAGCCCACGCGCTTCATCGGCATCGTCAAGGGCGACAGCCGTCATGAAGATGACACGAAGCCCGGGGTGCTCACGGGCAAGGACGCCCTGCACCTGCCAGCCGGCGAGGCCACGGCCCAGATCGATGTCGAGGAGGACGAGATCGACGGCGAGAGTCGCCAACCGGTTGATGAGATCCACGCCGCTGGAAAAGCAATGGACAGTGTAACCTTCGCTGCGAAACAACGCACCATAGGCCGCAAGAATGCTCTTGCGGTCGTCGACGATGGCGATCGTTCTTCCCTTCATGACCGCACCTTCCTGATCCCTGCACGGACAGAATCATGCCACAAGTGACGTGGCACAATTGTGTCATAGATGCGGCGGCGCTGTTCACAGGTATTTCATCGCCATCCCTTGCCATGGAACGCGGCCTCGGCATTGAATGGACGGGTGAGACAAGCGAATGGCCGATGAATCGAGTGGCAAGAGTCTCGAGTGCCGATCACACATTGCGCCCGGCCCGAATCAATGCCGGCGTGGCAGAACTCTACCAGCGGGCCGTTGCCGGGGGTGAGGCATCGGTCGCCGAAGGCGGCGCCCTCGTGGTGCGGACCGGATCCCATACGGGGCGGGCGGCCAGGGACAAGTTCATTGTCGAGGACAATGAGACCCGTGACTCGGTCAACTGGGGTTCCTTCAACGCACCGTTGTCGCGCGACCACTTTGGCGTCCTGAAGCAACGCCTTCTCGACTACCTCAGCACGAGGCAGACGTTCGTGCAGGATCTTCATGCCGGCGCTGATCCCAACCACCGGCGCAACATCCGTGTGGTGACCGAACGCGCGTGGCACAGTCTGTTCTCCCGCCACATGCTGATCACGCCGTCTCCGACTGCCCTCCGGGACTTTGAACCGCAGTTCACGGTCATCCAGGCGCCGGGGTTCCGGGCCGATCCGGGAACTGATGGATGCCGTTCGACCACGGTGATCGCCATCGACTTCGCAGAACGACTGGTGCTCATCGCAGGTACCGCCTATGCGGGAGAGATCAAGAAGTCCGTTTTCACCATTCTCAACTACCTGCTCCCTCCTGACGGCGTGCTTCCCATGCACTGTTCCGTCAATGTGGGCCGCAGCGGCGACGCCGCGGTTTTCTTCGGTCTTTCGGGAACCGGCAAGACGACACTGTCGGCCGATCCGCTGCGCCATCTCGTGGGCGATGACGAACACGGCTGGAGTGACAGCGGCCTCTTCAACTTCGAGGGCGGGTGCTACGCCAAGGCCATCCGCCTTTCCCGGGAAACGGAGCCGGAGATCCATGCTGCGGCCCGACGGTTCGGCGCTGTGCTCGAGAACGTTGTCATGGATGACGTCACCCGTCAGATCGACTTTGACGATGCCCGGTTGACCGAGAACACACGCGCCTCCTATCCCCTGGACTTCATCGAGGGCGCCTCGCAAACCGGGCAGGCAGGCCATCCTTCCAGCATCATCCTGCTGACAGCCGATGCATTCGGAGTCCTGCCGCCGGTGGCCCGGCTGACACCGGACCAGGCAACCTATCATTTCCTGTGCGGCTACACATCGAAGGTTGCGGGGACCGAACAGGGTGTCGGCAAGGATCCTGAAGCAACATTCTCGCCCTGTTTCGGGGCCCCCTTCATGCCCCGCCGGGCCGAGGTCTACGCTCGCATGCTCGCTGATCGGATCCGCCGGCAAAAGGTCACCTGCTGGCTGATCAACACCGGCTGGACGGGCGGTCGCTTCGGCGCCGGGCAGCGCATCCCCCTTGTCCATACACGGGCCATGCTGAATGCAGCGCTCGACGGCTCCCTGCAGCACGCCGCCTTTCGCAGGGACCCCCACTTCGGTTTCGAGGTGCCGACGACCTGTCCGGATGTCCCCGAGGGCCTGCTCGACCCACGGCAGACCTGGACCGACAAGGAGGCCCATGACTGCACGGTCAGGGACCTCTGCGGGCGCTTCACGCACCAGTTCAGCACATTCGCCGGTTCCGTCGATACCGCTGTGCGCCGTGCCGGGCCGGCACCACTGTCGTGATCGGCGCCGCACCCGCATTGCGCCAGTGGTCGCAGGCGCACTGACGAGGTGTGTCTTTGCGGTGCCCGACGGGCACGGGGCAGCGCCAGGCCTGTTTCGGTGCCGGACAAGGAGATTTGGCTGCGGCGGCACTGTCAGTGCGCTGCGTTCCAGTCGGAACCCAGACCGACATCCACTGTCAGCGGCACAGAGAGGTGTGCTGCGCCTTCCATGACCCTGCGCACGCACTGCTCCGTCGCCGCGGTCTCGTCTTCGGGAACCTCGAAGAGCAGTTCGTCGTGAACCTGCAGGAGCATGCGCGCCGTCAGGCCCTGCGCTTCGAGGGCGCCGGGAATGCGTATCATGGCGCGCTTGATGACGTCGGCAGCCGATCCCTGGAGCGGCGCATTGATTGCCGCGCGCTCGTTGTAGGCGCGCACGGGTCCCCTGGCACTTCTGATGTCGGGCAGGTGGCACTTTCTGCCAAACAGCGTCGTCACATGACCCGACTCGCGGGCTGCCGCGATGGTGCGGTCCATGTATCCGCGGATGCCGGGGTAGCGCGCGAAATAGGCGTCAATGTAGTGCCTCGCCTCATCGCGGCCGATGGAGAGCTGGCGGGCCAGTCCGAAGGCGCTGATACCGTAGATAATCCCGAAGTTGATCGCCTTGGCATTGCGCCTGGTGAGCGGATCCATCTCCTCCAGCGGAACGTCGAACACCTCGCTTGCGGTCATGGCGTGGATGTCGATGCCGTCGTGGAAGGCCTGCTTGAGCGAGGCGATATCGGCGATGTGGGCAAGCAGGCGCAGTTCAATCTGGGAATAGTCCGCCGACATCAGGAGATGGCCGGCCTCCCCGACAAAGGCGCTGCGGATACGACGCCCTTCCTCGGTACGCACGGGAATGTTCTGGAGATTGGGATCCGTGGAAGCCAGGCGTCCGGTCGGGGTGGATGCCATGGAAAACGAGGTATGGACCCGGTTCGTAGCCGGATTGATCTCATCGACGAGCGTATCCGTGTAGGTGCTCTTGAGTTTCGACAGCTGGCGCCACTCGAGCACCCGGCGCGGCAGCTCGTGACCCTCGGCGGCGAGACTCTCGAGAACGTCGGCGCCGGTGGACCGCTTCCTGTCATCGGGCAGACCCATCTCATCGAACAGGATCTCCCCCAACTGCTTGGGCGAACCAATGGAGAAAGGTCTTCCGGCCAGGGCGTGGATCGCGCCTTCCAGTTCCTCGATGCGCCGGCCGAATTCGCCCGAGAGACGCTGCAGCTTCTCCCGGTCCACCTTGATGCCGGCACCTTCCATGGCGGCGAGGACGCCGATCAGCGGCCGTTCGATGGTCTCGTAGATCCTCGTGATGCGTTCCGGAACGAGGCGTGGCCTCAAGCGATGCCACAGGCTGAGCGTCACATCGGCATCTTCCGCCGCATAGTCACGGGCCCGGTCAAGGGGAACCAGATCGAAGGTCACCTGGGACTTGCCGCGACCAACCACCTCCTTGAACGCGATCACCTCGCGGCCGAGATGCTCCGCAGCAAGGACGTCGATGGAATGCCGTCGCCGGCCGGCATCGAGGCACCATGACAGCAGCATGGTGTCGTCCACCGGATGCACCGGCATGCCGGCCCGGGCAAGCATGTGACAGTCGTACTTGATGTTGTGGCCGACCTTGAGCACCGCAGGATTCGCAAGCAACGGTCCCAGCACTGCGCGCACCGCCTCCAGCGTCAGTTGCCGCGGTGTCTCGAGCATCAGTTCGGGGGACCTGTGGGCCAGCGGAATGTAACAGCCGGTGCCCGGGCGCATGGAAAGCGAGATGCCGACAAGATCGGCGGTGGTCGCATCAAGGCCCGTGGTTTCCGTATCGATGGCGACATGGCCCTGGCGTGACGCCTCGGCCACCCAGCATTCGAGATCGGCCACGTCCTGGACGAGATCGTAAGCAACGGTGTCCGGCGGCACGCCGGCGCCTGCTCTCTGACCCATCCATGCCGCAGCCCTGGCCAGCAGAGTCCGGAAGTCCTGCGCCTGCAGGAATGCCATGAGCATGTCGGCATCCGGCTCCTGCCGGGCGAGTTCCTCAAGGGGCGCCAAACGGGGCACATGACGCTCGAGAGTCACGAGTCTGAGAGACATCCGGGCATTGTCGGCGTGTGCCAGCAGATTCTCCCGCCGTTTGGGTTGCGTGATTTCGTGGGCCCGCTCGAGAAGGGCCTCGAGATCGCCGTATTCGTTGATGAGTGTGGCTGCGGTCTTGACCCCGATGCCGGGCACACCGGGCACATTGTCCACCGAGTCCCCGGCCAGTGCCTGAACATCGACCACCCTGCCAGGGAGAACCCCGAACTTTTCCACCACCTCCGCTGTGCCGATCGAGCGGTCCTTCATGCCGTCCTGCATGGTGACCTGGTCCGAGACCAGCTGCATGAGATCCTTGTCCGACGACACGATGGTGGTCCTGGCGCCGGCCTCGCTGCCCATTCGGGCATAGGTGGCAATGATGTCGTCGGCTTCGTAGCCCTCCATGTCCACCACCGGAAGACTGAAGGCCCTCGCTGCTTGCCTGATCAGCGGAAACTGGGGCACGAGGTCCTCGGGTGTATCCGGTCGATGGGCCTTGTAGAGATCGTAGATGTCGTTGCGAAAGGTCCGGGATCCATGATCGAAGACGCATGCCATGTGATCGGCGTCCGTTTCGCCAACCACCTTCATGATCATGCTGCAGAAACCCCTGACCGCATTGACCGGCGTCCCGTCCGCGCGGTGCATGGCCGGCAGGGCGTGGAAAGCACGGAAGATAAATCCCGAAGCATCGATCAGGAGAACGTGCCGGCACGATGCCATGGCGCCTGTCCCTTAACGCCTGCCGTGGCAGGGCGCCATGCGCCGGTCCCCGCCAGCGTACCCGGCACTGGGCTCTGTCGTCATTCGCTGATCTCCGCGGGTTCGCTCGCACCCCTGTATCCCAGCCACACGAAACGCCTGTCGCAATAGCCGCAGTCAACAGCACCGCGGGCGCTGAGGTCGTAGTAGACACGGGGGTGTCCCAGGACACCGCCACCATCGCACCAGACCTTGGGGCTGTCGGTTTCCACGACTTCGGGCGGTTCGACGCTCATGGTGACTCTCAATCCGATACCCTATCAGGTACCCCATCACGCCACCTCATTCCAGAGGTGTTCACGCCTGACAATTGCTCCACAGCGTTCCTGTCGCCCCGGCGGGCCGCGGTGGGTAACATGGGCGCGTGTCGGCTTCCCGGGGGATTGCAGCCATGTCCGCACCATACATCACGCACCTGACGAGCCCGCTTGGTCCCATCGGCATGGTGATTGCCGGCGAGACGCTGGAGGTTCTCGATTTCATCGATGGTGAAGGCCGCTTCGACAACCTTGTTGCCCGGCGGTATCCACAACCATGCCGACGCCTGGAATCGGACCCGTCAGGCATCGCCGACAGGATCGCCGCTTATCTCGACGGTCGCCTCGATGCCATCGAGGACATTCCGACGCGGCCCTCGGGGACACTTTTCCAGCAATCCGTCTGGCAGTCCCTGCTGTCGATCCCCTGCGGCACGACGATCAGTTACGCCGAACTGGCGACAAGGATCGGCAAGCCACAGGCAAGCCGGGCCGTGGGACAGGCCAACGGCCGCAACCCGATCGCCGTCGTTCATCCGTGCCATCGCGTGATCGGCGCGAACGGGACCCTGACCGGCTACGGCGGCGGCCTCAAGCGCAAGGCGTGGCTGTTGCGCCACGAAGGTTCCCTGGAGTAGCGGCAAGCGGGACGAGGCGTCGTCAGACGGGTTCGCCCTCGAGTTCGTCGGAAAGATCTTCCGCCCGCTCCCTGATGCTGTGCATGTGAGGATTGTGCTTGAGGGCCTCCCGGTACCAGTGGAGCGCGGTCCGGGGATCATCGAGCGCCGTGTGGATCAGGCCGAGCCCGGCGAGGGCGCCGAAGTGCCGGGGCTCGAGTTCGAGAACCCGCATGCAGTCGGCGATGGAGTCATCAAGGCGTCCCATCAGATAGTAGACAGTCGCCCGCTTGTTCCATGCCTCGGCGAAGTCCGGCGCCCGTTCGATCAGCCGGTTGAAGACCCTGACCGCCCCGGTGTTGTCACCGCGCAGCATGAGAACCCGACCGCCCCGCATCAGGGCATCGAGTTCCGGATCATCCGCATGCAGCCATACGGTCCAGATTTCCTGTTCGAGCCGCATCGCCAGGTGTTCGTCCAGGGTCTCGTGAAGCTGCGTGAGCAGCGCATCCAGCCGCGGATCATCCTGTGCCGCGCCAAGGGGTGCGGCCTGGAGAAGGTATCCGGCAACGACGAGACCCGTCAGAAGACGTGGCATCATGGTGGCGGCGGGCCACCGGTGGCCCAGTCGAGAAGTTCCACCGTGTGGTGCACCGGCAGCGCCGTGCCCCTGGCAACCTGAACCATGCAGCCGATGTTGCCGGTCGCCACGACATCGGCGCCCGCAGCGGCGATGTGACCGCACTTGCGTTCCAGGAGACGGCGCGACAGCCCGTCCTGCAGCAGGTTGTAGGTGCCCGCCGAACCGCAACAGATGTGGCTCTCGTCGATGTCCTTCACGGAAAAACCGCAGCGTTTCAGCAGTCGGGCAGGAAGATCACCCGATCGCTGACCGTGCTGAAGGGAACAGGGGACATGACAGGCGATCACGGGCGCTTTCGCCGGCGGCGGCGACGGCTCGAGCAGCGGTTCTATCACTTCCGTGACATCGGCAACCCTGGCGGCCACGGCGCGGGCGCGATCGGCCCACTCCGGATCATCGGCCAGAAGACCGCCATAGTCCTTGAGCTGGCTGCCGCAGCCCGAGGCATTGGTCACCACGGCATCGAGGGGGCCCGACGATTCCCATGCGGCAATGTTGCGCCGCGCCGCTGTCCTCGCGTCTTCATCGCGGCCCATGTGGTGGACGAGCGCACCACAGCAGCCACTCCCGGAGGATACAACCACCTCACAACCCAGACGGGTGAGCAGACGGATCGTCGATTCGTTGATGTGCGGCGCCAGGACCTGTTGCGCGCAACCGGTGTGAAGGGCAACCCTCATCCGGCGTGTGCCCCGGGCGCGATAGACAGCCGGAAGATCGCTCCACGAGGGTGAGGGAAGTGAACCGGGCGCCATTGTCACCATGCCACGCACCATGGCGGGCAGCATCCATGCTGCAGGCCGCACGAGGAGAGCGCCGGCAAGCGCCACACGGAACCGCAAGGGAGACGGAAGAACCCACGCCAGCAGACGCCGTCGCCACCTGTCGGCGGGCCGGCGGCGATGGGTCATCTCGATATGGCTGCGGGCATGGTCCACAAGGTGTCTGTAGTTGACCCCCGACGGACACGTCGTCATGCAGGAAAGACAGGTCAGACAGCGGTCGATGTGGCGGACCGTGGTCTCCTGTGGAGGTTCCACGGTCTCCAGCATGCCCTTGATGAGGTAGATGCGGCCTCGCGGGCTGTCACGTTCATCGCCACGCAGAAGATAGGTCGGACACGTCGCCAGACACATCCCGCAGTGCACGCATGTCTTGAGAATGCGTTCCGCTTCCTTGACCTGCGGGTCCGCCAGGGCCACAAGACTGATCTCCGTGTGCATGGCTTCAGTCTGTCGTGCCCATGCGGCCGGGGTTGAGAATGCCGCGCGGATCAAACCCGTCGCGAATGCGCCGGGTGAGGTCACGCCGTGCCGCGGGCTGGGGATGAAAGACGGGCACGGTGGCCTTGAGTTCCTCGTCAGCCCTGATGAGGGTCGCGTGACCGTCGAGGTCTGTCGCAATGTCCCTGACGGCCGCGGCTGTCGCCGGCGACGGCGTGAACGCGCACCAGACAAGCCCGCCGCCCCAGTCGAGAAAGGCAGCGCCGCCTGCCGCCGTGACGCGATCGCAGGCAACCGCGCCCGAGGCCGGCGGCACCGACAGGCGCATGACAGCGGACTCGGGCTCCACGAAGGCCGCCACGTCACGCACCTCCTTCCAGAACATTGCGGAATGGCGTCCATGAAGTTCCTCCATGTCACCATGTCCGGCAAGCATGGAGCGCAGACCGTCAAGGCGGGCGAGGACCGATGCCGGGGGGCCCTCGATCCGCACCGCCGTGATGGCACGGCCCGACGATGACACGTCACCGACGGCTGACCTCGTCGCCATGTCGGCTGGCAGCCAGGCGGCTGCGGATACGGCGTGCGGCGATGCGAGAACCGCATCCATGACCCGGCAGCCCGCGCCGGACGTCAGGCCTGTGACGAGGAGGGTCCGGGTCTTTTCGGGCGCCGGCAGGACCTTGAGCGAGAGCCGGGTGATGACCGCCAGCGTACCCCAGGATCCACACATCAACCTTGTGACATCGTAGCCGGTCACGTTCTTCATCACGCGCCCGCCGACCCGGATCACCTCTCCACGGCCGGTCACAGCCTCCAGGCCCAGTGCATGATCGCGCGCTGCCCCGGCGCTGACCCTTCGCGGCCCCGAGAGGTTGGCGGCAATGGTTCCGCCGATCGTCGCCGTGGCCGCCGGATGACCCAGCAGGGGACCGTAGTCCGGGGGTTCGAAGGCCATCTGCTGGTTCGCCTCCCCGAGATGTCTCTCGATCATGGAGAGCGTGGTTCCGGCCTCCGCGGTGAGGACCAGTTCGGCTGGTTCATAGTCGACGATTCCGGTGCACTGCGCCATGTCGAGCCCATGGTCCGCGGCGACGGCGTGGCCCAGTCCCCGCTTGCTCCCGCTGCCCATGATCTCGAGGGGAACACTGTCAGCGGCGGCCCAGGCCACGAGGCCGGCGAGTTCCGTCTCGTCCACCGGGCGGAAGGTCGTCCCGGCCATGGAGGTCAGAACCGCGGAAGATCGGGAAAGGGCACCTGGCCCCTGTGAACGTGCATGTGTCCGAGTTCGGCGCAGCGGTGGAGAACGGGGAACACCTTCCCCGGATTGAGCAGTCCGTCGGGATCAAAGGCGCACTTCACCCTCTGCTGCTGCCTGAGGTCCGTATCCGAAAACATGGTCCCCATGAGATCACGCTTCTCGACACCGATTCCATGTTCTCCGCTCAGCACACCTCCAACCTCGACACACAGGGTCAGGATGTCGCGGGCGAGGGCCTCCGCCTTTTCCAGATCGCCCGGCCTGTCGATGTCGTACATGATCAGGGGGTGAAGGTTGCCGTCGCCGGCATGAAAGACATTGACCACCCCAAGACCATGGCGCGTCGACAATGCCTCCATGCGTGTGAGGACCTCCGCCAGCCGTCCCCGCGGGATGGTGCCGTCAATGCAGTAGTAATCCGGCGACAGACGCCCTACCGCAGGAAAGGCCGACTTGCGCCCCAGCCAGAAGCGCTCTCTCTCTTCGGCGCTGGCCGCCCTCCTGATGACGCGCGCGCCGAGATCCCCCGCGATGGTCTCGACCCTGTCGGCAAGTTCGCCGACTTCCGTGGCGGGACCGTCGAGTTCGCAGATCAGCAGGGCCTCGACATCGAGAGGATAGCCTGCCTTGCAGAACTCTTCGGTGGCGTGCACCGCGGCCTTGTCCATCATCTCGAGGCCTGCGGGAATGATGCCCGAGGCGATGATGCCGGCCACGCAGTCGCCTGCCGGAACAAGTCCATCGAAACCGATGAGAAGGGTGCTCACCGAGGCCGGCTTGGGGAGAATGCGGACCGTCACCTCTGTGATGACACCGAGCAGCCCCTCCGATCCGGTGACGATACCGAGCAGGTCATACCCGTCGCTGTCCATGTACTTGCCACCAATCCTGACGATGTCACCGGACATCAGGACAATTTCGAGGCCAAGAAGATTGTTGGTCGTGACACCGTATTTGAGACAATGCACGCCGCCCGAGTTCTCGGCGACATTGCCGCCTATCGAACAGGCCAGCTGACTCGACGGATCGGGAGCATAGTAGAATCCGCGATGGTCCACCGCCTGCGAGATGGCGAGGTTGGTCACACCCGGCTGCACGGTCACGCAGCGGTTGGCGTAGTCGATATCGAGGATGCGATTGAACTTGCCGAGCCCGAGGAGAAGTCCGTCCTTGAGCGGCAGCGCCCCCCCGGAAAGGCCCGTTCCCGAACCGCGGGGCACCACCTTGACGCGGTGGCGCCGGCAGAGGTCGAGAATGCGCGACACCTCTGCGGTGGTCTCCGGCAGGGCAACGGCGAGGGGAAGCTCGCGATAGGCCGAAAGACCATCGCATTCGTAGGTCTTCAGACCCGCTTCATCGGTGATGAGGTTGTCGGGCGGAACAATGTCGGCGAGGTGCCGAAGAAACCCGTCGCGGGCCGCAAGAACGCCCTGATCGGGCTGCGGCATGGCGATTGTCATGTCAGATGTCTGTCATGTCAGATGTCCGCTGACTCCGGCAACCGGCGCGCCGTCGTTCTTCAACCCTGGCGCGCCTTGAACCTGGGGTTCTGCTTGTTGATGACGAAGACGCGCCCCTTGCGGCGGACGGTGCGGCACTTCGCGTGGCGCTTCTTCATCGAGCGCAGGGAATTGACAATCTTCATGGGCCGGCCCCCGGGTGCGAGGGATCGCACCCCTCCGTTGGCATGGCCGACAACCTAGCCGATATCCTTGCGCCGCGTCAATCGCGCCCGCCGCAGTTCCAGGGTGATCCCACGCTCAATTCGGGTTGCTTGTTGTTGCGTTGCATGCGCCCGCGGGTGACGGCCCGGGATCCTGTTCTGACGTTCTCACACCCGCTACGCACCTTCGGTGCTGAACAAAACTCTAACACACTGAAACAAAACGCGTTCTCTCTCAAGTGTTTTCGTCGGGCGGATGGATTCGTGCCGTTTCCACTCCCCCTGGTGCAACAGGACCGGAGAGAATGCCATGCCAACATGCCGCCTGACCCAGCGACGGGTCGATGCACTCAAGCCACGCAGAACGACTCTGGACGTTCGCGATTCCCTCATCCGGGGCTTCGGTGTGCGTATCCTGCCATCGGGCCGCACGGGCTACTTCCTTCACCATCAGGTCAACGGCAAGCGGGTCTGGCACACGATAGGCGATGCCCGCGCGATGACCCTGGAGTGCGCCAGGAAACAGGCGACATCGCTACTGTCATCACGGTCTCAAGACAAAGGTGCATCGACTGATGGCGATCAGACCATCCTGTTCGAGGATGTCGCCGACGAGGTCTTCCGGCGCTACCGGCGGCACTGGAAGCCGCGAACACTGAAGGTCAATCGCGGCTATCTGAAGAATCAGATCCTGCCGTGGTTCACAGGTCGTGCCATCGGCGACATCACGCGCCACGACGTGCAGCGATGGTTCGCCTCGCTCCATGCCACGCCCGTGGCGGCGGATCGATCGGCGCCGGTTCTCTCCGTGATCCTTCGCCAGGCGGAGGTCTACGGCTACCGGCCCGAGGGCTCCAATCCCTGCACCGGCATCAGGCGCTATCGCCGGCGCAATCGGGAGAGGTTCCTCAACGACGACGAGATCCGGCGCATGAGTCGCGTTCTCGACGAGAAGCGGGCCCGGCAGCCCCTGCTGGTTGCCCTTGTGCGCCTGCTACTCCTGACCGGATGCAGGAAGTCCGAAGTCCTGACCCTGACGTGGTCGCACTATCGCGAAGGCAAACTCTACCTCCCGGACAGCAAGACGGGTCCGCGCACGGTCTGGCTGTCGTCGCCTGCCCGCGCGCTCATCAACGGACTGCCCCGAAGGGACCGCTGGATGTTTCCGTCGTCTCGAGGGAAAAGCCACCTGTCAGAGAACACACTTCACCGCTTCTGGTGCGACGTGCGCAAGGAAGCGGGAATCGAGGATGTGCGCTGCCATGACCTGCGTCACACCTACGCCTCGGTGGCTCTCGCCCATGGCGAGACCGTCCTCACCATAGGCAGGCTCCTGGGTCACAACGATCCGGCGACCACGCTGAAGTACACCCACCTTGCCGATGCCTCGGTCCACGAGGCATCGGAGGCTCTCGTGTCCGTCCTCGGCGTGGAGGGCTGAACCATGGCACGCAGAATGCGTCTGAGCGATCGTGCCGTTGCCCGGCTCCGTGCAGACTCGAGCGAATACACGATCTGGGACACGCGAGTCGCGGGCCTCGGTGTCAGGGTCCGGCCTTCCGGTCACCGATCGTTCGTTCTTCTGGACGACACAAAAGGCACGTCGAAGCGCCGGTCTCTCGGTCCCGTGACACGCATGACTGTCGACGAGGCGCGGTCTCGGTGTCTCGCCATCCAGTCAGGCGACGAGGATGTTCCAACAGAGAACTCGTCGATTCCCGCACCGCTCTTCGGCAACTTTGTCGCGAACGTCTGGCGATCCGAGTGTTTCGATCGCCTCAAGCCATCCACCCAACGCTCCACCAATATCGTCATCTCAAGACAACTCGTGCCGGCCTTCGGTGACATGCCGCTTGACCGGGTCGAACGGGCTGACGTGAGCAGATGGTTCGACAGCTACAGCAGGACGGCACCAGGCGGCGCCAACAGGGCTCTCGCTACGTTGCGCCAGATCCTTAATCACGCGAAGGCTCACGGCCATCTCAAGGCCAACCCGGCAAGCGGAGTACGCCGGAATCCGCAACGCACGTTCAACCGGTTCCTTTCGCGGGAGGAGTCCAAGCGTCTGCATGCCGAACTGGACCGCCTGGTTGCCGAACGCCCGGAAAGGGCGGCGCAGGCGGATGTCATCCGTCTTCTCTATTACACGGGATGTCGTTGCAGCGAAATCCGGACGCTCCGGTGGTGCGAGGTGGGTTCCGGCGTGCTCGATCTTGTCGACAGCAAGACAGGGCCGCGGAAAGTCTACCTCAACAGCGAGGCTCGCAGGATCATCGCACGCCAGCCCCGCAGCGGAAGCGCTCATGTTTTCCCTTCGCCCTCGGATCCGAACCTGCCGATATCCGACGCCATGAAGCTTTGGTTGACCTTGCGTAAACGAGCGGATCTCCAGGACGTGCGTCTTCATGATTTGCGTCACAACTTTGCCTCCCAGGCTGCTCTGAACGGCGTTCCTCTCCCAACTGTGGCGCGGCTTCTCGGTCACCGCCAGGTTTCCATGACCTTGCGCTATGCCCACGTTGCCGATCGTGACATCGAAGCCGCAGCCGAGAGGATCGCAGGTGCGATCTCGGCTATCTGCATGGGAGAGGAGTGATGCTGAAGACATGCAAACCAACAGCACTCGTGAAACATCCGCCCCCATTGGAGCAACAGGACGTGCCGCAAGCGGTTTGGCCCGAGGAGTAAGCGAGGATCGGAGCAAGCTCCGCCAAGGTCTGACCGCCAGGTTCGCGGCAAGGAGCGGGTATCACCGGGTATCGCGGTGTCAAGAGGCTGCCGAGAACACCAGGCGGCCGTGGCGCGACGAGGTGATCGAGTAGGTGACACGAGCCCCGGATGAGTGCGCCTCCCCCTGGGGATGCCAGGTCGCCATCACCAAGAAGCGGTACCTTCCAACGCAGGCGTTTCTTGCCAACCTACGTCTTCCGGACAATGTCCTATGCGGGTTCGCCGGTGCGTCTTGTCCCCCTGTCGACCTGTCCGGCGCTCTCGTGAATGTGCGACACTCGTACCCGGACCCGGCTCGCTGTCACCAGCATGGCCAGAAAACGGTTCCGGCCTAATCCACTCAGCAATCCCCGGCGACTATTCAGGCGCACAGAGTGGATCCAGTGGCTTACCCCGCGTTCCTGGCGTGCGGGCCTCGCCTCGGAATTCCAAGCTGCCAGCACCAACTTCAGACAGTCGATCACAGACGCGGACACATATCTCTGTGCAATTTTCATGGATCATGGCGTAACCGCTCAAAAGCCGTGAGTCGAACAGGTACGGTCGAAAGACGTCCGGCCAGAGTTATTCAGTATCGTCGTTACCGTCATCCCTGCTGGACATAAGCAGCGGGGAGAGGCCGAGCTCCTTGAGGAACTCATTGTGCTTCACCGTCGATGCCTGCACGTGTCTCTCGATCTCCTCCAACTCCTCATGCGTGGCCGCAAGATCGACTTCGACTTCGGGTTCGGCCGTGCTGACGTAGCGGGAGATGTTGAGGTTGAAGTCGTTGGCCGCAATCTCCTCCATCCCGACGCGCCTTGCGTACCGCTCGATACTCTCCGGGCGCTGCCGGTAGGTGTCGATGATCTTTTCGATGTGCCTGTCGGAAAGATGGTTCTGCCGCTTGCCCTTCTCGAAGTGCTCCGACGCGTTGATGAACAGCACGTCGTCCGGCTTTTTGCATTTCTTCAGCACGAGAATGCAGACCGGGATGCCGGTCGAGTAGAACAGGTTTGCCGGCAGGCCGATGACGGTGTCGATGTGGCCGTCGTCAAGGAGCTTGCGGCGCACCTTCGCCTCCACGCCGCCGCGAAACAGCACCCCGTGGGGCAGGATGATCGCCATCACGCCGTCATCCCTGAGGTAGTGAAACCCGTGCAGCAGGAAGGCGAAATCCGCTGCCGACTTCGGCGCCAACCCGTGGTTCCTGAAGCGCACGTCTTCGCCCAGTGCCTCGTTCGGGCTCCAGCGGTAGCTGAACGGCGGATTGGCAACCACGGCGTCGAACCGGAGTTTCTTCGCCGGGTTCGTCTCGCGGAGCGTCTCCCAGTCGTTGGTCAGCGTGTCGCCGTGAAAGATCTCGAACTCAGCATCCTTCACCCCGTGCAGCAGCATGTTCATGCGCGCGAGGTTGTAGGTGGTGACGTTCTTCTCCTGCCCATAGATTCTCCCGATACCATGGGCGCCCATGCGCTTTCTCACGTTGAGCAGCAGCGAGCCCGAGCCGCAGGCGAAGTCCATGACGCCGGCGAGATGCTCTCGCTCGCCGGTCTTCGGTTCCTGGCTGTCGAGGATGACAATCGCGGAAAGGATGTCCGATATCCGCTGGGGCGTGTAGAACTCACCGGCCTTCTTGCCCGAACCTGCCGCGAACTGACCGATCAGATACTCGTAGGCATCTCCCAGCGTGTCGCTGTTCGTGGAAAATTCCGCAAGACCGTCGGCGATCCTGGTGATGATCGTGCAGAGCTTGGCATTGCGATCCTCATAGGTCTTGCCCAGCTTGTCGGAGTCGAGACTGATTTCCGAGAACAATCCCTGGAACGTGCTCTGGAACGATTTGTCCTCGATGTACCCGAAGGCCTCCCGGAGTGTCTTGAGCAGTTCGCCGTCCTGGGTCCTTGCCATGTGCGCGATGCTGGCCCACAGGTAGTCGGGGTGGACAACATAATGCGCCTTGAGCCGCATTTGCCTCTCGAAGAGCGACACGTCATCCGGGTTCTGTTCGTACCAGATGGACAGGCAAGACCGCCCGCCCTTGACGATGGAGTGCGGATCGGGGTAGTCGCGCCCCAACTCCTTCTCCGCAGCCTGCTCGTAGTTGTCCGAAAGGTAGCGCAGGAACAGGAACGCAAGCATGTAGTCGCGGAAGTCGTCCGCGTTCATCGCGCCGCGAAGATCGTTTGCGATGTCCCAGAGCGTCTTGCCGAGCCGTTTCTGATCTTGCCCTGTCATGCCGCGTCACTCGCCTCCGATGTCGAATCGCGCCACAGGTGTCCGGCGAACACACAAAGACCCTTGAGGGTTGTCACGTTTTCCGTCACTCACTGATCCTCCAGCGAGGGAAAAAGCTGCTGCATCAGTCCTTGCTTGTGCTGCCGCAGAGCCTCGAATTTCCGACTCGCCACTGCGATCAGATCGTCCAGCGAACCAAGACAGTGCGCAATTTTCAACTGCTCGTCCGGCCTTGGAAAGCTAACCGCATACAGCGTTCGGATGACACTTGGATGTGCCTTCTGCTGGTAGTCGAAGATCTGCGACCCATGAAGGCGTTGCAATTGATAGGCGAGAAACTGACAAACGATATCGTCAGATAGCACTCGCATGAAACCCGAGACATTTGTTACCGAGAACTTGTGCTTGGGTCTGTAGAAGAAGTTTCCACCGCCATCGACCGACCACGAAATCAACTCTTCATCAAACAGGTGGTCACCATAGGCACCCATAAATCCTTCATCTATGACAGAGGACGAATACACGGGGTACGGCCCGGGGTTTGAGCGCATGTCTGCGTGAGAGATAACTTTGCCTCTTCCGAGCTCGATCTTGCCTTTGGATTCTAGCTCTTGCAGTAGCAAACCTGTCCACCTTGGCTCGTCCTCGAACTCCGGAAACCGCAACCGCGGTACGGTTTCACCGGGCTGAGGAAAGAGCTTCTGCATCAGCCCTTTCTTGTGCTGCCGCAGAGCCTCGATCTTCTTCCCTGTCGCGTCAATCAGATCGTCCAGCGAGCCCAGACACTCGGCGATCTTCGTTTGTTCACTGTAGTTTGGGCGAAGGGTTGGTATCTGTTTGAGATCCATTCTTCCGATTTCAAGAAAAATCGAACCAGATGACCGCCTGATAAGTTCACGTCTGTGTTGTAAAAGCCAGTAATACCAAAATACATTCGCTTCATGCTCGAAAACAACAAGGGACTGGAATCCCTGATTTGTCGCGCAAGGATTGTCCGCGATCCCAACATCACCGATGGTCGCCCTCGTTGATAAGAGCAATGTTCCTGCCGGAAGCAACTTTGCGGAAGAGTGCTGCAACCCCTCGGATGTAATCGTTCTTTTGCTCTTCGACAAGTAGCGACCGGTGATTTCGGAAGGAGTGAACCACTGTACATCTCCTCCCCAGAATTCTGGAATCGAGGTATTCGGGGTTCCACCTCCAATGAACTCCCCAATACGCCCAAGCTTTCTTGATTCCCACTCCTCCGCATCACGAAACTCCGGAAACCGCAACCGCGGCACAAGGCTGGTTGACTTGTGGGCTGCCATCACGCTCCCCCATTCTCGTAGGCGTCGAGGCCCGGGATGCTCCGGCCGTGGACCCGCCTTCTGAGAAGCGGCGTGAGATCTGCCATGAGTGCGTGTTCACGGTCACGACGTTCCCGCCAAGGAAGATTGAGGGACTCCATCAGATCGGTGAGCGCCTCGCCGTCGAAGATCATGCGCTGGAGGATGGTGTCGACGAAGGCCGAGAGGGCCTGGGCGTCAAGGCCGTGTGCCTGCGCAAGGTCGGTGATCGCCCTGGCTCGCTTTTCGTCCTTGAATTTCTCATAGCCGGCGCGAACAGCAGCCTCGTCGAGGCCTTCGCCTTCCTTGAGTGAACCGACGTATGCGGTGATCTCATCGCGCTCGTCGAGGAACTTGGCGTCGGACAGAATGATCCCGATGAGCTTCTCACGGCTCATCTTCATCTTCTTCGGATCCTGGCCCGAGTAGCGGGCGATCAGCTTCATGATGTAGTCGTAGTCGATATCCGCGGAGGCAAAGAGGACGAACTCGAAATCGAGTTGTTCCGTCTCAGGCCCGTCGGGCGTCACCGGCGGCACTTTCAGGCGTCTGGCGGTCTCGAGATAGGCACCGCGGAAGGCGCGAAGATCGTCCTCAGGCAGCGCCTGCCCGATGTCATCACGCTGCCCGTCGGTGAGGTCGGTGTACTGGTCGAGCTGGGTCCTGAGACGCTGGACCTCCTTGAACCGCTTGATGAACTGGATGCGGGCGTCGTCGCCCTTCAGGTTGCTGACCTGTTCGGGCCTGGCTTCGAGATCCTGCGACACCATGAACTCGGCAAGGTCGGCAACGGCCTCCTCGAATCTCTCGATCACGACAGGGGCCTCTTCGACCAGCCAGATCTCCCGGGCCCGTTCGGGCCGGACGCCGGAGAAGAGGGTGATGGCGTTGTCGACATTGTCCTGCTGCTGGCGGAAGTCGAGGATGTGGCCGTAGGGCTTGGTGGCGTTGAGGACACGGTTGGTGCGCGAGAAGGCCTGGATCAGGCCGTGGTGCTTCAGGTTCTTGTCGACGTAGAGCGTGTTGAGGTACGCCGCGTCGAAGCCGGTCAGCAGCATGTCGACGACGATCGTGACATCGATCTTTTCCTTACCCTTGCGGGGCAGATCACGATCGGGGAACCGCTGATCCTTGATGCGCTGCTGGACATCCTGATAGTAGAGGTCGAAGTTGTGGATGTCGTGGTTCGTGCCGTAGCGCTTGTTGTAGTCGGCGATGATGGTCTTGAGCGCGGACTTCTTGCCCTCGGGATCGTGGCGGTTGTCTGCCTTCTCTTGCGGGAGATCCTCCTGGATCTGTCGCACGTCCGGGTTGCCCTCCGCTGGCGGCGAGAAGACCGCTGCAATCCTGAGGGGCGCGAACTCGGGCTCGGCGGCCTGACGCTCGGCCTGGAGCTTCCTGAAGACAGTGTCGTACTCGATGGCGTCGTTGATCGACGCGGTGGCGAGAAGCGCATTGAAGCGGCGCTTTCCGGTGGCGGCATCGTGCTTGTCGAGAATGGCCTGGACAACCGCCTGCTTGGCGAGAGGCTGGACCGGCTTGTCCTTTGGCTTGTAATAGTCGACGTGGAATTTGAGAACGTTCCGGTCCTCGATCGCATGCGTGATGGTGTAGGCGTGGAGTTCCTCCTGGAAGATCTCCCGCGTGGTGCGCAGGGACGCCGTACCACCCTCTATCTGTCTGACGGACGCGTTGTCCTCGAAGATCGGCGTGCCCGTGAAGCCGAAGAGCTGGGAGTTCGGGAAGAACTCCTTGATCGCCTTGTGGTTCTCGCCGAACTGCGAGCGGTGACACTCGTCGAAGATGAAGACCATCCGCCTGTCTCGCAGCGGCTCGAGACGCTGCGTGAACGTTGAACGTCCGGAGTGATTGTTCTGCCTGCGGTTCTCGTCGAGGGCGAGCCCGAGCTTCTGGATCGTCGTCACGATGACCTTGTCGG
This sequence comes from Alphaproteobacteria bacterium, assembly GCA_965200495.1. Classification (GTDB taxonomy): domain Bacteria; phylum Pseudomonadota; class Alphaproteobacteria; order SP197; family SP197; genus SP197. Next base: position 1,143,999 of record CBDAUG010000002.1, read on the forward strand.
CGTAATCGTCCGACAGGAGACGCCGGACAAGTGTGGCGGTGTTGGTGTTCTCCTCGACGCAGTTCTCCTGGAACCGGTTGAACTCCTCGCGGGTCTGGCGGTCGAGGTCCTTGCGGTCGACGACGAAGAGGCACTTGTGGATGCGCTCGTTGGACTTGAGCAGCGTCGAGGCCTTGAAGGAGGTGAGCGTCTTGCCCGAACCGGTCGTGTGCCAGACATAGCCGTTGCCGCTGTTCTGCTCGATGCGCTCGACAATGGCCTTGACCGCGTAGACTTGGTAGGGGCGCATCATCAGGAGCTTCTGCTCGCTGGCGATCAGTACCATGTACTTGCTGATCATCTCGCCAAGCGTGCACTTGGCGAGGAACCGATCGGCGAAGTCGTCGAGGTGCGTGATCCTGGTGTTGTCCTCGGTGGCGAACTGGTAGACCGGAAGGAATGATTCGTCGGCGTCAAAGGCAAAATGCCGCGGGTTGTTGTTGGCGAAGTAGAATGTTTCCGTGCGGTTGCTGACGATGAAGAGCTGGACGAAACAGAGCAGCGTGTTGGTGTACCCGTTGCCGGGATCGTTCTTGTAGTCGACGATCTGCTCCATGGCTCGGCGCGGGCTGATCCCCAGCGTCTTCAGTTCGATCTGCACGACGGGGACGCCGTTGATCAGGATCATGACGTCGTAGCGGTGATGGCTGCTGTCGTTGTTGATGCGGAGCTGATTGACGACCTCGAAAGTGTTCTTGCACCAGTCCTTGATGTTGACGAGGGTGTAGTCGAGTGGTGTCCCGTCGGCACGGGTGAACGTCTGCCGGTCACGCAAGCTCCGGGCAGCGTCGTAGACATCCTTTGTGACGATCTCGCCGAGGAGCCGCCGGAACTCGGCATCCGTCAGTCTGACGCGGTTCAGGGCCTCGAACTTTTCGCGAAAATTTTCTTCAAGAGTGTCCTTGTCGCGGATGTCGGGGCAATACACGTATTTGAGATCCTGCAGCTTCGCGACAAGCTCGTCTTCGATTTCACGTTCGGATTTCGTCATGGGCCTGTCAAATCCATTGCGTTAAGTAATTTGCCTGCCACCGTTGACATGCACATATTGGCTATTGCCCATTCGCAGCGATCGCATTCATCAGCTAACGCCAAACACATCTTTCCGCAGTTCATCAAACACCGCTTGTGTTCTGCGGAGTGCCGGCACCAGGAATTGCAATGCGAATTCTTCACGGTTATTACCCAGGTTTGGCACTCCTGATGTCTTGCGTATCGTATCGAATAGGCATCTGGTGATATCTTTGGTGTTTACAGGTCCTGACTGGCTTCCCATTAGGCCATCCCAAGATTTCAGAATGTTATCCGTTATCGTATCGTCACATTGGTTCATGGTAAGAAATGTGCGTATGACTTCGCGATCGTACAGATAGTCCTCCAGTTCTCTGCGTCGCAACACACGAGTACCTTCGGCAACCTTCTGGTCCCTTGCATTATCTGTCATGTCATCACGGTCAATGAGCGGAAACACTTCCATCGCTTCTGCGACGGAATCCAGGATTGCCATCAGATGTTTCGACTGGACTACTTCGCCAGCACTTCCCCGGGAAACAAACAGAGTATCAGGATATCGATCAGCAAACAAACGATTATAGCACTTTGCATCAAAGCCGTTCACATGCTTTGCTGCGCTGCCTTCACAGATGACGATGCGCTGTGGAGCCACCAGCGATGCCAGATCGTCAAGCGCGATCTTATAGATGTTGGCCCAGAACGTGCGATTCGGATTGCTCGGCTCAATCTTCACTGGAGCGTCGAAGTCTCGGTTCGAGAAGTCCAGGAACGCGACCTTGTCGGGGCAACTTTGCATTATGCGATATGCTTCCCTCACAATGCCGATTGAGTGTGTAGCAATCCACAATTGGGCTGATTCTGGCAGAAGCTCCAGAATCGCTGCAATCAACTGACCCTGAAGGCCCGTTGCGACATGTAATTCTGGCTCATCGATGCAGAAGACGGCATCACCAGACTCTTGCCGTTTCACAAATACATCAAGAAGAATGTCGAAGGCGGCCTTCTCTCCGCCCGACAGATTTTTGTAGTGAAAATCATTTACGCTACCCTTTCCAAACCGAAAAGACCCGGATCGCATTGCACCAAAGTCTTGCAATAGCAGTGCTGGCTCTGAAAAGAGCCCGCGCATCGCGTCTTGAAGCTCTCCGAGAGCGTCTTGTCGATACTCTCCAATTGGGTGCGATTCTCATATGGGGTAATTTTCTTCAATAATTGTCGATTGCTTTTTTCTGCCAATATGGTTCCAGGATGTTCCATGCGGTGTCGAAGCGGTCTGACTTGTCGAGGGCGCGCAGCGACAGGATGGCCTGGCCGCCGCTTTGCCCCCAGATCATGCCTGATCCCTTCAGCCGTTGCGTGACGAGGCTCTTGTTGGTGGCTTCAACAAGCCCGGAGCCGATAGTCAGGTTGCGACGTCTGTAGTCGGCATAGTTCATCCTCTTGCGGTTGTTGGTGAAGTAGCCGATCGCCCTGGAGACCAGAGGCGAGTAGGATCGCTTGAGATATGCGAGGGAGGCGATGACCTTGTCGACGCCGGAGATCTCGACAAGCAGGGTCTCGCGCAGGATGTGCCAGCGACGGTTGCCCTGAATGCTGTCCTGGCCATAGGCGTGATCAAGCGCCTCCTTGAGATAGTCTGCTGCATGGAAGAAGTCGAGCACCTGCTCGGCCTCGGGGAAGGCTTCCTCGAAGAACCGCCAGTGATCCCTGGCTCCGTTGGCCACCACAACAAGTTCGAGGTCCGGCCGTCTGGCCAGCAGAGAGTGAACCTCGTCGCGGATCAGCTGCTTGAGCCTGAGCTTGTTCGCTTCGGGCATTCTGGCATGGCGCAGGGTGCGAAGACGCTCGCCGGCGGCATTGCCAAGAGTGATCGTCGCGCAAGCGGCTTCCTTCCACGTGATCCCCTCAAGGTCCTGTTTCCGCTTGCGTCTGTCTTGGCCCACAGGCACCATGACGCCATCCATCTGGATCGTCACGGACGTGGCGTCAGAGGGAATCTCCTCCCCATGACGGATCTCTGCGAGCGCGTCATCGGCGATCTCTTCCCAGTGTCTGCCGGCCACCTCGTAGAGCCGGATCAGGCTCGATACACCGGGACACATCCCGCCCTGTCGGCGGAACATCTTCACGCAATCACGCGGTGGCATCGACGATACCGCCTGCAAGGCAAGGTATGCCGCTCGTGGCGTCCAGAAGTCCTCGATCAAGCCGGCAAGGCGATCCGCCGGAAACACCGACGCACGGGACCGGCGACGGTATCGTGAACGCTCATCGTTGATGGCACCGAAGGATGTCATGACCCGCTTGTTCGTGGCGCCTTCCCGACGATATCTCTCGCCGCGGTATTCGATCACGGGGTCTTGCGTGTCGAGTGAGACAAGGGCCTGCCTGACGATCTGCGCCGAAAGCCGGTTGGCCGCCTCGGCGACGCCGCTCTCGAACGCCCTCGTGGCGTGCCGCCCCTCAAACGCCTCGAGCTTCTCGCGCACACTCACCATGAAGGCGGCGAACGCAGCCGGCAACTCTCCGGGAAACAGCCGTACAAGCTCCTCATGGATCGCCCCTTGACGGTCTTCGGCAGTCATTCTGAACCAGAACTCGCGATCAAGCGCAGCGTCTGCCACGATCACAATCAGGGGTCAATCAGATCCGATGATGGGTCTGATGTCTGTGTTTTTGGCGCTCAACACAGAAAACTGTGACGAGTGGCGAAAAAATGTGCATACATCATACGAACACCTATCAAACATAACACGAACTCTTTACCCCATACCAGAACCACACCCCTCCAATTGTACGATCGGCTGGCGCGATGTGATACAGGTCTTGCAATCCCCTCCACGCCAGGCGAGCATAGTTTTCCGATACCGCGGCATCCACATCGATGATTCTTGCAAGCCTTGGGCCTTGTTGACGTTGCGTTGCGGCCTGCAATTGTTCTATACGAAAATCTGCTTCGTTACGATAAGCCGATCGAACTTGAAACGCTGACTTTAGATCAATTTCATCATTGCCATGAAATTCTATGTTTATTCTGCCAGCGATGTCACTGAGATGGAGCGCCTGCGTCACCTTCTCGTAGTACTGTTCGATGTCACCGGACAGCTGGTAGTTGGCGATTTCCGCCCTTGACTTGGAAATGAATGAGTCGAAAACAGAGGACTTTCCGGAGCCGTTTGGCCCAACAAGAACTACAAGTCGGGCGGACGCGGGGATCTCTGTGATTGAAAGTTCGGTGAAACGCTTGTAGTCATGCAATCGAACGTTCTTTATTCGCATCGAAATCTCCGTGTGTCCCTATCTTTCATGGGACCAAGACAACCGCTTTTTGGATCCGTTGCTATGAAACTTGCAAACACTGGAGATACTCTGTTCTGGACACGATGTTCTGTCTCAGAAGTATTCTTGGCTAAAGAAGGCCACGCACTTTGTCGGGGCGACGTGATGTCTCCAGCCCTGCAGAACAATCACGGATCACGGAACGACTCGCCACGCGACTGCCGTAGTCGTTGCCACCATGACCCGGGCGTACGACAACGTGCAATCCGAATTCTGAACCATGGGGTTCCAAACGCGAAACCCGGCGCACCGGGTTCTGCCACCGGCCTCCAAACATACTCATGAATCATATTTTTTCACTATGCCGTCCCTGGCATCGGATACGGTTCTGCATGCAGGTCCCAGATGTCTTTCGGTTGGTTGTGCATCACATCTTTTAACAACCATGACCTGCCGAGTATAGCGGCGGCGGTTACCGAAGGCGACATCTGCGAACTTGATGGGGACCGTCAGCGTGTCGGGATGGCTCTTGTCCCTGCGCAATCGTCACCCGAGCCACCTCCCGTCGACAGTTCAGCAGTTGCAATCTTCCCGCTCCTGTGCGCATCCCTGTCATGGCGAGGAGGAACAGGGCCGTCACGTCAAGGGAGAGACATCATGACGAAGCGCAGGGATCTTCTGAACCCTCAGGTGTCGACACAGCGCCTGGCGCCGGCCGACCGCGAGACCCTGGAGACAGTGCGGGAGTTGCTCGATAAGTGCGCCACTCTCGTGGCGGCGCAGGGTGCGACGATGGAGCAGACTGCAGCCGGCCAGCAGGCGATGCTGCAGGCCTGCACCGACACCCTCAAACACCTTGCGGAACGGAGCGACGCCAGGGACAGGGACGACGCGGCGCGTCATGCGGAGCTGATGGCAGCGGCGGGCGCGATCCCGGCCGCCATCGCCGATCTTGCTGAAAGGGTCGACAGGGCCCGGCTGGACGACACGGCCGGCATGCGCAACGCTCTCGCAGGTCTGGGCGCGACGCTCGATCGGGTTGCCGTCACGTGCATGTCCCATGACCGTCGGCATCGCGAGACGGCAGAGGCCCTTCGGGTCATGGCGCACACCATGGCATCGCTGCGCGACCCGACACAGGGTGCGCGTGCCGGCGAGGCACGGGCGAGCCAGGCGCGCACGCCTGGTGATCCCGCCAGGCAGACGGCGTCGCCCGGCGCCCGGTTCGGGCGCGTCGCACAGGCATGGTCGTGGCGCGGGAACGACTGGCGGGCCATTCTCACCATCCCCCTTCTCCTCGGCTTCGTTTACGGCGCCGGCCTGATGACCGACGTCATGGTCCGGTTCATCGACGGATCCGCAGGCCAGTCCGCGCCGGTGGTGACGGTGGTGACGGATCTGCCGCCCTGGCCGCTGCCGGATGCGCTCCCGGAGATCACGACGCCGGAGTAGCGGGCGATGGTGGCGACGGTCCACGCCCTGGCGTCCTCGGCGACCGCGGTCGCGTACTACGAGAAGGACGGATACTACGCGAAGAACGATCCGGAGCACCGCAAGGCGAGCTTCTGGCACGGCAGGGCGGCGGGCGATCTTGGCCTGAGGGGTCATGTGGTGCCGTCGCGCTTCGAGGCGGTGCTGTCGGGGAAGGTGCCGAAGACGGACATCCGGCTGGGACGGATCGTCGAGGGAGAACGTCAGCACCGCCCGGGCTGGGACATCACCTTCTCGGCGCCCAAGTCGGTGTCGCTGGAAGCGCTCGTGATGGGCGACACGCGCGTCATGGCCGCCCACGACGGGGCGGTGCGGGCGACGCTCGACTGGATCGAGCGCGATCTCCTCGAGACCCGGGGCTGGGATCCGGTGACGAAGCGCCGTCCCCGGGTGAAGGCCGACGGCATGGTGACGGCGGGGTTCCGCCATCTGACCAGCCGGGATCTCGACCCCCAGCTTCATACCCACTGCATCGTCGCCAACATGACCCGTGCAAAGGACGGCGCCTGGAAGAGCATCGAGCCGACGACCCTGCGGCGCAACGAGAAGCTGATCGGCGCACACTACCGCAACGAGCTCGCATCGCGGCTGGTGGCGCTGGGCCTTGCGGTGACGCCGCGGATGATCGGCCCGGTGCCGGGCTTCGAGCTGGCGGGCTACGACGGCGCGTTCCTGGATGCCTTCTCCGGGCGCCGCCGGGAGATCCTGGCCTATCTGGACAAGCACGGTCTGCCGCACACGAAGGACGCGACGCAGAAGGCGACGCTTCACACGCGCCGGCGCAAGGTGGAGGCGGGTCTCGCCGCACTGGTGCCGCAGTGGCGGGCGCGCGCCCGGGCGCTGGGACTTGCCCGCGACGAGGCGGCACTCAGGCCGCCGCGTCCGGTCGACCCGGAGACGGGGAACGCGATGCCGCTCCCCCGGCATCCGGACGCGGATCTTTCGAAGAACGCACGGCGGCGGCGGCGCCGGGCGCCGGCCGTGCCGGATATCGCACCGGCGGTAGAGACGGCAGCGCCGGCGCGGCGGCGGCGCATCCGGCCCGGGGCTCCGGCGGAACGCATCGCCGAACCTGAGACGGGTGTCCTGGAGGCGGTGGCGCGGGCTGTCGCCCACATCGAGGAGCGGCGGACCGTCATCCCGGCATCCGAGATCCGCGCCCTGGTGCTCGGCCACGCGCCGGGACGCCATGGTCTGGGCGCGATCGACGATGCGATCGCGCGTCTGGTCAGGGAAGGCGAACTGAAAGAGACCGTGCTCAAGGGTTCCGACCGCTCCTTCGTCACCGACCGGGCGGTGAAGGCGGAACGCACGATCCTCGAGGCGGTGAAGCAGGGCCGGGAGACGGTCGGGGAGGCTCTCTGCCCCGACGGCGTCATCGCCGCGCGCCTTGCCGGGACAAGACTGACCGAGGGTCAGGCACGCGCCGTCCGGCACATTCTTGGAGAAGGCGACGCGGTGATCGGCGTTCAGGGCCGCGCCGGCACCGGCAAGACGACGATGCTCAAGCAGGTGGCGGGGCTTGTGGAACGGCCCCTCATCGGCCTTGCGCCGTCGGCCGCCGCAGCACGGGTTCTCGGCCGTGAGGCCGGGATTGCGACGCGGACGCTGCAGTGGTTCCTGGTGCGCTACGGCGACCTTGCGGATCCCGAACGCCTGAAGCAGGCCCGGGCGGATCTCGAGGGATCGGTGCTGGTGGTGGACGAGGCCTCGATGATCGGCACGGTGGCGATGCAGAGGCTCATCGCCATGGCCGGGACGACCGGCATCGCCCGCGTGGTGCTCGTCGGCGACACGGCACAGCTGAAGGCGGTCAACGCCGGCCAGCCCTTTGCGCTCATGCAAAAAGCCGGCATGGCGACGGCGGTGATGGACGAGGTGCTGCGCCAGAAGGATCCGGAGCTCAAGGCAGCGGTGGCGCACGCCCGCGAGGGCGAGGCGGGTGCCGCCATGACGCGTCTTGCCAACCGGGTGACGGAGCACGCAAGAGAGGACCTCGGGGTCGCGGCGGGCGACGCCTGGCTCGCGCTGCCGCCTGAGGAACGCGATTCCTGCGCGGTGCTCGCCCCGACCCACGCCATCCGCCGACAGATCAACGCCACGATCCGCGAGGGCCTGGCCGAAGAGGGACGGCTGTCGGGACGCACGCTCACCCTTCAGCGCCTGGTCGACCGGCGCTACACGCGCATCGAGGCTTCGGTTCTCGCCAACTACGAGCCCGGCGACACGGTGGTCTTCCACCGCGACGCCTACGGCTGCCGCACCGACGATCTCTGTACCGTCACGGCCATCGAGGACGGCGAGGTCGTGCTCATCCGTGCCGACGGCGAGGAACGGCGGTTCCGGCCCTCGGGCAACGCCGCCCGCAACCTCGCCGTCTACGCAAGCGTGGCCATAGAGATCCGCGCCGGCGACCGCATCCGCTGGACCAGGAACCGCAAGGCCCGGCGCCTGACGCCGGCGCTGGTGAACGGCGAGGAGGCCCGCGTGCTCTCCATCGGGCCCGAGCGCGTGCGGTTCATGGCGGCGGACGGCACGGAGTATGCGCTTCACCGCAGGGATCCGCATCTGCGTCATCTCGATCATGCCTGGAGTGCCACGGTGCACGGCGCCCAGGGGAGGACGGCACCGAAGGTGATCGCCGTTCTCGACGCCGGCGGCATGGCCAACCAGGAGATGTTCTACGTCGAGGTGAGCCGGGCGTCGCAGGGGTTCATGCTCATGACCGACGATCGCGAGGCGCTCATCGAGCGTCTCGAGACCTCTCACGATGTCCCCGACGCGGCCCTGGAGGCACTGGGCGAGGATCTCGATGGCGCCATCGTGGATCCTGACGAGTGGGCCGATCTCCTGGCCGCCTGGCAGGCGGTGGAGGAGGAGGCGGGACGCGCGGGCACACAGGCCTTCGACGTGCCGGCCTGTGCCGGCGTGATGGCGCGCATCGCCGCCTTCGCAGCGATCGAGGATTTGCCCGACGATCAGCGCACCTTCGTCGACGAGCGCCTCGGCGCCCACGGGCATGCCCGTGCCGCACAACGCGCGGTCCGGGATCTCCTCGCCGGCCTGCAGGCCCAGCCGCGGCGCTGGCCGGAGGTCCAGTGGGCGGCAGGATCGCACGCCGGCGGGATGGAAGACCATCCGGCATGGCGGCAGTGGCGCAACGAGGGCACGGCTCTCGTCGAGGCCGCCCGGCAACGGCTCACCGAACGTCCGGTCCTCCCGGCGGAGAACCGCCGGCGCCTCGAGACTTCGCTTGCCCGTGTCGAGACCGTGCGGGCGAAGGACGATGCCGTGCGTTTCGCCCGCGACTGGCAGGCCCTCGTCGACCGCGCGGAGAGTGACGCCGTGCCGCTCTGCTTCCTGGCGGGCTACGACGACCTGGCGCGCCGCGGCGCGATCCTCGCGCGGGCGACGACGCTGACGGCCGACGAGCGCCGCGCCCTGGAGGCCTGGCAGGCGCGTCACGGGGCGGAGACCGCGATCGCCGACGCCATCCGTGCGGCGCCGGAACAGGCCAGGGTCGTGACGGCACGGCTGACGGAACAGGTCGACCGCGACGGCGCGGCCGGCGTCGATCCGCACGCTTCGGGCGTCGTGCGTTTGCAGCGCGACGCCGACGATCATCTGCGGCACCTCCGCGCACTCCTCGCGCCTGCGGGTCCCCACGCCCTGCATGTCGCGGCCATGCCGGGAGCGAAGGAGGAGATCGAGGCGGCGGCAGCCGGGATCGAGGATGCCCTGCGGGCGCTGGAGCAGGCCACGTGCCTGTGGCGGGTGAACGCAATCGCCGGCGGCGCCGACGCCGCAGGCATGCTGCCTCTCGACATGCCCGAGTGGTCCGAGACACTGGCCGCGATTCGGAATGCCGTCGCGGGCGCCGATCCCGGCGAACCGGCGGTCCGCCACCTCGCTTTCCGGGTGGCCGAGGACGGACGCTGGCGCCGGAACCGCGTCCAGGTGGCAGCACTCCTCGACCGCCTGACGACGCTCAAGCGGGGGAGACCGCGCCATGCGGGCGATGGTGTCGCCGCCGATGCTGCGGACCGTGCGGCGTGGCGTGGGCAGGCCGAGACCCTGGTGGGCGAGCTGGCGTTCGTCGATGCCCTGCCCGCCGTCGAGAGAACCGCGCACCTCGCAGCGTGCGGCATGACGGTGCGGGCATTCGGATCCCTGGCGGACTCCGTGCCGCGGTGGCGGGCCACCGACGACGCTCTCGTTCGCCTTGCCGACTGGACGCAGCGGGCTGCGGCAGTGCTGGGCGAGGGAGAGCGGGATCTGGCCACCGTGCCCGGCGATGCCGATCATGGGCACGCCCTCATCGAGGAAGGACGGACCCTGCCCCGGGACTGGGCCGCCGCGTCCCTGTCCGAGGCCGACATGAAGGGTGCGGCGGACGCCGTCGAGGCCGTGATCGGTCGCCTCGAGGCGGCGTGGCTGGCACACGCGTGTCGGGCATTCTCCGACCTCGCCCGGTCGGTCAATGCCGCGATGAAGGAGAAGAACGTCCATCCGCTCGACACGGCGGCGTGGCCGCGGCTGGTGGCGGCCCTGGAGGATCTCGCCGCACGCGAGGGCGTGCCGCAAGAGACGCGCGCGTTGATGGCCGACTGGCGCGACGCCGGCCGGCGCTGGACGCAGGAACGGCGGGAGACGGAGGCCTTTGTTGTCGAGGCCCGTGCCCTGGCAGAAGCCGGAGGGGCCCTGGCCTCCCGCCGTGCCGGCGCCGACGATCCCGATGCCGTCGCATGGCGTACGGAGGCATCGCCATGGCTGACGGCCGCCCGGGCGATGCTGGACGACAACACGCTGAAACGCCTCCATCTCGATGCCCTGCCAGGGGCCCGTCACGACCTCGAGGCGGCGGTGGCGACCATCGAGAGCACATGCCGGGCGCAGGATCGTGCCGCGTTGCTGCGGCGCATCGAGGAGATGGAAAACCTTGCCGAAGCAACGAGCCGGCTCCCCCTCGATCTGCCCGCATGGTCCGGCACGCTCGAGACCATCCGCGCGCTGGTGAAGGACGGGCCGGCGGACGACGGCGCCCTGCGGGATCTTGCCCGGCGTCTCGCCGCCGACGAACGCTGGCGCGCGCATCGCACACCGGTGCGCGCGGCCGTCGACCGCATGACGGCTCTCCGGGCGCGCCGGCCCCGCCATGACGGCAACATGCAAGAAGCGATGGCCGCCGCGCCGGAGCGCCGCGCCTGGGTGCGCGAGGCCGCGGAGGTGGCCGCGGCGCTGGACGCCGCGACGGCGTCCCTCACGCACCGTGAACGCACCGCCCATCTCGTCGCCTGCGGCACGACCTCAGAACGGGTGCAGCGATTCGTCGACGCGATCCCCGGGTGGCGCAAGGCCGATGGTGCCCTCGCCCGCCTCGCGGACTGGCATGGCCGGGTCACGCAGGCGCTTGGCGGCGGCGATGCCGGAAAGGCACACGCCCTCATCGAAGAAGGACGCGCCCTCCCGGTCGAGGCCGCGCGGCCCTTCCTCGGCGACACGTCGGCCATGGAGGCCGGGATCGCGCACGCCACGGAGAAGCTCGATGCCCTGTGGCTGCACGATGCCTGCACGGCCTTCAGCCGTCTGACACACGCGGTGGCGCGCGAGCGGGAGGCCACGGGTGTCCATGCCCTCGACACGACGGACTGGCCACGGCTTGTCGCGGCCCTTGGCGCGCTGGCACGCCGCAAGGACGTGCCCGAGGCGACGCGGGTTTCGATGACCGACTGGCAGGACGCCGGCCGGCGCTGGAAGGATGAACGCCGGCAGGCTGCCCGGCTGATGGAGCGGGCCCGGCATCTGGAGACCGGGAGAACGACCCACCGCAATGAGGCCGGCGGACGCCCCTTGCCCGATTCCTGGCGCCGGGATGCGCGGGCCCTCGTGGCCGATGCCCGGACACTCCCCGACCGGGAGCGTCACATCGAGGCGCTGGGCGGCGACGGCCATGCGTTCGATGCCGTCCTCGACGCCATCCCCGGATGGCTCGAGGCCGACGACCGGGTGCGCGAGGAAGCAGGCCGCGACGATCATCTGCGGCGCTTGCGCGCGGCGACGGACGAGATCCTGAGACAGCCTCTCGCCGGGACGATCCCCTGGCACGGCACAGAGCCCCTCGTGGAGGGCGACCGCCTCGTCTGGGTCGATCGCGACGGCTCTCACGATGCGGTCGTGGACCGCATCGTCGCCATGGACGACGACGGAGGGATCAGGTCCCTGGCGCTGTGCCCGGTCGAGGTCGCCCGCCAGGGGCGTTCCGGGTTCATCATGCCGACCGATGTCGCCTGCTTCCAGGACGCGTCGTGCGTGCGCGCCGCGTGGGCGGACGAAAGCCTGCGGGCCTGCGAGATCTCACGCCAGTTCCCCGCCACCGACGCCACGTTCACCATCCCCTGCACAGCTCCGGTGGTCCCCGGCGACCGGATCCGCTGGACGCTCGCCCGGCCCGGCGACGCGCTGCGCCCTCGCCTCGAGGGCGACACACCGCAGATCGAGGCGATCGTGGAAGGATTCTCGCCCCATGCCGTGTTCGGCGCCGACAAGCTGGTGGCGATGACGGTCATCCGTTCCTGGGGCCGGGGCCGTCCGCCCGCACCCGGCGAGACCATCGATCAGCGGATGAGCGCACTCTTCAGGCGCGGCTGCGTCAGACAGCCCTGGGCGGACGAGAGCCTGCGGGCGGAGAAACTGGCCGAGGTCGAACGCGAGATCCAAAGCTGGGGACGGTCTCGCGGCCTGTCGATGTAGGCGGCCCGGCGGCCCGTCCTTCCGGCACCCTGTGTCAGACTGTGTTCTCCCGATGATTCCTTTGTCGCAGAAAGGAACATGGCATGCCCCACAGCATCCTCCCGCTCTACATCAATGAGAGGCTGTGGTCCCTCGAGAAGCCCCTTGAGGAGGCCAGGGAGAAGGGCCGCCTCCTCGAGGAGGACGAGAGAACGCTGGCATGGATGCACAAGGTCGAGGACGCCCGTTCAGTGCGTGTCGAACGCATGATCGGCGCTCTCGCACCGCGGAGACGGGTGCGCCGGATTCTGACAAGGCTGATCGGGATGAATCCCCCGGACATGGTCCGGGACATCGCCGGGATTCTTCTCGAGCCCGTCGTGGAAGAACTGGACGGTGTGCGCAAGCGCCTTGCCGACGCCCGCAGCGAGTTCTCCCGCCTTGACGCGGAGTGTCTGCTGAACAGGAGGGTCGCGGATATCGGCGGCTGTGTCGTCTCCACGCACTTTCGTCCCGCCGGATACCTGCCTGCGCCGTACGATGGGGTTGCCCGACAGCAGCGCATCGCCGCCTGATGACGCAAGGCAGCGGGTCTGGTCGGCGACATCCCTGATGTGCGCCTGACGGTGACGCATTCCGCAGGCTCCGCCTTCGCCTGCCTCATGCGTTCCGGGCACTGCTGTCTTCAGGAGAAGAGATCCGGCTGATCCGTGTTGGCGGCAGGCGGGCGCGGACGTTTCGTCGTCTTGCTCTTGATGGAGGTCATGACGGCGGCGGCCTGGTCCTCCCCGACGATCCGCGCCATCTCGCCATGGAGGTCGTCTTCCCGGCCGCGGGCGATGACGTCCCCGGCCCACACGCTGAACATCACCTCGATGCGCACCTGGATGTCGGCAATCAGCGACGGCGTGTCGCCGTCGCCCTCCAGCAGGGCGAGGATCGCGCGGTGACACCCCAGCAGCTCGCGCTGCCGAACGGCATCGAGCGCCAGTGCCGGTCCCGCGTTCGCGTCGGCCCCGTCCCGCTCCGCCAGGCCCACGAGATAGCGGGCCCTGGAAAGGCCGCTGCGCGCGGCAGCGGCTCCCACCATCTCCCATTCGTCGTCCGTCGCCGTCACCGTCAGGTGCTGGGCCGGCGGCTTTCTCCGGCGGCTCCGCCGCGCTCTCACCGCCATCGGCTCATCACCGCCACCGCCCCAAGCAGGCTCAGCCCCTCGGTGCCGGGAAGTTCCCGGCGCAACGCGATGGCAAGAGTCTGCATCGTCCTCGTGCCCTCGAGAATCTCCCGCTGCTCCTCCGGCGACAGCACCAGCGCATGACTGTCGGGATCATCGCCCCGCACAAGGTCGAGGAGATAGCCCGACAGCGTCTTGCCGGCGGCTCGTGCCTTCGTGCGGATCATCTCCTGTTCGTGCGGCGGGCAGTGAAGAGACCTCTGCCGCTTGAGCTGACGGGTCATTCCCCGTCGTCTCCCGCCGCCTTCCAGCGGTTGGCCGCACCCGGATCGGTGAGATGCGCCAGGACGCCCTCGCGCTCCAGCCAGTCGTCGACCGCCGACGAGGCGTCGTCCCAGGCCTCGCCTGCACCCGCCTCGCGCAGGCGCCGTTCCTCCAGAAGCGCCAGGACGAGAATCTCGCGCACGGCCCGGCGCAGCACCTCCGCCGGCAGGGCATCCGGCATCAGGGTCCTGTGGACGACGTAGCGGGAGCGCTCCATGCCGCACGCATCGGCCGCCCGGCCCATGCGCTCCCATTCGGCGTCCGTCGCCATGAGTGCGCGCTGGCGACGCTCGGTCATGGGACCGCTACCGGCCGCAACATGGGCATCTCGGGAAACACGATCATGGATGGAATTCTCCTGCGGTTGTCCTGTCAGCGACCCGCGACACTCCGTGTAGAGTGTCGTTCCGGTGTTGCGTCAGAACGACAGCATGGCGTGGCTTCTGTCCCTTGCCGCATGGACGCGGGCACTGACGGTGATGCTCACATTACTTCCCCGAGTGCAACAATGCAACGACATGGAAACGACATCATGCCGTCTCGCGGCGATGGATTTTTCGCTTGCGCTGCCATCTAACGCGTTGTATGTAGGCCGGGATGAGAGAGATGGTGTTTGGGTATTTCAGGTGATGTAGTGCAGTAGAGAGTGATCTGTGAGCCTACACCCGCTATGCGACGTTCGCGGCATGTCGATTCGCAAACGCGCACAAGCCTGTCCGATTTTCGGGAGCGTTCCCGAGCATTTCTCCCTGAGCGAGGTCGCGATCCGCCTGGCGACGCCGCAGGAGCGTCCGCTCTGGGATGCTGTGATGGACGTGCGCCATGATCTTGGCTTTCGCCGCCTGGCGGGTTGTGGTCTGCGCTCCATTGCGACCTTCCGGGGCCAGTGGCTGGGCCTGGCGGCGTGGCAGAACGGCACCTTCAAGTGTGGCGCGCCTCGCGCTGATCGCCAACAACACACGCCTGCTGGCCGATGATTGGTTGAACGTGCATGGCCATCGGGTTGTTCTGACCGAGACGTTCTGCGACCCGGAGCGCTTCACCGGCACGCTCTACAGGGCGGCGGGCTGGGAGAAGCTGGGCAAGACCCGGGGCTTTGCCCGCGCCAACGGGCGCGACGCCCGGGCTCTGCTCGGCAGTCTCTGCCAGCGGACGTCATGCCGCCCGCCGGGCCCAGAGCAGGAAGCACACGCTCGCCTGCGTGCTCACCGTGCACATCCTCGCCGCGATGGCGAACATGAAGGGCTGCCTGGCTGCCGAGCAGTGCGCGTCCTCTCTCACCTTAGGAGGAACTGGAGGCCATCGGTGCCTGGCGGAACCCGAAGACGGGGCTTTGTGAGCCAGTCTCCAAGTCGACCCTCCACAGGATCGTGCAGGCGATCGACCCGCAAGCCCTGGAGGACGTGATCAAGCGCTGGTGCCAGCCCCGGCTTGCCATCGCCCTCAGCCCTTGTTGCCGACGGCAAGCGCATCCGCGGCGCCAACCGCCACGGCACGGGCCATCTGAGAGACCGTGGACCCCGGCTGCCAGACCGCGCACGTGCAAAACAGCTCGACCCATGCCGCAAACGGCGCCGGAGGCAGCACGCGCAGGGCCTCGAACGCCCCGATTCGCACCACAACGCAGATACCAGCTCGCGCGAAAACGTGCCGAACCGTCCCCCAGTCATCGCAAATCTGCCCCGTCAACCATAGCGTGGGAAAGTCCTGCTGAGATTGTCCAAAAACGTAACTTGTGTCCGCCAGAGAACCCCTGATTTTGGTGATGGCGAGTGGAGCGCGGCATTGGATCGCGCGTATTTTTGACCCCTATGCTGGGATGATTCGAACCGCTGGCCATCGATTCAGCAGATTTGGCATGAAGTCAGCGACGTTGGCCAGTCTCGGGACGAGTCTTTCCGTTCCCGCCTTGTCGGCGGGGCCTTGCAGCGGGGAGTGTCGGGGAACCGCAGTCAGGCGGCGAGGCGTCGCCGCCGGGCACGCTTGCGCAGCAGCAGTCCGATGCGGTGGATGTTGAAGGCGACGATGGAGAGCGCCACGGCGCGGGCGAAGCCGTCGGCTCCGAAGGCGCGGACCCGATCGAGGCCCCGATGCTCCAGGTTGTTGATCGCCGATTCCACCGCCGGGTGCTGCCGGCGCATGGCGATGAACACGTCGTCCTCCTCGCGTTCCCGGTCGGCCTTCGAGAGGCGTCCCTTGCGCGGCAGCACATTGTGCTCCAGCAGCTCGTCGAGCCGGATGCGGTTTGCCGGGCTGTGGAAGCCGCGGTCGAAGCTGCACAGGCGCAGATCGGGCAAGCGCGCCTGCGCCGCTTCGATCATCCCCACGGCGTCATCAACGTCGCTGCCCTGCCACATGATCTCGTGGTGAAGGATGAAGCCGTGATTGTCCTCCACGACGCACACCGGAGCCCCGAGTTCCACAGGACAGCCCGCCTTGCCCTTCGAGACCCACCGCGTGTGGGGCTCGAAGATGGAGAACACCTTCTCTTCGTGAGGGATCGTCTCGCCCTTGAGAAGGCGGCGCTCCACATGGTCGATCTGACGCCTGGCATGGTCGAGATAATGCCCGACTTTCAGCAGGGCCCAGGGTTCCGCACCATGGCGGGCCAGGTCTGCAAGCGATCCCTGCGCACGCTCCACCAGATCCCGGCAGCGCTCGAGATACACCTCGACCCGGTCCCGATGCCCCTGCGCGCGGCGTGTCGAGCGCACCCGGTTGAACAGCGCCCTGACCAGCTGGGTCAGGTGCCGCCACTGACGCCAGCCGCCCACGCCATGGCGCCTCGCCGCACGGCCCACCTCGCGCAGCAGGCAGCGCATCGCGTCCATGAGAAGGTTCACGTCCGTGGGATAATGAACGTCCGTCTCGACGACGAATGAATCACAGCGCCCGCGCAACGGCTCGCCAGGCTTTTTTCTGGCGACCGCATGACCGCTCTCCACTACCAGTCGCCCCACCTCGGCCAGCAACTCCGGACCCAGCAGACAGACGTTGTCGACAACCGTCTGGTACTCGTACATCTCGTCTTGCGTGATGCCGCCGTGGCCCAGAAAGCGGCGCAGCGTCCGGTGCTGGTTCACCCGTTCGTGAAGACGGTCGTCATCGCACCCCAGACCCTGCATCACCACGCCCATCACCAGGATCCGCCACATCTCCATGCCCGGGCGCCCGACCGTGCGGTCGATCCCAGGAAGGATGTGCTCATCGAGAAGCGCAAACAGCCGGGCGCG
Source organism: Alphaproteobacteria bacterium (assembly GCA_965200495.1). Lineage (GTDB taxonomy): Bacteria > Pseudomonadota > Alphaproteobacteria > SP197 > SP197 > SP197. Next base: position 1,161,282 of record CBDAUG010000002.1, read on the forward strand.
TGTGTCGTCATCGCCATCGAGGTGCTGGAGGCCCAGCAACAGGGCCGGAATATCATCCCGGCACTTCAGGTCCAGCGTGATGTCCTCGATCCGGACCTCGCCAGGTTCCATCTGTGGATTGCGGACATGTCTCATGGCACCAGCTCGCGAAGATTCCTCGACACAAGACCGATTCAGCGTCCCGCGGCACAAAATCCGCCGCCGGGCTTGAATCTTCGCTCGCATATATCACAAAATATGAGCCTACGTCAACAAGTTAGGGTTTTCTGGCGGGCACTAACTATGCTATGCGCTCCACAGTTTCTCATCTTGTATTTGAGCCTCTTGCAAAACCCCCTGGGCGGCGGGTTTTTCCGGGATCCGGTGATGTTTTTCAAGAAGCGGCCTGGGAGTCGGGTGCCCCACGAGGTATGGTGGTGTTGTGACATACGACACCATACCCGTGGAGACAACCCGATGTCCCTGTCAGCGACGATATCCGGTCTGTGGAACCGATTTCAAGGAGAACTGTTCCCCGATCTGGCTGAGGAGGTCGGCCCCCTTCTCGAACGGCACCAGCGTTTCGTGACGGTTCTCGACCTGGTTCGGGTGGAGCGCTTTGCCGGTCAGGCGTGGGGCTCACCGGGTCGCCCCCGGGAAGACCGATGTGCCTTGGCCCGGGCTTTCATCGCCAAGGCCGTGTGGGACCTGCCGACGACGCGCCACCTGATCGACAGGGTGCAGACGGACGCGACGCTGCGCCGGCTGTGCGGCTGGTCGCGGTGTGCGGAGATCCCGAGCGAGGCGACGTTCTCGCGCGCCTTTGGCGAGTTCTCGCAGTCGCGTCTTGCGGAGAGGATGCACGGCCACCTGGTCGAGGAGACGCTGGGCGACGAGCTTGTCGGTCATATCTCGCGGGATTCAACGGCCATTGAGGGTCGGGAGAAGCCGGCGCCCAAGCCCCGGGTGCACGACAGGCCCAGGCGCAAGCGCGGCCGACCCCGCAAGGGCGAAGAAAGAGTGAAGGAATCGACCCGTCTTGAGCGGCAGACCGACAGCATGAACCTCGCAGACATGCTCGACGAGTTGCCGAAGGCCTGCGATGTTGGAAGCAAGAGGAACGCCAAGGGGTTCATTGAGACGTGGCGAGGCTACAAGCTGCACATCGACACGGCAGACTGTGGCGTGCCTGTCAGTGCCGTTCTTACCTCGGCGTCCGTCCATGACAGCCAGGTTGCGATCCCACTCGCGCTGATGACAGCCGGGCGTGTGACGAACCTCTACGATCTCATGGACGCTGCGTATGACGCCAGGGAGATCCACGCGATGAGCGAACGCCTTGGCCACGTAGCGATCATCGATGTCAATCCGCGTCGGAACAAGGAACTCAAGGCCGACCTTGAACGCGAGGCGCGGGCCCGACGTGCGGCCTGTCATGTCGATGCTGCAAGCGTGCGCTTTCGCACCCGCAGCGGTGTCGAGAGGACCAACGGTCGTCTCAAGGATGAGTTCGGCGGCCGCCATGTCCGTGTCCGGGGAGCCGCCAAGGTCGCCTGCCACCTCATGTTCGGCCTGCTCGCCCTAACTGCCGATCAGGTGATGCGTCTCGCCGTCCCGTAGGGCGGCCTCCCGTCAGGCCTGCCGGGACCGCGCCGCCCTTTGCGCAAGGAGCGGCTTGGAGACGCTTGTTCTGACGCCCGGCGTGTTGTCATTTTGTTCTCATCAGCGCGGCCGCCATGCCGAACATCGCCGGAATCTCGCCCCCGGGAACACCGTCAGCCGTGGCCAAGGCCCGCAGGCAGGCCTCGCGGACCTCGAACTCAGGAGTTTTGCAAGAGGCTCATTTGTATGAAGTCGCATATGGCACTTGACTCCAGCATTTTTCATGTCCAATAACAAAGATATGGGGAGAGGAACGTTGTTGCGCGGTTGTGTCATATACGTTGCGTCTCGTTATTTTATGCGTCACACCACGCGCCTGCACACCGCATTCCCCCAGATTGGCGACCATCATTGCGTTCAAATTCGCTTACGAACACGTAGACACTGGTGCGGTCGCCTTACTCCCATGTACGGACGGCTCTGCACACCATTGTCGCCGCAGCAGGTCCAGCGGCTCCAGTAGGTCCGATGGCAACCCAAGCAGGTCCATCAGAATAGTTCTGTCAAGTTCTTGGCGCGTATGGTCCCGCCAAGCCTCGTTGGCCGGCAGCAAGTCCCGAGCCGCAAAATCCTCAAACATGGCGTCGGCGCGCTCAAGTTGCGCGGATGAAAGCTGTCTTGCGTCAAGCACGGTAAGGGCCGGCAGCTTCGAAAGAGTCAAGATGGCTCGACCTTGTTGTTGGCGGGTGCCTATCCACCAAAACGCGATAAGGCCGAGTGTCGTGTTAGCCCACAGCGCTAACGATTTTTCCCATCGACGATTTGTACACAGGAAGTTCGGCCAGGCCCGACCACCGATCGACTTCTCCGGCGTCATACAGGCAGCCAAGGGTTGCGAGTTGACCCGAAAGTCCCGGTTGAAGTGCAGGCGGGATGCGGTTCTGTCCCATGCATACACGGCACGCTCCTCGCAGCCAGGACGAACCAGCCCCTGGCTGTCCGGTTCGACGACAATGCGCGTTTCTCGTGTTGCTGAGTGAGACCACAACGCAGGCCAGGTTGGGACATCGCCCACACCAATGGAGGCCACATCAAACGGGCCGCGAGGAAGACCCTCCTGGCTGCGATCATTGCCGATTATGTCACGATCCAGGAGGCCCCTCTCGCCAAGTGCACCCAACCTAATCAAGGGAAGCCCTGTCTCTTTGCCTTGTCGAGGCAGTTGCAAGCGAGCACGCGTCAGTGCCTCTGCAGCTTGCGCCACGCCCGTCTCCTTGACGGCTGCATTGCCTGTTTCCAACAAGGATGCCCGAATGTAGACGCCGACACTCGCGCCAACTGCAAAAGAGACTGAGCCGGATGCAAGGTCTGACGGAAGCCGCCGAACGGCAAGACCCAGGGTGACCGCCTCCAGGATCGATTGAGGACGCTGAAAGAGGTTCAAGAACAGTGCGCCTTGATCATCTCCTTCACGGCGCGTCGCGATGACCAGGACTTCCGCCATGCCGGTATCCGCGGAAAAGGCGCAATCTGTCATGCCAACGGCGGCGATACTAACAATAGCAATGTCTCGATATTGCTCATGGAGCAAACGCCGTGCGGCCTTCCATGATTCGCCCTGCAAGAAAGACGCGGGCAACACGAGCGCCAAAACTCCACCCTTCTTGATCTTGACATGAGCGACATCAATGAAGTTGGAGGCAAGTCCAGCATTGCCGTGCCCGACCATTCCGGTACTTCGCATTCGGCGAAGCTGGCGCGACATCGCCCTTTGCTCTTCATCGCCCGTCGCAAACCCGGCGAACGACGGGACAGGGACCGTGGTCGCCTCATGATTGGTTGGCCGAGTAAACGGCGGGTTCATGATGACAAGATCGCAACTGCGGTGCGGCAGATCCACCTGGCGGGCGTCGCCTTCTTCCACACCGAGCACTTGTTGGTCCCCCGTTCCAAAGAGGGACGGGGCCGTTTCCCGTGCAATCAAGTCGAGCGCGCCCAGCGCAGGCGGTCGGGCCGTTTCTTCCGGCGGGTCGCCATAAGGGAGTGTGAAGATTGCAGTGTTCCTGAAGGGCACGTTGGGGTGAGTGCTCGACAGAACTGAGGCCGTAAGGTGGCTGGCGGCAGGCATGATGTCCGCGCCGATGAGCGCATTCTCCATCATGCGTGCATGAATTGCCTTGTCGTCCCCTCCTCCTCCTCGATGACGGGCGAGCACGGCTGCGTATGCGGCGTTGAGCAGCGCACCTGTGCCGCAGGCAAAGTCGGCGATCCTGAGTGCACAGACGGCTTCGGCGTCCGACCAGTTCACATTGAGGCGTGACACGGCCAGTTCGGCAAGGAGGGCGGCTGAAGACGGCAGGGTGTAGAAGGTTGCCAGGAATTTGCGATCGGTGATCAGGCGCTGGAACATTCGCCCGCACAGGTCGCGCTGGCTGGTCGCACCCAGTGCGTCCAGTTCGTTGGCCACCATTGCAAGCCGATCAAGTATCCGTTGCGCCGTTCCGTCACGGATTGGCAGCAGAATGTCCGAGGCGATGCGAAAGATCGGCCAGTAGTTGATGTTGGTGAGAATGTGGTGCCAGGCTGCCAGAATTCTGCTCTTGGAAAGACGGAAGCCAATGCCCCTACTCTGGTCTACGGTCTCGATCCCGAGAGATCCCGCAATGGCCGTGTGGAATGTGAGGGCATTGGCGAGGATGGCCATTGCCATCCGAGAGGTCTGCTCGCCGTCCTTCTGATGCAATTCGCGGGCAATAGACTCAAGCGTGTCCGGTGCGTTTACGCACTCATCGCGCAGTTGCGTGGCGGCTTGGCCTATCCCTTCTTCCAGAATCCGCATGCCGCGAGCAATTCGATCCTCGGACAGCGCGGCATGCTCGATGAAGGCGGCGAGATCATCAATGTGTCCTTTGATCCAACCGGTTTTCGGCCAACGATCCGGTGCTTTTGGACTTCCCGAAAACACGCAGAACTCGAGTTCTGCATCTTGGAGCAGACGTTCAAGCTCGTGTTGGGGCGCGGTTGAAAGGTTGGCCGGTATGCGCAGGGCGATGGATTGCTCTATGATGCGGCCGTCTTGCAGCAGGGTTTGGCCCAAGCGATCACAGGCATCGCCTTCGACCGTGCGTGCCGGCGCGAACTCAGTTTCCACAGCCACAGGAAGGCCGTCAGGATGGCGGACTATGATGTCCGGCCGTTTCCCGGGCGCATCCTCGAGAACGCCTGTCTGCTCTACCCCGATTGAGTCCGGCCAGCGTGGGTGCTTGGTCCGCAGAACATCGCCCAGCGCAAAGTTGAACGGCCCTTCTTGTGTCTTTGGCACTTGGCGATGCTTGGTGTTTGGACGAGTTCCTTCTAGATCCGCTTCAGGCAAAGTTTGCCGCTGGGGTCGGACCAACACCGCAGTATTCATGCTCGTCTCCGGGACTGCAACAGAAAGAATCCGTCGGTTGAGTGCAATACCGTGTTGGTGCTCCCGCAAAGCCGAGATAGCTTCAAAGCCTACTGGTTCTCGCCTGCACATGACCGCGGTCGATCTCGCGCAGGTGACTCTCTCCTTTAACATCGTCGATCCCGCAGGCCAGGGCCAAGAAGGGGTCGCCTGAGCAGATGGTCATGATCGTTGAGAGTTGAGATCCTCCTACCCTAGGGCCAGCGTGGTGATGTGCTGGGCCATCAGGGTCGTCACATCGTGCTCGATGCGCTTGAGATCGCAGTGATCGAAAAGGACATCGGCATCACGCCACACGACATTGGAGAGCCTGTTGGCCTCGCACAACAGAGGCGCAACGCCATCGGATGTCATACGGTCACGAACTTACTTCGAACAAGCTCCGGTGGCGACCGAGGCCTTCACACTCCAACTGCTATGCTGTACATTGCATCGTTACCGGGTGGTCTCATCGGTGTATCTAAGTGATTGCCTTCATTCAAATATGCGATGGATTCCATCTCCACGATTGAGGGATTGGTGAGCGGTCCGGGCTGACGCGACTTGGCATCTACCGACGCTGTCGCAACAAGGAACTGGACGAGGATGGCGGTCTTCACTCAGGATCAATTGGAAGCAATCGCGAGTGCGCTCGGCGACACAAGCGCTGGTCTTACCGGCTCGGAGATTCAACATCTTCTTGCCTCCAGCAAGATGGCAGATCCCGGGCCCATCACCAAGCGCATCCGTATTTTCAACGCGTTCGTTAACTGCCAGAACGCCAAGAAAATCGAACGAACATTCTTGAATTCATCCGCCTTACCATGAAGCCAGCGCGCTACACTCGCGAGCCTCGGCGTTATCCCATCTTTAACATTGGGTGCAAAAAACGATTGAGAATCAGTGGGGTAAGATTCGCAGTGGCACGACAAGTGGGATCGTGCGGCTCAGTGGCCGCTGTGCAGGCTCAGGCGTGATGGCCGGTTCACACGATGGTCTTGTGGACGTTGCGCGGCGGCGGGGCGATGCCCATGGCTCAGATGATGACAGCCTGCTGGTCGTCGGGCAGCGCCGTCTTGCGCACGTGCAGTGTGTGTCCGTCCTGGCGGGTGAAGGTGGTGGTGGTGCGCTGCAGGGGCCTCAGGGCATGGCGTATGGTGGACCAGCTGTCTGACGCGCCGGCCCGCTTCATGCGCGTGCGCAGGAGCTGCACGGCCTGGTAGGCGAGGACGGAGATGAAGAGGTGGCCGTCGGCGCGGCGCTGCTTGTGATGGAAGATGGGGCGCAGCCCGAGCTCGGACTTGAGCGAGCGGAACACGGCCTCGACGTCGGTGAGGGTGACATAGGTGCGCCACAGGGTCTCGGCGTCGAGGTCGAGGATGTTGGTGCGCAGGCAGGAGACGCCCGGGTGGCTCATCATGGACCCCTCGGTCGGCTTCCATGTCCAGGAGATGGCAACGGCCTTCTTTCCCTCGTCATCGGGGGTGACGGTGATCTCATCATGGCGGGCAACACGGGCGTTCGCCTTTTCGAGGCGTCCGATGCGGCGCTGGATGTGGTCAAGGGCCTTGCGGGTCCTGGGCTTGGAAAGCCCCTCGTCGAGCTTCTTCAGGCCCTCCTCGAAGCGCCGCTGGAAGCGCTCCAGGATGCCCCGTTCCCTGGCCTCGCGAGCCGTCGAGTGACAGCGCAGGAGAACCTCCCTGCAGGGCGTGCCGTCCTCTTCCTGACTGTCGACTTCGTCGGTGTAGACATCCACCGCCTGCCGGGACGCCGTCACCACCGTGGTGAGTTCCCGGGTGGCGTCAAACACCCGTGTGGTGTCGCGGGAGACGACGAGATAGCGGTAACCCTCGCGGCGCAGCCAAGCGAGGTTGGCCTGGGTGGCGATGCCGCGGTCCATGATGATGACACCGCCTTTATCACGTCCGGTCGATCACATCATACAGCGCATCCCGGTCGCTGATATCGACGTTGGGAGGCCGGTTCCCCCTGACAGACTTCAGCCGCATGCGGAACGGCTTCTTGCGGTCATGTGCCGCAGCAAGTCGCTCCCTGAGAGCGTCTTCGACGAATCTCGTCAGCGTGATCCCGTCGCGGGCTGCCCGGCCCTTGGCCTGGCGCAGAACCTGATCATTCAGATTGAGAGTTGTCTTCATCGCTGTCGTGCCGACTCGCGGATATGGCTCGACCATATCACGGCATCGGAGACTTCCAAAAGCAGTTGCGAGGACGATACGCGGAAACCCGGTCAAGCCCGCGCCGATGGCGGTCCGGGTGCCGTCCTTGATCTCGAGCCGGTTGGACAGCCGGTCGGTAACGACCGGCATTTCCACCCGCGCATGTGCGCCCCATGCCAGCGGCGTCAGAACCATGGACTTGTCCACCTGGTGGCGGTATCCACCTTGGGTGCGGAACGCAAGACCGGAAACTTCTGCACCCTTGATCAGCATGCCCCGCGCGGTTGTCGAGGCATCGACGTCGTACTTGGAAAACCCGGCCTGCAGCCGGCTTCGCGCCAGGTCGCGCCGGTGGAAACGCCGTAGCCGGTGACATCAATCTTGGCCGTTGCCCGCGCCGGACCGTGCCGATAGCGAAACCCGAGATCGCCGCTCAACCCTTCCACCAGGGGAAACGCGATACCGGCCTCCACACCAGCTCGCGCGAAAACGTGCCGAACCGTCCCCCAGTCATCGCAAATCTGCCCCGTCAACCATAGCGTGGGAAAGTCCTGGCCGCAGTTCCGCATGGAATCATTTCTCCTTATTGTCGGACAGGCGGGTCCTGGTCGGGCTGGCGCGCGAGGGGTCCGGGGTCAGTCGGGAGCACAGGCATGAAGATTATCGGCCTGACGCCGTTTCTGGTCGCTCCCAGAGCGAGTTCGGACGGCTGGTCCGAAGGCCGGATCACGGTGTTCGTCAAGCTGGAGACGGACGACGGTCTCACCGGCTGGGGCGAAGCCTATGCCCTCACCCACCGGGAACGTGCGACGTGCGCGATCATCGTCGCCCTGGGCGAGGCGCTCAAGGACATGCCGCACGCCAGCCCGCGCGCCTTCCTGCATCACATCGCACAACCCATGTCCTCCAGGCATCCCGGGATCGATTATGCGGCGGCGACGAGCGCCATCGAGATCGCACTCTGGGATCTCGCCGGAAAATCGGCGCAGATGCCCGTGCATGCGATGCTTGGCGGCGCCCTCATCGACGGTGTGCCGGTCTGCGCGAACGCCTGGGACGCACCGGTTCAGACGCCGCAGGCCATTGCCGAGCGTTGCGCGATGATGTGTTCGCAAGGCTATGGCGCCGTCAAGATCTATCCCCTGCGCCAACCCACCCTGGAGGATGCCGAAACCTGCGTGCGCCTGACTCGCGAAGCGGTCGGCCCGGATGTCGACATCATGCTCGACTTCGCCGTCCAGAAGGACCGTCGCCACGCGCTTCGCGCCGCCCGTCTGTTCGAACCCTATGCACCGTTCTGGATCGAGGAGCCGCTCGCCGGGGACGACCTTGACGGTCTCGCCGAATTCCGTGCCCTGACGACGGCGCGCATCACCACCGGGGAACGCCAGGCGGGCCTGCCTCATTACCGCAACCTCCTCGACAGAAGGGCGGCCGACATCCTCAACCCCGACATCGCCGGCGCCGGCGGCATCATCACGATGCTCGAGATTGGCGCCATGGCGAACGCCCATTCGGTCCTCATGTCGCCCCACTGCTGGAACAGCACGACCGTGGCCTTCGCCGCCATGCTGCATGCCTGCGCCGTGATGCCGAACTCCATTCATGCGGAACTCTACTACGACTACCTTGAGCTTGGCGCCCGGTTCGCCACCTGCGACCATGTCATCCACGAGGGCAGGGCCAGCCTTCCCCGGGCGCCGGGACTTGGCGTCATGATCGACGAAGAGGTTCTGCGCTCTCTCGCTGCGTGACCACATCATCGCGAGGGTCACCGAACCATGGATCCAATGGCCACGGGAGTGTCGCTTGCGACCGGCACATGCCGGGCCAACGGGAGACGGACGTCATCGCTCCTGGACCGGCTGACTGCGCGAAAATCCGTGGATCGCATGCCGGCACGTTCCCGGGACGAGATGTCATCGGCACGATGGCTGTTCGCGGTGGTGCCATCAGACTACGGGGCGGTCCGCCTGATCGAGACCGGCAGCGTGCAGGATGGGGTTGTGCCACCAGGTTACGGGGCGGTCTCTTGCCCGTTCCAGGGCGCGTCCGGCCGCTGCGGTGAAGGCCTCAACGGCACGACACGCGGTTTTCCATCGCCGCCCACGACCACTTCAGTCTGCACTCCGAAGACCCTGGCGAGCCGGTCCGGGACGAGGACGTCGCGGGCCGAACCCGTCGCTTCCACGCGACCTCCCGACAGCAGGATGAAGCTGTCGGCAAACTGCGCGGCAAGCGACAGATCATGCATGGCAACAGCGACGACGATCCGGTCCTTCTTCGCGGCCTCGCTGACGGCTTCGAGGACCAGCAGCTGGTGGCGCAGGTCCAGGGACGCGGTCGGTTCGTCAAGAAGCAGCACGCGAGGCTGTCGAAACAGGGCCTGCGCCAGGAAGACGAGCTGTCGCTGGCCTCCGCTGATGGCATCCAGCGTGCGACCGGCCAGCGTCGCCACACCAAAGCGGGCCAGCATGGCCTCGGCCTCCTCGACAAGAGTTCCAGGCACTCTGAGCCCGAGCGAACGCAGCCGCCCAAGCAGGACAACCTCGATCGCCGTGAGCGAAGACGTGGCAGTGTTGTCCTGCGGCATGTAGGCAATCGCGGCGCGGCGCTCGACCCTGTCCACGGTGCACGCGCCGATGGTCACGCTTCCCGCGTGCGCATGCAGCCCGGCGATGGCGCGCAGCAGGGTCGATTTTCCGGTCCCGTTGGGACCGATCAACGCCGTGACGGAGCCGCTTGGCAAATCCACCGAGACATCGAGAATGACCGCCGTACCGGCATAACCGGACGCGAGTGCGTATGTCGTGAGTCCGTCTATCGCCAGCTCCTGCCGCGCATAATGAGCAGGAACAAAAACGGGACTCCGATGACCGCCGTGACAATTCCGATCGGAATCACCGAGCCCGGCGCAAGCAGCTTCGAGAGAAGCGATGCGCCGATCATCACCAGCGCGCCGACTGTCGCTGCAAACGGCATCAGGAATCGCTGATCTTCACCCACCAGCCCGCGGGCGATGTGGGGCGCCATCAATCCGATGAAGCCGATCGTGCCGACAAAGGCGACCGCGCCTGCGGTCAACAGGGCGACAACAGCCAGAACCCTGATGCGCAGGCTGCGCACGTCGACCCCCAATGCAGCGGCGCGATCGTCGCCCAGCCGCAGCGCGGTCAGGCGCCAGAGATCCCCTGACAGCAGGATCAGCGACAGCCCGATGATCACCGTGACGATGGGCAGATTCGTCCACGATGCCTTGAGAAGCGAACCGAAGATCCAGAAGACGATCGCCTGGAGCACCTCGGGTGAGGCAAGGTACTGGACAAGGGACTGGAGCGCCTGGAACAGGAACAGTGTGGCGATGCCCGCGAGAACCATCACCTCGGCCGACATGCCGCGCATGCGGGCAAAGCCGTAGACAATCGCCGTTGCCACGAGCGACGCGGCAAACGCCGCGAGGGGCACCGTCAACCAGGCGAGAATCGGCAGGGTGACGCCGGTCAGGATGACCGTCGCGGCGCCGAACCCGGCCGCCGCCGAAATCCCCAGCGTGTAAGGGCTCGCGAGCGGATTGCCGAGAATGGTCTGCATCGCCACCCCGGCGACGCCCAATCCGGTCCCGACCAGGATCGCCATCAGCGACATCGGCAGACGCAGATCCCAGACAATCACCATGACGGCCGGGTCCGTGGAAGCATGCGCCACGAGAGCCGACAGGACATCACCGACGCTCAGAAAGGCCGGTCCCGTCAGCAAGTCGGCGACGAACCCCGCCGCGAGCAAAGCAAACCCTCCCCCGAGACAGAGCAGCCGGCGCAGTGTCAGCGCCCTGTAGGCGGGCGCCGCACCGACCGCGCCGCCTGTCACGGCAGCTTGGTCATGTAGGTACCGCTGAGGGGGATCGGCATGTAGTCGCGGAAGAATGCCTCCAGATTGGCCTGCGGATCGACATCTTCGAAAAGCTCGGGATGCAGCGTCTTGGCGATGTACTGCAGGAACGCAAAATCATAAAGCGTACGGGCGCCGCCATGATAGAGAGCGTGGACCTGTCGCGACTTGACGGCATCAAGCCCGCTCCAGCCGGGTCTCCCCAGATAGGGCTCCATGCGGGCATGGGGTATGGACGCATCGATGCCCGGACCCATCGACACCGCCTCGTCCTGGCCAACCCAGCCAGAGCCGGGCAGGAAGATGGCCTTCGGGTTCTGCGCCAGCACATGCTCCGGACTGAGCGGCGCCCAGCGGGCGACATGACCCTTGGCAATGTTGATGCCGCCCGCGGTCTCCGCGAGGCGCCCCCACATGACATCGCCCCAGGAGAGATCAACCTCACCGGCGCCCTTGCGCCCCAGTTCGAGATAGACCTTCGGCCGCTCGCCGACCCCGGCAACGCGCGCCTCAACGTCGGCAACGGCGCTGGCATACAACTGCGCCAGTTCCTGCGCTCGCTCCTGTGTTCCGAGAATCGCGCCCAGCGCCAGCGTCGACGCGACATGTTTTTCCACCTCCTGGGCGTTGTAGTCGAGCACCACGACGGGGATGCCAGCCTCTTCGAGACGGCCAACCATTTCGCCAAGCGCGCCGTACTGCCAGGCAGCGATGATGGCGACATCGGGTCTCGTATCGATTGCAACCTCGAGGGAGAAGGTGCCGGCGTCGACCTCGCCCACATCGGTGATCTCGGCAATGCGTGGGACGGCGCGCGTGTACGCTTGCCACTGAAAATTCCGCCAGCTTTCCCATGCGTCACGTGAGATGGCGACAACATGGTCATAGGCCTGCGGCCCACCAACGGCAAAGAAGTCCTCGAAGTAGAACCCGAGGAGAATGCGCTGCGGTTCTGCGGTGACCTCGACCTTGCGATCCAGCACGTCCGTGACCGTGATCGTCTGTGCGTATGCCAGTGTCGCACTGAAGGCTGTGACCACCAGGGCGACAGCGGTGAGAAAACGAGTGTTCATTCCGGCTCCGGGTATGAATGGTTGTGGATGCCAACAGGCGTTTGTACGTAACATTATAACATTGCTTTTCCCTGAATCAAGAATCCCTCGCCTCCGCCAGAGAACGTGGCTGTGAACCACGAGGCACGGTCCCGTCGCGCGCTGCCGATACCGGTTCGCTGCGCTTCGTACAGGATTCACGCCAATCCTCTTGCACATGGTGCGGCCGAACATCCGCAAAGGCCACGATTCGACACGGGCGCGCTACACGTAGCTGATGGCGGTGATCTCGAGTTCGCGGTCGCCTGCCGGGCGCCGCCAGGTGACGGTGTCGCCCACCCGGGCGCCGATGAGCGCCCGGGCCAGGGGTGAGACCCAGCTCACCATGCCCTTGTCGATGTCGGCCTGGTTCTCGCCGACGATGTGCCATGCGTGGGGCTCTGCGTGTTCGTCGAGCACATCAACCCGGGCGCCGAACGCCACGACGCCAGGAGGCTGTCCGGCCGGATCCACGACCACGGCATGGTCGATCCGTCCCTCCACATAGCGAAGATCACGCCTGACATGCGCCAGTTGGCTGCGGGCGACCATGCTGGTCTGGTCTGCCTCCAGAACCTGACGTTCCCGGCGCAGGCGGCCGCGCCACTCCTCGAGCATGGCCATGCCTTTCGCAGTGACATAGTTGGGAACCGGCTCCTGGGGCAATGCGGGCAGAACATCGACGGTGCTGTCGGCATCCGGCTCCCGGACAAAGGCGCGGCTCATGACACCTGGTCTGCGCACATCACCGGTGGAAACGGTCCGGCCTGAACGCGGCAAGGTCAAGACCGGGATCGCGGCCTGCCACGAGGCGCGTCATCACCTCGCCGCTGCGCGCCGCGAGGGTGAGCCCGAGGTGCTGGTGGGCGAAGTTGAACCATGTGTTGTCGAGGCCGGCGACCTTGCCGAGCGCCGGGAGGTAGTCGGGCAGGGTTGGCCGGCGACCCATCCATCGGGTGGTCCTGGCCGCAGGTTCGGGCTTGAAGCCGCGCAGGATACCGCGTCCCCTTTCGCCCAGGATGTCGGCACGCCTGTAGTCGGCGGGGGCATCGATGCCGGCCAACTCGACACTGCCGGCAATGCGGAGCCCCTCGTCCATCTGATTCATGCCGAAACCCTGTTCTCCATGAATGAGCGGCAGACGCAGTCCGCTGTCGAGACCGTGGAACACGGTGTGGTATCCCCGCTCGGTATCGAGCAGGACGCGGATGCCAAGCATCCTGGCAAGACGCCCCGACCAGGCTCCTGCACACACAACCAGGCGGTCGACCTTCCTGTCGCCCGCGGTGGTTCGCAGCCCCTGCACGCGGCCGTCGCTCACCTCGATCCCCGTCACCGTCGCCGTCTCGACCGTACCTCCTGCAACAACGACACTGTCGGCCACCGCCTTTGTGAGCCGGTAGGGATTGACCGTGTGATTGACCCTGGGGAGAAAGGTTGCGGCCGTCACGGTATCGCAGAGCTGCGGCTCGCTCTGGCGTACTTCGGCACCGTCAAGTTCAGTGATGTCGGCGCCGAATTCACGCAACGTGGCGCGGTCCCCGGCTGCCGAGGCAAAGCCCTGTTCCGTCTCGTAAACGATGGCAAGGCCGCGCTTGCGGATCAGCGCCGCTCCCTGCGTTCCGTCGACAAGGCGCTCCCAGGATGCCACGGCGCCGTCGAGAAGAGCGTAGAACGCACGTGCGTTGTGCAGCCGCTGCCGAGTGCGGGCGCTCTTCATGAACACGAGGAGCCAGGGCATCAGCGCCGGCAGATAGCTCCAGCGAATGTGAAGACTGCTCTCGCGATCCATCAGCATGCGGGGCAGCCGCCGGACGATCTGCGGTGACGGCAGCGGCATGGCCGAGGCCGAATCACAGATGATGCCGGCATTGCCGAAGGAACAGTTTTCGCCGGGTCCGTCGCGATCGATCACGGTCACGTCAAACCCGTCGCGGACAAGGCAAAGAGCCGTCGCCACGCCGACAACACCGGCGCCGACGACCGTCACATGACCGCCTTCGCTCATGAAAACCCTCCCTGTCACGCCGATGGCGACGCACGCAACGGCCACCCGCTCTCCTTCCACGATAGCAGGCACCGGCATGCCCGGAAAATCATGAGCCGCTTGTGTGCACGCGTCCCTGACACCCCATGCCATTGGTACAGCGTATGCGCCCCGCCATTGTCGAAGATAGTCGGGCGCGCCGCTCGCGGACAGTCACCATGCACCAGCCGCGTGAAGGCAGCAGCGGGCCGGCTTCTGCAGAATGTCCTGATCGACCTGGCCCGTGTCGGGCACCGTGGCAGGCAAGCCGCTTGAGGTCGACGACGATGTTGGGAAAGGCTATGCCAGTGTCGGCACAAGGGAGGTTGCGAGTCATGCCGCTCGATCCTGTGGACTATGCGGTGATCAGCCAGAGCATCATCGCGGCGGCGCGGGAAATGGGCGCCAAGCTTATCCGCAGCGCCTACTCGACGATCGTCAGGGAAGCGCAGGACGCCTCGGCGGCGCTGCTCGACCGGGACGGGAATGTCGTCGCCCAGGCCGAACTCATTCCCATGCAACTCGGCCCGATGAAGATGACCTTTGTTCCCTGTGCCGAAACGCACCCCGTCGATTCTCTTCAACCGGGCGATTTCTACATCACCAACGACCCCTTCAACGGTGGTCAGCATCTTCCCGACGTCTTCATCTTTTCGCCCGTCTTCTTCGAGGGCCGGATCATCGGCTTTGGCGCCTCGGTGGCACACCATCTCGATCTTGGCGGCGGCGCCCCGGGACTGAACGCCGATGCCTCGGACATCTATCAGGAAGGCCTGCAGATTCCTCCATCGTGCTACAACATGGAGCGCGACTGGAACGGTGGCCGTTTCGAGCGACTCGTTGCAGCGAACATCCGCGTGCCGCAGCTCACCATCGGCGACTTCAACGCGCAGTTTGCCGCCAATGCCATGGGCGGCCTGCGCCTGAAGGAACTGGCGACGAAGTTCGGCCCGGATGCGCTGGCCGAAAGCATGGCAGAACTGCTCGACTACTCGGAACGCCGGGTCAGGGCATCGATCGGCACGATCCCCGATGGCACCTACGAAGGCGAGGATGCAGTCGATGACGACGGGATTGATGACCGCCCGCTGCCGGTGAAGGCCACCGTCACCGTCAAGGGAGATCACCTCGACATCTCATTCGACGGCACGGCGCCCCAGGTGGCGCGCAATCTCAACTGCCCTTTTTCCTCCACGGTCTCGGCCGCTCTTGCCTGCGTCAAGTCGGTGCTGACAAGCGCCGACGTGCCCTTCAACGAGGGGGTCAAACGACCGTTCACCATCACCGCACCCTATGGATCGCTGCTCAATCCGAAGCCGCCTGCGCCGGTCCGGGCACGTATGGAGCCTGCCTATCGCGTGTTCAATGCGGTCATGAAGGCCCTGGCCAGGGCAGCCCCCGACCGGGTGATCGCCTGCGGCTTCGACACCACCGCCGTCTTCGCTCTGTCCCATCTCACGAACAGCGGATACAGGGTATACGTGGAGATCTTCGGTGGCGGCTATGGCGCATCCCTGGAGGCCGACGGCTGCGACGCCATCGACAGCCCCCTGTCGAACTGCTCCAACACCCCCGTCGAGGCCCTCGACATGGAATACGACTACTTCCGGGTCATCGACTACGCTCTGCTCCCCGACTCCGCAGGAGCCGGGCGCTGCCGGGGCGGTCTGGGATTCACCCGCGCCTACGAAATCACCCGCGACAACGTCGTCTTTGCCATCTATGCAGACCGTTTCCGTATCGCTCCGGCCGGGCTCTTTGGCGGCGGTGACGGCGTCCCCGGCTCGTGCCACGTGCTGCGCGACGGAGAGGTCATGCCGGTCAGCTCCAAGGCCGGGATGACCTTGCAGAAGGGCGACATCCTCACCATTCACACCGGCGGCGGCGGTGGATACGGCGTCCCCGGCGACCGCCCTCTCGAGGCGATCCGGCACGATCGTGAAGAAGAGCTGATCACCCCGGGGCGCATCGCGATGGACTACCCCCATGCGCGCCCCTGATGACGGGCGCGTCGGGCTCGGTCAGCCCGCGCATGCTCACCATCACGGCTCCGCTGATGACGCAAAGGATTGGCTGCGGGAGCAAGCGTGATGACCGGGCCGTCGACACGACCCTGCAGCGACACGCAGGGCAGCCTGAAGACCTTGGGGTCCGGACGCGCGGCTCGCGGAGAAACGTGGTTCGCTTGCTCCGTCGTTCCAGAGGATTTTCGCCTCCTGCCTTCTGCCGGTTCGCCTTCGCGTTGCGCCAGTCCTCGCGCTCGTGCAGGCACCGCACCAGGGATGGGCGTGGGCTCTTCGACAGACGAGGGCACCTTCAGCCAGTCTGCCGTCGTCGCCCAGTGATGTTGCAAGCCAATCCTCATGGCGAGGCGGCGTTGCCGACGGTGACACTGTGATACGTGCCGGCGCTCATCGGCTACACTGCACCGTCGGGTAGCCGGGGATTGCGCCATGCGTGTGGGAGTCGAGGTCGGGGGAACCTTTACCGACCTGGTGGCGATTGACGCCGAAGGCGCCATCACCATTGCCAAGGTGCCATCCGTGCCTGAAAGACCGGACGAGGGCGCGTTCAATGCGATCATCGAATCGACGGTGCCGGTAGGCGGCATCGATGACCTCGTGCATGGCTCGACGATCGCAACCAACGCGGTGCTCGAGCGCAAGGGTGCGCGGGTCGCCTTCATCACGACCAGTGGGTTCCGCGACATCCTCATCATGCAGCGGCACAACCGCAGCCGCGTCTACGATCTTGCCTACCGCAAGCCGCAACCGGTGGTCCGCCGGCAGGATTCATTCGAGGTGGCGGAACGGATTCTCGCCGACGGCAGCGTCCTCGCGCCGCTCGACGCCGCAGCCGTCGAACGCGACCTTGTTCCCCGTCTTCGCGAGGGCGGCTATGAGGCGGTCGCCATTTGCCTGCTGAACGGCTACGCCAATCCGGCCCACGAGGAGGAACTGCAGTCGATCATTGCCCGCACCTGTCAGGATATCGAGATCACCTGCTCATCAGCTGTCACAAGGGAGTTCCGGGAGTACGAGCGGGCCTCGACAACGACGCTGTCGGCCTATGTCCAGCCGGTCATCAACCGCTACCTCGAACGCTTCGAGACACGCCTTGCGCAGGACGGTTTCACCGGACGGTTTTCCGTCATGCAGTCGAACGGCGGCCGCCTGCCGGCCGAGGGCATGAGACGCAACGCGATCACGTCGCTTCTCTCGGGACCGGCAGCGGGCGTCACCGGCGCCATCCGCCAGGCCGCCAGATCGGGCTACCGGGATCTCGTGACCCTCGACATGGGCGGAACGTCCACCGACGTCTGTCTCGTGACCGCCGGGGAACCTCGGATCACCGCCGAATTCTCTCTTGACGGCCTTCCTGTACGCACGCCGATCATCGACATCAACACGATTGGCGCCGGCGGCGGATCGATCATCTGGATCGATGACGGGGGCATGCTGCGCGTCGGTCCGGTGAGTGCCGGAGCTGATCCCGGTCCGGCCTGCTATGGCCGTGGCGGAACACGCCCGACGGTGACCGATGCCCATGTGATTCGCGGCACCCTGAGACCCGAATCCTTTCTCGGCGGACGCATGGCCATCGATGGGCAGGCGCCGCGCGAGGCCTTCCGGCCCCTGGCAGACGCCCTTGCCATCGGCCTCGAGGATATTGCCGATGCGGCCATCCGGGTCGCTGACGCCTCCATCGTGCGCGCCATGCAGCTTGTCTCCACGGAGCGCGGAAAGGATCCCAGAGACCACGCCCTTGTCGCCTTCGGCGGCGCCGGCCCCCTCCACGCGGCCCATGTTGCCGCAGACCTCGGCATGACCACCGTTATCGTGCCACCCCATGCCGGCGTCCTGTCGGCCTACGGTCTCATCGCCTCCGACTATCAGCAGTTCTTCACGGTCACCCGCGCGATGCGCCTCGACGATGCGGCACCCGGCGCCATCGCAGAGGTCTATCGCGCCATGACGAAGCATGCGCGCGAACGCTTTGTCCTGATGGGTCTCGGCCCCCACCCGCGCTTTTCCTTCTTTGCCGACATGCGATTCGTCGGCCAGGCATTCGAGGTCGCGGTTCCCGTCGATCCGCCGTCAGGCCTGACGGCGGAAGGCTTGAGAACACTCTTTGCCCATGAGCATCACAGGGTCTTCATGCATGGCGGGGATGCCTGCGGACCCATCGAGATCGTCGCCTTCCGGCTCGGTGTATCGGCGCCCCTCGAGGAGGCGCCGGTGCTGACCGAAGACCCGGACGAAAGGCATATCCCCTTCACGCCCTGGCGCTACCACGATCAGGGAGGATGGCGCGACGGCGTCATCGCCCGCCGCAGCGCCATGCCCCCCGGCGAGGCGCGTGCCGGACCGGCGCTGATCGAGGACGAGACGGCCACCATCATGGTTCCGCACGGCTGGTCGGCCGCCAGGGACGACCATCACAATCTCGTTCTCAGCCGGGTCGGGTGACCCCCGGAGGCTCTTCACGCCGTCATCGGCAACCTATGGTTGTCATGACGGAACAATCCTGGTCGCCGTGGTGACATTCATGTCGTCAGTGGTGGCGTGCAGACAGTAGAGCGGCCGCGACCCGATACCGCAATGGACGCCCTTGCGCAGATCGACCGCCACACTTGGCATCGATGTGGCGACGGTGCCGCCCCAGGATTGCCGGTGAAAGCAATGGACATGACCGCACAGCAGCCTGACGACCTGGGAGTGACGCGCGACAAGCGCTTCGAATTCTGTCGCCTCGTTGGCACGCCTGTAGCCCCCGATATAGTGCGGTGGGATATCGAAGGGCGGGTGATGCACGAAGAGGATTGTCGGTGTGTCAGGCTGACTGCCCAGCGTCTCGTCGAGCCAGCGGCGCCGGTGCTCACAAAAGACTCCCTTGCGTTCGCCGTCCATCACCGAGTCGAGCGCGATCAGGCGCATGGGAAACCCGTCGATCGCGTAGTGGAGAAAACCGCCGGGCGGGGGCAACGAAGCGAGATGTTCGAAAGTGTCCTGCAGTTCAACCCGCCGGTCACGGTTGCCGGGAACGACAAAGAGGGGTGCGCACAAATCGTCCAGGATTTCGCGCAGGTGCGCATAGGCTCCGGGGTCGCCCTGATGGACACAGTCTCCCGTGTGGACGACCGCATCGACATGCTGCCGATTGATATCGGCGACGCACTGCCTCAGGCTGCACGCCCGACCGGCGCCGGCTGGCCCTTGCGACGCTGGTGCCTCGATGTGGGTATCGCTGATCTGGGCGATGATCATTCAGCCTTCACTCCGTGCCCGTGCCGACGAAAGCCGGCAAAGCAAAACAGTCGTCCGCCGCGGACAGTCCACTGCGTGCCGGTCCCGGCGAAAACACACATATCGGCGCCGGAGCACCATGCGCGCAAGCCCACCCCGTGTCCGCGAAGATTCGACGAATTTGTTCATGTCGACCGTGGTGCGGCTCTCTCCGCGCCCGCGCCGGTGAAGCCCGCTGTCAGTCAAGGCCGTCGTAATAGGCCTGCAGCACATCGATCACCTCGCGCCGGCTGAACTCTTCGGGAATGGGTTCGTGATTGGCGAACATGGCGCGCAACCGGGTCCCGGATATCGCCAGTCGGTGCTCTTCCCCGTGCGGGCAGGTCTTTCCGGTGGCCATGCCGCACTTGTAGCAGAAAAAGGTGATGTCGATCTTGAGCGGCTGGATCTCCATGCTGCCGGCCGGCAGGCTATCAAAGATGTTGTGGGCGTCGAACGGGCCGTAGAAGTTCCCGACGCCGGCATGGTCGCGGCCAACCACGAGATGGGTGCATCCGAAGTTCTGGCGAAAGACTGCGTGCAGCAGCGCCTCGCGCGGGCCGCCATAGCGCATCTCGATGGGATAACCGGCCTGGATGACTGTGCCGGGCACGAAATAGTTCCTGACGAGCGCGTTGATCGCGTCGACCCGCACGTCCGCCGGAATGTCGCCTGGCTTGAGAGCGCCGAGCACCTGATGAATGAGAAGCCCGTCGCAGATCTCGACGGCAATCTTGGCCAGGTGTTCATGGCTGCGATGCATCGGATTGCGGGTCTGGAAGGCCGCGACCCTGGACCACCCATTGGCCTCGAACATGGCCCTTGTCTGCGCCGGCCTGAGGTAAAGCCCCGCGTAGGTCTGGGGAAAGTGACCCTCGCTGAGCGCCACGACCGGACCGCCCAGGTTGATCGCGGGTTGTTCCAGGACCTTGCCGACACCGGGGTGAGCGGGATCGTTCGTGCGAAAGACCTCCCGGCACTCCAGTTCCCGGTCAATGGCGTACTTGTCGTTGACCGTCTGGATCGCAAGGATGTCCCCGGTCTCGCCATCCATGAGGGCGACCTCGTCGCCGATACGGATGCCACCGGCGTGATCCTCGTCGCAGGACACGGTAATGGGAATCGGCCAGAAAACGCCGTCGGATGTCGCCATGTCAACGCAACAGCGGTGCCAGTCATCTCTCCCCATGAAACCCGCCAGCGGCGTGTAGGCGCCCATGGCCAGCATGAAGAGATCCGATATCTCCCTGCTGCTTAGCGGCACCTTGACGAGTCGGCGGGCACGTTCAATCTCGCCTGAGATCTCGGATGCAGGGAGCAACAGGGGCGTCAGTGCGCCGCCGCCATGCGGGAGGACCAGGTTCGACATGGCGGGCTGTCTCTCCACGGGTGGCAAGCGATCAGATATCCGGTCAGGACCTGTTCTGCAATGCCGCAACGCCCCCGGAAGAAGAAGGGGCAGGCGCCCTCACTGTTTGAAACTTCCGCCGTGATCGGGCATTTGTTGTTGTCGCTTGCATGCTCCGGAAGACTGATCCGCCGAGGCGCCGCATCTTGCCAATCTGGAAGAAAGGAGTCACAGTGACGCCGTCGTTTCCCTCCGATCCGGCTGGCGGGATACTCGCGACGCAAAGAGCATGGAAGGATGGCGTCATGCCGGCTGATCCGACGTCAGGCGTGCCCGACTCAAGCGCGCACGCGGCGAAATCCCGGACAGCGACACAGGCCCGCGACGAGCGTCGGGGACCGGTGCTGCCGCCCGTCTTCGCTTTCGCTCCAACCAGGGACGCATGATGTTCTCCAGCAACCCCTTTGCAGTACTTCCCGTCGCGTCTGCAGTCACGCAGACCTATGTCGTCATCATGATCCTGCTGGTCGCAGGGGGAACCCTGTTCGATGTCCTCCACAAGAGGAGTGCCAGGTACTTCTTTGACAACTGGCGTCGCGCCAGAAACCGGGGCGACCGGCCGGTCAGCACAGCCCGCATGGTGTCCCTCGCAGTCCAGACCTCCGCGGTCGAGGTGCTGGCTTCCGGTGAATTCTGCAACCTGCGCCGCAGGATTGCGCACCTGCTGACCATGTACGGATTCGTGGCCTATCTCACGGCCACCCTCGTCATGGTCTTCGGCTACCCGACCGCGGCCACGCCGACTCCCGCCATCTGGCCACTGCTCTGGTATGTCGGCATCGTGATGGTCTGCGGCGGCGGCTACTGGTTCTGGTTCTTCATCCGGGTTGACGTGGCCGCCGAAGGCCATTCCCCGTGGCGAATCATGCGCGCCGACCTCTTCATCCTCTCGCTTCTGGCCAGCACCACGACGGCCTTCATCTGGGGACTCCTGCAGACGGCGGGAAGTCCTGCGGCCGATATCTTCCTCGGCCTTTATGCCGTCGCCACCACGGTGCTCTTTGGATCGGTGCCCTGGTCCAAGTTTTCCCACATGTTCTACAAGCCCGCCATCGCATTCCAGAAACGCGTGGCGGAAGCGGACGGATCACGAAGCAATCTTCCGCCGCCGGCCGACAAGCCAGGCATTCTCGGCGGCATCACCGAGTTGCCGCGCCATTACTGATCTCACCGGCCCGTGCGGAACGGGTTTTCGATCTGGGAGTTGACCTGACACCATGCCAACCTTTGTCTACATGAGCCATTGCGACGGTTGCGGACATTGCGTCGATATCTGTCCATCCGACATCATGCACATCGACAAGACCTATCGTCGCGCCTTCAACATCGAGCCGAACATGTGCTGGGAGTGCTACTCATGCGTGAAGGCATGCCCGCAGAACGCCATCGACGTGCGCGGCTATGCGGACTTTGCGCCGCTCGGTCACAGCGTGCGGGTGCGCCGCGAAGAAGACAAGGGAACCGTCTCCTGGAAGGTCACGTTCAGAAACGGCGAAGAGAAGAACTTCGTGTCGCCCATTCGCACCACAAAATGGGGGTCGATCAAGTCGTCCGCGGAGTACGACAGGCCGCAAGCCTCCCGTTTCAAATCCGAGGAACTTTCCCACGAACCCGACCTCCTCAACATTGACGGCGGGCTGCCGGTTCTCGACCCCGAACGCCTCAAGGCGGGAGCGGTCTGATGGGCCTCTTCAAGCGCCGGAAAACCATCGAGGTCGCCTGCGACATTCTCGTCGTCGGCGGCGGCATGGCCGGATGCGGCGCTCTTTACGAAGCGCGCTACTGGGGGCGCGATCTCAAGGTCGTCTGTGTCGAGAAGGCCAATATCGAGCGCAGTGGCGCCGTCGCACAGGGTCTCTACGCCATCAACTGTTACATGGGCATGCAGTGGGGCGAGAATCAGCCCGAGGACTTTGTCCGCTATGCGAGCAATGACCTGATGGGACTGGTGCGCGAGGACCTGGCCTACGATATCGGCCGGCACGTGGATTCAACCGTCCACATGTTCGAGGACTGGGGCCTTCCCATCATGCGGGACCCGCAGACCGGCCGCTATCAGCGCGAAGGCAAGTGGCAGATCATGATCCACGGCGAGAGCTACAAGCCCATCGTTGCCGAGGCGGCCCGAAAGGCCGCGAGCGCAATCTACAACCGGATCATGGTGACCCATCTTCTCGTCGACCGGCGGGATCCCAACCGGGCCGCGGGCGCCGTGGGGTTCAACGTCCGCACGGGTGACTTCCACGTCTTCAGGGCCAAGGCCGTGATTGTTGCGGCGGGTGGCGCCTCGCACATCTTCAAGCCGCGCGCCGTCGGCGAAGGCATGGGCAGGACCTGGTATGCGCCGTGGAGCAGTGCATCGGCCTACGGGCTGCCCATTGAGATCGGCACCAAGATGACGCAGATGGAGAACCGGATCGTGCTCACCCGGTTCAAGGACGGTTACGGCCCCGTCGGTGCCTATTTCCTGCATCTCAAGACCTACACGCAGAACGCCTACGGCGAGGAATATGAATCGCGATGGTACGACGACACCAGGAAGCTGGTCGGTGACTATGTCGACCGTCACCCGGTCCCGACGTGCCTGCGCAACCATGCCCTGCTGAAGGAACTCGCCCATGGCGGGGGCCCGATCCGCATGGTGACAACGGAGGCGTTCCAGGACCCTCACAAGGAGACCGTGGGCTGGGAAAACTTCCTCGGCATGACGATTGGCCAGGCCGTGGTCTGGGCATCGCAGAACATCGATCCCAAACACACCAATCCGGAGCTGACCACGTCGGAACCCTATGTCATGGGCTCTCACGCCACCTGTTCCGGCGCCTGGGCAAGCGGTCCGGAAGACTATGCGCCGGGCGAGTACCGCTGGGGCTACAACCGCATGACGACCACCAGCGGCCTCTTTGGCGCCGGCGACGCCAGCGGCGGCACGCCGCACAAGTTCTCGTCGGGTTCGTTCACCGAAGGCCGGATCGCCGCCAAGGCCGCGGTCAACTACATCCTGGATATGGGCGACGAACCTCTGGTCTGCGAGACGGAAATCGGCCGCCTCAAGTCACAGATCTACGCGCCGCTCGACAACTACGCGATCGGCCGCAATGAAATCGTCGCCGGAACGGTTTCGCCGAGCTACATCCTGCCTCTCCATGCCCTGCAGCGCCTCGAGAAGCTCATGGATGAATACTGCGGCGGTATCACGGTCAACTACATGACCAACGAACCGCTGCTCAATCGTGGCCTCGAACTGATGGCGATGCTGAAGGACGATGCCCTGCACATCGGCGCCGAGGATCTTCACCAGCTTCAGCGCACATGGGAGTTCCGGCACCGGCTCCTGGCGTCGGAAAGCGTCATGCAGCACACGCTCTTCCGCAAGGAGACCCGCTGGCCCGGCTACTACTACCGGGGCGATCACATGATGCTCGACGACGACGACTGGCACTGTTTCACGCTGTCCAGCTACGATGCCGCGACGGACACCTGGTCCATGGAAAAGGCGCCGGTCTACCACATCGTCGACTGACCAGTCTCCCCGGGCTTGCGCGTTCGGTGAAGGCGTGGTGACGCGTTTCAAGGATACCGTTCGCCCGCCGCCATCCGACGCTTGCTGCAAGGTCGCCGCACTTGTCCGTCTCAGCCAGCGGTTGGTCTCGCGCTCCGAGCCCGGATGCGCCATGCGGGCGATGATGGACCCCAGGGCACAGCAGCGCTGGCGCCGGTTGAAGCCCGACGCGTCAAGCAGAGCGGAAAGGCGCAGCATCTCCAGGGCCTGCCATGCGGCATGCTCGACGCCGATTGAACGCCCGTCCATGTCGCAGGCAGACCCGACATCGACGGTCTCCCAGTCCGCTCCGTCCGCCTCCCCGCCCTGACGCTCCAGCAGGCGCCCGGCGATGCGCCGGGCCTCGGCCTCGATCTCCGCAGGGAGAGGCTCCAGCGACAGCGTGGGCCGGCCCTTGATCAACTCCTCGATACGTTGGCACAACAAGGGCCAGGCCTGGCGCCCGATGGCGACGCGCCGGCCCAAGTTGAGCAGGGTGATCTGGCGCACCTTGCCCATCTTTAACATTGGGTGCAAAAAATGATTGAGAATCAGCGGGGTAAGATTCGCAGTGGCACTACAAGTGGGATTGTGCGACTGGCCGCTCTACGAAATCAGGCGGGGGATGCTTAATTCACACGATGGTCTTGCGGGTGAAGGTGGTGGAAGCGTGGATGAACACGGGATGACTGTAGGGCCTTGGGCGCACGACACAAGGCCCTCTCGCAAGACAATGGCACTACTAAGCCCGTTCAGCCATCACGCCGGATCGGGCGACAATGTTAAGATATTGTTATGACGTGACATTCACAAAATTCTGTCAGAGCCAGGGGGCACAGAATCCGGCAAATTAGCCCTTTCAGGTGGGGAAAATGTTAAAGATGGGCTTGCCGTCCTCGCGGCGGGTCTCGACGAGGCGCTGCGAGAGGCGTGCGGAGCCGTCTGGGCATCACGCCGTGTCTTTGACTGGATCAAGGGCGGTACGAGAAGCATGCGGAGCCGTCCCTTGCGGTGCCGGTCCTGGTGGCGCGGATGAACATGGGGTGACTGGAGGGCCCTGGGGGCGCGGCGCAAGAGGCCACCTGAAGAGGGAGCGATTCTCGTATGGCGTAGTATTATGACGTCATGGGGTCGATTTCCTGCCAGTGTTGACGGAGCATGTCCCAGGCGTGCTGGAAGCGTTCCGACTGGACGAGGGCGCGCAGTGAGAGGATGGCTTGGCCGCCTGACTGTCCCCAGATCATGCCGGACCCTTTCATGCGCTGGGTGACGATCAGCTTGTTTGTCGCCTCGACGAGGCCTGAGCCGATGATGAGATCGCGCGCCTTGAAGGAGGCGTCGCGCATGCGGTGACGGTTGTTGCGGAAGTCACCGAGCGTCTTGTCGACGGCGAGTGCGTGGTGACGTCTGCGATCGTCGAGCGCAGTGATCACCCGGTCGACGCCGCCGGGTTCGTTGAGCAAAACGCCACGCAGGGTGTGCCAGCGGCGCGCACCATGGTCACTGTCTTTGCCATAGGCGAGGTCGCATGCCTCTTTGAGACGTTCTGCCGCATGGAAGAAGTCGAGCACCTCCTCGGCCTGGGGAAAGGTCTGCTGGAAGTATCGCCAGTGATCCTGTGCGCCATGGGCCACCGCAACGAGCTTGAGATCGGGTCGCCTCGTGAGCAGGGATGTGACCTCATCAACCGCTTGAGTGTGGTCTTGTTGGGTTCAGGCATGCGGGCGTGACGCACAGTCCGCACAAGCGTGCCATCGGCTGTTCCAAGCGAGATGGTCGCCCATGACGCCTCCTTCCACTCGACGGAGCCACGTGGTTGCTTCTTGCGACGTTTGTCCTGTCCCCTGGGCACCATCACACCGTCGACCTGCCTCATGGCCACCGTCGCCTCGCGTGGCACATCCTCGCCTTCACGGATCGTCGTCAGAGCATCGTTGGCGCTCTCCTCCCAGCGCCGCCCCGCCGCCTCATAGAGACGCACCAGGCTCGCCACGCCGGGACACATCGCACCCCTGTGACGGCACTGCCGCACACATTCGCGAGGCGGCAGCGAGGACACCATGTGCAGCGCAATGCGCGCCGCTCTTTGTGTCCAGAAATCCTCGATCAGTCCGGCCCGGCGATCCGCAGGAAACACCGAGCGATGGCCTCTGCGTCGGTAGCGGGCCCGCTCGTCGTCGATCGTGCCGACAGACGTCATGACCCGCTTCGTCGTCATGCTGTGACGGTGATACTTCTTGCCCTCGTGGATGATGAAGGGACCTTGCGTGTCCAGGGAGACAAAAGCCGCCGTGACGATCGCCGCCGACACCCTGTCACTGGCCTTTCAACCGGACACGGTTGACTCCTGCCTCATGAGGTCCTACATCATGAGCCATGAGGATTGGCTTTCGACATCTCTCTGCGACGACGGTGACCTGGCTGAAGGCGGCATCGGCTGTCGAAGGCAGTACCCGCTCATCCCTGGCGCGGGGTTTGTGCGAGCGCGAGAACTGGCGTAACGCGAAGGGGGATCTGTGTTTCGCCTCGGCGCGTGCGGCGCTGCCCCGTCTCGCGTCGTCGCTCGCGATCACCCTTCCCGCACCACGGCTCCACGCTCTCAACACCGGCGTCATCGCGCGGGACTATCCCGACATGCCGCTCAAGTGTGCCCTCAAGGATCTTGGAGAGGTCACCGTGGAGCGGGTGGCCGACGGTGCCGACAAGCGCCGTTTCCGCGCGATGATGGCGACCTGGCATCCCCTGGGTGTTGCCCGCTCACCCGGGGCCCGGGTGAACTACTGGATCACCGCGACTCATCACGGCCGCCTCGGCGGCCTCGTGTTCTCCGCCGCCAGCTGGCACCAGAAGGCGCGCGACCGCTTCATCGGCTGGTCCCAGGGGGCCCGTGACGCCCACATCGCCAAGGTGGTCAACAACGACCGCTTTCTCATCCTTCCATCGGTGGCGGTCAAGGGACTGGCCAGCCATGCCCTGGCCCTGGCCTGCGCCCGGCTGCCCGGGGACTGGCG
Organism: Alphaproteobacteria bacterium; assembly: GCA_965200495.1. Classification (GTDB taxonomy): domain Bacteria; phylum Pseudomonadota; class Alphaproteobacteria; order SP197; family SP197; genus SP197. The sequence goes on from CBDAUG010000002.1 coordinate 1,188,720, forward strand.
CGACAGGTATGGCGTGACGCCGTCTCTGGCCTATACCTATGTCGGTCCCGCCCATGCCGGCACGAGCTATCTGGCGGCGGGATGGCAGCGCTGTCGGGAGGAGACCTCGGGCACGCCTCCCGGGGCACAAGGCCCGGGCGTCCGGCGCGCCGTGTGGATGAAGCCTCTGGCGGACGACTGGCGCGGCATGCTGTGCGAGGAACCCCGGCGTGTCATGGGCCGGGCGGCGCCCCTTGTCGCACCCCTGGCCGACAAGGATGCCGACTGGGCACGCTGCGAGTATGGCCGCAGCGGCCACAGCGATGGGCGCATCCGCGAGCGCCTTGTCGCCATGGGGCGTGCGTGGAATGATCGTCCTGGAGAGATCCTGCCGGTGATCTTCCCCGGGGAGGCCGAACAGAAGGCAGCTTACAGACTGTTGTCGAACTGGAACGTGACGATGGATCATGTCCTTGAGGGACATCAAGAAGCGATGGTGGAGCGCTGCCGTCAGCAGCGCCTGATCCTGGCCGTTCAGGACACGACCTTCCTTGGGTATAACGGTCTGGAGGAGACCGAGGGTCTTGTCGACGTCGGCGGCGGCGGCTCGGGCACCCTGGGCCTTGCCGCCCATGCCGGGGTCGCCTTCACCGAGGGCGGCTGTGCGCTGGGCCTCTTCGATCTCGACGCCGACTTCCGCGCTGAGCCGGATGTCGAACAGGAGATCAAGGAGAGCCGACGCTGGCTGGATGGCTACGACAGGGCAGTGGACCTGGCCGGGGCCTGTCCCGACACACGCGTGCTGGTGATCTGTGACCGTGAAGGCGACGCCTGGGACCTGCTTGAGAAGGGTATCGCAGGCCGTGCCGGTCTGCTGGTGCGCGCCAGCCGCTCGACACAGCGCCGTGTGGTCACCGCAAGCGGCGCCGTGAGGGACCTGTGGGAGCACATGGCCGATGAGCCGCGCCTCGCCACGAAGCGGATCGACATCGACGCCTGCGGCGGACCGCGCCGCCGCACGGCGCGCAAGGGCGTGCGCCTCGAGGTCCGCGCCGCCATGGTCGCTCTGGCACCGCCGGGCAACAGGCCGCAGACAACGCCGCCGCTCTCCATGATGGCCGTGCATGTCACGGAACCCTCGCCCCCGGCGGACCGCGAACCTCTCGACTGGATGCTGCTCGCCAGCGACGGCGAGGTCTGTGCCGTCGATGCCCTCAAGACCGTCTCCTTCTACGAGAAGCGCTGGTTGATCGAGGAGTACTTTCGCGCCCTGAAGGTTGGCACCCGCATCAAGGACCGGCGCCTCGACCAGGCCGACGACCTGCGCAAGTGTCTCGCCTTCGACGCCATCACCGCATGCCGCGTCATGACCATCGAACGCCTCGCCCGCAGCGAGCCCGAGACACCGGCAAGCCACATCGTCGACCGCGACGAAATCACCGTCCTCAACATCTACCACCAGCGGCAGGAAGCGCACACCGCGCGCACCCCCGGAACACGAGCCGACCATCGAAGCCTTCGCCATCGGGGTCGCCCGCATCGCAGGCTTCATTCCACGCACACGCCAACCCCTGCCGGGAACCGAGAAAGTCTGGCAGGGATACAAGATCCTCCTCACCTTCGTCGAAAACTACAGAAACATGCGGGAACTCGACATGCTGAAGTCAACGGAGTCAACAGCGTCCGGTTGAAAGGTCACTGGCGTCGGCAATCCCGTCCTCGAACGCCTGCGGATCCCCCTGCGCGACACGATCCTTCTGGCTCTCCTGCGTCGTCACCATAGGGGCAATGTACGCATCAACAAGCGATCTTTCGAACACATGTCCAAGCTCATCGCGGATGGCATCCACATGGTCTTCTACAAGCACCGCCATCCCGGAAACCCTCTTCGACGCAAGCGCCTCACAACAGTCGTCATCATCTCGTTTCAGGGCTGATGGACGCTCAACACTCTGACACCGGCATCAGTTGACAATCCTCAATCCAAACATCGCTCAAACAAAGCGAACTACAAATAAACATACACGATCATAAACAGAACATGATGCACCATATGAGAAACGCTCCCGGTGTGATCGGTGTGATGATCCTCTATACTGTGAAATACAGACCCTATCGTATCGGTGATTACTTTACGTTTGCCTTCGCACATAATTCTCTGAGCATATGCACAACACGCGATTCGATTCCGATAGTCCCCATTCGATGAATGCAGCTACGTCCTGTCCCACGTCAAGGTTCCACCGATCCAATATCGTGTCCACTCCGTTGTGACGCAACCGTGTAGCCAACTGCAACACTCACGCCTTGTGATCTTCGCTATCGTGCGAATAAGAAACGAATACCGATGGAGCCATTCCGCAATTCCTTCTTTTTTGGGTTGCTTCCACAGCCATGACGCAGGCGCCGAGGCTTCCGCTGAGAGCCGCAGGTAAAGTGCCATGCCGGTCATTCCGAAGCCCCGACTAGCAGATTGACGATCAGCCGGATCATGAGGTCCTTGCCGGCGGGCGCGCTTTCGGCGACCAGCAGTGTCAGCGCCGTCAACGCCTGCGGATTGAGCCCGTGTTCGATCCCTTCCTGCTTCAGGTAGAGCAGGAACAACAGCGACCCGATGCGCTTGTTGCCGTCGGTGAAGGGGTGGTCCTTGACCACGAAATACAGCAGGTGCGCCGCCTTCTCCTCCCGACTGCGGTAGAGCGGTTCGCCGAACATGGTCTGCTCGATATTGCCCAGGATGGCGGCCAGCGCGTCGCCGCGCGGACTGCCAAAAAGAGCCGAGGCCTGCTCGCGCACCATCAGATCACGCCGGAACTCCGCGATCGCGCCGATGGCCCGGTCGTGGTCAAGGACGCCGGATGACGGCCCCGTGCCGGGCGGCTCCGGCAGCCGGTCCTCGTCGTATTCCAGCAGCATTCGCCATGTGTCGGCGTAGCCCGCGATCAGGTCCAGCACTGCCTGTCCGGTATCATCCACCAGCGCCTGGTTGCTGAGCGTTCGCGCCAGCAGATCGAGCGTTTCCCGCGCTTCCCGCAGGCCGCGCTCGGCCAGCCGGCGCTCGTTCACGGTGAAGCCGCGCACCAGATGGCCGTGCAGGGTGCGCGTGGCCCATTGCCGGAACCGCACACCGCGTCGGGTATTGACGCGGTAGCCGACCGAGATGATGGCGTCGAGATTGTAGTGCTTCAACCGGCGCCGGACCCTGCGCCTGCCCTCGGTTCGAACTGCTAAGAATTCCTTAGTAGTTGCCTCCGCCTCCAGCTCTCCGCTGGCGAATATGTTGCGCACGTGCATCAGCACGTTCTCGGGCGTGCTGTCGAACACCTCGGCCATCTGCCGCTGGGTGAGCCACACCGTCTCCCGGTCGAGGCACACCTCGACCCGCACCTCGCCGCTGGCGTCCTCGTAAACCGCAACCTCGCCCCCGGCGGCGGTTTCCGGCCTTTCGTCGTTCATCCCGTTCCGCGCTCCATCGATCGCCCGCGCTTCCGGCGCGATCCACCGTCAATGCGCTTGTCGCCCGCCCACGGTCAGACCAGCGAGTCCTTCAGCGGCTTGCCGGCCTTGAACGACACACCGGTCGACGGGCCGATGGCGATGCGTTCGCCTGTGCGCGGGTTTCTGCCTTCGCGGGCTGGCCGATCTTTCCTGGAGAACCTGCCGAAGCCGACGATGGAAACGTCCTCGCCCCGCGCCAGCGCCTCCGCGATGGCGTCAAACACGCCACCGACAGCGGCCTGGGCTGCCTGTTTCGTGATACCCGCCTCCCCGGCCACGCGCTCGACTATCTCTGCCTTCTTCACTCTCTCGTGCTCCCGTTCTTGCGGTCGACTTCAGGCATGACTCGCAATCCGCTGCCTCCCTGTTGCGCCGGGATCAGGTTGCCGAAAACACCGATCGATCCGGCGCCCGATCCCTAATCCTACCCGTCCTCCCGGTCAATATCAGGCTCGTTCCTGACGCGCCCTTCGCCGTCGAGAGGAAAGGTTTGGCCGTAAGCGGGGCGGCGGTCGGCGCCCGGGGGAGACCGTCCGGGCGCCGCTTTCTCTCATCGGCAACAAGGAGAGGGCGCCACGACGGCAGCCATGGCGATGCCCGGGAACACGGCGGAGACGTTCCTGCTTCCCGTCCTCGGCACCGGCCTTACCCACGACTATCGCGTCGTCGAATGCTTCGGATAGGTCATGTCCTACCGACAGAAAGTAGGCACCCCCTTGCCACACTGCCAAAACTATTGTGCCATGTACGAAGATGCGATGAACTGAAGCCGCATCACAAGCGTACACTCCCCCGTGTGGGAACTCACAGATGGCAGAAACATTTGGTCTGACATTGATATGATATCAATCCATGAAAGTCTTTTCCGGTAAAATTATGAAATCACGTGTGGTGTCGGAGCAACGTCCTTGCCAACCGGGTCTTGGCGACCGTGGACGATGTTCGCGCGGCCATCACCGATGCCTGGAAGACACTCTGCCAGGATGCCGACAGAATCTCGTCCATCACAACCCGCACATGGGCAAGAAATATCGCCCCAACACCTCACTTTATCTCATAATTTTACTGAAAAAAACTTATCGAGATTAGCGTCACGGCCGAACCATCACCCAAATGCGGCAACTGCCCGCGGATTGGTTTTCAGATTCCCCCGCTCCGGCACAGTGGGCCATTTTTCTGAATGTGTAGTGCCGTTGCCCGCACCGGCCCTGGGTGGAATCGCCAACAAATCCTGGGTCTGGGACGATATTAAGATTTCTATCAGTTGTCTGTGTTCTTTGAGCGCAATTCCTGTTCGGGTCTGTCGCGTCTACGATCCGCCCGGCAGTTTTAGGTCTCAACTCAACGGGAAACTCCGTCCCGGCCACAGCGTTCTGAAGCCGCCCCTTGGCGGAAATGCACTGCCTTCCCCTGTCAAGCCACATGTCCCCGAAATGAAGAAAGGCCCCCCAGGCATTGCCACTCTCGGTAAGAACCACGCCGGAGTCGTGGTAGCCATCCCCGCCGTGAACGCCTACTGTTTTAATTCTACCCTGCCCCGTCAGCTTGGGCTCCTGGGGAGGAAAGGTGATGCAGATCTCGTTGCTCCCGATGCTGGCCGTGGCCGTGCCGGTCTCGTCGGGCGGCGTGCCGTAGTACACGGCGCGGGCATCGGAGTGGTTTCTCCGTTCATTCGCTTCGATCTCACTTTGAGAAGGTGTCGGCGGGTTGTACGGATAGCGCGTCCTGCAAACTTGGGCAGTATTGTCCCAATAACCGCTTGCCCAGCCAGCCAGTTTAGCGGCGTCATCGCAGGTTGCGTCATTAGACGCCGCCACTGGCGCGGCCATCACCATTGCCACTAGCGCGGCGGCGAACGTCATCACCAGTCGTGTCATGGGTTTCTCCCTTTGAGTTGTGTGCCGGAATCCGTTCGAAGGCTCACCTGTTGCGCAGTGAGCGACGGATTCAGGGCGTTGGCCGGCGCGGCCCGCGTTGGGCAGAGCGGCGGTACAGCCGGGTTGACGGTGAGATGGTGCACGAGAGGGTCCGCGGCACATGGCGCGCAAGAGGCAGCGTGAGCGCACGCGCAGGCGCGCTCCGCATCAAGCCGACGGAAAACGTGAAGCCGCCGGTGACGGCAGCAAGGAGATTCGGAAGAGAGTCTGCGGTCCGGGTCAGACCCGAGTCGAACTAGTCGGCTACCATGTCCTTTGAAGAGGCGCGAGGCGCGAGGCGCGAGGCGCGAGGCGCGAGGCGCGAGGCGCGAGGCGCGAGGCGCGAGGCCATTATACCAGCTGTCTTGTCCATGACGCTCAGGGCCATCATGTCCTCTGCAACTTCACCCACGGAGTAAAGAGCTTCTCCGGCATCGGCGCAAGCAGAAACTGGAGCCTGCCACGCGCTCAGGAGCGATCCTGGCTGGAAACTTTCAACCGGACACGGTTGACTCATGGCTCATGAGGTCCTCCATCATGAGCCATGAGGATCGGCTTTCGACATCTCTCTGCGACGACGGTGACTTGGCTGAAGGCGGCATCGGCTGTCGAAGGCAGTACCCGCTCATCCCTGGCGCGAGGTTTGTGCGAGCGCGAGAACTGGCGTAACGCGAAGGGGGACCTGTGCCTCGCTTCGGCGCGTGCGGCGCTGCCCGGTCTCGCGTCGTCGCTCGCGATCACCCTTCCCGCACCACGGCTCCACGCTCTCAACACCGGTGTCATCGCGCGGGGCTATCCCGACATGCCGCTGAAAGTGTGCCCTCAAGGATCTTGGAGAGGTCACCCTTGGAGCGGGTGGCCGACGGTGCCGACAAGCGCCGTTTCCGCGCGATGATGGCGACCTGGCATCCCCTGGGCGAGCCCAGCTGTCCCGGGGCCCGGGTGAACTACTGGATCACCGCGACTCATCACGGCCGCCTCGGCGGCCTCGTGTTCTCCGAAAGCCAGCTGGCACCAGAAGGCGCGCGACCGCTTCATCGGCTGGTCCCAGGGGGCCCGTGACGCCCACATCGCCAAGGTGGTCAACAACGACCGCTTTCTCATCCTTCCATCGGTGGCGGTCAAGGGGCTGGCCAGCCATGCCCTGGCCCTGGCCTGCGCCCGGCTGCCCGGGGACTGGCGCGACAGGTATGGCGTGACGCCGTCTCTGGCCTATACCTATGTCGGTCCCGAGCATGCCGGCACGAGCTATCTGGCGGCGGGCTGGCAGCGCTGTCGGGAGGAGACCTCGGGCACGCCTCCCGGAGCACAGGGCCCGGGCGTCCGGCGCGCCGTGTGGATGAAGCCTCTGGCGGACGACTGGCGCGGCATGCTGTGCGAGGAACCCCGGCGTGTCATGGGCCGGGCGGCACCCCTTGTCGCACCCCTGGCCGACAAGGGGTGCGACTGGGCACGCTGCGCGTATGGCCGCAGCGGCCACAGCGATGGGCGTGTCCGCGAGCGCCTTGTCGCCATGGGGCGTGCGTGGAATGATCGCCCTGGAGAGATCCTGCCGGTGATCGTCCCCGGGGAGGCCGAACAGAAGGCAGCCTGCAGACTGTTGTCGAACTGGAACGTGACGATGGATCATGTCCTTGAGGGACATCAAGAAGCGATGGTGGAGCGCTGCCGTCAGCAGCGCCTGATCCTGGCCGTTCAGGACACGACCTTCCTTGGGTACAACGGTCTGGAGGAGACCGAGGGTCTTGTCGATGTCGGCGGCGGCTCGGGCACCCTGGGCATGGCCGCCCATGCCGGGGTCGCCTTCAGAAGAGGGCGGCTGTGCGCTGGGCCTCTTCGATCTCGACGCCGACTTGTGCGCTGAGCCGGATGTCGAACAGGAGATCAGGGAGAGCCGACGCTGGCTGGATGGTTACGACAGGGCAGTGGACCTGGCCGGGGCCTGTCCCGACACACGCGTGCTGGTGATCTGTGACCGTGAAGGCGACGCCTGGGACCTGCTGGCGAAGGGTGTCCAGGGCCGTGCCGGTCTGCTGGTGCGCGCCAGCCGCTCGACACAGCGCCGTGTGGTCACCGCGCGCGGCGCCGTGAGGGACCTGTGGGAGCACATGGCCGATGAGCCGCGCCTCGCCACGAAGCGGATCGACATCGACGCCTGCGGCGGACCGCGCCGCCGCACGGCGCGCAAGGGCGTGCGCCTCGAGGTCCGCGCCGCCATGGTCGCTCTGGCACCGCCGGGCAACAGGCCGCAGACAACGCCGCCGCTCTCCATGATGGCCGTGCATGTCACGCAACCCTCGCCCCCGGCGGACCGCGAACCTCTCGAGGAGGATGCTGCTCGCCAGCGACGGCGAGGTCTGTGCCGCCGATGCCCTCAAGACCGTCTCCTTCTACGAGAAGCGCTGGTTGATCGAGGAGTATTTTCGCGCCCTGAAGGTTGGCACCCGCATCAAGGACCGGCGCCTCGACCAGGCCGACGACCTGCGCACGTGTCTCGCCTTCGACGCCATCACCGCATGCCGCGTCATGACCATCGAGCGCCTCGCCTTCGGGCGAGCCTGAGAGACGCCGGCAAGCCGCATCGTCCACCCTTGACGAGATCACCCTCCTCAGCATCGACCACCAGCGGCAGGAAGCGCGCACCCCTGACCATCGAAGCCTTCGCCATCGGGGTCGCCCGCATCGCAGGCTTCATTCCACGCACACGCCAACCCCTGCCCGGAACCGGGAAAGTCTGGCAGGGATACAGGATCCTCCTCACCTTCGTCGAAAACGACCCAAACATGCGGGAACTCGACATGCTGAAGTCAACAGAGTCAACAGCGTCCGGTTGAAAGGCCGCCAGGTATCGAGCAACCGGCCCCTGAGGGTTCGGGATTCTTCGTCTCCACGGCGTCAAACGCCGCAGAATCGTTGTTGCCCGAACCAACCGAGAGCTCTATGCTCGGTTTCTACACTCCAAGATATGCGGCGATGATCGCTGCCAATTCGCCCGGGCCTGAACCATGCCTCTCAACGCCGCCCTGCGCGCCGAACTGCCTGAACTGGTCCCCAACGGCCTGCTGGTCACCCGGTCGTGGCTCATGGAGCAGGGCCTCGCCCGCCATGCCGTCGATAATCTGGTCAAGAGCGGGCAGCTCCTGCCGCTCCGGCCCGGCGTCTACATACGTCCGGGAAGCCGGCTTGTCTGGCAAGGGGTCGTCGGCTCCCTTCAACGGATGGGCGGCAACTTCGTCGGCGGCGGAACGAGCGCGCTGGAGCTGCACGGTCGGACGCACTATCTGCCCCTGGCCCGCCGCCGCACGATACACATGCACGGCTCCGGGCCATTGCCGTCATGGATCAACAGGCTCGGTCTCAAGGAGAGCTTCCGTCGCCATGGCACCGCATGGCTGTCGGAACCGGAGGAATCGTCGGAGCGTTGCGAACAGCGTCCCCTGTCATCCTTCACGGTCGAGGTTCCCTGGGGCGACGGATTCCAGACGGTGCGAACCTCCACGCTCGAACGGGCGTTGTTCGAGATACTGAAGGACGTGCCGGCCCGAATATCGTTCGAGCACGCCGAACAATTGATGGAAGGGCTCGCCGACCTCTCGCCGCGCCGGCTCGACGCCCTTTTGCGCCGAACGCGCAGCATCAAGGTCAAGCGTCTGTTCTTTTGGCTGGCGGAGCGGCAGGGACACGCCTGGATGAAGCGGCTGGACGCCGGCGATTTCGATCTCGGCCGTGGCAAGCGCGTCCTGGCGAGGGACGGCCGGCTGGTGAGCCGCTACGGGATCACCGTGCCGAAATCGATGCATGGATAGAAGCAATCCGTTCTACCGTCAGGCGGCGCTGGTCGTCCAGGTGCTGCCCTACGTCGCCAGGCGGGAAGAGTTTGCCCTGAAGGGCGGCACCGCGATCAATCTGTTTCTGCGCGATCTGCCGCGTCTGTCGGTAGACATCGACCTCACCTATCTGCCGCTCACGCCCCGCCGTGAGGCCCTGCCGGCGATCCGCCAGAGTCTCGATGCCGTTGGGACGGACTTGCGGGCGGCCATTCCCGGTATCGGGGTGCAGGCGACGGATCCATCCGCGACGGATGCGCTGCAGCTGACCCTGGCGCTGGACGGGTGCCGCATCAAGATCGAGGTCTCTCCGGTCGCGCGCGGCACGGTGTGGCCCACCGAGATGCGGGAGGTTGTCGCGACGGTCGAGGAAAGCCTCGGCTACTCCGAGAACCGGCTCCTGTCCTTCAACGATGTCTATGCGGGCAAGATGTGCGCGGCGCTCGACCGGCAGCATCCGCGCGACCTGTTCGACATCGCGCTGTTGCTGGACCGAGAAGGCATCGGCCGGGGCCTGCTCAAGACCTTTCTCGTGTACCTGATCGGCCACAATCGGCCGATCGCGGAGCTTCTGGCTCCGAGGCGCCGGGACATCGCCGGCCTCTATGACGGAGAATTCAGGGAGATGGCTCGCGAGCCGGTGCCGCTCCAGACGTTGCTCGATGCGCGGGAGCGGCTTGTCGCGGCCCTCCACACTCTGCTTACCGAAGAGGATCGCGCCTTCCTCCTGTCGGTGAAGGGCCGGAAGCCGGACTGGTCGCTCATCGGCTTGCCCGGCATCGCCGATCTGCCGGCCGTCAGGTGGAAACTCGTGAATCTCGGTCGAATGAGCGAAGCGAAGCACGCGGCTGCGCTGGACAGGCTCAGGCAGGTCCTTGGCAGGTAGCCGCACGTCTTGTTGCGATGGCCCGCCAGCCCGGACTCAGGCATTCGTCGATCGGGAACTTCAACGCGATCCCGGCGGCTCATCGAGAGCCGCCTCACCGGAGGCGACCGGCTTGCGCGAACGCCAGGCAGGCGGAGTCCAGGGGCGCCCCGCCGGGGATAGGCCCGGGCGTATACGAGAAGCGCTGGTTGATCGAGGAGTCCTTTCGCGCCCTGAAGGTTGGCACCCGCATCAAGGACCGGCGCCTCGACCAGACCGACGACCTGCGCACGTGTTGCGCCTTCGACGCCATCACCGCATGCCGCGTCATGACCATCGCACGCCTCGCCCTCGGGCGAGCTGAGAGACGCCGGCAAGCCGCATCGTCCACCTTTGACGAAATCACCGTCCTCACCATCGACCACCAGCGGCAGGAAGCGCACACCGCGCGCACCCCCGGAACACGAGCCGACCATCGAAGCCTTCGCCATCGGGGTCGCCCGCATCGCAGGCTTCATTCCCCGCACACGCCAACCCCTGCCGGGAACCGGGAAAGTCTGGCAGGGATACAGGATCCTCCTCACCTTCGTCGAAAACGACCCAAACATGCGGGAACTCGACATGCTGAAGTCAACAGCGTCCACAGCGTCCACAGCGTCCGGTTGAAAGGGCGCGGATGAACATGGGGGCACTGTAGGGCCCCGGAGGAGCAGCGCAAGACCACTACGCAAAACAATGGCACGACAACGGCCATCCGGGCATCACCCCGGATCGGTCAAGGGCACCAACTCATTGTTATCACGCACTATGCAGGAAACGGCGTTCGTGCCAGGGACCGCAAAATCTGCCACATTGGTCCTCTCGGCTGGGGAAAACGTTAAACTGAAGCAAAGGCTCGGCGATCAACGAGCGGCTGGCTATCTACGTGTCCAATTGACCCCTATTGGCCCCTCGTCAGACCCCGATTGAACCCCGCGGGTCGGATTACTCTTGCCCTCCTCTTGGTCGCTTCCACCGTGCGGCCGGCCCAGGTCCGGTGGAAACTGCCAGACCGCGCTCTCTCAAGCCTGTCAGCGCTCTTCTCACCTGACGTACAGTTGTGTCCAAAGACAATGGCGCATGAATCTCGCGTAGCGACAACCCATCGTCTGCCTGATCCAGGAGGGCGAGGATCGCTTTCTGTCGTTCGGCCGCATTGGTTCCACTGCGCTGGGCCGGGATGAACCGTGCGAGGTGAAAGCGCACTGTCACGCAATCGCCGGCATCTTCGATTTCGGGACGAGGCAGGCCTGCAGAAATCGCCAGTTCCGCCGTCTTGAGTGTGCCGCGGCCCCATTCCTCGATAAGTCCTCGTCGATAGAAAGTGCGCGCGATCAGCGGGTTCCAGGGTCTGGACTCGTGCCGTCCGAATAGATCCTCGGGAGTCAGCCCGAAATGCAGGCTCCCTGTCGACGTCACCTCCAAACGGTCATCGTAAACTGCCAAGCCGACGGAGCCGCCTCCGATCGCGTAGTCGCGGTGGTACAGGGCATTCGCCAGCGCCTCGCGCGTAGACAAGGGTGGGTACAGCGGCTCGTCGATGCGCTGAATGCGACCTGGTTCGAACCGGCCGGCGATGGGCAGGGTGTCACGCTGAAACCGCTCGGCGCTCGAGAGAAGCACGAATGCGTTGCCGTTGAACTGCCGGTTGTCGAGGAAATCGGTACGATCGGTTCCCCGGAAACGGGCCACGCGGAGCAGGCACTGAGGCATCTCGAACTCGAGTCGTTCGGCGTTGCCAAAAGGACAGCCGCCGCTCGGACCAGAACTCCATCACGGAGTAACCCGAGCCCGCGCAGTAAATTTTCCGCGGAAATAGTAGGTAGGGGCGAGTCGTTACCATATTGCTTTGAGAACCCGATGGAAGACCGTGTCTTGAGGCCACCATCGACTTTCGGAACAAGCTCTGAGACAGATCACGCCGTCATCGAACGCCTGCCTGCGGCGAAAGCCCGCAGAGCGTCGAGCCCGACGCTGTCGGCAATCACGCGGGGCACCTTGTGCTGGCCGCCGAGCTTGCCCCGGGACGCCATCCATGCGGCAAATCCTCCCGCTGGCATGACCTCGATACGTGGAGGATCCATGCCCCAGCCGCCGGCCCGGTGCGCCGCGTAGTCGGCGTTGACGGATTGCAGGATGCGGTCGAGAGAGGCGGCGAATGGATCCAGGAACCGTGCGTCGATGTCGGGCGAGGAAAACTCGACGACATACAGGTGACCTCCCCGTTCGCCGGCGCGCGAGGAAAAGATGCTGCCGACGGCAAAGTCGCCGACCGGGACGCCGATGGACCGGGACGCGCCGGAGACCGCCTGCTCGAGTTCGGCGACAATCACGTGTTCACCGAAAGCCGACAGCATCTGGGCCGTGCGTCCCGTGAAGAGAATGCGTGGCGGATCGAGCGTGACAAAGGTGACCGTGTCACCGACGAGATAGCGCCACAGACCGGCCGCCGTGCTGACGACGAGTGCGTAGTTGACGCCTTCCTCGACATCCCCGATCCAGCGGCATGCATCGGTTCTGACCTGCTGACCGTCGACAGGGGCAAACTCGAAGAACATCGCGTTGTCGAGCTGCAGGCGCAAACCGGCATCCGGGCCCCTGTCCGCCATGGCGAAGAAACCTTCGCTGGCGGCATAGACTTCGCGCGTCTCCGCATGACTGCCCGCAAGGAGAGCGGCGAACCGCTCGCGGTAAGGGGCCCAGGACACGCCGCCATGGACAAGCATGTCGAGTCCCGGATAGACCGAGGCGATGCGGCCATCGCGCACACCGGCGATGTCCATGAGATGATCGAAGTAGATCAGCATCCAGCTCGGAACCCCGCAGACGGCGTGGATGGGCCGATCCAGCGAAGACCGGGCAAACCGGTCGATCTTGACATTCCAGTCGCTGATGGCGTCGAGGTGGGGTGGCGGAAAGCTCCGCAGGCGGGCCCAGCGCGGCATGACGGACGCCGTAATGCCGCTCAGATCGCCACTCTCCACGCCGGGAGCGCGCCGCTCAAGTCCGGTTGATCCCCCGAGAATGAAGACACGCCCGGCCAGAATTCTGCTTTGGGGCCTGTTGGTCACATGCCAGACGAGAAGATCACCGGCCGCGCGCCGGTTCGAGCGATTCATCGCGCTGGTCACGGGAATGAAGCGGGTGGCGCCCCGGGTCGTTCCCGATGTCTCGGCAAACCAGGGGACAAGGCCAGGCCAGGTACAGTTCACGAGACGCGGGAAATCGCGGCCCCAGTAGTCGTCCCAGAATCCGTCGTGGCTGCGCACGGGCACGCGGGCGCGATAGTCATCAAGGGTGCGCACACCGGCCAGATCATGGTCCCGCGCAAAGCGGGTCGTGGCCGCCCTCCTGACAAGGGAGGAAAGAATGCCGGTCTGCAGTCTCCGCGGATCGCCGGCCTCGAGACGGCGCCGGCGGCGGCGCGCATGGGCCCGCAGCAGCCACGTCGCATCATACATGGCCGCCCCGGCCCGCCGTCATTTGCCGATCACCGTCACATGGGGAAACGACTCGCGCACACCATCGCGCGTGAGAGGCACCCGCACGTAGGCGCCCGACTGCCAGAGCGGCCACTGGTCGAGCATGGTGGAACTGTTGAGCCAGCCATCCTGCCCACCGAGCAGCACGAAGTAGTTCTCATCCATGTCGGTCATGTCGGAGACATGCCTGGCATTGGCGCCGTAGCGCACCGTATGGCGCGTGCCGCTGGCGTCGTGGGCCGTCTTCATGATGGTCTCGGAACTGCCGCCCACGCCGTGGTCACCGAAGTCGTAGCGGGAGCCGATGACGGGAAGCAGGGAAAGCGGATGAGCCAGGGACAGACGATGCATGTCGGCCCAGTCGGCGAACGCATCGAGTCCCGTGCCTGCGGCGTCGAGTCCGGCTGCCAGGGCGGCATCCAGCACATCACGCGATGCCCGTTCCACGTCATGGACCAGCTCCTTCGCCAGCCCTCCCCGGCGCACCATGACGGCGCCATGCTCCTCTCCGAGCAGGTGGCTGTAGAACGTGTGGATGAATGCCGTCCGGAACTGCTCGAAGCTGACGGCGCCGATGGAACCGGCGTGGTAATGACCGTCCCAGTCCCGCATGCGGGCGATCGCTTCAGCCGCGTGCGCCCCGGCCGACGACGTCAGCCCCGAAGCATCGAGGCCTGCGATGAAGATGTCGCGCAACCTTGCCGAGGACGGCATGTAGACATCCCGCTGGATGGCCTTCACCGCAGCGACATCAAGCCGCTCGCTGCCGCCGGCAAGACTGCCCAGGCGCGACACCCTGTCATCGGAAGAAAAGAAGTAACCGACCGGGGTGGCCGTTCGGGTGGGCCGGTTGTTGGCCGACACCAGATAGCCCTTCGGCGGGTTGTAGCTCCAGGGAAGGTCCGCGGAAGTCGTCATCGTCGCCCAGGCCCCGCTCACCTCTGCGGCATTGCTGACGATATCGGCCGGAGGCCCGGATCTCTGCGGCAGGCTGACAGCCATCACCTGGCCGATGTTGCCTTCGCGGTCGGCATAGACCATGTTCTGCCCGGGCACTGCAAAGGTATCGAAGGCAGCACGGAAGCCTTCGAAGTCCCGGGCCCGGCTGACCGCCAGCATGGCGCTGATTTCGTCGCTCGCGTCATGACCGGTCCAGCGGAGCGCCACGTCGGCAAGACCCTCGTCGGCAAGAAACGGTGCATCGCTGATCACCGGACCCAGCGGGGTCTGCCTGATGGTGACCGTCGAATCGAACCACCAGCGCACAGAGATTGTTTCGTCGCGCGCCGCGACGGCATCGGAATCGAGGTCGCTGACATCGACAAGATCGCTTGAGGCAGCCCGCATGTTGGTGCCGCCCCAGGCGATCGACGGATTGCGGCCGATCGCGAAGATCGGCAATCCCGGGCCCATCAGACCGACGACGTGATAGGAGGGTGACTTCAGGCCGGCGATCAGCCACACGTTGGGGACGAGGATACCGAGGTGGGGGTCGTTGGCGATGATCGCACCCCCGGTCGTCGTGCGGTCCGCCCCGAGCGCCATGCTGTTGGATCCCGTGCGACCGACTCCTGCCAGGAGTGCGTTCACATCAGCCCCGGCGAAGCTCGGCAAGGATGCGCTCCCGCTCTCCACCAGACGCGCCCACAGCTCCGGCCAGTCAGGCCGCTGCCGCAACGGCAGCAGTCCGCTCCAGATCAGCCAGTTCACATCCGCGCCCACCAGGCGCCCGATGGCGAGAACATCACTGACAGTCCACGGTTCACGTTCCATGCCAAGGACACGGAACTCCTGGGGAAGCTCGTCGAGCGTTGTCTGGTAATGGTTGATCCCATCGACAAATCGCTGTGTCCAGCGCCGCGTACCGGCGTCCATCGCCGCCTCTATGCTGCGCCCGGCGTGTCCGAAGGAAAGGATGCGCAGACTGTGGTCGATGTCGCTGGCGAGCGGACCTGCCACTTCAGCGAGGCGGCCACGGGCCAGCAGGCGCACCAGGCTCATCTGGGCGAGGCGCAGATGAGCCTGGACCATACCCAGCGCAAAGGCCGCATCATCGTCGCTCACGGCCTCGATGAACGGAATCTGGTGGTCGTCCCAGGAGACCGTCACAGGGCCGTCGAGATCCACCCCATGGTCGGGAAAGACAGCCAGCCGCTCCGCCAGCCCGCGAGGTTCGGGAAGCGGCGCCAGCAGGGCGCACGCCGCCAGGGAACCACCGGCCAGCAGAAGGCCCGCGGCGCGAATCAGATGATGTCTGGCGCCCCGTCTCATGGACGGCGGTACTCGGGGCCGCACGGTCCCAGCCGAACACCGTCACGCAGAAAGCGATACCTGAGCCGGTCCAGACGACACGGGTGTTCACCCGGCGATTCGACGATGAGGGTTCTGCTGGCGACCGGGTCGTAATCGGCCCGAAAATGCACCGTGCTCTTGACCACGAGAATATGCTGCTCCGTGGGCTCGACGCCGATATGGCGGAAACAGGCCTGATCGAGGTTCTGGAAGCGGACACTCGAGACAATCACCCTGACATCGCAGTCGGCATCGGCGACCGACAGCAGGGCCATCGGACCGAGATTGGTGACGACACCGCCGTACATGGCGCCGCGGCATGCAAAGATTCCGTCGCCAAGGCGCTCCACCGTGAAGCTGCCGCAAAAGGGGGACTGACCCGGTCTGCCGGACTTGCCGCCGAGAGGCGCGTTGAACGTGCTCCCCTCTCCCCGGGCATGAGCTTCCCGGGCGACCTCGGGGTCCCACAGAAGGCCAAGGGCAGCGCCGGTGGCATGATGTCGCACCAGGGCCTCGAGAATGCCGACGGTGTCGGAGGTGCCTCCCGCACCGGGATTGTCCTGGGCATCGGCGAGCACCACCGGGCCAACCGGTTCAGCCATGGCGGTTCTCACCGCCTCATCGGCGTCAAGCAGCGTGTTGTCGAAGACCTCCTCGGCACCGATGAAACGCCCCATGATCCCGTGCGCGGTCTCGACCGCCACGGCGGGGTCCGGATCATAGGCAAGCGCCGCCGGTCCGCATTCGGCGATATCGGCAGGCGGGAATCCGAGCGCCAGATCTGCGCTTGCGACACCGGCATGTTCGCGCTGCCTGATGTCGTCATAAAACCCGCTGTTGGGTGGTGCGCCGGTCCACTGGGAAGGGAGCGGCACCAGGAATGGCGACCGGGCGAATCCCTTTGCCAGCGTCTCGCCGGAAAGCAGGCGCATCGCCAGGCGATAGCAACGGCGCCCCGTCTCGTCCATGTCGATGTGAGGATAGGTCCGGTAGATTGTCATGGCCGAGGACATCGCCACCATGCGTTGCGTGATGTTCGCATGAAGATCGAGGCTGTTGACCACGGGAACGGCATGCCCGACGACACGGCGGACACGTTCCAGGGTTTCGCCCTCGCCGTCTTCGCAGTGCGTCGTCACCATGGCCCCATGGAGGTCGAGGAAGACGGCGTCAACGGGACCAAGGCGCGCCAGGTCATCGGTCATCATGCCGACAATCCTCTCGAAGGCATCCTCCGTGACATGGGACGACGGCTCGGCGGAGGCCCACAGCAGCGGCACGAGTTCGTGGCCGTCATCCGTTGCCTGGCGCATGAACGACTCCAGGGCGAGATTGAGGCCGGCGACGGCATCGAAGAGTTCCGGGCCGCGCGTCAGGCCCGGCCAGGCATCATGGAACGCGAAGTCATCAAAATCCGCATTGGTCGACGCGAAGGTGTTTGTTTCGTGCTGGAAACCACCCACGGCAAGACGCGCCATGACACATCCCTCTCAAACAAAGTGACGGTTTTTCTGTCCTGCAAAGGGCCACCGGATGACGGCGGCGGGTCACTCTTGAGCCGCACGGCGCGATACTGTCACGCTCTTGTGAAACGGCGCAACCACCCGTCCGGCGCCGGCAACGATGGGCCCGGGCGTCAGGTCACGATCTCGAAGTGGGCCTCGCTCGGCTGCCGATCGAGGCCGTTGACAGGCAACACGTCCTGGGGGCAGCACGACATGGCGACCACGCAATCCATGAGGGCGCGCAGCACGACATGATCGCCGGGGGCCGAGAGCGGCGTCTCGAATGCGAGCCCGCCGTCATCCTGCCAGGGGATGTTCATGAAGAGATTGAGCGGCGACGGCGTGTGGGTCTCGCGCAAGCCGAGTTCGCCCAGCGCTGTGGAGAGATTGTCGGCACAGTTGTCGTGGTAGCCCGTGACACCCAGCAGCTCGTAACGCCAGCGGTCGCAGGCCGCCATCAGGGTATCGTGGCGGCCTGGTGACGTGTCCGCTTCAAGCACGAGAATCGGGCGTCGGCGGTTGGTGACAAGATGGTCGCCAACACATGGTGTCAGGCGCTGGTTGAAGACGCGGGTGGCATCCATCGCCATGTATTCCGCAACATCGTCACCGTTGAACGCCCAGGTGTCGACAACCTGTGCGCCATGGGTGTTGATGATGCGGATCGCTGCTCCGCGTGCCATGCGCACAGCCTTGCCGCCGCGCGCCGGGATGGTTGATGACATGGCTGTGAACCCGGCCTGCTTGCATGACATCTTCGGCTGTCCGACGATGCCGCGCAAGCGCGGATCAAGGACCGGGACACCATGACCATCGCCACGCAGGCGGATCTCGAGAAGGGTATCGAGGCGCTCATCGGGCTCGATTCCCGGTTCGCACCGCTTGTCGAGAGTCTCGCGCCCATTCCCCTGCGCATCGAGCCCGCAGGCCTGGCGTCGCTGCTCGCCATCATTACCGAACAGTCGGTGTCGCTGAAGGCTGCCGCCAGCATCCGCAAGCGTCTCGATGCGGCGTTCGATTCCGGCGACGCGGGCGCCGTCCTCAACGTTCCGGTGGAACGTCTGCGCACGCTTGGACTCACCCGCTCCAAGGGCCGCGCCTTTCATGCTGCAGCGCAGGCAGCGCGCGACGGTCTTCTCGAGTCCCTCGTGACCCTGGGAGACGACGAAGCGAAGAAGGCGCTCACCGCGCTTCACGGTATCGGCGAGTGGACCGCCGAGGCCTATCTCCTGTCGTGCCTTGGCCGATCCGATGCCTGGCCAGCGGGCGACGCGGCATTGCAGAGAGCGGCCGCCGCCCTGTTCTCCGTCGCGTCCCGTGGTGATGTGCGACAGATGATGGCGCTCGCGGAGCCGTGGCGGCCCTGGCGCGCCGTGGCCGCGCGGATCCTGTGGACCTGGTACCGGTCCTGATCAGGTATCGGCGCCGACGGCTTGCACCACACGCGTCAGACCGTCCGCGGCCAGGTGTCGTTCGAGGCCGTCAAGAATGCGCCCGACAACGCCAAGACCGTGCCAGACCAGGGCCGTGTAGATCTGGATCAGCGAGGCGCCCGCCCGGATCTTGCCGTAGGCATCATCGGCCGACATGATGCCGCCCGTTCCGATGATCGGCAGCGTGCCGTGGCTCGTCTGATGGAGTGTGCGCACCATCCTGTTGGAGATTTCAAGGAGCGGCGAACCCGACAGGCCACCAGCCTCGCCGGCATGGCGATGGCGCAATCCGGCGGGCCGGCTGATCGTCGTGTTGGACACCACCAAACCGGCCATGCCGTGATCAGCAGCCACCCGGGCTGCTTCTGCCGCATCCTCTGACGCCAGGTCAGGCGCCAGCTTGAGCACAAGTGCCACGTCCGGACCTTGCGCGCGCGCCCCCTCGAGCGACTTCAGGAGTTTCGCAAGCTGGCGCACGGCCTGGAGATCCCGCAGACCCGGCGTGTTGGGCGACGACACATTGATGACGACATAGTCGGCGAGAGGGGCAAGCCGGATGAAGGCGCGCCGGTAGTCACCGGCCGCATCGGCGCTGTCGCGGTTCATGCCGATATTGATTCCGACGATTCCAGCCTCCGGCCGGCGCACCTCAAGGCGCGACGCGACCTTGTCCATGCCTTCGCTGTTGAAGCCCAGGCGGTTGATCACCGCCCTGTCCGGCGGCAACCGGAAGACCCGCGGACGCGGATTGCCGGCCTGGGGCCGGGGCGTCACGGTACCGGCCTCGACGAATCCGAACCCGGAGGCCAGCATCTGCGCCGTCACCCGCGCATTCTTGTCAAATCCCGCCGCCAGACCCAGGGGATTGGGGAAATCGAGACCGAACAGGTTCACCGCCAATGCAGGACGCTCCCCTGGCGTTCGTCGCCCCGCCAACCCGGCCTCCAGGGCCCTGAGGGCCAGATCATGGGCACGTTCGGGTTCGATAAGGCCCATCATGGGACCCAGAAGGCGCCAGGTGTCGAACATGCGATGACACTCCCTTCTTTCCTGAGACCGTGCACTTGCGGTCCGGACCGTGCTAGAAGTGCGTGGCTCTGGCGCAGGACAACCGATCAGCCATGGAACAGCTTACCTATTTCGACGGAGCCTTCCATGAAGGCAACCCCATGATCATGGGCCCCCTCGACCAGTCATTCTGGTTCGCCACGCAGGTCTTTGACGGCGCCCGCGCCTTCGACGGCGTCATGCCGGACATTGATCGTCACTGCGAGCGCTGTCTCAAGTCCGCCAGGGTCATGGGCATGGAGCCGCAGCAGTCGGTCGACGACCTGGTCGAACTCGCCGGCGACATGGCCCGCCGCTTTCCGGCTGACGCTCAGCTCTACATCCGGCCGACCTACTGGAGCGGCGTCAGCGATTCCCTGTGGGCCGTTTCCGCACTGACGAGGTTCCTGATGGTCCTGGAGGTCGCGCCCATGGCCGAGCCGAAGGGATTTTCGGCATGTCTTTCCGACATCCGGCGGCCGGCGCCCGACATGGCTCCGACCCTTGCCAAGGCTTCGTGCCTCTATCCGGCGACCGGCGATGCGGTGCGCCGCGCCAATGCGCGGGGCTTCGACAATCCGGTGATGCTCGATCACGAAGGCCATGTTGCAGAGTTTGCCACGGCGAACCTCTTCATCGTCAGGGATGGCCAGGTGCACACACCCGTCGAGAACGGCACTTTCCTCGCCGGGATCACACGCCGCAGGGTCATGTCGCTGTTGCATGACGCCGGCTGGGAGGTCTTCGAGCGCTCCATATCCTGGGAGGAGGTGCGGACCGCCGACGAAGTGTTCTCCACCGGCAACTACAACAAGGTCATGCCGGCCACCCGCATCGACGGGCGCGACCTCCAGCCCGGGCCGGCGTACCGCGATGCCCGCGAGCTCTATTTTGCCTATGCCCGCGACAGGGGGCACCGCCTGTAGTTCCGGGCGCACGGCACGCCATGCACAGCGACACGGACATCAATCGCCGCTGGTGGGATGAGGTGACGCCCGTTCACGAGGCCAGCGCATTCTATGACGTCGCCGGTTTCCGCGACGGCCGCAACACCCTGGGGACCATCGAGCGCCAGGCTGTCGGCGACGTCGCCGGCAGGAAACTCCTGCATCTGCAGTGCCATTTCGGCCTCGACACCCTGTCCTGGGCCAGGCTTGGAGCCGATGTCGTCGGTGTCGACTTTTCGCCTGTGGCTCTCGCCACGGCACAGCGCCTCGCCAGGGAATGCGGTCTTCAGGCACGGGCCCGCTTTGTCGAGGCCGACGTCACGACCGCTGGCCGGCTCGACGGAGCACCGTTCGATATCGTCTTCACCTCGATCGGCGTCCTCGTGTGGATCAGCACTCTCGACGGCTGGGCCGCCACCATTGATGCCAACCTTGCCGATGACGGGTTCTTCTATCTCCTGGATGCCCATCCCCTCTCGTGGGTCTTCGATGAATCCTCGTCCCGCCCAGTCGTGCGCCATGACTATTTCCAGGGCCCGGAGCCGATTCACGAGCCAGCCGGCGGCCCTGATTACGCCGACCCGAGCTACCGGATCAGCTGCGAATCGCGCGAGCATGCATGGCCGCTGTCCGATATCTTCACCGCGCTGGAGACCAGGGGGCTTCGGGTCCACGAGGTGCGGGAGTATCCTTTCTGCGCCTGGCCGCAGTTCCCCGGCATGGAACAGGGAGAAGACGGCTACTGGCACCGCGCGCAAGGCCTCTCCTCGCTGCCGCTTCTGCTCGGCTTCAAGGCACGGCGGGGGTGAACGTCACTCCGCGACGGCCTCCTGGCCGACGCGCTGCGCCAGGGCTGCCTCGATCAGGCCGTCGAGGTCGCCGTCAAGGACGGCATCGGTGTTGCCGGTTTCGTATCCGGTCCGCTGATCCTTGACCATGCGGTAGGGGTGGAGGACATAGGAGCGGATCTGGTGACCCCAGCCGATATCGGCCTTTTCGGCATGAAGCGCCTGGGCCTCTTCCTCCCGCAAACGCAACTCCCGGTCATAGAGCCGCGACTTGAGGACGGCCATGGCCTCGGCGCGGTTGCGGTGCTGCGAACGGTTGTTCTGGCACTGCACGACGATGCCCGTGGGCAGGTGTGTCAGGCGCACGGCGCTGTCGGTCTTGTTGACGTGCTGGCCCCCGGCTCCGGAGGCCCGAAAGGTGTCGACGCGCACATCGCTGTGATCGACGGTGATCTTGATGCTGTCATCGACGACCGGCGAGACCGAGACACTGGCAAAGCTGGTGTGGCGGCGCATCTGGGAATCGAAGGGTGAAATCCTGACCAGGCGATGGACACCCGATTCAGTCTTGGCCCAGCCGTAGGCGCCGTCACCGACAAACTTCAGGGTTGCCGACTTGATGCCGGCCTCCTCTCCGGGGGTTTCGCCGAGTTCCTCGACGCGGTAGTCCCGTCGCTGCGCCCACCGGCGGTACATGCGCACCAGCATGCTGGCCCAGTCCTGGCTTTCCGTGCCGCCGGCGCCGGCGTGAACCTCGATGTAACAGTCGTTGCCGTCCGCCTCACCGGAAAGCAGGCTGGCAATGCGCAGTTTTCCGGTACGCAGGGAGAGCGCCCCGAGCGCCTCCACGCACTGCTCGACAAGATCCTCCTCGCCTTCGGCTTCGGCCAGTGCGGCGAATTCCAGCTGTTCGACAAGCTCGCCCTGAAGGGTGTGCACGCTGCCGATGGCGTCGGCGAGCCTGGTCCGCTCGCGCAACAGCGTCTGCGCCTTCTCGGAATCGCTCCAGAGTTCCGGATCCTGGGTCAGGTGTTCGAGTTCATCGAGCCGTGCGTTCGCCTGTTCCCAGTCAAAGATGCCTCCGCACGAGGTCAAGAGCGGATTCGATGCTGTTCTTCAGTGCGGCCATGGCGGGGCGCATGGTTGTCTGTCTCCTCCGGCCTTCGTTCACAACCCGTCATGCGTGCCCGGGAGCACGTGCCCCGGAGCATGAAGCGGTGTTTCAGGGAAACGGGGTCAGTGGACTCCCGATCGCCTGTCATCGCCCAGCGATAGCACGACATGCCGGTCCGCCTCAACCGTCGGCTCGCTGCCCGGCCGGAAGGCCTCGGTGATGATCCGGGTGGTGGCTTCCCCCGGCAACAGACCGTGATCGGCATCGATACGCACGAGACGCACTCCCGGGGGGATGCGGAACGGGATGACGGGTTCCCCGGCAAGTGCCTCGTCCATGAAGAGCTGCCACACCGGCACGGCCACGGACGATCCGGTCTCCCGGTCGCCAAGCGACTCGGGCCGATCGAAACCGACATAGACACCCACAGCGAGATCCGGCGAGAAACCGACAAACCAGGCGTCGCGGTTATCATTGGTGGTACCGGTCTTGCCGGCAAGCGGCCTTTCGAGTGCGCGCAGCCGGATACCGGTGCCGCGTTCCACCACACCCTCAAGCATGTGCACCATCTGATAGGCGGTCACCGGATCCACGAGTGCGGGCCGGACGTCGGCAAGGAGCGGAACCGGCAGATGACGATCCCAGGCCGTTGTCCGGCACTGATCGCAGTCACGGGTGTCACGCCGCCAGATTGTCCTGCCATGGCGATCCTGGATGCGCTCGATCAACCCGGGTTCCACCTTGCTGCCGCCGTTGACGATGGCCGCATAGGCGGCCGTCAGGCGCATCAGGGTGGTCTCTGCGGAACCCAGGGCGACGGGCAGATAGTAGGGCTGGGTCGCATCAAGAATGCCGAACTTGCGAACATAACCGTCGACGGCGTCGGGCCCCAGGGTGTTGGCGAGGCGCACGGTCATCAGATTGCGCGATTTCTCGATACCCACCCGCAATGGAACCAGGCCGTAGAACTCCCGCGTGTAGTTGGCCGGACGCCAGAGCTGCTGCCCGGCGCCGGGATCATAGACGAAGGGCGCATCCTCGATCAGCGCCGCAGGGGTATAGCCCTCTTCGAGGGCTGCCATGTAGACGAAGGGCTTGAAGGCCGAACCGGGCTGGCGCAGAGCCTGTGTCACCCGGTTGAATTCGCTTGCTGCATGGCTGAATCCGCCCTGCATGGCGAGCACGCGACCGGTATGGGGATCCAGGGCAACGAGGCCCCCGGACACCAGGGGAATCTGGCGCAGGGCATAGAAGCGGGTACCCTCCGGGGCGCCCTTCGCCAGCCTCTCGACCATCACCACATCGCCATGGGCCAGCACATCGCCGGGGGCCCGGGGACCCGGGCCGAGCCTGCCGTTGTCGAGCCGCCGTCTCGCCCACGCCATGTCCTCCATGAGGACAACGCCGTGGCGGCCGTCGGCAAACCCGACAACGGCCGCCGCATCGTTCATGCCGAGAACAACCGCCGTCTGCCATGGGGCAGCGTCCATCGTTCCGGCAATGTTGCCCAGGTCGTCGGTCCAGGAGTCGTCGAGATCCAGACTGGCAACCGGCCCGCGCCAGCCGCGCCGGCGGTCATAGAGTCCAAGACCGTTCCTCAGGGCCCGCCTGGCCGCTTCCTGGAGTGCCGGATCGATGGTCGACCTGACATAGAGGCCGCCGGTATAGAGCGCATCGGATCCATACCGGCTGGCGATGGTGCGACGGATCTCCTCGACCGCATAGGCGGCGTCGACGACGTCGCGGGAGCCGGACGTGCTGACACCCAGCGGCTGGCGCCGGGCCAGCACGGCCTGCCGGCGCGTGATATGCCCATCCTCCGCCATGCGCGAGAGGACCCAGTTGCGCCGTGCGACAGCTGCCTGGCGCCGGCGTTGCGGATGATAGTTGTTGGGCGCCTTGGGCAGGGCCGCGAGATAGGCGGCCTCGGCAAGCGACAGCGAGTCGAGTGACTTGCCAAAGTAGTTGAGCGCCGCCGCCGCGACGCCGTAGCTCCCCAGTCCGAGATAGATCTCATTGAGATAGAGCTCGAGAATTCTCTCCTTGCTGAGCGCCTTCTCGATACGAAAGGCGAGAATCGCCTCCCTGATCTTGCGGCGGTAGGACATCTCGTTTGTCAGCAGGAAGTTCTTGGCGACCTGCTGGGTGATTGTCGATGCGCCCTGCAGCCGGCGCCCCCTGATGGTTGCTTCGACATTGGCAATCATGGCCCGCACGATGCCGAGCGGATCGATGCCCCGATGCGTGAAGAAGGTCTTGTCCTCTGCCGAGATGAACGCCTGCCTGACCTTCAGCGGAATCGCCTGAAGCGGCACGAAGACCCGGTTCTCGACGGCGAACTGCGCCATCAGGCTGCCGTCTCCGGCATAAAGACGCGTCGCCACCGGGGGCTCGTAACCGGCGAGCACGCTGTGATCGGGCAGACCCTGGCTGAAGCTGGTCCAGGCGACCATCAACAGGATGCCTGCGGCCATCAGGATGACGAGAAGAAGCGATACGCCCGCGGTCAGCCATCGCAACCGGCGTCCCGGCCTGTCGTCGTCTGCTGCGCTCATGCCGTTCTCTTTGCCGACGCTGACCGGACCATGCTCGCATGCCCATGTGTCATGCTGGTGGCATGTGTCATGCTGATGGCATGTGTCACGGCCGCCGCGACGCCATGAAGGTATCGATGGCCCTCACAACACCGGTGAGGAATGTTCGCCGCCAGGCGCGATCCAGCATGAGACGTTCCTCGGCCGCATTGGACATGAAGCCCATTTCTATCAGAACCGAGGGGATGTCGGGCGCCTTCAGGACGCGAAATCCGGCGAACCTGTGGGCGTTGCGGCGCAGCTGGGTCACCCGGGTCAGTTCGCTCGCCAGGATTCCGGCGAACGCCGACGATGCGTTCTTGGTCTCCCGCTGTGCCAGGTCAATGAGGATGTTGGTGGTCACCGGATCGTAGTCGATGCTGACAAAATCGACTCCCTCGATGAGGTCGGACCGGTTTTCCCTGCGTGCAAGCGCCGCCGCCTCCTTGTCCGAAGCGACTTCCGAAAGCGTGTAGACACCCATGCCCCTGACATCAGGGTTGTCGATCGAATCGGCGTGGATGGAGATGAAGAGATCCGCACCCGCCGCACGGGCGAACAGCACCCTGTCAGCCAGACGCAGGATCCAGTCACCCTCGCGGGTCATGACGACATGGTAGCGGCCAGCCTCCTCCAGCATCGCCTTGAGTTCATGTGCAGCCGCCAGAACGATGTCCTTTTCATAGGCGCCGCTGGTGCCGACAGCGCCCGGGTCCCGGCCGCCGTGGCCGGGATCGAGAACGATGACCGGGACCGGCGGGGAAGGCTTGACGCCGGGCCTGAGAAAACCGTCATCGTGTTCTGCGTTGTCGGCCGGCGACGCAACGGTGCTGAAGAGTGGCGCGATGTCGAGCACGATCCGGTGACCGTGGTCACCCTCCGGCCCCAGAACGAGGCTGTCCTGCACCACCCCGGCTTCGACAAGGTCGAGCACAACGCGCGTCATGCCGACGGTCGGCGTTCCGAAGCGCGCGCGCGCGACAAGGCCGGTGTCGATGCCGCGTTCTCTTTCGGGTATCATCCGCGATACCCCGGCGAGATCAACGACGATTCTCGCGGGATCGTCGAGCGTGAAGGTGCTGAAGTCCGCCGGCCCGTCGAGGTCCATGACAAATCGTGTCAGGTCCCCGGCAACACCGGCCCTGACATTGACGAGAGCTGCATCGCCGCCCCGGGCTGAGCCATGCACCCCCGACACCATCAGGGCCAGCATGATCACGGTCATGACCGCCTTGACATATCCGGGACTTGCCGAACGCATGGAAGTCGTTGTAGGATATTGCCGTCGCCTGGTCACTGCCAAAAGAACGGCAGAAGGGAACAGCGGGCACTCCGCGACCCTGGACACTGCGGCGGGAGGTGCCGGTTCCGGCGCCTGAAGTGGAACAACCGTGACCCTTGCGCCAGATCATTCCCGCGGCATGAACCGGAACATGCTTCCGCTTCTGCAAGCCTTGCGTGCTGCCCGTGCCGCGGATGACTCATGGTGGAGGCGTCACCCAACACGGACGGCAGTGCGGCCGCGATGCACCAGCGTCACGCCATCTGCCTTCAGGATTATCTGGACCATACATGACAACACGCATGCTGATCGACGCGGGTCACCCCGAAGAAACCCGCGTTGCCGTTTCCGACGGACATGAACTTCAGGAGTTCGATGTCGAATCATCTGTCAAGACACAGATCAAGGCCAACATCTATCTCGCCAAGGTCGTCCGCATCGAGCCGTCGCTGCAGTCGGCCTTTGTCGAGTACGGAGGCAACCGCCACGGGTTTCTTCCGTTCAGCGAGATTCACACCGACTATTTTCAGCTTCCCGTATCCGACCGCGACGCGATCAACGCGGAACAGGCCAGACTGGTCGAGGAAGCAAGCCTGGACGATCTCCATGAGGACGACGCCCCGGATTCCGCTGATGGCGAGGCCGCCGCGGCCGAGTCGGATCCTCCGCCACCACCGGGTGGAGCACGCCGGCGCCCGGCGGACGACCGCGAGGATCATCCCGAATCGATCCTGCACGCCGCCATCCTCAAGCGTGGATACCGTATCCAGGAAGTGATCAGGAAGAACCAGATCCTGCTGGTTCAGGTCACCAAGGAAGAACGTGGCACCAAGGGAGCCGCACTCAGCACCTACCTGTCGATTGCCGGTCGCTACTGCGTGCTGATGCCCAACACGCCCCGGGGCGGCGGCATCTCGCGCAAGATCACGGACCACGCACAACGCCGCCGCCTCAAGGAGGTTGCCGCCGGCTTCGACATTCCCCAGGGCATGGGCCTCATCATCCGCACCGCGGGTCAGAACCGCTCGCGCCCGGAGATCCGGCGCGACTGCAACAGCCTCCTCAAGCAATGGGAGGAGCTGCGGGACAAGACGCTGAAGAGCACGGCGCCGTGCCTCATCAGGGAGGAGGCCAGCATCATCAAGCGGGCGATTCGCGACCTCTACACGAAGAACGTGGAAGAGGTGCTCGTCGAGGGAGACGAGGGATACCGCACCGCCAAGGCCTACATGAAGTTTCTCATGCCGAGCCATGCCGCGAGGGTCAAGCTCCACCGGGATGCGGTGTCGCTGTTCCACGCCTTTGACGTGGAGAAGGAAATCGACGCCATGCACAGCCCCGTGGTGCCTCTCGCTTCAGGCGGCTCGCTCGTCATCAACCCGACCGAGGCGCTCGTCGTCATCGACGTCAACTCCGGACGTTCAACACGGGAACGTTCGATCGAGGACACCGCCCTGAAAACCAATGTCGAGGCGACGCAGGAGATCGCGCGCCAGATGCGGTTGCGGGACCTTGCCGGCCTCGTCGTCATCGACTTCATCGACATGGACGACCGTCGCAACGATGCCACCGTGGAACGCCGCATGAAGGAGGCAGTCAAGGGCGACCGTGCCCGCATCCAGGTTGGCCGAATCAGTCACTTCGGCCTCATGGAGCTGTCCCGCCAGCGCCTGCGGCCCAGTCTCGAGGAAGCCATCTCGGCGCCATGCCCGACATGCAACGGTTCGGGCTACATGCGCTCGATCGAGTCAACAACGCTGCACGTGCTGCGCGGCATCGAGAGTGCGGCGGCAGGCAAGACCGGCCAGACACTCCGGGTGACCGCCCCGATGGCCGTCGCTTTTCAGCTGCTCAACCGCAAACGGCTCATGTTGACGACGATCGAGGACCGCTACAAGACCACCGTGACCATCGAGGCCGATGACCGGCTGCTGGCGCCCGATTTCCGTATCGATACCGGCCATCCCGCAACAGTGGCCCATGGTCCGCAGGACGATGTGACGCAGGCCCCCGACGAGGCGTCATCGGCGCGACGCCGCAAGCGTTCGCGGCGCCGGCATCGCGACGCCGGCCAGGAGGCGGATCCCGATCCGGTGAAGGCCGATGGTCAGGAAAGCGAGACCGAGGCGGCCGAGCAGGGAGAGCGCAGGCGCCGGCGGCGGGGCAGGCGCGGTGGTCGCCGGCGCAAGTCCAACGGAGACAACGCCCAGCACACCGCCGATGAAGACCGTCAGGGTCAGCAGGATGGCAACCGTCCGGAGCCCGCCGGCGAGACCACGTCCACCGGCAGCGACGCGGAGGCCGCGGCCGGATAGGGAGTCAGCGGCGTATGCCGATACCCTTTCCGGAAAGCGGCGGGCGTCCAAGACTGCCGTGAACGGCACGCACGGCGGCCAGGCGACCGGCCATGGCCTGCGGAAAACGGCGTGGACGACGGGTTTCTCGATCCATGAGGATCTCGATCAGTGCGAAGGACGCCGCGACATCATTCCGGCGCTCCCGGATCATGGTCGGGAAGCTCACGATCTTGTTGTGATCGCAGTCGACCAGCTGGGCGGTGATGAGGAGCGGATCATCGAGAAGGACCTCCCGGAGGGACCAGGCGGTGTCCTGGAGGGCAAGAATGGTCGCTCCGTCTTCGGCGAGATTTTCCCGCGACAATCCGAGGGCGGCATGGAACGGACCTGTGGCCCGGTCGAAGAGCCTCGTGTACGCGCGGATACCCATGTGACCGTTGTGATCGACAAGGTCCCTGGTCACGACAACACGCAGCGCCTCGAAGGGAGCCCCGATCATGTCTGTCAATCGGGAACCCGCGGGTCGGTGACCGCCACGCAGCTCTCCGGGGCATTGCGCAGACCATCGGGACAGTGAATGGCCACCACACGGCCGATGTCGTCGACTCGCTGCACGGCATGCCCGCGCTGCGCCAGAGCCTCTCCGGCTTCGTCCTCGCGCGCTCCCTCGACGAGCACGACATGGGGCAGGCCGGGATGGTGCACCCTCGACCGGCGGACGGCATCGGCCAGCGGCAGACTGTCATCAAGAATGTCTGCCAGGACCTGCGCCATGATGGCGGGCGCCGCCGAACCTCCCGTCGCCGTGCCGGCAAGGACCACCGAACGCAGCACGTTGTTGACAACGATCACGGGGAGCAGGGTTTGATCGGTCGCGGACCATGCCGGGATGACGATACCGGTTCCGGGCAGCACGGAGCCGTCTCCGAAGAGGCCGTTCATGGTAAAGACACACGCCACCGCGTTGCCCCTGCGATCAGCGGTGACGACCCCTGTGGCGTGCGGCGATTCGTCGAGCGGCGCCGGTGGTCCCGGCAAGGTCACCGGGTCCGTTGCCCGGGCAGCGCTGTAACCTTCCATCAGGTTCGCCGTGGCGCCGGACCCACGCGCCACCGCCAGGCGCAGGGCCACTTCGGCAAACAGGTGGTCCACGTCCGCATCGCCATCCACCGGGCCGGCGTCGTCAAGCAGGGCAAGGGCCGTCAGCACCGCGTTCCCCGCATCGATACTCCTGTCAGGTGCCTGCACGGCCAGATCGGAGGCCATCAGCCCCCGCTCGAACATGTATGTGGCCGGATCGGACCACGCCACCGCGTAGGCGCCCAGTTCTTCAGGCACGATGACACGACCCGCCTCACGGGCCGCCTCGATGATGCTGCGCGCCGTGCGCCCGCGATAGAAATCGCTGGCTCCGCGAGTCCTGATTCCAGACAGCATGTCCGAGAGTTCGAACTGCACCAGGGTGTCGCCGACGCCAGGCATGGTGCCCGCCGCAGAGGCGAAGAGGCGCCTGGCTTCGGTGTTCCCGAGAAGGGCGCCGGAAACCTCTGCAAGATCGCGTGCAAGCGCCGGAGACACCCGCACACCGAATCGCGCTGCGCGCTCGGCGGGAACCAGCAGATCATGCCAGGCGAGACTGCCGTGGACGGCCTGCAGCGCCGACATGCCGCGCACAGCCCCCGGGATCGGAAGCCCGGTTCCTTGCATGGCAGGCGGATGGTTGCGGAAATCGAGAAGCCTTGTCTGGTTTTCTGCTTCCTCGTATGACAGGCACAGACCGCCGGACGCGAGCGAAACCCGCGAGGGGTAGCTGACCGACGCCATGAAGAAGTATGCCACCGCCGCATCCGCGGCGCTTCCTTCCCGAGCCAGTACCTCTCTGGCCACCCGGCGGGCGAGCGCGTCTTCGCCTGCCACCAGGCCGATCTCGCCAACGCCCACGATGCGGCCGACAGGCACGCCCTCTTCATCCACGGTCCCGCAGGCAGCCGTCGTCAGGGCCAGGGCAACGACCAGCGCACGCAGCCCAGGACTGTCCGTTCGCGCCATTGCCGTTCGCGCCATTGTGTTCAGCATGTCCGTCCTTGCGGCCTTGTTGTGCGCACCGGACAGCATCCGGGCCCAGTCGGGTCAGACCCTGTCGCTTTTCCGTGATGCCGAGATCGAGGGTATCATCAGCAGTTATGCGGAACCACTGTTTCGCGTCAACGGTCTCGACTTCGACAGGTTCTCCGTTCATCTCGTGGCCGATGACAGTCTCAATGCCTTCGTCGCCAACGGCAAGCACATGTTCCTGTTCAGCGGTCTGCTGCGCCGCAGCGACGATCCGGGCATGGTGACCGGCGTCATTGCCCACGAAGTCGGTCATCTCGCAGCCGGTCATCTGACCATGATCCGGGGCGCCGTCGAGGACGCGTCAGCGATGGTCATTCTCTCGACGCTGCTCGGCGTCGGCGTCGGTCTCATCGGTGGAGGCGAGGCGGGTATCGCCGTTGCCGCCGCCGGACAGCAGATCGGCACCCGCACGTTTACCCGCTTCAGTCGCATCCAGGAATCGGCTGCCGACCAGGCAGCGTTGCGGTCGCTCGAATTGACCGGCCAGTCGGCGCAAGGGCTTCGCGACCTCATGGAAGAGTTTGCGGAATCGGAACTGCTGCTGTCGTCTTCGTCCGAGATTCCCTGGTTTCTGACGCACCCCCTCAGCACGGAACGCCTGGAGACGATGAATGCCCACATCGAGCGTTCCGCTTTCAGCGGTACCACCTTCGATGCGGACGTGATCGACCGCCACAAACGCATGATCGCCAAGATCACCGGCTTTCTTCTCGATCCCGGTGTCACATACCGCACCTATCCCGATCCTTTCGAATCCGTCTATTCCCGCTATGCATGGTCCATCGCCCGTTACCGGGAACGTCTGATGGACGAGGCGCTGGCCCTCACAGACAGTCTGATCGCGGATGAACCGGACAATCCCTGGTTTCACGAACTGCGCGGCCAGATGCTCTACGAGACCGGCGACGTTGCCGCTTCGGTTCCCTCCTACGCACAGTCGGTGACACTGGCGCCCGGGGAGCCACTGCTCAGAATCAATCTGGCACGCAGCCTGCTGCAGCTCGACGACGAAGCCGGCTGGCGCGAGGCGGTCCGCCATCTCGACCAGGCGCGTGTTCACGAAAGCGACATGCCGTTGACCTGGAGCCTGCTTGGCCAGGCCTTCGAGAAGCTGGGTGACCCGGCGCGGTCCCGGGTTGCGCGCGCCGAGATGCACTACATGAGGGGCGAACTCCGGCGCGCCCGCACCCTTGCTGCAGACGCGATTGACGGCCTTGAGACCGGAACCACCGCGTGGTTCCGCGCCACCGATATCCTGGCCGCCACCGACTTCCTGGAAGGGGGCTGACCGCCGGTAGCGGTTGCACCTTCCTGGAGGGCCGTGTGAAATGGGCCTTCATGTCGACGACCGTGGCCTGTCAGGGGATACCATGCCCGACGCGATGCGAATCCTGGTTCTCAACGGACCCAATCTCAATCTTCTCGGTACCAGGGAACCGGATATCTACGGCCGGCAGACCCTTTCCGACATCGAAGGTGCGGTGCGCCGGCGCGCCGATGAGCTCTCCATGGCGGTCGACTTCCTGCAGAGCAACCACGAAGGCGCACTGATCGATGCCGTCCAGAAGGCCGGCGGCCGGACAGCGGCCCTTGTCGTCAATGCCGGCGGACTGACCCACACATCGGTGGCGCTTGCCGACGCCCTGAGAGCCTTCGACGGTGTCGTTGTCGAGGTTCATCTCTCCAACATTCATGCCAGGGAATCCTTTCGGCGCCACTCCCATGTGGCCGGTGTCGCCACCGGCTCGATTTGCGGATTCGGGGGTCACGGCTACATACTGGCCATCGAGGCCATTCACACCATTGTCGGATCTCCGTCACCATGACTCATGAACCCTTCCCGCTCGACGCGGAGGCGATCCGGGAACTGGCGCGCCTGCTTGAGGAAACCGGCCTCGCGGAAATCGAGGTGGAAAACGGTGAACGCAAGCTTCGCGTCGTGCGCGCAGGCACCTCTGTCACCGCCTTCCCGTGGCCCCAGGACGCCATGCGCCCTCCCGAAACCGCCCCGGACTCCGCTGGCGAGGGTGCGGTGCACTCACCGATCGCCGGCGCCGGTCAGGACTCCATCGGCGAAGGTGCGGTGCGCTCGCCTATGGTCGGCACCGCCTACCTGGCAGCCGAGCCGGGGGACGCGCCCTTCGTGAGTGTGGGAGACCGGGTCGCGGAAGGAGACACCCTGCTGATCATCGAGGCGATGAAGGTCATGAATCCGATCCGTGCGCCCTTCGGCGGTACCGTGACCCAGATTCTCGTCCCCGACGGCAGGCCGGTCGAGTACGGCCAGGTTCTCATGGTCATCGACCCGGCGCATGTTTGACAAGGTTCTCATTGCCAATCGCGGGGAAGTCGCCCTGCGCATCCACCGGGCCTGCCGGGAAATGGGTATCCGCACCGTTGCCGTCCATTCCGAAGTGGACACCAACGCCATGCATGTCCGCCTTGCCGATGAGAGTGTGTGCATCGGACCGGCACCGGCACGTGACAGCTATCTCAATATCCCGGCCATCCTTTCCGCCGCCGAGGTCACCGGCGCCAATGCCATCCATCCCGGCTACGGCTTCCTGTCGGAGAACAGCCGGTTTGCCGAGATCGTCGAGGAACACGGCATCACCTTCATCGGACCGTGCAGCGAACATATTCGCCTGATGGGCGACAAGATGGCGGCGCGCAACAAGGCCAGCGACCTCGGGATCCCGGTTCTGCCAGGATCCGAAGGCGCGGTGCGTGACGCGGCTGAAGCCGCCGCGGTCGCCCGGGACATCGGCTATCCGGTCCTGCTCAAGGCGGCAGCCGGCGGTGGCGGCCGCGGTATCTCCCTGGTCGAGGACGACTCCGGCATGGAGGCGATCTTCGCCCGGTCGAGACGCGAATCGGAGGCTGCATTCGGCGATGGATCCCTCTACGTGGAGAAGTTCCTGACCAATCCCCGCCACATCGAAATCCAGGTCGTCGGCGATAGTGAAGGACGTGTCGTTCACCTTGGCGAACGCGACTGTTCGGTGCAGCGCCGGCATCAGAAAGTCGTCGAGGAGGCGCCAAGCCCGGCGCTCAATGCCGGGCAGCGGCTCGCCATCGGCAAACGCGTCGTCGATGCCATGACCACACTTGGCTACCGCAGTCTGGGCACGGTCGAGTTTCTCTACGAGGACGGTTCGTTTCACTTCATCGAGATGAACACCCGGTTGCAGGTCGAACATCCCGTGACCGAGATGGTGACCGGAATCGACCTCGTGCGCGAGCAGATCCGCCTGTCCTGCGGCGCGCCGCTCAGCTTCAGCCAGGAAGACGTGACGATGACCGGGCATGCGATCGAGTGCCGGATCAATGCCGAAAACCCCTTCTCCTTCATGCCGTCGCCCGGCCATGTGACGACCTACCATGCGCCGGGAGGCATGAGTGTGCGGATCGATTCGGGGCTCTATTCCGGCTACACGGTGCCGCCCAACTACGACAACCTGATTGCCAAGCTCGTTGTGTGCGGGCGCAACCGCAACGAGAGCATGATGCGTCTGAGACGGGCGCTCGAGGAGTTCGCCATCGACGGTATCGAGACCACCATTCCGCTTCACCAGGCGCTTCTTGGCAACCAGGACTTCGCCAACGGTCACTATGATGTCACGTGGCTGGAACGCTTCCTTGCCTCCACAACCTGAAACCGGCGACGCGGACGGACTGACCACACCGATGATCCTGTCAGCCTATGCGCGGGGTCTCTTCCCCATGGCGAGCCATCGCCAGGACAGAAAACCGCACTGGGTGTTTCCCCACCGTCGCGGCATCATCCCCCTGAACTGCTTCCACGTTCCGCGCAGTCTCAAGAAAGTTTTGAGGCAGGGCAGGTTCGAGATCACCGTCAACCGGGCCTTCGCCAGGGTGATCGCTGCCTGTGCCCGACCGGCACCCGGGCGGGAGATCACCTGGATCAGCACCGGCATCGAGAAGGCCTACACCAGACTGCACCATGAGGGGCACGCCCACAGCGTCGAGTGCTGGATGGACGACGTGCTCGCAGGCGGCCTCTACGGTGTCCAGCTGCGCGGCGCATTCTTCGGCGAGAGCATGTTTTCCGATGTGGCCAATGCCAGCAAGGCAGCGCTCGCCCACCTTGTCCGGCGTCTCGTCAAGGGTGGCTTCGTTCTTCTCGACATACAGTTCGTCACCGATCATCTGCGCACGTTCGGCGCCGTCGAAATCACCCCGGAGGACTATCTCGACCGCCTCGACCAGGCACTCTCGATCGAGGGCGCCGACTTCTGCTGCCTGCCCCCATCGGTACCGTCCACAATCCACATGTCGTAGACCGGACGGGCGGAGACTGCCGGCTCTACTGTCTCCCCCGGTCGATACAGTCCAGGACCCATATGTCGTAGACCGGGTGCTCGAGCGCCGACACACCCGGCGTTCCGGCGAACATCCAGCCGCTGAAGACGTCCCCCTGATTTCCCTGACGGCTTTCGCGAATCTCAAGAAAGGAGGCACTCTCGGGCGTCTGCCAGGGCGGCGTCTTGCGGCAGGCCCTGACGGTCACCCGCAATGTCCCGAAGGATCCTGTCTCGCCGACGCCGATGGCAAAGGCGAAGGCATGGCCCGTGACCTTCTCCATGCCGCCCAGGAGTACCGTGTCGTGGTCATCGAACACCTGTTCGGCGGCGGCGCGCTGGCCGACGGTCATGGCCAGACAGATGCACACGATCAGGCGAAGGGCGTGTCCAGTGTTGCCATCAGATCCACGAGAACCTTCCGCATCTGCTGCTCGTCGCATCCCATCACCACCGCATCGTCGAGCGCGTCCTGCGCCATGCCGCGAAGTTCGTCAAGATTGTCCCTCAACACCGCGAGCTTGTCATGGCAACCAACGGGCTCGCCGTCGGGAGAGAGCCATGTTTCGGGAAGCCAGACCGGTCGGTGATCCACCATCCCCGTGCTATTCTTCGAGGCCGCCGAACATCGACCGCGACACGGCGTCGATCAGATTGACCGCGCCCTGGGTGTCGGTGAAGAGATGACCGTCGCCGGCAGCCTCGCCCGTGCCCGGGTGGAGGGATACATAGTGACCACCGAGCAGGCTCGCCGAAGCGATCGTCACGATGGTGTCGCGCGGCAGACTGACACCGGGGTCGATGGACATGGCGACCTTTGCCAGATACCAGTCCGGATCGAGATCGAGTTCCGTCACCTGCCCGACCCTGATGCCGGCGATCCGCACGTCATCGCCGGTCCGCAGACTGCCGATGTCCTCGAACTCCGCGTGAAAGACGGTGCCGGCCCCGCCGGCAACATCCACCCTGTCGTAGACGAAGACCACGAAGGCCACGGCAACGACGATGACGGCGGCGCCGACGAGGGTTTCGAGTGCGCGGCCACCCATCTCTAGGAAGTTCCGGATTCCTCGTTGGGGCGCCAGGCCTCGTAGTCGCCACGCGCCGGCGCTCGCTTGCCACCGCGCAAGAGGTGGCCCTTCGGCAACCATGCCTGGCCGGTGCCGGTGAGATTGGGTCGATGTTCCCTTTCCCACGTCCTTGTCTCGAGGGGGGCACGGCTCGGCGGCTCGGTGATCGTGCGGTGCAGCCAGGCATTCCAGCCAGGCGGCACCTTCGAGGCCTCGGCCGTGCCCCGGTAGTAGACCCAGCGCCGCCGCCACCGGCCTTCGGCCACACCCCGTTCCTGATAGTAACGGTTGCCGCACTCATCCTCACCCACGGCTTCGCCCTTCAGGGCTGTGAAAAGCCACGTGCCGATCCTCGACATGGACGACTCCCGATCCGCATCCGGTCGGTGCCATCATGCGCTCCCGGCAACGAAGAATCCAGTGACCTGAGGTGCAGACGACCGGTTGCAAGATGCGGACTGCCTGGGTTAGGTTTCACCCGCCATCGATGAGATTCGGGATGACGACACATGATTATCTCCTCCGACAGCCAGGACGGCGTCACTATTGTTGCAATCAACGGTCGCGTGGATGGTGCATCCGCCCCTGAACTGGAAAACGAACTGTCCTCAAGGATTCGCGATGGATCGGTTCGTATCCTGCTGGATTGTGGCGAGATGAACTATATTTCCAGTGCCGGTTTGCGTGTCTTCCTCCTGGCAGCCAAACGGTGCAAGCAGTCAGGTGGCGCGCTCTCGATTGCGGCCCTGCAGCCCTCCTGCAGATCGGTTATCGAGATGGGCGGATTCCACACAATCATCGATTGCTTTGACACCCGCGACGAGGCGCTCGCGGCCAGCGCCTGAGCCATAGCCCATGCTGACCTTCATCGAGGAAATCCTCCTCCTGACACTGGA
The DNA here is from genome assembly GCA_965200495.1 of Alphaproteobacteria bacterium. Classification (GTDB taxonomy): domain Bacteria; phylum Pseudomonadota; class Alphaproteobacteria; order SP197; family SP197; genus SP197. The sequence goes on from CBDAUG010000002.1 coordinate 1,226,007, forward strand.
TGACGAGAACGGCTCGTTCCTGCCCATCCGTGACAATACGATGGATTATGTCCTGGCCGGCGCCGCGCTGCTCGACCTTGCCTTCATCTACCGCATCGACACGGACCCCGAGCGCCTCATGCTCATCGACAGGACGCCTCCGGGGATTGCGATGCTTGACCGTGTCCTGGAACGCATTGCCGATTCTCCCGAAGACATGACCACAGGCCACTGGGTCGAGACCCTGGCGCGTGAAGAAGCCGAAGGCCTGCGCGAATCGGCACTCTCCCGGCTTGTCGATCAGGGGATTCTCGAGACCCAGGACAAGAAATTCCTGTGGGTCTTCCGGGCGCGTCGCTATCCGGCCATCGACGGAACCGTCCAGCGTGAAGTGAAACACCGCATCGCCGACGTTCTGCTGACCGATGAGGTGCCCGACCCCCGGGATGTCGCGATCATCTCACTCGCCGACTCATGCGCCATCCTGCGCAGCATTTTCTCGGACCACGGCATGGATTCCCTCAGGCCGCGCATCGATCAGGTTCGCAAGCTCGACCTGATCGGCCGCGAGGTCGCGGGCACCATCGAGGAGATAGAGCGGACCATGGCGATGGCCATGGCCCGTATTCCGCACTAGGGCACACTGACGCCCGGATGTGCGGGGACGCCCGGATGTGCGGGGGTACCGCGCAGCACCGACCGGATCGACGGACACGCACGCCATCCGGGACACGCCGGCACGGGCACGAGTGGCCGAGGGATGCGCCACACGCGGACACGATGGCGCAAGCAAGGTGGGATCGACCGGCACGAACACCGGGCGGGCGGGCAAAGCCGGATGATGTTGTTGAACGTTCTGTCGGATGCTAGAGATTCCCCCCTGTGCGGCGAGCGGACTCTTATAAGTCAAGGGCCGCCGGATGACGGCGATGGGTCACTCTTGAGAGGAGAAGGCGATGAGCGATGACGTCAAGATGTGGGGTGATGAGGAATTCTGGGGTATCGGCTACGAGTACGATCCGCAGTTCTTCCTGACCGAACGGCAGCGGACGATCCAGAGGGATCTCATCGAACTCTGCCGGACCACGCTCAGGGTGAACGCCGTCGAATCGGACCGCGGCTTCATCTTCCCGCGCAAGAATTTCGAAGCTCTCGCATCCAGGGGACTTCTCGGTCTTTTTGTTCCCGAGGAACTCGGCGGCATGGGAGAGAACCATGTCGCCATGTGCATGGTCGTGGAGACTGTGGCCCGCTACGGCTGTCCATCGACAGCCATGTGCCTCACCATGCACTATGGTGCCTGTTCGGCCGCCCTTTTCCGCTACCACGAAAACGACGCCCTCAGAGACATCCTGTCGCGTCTCGACCGCGATGTGCTCATCGGAACCCTGTCCTACTCCGATCCCGAGACAGGCTCTCATTTCTGGTATCCGGTCTCGTCGGGCGCCGAAGCGACCGAGGACGGCTGGAAGGTCACCAAGAAGGCCTCCTGGACGACATCGGGCGGCTTTGCTGACTGGTACATCGTGCAGACCACCTCTCCGGATTTCGGCGGTGATTATTCGGATCTCTCCGTGTGGCTGATCATGGCCGATGAGGTCGAGGCCGATGTCGCCGGCTGGGACGGCATGGGCATGCGCGGCAACCAGTCGGGAGCGCTGCTGGTGGACGCTGTCACCATCCCGAAGAACCGCTTGGTCGGCCCCAGGGGAGATGGCGCGGTTTCCAATGACGAGACCGTGGATCCGTTCTTCCTTCTGAATTCCTCGTGCGCCTGGAACGGCATTGCCATGGGCATGATCGATATCGCCAAAGGGCACACGACCCGCAAACGCCATGTCGATGTCGGCTTGCGGGTCTGCGATTATCCCACGATCCAGGATTATGTCGGCGAAGCGATCATCGGAACCAACGCCAGCCGCATGATGACATTCGGTCTTGCCAAGGCCCTCGATGAACTGACCGGGAACTGCGACTGGTCCATTCACCGGAACCTGGAGGCCGTGCCCCGGGCCGACCTTCTGAACCAGCTCTGGCAGGTCAAGTTCCAGGCCGCCAAGAACGTGCACGAAGTGTCCGACAAGATGCTCCACGCCTGCGGCGGCACCGCCTACAAGGCCGGCCTCGGCATGGAGCGCCTCCTGCGCGACGCCAAGGCCGGCTGGGTGATGGGACCGACCAACGAGGTTCTCCGCCAGTTTGTCGGCAAACACGCGCTGCTCGGTTTCGATTCCCTCGATTACTGGAATACGGCCATCAACCACCGTTCCATCGACAACGAGGTCAAGAAGATGTCTGCCGACGACAAGAAGGCGCTGGCAGAGCGGTTGCTCGAGGAAGCCGGAGCCGCTGTCGCGTAGTTCCTCCACGCCCCGGGCGCCTTGCGTCGAGGAGATCCTCCGTCGCGACGATGCCGGGGCACGACTGCGTGATTGCCGCACTCTGGAGGGGGCCGCAGTGCCGCCGGCATGTCCCTCCTTGAGATCGTCGGTTCGGACGGTCTTCCGGCTCGTATCGCGCTCCGCCGGGGCAGAGGCGCCTGCACCCAGTTTCACCTTCTGACGCATCTGGCGGCCCGCGGGCTTGCCGGTGCCCCGGGCACTGGATCACGATGCGTCCTGCGCCGCGCCATGGCTGCTTCTGGAGTATCGTGATGGCGAGCCGCTGTGAGCCGGCACTCCATGGCGATGGCCGGTTTCCTTGCCGATCTCCATGCCATCGCACCCGGCGACGCTCTTGCCTTGGTACCCCACCAGGCCCGTGCCTGATGTGCCGGCGCACCGCTCACGCGCCGACTGCTGCACGGCGATTTCCGGACCGGCAACGTGCTGTGGCGCCATGACACTCTGACCGCAGTCATCGACTGGGAAGACGCCATGCCCGGCGATCCTCTTGCGGATCTGGCGATTGCCCGTTCCAACCTCGTCTGCACACACGGAATCAAGGCCTGCAAGGCCTTTGCGGCGCACAACCGCGATGTCATGGCCATCGACCCGCATCGCCTCCGGCTGCGGGATATCCGTGCCGCCGCGACCATGGCGCCGCACGCGAGGGACGATGCTGCCGGCTGGCAGGATCCTGGTCGCACGGACTTCAGCGGGGCCGTGATTCTGGAGCGACTCCAGCAGCTCGTGAACGGAGCCGCGATGCCGTGATCAGGACCGCGGGCGTTCCTTCTTCGGATCATAGAAGGGGAAGGGCACCACGATAGCCGGGATACGCTTCTGGTGCCCGTCCAGCTTTCCTACCTCGACCTCGTCACCGATCGATGCATGATTCACGTCCATGCGTGCCAGCGCGATGTTGCGGTTGAGCAACGGTGAGCGCATACCACTCGTGACGACCCCCACCTGTGCGCGGTCTGCACGCACACAGTCTCCATGGGCCGCGACCTCGTTACCCTCAAGTTCCAACCCGACGAGCGTGCGCTGGGGGTGCGCCTTGCGGCGCTCAAGGGCCTGGCGGCCAACGAAGTCCTCCTGCGTCGTCTTCAGACCCACGGTGAACCCGATCCCTGCCTCGAAGGGATCCGTCTGATCATCGAACTCCTGTCCGGCAAACACCAGCCCGGCCTCGATGCGCAGGAGATCGAGTCCGTCGAGACCCAGGGGCACGATACCGTGGAGCTCACCGGCCTCGAATACGGTATCCCAGACATCTTCGGCGTCCCGGGGATGGCACCACACCTCATAACCCAGTTCACCGGTGTATCCCGTCCGTGACACGACCACGGGCACACCGTTGTGGTCGCCAATGCGGCCGACGGTGAACCTGAACCAGTCGATCTCGTCAACACGCGGGTTTGCCGGCGCCGTCCAGATGATGTCGCCCAGAAGATCGCGGCTGCGCGGCCCCTGGATGGCAAGATTGTGCAGCTGATCGGTGGAACTGCGCACCAACGCCCGCAACCCCCACTCCTTCGCCCTGGCACGCAGCCACTCGCCGCCGAAGTCGGTGCCGCCGATCCAGCGATAGCCGGTCTCCGAGAGGCGCAACAGTGTCCCGTCGTCGATCATGCCGCCATGTTCGTAGCACATCGCCGAATAGACCACATGGTGGTCAGCCATGCGCCTGATGTTGCGTGTCAAGGTCCTTTGCATGAGTTCACCGGCATCAGGTCCGGTGATCTCGAACTTGCGCAAGGCAGAGAGATCCATCGCGGTGACACGTTCCCGGCAGGCCCAGTACTCGTCGACCGCACCATGGTTGATATAGTGGGTAGGCAGCCAGAAACCGTTGTACTCGGTGAAGCTGCGTGTGCGCGCTGACGTGCGTCCTTGGAACCCTGTCTCGCGAGTCATCTGGGGGGGGGAATCGGGCATGGGTCTGTTGGCGATCGCCTTCCTGAAGAGATTGTCCCCGGGATAGATGCGGATGAGGATATCCGTCGGATTCCAGCCGTTGGCGGGGTCAATCGCATCCGGGCACGAGGTGTTCACGCAGACGACATCCTGAAGGGCGCGGCACAGCACGTAATCGCCGGGGCGCGACCACGGCTCGTCGAGATAGATCTGATAGGTGTCGTCGACCAGCGAGTTGTAGAAGAAATTCATCGCCTGCCAGCCGCCGCGCGGCTGCACGCCGTATGGCTCAAGCGCGCGGTTGATGTTGTCGGTGCAGTTCACGTGGCCGGGATAGCCGACGTCGTCGTAGTATTTTGCCGTACAGGCGAAATTGAAGCTGTCGTGACGCCCGACCGTGTCCTGGATGATCTCGATCGAGGGCTGAAGGTCGCCATCGAAGAGCTTGGAAAAAAGACCGGGAGCGGGATAGGCGGCGCCATTGAAAACACGGGTGGCGGTGGGGTCGATATCACGCTCGAGTCCCCTCTCGAGCGCGGCGAGCGACAGGGCCTGGAAATCGGAACACTGGCGTCCCTCGACATCGAGAACCTGGATGTACTCGCCCTCCCTGACCTCGTAGGCGGTTGCGGTACCGGGCCCGATGCGAAACTCGTCACGCAGCTCGGCAAGAGGATCGGGCAGGCTCCGCTCCGCCGCCAGGGCAGCATCCTTGCGGTGCACGAAGAGTTCGAGAGATGTCGGCGGCCACTGCGCCGCGACATCCATGGCTTCTCCGGGCGCGGCGACGATGACGAAGCCGTCCTCGTCCACGCTGATCTCCTCATCGACCCCGGCAGGTGTCTCGGGACCGAAGAGTCGCACCGCGTGATCAAAGCGTGACGCCCAGCCCTTGCGTGCCAGTGTGTCGAGCAGTGCCCGGGCGGCCTCGCCACCTCCGTTCACCATGGCTGCAAGACCGGACGCCGGACCGGAATCGGGGCGACCGAGAATGCCCGGAACCTGTCGGGCCGCGTTGTCGAACGCGACGATTTCACACGTCTGGCCGCCTTCGGTGTTGACAATCCTGAGGGTGTCACCGGCGAGGACCGTCACCATCACGGACCCGGAGGCCGGCACCACATAGCGTTCGACGCCTGGCGGCAGTCTCCTGATTCCGGGAAGCAGGAGACGCGGTCGTTCACGCGCCTCGGCTATCATCACCGCCATGGCCAGCTCCGTCATGCAACATGAGCCAAGGACGATAACAACCGGGTTCTGACGCCGCAACACTGTGCCGCCCCTCCCAGGATCATCCCACGCTGGTTTTTCTTGACTGCCAGACGCCACATCGGCCCGAACGTTCGGAAAACGAATCGCCTTGCAGGCCGAAAAGACGCTGTCACCAACAATCCCGATACGCGATCCGAGGCGCCAAACGACACGATCACCGTCGCGTGGGAAAGTCCCGGCCCGCTCCCCCGGGCGCGCCCCCCCCCTTTTCATTCTCCGCGTACTTCTCTACATCAGCAGAGAACCTGGCCGGGTTAGACCTGGATGAACGAACTGTCCCTCTCTCGCGGGCTTGCCTTTTGTGACCTCTACAGTCGTGAAGGTCTGGTGCGTCTCGACCACGCTTTCAGCGAGGCGTTGCAGCGCCACGATGTTGCTCTCTACAACCGGTTGATGAGCGCGCGGGCGGCCCCCGCCGACCTCTCCGACATGGAGCACTCCGATCTTCTCGTCGACCTTGGACCCTTTGTGGAGGATTTCATTGCCGATCTCTTCGGGGTGACGGGCGAACTGGATGGTCAACGCAGGGCGAGTCGCGACCTCGACCCGGTCTACCAGTGCAAGCTGCATTTCGTGCGCCGCCGCGCCGCGCGTCTGCGGCTTGAAGAAGACATCGATGCCATCGATGGCGAGGCCCTCACGCGCGAGGTCGAGGCGCTGATTGGCGGGGACTTCGACGAGATCCGGTTCTCGCGGGCCGTTCTTCGCTGGCTTGAGGACGAAACGCGCCATGCCGACGAGATCGCCTGCGCGGAGCGCTTTGCCGCCTGGGCCACACGCTCGCGTCGCGGCATGCTGCTCTATCGCAGGAGTCCCCTCTTGCGCCTGCCCCACAGGACGGATCCCGACAGCCTGGTGCCGGTGGTGACCGAGGTCAAGGACGGCGTCACCATGCTTGCCGCCCTGCCGGAAGACCTGCGCCACAGGGAAGGTTTCGCGCTGACCGACCAGGGCATGGACCTGGCACAGGCGATGGCGCAGGCCAACTACTGCATCTTCTGTCACAACCAGGGCAAGGACAGCTGTTCAAAGGGTCTGCGGGAAAAGCAGGGCACATCCTTCCGCGCCTCCGCCCATCGCATTCCCCTTGCCGGATGTCCCCTCGACGAGAAGATCAGCGAAATGAACCTGCTGAAGGCGCGGGGTCACGGCCTTGCCGCTCTCGCCGTCGTCATGGTCGACAATCCGCTCGCCGCGGCCACGGGTCATCGCATCTGCAACGACTGCATGAAGGCCTGCATCTACCAGAAGCAGGAGCCTGTCGACATTCCGCAGGTCGAGTCCCGTACGCTGAAGGACGTCCTGGCCCTTCCCTGGGGATTCGAGATCTACAGCCTGCTGTCCCGCTGGAACCCTCTCAACCTGACGCATCCCCTGCCACGCCCGCCGTCCGGGCGCCGCGTGCTCGTGGTGGGCACCGGTCCCGCCGGCTTTGGCCTCGCCCATCACCTGCAGAATGACGGCCACACGGTCGTGGCCATCGACGGGCTCAAGATCGAACCCCTCGATCCCGATGTCTCCGGCATCGACATTTTCGGCAACAGGACGCCCTTCCGGCCCGTTCGCGACATCGCGGAACTTCACGAATCCCTTGACGACAGGGTGATGGCGGGATTTGGCGGCGTCGCCGAGTACGGCATCACGGTGCGCTGGGACAAGAACTTCCTCAAGCTGATACGCCTGCAGCTGGAACGCCGATCCTCATTTCGGATGTACGGCGGTGTGCGCTTCGGCGGCACGCTCACCATCGACAGCGCCTTTGCCATGGGCTTTGACCACATCGCGCACTGCGCCGGAGCCGGACGCCCACAACTCATCGACATGCCCAACGCACTCGCCCGCGGCGTTCGCATGGCCTCCGATTTTCTCATGGCGTTGCAGTTGACCGGCGCTGCCAGACAGGTGTCGGTCGCCAATCTCCAGCTTCGCCTTCCTGTTGTCGTCATCGGCGGTGGACTGACCGCCATCGACACGGCGACCGAGGCCCTTGCCTACTACCCGCGGCAGGTCGAGCGGTTCCTCGATCGCTACCGGATTCTCGTGTCCGAACTCGGTGAAGAGCATGTGCGGGCATCGTGGACCGAGGAGGAGGCTGGCGTTGCGGATACCTTCCTGGACCACGCAAGGGCGCTTGCGCGGGAACGCGAGACGGCGGCCAGGGACAACCGCAAGCCGGATCTGCTGGGCCTTCTCGATTCGTGGGGCGGGGTTACCGTGGCCTACCGGCGCGACCTGACCGAGGCGCCAAGCTACCGTCTTAACCACGAGGAGGTGGCGCTCGCCCTGCAGGAAGGAATTCGCCTGGCGCCGGAGATGGTTCCGGTTGCGGTCGAGGTCGACCGGCACCGCCACGTCAGCGCCGTCCGCTTCTCGGACAGCGGCGGGACCGAACGCGTGCTCGAAGCCCGCGCCCTCCTGATCGCCGCCGGGACCCGCCCGAACACCGTCCTGGCGAGGGAATCGGACACCGTGTCGATGGACGGCCGCTTCTTTCAGGCACTCGATCGCGACGGTGAACGCGTTTCGCCCGAGGCAACCGTCAAGCCGCAGCAGACCGAGGTCCTGATGCACCGGGACGCAGAAGGCCGGGGGGTGAGTTATCACGGTGACCTCCACCCGAGCTTTGCCGGAAATGTCGTCAAGGCGCTCGGTGGCGCAAAGCGTGCGTGGCCGGTGATTTCGGACATGCTGGGTGAACGCGCCGGCTCGCCGCACCACGAGAGCGAGACCTTCTTTCAGGACCTCGACTCCAGGCTTGTTGCCCGCGTCACCCGGGTGACGCGGCTTACACCCACCATCATCGAGGTCGAGGTCGAGGCGCCGGAGGCCGCGAGAGCATTCCGCCCCGGCCAGTTCTACCGCCTGCAGAACTTCGAGGCCCGCGCCCCGCGGGCTCGCGACGGTACGCTGCTGGCCATGGAACCGCTGGCCATGACCGGCGCGGGCATCTCGTCGGATGACACACGGGTCAGCGTCATCGGCCTGGAGATGGGCGGATCCTCCGATCTGATGGCGTATCTCGAACCCGGCGAGCCGGTCATCCTGATGGGCCCCACCGGCAGTCCGACAGAGATCCCCGCAGCCGATACCGTTCTCCTGGTGGGCGGCGGTCTCGGCAATGCAGTTCTCTTTTCCATCGGCCAGGCGATGCGCCGGGCCGGTTCGCGCGTGCTCTATTGTGCGGGCTACCGCAAGATCATCGATCGCTACAAGACGGACGAGATCGAGGCTGCGGCGGATGCCGTGATCTGGTCCTGCGAGGAGGCGCCGGGATATCGCGCCGCACGGCCACAGGACTGCAGCTTTGTCGGCAACGTCGTCGAGGCCCTGGTCGCCTACCAGGAAGGGCGTCTCGGCGAACGGCTCATCGAGCTTGGCGACGTCGACCGCATCATCTCCATCGGCTCGGATCGCATGATGGCGGCGGTCAAGGCGGCCCGCTCGGGCGCTCTCGAGTCCTGGCTCAAACGCGACCATGTCGCCATTGCCTCCATCAACAGCCCCATGCAGTGCATGATGAAGGAAGTCTGCGCACAATGTCTGCAGCCGCATGTCGATCCACGGACCGGCGAGGCGTGCGCGCCCGTGTTTTCGTGTTTCAATCAGGACCAGCCGATGGATTGTGTCGACTTCGGCGGCCTGAGCGAGCGTCTCATGCAGAACGGTGTCCAGGAAAAGCTCACCCGCCTGTGGGTCGCGAGGACCCTTGCAAGTCTGGAACAGTCATGAAGGTTCTCATCGTCCTTGCCCATCCCCGGAGGGACTCCCTGACCGGCCAGATCGCCGACGCCATCGCGGCCGGCCTGAAACAGGCCGGGCATCAGAGCGAAATCGCCGACCTCCACGGCGAGGGCTTCGATCCACTGCTGATGCCGGAAGACGAACCGGACTGGGGGCGCGAGGACAAGGTCTACAGCGATGCCGTACGCCGGGAAATGGCGCGCCTGGACGGCCATGAGGCCGTCATCCTCGTGTTTCCCATATGGTGGTGGTCGTTTCCGGCGATGCTGAAGGGCTGGGTCGATCGCGTGTGGAACAAGGACTATGCCTATGGCTCCGGAAAGCTCGGCCACCGCAAGGCGCTCGCCGTCGGACTGTCTGCCTGCGATGCACAGACCTATGCGAGGACCGGCCAGGATGCCGCCATGGAATCGCAGATTGTCGACGGGCTCTTCCGGTACTGTGGCATCGACGACGCGCGCTTCATCTTCCTTCACCAGTCAACCGACGGCGCCAGCCGGGCCACGGACATGATTCGCGAGGCCCACGATATCGGCCGCACCTTCGCCTGAGACGCGCAACGCCTGATCGTCCGTCGCGGGTTCTCTGCACATATCGGCGTCAGGATTCCGCCGACAGGCGACTACAGGATGAATCGCCCGAGATCCGTGTTTCTCGCCAGATCGCCGACCCTCTCCTCAACGAACGCGGCATCGATGACGATTGTGTCGCCACTGCGATCGGGAGCCGTGAAGCTGATGTCTTCGAGGAGTTTTTCCATGACGGTATGCAACCGGCGCGCACCGATGTTCTCCACGGTCTCGTTGATCTTCGCGGCAAGGTCGGCAAGGGCGTCGATCGCCACATCATGAAAATCCAGTGTGACCTCCTCGGTCGCCAGAAGCGCGGTGTACTGAATGATGAGGCTGTTCTCCGGTTCGGTCAGGATGCGCCGGAAGTCGTGGCGGTCGAGAGCCTGGAGCTCGACGCGATTCGGCAACCGTCCCTGAAGCTCCGGCAACAGGTCCGAAGGCTTGGCGAGATGGAAGGCTCCCGAACAGATGAACAGGATATGGTCGGTCTTGACGGATCCATGCTTGGTGGCGACCGTCGTGCCCTCGATCAGCGGCAGCAGATCGCGCTGCACTCCTTCGCGCGAGACATCGGCGCCAGCCCGCTCGTTGCGGGCGGTGATCTTGTCGATCTCGTCGATGAAGACGATGCCGTTCTGTTCCACGGCCTCGACCGCGGCGCGGACCACCATTTCCTCGTCGAGAAGCTTGTCCGATTCCTCGGCAATCAGGACATCGTGGCTTTCGGCAACCTTCATCTTGCGCCGCCGTGTCTGGTTGCCCAGCACCTTGCCGAAGACATCATTGAGATTGAGCATGCCCATCTGGGCGCCGGGCATACCGGGGATGTCGAACGTGGGCAGCGCACCGGTGCCGGCATCATGGAGATCCAGTTCCACTTCCTTGTCGTCGAGGTCCCCGCGCCGCAACCGGTCACGCATCTTGTTGCGCGTCTCCGGGCTTGCCTTGTCACCGACCAGGGCGTCAATGACCCGTTCCTCGGCGGCCAGTTCCGCTCGCGCCTCGACCTCCTTGCGCATGTCTTCGCGAATACCGGTGATCGCGGTCTCCACCAGATCACGCACGATCTGCTCGACATCGCGTCCGACATATCCCACTTCGGTGAACTTGGTCGCCTCGACCTTGAGAAAGGGCGCATTGGAGAGTCGGGCCAGGCGGCGGGCGATTTCGGTCTTGCCGACGCCCGTGGGCCCGATCATCAGGATGTTCTTGGGCAGCACTTCTTCCTTGAGGGCATCCGGCAGCTGCTGGCGGCGCCAGCGATTGCGCAAGGCAATCGCCACCGCCCGCTTGGCATCGGTCTGGCCGATGATGAAACGGTCGAGCTCGGAGACGATCTCGCGGGGAGAGAACGATGTCATCGGAGCTTCCCTACAGTCTTGCCAGGAGTCTGACAAGGAAAGTCATCCGCCATCCAGATGCCATGAGCCGTGCCGGGGATTGCCCCTGGGGGGTGATGTGGTGCAGGGACATGTCACGACTTTGACATCTGGTGGCAAGGGGGTCGACGGACGACACCCCTTGCCGAATGAAAGGAGAGAGAAGATGCACTTCAATGAAAGCCCGGACACTCCCTTCGCGCAGGACGCTATCACCGTCTACGCGGGGTTGGAAGTGAGCGGCACGAGCTGGATCCTCGCGGTGGGCGATCCGTGCGACGCGTCGCGGACTGCCCTTCACCGGCTGGCGCCGCACGACGTGGGCGGGCTTCTGGCGAAGCTGGAACAGGCGCGCGAGCGTGCCGCGTCGGCTGGCACCGTCGGTGTGATGCTGGTGTACGAGGCGGGGTACGAGGGCTTCTGGCTGGCGCGGTGCCTGGAGGGTGAGGATCTCGAGGTGGTGGTCTGCGATCCTGCGAGTCTGGAGGTCGTGCGCAAGAAGAGGCGAGCGAAGACGGACCGGATCGATGCGAAGAAGATGGTACGCGCACTCAGGGCCTGGGACGGCGGCGATCTGGACGCGATGTCGCCGGTGCGGGTTCCGACGATCGAGGAGGAGGACGCGAAGCGGCTGCTGCGCCGGCGCGAACGTCTGGTGAGTGAGCGGCTGCGGTTGGCCAACACGGTTGCCGGGTTGCTGCGGCTGCACGGCGTGTGGCCCGGGGATCCGGCGAAGGCGGGGTTCCGGGCGCGCCTCGACGGGATCGAGACCGCCTACGGCACAGCACTGCCGCCGGGGCTCCTGGCCGAGATCCATGGTCTCCTCGACCGCCTGGAACTGGTCGTCGCCGAACTGCGGACGGTCGAGGCCGAGAAGGCGGCGACGCTGAGGTCGGCACGACAGGAAGCCGGTCCGGCAGGCGAAGAGGCGGCGGAGATTCCGGCGCACGCCCGCCACGCGGCAGAGCTGGTCAGACTGCGCGGCATCGGGCCAAACGATGCCCTGCTCCTGGGGAGCGAGCTTCTCTACCGCGACTTTCGCAACCGGCGCGAACTGGCGAGCATGGCCGGGCTGGCGCCGGTGCCGTGGGCGAGCGGCACCGTGGACCATGACCAGGGCATCAGCAAGGCCGGCAATCCGATGCTGCGCAAGCATCTCATCCAGATGGCCTGGCGCTGGTTGCGCCACCAGCCGCAGAGCACGCTGTCGACGTGGTTCCGGAAATACGTCAGCGTCCGCGACGGCAGGGCGCGAAAGCGCGGGATCGTGGCCCTGGCGCGCAAGCTGCTGGTGGCGCTGTGGCGGTTCGTCACCACCGGAGTGGTGCCCGAAGGCGCCGTCCTGTCGAAGACCTGAGAGGGGGCGACCTGAACACCTGAACACCCGGGCGGCCCGACGGGGCCTCCGGGGAACCCGGGCAGGCGTGTGACCGTGGAGTTGCTTGGTGCGCCGCATCCCGCGGCACCGTTCTTCCAGATGGGTCCCGCCTCCCGGAACGTCGCACTGCCCGAACGGGGCACCGTGGTCACGGAGCCGGCACAGGCCGGCAGACCGAACCGGATAAGAGTTTGGACGCGCCGTCAAGTGTCGGGCGTGCCGAGGAACCGCGACGTTCAGCCCGGAGCATCCCCGAGCAGCGCCGAACCGTCCCGACAATGGGGAGTGGAACGATGTCACGATACGGGAAAGGAATGCCCGAGCCGCACCCGCCGCGACGCCGGATGCGCGGACCTCAAGGAGGGCCGGGAAAAAGCCCTTGACAGGGGTGGGGCTCATAAGAGCACCTCCAGGGTGACATGGCGGTTGGTGTAGATACAGATGTCGGCCGCGATCCCCAGACTACGGCGGGCGATCTCTTCGGCCGACATGCCGTCGACGGCGAGGAGTGCGCGTGCCGCCGCAAGGGCATAGTTGCCGCCTGAGCCGATTCCGATCAGGCCGTCCTCGGGCTCGAGAACATCGCCCGTACCCGAAACGATGAGGGAGACCGACCGGTCTGCCACTGCCATCAGGGCCTCGAGACGCCTGAGGTAGCGATCGGTGCGCCAGTCCTTGGCGAGTTCGACGCAGGATCTGGCGAGCTGACCTGGATGGCGTTCGAGTTTTTCCTCGAGCCTCTCGAAGAGGGTGAAGGCATCGGCGGTCGCACCTGCGAATCCGGCCAGGATGGAGCCCGAGCCCAGCCGCCGGACCTTGACGGCATTGGCCTTGACCACGGTATCGCCCATGGATACCTGGCCATCACCGGCGACGACGACAGCATCGCCGCGCCGCACCGAGAGAATGGTGGTGCCGTGCCAGGGAGAATGCGCCATCACTGTGCCCAACCTGATGTCATGGGTTGCTATGTGGCGCCCGATCACCGCGGATCAAGGGACCCCGACGCATTGTACCTCGTCATCAGCGCACGCAACAAACCCGGATCTGGCGCACAACAATCTCACCAAACATATGATCATGAAAAGAAAAACATGCACGACAGTATCGTGACTCTGCCTTGACATGGAAGGTTCGGCACAGTGGCTCAACACCCCTGACTTCGACATGCTGGCGCAAAGACGGCGGCTCCCGGCCAGCGGGGTCCTGTCCTGTTGTCTGTGGCATGGATGAGGGACCCGGTTGTGCGTGGGCAGCAGGCATGACCTCTCCGGCGATCCCGACGCCACTGTAGGCGCAGCCATGGAGTGACTCTCCACCGTAGGTCGTCTGCGCAGGAGCCGTATCAACGACAGGGGCAAGGGGGCGGATCATCCCGTTGTTTTCGGCGCACGCGGTGATGTGAACATGGCCGAAGCCGGATCCCGCGGCCCCGCAAGGCCCGTGGCGGGGGTGGTCTTCCTGACGTCGGGTCTCCCGAAACGACGATCTCCAACCCGAGCGATGTCTCAAGCGCCTGCCAACGCTTCGGCCCTGACGTCGAGCAGATTGCGCGCCTCGCGCCCGCAGGCCACGGCGATGAGATGGACGGGCTGCCCGCGGTACCGGCCGGCATAGCGCCGTTCCCGCATCTGGGCAAAGGCGGCATCCAGGGCCGCCTCTGCATGATGAGCGCTCTCCGCCATCTTGAACTCGATCACGAACACCTCGCCTCCCAGGGGGACCACCATGTCGGCGCGCCCGTGGCTCGATGCCTCCTCCGAACGCACCTCCACACCGATGGCCCGCAGGCACATGTGCAGCAGGCTCGCATACCACGCCTCGTAGCGCGCAAGATCCCCCGTCGCATGCCACTGGTAGGGAATGCCCGCAAGCCAGGAGCGGAGCCGGTCGGCGAATCCGGCAAAGTCGTGATCCTCAAGAAGCGCACAGAGGTTGCGTCCCTCACCGACAACCTCCGGCACCGCCTTGCCCAGGGACTGCAACAGGCCCCGGTTCAGACTGATCCGCACCTCCATGTTGGGATAGTCCAGACGGTAGAGCGTGTCGAAACCCTCTTTTCTCTCCTCCGTGATGGTCAGATAGCCTGTCTGGAACAGCAGTGCTTCGACGCTGATGTCGTCCACGTCGAACGTCGAGACCAGCTCCTCGTCGGCCAGGCGTCCCTCCAGTTCCAGCGCACTGACCGACCGGGCCTTGAGTGTGTCGAACAGGAAGCGCGGCGAGCCGGTCTGGAACCAGTAGGGACGGAACTCCCTGTTGTCGAGAAGCAGCAGGACGTCATAGGGGTTGTAGAGCCGTGTCTGGCCGCGCCAGTGATAGCCGTTGTACCAGGTGCGGATCGCGTCGCGGTCGAGCCCGTCGAGATCCGGGGCGAAGACCTCGTCGAGGTCGTCGTCCGTATAGCCGCAGAGCGTCGCATAGCGCGGATCAAGGCTGATGTCCTTGAGATTGTTGAGGCCCGAGAACAGGCTCACCTTCGAGAACATGGTGATGCCGGTGACGAAGACGAAGCGGACATGCGCAGCACTGCCCTTGACGATGCCGTAGAAGCCCCGCAGGTACTCCCGGTTGGCCGTCGCCAGCGCCACATCGCCGAGCACGTCAAGGATCGGCTTGTCGTATTCGTCGACGAGGATCACCACCTGCTGGCCCGTGGCGTGATGGAGGCGGTCCAGGAGGTTGCGCAGGCGTCGCGGGCCGGTATCCGATGTCGATGCCGGGGTGAGGCCATAGTTGCGCTCGACAGCCTCGAGTTGCTCGATGACGTCGCCTTCGATTTCCCCGGGCGTACTGTACTTCCCGTCAAAGCTCAGGCGCACGACGGGATGGGTAAGGGACCAGTCCCAGTGCTGATGGATCGCCAGCCCCTCGAACAGGTCCTTCCTGCCCTCGAACAGTGCCTTGATCGTATCCACGAGCAGGCTCTTGCCGAACCGGCGTGGCCGCGACAGGAACCAATGGTCGCCCTGCTCAATCAGGCCCCCGATCAGCGCGGTCTTGTCGACATAGTAGCTGCCGGTCTCGCGCATCCTGGCAAAGTCCTGCATGCCGATGGGCAGGCGTTGGCGCATCATGGGTCGCTCCCGTGCCGGCATGGGTCTGAGCGCACGGCAAGGATGCCAGGCGCACACGGGCGTGGCGTCAGGCGATGCTCTGGTGTCGGCAACAGGGGCATGCCGGGTTCCCTGAGGCCGGATCTCGAAAGCCAGTCAATCGAACCTGCTTGACACGAACAGTATTCGATAGATCTCCGTCCCATGTTGTCGGGCGCACGGTATCGTCGTGCGCCGGGGAAGTCCAGAATCCTGCTGGTGAAGCCAGGCCTCGCTTTTTTCCGACAACGGGTGATGTGCGTGCGTTCAACGTGCCATTTCGGGGAGAGACTTTCGTTGTCTGTATGTCGGCTTGGGCCGCATGGGGCTGCTTTCGACAGCATCAAGCGCATCCTCGCGCCGCGGCCATCGGCACGCGCTCCCGACAATGGTCTTGCTTGTGAAGCGCGTGACCGTGTGGTGGTCTCGAACGACCTGACGACGGGCGGGCGGAACATCACGGTGTGTGGCGAGACCGCCGAGGATGGCGCACCCGGACGTTTGACATCGGCGCACAAGAGACATGTGCCCGGGACGATGGCGGCAGGACACAGCGGCAATCCGATTGCCGGCTGCCGCATGACGACCGATGCATGGTTTGCAGAGCAGGCGACCGCTCCTTCTGCCCAAGGATGTTCCACCAGTCAGCCTGGCGCACCCGGAAGCCGCGAACCAGCGATTACACATCGTGCCCATCAGCCCGACAGTGTTCACACGACGCCAAGCCGTTCGGCAGCGCCGTGGATTGTCGTGCACATGTTTGCAGGAGTTTCCCCGCTCGACGTTGAACCCCGTTGCCGGATGATGAGGACCGTTTGGGTGGAGGTGGAGATGGTCGACGTGTCGCTTACCTGTATCGAGCGAGACCTTCGCGATGACGGTCGGGTCCGGCCACCCGATCACCGGCTGGTTGTCGCACCGATCATCCCGCTGCAATGCTCGCGGACATCGGGGCCTGCGGAACCGCCCCTGATTGTGCTACATGGCCTGTGCCGACACGGACACATGCCACGACCCATGCACGAGCTGTCTGTGGCGCCGATGATGAACTGCACGGACCGTCACGCCCGCGCCTTTCTCAGGTGTGTCACGAAACATACCCGCCTCTATACGGAGATGATCGTCGCCGACGCGGTGGTTCACGGCGACCGCGGGCGTCTGCTCGCCTTCGACGCCAGCGAACATCCCGTGGCCCTGCAGATCGGTGGCTGTGATCCGGCAACACTGGCCGCCGCGGCGAGGATTGGCGAGGACTTCGGCTACGACGAGATCAATCTCAATGTCGGCTGCCCCTCCAGCAGGGTCCGCTCCGGCCGGTTCGGCGCTGCGCTGATGGCCGAAGCCGACCTCGTCGAGGCCTGCGTGGTGGCCATGCGCCATGCGGTCTCGGTTCCGGTCACGGTCAAGTGCCGCATCGGCATCGACGCCATGGACGAGGAAGGAACGCTTGCCCCCTTCATGACCACGGTGGCGCGAAGCGGCTGTACCACATTCATCGTCCATGCCCGCAAGGCCTACCTCAACGGCCTGTCACCGAAGGAGAACCGGAACGTGCCGCCACTGCGACACGACGTCGTTCACCACACCAAGCGCCGGTTTCCCGATTTCGACATCATCATCAACGGCGGAATCCGGGATCTCGCCGCGGCATCGCACCATCTCGACCATGTCGACGGCGTCATGATCGGTCGCGCCGCCTACCGGACACCCTACATGCTGGCCGAGGCCGACCGACTGATCTTCGGCATCGATGCGTCACCCATGGAACGCAGCGATATCGTCCTTTCGTGGTTGCCGTATCTCGAGGAACAGCTGGCGAGGAACGTTCCACTGGCCAGCATGAGCCGTCACATGACCGGTCTCTACCACGGGGAACCGGGTGCAAGGACCTGGCGTCGCCTGCTTGTCGAGAAGGCCGTGCGACCGTCGTCCGGCATCGCCGCCATCCGCGAAATCCTCGAACGCGTCGAAGACTACCGCCAGGCCCCGCGCGAGTGTCCGCCGGATCACGCAGAGGCGTGACAACAGGACTGAAGCTTGCTGCCATCAAGATCGCGCTCATGGGCCCGCTGCGCACTCGTCTGTCGCTCCGGGATGAGGGAGGCGCACATGGTTCAAGGCGTCAAGAAGTTCTCACCCGATGCTAGCCCGGATTGTGCATACTAACTTGTTGACGCCATGAGGAAATCTCTGTAAACTGTTGTTATTGTCTAAACAACACAAGAGACAGAGACGTTCCTCATGACAACGCAGTGTATTCCGGCCAAGTTCTCCTGTCCAACCCCGCACGGCGCCAGGCCAGGGCGCATCGAAGCCGACTTCTCGGGCGGTACCATCACCTCCCATGGCGGGCTCCTGCTCGTCGGCCTTGCTGAGAGATCGCTCGATCTCTTCGCGCGCACAGGCCGCGTGCTTCGACGATGCGCGCAATCGGGACCTGGTCGTGCACGAGGTGCGCACCCTGGTGGGTCAGCGCATCCTGGGCCTCCTGACCGGCCTTGACGATCTCAACGACCACAGACGAGTTCCGCAAGGATCCTGTGGCCGGGGCGGTGCTGGGGTGCCTGGAAAGCAAGCGCTGACACTGCGAGCCCCTGGCGGGCAAGAGCACGCTGAACCGCCTGGAGCTGGCGGCCGCGGGCATGAATGGCACGAAGGCCCGCAAGATCGTCGCCAACGTCGAGAAGATGGACGACCTTCTCCCATGAGCCTCTTGCAAAACCCCCTGGGCGGCGGGTTTTTCTGTGATCCGGTGATGTTTTTCGAGAAGAGGCCTGGGAGTCGGGTGCCCCACGAGGTATGGTGGTGTTGTGCAATACGACACCATACCCGTGGAGACAACCCGATGTCCCTGTCAGCGACGATATCCGGTCTGTGGAACCGATTTCAAGGAGAACTGTTCCCCGATCTGGCTGAGGAGGTCGGCCCCCTTCTCGAACGGCACCAGCGTTTCGTGACGGTTCTCGACCTGGTTCGGGTGGAGCGCTTTGCCGGTCAGGCGTGGGGCTCACCGGGTCGCCCCCGGGAAGACCGATGTGCCTTGGCCCGGGCTTTCATGCCTGAGGCCGTGTGGGACCTGCCGACGACGCGCCACCTGATCGACAGGGTGCAGACGGACGCGACGCTGCGCCGGCTGTGCGGCTGGTCGCGGTGTGCGGAGATCCCGAGCGAGGCGACGTTCTCGCGCGCCTTTGGCGAGTTCTCGCAGTCGCGTCTTGCGGAGAGGATGCACGGCCACCTGGTCGAGGAGACGCTGGGCGACGAGCTTGTCGGTCATGTCTCGCGGGATTCGACGGCCATTGAGGGCCGGGAGAAGCCGGCGCCGAAGCCCCGGGCGGGCGACAAGCCCAGGCGCAAGCGCGGCCGACCCCGCAAGGGCGAAGAAAGAGTGAAGGAATCGACCCGTCTTGAGCGGCAGACCGACAGCATGAACCTCGCAGACATGCTCGACGAGTTGCCGAAGGCCTGCGATGTTGGAAGCAAGAGGAACGCCAAGGGGTTCATTGAGACGTGGCGAGGCTACAAGCTGCACATCGACACGGCAGACTGTGGCGTGCCTGTCAGTGCCGTTCTTACCTCGGCGTCCGTCCATGACAGCCAGGTTGCGATCCCACTCGCGCTGATGACAGCCGGGCGTGTGACGCACCTCTACGATCTCATGGACGCCGCCTATGACGCCAGGGAGATCCACGCGATGAGCGAACGCCTTGGCCACGTAGCGATCATCGATGTCAATCCGCGTCGGAACAAGGAGCTCAGGGCCGACCTTGAACGCGAGGCGCGGGCACGACGTGCGGCCTGTCATGTCGATGCTGCAAGCGTGCGCTTTCGCACCCGCAGCGGTGTCGAGAGGACCAACGGTCGTCTCAAGGATGAGTTCGGCGGCCGCCATGTCCGTGTCCGGGGAGCCGCCAAGGTCGCCTGCCACCTCATGGTCGGCCTGCTCGCCCTGACCGCCGATCAGGTGATGCGTCTCGCCGTCCCGTAGGGCGGCCTCCCGTCAGGCCTGCCGGGACCGCGCCGCCCTTTGCGCAAGGAGCGGCTTGGAGACGCTTGTTCTGACGCCCGGCGTGTTGTCATTTTGTTCTCATCAGCGCGGCCGCCATGCCGAACATCGCCGGAATCTCGCCCCCGGGAACACCGTCAGCCGTGGCCAAGGCCCGCAGGCAGGCCTCGCGGACCTCGAACTCAGGAGTTTTGCAAGAGGCTCCATCTTTAACGTTTTCCACAGCCGAGAGGGTCAATTTGGCATATTTTGCGCCTCGTGGCTCTGACGGTGTTGTGTCAATATCGTGTGATAACACTATGTTATCCATGTCGCCCGATCCGCGGCGGTGTCCGAACCTCCTTTGTCGTGCCATTTTCTTTGGTCAGCCCCTTGCGCCGCGCCTCCCAAGCCCTCCAGTCATCCCATGTTCATCCGCGCCACCAAGACCGGCACCGCAAGGGACGGCTCCGCACGCCTCTCCCACCGCCTCGTCGAGACCCGCCGCGAGGACGGCAAGGTGCGCCAGATCACCCTGCTCAACCTGGGCCGGCACTTCGCCATCGAGCGCCAAGCCTGGCCCTTGTTGTGTGCACGCATCGAGGAGTTGATCAAGGGCCGGCCCACGCTCTCCCTGGAGCCTCTCCCTGCGGAGATCGAGGCCGAGGCCCGGCGCATCGCCGGGCGCCTGCTGGAGCGTCAGGGCGGGGAGGCGGACGGGGCGGACTGGGAGACCGTCGATGTCGCGTCCGCCTGCGACATGGACGGCCGCACCATCGGCGTCGAGCATGCCGCATGGCAGGCCCTGGAGATGCTGCGCCTTTCCGCTCTGCTTGACGCGTTGGGCTTCAACCGGCGTCAGCGGTGCTGTGCCCTGGGCTCCATCATCGCCCGCATGGCGCACCCGGGATCGGAGCGCGAGACCAACCGCTGGCTGAGACAGACAAGTGCGGCAGGCGCGATGCTGGGCTTCGACTTCTCCCGCGTCAGCGCCATGGCGCTCTACCGGGCTTCGGACAGGCTTCTTGCCCACCAGGAAGAGATCGAGAACCATCTCTTCGGCAGGGTGGAGAGCTTCTTCGGCCTCAAGCCGACAGTCACGCTCTACGAGAAGGCATCACACTGATACACTTGAGGGCGATCGGCCGGATCGCGTTCGTTTTCGTCGTTTTGGTCACCCCTATGATGGTCAGGAAGTTACGATTACCGCCCGTCGTCACGGCAGTGGTGGTCTGCTTCTTCGCGTAGAAGCTTCCGACGGCGAGCGCTTCCAGATTCCTGCGGACTGGACTACGTTTGCTCCCCGTGATTGCGATGTACCTCAGACGCAGGGCAGCGTGAGCGATTTTGTCGCCCTGCTTGAACAGATCGAGGTTCTGGAGCGGCGCTATGGAAGCGAGGGAGGAGAACCCGGCGTTGCTCGCGCTCCTGGAGTACGAGGAGCGGGTGGCGCGTTGGCGGATGTTCCCGGAGCAGAATCGGACGGCATTTGTGGAGGAACTGGCTCGCCTGATGACGCAGGTTGCCTGCGGAGATCAGGTCGATGACCGCCCATGAGAAGATCAGGGCGCGCCATCTGGCGCGGAATGCTGTGATTGACGTGCGCCAGTCAACGCCGGGACAGGTGATGTCGAACCGAGAGTCCGGCGATCGTCAGTACGCGCTTGCGGATCAGGCACGTGAGCTGGGTTGGCGGCCCCATCAAGTCCACACGATCGACACGGATCAGGGTGTTTCCGGTTCTTCCGGTTCGTTTGCCGGGGAACGGGAAGGTTTTGCCCTTCTTCAGGATGAGATCGCCCATGGCCGTGTCGGAGCGGTGTTCGGTCTTGAGGTCTCGCGGCTCGCCCGCAATTCGGTCGAATGGTTTCAGTTACTCGACTGGTGCCGGACGACGGACACCTTGCTGGTTGAGGGGCGTCAGGTTTATGCCCCGGCGCGTCACGACGATACCCTGGTGCTCTCCATCAAGGGAGCAGTCAGTGAGACGGAGCGATTCTTGATTGTTGCACGGATGCGAGGTGGCCTCCAGAACAAGGCGGCGCGTGGCGAGTTGTATCACAGCGTTCCGATCGGCTACGTGCGTGACGGAACGTCACTGCGCAAGGATCCGGACCGGCAGGTCCAATGTGCCATCGAAGCGGTTTTTTCGAGTTTCCGCGAGCAGGGCTCGGCGCGGCGGGCAACGCAAGCGCTCCGCGATGCGGGCCAGAAGCTGCCGGGATGGCGGCGCAGTGGCGCGGACATCACCTGGAGCGAAGCGACTTACTCGCGCGTGATGGCGATCTTGCACAGCCCCGTGATGGGCGGTGCCTATGCCTACGGGCGCCAGCGTACGGAACGGGTTCTGGATGACGATGACCGTCTGCGGAAGGTGACGCGCCGCGTCGCGCGCGAGGACTGGCACGTTCTGATCGAGGATCATCACGATGGGTATGTGTCGTGGGCGGAGTGGCTGGACATCCAGGAACAGCTCTCGCGGAACGGGGCCCGACGTGGACATTCCGGTGCAGTGCGCGAAGGCAAGGCGTTGCTGCAGGGCCGGGTCGTGTGCGGTCATTGTGGGCGATCCCTGCAGGTCGGTTATGGCAAGGGTTTGAGCGACTATTGTCCACCCCGGAGCGACGGTTCGGGTCGCGGCGGATGCATGCGGGTCGGTGGCAGGCGCATCGACGATCTGGTCGCCCGGGAAGTGCTTGAAGCGGCATCGCCTTGCGGTGTGGAAGCGGCGGCACGAGCCTTCGACCTCCAAAGGTCCCGGGAAGAAGAAGCCCTGCGCGGTCTGCATCTTGAAGCGCAGCGCTGCGACTACGAAGCGTCGCTTGCGGAACGTCGGTATCGCAAGATTGACCCGGACAACCGTCTGGTCGCCGACACTCTGGAACGGGACTGGGAATCTGCCCTGCGGGCCCTGGCAGAAGCCCGTACGGCACTGGACCGCGCCCGTGACCAGCGACCGGTGCTGCCATCGCTCGAGCGTTTCAGCGAACTGGGAACACGCCTTTCAGACGTCTGGACGGCGGCCGGTGTGACGCCTCGGGATCGCAAGCGCCTGCTTGCCTGCCTGGTTGAGGAAGTGATGCTCTCGATCGATCGGGAAGCGGCGCAGATCCGGATGATCCTGCGATGGAACGGGGGGCAAGTTGACGAGCACACGCTTCCCTTGCAACACAAGACGCCAGCGGTTCCCAGCGTCGATGTCGACACGGTCGCGTTGGTGCGACGGCTTGCCGAACATTATCCCGATGGGCAAACAGCGATTGTTCTGAACAAGCAGAGCCGGCGAACCGCGCAGGAAAGGCCGTTCACAGCACAGCCGCTCGCGCAGTTGAGACGCCGCCTGAGGGATTCCTGCGCACCAACGGCGCGTACAGGATAACGCAGCACCGATCATGAGCATCGCACAGGCGGCCCGGGAACTGCAGAGTACGCAATCCACCCTCTATCGCTGGGTGCGCACGGGCCTGATTCCGGCCGAGCGGATAACGCCGGGAGCGCCTTATCGGATCCGCATGACCGAAGAGCTCAGACAACGCTTCAGCGATGAACCGCCGAAAGGCTTTGTGTCGCTTATCGCCGCGATGCGTCTGCTCGGCGTGTCACGGCAACGAATCTGGCAGCGGATCCGGGACGGGGAACTCGAGTCGCGGCATGTTCGTCACGGTCCCGTGAAGGGTTTGTACGTGCGTCTTTCGGAAGACCCGCCGCCCCTTCTTGCGAAGATGGAACAGGAAGACGAATGATCACCCACACTGCCGCTCTGCATCGTCAGCGATGTGCAAGATGTAAAGCAGCCCTGCGCCCTCAAGATGGGCACAAGACGTTGCCGTTTCCGGTCTTCTGTGGATCATGGACAGCCGATTGGTCCGCGCAATCCGGAGGGAGTGTTGGCAGAAGTGCGGATCAGGCCGAATGTGCGAGCACCATGTCTGTCCCGGAACCCCGGATAGGGGTCTGAACATGGCTTTCACGACGTAAAGCCATGTCTTCCTGGACTTGACGGAGATTTGCAGTCGGAGATAAAAGATGAACTATCAATCTGTTGCGCAGGGCTTCGACGCACTCCCGGGGGTTTTTTGTCATGGGTGCTTAGTCTGATGGCGCTTCGTATGATCTCACCAACACGTTCTATGAGGGCCAGGTCTCAGGCCAGCCCAAGGCCATGCGGGGTCACTCGAAGGAGAGGCGCACGGACGCGCCGCTGTTGACTCTGGGTCTCGTTCTCGACGGATCAGGCTTTGTCCGCCGCTCAAGCGTTCTCACCGGCAACGTTGCCGAGGCCACGACACTGGAATCCATGCTGGCCTCCCTGGGAGCGCCTCAGGGGGCCGTGGTCATCATGGACCGCGGCATCGCCACGAAGGCCAACCTCGCCTGGCTGCGCCGTGAGGGTTACCGCTATCTCGTCGTCTCCCGCGACACCACACGGGTGTTTGACGCCACGCGGGAGCTCACCACGGTGGTGACGGCGTCCGGCCAGGCGGTGGATGTCTACACCGACGAAGTCGACAGTCAGGAAGAGGACGGCACGCCCTGCAGGGAGGTTCTCCTGCGCTGTCACTCGACGGCACGGGAGGCCAGGGAACGGGGCATCCTCGAGCGCTTCCAGCGGCGCTTCGAGGAGGGCCTGAAGAAGCTCGACGAGGGGCTTTCCAAGCCCAGGACCCGCAAGGCCCTTGACCACATCCAGCGCCGCATCGGACGCCTCGAAAAGGCGAACGCCCGTGTTGCCCGCCATTATGAGATCACCGTCACCCCCGATGACGAGGGAAAGAAGGCCGTTGCCATCTCCTGGGTCCTGAAGCCGACCGAGGGATCCATGATGAGCCACCCGGGCGTCTCCTGCCTGCGCACCAACATCCTCGACCTCGACGCCGAGACCCTGTGGCGCACCTATGTCACCCTCACCGACGTCGAGGCCGTGTTCTGCTCGCTCAAGTCCGAGCTCGGGCTGCGCCCCATCTTCCATCACAAGCAGCGCCGCGCCGACGGCCACCTCTTCATCTCCGTCCTCGCCTACCAGGCCGTGCAGTTCCTGCGCACGCGCATGAAGCGGGCCGGTGCGTCAGACAGCTGGTCCACCATACGCCATGCCCTGAGGCCCCTGCAGCGCACCACCACTACCTTCACCCGCCAGGACGGACACACACTGCACGTGCGCAAGACGGCGCTGCCCGACGACCAGCAGGCTGTCATCATCTGAGCCATGGGCATCGCCCCGCCGCCGCGCAACGTCCACAAGACCATCGTGTGAACCGGCCATCACGCCTGAGCCTGCACAGCGGCCACTGAGCCGCACGATCCCACTTGTCGTGCCACTGCGAATCCTACCCCACTGATTCTCAATCGTTTTTTGCACCCAATGTTAAAGATGGGTTCTGGTGGCGCTGCTTCATGAGGAGGACGAGGAAGAGCCCTTTCGAGATCGTCCTCGACATCGACGCCACGGACTTTGCACTGCACGGCACCCAGGAGCAGCTCTTCGACCATGGTGACTACCGCGAGTCCTGCTCTCTGCCGGTGCTGATGTGCGTCGACCGCCACCCGGTTCTGGTGCGCTTGCGCACCGCCGCGAAGGATGCGGCTTTCGGGATCAGGGAGGAACTCTCCGGCGTGATCGCTGTGGATCCGCGTCAGGTGGCCGACGACGCGCATCATCGTGCGCACCGACTCAGGTTTCTGCCGCGACGCCATCATGACGGTCATCGAGCATGAGGAGAACGTCGACGATGTGCTGGGTCTGGCGCGCAACGCCAGGCTGGCGACGCTGAGTGCACAGGCCATGGAGGAGGCCATGGCCGAGACCCTGGAGACCGGCCAGGCATGCCGCCGGTTCTGCACCTTCCGCGACAGGACGCAGGAGTCCTGGTCCGCCGAGCGCCGGGTGATGGCCGAGGCGCTTCCCGGGCAGGGCGACGGTCAGCCCTGCAAGGAGAACAGCCGTACCATCGTCACCGCGCTCGACCGTCCCGGCCAGGCTCTCTGAAGAGGACGTCTCCTGCGCCAGGGGCGATGCGGACAATCGTGTCAAAGAGGTCACGTGCGATCTCTTCGCCGCACGCTCGTCATCGAACCTCTTCGATGCCAACGCCGTCCGGCTCTGTCTCTCGGCCTGCGCCCATGGTCTCTCCAACCGCCTGCGGCGGAGCCTCGCAAGGACCCCGCTCGGCCGTGCCAGCCCTGCCACGCTCACCTTAGAAACTCATCAGGATCGGTGCCAGGGTGCGGATCTCCGCACGCCGCATCCATGTCGCCATGTCCAACGCCTGTCCCGACAAGGCCGCCTTTGCCGCCGCATGGAAGATGCTGGCACCGGGCTGATCTTCCTTCCCGCCACGCGTCTTTCTGCGTCATGCTCCCGGAAACCTGGAGCGTGGATACGCTCGCCTGGAACACGACACCGACGCCGTCAGGGGGCCTCTGCCGGTCTCCGGGGACCCCGGTCACACGTCACTCCGTGCCTCCGGGCCTCCATGCGGCAGGTTCACACGGCAAAGACGCCGCCCAGGGCGCACCATGCAGCCCCTCAACCCGCCTTCTGGCGGAACTATGAGAAAAGGCGGCTAGGCGCGTTTCATGACTGCCGGTATCACGTGCGCGCGCGGATCGCGCCGGCAGGCCGAAGAACGCCGCTGAACGGCAGAGGCCCCAAGACGCACGCAAACAGGGCCTGAACGAAGGCAGCGTCGTCGCCATCGAGTTTCTGCTTGCGCCGATGCCGGAGAAGCTCTTTACTGCGTGGTGACGTTGCAGAGGACATGATGGCCTTGAGCGTCATGGACAAGACAGCTGGTATAATGGCCTCGCGCCTCGCGCCTCGCGCCTCGCGCCTCGCGCCTCGCGCCTCGCGCCTCGCGCCTCGCGCCTCGCGCCTCGCGCCTCTTCAAAGGGCATGGTAGCCGACTAGTTCGACTCGGGTCTGACCCGGACCGCAGGCTCTCTTCCGAACCTCCTTGCCGCCGCACATGGCGGTTTCATACGGACCGGGCCGGTTACGGCACCGGTGTCGGCATGTGCGCGCCCATCGCTGCTCCTTCCGCGCCGCCATGCGCCGTTCAGCGGATCCTCTCGCACCCCACCCGCCGTCATTCCGGCGGTGCTGCCGATCTGCCCTGTCCCGCCGCGTACCGCACCGGCCAACGCGCTGAACCCCTTCCTCAATCTGCAACGGGTGAGCCTTCGGAAGGACCCGGTCCAGCCGCACAATGCAAACGGAGAGACCCATG
Organism: Alphaproteobacteria bacterium; assembly: GCA_965200495.1. Classification (GTDB taxonomy): domain Bacteria; phylum Pseudomonadota; class Alphaproteobacteria; order SP197; family SP197; genus SP197. The sequence goes on from CBDAUG010000002.1 coordinate 1,252,935, forward strand.
AACCTTCGATGCTCGAAGCCTGTTCACACAGCCCGGCACCCGTCTGGTCGTTCAAGCGCACTGATGAGCCATCCAATGAAACCACTGCTTATGGTGCTTGCCGCGATCCTGACTTTCGCGGCCTCGCCCGCCGCCGCGCAAGACGCGCCGCTTGTGGTGCAGCTTTCGTATGACCCCATGTTAAATTCTCGACCTGTCGAGGGTTCCAGCGGTCATCTATACAGAGTCAAAATCAAGAATGGCGTTGCGCCAAAGGGCGGCCTGACCGTCCGGGTCTCCTGGCTTTTGACGGCCTCCGGAACAACAGGGAGTGCCATTGGGGGGAGAGGGGCAGTGGGAGACAAGGTCACAATTCCCGAAGGAATGAATGAAAGCGAGTTCTTCGCAAGTCCGTTGCCTATTCCAGATGACGGCGATTTCGAACCTTGCAACAAGGTCATCACGATGCTGCATTCCATCAACCCCGCCGTCTACAGGATCGCGCCCATGAGGCAGGGCGAAGGGTATCATTCTGCCGTCTACAATGACGCCTCCAACGGAATGCAGTCGCCAGGGTGCCGCTAACCCGGATTGTGCATACTAACTTGTTGACGCCATGAGGAAATCTCTGTAAACTGTTGTTATTGTCTAAACAACACCAGAGACAGAGACGTTCCTCATGACAACACAGTGTATTCCGGCCAAGTTCTCCTGTCCAACCCCGCACGGCGCCAGGCCAAGGCGCATCGAAGCCGACTTCTCGGGCGGTACCATCACGTCTCATGGCGGGCTCCTGCTCGTCGGCCTTGCCGAGAGATCGCTCGATCTCTTCGCGCGCACAGGCCGCATGCTTCGACGATGCGCGCAATCGCGAGCTGGTCGTGCACGAGGTGCGCACCCTGGTGGGTCAGCGCATCCTGGGCCTCCTGACCGGTCTTGACGATCTCAACGACCACAGACGAGTTCGGCCAAGGATCCTGTGGCCTTCGGCGGTGCTGGGGTGCCTGGAGAGCAAGCGCGAGGACTGCGAGCCTCTGGCGGGCAAGAGCACGCTGAACCGCCTGGAGCTGGCGGCCGCGGGCATGAATGGCACGAAGGCCCTCGACGATCGTCGCCGACTTCGAGAAGATGGACGACCTTCTGGTGGCGCTGCTTCATGAGGAGGACGAGGAAGAGCCCTTTCGAGATCGTCCTCGACATCGACGCCACGGACTTTGCACTGCACGGCACCCAGGAGCAGCGCTTCGACCATGGTGACTACCGCGAGTCCTGCTCTCTGCCGGTGCTGATGTGCGTCGACCGCCACCCGGTTCTGGTGCGCTTGCGCACCGCCGCGAAGGATGCGGCTTTCGGGATCAGGGAGGAACTCTCCGGCGTGATCGCTGTGGATCCGCGTCAGGTGGCCGACGACGCGCATCATCGTGCGCACCGACTCAGGTTTCTGCCGCGACGCCATCATGACGGTCATCGAGCATGAGGAGAACGTCGACGATGTGCTGGGTCTGGCGCGCAACGCCAGGCTGGCGACGCTGAGTGCACAGGCCATGGAGGAGGCCATGGCCGAGACCCTGGAGACCGGCCAGGCATGCCGCCGGTTCTGCACCTTCCGCGACAGGACGCAGGAGTCCTGGTCCGCCGAGCGCCGGGTGATGGCCGAGGCGCTTCCCGGGCAGGGCGACGGCCAGCCCTGTAAGGAGAACAGCCGTACCATCGTCACCGCGCTCGACCGTCCCGGCCAGGCTCTCTGAAGAGGACGTCTCCTGCGCCAGGGGCGATGCGGACAATCGTGTCAAAGAGGTCACGTGCGATCTCTTCGCCGCACGCTCGTCATCGAACCTCTTCGATGCCAACGCCGTCCGGCTCTGTCTCTCGGCCTGCGCCCATGGTCTCTCCAACCGCCTGCGGTGGAGCCTCGCAAGGACCCCGCTCGGCCGTGCCAGCCCTGCCACGCTCACCTTAGAAACTCATCAGGATCGGTGCCAGGGTGCGGATCTCCGCACGCCGCATCCATGTCGCCATGTCCAACGCCTGTCCCGACAAGGCCGCCTTTGCCGCCGCATGGAAGATGCTGGCACCGGGCTGATCTTCCTTCCCGCCACGCGTCTTTCTGCGTCATGCTCCCGGAAACCTGGAGCGTGGATACGCTCGCCTGGAACACGACACCGACGCCGTCAGGGGGCCTCTGCCGGTCTCCGGGGACCCCGGTCACACGTCACTCCGTGCCTCCGGGCCTCCATGCGGCAGGTTCACACGGCAAAGACGCCGCCCAGGGCGCACCATGCAGCCCCTCAACCCGCCTTCTGGCGGAACTATGAGAAAAGGCGGCTAGAGAGTGCCGCCACGTCACCCAGGCGTTTCGCATGCACCGCTTGCAGACGGCCTTCTCAAAGACCCAGCCCGTCGCCAGGCTCTGATTGGCGACGGGCAGGCCTCCGGGATCTTCCCCGCGGGATGCTGCCGAGTGCCTTGGATCTCCCGGTTGTGAGGACCTCAACGACCATGACAGCGCACGAAACCGTCCCGCCGCACGATCGTGGTCTTGTGGCATCAGCAATGCGGATGGAGAGAGGCTGTCCCGCGACCGCGGTCGTGGCTTCGTCTCAGGTCGACGGACCGCTGTCCCTTGCAAAAGGGCCTGGCTCCGCCGCACAGGAGTTGCCCGATCAACGTGTCTGGCGATCACTCATCATCGATTGAAGAAGGGGATTGCGTTTGAAGTTTCCTGATTTCTGCCAGGATGATTGCAAAATTCTGATCCGCACGTGCTTGCCATGCCTCGGTTGCATCCAGCCGTGCATCAGTTCGTGCCTGCCATGCTTCGGTTGCATCCTGTCGTGCAGCCAGCAAGTCATAGGTCGTTTGCAAGGCATCAACACTGTGGCGAATGGCTGCCAGGTTGGATTCAACGATCATAATGCGTGAATCGAGATCGGATGTCTGTGCTGTGACCTGTACATTGACCGCCCACAGAAAGAAAGCGCCCACAAGACCCACGCTGATCGCTGTCACCACGCCGTAATGCTTGATCCACTCGCGCACCGTCACTTTCCGATCAGGCTCCCGTGAGCCTGCACCCTTGCCCGTGTCTCTGTCAACTCAATGGGGCGTCCGTGCAGCGCGCGCCCTTCCAGGAAACTCAGAAGGATTGATGACGCCCACCATGATGACTTTCCGCCGAAATGTTGGCTCCGCTTCATTCCGGCAAGTTCCGGTGTCACGCGCCTCCCTGGTCGGTCCGTGAGCGCACATGCCCGATTGTCGGCGGTGGTTGCCGGTTCCGTCGCTGATCGAGGTGCCTGTCACCCGGGCTTCTGCCCACATGTCACTGCCGTGCAGGCTGCGCGTCCCGGCGCAAGGGTGATCTGGTGCGGGGCCGGACGCAATCAGGAGATCGCAAGGGCGGTGTGACGACCGGCGCGGACGTCAGGATGGTTCGGGCATGGAAGTCTGCCCGGAGCGGGCCTGCAGTGATCAGGCGGGGGCATGGCAACAGGCCTGAAGCTTGTTGCCATCAAGATCGCGCAGAGAGGCGCTGCAGTCACGCTCGCGGGCCCGGTGCGCCTTCGTCTGTCGCTTCGGGCTCAGGTCCGCGCACATGGTTCAAGGCGCCGACCTCCTGGATCAGGCCTGTGCTTCATGCAGTTCTCACCCGTTGCAGATATGCAACAATACCTGCCGTCACCTCATCTAGGCGTTCGAATGCCTCGATACACGCACCGCTCTCTCTGAGTTCCACGGCTTCCAGAACGCGCACCGGCACGCGCAGGCGGTGCAGCACATTGCCGACTGTCACAACGTCGTCCCGGAAACACTCGTTCGGACGGGCAAACGGAATAACGTGATAGGGAATCATGTGTGTGGCGGGCGGGCGGCTGAACCACCGTTTGGGAAACACGTGTGCCGCATGATCCCTGAGCGACTTGTTCTTCCAGTTCTTGCCCGTCGCGACCTGAGCGGCGATCAGAAGAAACCCCGGCTGGCCATCCTTGTGTTTGCGGCAAGCCAGCACGTCCACGTCATCATCCTTCGCTTGGGCTGGTGCGGAAGGATCTGACCGAACGTGGCCGTCTTCAAGAACACTCCAGATTTCGGACAGTTTCTCGATGAACCCCGTGCCATCGGGGCGCGGAAACCCGAACGACCATGCATTGCCCCGGACCTCCGCAGCAATCGCTGCGGTCGCGATGTACTGGAACCATTGTCGGAATCGCCGAATCTCATCGGCGCTTGGACACGGACCATTGTCCTGGAGAAGGTCCGTCACAGCAGGAAGATTGGACAGCAGAAGCGACACAAGGTATGCGGTTTGACCTACGTTGAGAGGGCCCGCCGCAAAGGTGATGACATCGCCAGACTGATCTACCGAGAAGGGATAAGCGTCACCGAGAATGCCGCCCCGTCGAGCAATGTGATTGACCGCAATCGCCGCCACCTCCTCGCGCCGTAGCATCTCAGCGTCAACATCATCGTATTCGTCCTCGCGCGCCTCTTCCTGAACATCGATGATATCGGCACCGAAGGATTGCTGTCCTTGCGAAAGAACGGCCTTCAATTCCAGGAAATCCGCCGCCAGGTCAACGTCGTACGATTGACTTCCCGAAAACTCGTCGGTGGGAAAGTAGACTGTCGGCATCACTCCATGTCCGCAACAACCTCGTTTGCCTTGGTTTGCATCCGATCGTGAACCGTCTCGGCAGCCTCACGGATGTCCGCTGCGACGCCCACGAGCGAGGCCTCCCTGCCGTCAAATCCGCGCAGACTGTTGGATGCTTCGCGAAGTTCACCACGCGCTCTCAGCAACGCACTTGAGAACCTGCTGGAAGCCGGCTGTATGCTCTCATGAGCGGCCGAAAGCGACTGACCAGCCCGTAGCATGGCAAGGCCCTCGGCATGTTCAATCACTTCGCCCAGATGCTTGATGTCCGGATTCTGGGACTGCACGACCGGCTGGACATCATCCTGACGCGATCCGTAGAGCCATACGAGAACCTCCCTGAGTTCGCTCATTCTGTCGGCAGGAACCGGGAAATCAACGGTCTCAACAGTCGCACCATGTGCTCCGGCCCTGTCCAGCCCGAGAAACTTCTTGTAGGGAGCACGAGACAGCGCTGTGTAGAGATGCGAGAAATTGAATCGGGGCACCATCCGGTCCTGAGTGTCGAAGACTTCATGAGCCTTCGCCTGATCAAGCACGCAGATCGCATTCACCATCCGTCGGATCGTATCGTGCCTGTCACCGATTCGTCGCGAGATCTCCTCAAGCGGGACCCCGTCACGGTTCCAGTTCGCCGCAAATCTCGCCTTTGCATAGGATGTCCACCGCGCCGCGCCGTTGATGTGCTTGAAACCGATGAATGATCTCGCGGCACGTCGCTCTTGCACACGGTAAACGGACACCGTCTCCAGGCTGGTTCGATGATGGTCAGGGAAATCCGGAAGAGTGATCCGGATCCCTTCCGACTCACGGATACGGTCAACAAGCCCCGGATCTCTGAACAGTCGGATTGCCGCAAGACGGCGGTTGCCCTCAAGAACACAAAGACATTCGCCGTCCAGCAAGACGATGAGCGGTTCTATGTCAAGGTAGCCATTTGCCGCAACGGACTCCAGGAGTTCGCCAAGATCGTCCGCGCGATAGAGATGCGCAATGATTGTCTCGTCCTGAACAGGACCGTCGGCAAGACCGAACCGCGGATTGTTCGGGTCAAGCTTGAGCGAATCAACGGATACCCTGCCAACACGCTCCAAGGGCAGGCGCTGTGCGACTTTGTTCATTGATCACGCCCATAACCACCGGAACCACCGCGAGACGATGGTGACAGTATCTGCCCGTCACGATCATCATGGATGTAACCGTTGATTTCTGTCATCACCCGATCCTTGTCGTTACGGACGCCCCGACCACATAACCGTTGACGCTGGACAGAGGAAACGTCAGGTGTCACCGCGATCCACGAATTCACCGAACGCGTCATGGGTGACACCCTGAACACCTTCATCGCCTCATCGCCAAGGTGGTTGATGACCTTGACGGCGATGCGGCCAGAAGAAGGCCTGGAAAAGGGGCGAGAGGTATCGCTGCTCAGCGTCGCCCAGGCATCGGGATCGGTCTCCGTCTTGAGTGCCTTGTATGGATCGTTGGCACCCGGAAAATATGGGTGGCGGGTAACTGCTCACCCCCTGATTGTGTGTGATGTTGTTGTGACGACGAGGTGTCTGCGTTGACAGCGTAGCCGGATGGCTCTATCGGTGGTTTTGTGAGCGGCGGGGAGCGCCGGTGGGATACTTCGGATCCAAGGCGACGAGCGGTCTGTGCCAGATGCTGCTGGGGCTCCAGCCGGCCCATGATCTCTATCTTGAGACGCACCTTGGCGGCGGCGCGCTGATGCAGCGCAAGGTTCCGGCGCTGCGTTCGATCGGCATTGACCGGGACCGGCGTGCGCTGGAGGGCTTCACGTGCGCCTATCCGGTGGAGTTGATCCACGGCTGCGCCCATGAGGTGCTGGCCACCTTCCCGTTGCGGGGCACGGAACTGGTGTACAGCGATCCGCCGTATCTGCGAGCGACCCGGCGGTCGCGGCGGCGCTACCGCCACGACTACGGCGAGGCCGACCATGTGGCCCTGCTTCATCTGCTCAAGGGTCTGCCCTGCCAGGTGATGATCTCGGGCCACCCCTCGGCACTTTACGATGAGATGCTTGAGGGCTGGCGCAGCGTGTCGCTTCAGGTGACGACCCAGGCCCGGGCGCGCACCGAGGTGGTGTGGTTCAACTTCGCGCCTGGCAGGACCCACGGGGTTGGCCATGCCGGGCGCAACGCGACCGACCGTCAGCGCATCAAGAGGAAGGCGACGCGCTGGGCCGAGGGCTACCGGAAGATGCCGCCGGCTGAGCGTCAGGCGGTGATGGCGGCGCTGATGGCGGTGGAGGCCTCCTGATGGCAACGGTGAACGCCGCCTCGCTGCGCGACGAGTTCGAGGCCGCGAAAGCCCGCGTCGCGGCGCTGCGCAAGGACGGCAAGGTGTCGGCGGAAGCCGATGCGATGTTCAGGATCCTGATCACGCTGATGAGCGTGCTGATCACCATCCTGCTGGAAAGGACAACCCGCAAGACCAGCGCCAATGCCAGCCTGCCGCCGTCGCAGACGCCGCAGGACGAGACGGCACAGCGTGCCTCCAGAAGCAGCGGCAAGGGGACGCGCGGGAACGGGCAGACCAGCGCCACCCTGCGCAAGGTGATCCATGAGGAGACGGTCACGGTCGAGACCTGCGAGGCCTGCGGCGCCGACCTCTCCCACGTCGATCCCGTCGACCGGGAACGGCGCATCCTCTACGACATCGTCTTCGAGGTCGTCGAACGCCGCGTCGAGGCCGAGGTCAAGGAATGCCCGGCCTGCCGTGACCGCACCAAAGGGCGCTTCCCCGATACCATGCCGGGGCCGCTGCAGTACGGCCCCGGCCTCAAGGCCTTCATCATCACCCTGCTCATCGCCCCCATGCTCTCCCTGCGGCGAGCCACAGCCCTGGTGCAGGCGATCTCCGGTCTCACACTCTCCGAGGCCACCTGCCTGAGCTACGTGCGGCACCTCCATGAGGCGCTCGCATCATGGGAGGACAACGCCATCGCCATACTCCTGGAACGTCCGGCGCTCCATGCCGACGAAACCGGATTCCGGGTCGACGGCAAGACCCGGTGGCTCCACGTGTTGAGCGACGGATCCCTGACCCTCAAGCGCCTGCACAACAAGCGCGGCAGGCAGGCCATCGACGAGATCGGCATCATCCCCCGCTACAAGGGCATCCTGATCCACGACTGCTGGGCCTCGTACTTCGTCTACGAGACGTGCCTCCACCAGCTGTGCGGCTCCCATCTGCTGCGCGAACTGACCTTCGTCGTCGACTCCAACGCCATGCGCTGGGCCCGCCTGATGACGACGCTGCTCCGCCTGACATGTCACCGGGTCAACCAGAGCCCCACCAAGACCCTGCCCGAGGATCTCCGACGGACCGTGCGCAGGCGCTATCGCACCATCCTCGAGCATGGCTTCAGGGACCTGCCCGCGATCCCGCCACGCCCCAAGGGAAAACGCGGCAGAATCGCCAAGTCCGACGCGCACAACCTGCACGAGCGCCTCGTCAAGCACGAAGACTCCGTCCTGCGCTTCATGGAAGATCCCCATGCCAGCTTCACCAACAACACCGGCGAACAAAAGATCCGCATGGCCAAGGTCAAGATCAAGGTGTCCGGGTGCTTCCGTACCCAGCTCCACGCCGAAGCATGGTGCCGGATCTCAAGCTACCTCAACTCCATGGCCGCACAGGGCTACAACCCCCTCGTCGCCATCCAGATCGCCCTCGCCGGAGACGCCGCCAACATGATCAGAAAGCACGACGCCTGAACCGCCTCCACAGGGGGTGAGCAGTTACGGTGGCGGACGAAGAAACTCTCCTCGTTGTAGTTGGTGATGACGATCTTTGCACGGTCAAGATCGCCCAGCATGTCGCTCGGCACGAGTTCCCGGCTCTTGTAGTAACTGTCAGGGTCATTGGGCTGGAGAACGCGGAGGCGATCCTTGATGGTGATGCCGGGAGTGACAACAAGGAAGTCCCGTGTAAAGCGTCGACTATTCGGTCGGCGGACCGCATTGACCGTCTGCCACGCGATCAGCATGGCCATGACTGTGGTCTTGCCGGCACCGGTGGCGAGCCTGAGAGCCAGCCTGGAGAGTGCCGGATTGGCTTCCTCGCTTGCCTTGTCCAGGTGCTCGAGGAATGGATGTCCGGTGCGGAGCTGGGGCGCCACTTCGGTCAGCCAGATTACCGTCTCTACAGCCTCGATCTGACAGAAGAAGGGGCGGATATCGTTGAATCGATGGTTGCGCCAGTGATGCAGCAGCCGGGCCGTTTCTGGCGTGACCCGCCACTCACCAAGGTTCGAACGGGTCCGCCAGCGATCAACCGCGCTACGGATACTGTTGATGGTCTGCGCCAGCTCGTACTGCTGCTCATCTTTTGAGATCTGGTTTGCAACCTCGTCGAGTTGCAATCTCATCTGGGCGCCCTTGCCCGTCTTTGGCGCGGGAATCGGCGTGATGAACGAGACTGGGCGGCGACCGCTGATGAGACGGTTGGTGGGCTGGCCGTCGTCATCAAGCCCCCAGTGCCGATCTGGTATTTCGTAGGGTGAGTTGAGGATCGGGCGATCAAAGAACTTGTCGCTTGAGTCCATATCGCTCGATCATACGGGTCTGACATGCCAAGGACTACGAAGTCAGGGATTGCAGCGCCTGCAATCTAGCGCAGGCCGGCGGATCGTACCAGCCAACCACTCCCGCCGATCAGCCTGACGTTGTTCAGGTCCCATCATGACACGTGCGATACCAATCTCTTCAGCAGCGGCGCGGGTTGCGGCGCACATGCTTCCAGGAGTTTACCCGCCTGACGCTGAACCCCGATGCTGAATGCTTCAGATTTCCCGGCTGTGAAGATCGACGTGTCGCCGCCCACCAGGATATTGTGCTCGCAATCGACTCCGGGCAAGAGTTCACCGATTCGCCCCGATTGGGTCGCGGTGTGGCGCTGACAGACTGGTACTCTGCGATTTGAGGCATCAGCGCCTGCATGGTCCCGCAGTCAGACGACAGGGCCAAAATGCGCCATCAGTCATGGCGAGGGCATCGAGAATCTGCGGAGCCACAGCTGATTGTGCTGCATGCCCGCCGACACGGATACCAGACACGATCCCTGCACGATCTGTCCGTGGCGCCGATGATGAACTGCACGGACCGTCACGCCCGCGCCTTTCTCAGATGCGCCACCAAACATGCCTGCCTCTACACGGAGATGATCGTCGCCGACGCGGTGGTGCGCGGCGACCGACAGCGAACATCCCGTGGCCCTGCAGATCGACGGCTGTGATCCGGCAATACTGGCCGCCGCAGCGCGGATTGGCGAGAACTTCGGCGACGACGAGATCAATCGCCATGTCGGCTGCCGCACCAGCCGGTGCGGCGCCGCGCTGATGGACCCATGCCGGCGGCGTTACAGCTGGCCAGGGGCGTGGCGTTGGCCGGCGTGAGCCGTCACATGACCGGTCTCTACCACGGAGAACCGGGTGCAAGAACCTGGCGTCGACCGCTCAAACGCGTCGAGGACTGCGCGGCTGAGCTGCAGTGATCAGGCGGGGGCATGGCAACAGGCCTGAAGCTTGTTGCCATCAAGGTCGCGCAGATAGGCGCCGTAGTAGTGCTCGTGGTAATGCGGCCGCGGGCCCGGCGCGCCTTCGTCCGTCGCTCCGAGGGCGAGCCCGTGGGCATGGAAGGCGTCGACCGCTTCCCGCGACGGCGCCAGGAAGGCTGCGTGGGCGCCGTTGCCTGCCGTGGCTTCCTTGCCGTCGAACGGTCGGCAGACAAAGAAGCCTGGCTCCCCGCCGGAGGGACCATAACCGACAAAACCGTGTTCGGGCTGCGAGAGCAACCGGACGACGCCCAGGGGCTCGAGTATCGCGTCGTAGAACTCAAGGGCGCGTTCCATGTCATTGGTGCCAAGAGTGATATGACTGAACATGAGTGTTACCTTCCCAGGTCGTTCATCGCCTGATCCATGGCCGCGATCAGCGCATCGGCATGGCTGCGCCGGAACACCATCGGCGGGCGAATCTTGAAGACATTGCCGAATCGTCCCTCCCTGCCCACCAGAACACCGAGTTCCCGCATGCGGTTCTGCACCGCCACCATGCCTTCGGCATCCGCCTCCCGGGTGTCGCGATCGAGGACGATCTCCACTCCCGTGACAAAGCCGTGACCCCGCACGTCGCCGATCATGGGATGGCGGTCCATGAGATCCCGGAGACCGGCCTTGAGGTAGCCACCGGTCGTCCGCGCGTTCTCGAGCAGGCTCTCACGCTCGATAACGTCGAGGACGGCAAGGCCGGCGGCACAGGCGACCGGATTGCCTCCAAAGGTGGAGAAAAGTCCCAGGGCCCGGGAAAACTCCTCGAGAATGGCGGCGGTGGTCACGACCACACCGAGAGGAAAACCGTCGCCCACCGGCTTGCCCAGAGTGACGATGTCCGGCTCCATCCCGTGGTACTCGAAACCCCACATATGCGTGCCCGGACGGCCGAAACCGTACTGCACCTCGTCGGCGACGATCATGCCGCCTGCGGTCCGCACCCGCGCCGCAACATCCTTCAGGTACCCGGCCGGCACGTCGGGAATGCCGTTGGAGCAGAAGGAGGTATCCACCATGAAACAGGCCGTTGCGAAACCTGCGTCGTCGAGTTCCCGGATGGCGCGGTCGGCATCGGCGGCATAGACGGCAGCGGCATCCCCTTCAACCCGGTTGCGGTAGGGGTCGGGGGACACCAGCGCGCGTACGTGCGGCGCCATCGATTCGGGTCCATGCGGCGAGAGATGGCTGATCGCCTCGGTGATTCCGTGATAGGCATCCTCCATGACAATGCCGCCGCGCTTGCCGGTGAGCGTCGTGGCGATACGCCAGGCGATGTCGTTGGCCTCGCTTCCCGAATTGACCATGATCGCACAGGTGAGATGGTCGGGCATCGTCGCCTGCAGCCTTTCGGCATAGTCGGCGAGGATACGGTAGACATAGCGCGTGTTGGTGCCGAGCGCCGCCGCCTGACGGGATATGGCGTTGACCACATGCGGGTGGCAATGGCCCACACTGGCAACGTTGTTGTAGGCATCGATGAAGGCGCGGCCGTTGGCATCGTAGAGTATCGCGCCTTCACCTCTCTCGACATGCAAAGGCTTCCTGTAGAAGAGGCTGAGACCCCGGCCGAGCCACTGGTAACGCCGTTCAAGTTCATGGTCGAGCGCGTCCGATTCCGGCGTCGTCACCGTGCCTTTCGGGCAGTGCTGCGGCATGCGCAAGGCATCGCGAAACGTCGCCGTGGCGGTCCCGGGGCCCGTCTGGAACATGATGTCGAGGGTCGCGAAGACATCGAGATCATATCCGGGCATGTAGGGCGGCGAGCCCCGTCGCGCTGCGGCCCTGCGCGCGACGATCACCGCACCGATGGCAAGGCGGCACACCACCATGTCGAAGAGGACATCGACCTCCTCCTGGCGCAGGGCGAGAACAGAATCGAACCCGGTCGCCACATCCATGATGTCTTTCAGGGGCCGGTCCGAACGCAAGGCATGGTTGTCGCATGCCAGGGCGAGTTCGGCGGCCACGGGGCCATGCATCATGTCGCCGAAATCGATCACCCCGACGGGTTCGTCGGGCGCATCCTCGTGAGCAACGACATTGTTCCGGTTGGCATCGTTGTGAATGACCTGACTGCGGAAATGATCCCAGCGCGGCAGGACATTCGCGATGAAACGGTCGAGCGCCATCTCGACGAGTTGGCGCGACGAGCGCCGGGCGATGTCGCCGGTGTGGACACGCAGCCTCGGCGCCTGGCGCAAATCCCACAGCAGGGTGTGCCGGGCGGCCGGGTGGAAGAATCCCTCGAGGGCCCGATCGAGACGCGCGACCAGGTTCCCCAGGCCGTGACGCTGCCGGCGCGTCGAGGGAAACGAATCAACGCTTGACCCCGGAACCCAGGTGAGCAGGCGCACGATGCTCTCGCGGCCATCGGGCGCGGTGGCCCTGGCAAAGGGTTCTCCGGCGAGGGTGGGCACCACCTGCGGCACCAGGATATCCGGCGCGGTGACGGCGATGTGGCACAGCGCGGCGTTCTGGAAATCAACGACCGGCGCCTCTTCCTGAGGATGGTGGAACTTCAGGATCCAGCGGTCCTCGCCGCGCGTGACAAGGAAATTCTGATCCCGGTCCGAATCGAGCGGATGGTATTCCCCCTCGACACCGAAGAGCCGGCTGCTGATAGCGGCAAGTTCGCAGTCGGGAAACGCCGGAAGGTCGCTGACAAGATACTTGATGTTCTCTTCACGTCCGCTCATCGATCCTTGCGCCCTGTTGGCGACCCGCCGGAGTGTGTCGCGATGCACCGGAACGATCAAGGCATGGCGGCTTGCGGCGCCATGCTCTTCGCGCCAAGGTTGACCAGCCAATGCGGGAGTATCGCGGCATGCCTCGAGACCACAATCAACCAGTCGACGCATCCGTCGTGCCGCGATTCGGCGATATCCCGACATTCATGCGCCTGCCCCACACGCGCCATGCGGACGGTCTCGACATTGCCCTCATAGGCGTTCCCTGGGACGGCGGCACAACCAACCGCGCCGGCGCGCGCCATGGACCACGCGAAATCCGCAACCAGTCGAGCCTGATGCGCAAGGTCCATCACGTCTCCCGCCTCGCCCCTTATGATTTGGCCCAGGTGGCGGATCTCGGCGATTGTCCGATCAATCCAATCGATCTCATGGATTCCCTGGCGCGGATCGAACGGTTCTACCGGACGATCAACCAGGCAGGCGCCCTGCCGCTGTCTGCCGGCGGCGACCACCTGATCACCTTGCCGATCATGCGCGCCATCGCCAGCGACCGGCCTGTCGGCATGGTGCACTTCGACGCTCACAGCGACACCAACGACCGTTACTTCGGTGACAGCCCGTACACCCATGGCACACCCTTCAGACGGGCGGTCGAGGAGGGCCTTCTCGACCCCCGGCGCACTGTTCAGATCGGCATCCGCGGGTCGATCTACGGCGCCGATGACATGGCCTTCGCGGAAGAAACCGGCATGCGCGTCATCTACATGGAAGAGTTCGCCGCGACCGGCCCGGACGAGGTCATCCGTGAAGCGCGGCGCGTGGTCGGCGACGGCCCGACCTACGTCAGCTTCGATGTTGACGGACTTGATCCGGCGTTTGCGCCCGGAACGGGCACACCGGAGATCGGCGGCATGACGACGCGCGAGGCCCAGCAGGTGGTGCGGGGGCTCCAGGGACTCGATCTCGTGGGTGGCGACGTTGTCGAGGTCGCCCCACCCTTCGATCCCGGCGGGAGCACGGCTCTGGTCGGGGCAACCTTCATGTTCGAGATCCTCTGCCTCCTCGCCGACCGGGTGTCCCGAAACCGTGACTGAACCGGCCTCGCGCACCGGACCATGATCGCCCAGCGGTGGTGGAGTCCCTGGCGCTCGGTGGACGGCACGACCATCCTGCATGTGGATCTGGCACCCGTCCCGGATCGCGAGAGGCAGGCGGTCACATTGCTCGACAGCACCGAAAGAGCGCGGTGGAAACGCTCGCAGTCAGATGAGGCCCGGTACGCATTCGCCCTCTGCCGGGCGGCCCTGCGCACCAGTCTGGCCGAACATGCCGGTTGTGAGAGCGACACGCTTTCATTCGGTCACCTGGACCACGGCAAGCCCTTCGCGCTCATCGACGCCACGCGCTCAGACATCGGCTTCAATGTATCACACAGCGGCGAACACGGCCTCATCGCCATCGGCACAGATCACGATCTCGGCATCGATGTGGAGGAGCGCTCGATGCACCGTGATCTCGCGGGGCTTTCGCGCCGCGTCTACGGACCGCGCGAACGCCAGCGGCTCGCCGAGGTCGCGGGCCCGGCAAGGGCCCACCTCTTCTATCGCCTGTGGACGATGAAGGAAGCACTGCTCAAGGCCATTGGCGCCGGCCTGTCGCTGGGCCCGACCTGCTTCGAGATCCCCGAGACAATGCTCGACGGTGCCGGCGCATGCTTCTTCCGGTTTCCGCACGATCCCTCGCCACCCCTGCGCCTCGTCGATCTGGGAGAGGAACGCTTCGCCGCGGCCCTTGCATCAAGGCCCGGCGCGCGCCTCCCCTGAACAGGACCGTGGCACACGCCGGTTTCCCGGGACGACAGTGACGGCATCGCCGCTCCCTCAAGACTTCCCTTGAGGGGCGACGCGGACTAGGCTTGCGACGTGTGCCCCTTGGGGCATGCCAATGAACAGGAATCGACAGGGAACGCACCAACATGAGCAAACAACAACTCGACTGGATGATTGACGAGATCAGGGCCGGCCGCCTTGACCGCAGGGAGTTCATCGGTCGCGCCGGCGGGCTCGGCGTCGGAGTGGCTGCTGCAACGACCATGTTGAGCAGCGCCGGCATCGCCGAGACGCCGATGAAGGGTGGCGAGGTCCACGTCAGTCCGGAATACACGGGCGCCGAAGAGACCTACGATCCCACCAGAATGACGAACAGCACGGACATCCAGCGTGCCTACCAAGTCTACAACAGGCTGACCAATCTTGACCGCAACATGAATGTCATTCCCAACCTGGCAACCGAATGGGAAGCCTCCAGCCAGGCATCTGAATGGACCTTCAAGCTGCGCGAGGGAGTCGAGTTTCATGATGGCAAGACCCTGACCGCGGACGATGTCATCTACTCCCTTGGCGAACACATCAAGGAAGGCTCCGAATCACCCTCCAAACCCCTGCTCGCACCCATCGTGGACATGCGGGCCGATGGACCCAACGTTGTCAGGATCACGCTGGATTCGGGCAATGCCGACTTTCCGGTCACTCTGGGGCATGACTATCACACCTCGATCGTCAAGGAGGGCTGGAAGGACGGTGACCCGATTGTCGGCACCGGACCGTACAAGGTCGTCGAGTTCACGCCGGGGCTGGCCTCGGTCGCCGAGAAGAACGCCAACTACTGGAATCCGGATGCCGGGCATGTCGCGACCTTCATCACCCAGGGAATTCCCGACAACACCGCACGGTCGAGCGCACTGCAGGCCGGTGACACCGACTTCGACCTCGATGTCGAGCCCCGTCTCGCCGAATTGCTGGCGCGGAATTCCGGAGTCAAGGTCCACTCGACGGCTTCCGGGTCCTGGTTTGCCTGGGTCATGGCCACCGACAGGGCACCGACGAATGATCTGAACCTGCGCCTGGCGCTCAAGCACGCCGTCGACCGGAATGTCGTCGTCGACAGGGTGATGGTCGGGCATGGGCGGATCGGCAACGATTTCCCGGTCAATCCGGGTCTGCCGACCTACTGCGACGCCATCCCGCAGCACAACTACGACCCCGAGAAGGCCAGGTGGCACTGGGACAGGACCGGTCTTTCGTCGATCGAGCTGGCGGTATCGAACGCGGCGCATTCCAATGCCATCGACGCCAGCACCATACTTCAGGAACAGGCGCGCGAGGCGGGAATCGCCATCGAACTCAACCGTGTGTCCGATGACGGCTACTGGAGCCATACCTGGATGCAGGTGCCGTTCTGTGTCACCGGCTGGAACTCCCGTCCGACTGCCGATTCGATCCTCACGATCGCCCACGCCTGTGGCGGCTCGTGGAACGAGACGTTCTGGTGCAACGAACGCTTCGACGAACTGCTCGTGATGGGTCGGCTGGAGACGGACGAGGCCAGACGCCTCGAAATCTACTGCGAGGCGTGCACACTGCTCCACGACGACGGTGGACTGTTCCTGCCGTTCTTCACGAACTACATCGAGGCGACCTCGTCGCGGATCCAGAACTACCACGGAAGCCCGGCCTTCGCAGGGGGCGCCGGGTGGCCCTACGAGGAGATCTGGATCGACGAAAGCAAGGCCTGATCGATCAGGTCGCCTGACGATCAGGACAAGCGCCAGCGGTCGTTGCCGCTGGCGCTTTTCTTTCCGAAGGCCGGAGACATGCGATGCGGCGATCACGGCGACAGGCCGCCGGCAGAAGGAGGGAACAGGGAACCTCGCGCAAGGTTCCGCAATTGCCGTGGACCGTCGTGCGCAATCCCTGCCCGGCGATGGACATTGCCGGAGCCGACGATGTCGAAACCATACACGACGCCTCGATGCGCGTCCTCGAGGAAACAGGGATCAACATCCTCCTCACGGAGGCCCGCGCTATCCTCCGTGACGCCGGCGTCGCCGTCACACCCGGCGAGACCCGGGTGCGGTTCGATCGCGGCTTCATCGAGGAAGCCGTTGCCCGGGCGCCACGGCAATGGACCCTCCATGCCCGCAATCCGGCGCGAAGCCGGATCATTGGAGGCAACCACATCAACTTCTTTCCCGTGGCCGGGAACCCGAATGTTTCCGATCTCGAGGGCGGTCGCAGGGTGGGCAACCTGGAGGACTATCGCGATCTGTTGCGTCTCGCCCAGGTCATCAATGCGGTGCATGGCTGCACGCCCATGCTGGAGCCTGTCGAGATCCACCCCGACATCCGCTATCTCGACATCGTGGGCGAACAACTCTTCCTCACCGACAAGATTGCATTCGGCTACGCGCTCGGCCGCCGCAAGATCAGGGATGCCATCGACATGGTCCGCATCGCCCGTGGCATTGGCGATGCCACACTCCTCGATGAACCCAGCATCTGGACGGTCGTCAACTGCAACTCCCCGCTGCAGCTCGATGTGCCGATGTTGCTTGGCATGATCGAGATGGCGCGACGCAACCAGGTGATCGTCGTCACGCCGTTCACGCTTGCAGGCGCCATGGCGCCGGTCTCCATTGCCGGAGCGCTGACCCAGCAGAATGCCGAGGCCCTGGCCGCTATCGCCTTTTGTCAAACGGTGCGGCCGGGAACTCCGGTGGTCTATGGCGGCTTTACCAGCAACGTCGACATGAAATCCGGCTCGCCGGCCTTCGGCACGCCGGAATACGTCAAGGCAGTTCTCCTTGGCGCTCAGATGGCGCGCCACTACGGCCTTCCCTACCGTTCATCCATCGTCAACGCGGCCAATTGTCCGGATGCCCAGGCGACGTACGAAAGCGCCATGTCGCTGTGGGCGACCGTCCAGGGTCACACAAACATGGTGATGCACAGCTTCGGCTGGATGGAAGGGGGACTGACTGCTTCGTTCGAGAAGATCGCCATTGACCTCGAAATGGTCCAGACCATGATCAAGGCCCTGGAGCCGGTGGATTTTTCGGAACCCGAACTCGCCGTTGACGCCATTGCCGATGTCGGTCCGGGAGGACATTTTTTCGGGACGCACCACACTCTTGAGCGCTACGAAACCGCCTTCTACGAACCGCTTCTCTCGGACTGGCGCAACTTCGAGACCTGGCAGAGCGATGGCGCCGTCGACACCACCAGGCGAGCCGCCAGGGTGTGGCGCCGGCTTCTCGACGAGTACGAGACACCCGACATGGACCCCGGCATTGCCGAAGAACTGACCGCATTCATCCACCAGCGAAAGCGGGAAGGCGGCGCCACGGCAGACGACTGATCCTTGAGGAACCTGTCGCGCCGCCGCCTTTCGCCGTGGGGTGTTGCCCGCCCCGTGGACACCCTGGACCGCGGTGACAACCCGACAGACGCGACCCTTGTCATCGAAACCGTACTGGTGACCCCATCGCTCCTGAGATCCGCGCCGTGGGCAGGCACTTGCCCGCTCGGCGGCTTGGTGGTATCCCTCGGATATCCGTCGGGGTGCTCGAAGAGAGCTGAGAGATCTTCAATGATCGACCCGTGGAACCTGACCCGGATCATGCCGGCGTAGGAAACGGAAAGAGCCCCGTGTTTCATCCGCCTCATGCCCCGATCCGGTTGACACGCGGAGGACACGATGTGGCCACGATACCTGTCGCGCTGACCATCGCCGGATCCGACAGCGGAGCCGGAGCCGGAATCCAGGCTGACCTCAAGGCGATTGCTTCTTTCGGAGTCTACGGCGCCAGCGTCATCACGGCAGTCACCGCCCAGAACACGGTGGCCGTCACCGCCGTGGCGGAACTCGACCCTGGCGTCGTTGCCGCACAGATGCGGGCAGTGTTGGACGACTTCCAGGTCCGGGCAATCAAGATCGGCATGCTGTCTTCGCCCGGAATCATCCGCACCGTCGCCCGCGAACTCGCCGGGTCGAGCGCACCTGTGGTCCTCGACCCGGTGATGATCGCAAAATCGGGAGATGCGCTGCTGCGCGACGAAGCCGTCTCGGCGCTCGTCGAAGACCTTGTTCCCCTGGCCAACGTGTTGACGCCGAACCTTCCCGAGGCCGCACGCCTTCTCGGGACCGCCGCTGCCCAGACCATGAACGGGATGCGCAGGCAGGGTGAGGCACTGCTCGATCTTGGACCATCGGCGGTGCTGATGAAGGGCGGGCACGCACCAGACCCCGAATGTCATGATGTCCTCGTCACCCGAAACGATGAACCGAGAGTTTTTTCCGCTTCGCGTATCGCCACGCGAAACACGCACGGCACAGGATGCACGCTCTCCGCTGCGATCGCTGCGGGGCTCGCCAGGGGGAGAACCCTCGAGGATGCGGTGGCCGATGCCCATGTCTACCTCAACCGTGCGCTCCATGCGGCAGACCAGCTTGGTCTCGGATCCGGACACGGGCCCGTCCATCACTTCTACTGGACATCGGGACATGACGGTTGATGTCGTGATCCACGGCGCTGGCGTTGCCGGACTTTGCGTCGCCACCGCAATCGTCGAGAGAGGCGGTCGCGTCATGCTTCGTGACAGGCATCCCGAGCCCGGGGCGCATGCCTGCTCATGGTGGGCCGGCGGCATGCTGGCGCCCGATTGCGAGGGTGAGACGGCAGATGAGGCCGTGGTCAGGTTCGGGCGGGAGGCCGCCGCATGGTGGCAGGCACGGACCGACGCCGTCACCTCCACCGGCACCCTGGTCCTGGCGCCGACGCGGGACACCGGCGACTTGCAGCGGTTTGCACGCCGGACACGCAATCACCGGACTGTCGACGGCGCGGCGATCGACGCGCTCGAACCCGACCTCGCAGGCAGGTTCCGGCGCGGACTGTTCTTCCCGGATGAGGCCCATCTCGCCCCCCGCAAGGCCCTTCGCGCCCTCGTGCGTCGCCTGCGCGACCGCGGAGTGATGGCGCAGGCGGCCGACGACGGTCCGCCGCA
The DNA here is from genome assembly GCA_965200495.1 of Alphaproteobacteria bacterium. Classification (GTDB taxonomy): domain Bacteria; phylum Pseudomonadota; class Alphaproteobacteria; order SP197; family SP197; genus SP197. The sequence goes on from CBDAUG010000002.1 coordinate 1,272,680, forward strand.
ACCGGCATCGGACGGGTTGACCTCAATCGACTGTCGAGGGCTGGCAGCGTGCGATGTTCTGGGTGATCTCCGCGGTGTCAAGGGTGAGATGCTCCTGCTCCGCTCTACAGACATTCGGCTGCGTCGGCCGATCCGCTTGCTGCATCCCCGCATGCCCCTCTACGTGGTACCTCACGGCGACGATGTCTACATGCTCGGCGCCACCATGATCGAGGCAAGCGAGAGGGAACGCATCACGGCTCGCTCGCTCCTCGAACTGCTGTCCGCCGCTTATGCACTCCACCCGGCATTCGGAGAAGCCGAGGTGCTGGAAATCGGTGTCGACGCGCGCCCCGCATTTCCCGACAATTGTCCACGCATCCTGCGTGACGGCCATGTTCTCTATGTCAACGGGCTTTTCCGGCACGGATTCCTGCTGGCGCCGGCGCTGTCACGCATGGTGACGGATCTGATCTTCGAGGGCGATACTCCGGAGCTGATGGATGAAACTGTATGTCAACGGTGAAGCCGTGGAAGTCGATGCCTGCACCCTCGCCGGCCTCATCGAGGAACGCGGACTCGGCGGTCGCGTGATTGGAACCGCCGTGAACGAGGTCTTCGTGGCGGCAACAAGCCGGGAGACACGGGAACTCAGGGACGGCGACCGGGTCGAGGTGGTCGCGCCGATGCAGGGGGGATAATGAGGAAGGATTTCTACGGCACCAACCTCGCCACGCCCCTCATGCTGGGGACGGCGCAGTATCCCTCGCCTGCGGTACTCGCGGACGCTTTTCGCACGTCGGGCGCGTCTGTTGCCACGGTGTCCCTGCGCCGCGAGGGCGGCGGCGGCGGGGCTTTCTGGGATCTCGTCAGCAACCTCGGCGTCCACGTGCTTCCCAACACCGCGGGCTGCCATACGGCAAAGGAAGCGGTGACGACCGCGCACATGGCCCGGGAGGTGTTCGGGACACCCTGGATCAAGCTCGAGGTGATCGGTCACACCGACACCCTGCAACCAGACATCTTTGCCCTCGTCGAAGCAGCAGAAATCCTCGCGGAAGAGGGATTCGAGATCTTCCCTTACACGACCGAGGACCTGGTTGTTGCCGAGCGGCTTGTCGAAGCGGGCTGCAGGGTCCTGATGCCGTGGGCGGCGCCCATCGGTTCCGGTCTCGGGCCCATCAACGAATATGGCCTTCGCAGCCTGCGCGCCCACTTTCCCGATGTCGCCCTCGTCGTGGACGCGGGCCTGGGACTGCCGTCGCACGCTGCCCGGGTGATGGAGATGGGCTATGACGCCGTTCTCGCCAACTCCGCGGTCGCCAGGGCCGGGGATCCGGTGGCGATGGCAAGCGCCTTCGCAAAATCGGTCGAGGCCGGAGCGGCCGCGGCGGTTGCCGACCCCATGGACACACGTGACATGGCTGCACCATCGACACCGGTCATCGGAAAGGCCTTCCTGGCATGACTCTCGACAGGTTCTATCCGATCTTCGACGACGCCGAATGGCTCGCGCGCATGCTTGCGCTGGGCGTGAAGCTGGTCCAGCTCAGGATCAAGGAACGACCGGCCCACGAGATACGCCGGCAGATCGTCCGGTCGAAGGAACTCTGCGAGCGGCACGGCGCCGTTCTCATCGTCAACGACTACTGGCAGGCCGCCATCGATGCCGGCTGCGACTTCGTCCATCTGGGGCAGGAAGATCTCGATACGGCAGACATCGCAGCCCTTCGCAAGGCGGGCATCCGCCTCGGCGTCAGCACCCACGACCGGGCCGAACTCGAGCGTGGTCTGGCCCTCGAACCCGACTACGTGGCACTCGGCCCGGTCTACCCGACGATCCTCAAGGCCATGAAGTGGAAGGAGCAGGGGCTCGAGCGCGTGACGGAGTGGAAGAGTCACATCGGAACCTGTCCACTCGTGGCCATCGGCGGGCTGACCGTCGAACGCGCGGATGCCGTCTTCGCGGCCGGCGCCGACATCGTTTCGGTGGTGACCGACATTACACTCCATGCGGATCCCGAATCCCGGGTCACGGCATGGCTGGACGTGACCCGCAACAAGGAAAGAACGACATGATGACAGCAGGAAAAAAACTGCTCCCCCGCACGATACTGTGCCCCCTTGAACTCCCCGCTGTCGACGCGAGTGCATCATGAACACTTCGGATTACGGCAGGGCCTTGGGCCTGTGGCGAACCCGCGCAGGCGATGCCTGGTCCGACTATGTCCGCCACCCGTTCGTCGACAGCCTGGCAAACGGCTCCCTGCCCCACGAGGCGTTTCTCAACTACCTCAAGCAGGACTATCTGTTTCTCGTGAACTACGCCCGGGCTTGGGCGCTCGCGGTGGTCAAGTCCCGTGACATGCGTGAAATGAGAGCCGCCGCGGCAGCCGTCGACGGGTTGGTGAACCGCGAAATGGCGCTCCACATCGAGACATGTGCCAGGGAGGGCATTTCAGAGGACGACCTCCTCACCGTGCGCGAGGCTCCGCAGAACCTGGCCTACACGAGGTTCGTTCTCGAGAAAGGGTACTCCGGCGACTATCTCGACCTCATGGCGGCACTCACACCCTGCGGCATGGGCTATGGCGAGATCGGTCAGCGCCTTGCCGGCGACGCCACATCATCCATCTACCGGGAGTGGATCGACACCTACGCCAGCGAGGCCTACCAGGACGGATGCCGGGAGTCCGGCGCCCTCATCGACGCAGCGCTCGAGAATCGCCTCGGGCCCCGTTACACCGAGACGCCACGCTGGAACGAACTCTGTGACATCTTCGAGATGGCAACCCGTCTCGAGGCGGGATTCTGGGAAACCGGCTCGGCAGACTGCGTCTGATGCACCGACGCCGACACAGCACAGTCCCATGCACCTGCGCGGGCTGGACTCAGTCGAAGACGAGGTCGCCGAGTTCCGCCTCGATAACGCCATTGGTGTCGTCGCTGTCTGCCGAAATGCCGAGACCGAGCAGAACGCCCGGTGGCATGCCAAAGGCCCGGCGAAAGTCGGCGTCGAGGTCCACCGTTTCGGCGAATGTGCCGGTGCCGGTTCCCCTGAGGTGAACCAGAACGCCGCGTGGCTCAAGGTAGGGACTGCTCACGATGGTGCCGGAACCGTGGGTTCCGCCCCGAACATAGATGAGGATGCGCACCGCCTCATGCTGGACGACCCGATCGGCGGAGGCAGCTTCCATTTCCTGTACAAGGTCCTGGGGCGCGAACAGGAAGTAGAGGGCAATGTTGCGGTCGTCACCGCCCTTGAGCGAGAGATCCGTGGGCGCCACGCCCTGCTCCACCGACCAATACCAGCTCGCCTGACGGGAATGGTGGACATCCGGTGGAGCGGAACGCCAGAGAACGGACACGCTGTCGTCAGACCGGATCATCAGCCGGCTGCCTTCCTGGATGTAGTCGTTGGTGGAACGGAACAGAAAGGATTGCTCCTCCCAGCTTCCGTCGAACGTGACGGGATTGGCCGACGCCCACCCGGACCCAAGAAAAAGCAAGGCAAGGACAGCCATGGCCCTCATGACCCGGCCTGACGGAAGATGTAGGCCGGGCTCGACCAGGCCCGGTGACCGTCCTCTGTCGTGACCCTGATCCACAGGGGATTGTCGCCGTGGTCATGGAGAGCGACGTCGAGGGTCTCGGTCATCCGCGTCACCGTCAGCCTGTCGGGCAGACGCGTCAGGGAAACATGACGTTCCAGCCCACCGGCATCGATCACGAGAGGTTCAGCGCCTGTCTCCTCGAGGGGCACGGTGATGTCGACATGACCGGCATCCAGCGCAATGTGGCCCGACCACGACTCGAGACCCGCATCGAAGCCGACACAGTTGCCCGTGGTCAGCACATCGAAGATCACCTCCCTGTCGCCTTGGCGATGCAGGGGACGCTCGTGGTTCCAGGCGCAGACGGTGGCGAACGTGCGGATGCTGCTGCCATCGAACCGGGCCCTGCCCCGCCATCTGGTCTGCCGGCCGCGGCCGCGATACTCGGCGCCATGAAAGAGAACCCTCAGCCGCGTGTCGGTCGCATGTGACCGATATCCCGGCAAGGACGCGACCACACCGGCGCCGTTGAGGACATCGATGCGCAGGATCGGCGCATGCGCAGCCACGTCGAGATGAAGGCGGGCAACCTTGAGATTGGTCGCCGCAATGTCGCCCATGGTGAGCATCGAGGCTGCAGAGGGTTCCGCAGGACCAAGCCGAGGATCGGTATCGAAACGGGAGGCCGGTTCATCGAAGGTCACACGCACATCCATGTGAAGACGGCACCCGGTGGTCCCGTAGTGATGCCTGCGGCGCAGCGCGTGGAAGATTCCATCCCTGGTCAGGTGATCTGCAAGAAAGCAGGTCAGGCCGCCGTAGGCGCCAAACTCGGAGGCCCCCGGATGGGACGCTCCGGGACGGCCCTTGTGCACATCGCTGTTGCAGACCAGCCCGTGTCGGTATCCGAGGGCAAAACTCTCCGCCATCAGCCACTCGAAGGTGCCCCAGTTCGAGTGGATCTCCACTGCCGTGCGAAGCGCTCCACCGTCGGCCGCCGCGATGTCTGCCGGACGTCCGCCAATATGGGCGAACACGACGCAATCCTCGTCACGAAGGGCCTCGAAGAGTTCACCCGACGTGTTGACGTCGCTGGAACGGCCGGCGCCGTCATGAAGCAACGCGTGGGATGAACGACGGATGGCGCGTCCCTCGTTCCTGAAGAAAACATTGTGATCACCCCCCATGGAGGTGTTGCCGGACCACTCGTAACCCGGGAGGGTCACGAAGCGTCCCTCCTCGTTGAAGGTCGCGGCAACGTCGTTGATGCGTTTCCAGAACAGATCGTTGATCTGGAAATCGTTGGCCTGGTGGCTCGTGACGTCGAGAAAGGCGCGGTCGCGGGCGAACAAGAAGTACTCGTCGATGGTGTTGATTCCGACGGTTTCTCCGCTCTGGCCGTGAAGATCCCCCCAGAATGTCTCCGGAACGCCAGCCTTCACCACAAGGGGATTCGACGTTGCGAGTTCCCGGCCCTCCGGCGTCAGGAGGCGTACGGTCACGTCACCTTCGGCGGGACAGGAAAGGCCCTCGATGCGCAGGAACTCGTCGCCGGCGGGCCAGTCGATGACGGACGGCAGGCCGGTGATCACTCCCTGCGCTGCAAGACGCAATGAACCTTCCACCTTGCCGGTGGGGTTGCTCCATGCATCCTCCGCCCGGATCGAAAGGGCGAAGGATGATCCGGGGCGCCGCCTTGTCGGCAGAACGACATGCCAGGAAACGGCCTCTGCCGGGACCACGGTGACGAAGGGGCGGTCGGCAACAGGAAGGAAGTGCCCGGTGGCGCAGGCATCAACAAGCACCCGGAATTCGTGAACGCTCTCGGCAAAGGTCTGCATGCACAGCCCGGGTGATCCTCCCGAGCGATCGCCGAACACCACCTCGATGCTGTCACCACAGGTCATGGATCCGTGCGTCACGACGATCCTGAGCGAGCGGTCCCAGGGTCGCTGGTGCCCGCCGGGCTCCACTCTCGCCACCAGGCGACAGCCGTTGCTGGCCCTTGCGGAGCAATAGTTCATGGCTGCCGGATCGTCGGTCTGCCAACGCCCGCCGTCGTTCGCAAAGCGCTGGACGACCTTGATGCCGCCCGTGTCGTCAAGGCCGAAGCGTCCGACGGTGTAGGTGAGAACAATCGTCTGGAAGGAGCGGATTTCCAGCGGCTCCTGCGGTTTGAGTGAAGCGGTTCCGCGGTCGCGCGGCTCGCTGCCCGGACTGGCAGCCGGCCACACCTCACCCATCAGATCCAGCTCAATCAGCCCGGGCATGACGGCCTCCTTTCTCAAGAAACAGCCTCGAGTGGACACCGCCCTCTGCAGACAATCAAGACACGGCACCATCGCGGTTGCGACAACACAAACGGGTTGCCGTGATCGCAAAGGGCGGCGCCAACCGCCTGTACCGGGACATTGTGGGTGCTTTCGGCGGGCTGCCATGGTTGGCAACGAAGGCTCAGTCCGGGAGGTCAACGCCATGCCTCACTCACCGCGACAGGCAGCGGAACGGCTCCTTCGTGATGCCATCATCTGGGATGATCACGCAGGGTTTTGACGTCGACCTCTCCGGGCTGCAGATCTGGAAGGAAGCCGGCGTTCACTATCGCAGCGTCAATGTCGGCGACGACGTCATGGACTGGCGCGATTCGATCAGGTCACCCGCGGCATTCCGCCGGTGGATTGTGGCCAGTGACGGCTATGATCTTGTCTCCTCGGTCGGCGGGATCGGCGCAGCCAGGAAGGCCGGCAATCTCGCGGCAAGTTTCGACCTTGAAGGAATGAATGCCCTCGACGGGTCCCTGGACATGGCCGAGATGTACCATCGCCTGGGTGTTCGCCAGATGCTCGTCGCCGACAACAGGAACAACCTTGCCGGCGGTGGCTGTCACGACGAGGACATCGGCCTGACGGCATGCGGCAGTGCGGTGATCGGCGAGATGAACAGGCTCGGCATGATTGTCGACTTGTTCACATACCAGCCACACATCCTCCATGGAGGCAATGAAGATCTCAACGGCTCCGTGCGTCTTCTCGCATTCCAACGCCCGGGCACTGCGGGGTCACGAGCGCAACATCCGCGATGACCAGGCGCAGGCCTGCGCGGCAGCGGGCGGCGTGGCGGGCATTGTCGGAATCGGCATCTTTCTCGGCGACAACGACATCCCTGCGACGACGATGGCAGAGCATGTCGACCACCACGTCGATCTCCTCGGGCCCGAGCATGTCGGCATCGGCCTCGACGATGCCTTCGAAAGCGGTGAAGACGGCGTCTGGACCATGGAAAGTGTCCTCGAGCGCAACACGCAGTACGGGCCGAAGGCGCAGTACGGCCACCCGGACATCACCTGCGCCGCGCCAGATCAGATCCTCGAACTCGCCGAGGAACTGTGTCGGCGCCAGGACTGCGAACGGGACCGTGCGCGCCGTCATGGGCGGCAACGTCATGCGGGTCGCCGAAGACGTCTGGAAACAGGAACCCCGACCCGAAAGCGCGCGGTCCGGGAACAACTGCACCGGGCGCATGCCGAATGGCACATGCGCGCTCCTGCAGCGACTGCAACGATTCAGCCGAGATCGAGTTCCCTCTTGCGCCGTTCAGCCCACGTACGGACGATCTGGTCGACGGCAAGTCCGATGAAGGCGACGCACAGGCCGAGAGTGAGACCTATGCCGGTTCCGCGGGGATCGGAAATCGCACCGAGGATGAGCTGTCCGAGATCGGTGGTGCCGATGAAGGCACCGATGATCACCATGAAGAGCCCGAAGATCACTGTCTGGTTCAATCCCAGCATGATGTGCGGAAAGGCGAGCGGGAACTCGATCCGAACCAGCCTCTGCATACGCGAAACTCCCGACATCGTGCCTGCTTCCTGTATCACCGCGGGCACGCTGCGCAGCCCTTCCACCGTGTAGCGGGTGGCCGGCACCAGGGCATAGACCACGGATGCGATGATCACGGAGGTGTCGGTGATGCCGAACAGCATGATCACAGGAATGAGATAGATGAAGGACGGAAATGTCTGCAGGAAGTCGCAAACGAGGAGAGCCGCCTTCGTCGCCAGGCGGTTCTGCGCGCACAACGTACCCATGACGAGTCCGATGACAGCTGCCACCATGACGGAAAAGGACGCCATGTAAGCCGTGATGAGAGCCCTGTCCCAGTACTCCGAGAGGGCAATGAAGAGCAGGAAGCCGCCGACGATGAGTGCCGATTTCAGACCATCGAGAAGGAAGGCAAGACCCATCATCAACACGAAGGTGGCGATCACCGGCATACCGAGATAGAGATCCCGCATCGGGAAGAGAACCTGGGTGATCAGGAACTCGTTGAAGCCCTTCAGGGTGAAAAAGAAGGTATCCCACGTCCAGTCGACCGCCGCCTGCCACAAGGGAGCGGTGGTGATGCCCTTGTTGTGCGGCACGATGTAGAGGTAGTTGCGGCCTTCCTCGAAGATGAACGATCCCGCCCAGGCAAGCAGACACCCGGCCAGCAGAATGGCCATCAGCATGATCACCAGGCGGTGACGCTCGAAAAAGGAAAGATCCGCAAAATAGTCCGTCGGCTTGTGGGCCCAGGCCAGTGACATCCTGTCGAGGATCACCGCGATCAGCACGATACACAGGCCGATCTCGATGCCGGTGCCGATCTTGAGGGAGTTCAGGGCGATCAACAGGTTCGATCCAAGACCCTGGGCGCCGATGAAAGATGCGATCACGGTCATCGCCAGGCACTGCATCACCACCTGGTTGACACCGATGAGAACATCGCGCTTGGCAGTGGGCACGAGAACCCGGAACACAAGCTGCAACCTGCCGCATCCGTTCATGATGCCGGCCTCGACGACATCCGCCGGTACGTTCTTCAGGCCAAGCAACGTCAAACGCACCATCGGCGGGGTGGCAAAGATGATGGTGGCGATGGCTGCCGCGTGATCGCCGACACCGAAGAGGACGATGACCGGAACGAGGTAGGAATAGTGTGGCATCGTCTGGGCCACATTGAGCAGCGGATTGAGAGCCGCCTCGATGGCCTTGGTCCTGAAGGCCCAGATGCCCAGTCCCAGTCCGAGAACCACGGAAACCGGCGCCGCCACCAGAACGAACGAAAGTGTCTGCATCGACGGTTCCCACTGCCCGAAGACGGAGGCGTAGACCGTTGAGAAGGCGGCCAGGGCCGCCAGCCCGATTCCCTGGAGCCTGTAGCCCAGAACGATGGCCCAGCCCGTGATCACCGTCCATGGCAGGGCCGGCCAGCGCAGCCATGGGTTCTCGTTGATGACGTCCCAGTCGGTGAAGGCGACGATCGTCTTGACACCGCCAAGCATGGCCTCGCGAACAGCGTCAATGATGAAGAGAAGAAAGCTCGCGATCGCCCGTGTCATCTCACGAAACAGGGGTTTGGTCTCGTAGTCGTCGATCGTCGGATCGTAGACCTCGATCGGCACCCACTCGAAGAGAAGCTTCTGAACCGTGTCGTTGATGACGAACGGCAGGTCCTTCAGCAGCGGCGGAAACCGCCACAGCCAGTTGGCGTCGGAAGGGTTGACGAGCAGGCACAACAGGACGAAGACAGCGAAGAGAATGCCAAACCCGATGGTCTTGCGGGATATTCGTGGTGGTGCCATGGTCGCCCGGTCACGTCCCTTGCCTGGTGCCGAAGAGAACACTGATCACGTGGGACGCATGCAGGCTGCCGACGAGCCGGCCGTCGGCATCGACCACACCGACGGGCCGTGTCTGGTTCAGAATCGCTTCGGCAACCGTCTCGACAATCAGATCCTTGGAGACCCTGAGATCCGAGAGATCTTCCGCCTCGTCGACCGGATCCATGAGGACCTCGACTTTCAGGACTTTTTCCCGCGGCACATCCTGGGTGAATCTGCGGACGTACTCCGTGGCCGGCTCCAGGAGGATACTGGCCGGCGTATCGAGTTGCTCGATGATGCCTTCCTTCATGATGGCGATACGGTCGGCCAAGCGAAGCGCCTCGTCGAAGTCATGAGTGACAAAGAGAATGGTCTTGTTGAGGACGTCCTGGAGTCTCAGGAATTCGTCCTGCATCTCCTTGCGGATGAGCGGATCGAGAGCCGAGAACGGCTCGTCGAGAAACCAGATGTCGGGTTCGACCGCAAGCGAGCGGGCAATCCCGACCCGTTGCTGCTGGCCACCGGAAAGCTCCCTGGGAAAGTAGTTTTCCCGTCCCTGAAGGCCGACGAGTTCGGCCATGTCCCGCGCCCTCGAGACGCTCTCACGGGTCTTCATTCCCTTCATCTGGAGCGGGAAGGCAATGTTTTCCAGTACGGTCTTGTGGGGCAGAAGGCCGAAGTTCTGGAACACCATGCCCATCCTGGAGCGTCGCATGTCCAGCAGTTGCCGGCTGTTCATGGCCAGAAGATCCTGCCCCTCGATAAAGATCCTGCCCGCAGTCGCCTCGGTCAGCCTGGAGATGCAGCGAAGCAGCGTCGATTTGCCCGAACCGGACAGGCCCATGATGACCAGGAGCTCACCGGCATGAACCTCGAAACAGGCGTTGTTGACCCCGACAATGCAACCGGCCGCCCGGGCGGCATCGGCGTCAATGAACCCATCGACACCGGCGAGCAGGCTCTTCGCATGACGCCCGAAGATCTTGTAGACCGACCGGCACTCGATGACCGGCTTTCCCTTACCGGTCGTCGGTCCTCGAGTTGGCATGGACTTTCCCCCGTTTGCGTGCGCTCCCGATACACAACAGATCGCACCATCCGATTCTTCGCTGCTGAAGCGGGTGGGTCAATCTGCGATTCAATCGGGCCCTCCGTCACCGGAGGGCCCGAAAGAACAGTCATGCAAGGCAGCATGGCCTCATCCGGAGAACTGCGTTCAATTGCTTTCCCCGAGAACTGATTCCGTCCAGGGCTTCCAGACATCCTCGTTATCGGCCAGCCACTTGGTCGCAGCATCCGCATGGGTCATCTTGTCGAGGTCAACCAGAGCCGCCATGGAACCAATCTGAGGTGTGTTGAACGTAAGTTTCGAGAACACCGTATAAGCCTGGGGATGGGTCTTCGGGAGCTTGTAATGCGCTCCCTTCTTCAGCCAGCCCTTCGGTGAACCGCAGCCTGTAGACGAGAGATCGCCGCCATCGACGATGCGGCAACCGTCGTAGTAGGGCGGGAATTCGATAAAGGTGAAGCCCTCGGCGTCCGTGAAATTCGGAGTCCAGTTGAAGATCACCGTGCCGCGACCCTCCTTCTTGGCCGCCTCGAGTTCGGCCCACAGGGCATCCGCAGCGCCTGCGAACTTGACCACCCAGGTGTCGTCGAGGCCAAGCCCCTTGATACGGTTGGGCATGACGTCGCCATGCCAGCTCTGCGGGCCTTCGAGCCAGCGGCCCTTGCCGCCGGAATCCGGGGTTGCAAAATTGGCATAACAGTCCTCGAGCGCCTCCCAGGCGGGAAGGCCGGGGCACAGACCCTGATCAATCACCCAGTTCGGCACACCCATTTCCTCGAGCGTCTCGGCATCATGGGTTCCGGCATCGATCAGGCCGCCCTTCTCCATGGCGCTGTAGTAGGCATTCTGCATCGTCGACTGCCACACCTCGTGCAGAATGTGGATGTCGCCGACACGGACAGCCTCGAAGCTCGCCTGATTGTCGACCGGCACGTACTCGACGGTCGCGCCGATGCTCTCGAAGATGCCGCCGATGACGTGGGCCATGACGATCTGGCTTGACCAGTTCTTGATGGGAATCTTGATCGGTTCATTGCTGTCGGCACCCGCTGTCCCGGCAATCGCGAGAACGGCCGCTGACACGAAACCGACAATTCCTCCCCTGATTTTGCGATTCACAACGTTACTCCCTTGGTTGATGAACGCTGATCCACGACCTTCAGATACCTGCGGGTGATTCGTCAATCCCCCAATATGCGCAGGCGGGCAGGTTGCACAGCGCAAAGGGACCTCACGTCATTCGCCAAGCGCTTCGGCCCTGACGTCGAGCAGGTTCCGCGCCTCGCGCCCGCAGGCCACGGCGATGAGATGGACAGGCTGCCCGCGGTACCGGTCGGCATAGCCACGCTCGCGCATCTGGGCAAAGGCGGCATCCAGGGCCGCCTCTGCGTGATGAGCGCTCTCCGCCATCTTGAACTCGACGACGAACACCTCGCCTCCCAGGGGGATCACCATGTCGGCGCGCCCGTGGCTCGACGATTCCTCGGAGCGCACCTCAACCCCAACGGCCCGCAGGCACATGTGCAGCAGGCTCGCATACCACGCCTCGTAGCGCGCCAAGTCCCCCGTCGCGTGCCATTGATAAGGAATGCCCGACAGCCACGCCTTGAGACGCTCCGCGAACGCCCCGAACTCATGCGCCTCGAGATGCGCCCGCAGGCTCCTGCCTTCCTCAAGGGGCACCCGGTTCCTCCCATCGAGATGCGCCAGCAGATGGTCGTTCAGGCTGAGCCGCACCTCCATGTTGGGATAGTCCAGACGATAGAAGGTCCTGTGCCCCTCTCTCGTCTCTTGCGTGATGGTCAGATAGCCGGTCTGGAACAGCAGCGCCTCGACGCCGATGTCGTCCACGTCGAACCGGGAGATCAGCGACATCTCGGCCAGCCGGCCTTCCAACTCGATCGGCCCCACCGACTTCTCCTTCAGCATCTCGAACAGGAAGCGCGGCGAGCCGGTCTCGAACCAGTAGGCACGGAACTCCCTGTTGTCGAGAAGCAGCAGGACGTCATAGGGGTTGTAGAGCCGTGTCTGGCCGCGCCAGTTGTAGCCGTTGTACCAGGTGCGGATCGCGTCGCGGTCGAGCCCGTCGAGCTCCGGGGCGAAGACCTCGTCGAGGTCGTCGTCCGTGTAGCCGCAGAGCGTCGCATAGCGCGGATCGAGGCTGATGTCCTTGAGATTGTTGAGGCCCGAGAACAGGCTGACCTTCGAGAACATGGTGATGCCGGTCACGAAGACGAAGCGGACATGCGCAGCACTGCCCTTGATGATGCCGTAGAAGCCCCGCAGGTACTCCCGGTTGGCCGTCGCCAGCGCCACATCGCCGAGCACGTCGAGGATCGGCTTGTCGTATTCGTCGACGAGGATCACAACCCGCTGTCCGGTGGCGTGATGGAGGCGGTCCAGGAGGTCGAACAGACGCTCCGGCGCGGTGCGGCAGGTAGTAGCCTCAAACCCCGCATGGCGTTCGATAACGTCGAGTTGGGTCAGAATGTTCCGCTCGATATCCTCCGGTTTGTTGTACTTCCCGTCAAAACTCAGGCGCACGACGGGATGGGTGAGGGACCAGTCCCAGTGCTGATGGATCGCCAGTCCCTCGAACAGGTCCTTCCGGCCCTCGAACAGCGCCTTGATCGTATCCACGAGCAGGCTCTTGCCGAACCGGCGTGGGCGCGACAGGAACCAATGGTCGCCCTGCTCAATCAGGCCCCCGATCAGCGCGGTCTTGTCGACATAGTAGCTGCCGGTCTCGCGCATCCTGGCGAAATCCTGGATGCCGATGGGCAGGCGTTGGCGCATCATGGGTCGCTCCCGTGGCGGCATGGGATTGAACGCACCGGAGAACATCGGCGTCCTGCGCCAAGGCACACCCCCCGCTCGCCTACGAAGAGGCGGTGGCGGAGAAATGCTTCAGGATTCGCACACGTGGGGAGGAAACCAGAAGTTTGCGACCCTTCGATTCTTCCCGGCACTACTCGGATATCTCCTGAGCTGCATCTTCCACGGCGTTTGCGCCCGCGGTCTCAACATCTGTGACACTTTCCCCCCGCGCAACAAGCTGCGGCGGTGGCGGCTGCCATGCCTTCAACGTCTCTCCGACAAGCGTGTAGAACTGCGGAACGATACGCTCCAAGTCCTCAATGAAGGCCTTCGGGCCGGAGAACCGCTTTCCAGACGGCTCCTCCGTCAACAGTATCTCGAAGGAGTGATACTAAACCAACTAAGAAAAGACTCTTGCGAATGATTCGCATTCGCAGTCTAGATATGGGGTGTGATCGGTGTGGTGATCCTCTATTCTGTGGTTGCCAATAACACCGAAGGAGGTCCCATGTCGGCGACGATCGCTGTGACACGCACCGATCACACCCCTGAGAGCCTATGCAAGCTGGCCTCGTCACACAAGTATCGGGATTGTCGGCACCGTCTGCGGGCGCTGGCGTTGATGATGGAGGATACTGTTTCCCGCGCTGAGCGTGCACGGCGTATCGGGGTTGATGTTCAGACCCTGCGTGACTGGGTTGTGCGCTACAATGAGGTGGGTGTTGACGGCTTGCGTGATGCACCGCGCTCGGGCCGTCCGCCAAAACTCGATGCCTGTCAGGAAGCGCAACTCGTGGCTTGGATGGATGCCGGCCCGGACCCTGACGCTGGCGAGCCGTCGTGCCGGACGGTTGACGATGTCCGGCATTGGATCATGCACCGCATGGGCGTGGACTTCACCCTTGAGGGCGTGCGGCGGATGATCCGCCGTCTTGGCTTCCGGCATGTGTCTCCACGGCCGATCCATCCCCGGGCAAAGCCCGAGGATCAGGCTCTCTTCCGGGAGAATTTCAAGGCGTTGGCGGCTGCCGCCCTTCCTGACGACGTGTCCGGCGAGGACGTGTGCGTGTTCTTCCAGGACGAGGCTCGCATCGGCCAGAAGGGGATGGTGTCACGGGTGTGGGCACGCAAGGGCACGCGAGCGCGCATACCGCGCGACCATCGCTATGGCTACGTCTATCTGTTCTCGGCCGCCTGTCCCGAGACCGGCGTTGCGGTCGGCCATGTCTGCGACAAGGCCAACACCACGGAGATGAACCGTCATCTGCGCGATGTCAGCAGCTCGCTTGACGACGGCAAGCATGCCCTCATCGTCCTCGACGGGGCAGGCTGGCACCGATCAAAGGACCTGGAGATCCCGGCAAACGTCTCCCTGCTCCGCTTGCCGCCCTACAGTCCGGAGCTCAATCCCATCGAAACGCTCTTCTCGGTCCTCAAACACCGGCGCTTCGCCAACCGCGTGTTCGAAAGCACCGAGCATGTCAGGAAAACCGTGACGGAAGTCTGGGAGACCTTCAGCCGCAACGCCAAAAACATCAGCCAGATCACCACCCGGGAATGGGCCACACTGTGAAAGACAAACCCCATCGCATCGGTGATTACTTATTTGGTTTAGTATGAGGGAGCAGGGACTGGTTGGATGATTGCAATCGGCCGGGATCCAACCGCAACGCAGCCACGCTTTCCGATGTGGGCACTGCTCTGCCCGGCCAGTATGCCTGAATGCGCAATCGCGGATCGTCGGTCTTCAACATTTTCAGGAGCCAGTTCGCCCGGGCCTTGGTCGACTTCCTGTCCAATCGCGCCTTCAATGTCATCGAAACGCTGAGTGTCCGCCGCGCGAGATCGGCTCGAATCTTGATGTCGGATGCGCAATCCGGAACACGCACCATCGATTCCAGCGACTGGGTCTGGATCAACGAGACAACACCGGCTTCCAGACGCGATTGCTGGTCTGGCGCGTGCCTTTTTGCCATTTGGACGACGACAGGCCGATTGAGCCTTGATGTCATGTGGAGACACAGGTCACGTTCTTCGGCGAACCAGCTTGCGACAACGTCCTCCACACCCGGAGTACTCTTGTTCAAGGGCGCACCGGAAGAAACAAACTGTACAATGTTGCGCCATTCAGCACCCATCTGCGTGAATCGCTCAACTCCGGTACTCGGATGGGCAAGATAGTCCCTCAACTGCCTGACCAGGAAATCCTGTTGCGGTTCTTCCCGGACGCCTTGGTAAGCCAGAACTTCGCAGCATGTCGCGAGGTATGCCCAGGACCAATGGTACAGGCCTACCTTGTTGGTCAGTTTCTTGAGTTGAGGAATCGATTTGGCGACTGGAGAATAGTGCGGTCTTGCAACAAAATCATTCGATATGGTGATGACCGCATCAATCCTGTTGTCCCGAGCGAGCTTCAGGTAGCGTTCGACCTGATCCGGTTTGAGGCGGGAACGTCCAACCTTGGCTTCAATCAGGGCGCTCCATCTTGAGCGACCAGCCTCGACAAGAAGAAGGCCATCCGGTCGACTCGCGTTCTCTTCGTCCGCTACGAACGCAATCTCTGTAAACGATGAAACCCGAGTGCGCTTTCCGGTTCGCACACCGATACCAGCGAGTATCTCACGATAGAGATCAGGAACTTGCTGCAACACCGCAAGCAGAATCGAGAGCGTTCTCTCCTCCCGCTTTGCATCGGCAACCACAGGGAAAAGCCTTGCAGGAACACCACTGGTCAGGAAGTCAGGACGGGAGCTGTTCATGAGCCTTGTTTCGAAACAGAATGGAGCATGTTCGTTCACCGGCGAGGGCCTGTCCATTGCACGGCGGCCGGGATCGTGATCATGGACGTGGCACAGCCCGATTGCGATGGCAGAGGAAGCGCAGTCTTGACGCGGCGCAAGCGTGGACACCAAGCTTCCGGGGCCTTTGGGAGGCAGCGGGATGACGGAAGGACTGACGACTGTGCGCGAGGCGCTCAGACGTGCACTGGCAAGCGGCTACAACGAGTCCCGGGCCATGCCGGGTGCGTTCTACACCGACCCGGATCTTGCGACTCTCGAGGTGGAACATCTTTTCAAGAAGGAATGGCACTGTGTCGGCCGCCTTGAGGAGATTGCCGAGCCGGGCCAGTTCATGCCCTATCGCCTGGCGAACGAACCACTGGTCATCGTGCACGGCCGCGACGGGACGGTGCGGGCGCTGTCGAACGTCTGCCGTCATCGTGGCACTCTGATCGTCCGCAGGAAGGACAAGGGGCACCGCCTGGTGTGCCCCTACCATCACTGGGCCTATGAGCTCGACGGCCGGCTTGCCGCGGCACCGAAGATCCCGGAACGCGAGGACTTCCGCATTGCCGATTGCCGTCTTCCGGAGTTCCCCTGCGAGGTCTGGATGGGTTTCGTCTACGTCAACCTCGATCATGCCGCCCGGCCGCTTGCGCGGCAGCTTGCCGATCTTGAGGCATTGGTCGGCCCCTACCACATGGAGGAGATGTGGTTGGGCTGGCTCGGCGAGGAAGTCTGGGAGACCAACTGGAAGGCGATGGTGGAAAACTACATGGAGAGCTACCATCTCACGCCGCTCCACAGGAACACGCTCAACAACCTCAATCCCACAAGTCTCGCCAGACACATCCCCGCAGGCGAGCACTGGTTCGGTTACGAGGTTGGCTTTCCCGAGGATCTGCCGCGTGTGACGGCGGGTCATCGCGATCTGACAAGGAAGCAGTCCGATACCTGCATCATGGTGATGGTACAACCGGGCAGCGGTATCGGACTTTCCGCAGACTACAGCTCGTTCCTGTGCCTGCAGCCCGAGGGCACGGACCGGGTACGTTACAAGGCGGGAATCCTGTTCTGGGGAGACGCATGGCCACAGGGCGCCGTCGACCGCGCCGTCGAACTGTTCCACGACACCATGGCCGAGGACCGTTCCGTGCTGGAGCCGATGATGCAGGGCTATCGCAGCGCCCACCACGAGAGCGGTCCACTCGCGCCACCCGCACTGGAAGGTCCAATTCTCGATCTGGCCCAGTATGTCGGCCGGCGCCTGCTGCCGGCGATCGAAGAGGCCGCATGATCGCCGGCGCCACGTCGTATCCGGCCAGGCGTTGTGGAACTGTGCAGGAAAGCTGCCGTGGTCACGGCATCACCGAGCGGTCTTGCCGAGACGACCGGCCGTATGGCGAACGGCAGGAATGCGTTCGTCGAGTGCCGGGTGAGTCGACAGCCAGGACGGTACACCGCTGTCTGCGGACAGATGTTCGAAGAGATGTGTCAGGGCCTCGGGGTCATATCCGGCATCGAAGGCGATGCCGACGCCGATGCGGTCCGCTTCCAGTTCCTGCTCCCGGGATCGGGCAAGTGACAGCAACAGGGCGCCTTCCAGCAGCATGTCCTCGACGACCGGACCGACATCTCCGGCGACAAGCGCCACCAGCAGGAAGGTTCCGATGCTGCGGTAGACCCTTTTGAGACCGTGCTGTTCGCTGACGTGGGCGATTTCGTGGCCCAGGACCCCGGCAATCACGTTTGAATCGGGAAAGGTCCGGACAAGCGCATCAGTGACCACGATCGTCCCTCCCGGCAGGGCAAAGGCGTTGGGGCCCAGTCCGTCGATGTCGCGAAAGAGAAGGGTGTATGGGCCGAATGGTGGCTCCGGAGCGACGGAGACGATGTTCTGGAAAACCTGCCGGACCCTTGCCTTTTGCCCGTCGTCGAGAGCGGAGGGATGGGCCATCACCCGATCGATGAATGCGACATGGCCATCGTCGATCCTCTCCGGCAGTTCACCGGGAGTCAGAGCCACAGCCAGGGCAACGAGAAGATCGAGACCCCAGCGCCAGATCAGGAAAACGCCGGCGATGATGGGCAGCATCGCCAGAACGAGCCTGGCATGCCATGCCTCCCACCGGTGCAGGAGATTTCGCCGATCCGCTGCGACAATGCTGTCGACGGCATCATGGTCATCGCTGTGGAACTGCCAGCCCGAGGGAAAGGTGAGGCATGAAGGGAGGCGGCCCAGCCGCACTTCGCGGCGCAGCGACGGGGTCGGCGCCCGTGACAGCATCCGTCCGTCTTCGGCCGCAACAAGAGTGACGAACCCTCCATCAGGCGACATCATCATGCATGCCGACAGGCGTTGCGATCTCCCGGGCATCCACGCGTCTCCCCTGATCGACAGTCGTTCAGACGCCGACGCCGACATCGATGCCGTCCAGATCCATCCACGCATCACCCACGGCCGTTTCCCGACTGCGGGCTTCATCGATGATGTCGTCCAGGGACCCTGCGGGAACGAGCCAGGTCCGCGAACACAGGTATCGCGTCATACGGATGCGGGCCCAGGGAAGCAGCATGCCAAGGGAACAGGCAATGGCGACGGCATTGCTGAAGGCGATCCACACGTAGCGGGGCGGCGAGATTGCGGAATGAAAACGGTGGTCGTTCTCAACGGTGATGGCGGCATAGATGGCATTGCGCAGGAACGCGGCATAGAAGACCGAAACCGGGATCAGCGCAAACAGCGCGACAAGGAAGACGTTCATCATCGCGACCACGTGTGCTGAATGAGTATTCGCCGGACCGGCGGACATCACGGTCCATGCCGCGCCGATGGCGATCAGGACGAGAATTCCGCCACAGGCGCCGGTCAGGAGAAAGGCCATCCAGAATGGCCGGATGCCGCTCGAGAACCCGAACATCGAGACGCCAAGCCGGTGACCGCCGATCGTGTAGCGCTTCACCGCCCGGGTGGCATAGGGCACAAAGAGGCCCAGACTCACCACCGAGAGAAACGGGTAGATCACGAAGACGAGAGCGCTTCGCAGGTAAGATCCCCGGAAGTCGAAGCGGACCGTGGACCAGCTGGTCATGGTGGCATTGAACCTGAGACCACGATTGATCAGCCAGGGCGTGACCATGAGGAACAGCAGCCAGACGATGCCACTGACGGTGGGCGAGATCAGCGCAGTCGCGTAGATGCCGGCGAGAAAGGCAATCACGACAAGGCGCCCGAGCAGAATCTGAAGCCCGCTGGCATGGTAACCGAAGGGCCGGCCGTCAATGCCCGTGTTGCCGAGAATGTACATCCTGTTTCGCACCTTGGCCCAGGCAGACCAGATACCCAGCGTGACGATCGACAGCATCAGGTTGACGATCCAGATTCCGAAGTATTCGCGTGCCGTTCCGGTGAACGTGACGGCAACTGCCCGGTCCGGCACCGGCACCCTCCCACTCCCGATCCATTGCCGCCAGCGCCGCAATGCGAAGTGGTCGTGGACAGTCACGGGGCGGGCGTCTTGGGTTCAAAGGGACAGGCCCGGGCGATGACGCATTGCCAGCATTGCGGGCGGCGGGCCGTGCAGGTGTAGCGTCCGTGGAGAATGAGCCAGTGATGGGCGCCCTTCTTCCACTTCTCGGGCACATCGCGCTCAAGGGCCCGTTCGACGGCTTCGGCGGTCTTGCCTCGCGCCATCCCGGTGCGGTTGGCCACCCGGAAGACATGGGTATCGACGGCTATGGTCGGTGCGCCGAACGCCTCGTTCATGACGACGCTGGCCGTCTTGCGGCCGACCCCCGGAAGCGCCTGCAGAGCTTCCCGGCTTGCCGGGACCGTGGAACCATGTCTGTCGATCAGCATGCGTGACAGTCTGACGACATTCTTCGCCTTGGTGTTGAAGAGTCCGATTGTCCTGATTTTCTCGCGCACACCATCCTCACCAAGCGCGACCATCTTCTCCGGGGTATCGGCGACGGCAAAGAGCGCTGGCGTCGCCTCGTTGACACTCCTGTCCGTTGCCTGTGCCGAAAGAACGACCGAGACCAGCAACGTGAAGTGATTGCTGTAGTCGAGTTCGGTTTTCGGCTCGGGCATCTCCCGTGCCAGGGAGGCGAACAGCCGGTCGATGTCAGGAGCTTTCACGATTCGGTCCGGCCATCCTGTTCGAAGATCATTGCCACGGCGCGCACCGGGCATCCGGTGCCGTCCTTCATGGCGAGCGGAAGACAGACAAAGAGGAAATCCTCACCCTCCAGCGCCTCAAGATTGCACAATTGCTGGACCATGCACACGCCCTGGGTGTTCCACAGGGCGTGGGTCGGCCACCACCACTCGGAGGGATCATCCATGCCGATAAGATCGGTGCAGAAGAGCCTGATACCCCGGTCCACCAGCCACTGGGCCGTGTCGACCGGAACGAAGGGCCGGTTCATGGCAAAGTCGCCCTTACCCCAATCCTTCGAGGTTCCCGTCCACACGACGCAGGCTGCATCAGGGCCGATCCTTCGGGAGGTCCGCTGTTCCACATCCTCGAGATCGGCGATGGTGATCGCCTCCCCGTTCTGCCGGTGACGCAGGTCAAGCAGATGGCCGGGCAATACCAGATGTTCCAACGGCACCTGATCGACACTCAGGCCGTCGGCATCGCTGTGTCTCGGCGCATCAAGGTGGGTACCGCAGTGCTCGGGCATGAGGATCATGCGGCTCTCCATCGCCATCTTGCCATTCGTGATCTCGGAAAGATAGGCGTGATCATCGAGCGGAAAGAATGTCACCTGACCACCGATGTTCGGCATGTTGGAATACATCGGGTGACTGAGATCGACGATCCTTGAAACGGTAGGCAGCATGCCATGTCTCCCACGTGAACATCGATCGGAATAGACGGTCACGAATGCCGTGTCTATCCGGCGAATCCTCCCTCGCGGAGCCAGTCCAGGATCCCTTCCGCGCTGGGCGCCACGGGACCTTCCGGAACGGCGGGTCGGCGGATCATGATGACGGGAATGCGGCGATCACGGGCAGCTCTGATCTTGGCTTCGGTCGCTCTGCCGCCGCTCGCCCGCGTGATCAGTGCGCCGATGCCGCGATCCGCCATCAGCGTTTTCTCCTCTTCCACGTCAAATGGCCCTCGTAGCAACAGCACCTCCATGCCCGGCTTTGGCCGGACATCCTTCGGAGGCGCAATCATGCGGAAGATGAGCCGCACCCCATCGATCGTGCGGAAGGACTCCACGGCTCGGCTTCCCAGCGTAATGAGCGCCACCGGCGGAGCGAGGATCTTCAGGGCATCAACGGCGCCATCGATGTCATCGACCATGAACCAATCATCGCCGGGCATCCTGTCCCACATCGGCCTCACCAGCTTGATTCGCGGCACTCCGGACCGGCAGGCAGCCGTGCACGCGGTGTCTGCCATGATGCGGGCGAAGGGATGGGTCGCATCGACAAGCGCATCGATGCGTTCATCGTCGAGATAGCGGGCGAGGCCGTCTGCGCCTCCGAATCCTCCACGCCGGAGGCGTCCGGGCAGATCTGGCGTCTCCTCGAGAATACCGGCCAGCGATGTCACGACGTCGACCCCGGGTTCCCGTTCGGCGATGCCCTTCGCCAGCACCGCGGCCTCCGCGGTTCCGCCGAGAATGAGAATGCGGGTCATGGACCGGCCTGACCGACGATGGCGCCCGATCGATCGATGACGATCACGTCCACCGCCACGCCACCGGCCAGAGTGGCCAGTGCTGTCTGCCGGGCGCCAAAGGCGACGTGATCGGCCAGGGGCAACCCGGCATCACATGCAAGCCCAAGTGCTTCCCCGGCACTTGTCGATACCGCCACGTTTGCCGCCAGATCACGATCGGCGCCCGCCTCGCGTGCCATGGCAGCAAGTTCGCCGAAATCCACCTGACTGCGTGCCGAATGAAGGTCGAGGGCTCCCTGTGCCAACTTCGTCATCTTGGCGAACCCCCCGGCAAGCGACACCCTCGGAACGGGATGGCGACGCAGGTACTTCAACATGCCTCCGGCAAAGTCGCCCATGTCGATGAGGCTGGCCTCGGGCAGGGAATGAAAAGCCCGCACGGCGGTCTCGGAGGTCCTTCCCGTAGCACCGGCAAGGTGTTCGAGGCCTTCGGCACGGGCGACATCGATACCCCTGTGTATCGCATGGATCCAGGCGGCACACGAATAGGGGATGACGATTCCGGTGGTTCCGAGAATTGATAACCCTCCCGTGATGCCGAGTCGCGGATTCCATGTCCTGCGGGCCAGGGCCTCGCCGCCGACGACACCGATGGTGAGAACCACATCAGCGTTCCCGCCATGGCGCCAGGCAAGCTTGCGGATAGCCTCTGTCATGATCTCGCGAGGCCGCGGATTGATCGCAGGCTCACCGGGCGCGACCGGCAACCCCGCCTTGGTCACGGTTCCGACACCCTGCCCGGCACGAAAAACCACGCCGCTTCCCGCGTCACCGGCCTTCACGGTCACGACGATTTCCGCACCATGGGTAACATCGGGATCATCGCCGGCATCCTTGATCACCGAGGCCCGGGCCTCGCCATGACCAAGGTATTGCAAGGCCAGCGGAAACCCTGCCTCCCTGCCACCTGGCAGGGTGATCCGGACCGGATCCGGGAACGTTCCGGTCATCAGCGCCTCGTAGGCGGCCGCGGCCGCAGCAGCAGCGCAGGCTCCGGTGGTCCACCCCTTGCGCAAGGCATCCTTTGCCATATCTCCAGCCGCACCGCATATCGGTTGTGGGAACATTGTGTCGTGCGGTGATGAATTCGCAAGAAAATGCGGTTATGGATCGTCCGTCTCGCCATTGTCGCGGGGAGTGACTCATGCCGCGTTTCCTGCTCCCACCGATGCCTGCCTTCGAGCCCGGATGGGTGTGGCTCGCCGGCGCCGGACCTGGTGATCCCCGCCTTCTCACCCTTCTGGCGCACCATGCCCTGGGCGAGGCCGACTGCGTCGTCCACGATGCTCTCGTCGACGACGGTGTTCTGAAGCTGGCACGCTCTGGAGCGCAACTCATCCATGCCGGAAAACGCGGCGGCAGGCCGTCACCCGGACAGCCCGACATCTCACGTCGCCTGATCGAACTCGCCCGGTCGGGCAAGAGAGTCCTGCGGCTCAAGGGTGGTGATCCCTTCGTCTTCGGACGAGGCAGTGAGGAGGCTCTCGCCCTCGTTGCTGCCGGCATCCCCTTCCGTGTCATCCCCGGGATCACGGCGGGTATCGGCGGTTTGTCCGTGGCGGGCATTCCGGCCACGGATCGCCACACCAATCATGCCATCACCTTCATCACCGGACGCCTGGCAGGCGGAGACATTCCCGACGGCCTCGACTGGAACGCCCTCGCTGCTCCCGATCACGCTCTCGTCATCTACATGGCCCTGGCGCGACTCGCGTCCATCACCGAACGCCTGATCGGCGCGGGCCTCTCCAGCGACACGCCGGTGGCCATCATCAGCCAGGCCACCACCCGCCACCAGAAAGTCATCGAAACGACCCTTGCCGATGCTGCTGCCGCTTCGCGCGACCTCGACGCTCCGGCGATCGTCGCCATCGGATCGTTCGTCCGGCTTCGCGCCGGCCTCGACTGGATGGGCGCCATGGAGGGACGAATCCTGGAGGCAGACCCGCTCGGCATGGAAACCTCGAGACAAGCCGTCTGATGGCAGCGCGCGGTTTCGTCATCTCGGCAACCGGAAGCGGCGTCGGCAAGACGATCATCACATCAGCCCTCATCCGTGTGCTCGCCAGGCGGGGATACACGGTATCGTCCTTCAAGGTCGGACCGGACTATATTGACGGCGGGTATCATGCCGCCGCATCCGGCCGCGCCAGCCACAACATCGACCTGTGGGCCATGCGACCGGACACGGCGCGCGCCGCATTCCGGCGTTGTGCCGACGGAGCGGATCTTGTCATTGGTGAAGGAGCCATGGGCCTCTTCGACGCCAGTCTTTCAGGCAAAGGGTCCACGGCGGACACCGCGCAATTCCTCGACCTGCCCGTGGTTCTCATCATCGACGTCAGCGGACAGGCACAATCGGTGGCGGCCACCGTCGCCGGATTTCGCGATCACCGGCCCGACATCGACATGGCCGGGGTCATCCTGAACCGGACAGCGGGTGATACCCATCGGGCGATGCTTGCACGCGCCCTTGAGGGCGTTGCGACCGTTTTCGGTCACATCGACAGAGACGAGCGCCTGGTCGTGGCGCATCGGCACCTCGGCCTCGTCCAGGCCCATGAGGGTGGCACCGGCATCATCGACTACGCCGCCACACGTATCGTGGCCGGCGTCGACGTGGACAGCATGATTGCACGGGCGCGACCGGTTGCGGCGGCGGATCACACACAAGCGGTTTCCCTGGCGCCTCCGGGCCAGAGAATCGCCATTGCATGCGATCGCGCCTTCTCCTTTCTCTATACATCGCTGACACAGGCGTGGCGGGAGGCCGGCGCCGAAATCGCGTTGTTTTCGCCGCTGGCCGACGAGCCGCCCGATCCAACCGCCGACGCCGTCTACCTGCCGGGTGGCTATCCTGAACTTCACGCCGGCAGGCTGGCCGCCGCCCAGACCTTTCTGGCTGGCCTGCGCCGGGCCGCGGACCGGGGTTGCGTGATTTACGGCGAGTGTGGCGGCTACATGGTGCTGGGCCGGCGCCTCACGGACGTGGAGGGCAAGAGCCATGCCATGACCGGTCTGCTGCCGGTCACCGTGTCGATGCATGCGCCCCGTCGGCACCTAGGATACCGGCGCATGGTCCTCGCGTCCAGCGGACCGCTGGGCAAGGCCGGAAGCACGTGGCGCGGCCATGAATTCCACTACGCCTGCGAGACCTCCTCGGCGGCTTCTCCGCTGTTTTTTGCCAGCGATGCAAACGGGCGCGATCTCGGCGCAAGCGGAGCCGTCAACGGCAACGTGGCCGCGTCGTTCATGCACATCATCGACCGTGAGGAAGGACCAGCATCGTGACCGTACCGGCAAGGGCCGACATCGTCGTGATCGGAGGTGGCAACGCCGCCTATTGCGCAGCACTCGGCGCCCGCGATGCCGGCAGCAATGTCCTCATGATCGAACGCGCCCCTGCCGGGGAAGCCGGCGGCAACAGCCGGTTCACGGCCGGCGCCATGCGAACGGTCTATGACGGGGTCAAGGACTTGCTGACGCTCATGCCCGATCTGTCCGACGAGGAGATTGCCCGGTCCGACTTCGGCACCTACAGCAGGGAAGCCTTCCTTGACGACATGGGACGCGTGACCCGCTACCGCTGCGATCCCGACCTGGCGGACTGCCTTGTGACGAGAAGTCGCGAAACTCTCCTGTGGATGCGTTCCAAGGGCATACGGTTCCAGCCGATGTGGAGACGCCAGGCGTTCGAAATTGACGGGCGGTTCCGGTTCTGGGGAGGGCTTGCCGTCGAGGTGGCAGGCGGCGGCGAGGGGCTGGTAGACGGTCTTTCGCGAGCCGCCCGCAGGGCGGGTGTCTGTCTCTTCCACGAAGCACGGGCCGTCGAACTTGTCAGGAAGGATACACGGGTTACCGGCGTCAGGGTGTTGCACAACGATGCGTTCCATACCATTGCCGCGGGAGCGGTGGTGCTGGCCTGCGGCGGCTTCGAGGCGAACCACGAATGGCGCGCCCGATACCTCGGTCCGGGCTGGGATCTGGCACGGGTACGCGGCAGCCGCTTCAATACCGGCGACGGCATCCGCATGGCTCTCGACATCGGCGCCGCACCCTTCGGGCACTGGTCCGGGTGCCACGCCGTCGCCTGGGACCTCAATGCCCCGGAGTTCGGCGACCTTTCCGTCGGCGACGGTTTCCAGAAGCACTCCTATCCCTTTTCCGTCATGATCAACGCGAGAGGACAGAGATTCCTCGACGAAGGTGCCGATTTCCGGAACTACACCTATGCGAAGTACGGAGCCGAAATCCTCAATCAGCCGGAGCAACTCGCCTGGCAGGTCTTCGACGCCAAGGTGTCGGGATTGCTGCGTGACGAGTACCGCATACGCCAGGTGACACGGGTTCGCGCCTCGACACTTGAGGATCTCGTCTCGCGCATGCAAGGCGTCGACGGCGCCGGCGCGCTGGCAACGATCCGGTCCTTCAATGCCGCCGTCCGGCAGGACATCGCCTTCGACCCCTCCGTCAGGGACGGACGACGCACCGAAGGACTCGCCATTCCCAAGTCGAACTGGGCCAACACCATCGATGAGCCTCCGTTCGAGGCCTACGCCGTCACCTGCGGCGTCACCTTCACGTTTGGCGGCCTGCGCATCGACACGTCCGCCAACGTTCTCGACACCGACCTGAGACCCATCGACGGCCTCCTGGCAGCCGGGGAACTCGTGGGCGGCCTCTTCTACTTCAACTATCCAGGCGGCACCGGCCTCACGTCAGGAGCGGTCTTCGGACGCCTGGCCGGCCAGTCGGCAGCCGCCCGCGCATCGTAACCGGCAAACGACCTTCCGCGTGTGCGGCCCTCCCCCTGTCTGCTCAGCCCGGCCTTCGAATCATGAGAGTGGGACAGCGCCCTGGCCACTGTCGCGCCAGCACGGATCGGAGGCGTCGCCCGTGACGGCATTCTGCTCGCCCTGCCGGGTTTCGCGACGTGCCTGCGCCTCATCCCGACCCCGTGACGACCGAACATTCCCTTGCTGATTTAACGAAAAACGTTAAATTAGCCATAATGATTGATCGCAGATACACGCGAAGGGTCCTGCAGTTTCTCGAAGAAACTCCTGCTGTTGCCCTCCTCGGGCCGCGTCAGGTCGGCAAGACCACGCTCGCCCGCGCCATCGCGGCGGAATCCCCCGACTGCCTGTACCTCGATCTCGAGGACCCACGGGATGTCGCCCGTCTCGCGGATCCCGGGCGGTATCTCGAGATCCATGCCGATCGGCTGGTGATCCTGGACGAGATCCAGCGGATGCCCGCTCTCTTTCGCGTACTGCGCGGGCAGATTGACGAGCGCCGCCGCAATGGCCGGCGATCGCGACATTTTCTTCTTCTCGGGTCGGCTTCGGATGCGTTGCTGCGGCAGTCGTCGGAGTCGCTCGCCGGCCGCATCATCTATCACGAACTGCCAGGGCTGGACGCCCTGGAAGTCGGGTCCGATCACGATTCCCTGTGGCTCCGTGGCGGCTTTCCCGAATCCTTTACCGCCCGAAGCGATGCAGCGAGCGCGCGCTGGCGGCTCAGCTTCGTTCGCACATACCTGGAGCGCGACATCCCGCAGTTCGGCGTGCGTGTGCCAGCCGAGACCCTGCGGCGCTTCTGGACGATGCTCGGTCACCGCCAGGGCGGTCTCCTGAACGCCTCGCAACTTGCCCGCAATCTCGATGTTTCGGTGCCCGCCGTGTCGCGCTACGTGGACCTCCTGTCGGACCTGATGCTGGTTCGTCGTCTGCCTCCCTGGTTCGCCAATGTCGGCAAGCGCCTGATCAAGACCCCCAAGGTTTACATCCGCGACAGTGGGATCCTGCATTCGCTCCTGGGACTGGGCACCATCGACGATGTGCTTTCCCATCCGGTGGTCGGGGCAAGCTGGGAGGGTTTCGTGATCGAAAACCTGATCGCGGCCGCCCCCTTCGGGACAGACGCCTGGTTCTATCGCACCCGGGCGGGAGCGGAGATCGACCTCTTGCTGCAGCTTCCCGACCGCCGCCTGTGGGCGGTCGAGGTGAAGCGCAGCGCAGCGCCCGGGACCGGAAAGGGATTCGCACGCGCCGCCGCCGATCTCGAAGCGGATGAGCGATTCGTCGTGCACCCTGGCCGCGAATCCTTCCCGCTGTCCCGGACGACCACCGCAATTCCTCTGGCAGACCTGATGGCACGGCTCGAGGCACTCGGTTGATCCCACGGTATGGAGTTCGTTCCACGACGGGTGCCGCTGCAGACCGAGCTCGGGACGGAGATTTTCCGGAGCAACGTCGCGCAAGCGGGCGAGAATGTGGCGCCCTGCTTCAATGATCCCCTCACGTCGGGACAGTCTTCGGACGCCTGGCCGGTCGCGTATCGCGGCCGTGAGCGGCATGGCTTGCGGAACAGGACTTGCGAGACCTGGGATCGCATGATGGAGGTGATGACAGTACTCATGGATGTCGGCGGCGGGTTAAAACCGCGGAGTTCTGGCGATTGGCCGCGCTTTTGGAAAGCCACCTTCACTCCTGGAGCCGATTCCGGCCCCTAGGGCAACGCTGGCAGGCCCGCCACCAACGACCATCGGCGCTTGCCGTGTCTGCCACCGATGATCCGGCCTCCCGCTCGTCTGCGGGCCGGTAGACTGAGCCAGCCGGCACTGACGCAGAGGCCGTCAACACTGATCGGGCGAGTTACCCCATCTTTAACATTGGGTACAAAAAATGATTGAGAATCAGCGGGGTAAGATTCGCAGTGGCACTACAAGTGGGATTGTGCGGCTGGCCGCTCTACGAAATCAGGCGGGATGCTTAATTCACACGATGGTCTTGCGGGTGAATGTGGTGGAAGCGCGGATGAACACGGGATGACTGTAGGGCCTTGGGGGCACGACACAAGGCCCTCTCGCAAGACAATGGCACTACTAAGCTCGTTCAGCCATCACGTCGAGTCGGGCGACAATGTTAAGATATTGTTATGACGTGACATTCACAAAATTCCTTCAGAGCCAGGAGGCACAGAATCCGGCAAATTAGCCCTTTCAGGTGGGGAAAATGTTAAGATGGGTTACGGAACACATGAGCCGAGCGCCGCACGCAACCGGGGCAAAAAAACATCACCGGACATGCGGTTCTTCACCGATTGGCAGCCTGGTCTCAGACCTTCGAGAAAAGATCCTTCCTCAGGCTCTCGATGGCGTCGGGATCGACGTCGACGTGGATGACGGCCGGCTTGCCCGACTCGAGGGCCGATGAGAGGGCTTCGGCAGTCTCGCCCGGCCGCCCGACCCTCCAGCCGTTGGCGCCGATGAGCCGGGCATAGTCTGCAAAGGGGGGATTGAGGAGGTCGGCGCCCAGGTATCGTCCACCGAAGAAATCCCGCTGGTAGGCCTTTTCGGCGCCCCAGGCCCGGTTGTCGAGAACGACGGCGATCACCGGAAGATCGTGCTGCACGGCCGTCGTCATCTCGATCATGGTGAGACCGAAGCCACCGTCGCCCATGATGGCGATCACCGGAGAACCAGGCGCTGCCGCCTGTGCCCCCAGGGCAGCGGCATAACCGAATCCCACGAGGCCGAAATCAAGCGGCGTCACAAGGCCCGGGCAGCGGCCGAATCTCAGGCGGTCGGCAGCCTGCAGGCAGACGGCGCCTGTATCGAGCGTGACGATCGCATCCCGGGGAAGCGTATCGCGAATTTCCCCCAGCACTCTCGCCGGCGACAGCGGCATGCCACTCAGACGGGCCTCGTTTTGGCGTTCGGCCTCGATGAGGCGCCGTTCGTCATGAAAGGCCCGTGTCCAGGCCTGCCAGCGCGTCGTGGCCGGGACCGCTGCCAGAAAGGCACGGGCCGCCTCGCCGGCGTCGGCGACAATGCCCAGTGTCACCGGAAAGTGACGCCCAAGCGCCATGGCATCGATATCGACCTGCACGATGGCTGCGCACGGGTTGAGGTAGTCGGCGCTGTGAAAGGTCGAATTGAATCCAAGGCGCGTTCCCAGTGCCAGGATGACATCGCCGTCGCGTGTGAGCCGGGAGGCAAGACGATTGCCGCGTGGACCCGCCTGACCGGCCAGCAACGGGTGATCCGTCGCCAGCACGTCGTGGTGGCCGGTCGCGGCGACGACGGGGATGTCGAGTGCACGGCAGAGGCGATCGAGTTCAGCCGATCCCCTCGCCCACTTCAGTCCGCCACCCGCCACGATCACCGGCCGCTCCGCGGCGGCAAGAAGTTCCCTGACCTGTTCGATGTGCCAATCCGCCGGCGAGCCTGCCGTGATCGGCCCGGCTGGTCGCGGCAGTTCCCCTGAAACCGATGCCGCAAAGAGGTCTCGCGGCACGTGGAGGACGACGGGGCCGCGCCTGCCGGTCATGGCAACACGCAGCGCTTCGTTGAGGAGTTCGCAGAGCCGGTCGGCATGAGGGACCCGGATCGAACGCTTGGTGACCGGCGCCAGGAGCGCCTCCTGGTCGATTTCCTGGAAGGTATCGCGCCCCGACTGACTGCGCGGGATGGCACCGGCGATGGCCACCACCGGAGAATAGGCGAGGTAAGCCTCCGCAAGAGCCGTTGCCAGATTGGCGACACCGGGACCGGCCTGGGCGCCGAGCACCACACCCGGCCCGCCCGTCAGGCGTGCCGCGGCATCTGCCATGTGACCGGCAGCGCGCTCGTCGCGGCAGCCGATGTAGGAGATGGTGGAACTGTGGAGTGCGTCAAGGAGTTCGAGCATCGAACCGCCGATGACCCCGAAGACCGTGTTGACGCCGGCACGTGCGAGAACACGCGCCACCGCCTCGCCGGCGCTCATGCGCGAAGACGCCGGCATCACAGGTTCCATGCGGCCTCGAGTCCCTCGAGAACCGCCTCTTCGGCACTTCTCGGAGCAAGACAGTCGCCGATCCGCACGAAGGGTCGGCCGGCAGCCTCAAGGCCCAGGCCGAGATCGTCGTGTGGAACGGAGCCGAGTGACAGCACCAGGGAATCCATCCCGTCCAGGACAAGTGCCTCGCCGGTCAGCGTATCCTGGAAACACGCCACGTCATCGTCGGCGCCAAAGAGGCGCGCATGGGTGATGATGTCGACGCCCAGCCGGCGCAGCCGCCCGACATGGTGGTTGCGGACATAGAGCTGGAGGCATTCCCCTGCCGAGGCGCCATTGACCACGAGACGCACCCGGTGTCCTGCCTCGGCCAGCCTTTCCGCCAGGCCCAGTCCGGTCCAGTCGGCGCGCCCGTCGGCAATCACGACGGAATGCCCGACGCTGGCACCGTCGAGCAGGGCAACGGCTTCCACGACATGAGCCTCACCCTCGATGGGCGGCGTCCATGGCCGAGCCCCAGTGGCCACGATGACGGCGTCGGGCTCGCAGTCTTCAACGAGTCGGGGGGTCACCGCCGATCTGGTGCGGATCTCCGCGCCGGCGCTGCGGGCTTCGCGCTCGAGATTCTGCACCAGACCGCCGAATTCCGCGCGACCGGGAAGCATGGCAGCATGACCCACCTGCCCTCCCGGCACATCTCCCGCCTCGTGCAACGTGACACGGTGCCCTCGCATGGCAGCCACTGCCGCTGCCTTGAGCCCGGCCGGACCGCCGCCGGCCACCATCACGGACTGAACAACGCGGCCAGGGAGATACGTGCCGTAACGGCGTTCGCGGCCGGATGCGGGATTCTGGATGCACGAGATGGCAACGCCCTTGTGCGCATGCCCGATACAGGCCTGGTTGCAGGCAATGCAGGCTCGGATATCGTCAAATCGCCCCTCGCGCGCCTTCACAGCCATGGCGGGATCGGAGATCATCGCCCGGGTCATGCCACAGAGATCCGCATCGCCCGATGCCAGGATGCCTTCGGCGATCTGCGGCTGGTTGATGCGCCCGGCGGCGATCACCGGCAATCCGGAGGCCTCCTTCACCCGTCTGGCAAGAGGGGCGATGTAGCCCGCCGGAATGCCCATGGGCGCAGCGATGTGGATCGAGGCACCGAGAGTCGACGACATACCGGCGACGACGCTGACGTAGTCGAGGCGGGGCGCCAAGGCTCTTGCGATGGCTTCGACATCATCGGCGGTGAGGCCCTGGGCCGGGTCGAGTTCGTCTCCGGAAATCCGCATGCCGAGTGCCGCATCACCGATGGCAGCCCGCATTGCCGACAGTGTTTCTTCGACGAAACGAAGGCGCCTGTCGAACGATCCTCCCCATGCGTCATTGCGGAGGTTGAGCCGGGGGTTGAGAAACTGCGCCGGCAGGTAGCCGTGGCTGGCGACCAGTTCCACACCGTCAAGACCGGCCTCGGCAAGATATCCGGCACCCCGGGCAAACCCCTCGATCACCTCCTCGATGAGGGCACCGGACATCGCCCGCGGCATGGTATGAAAGCGCTCGTTGGCCACCGCACTCGGCGCGACAGCGGTGGCCATGAGACCATCGGTGCGGGACTGGATTTCCCGGCCCGGGTGAAACAGCTGGCCGAACAGTCGCGCTCCGTGCCGTTGCAGCGCACCGGCGAGACGGCGATACCCCGGGATACAGTCCGGCGAACGGGCATCGAGACAGTTGGCGGCAAAGACGCCAGTGTCGTGGATGGTGGCGATCTCGACGACGATGAGACCGGCGCCGCCGGCTGCTCTTGCCTCGTGGTAGGCCACGAGATCGTCGCTCACCAGCCTGTCGGCAAGATGGGTGTGGTGACCGGTAAAGACGATCCGGTTGCGGATCTGCGTCCCTGCGATCGTCACAGGCGAAAACAGGCGGGGCAGCGTCATGGCGGATGGACGGCGTCCGGCTGCAGGTGAATCGGAAAGCGCTCGCGCAGATGCCGGTCAAGCGCCGGGGGAAAGTGCTCCGTCCGGTGCTCCCGGAGGATCCGCCGGGCTTCCCGGCGTGCTCTTTCCCGGATGTCGAGCGCACCGGCTTCCTCCCATGCGCCGGGCGGCTGCCGGTCCGCCAGGCGGGGGTAGAGGTAGTCCCGGGTCATGGCGCCAAGAGTCTGTGAGTGGCCCAGGTAGTGGCCCTCTCCGGTCACCACCTCGTTCACGGTATCGACCGACAGCGTGTCGTCGTTGACCTCGATGCCACGGACGGTCCGCATGATGGCGCCGAGCATGTCGTTGTCGATGATGTAGCTCTCCAGAGCGGCGCCGAGCAGGCTTGCGTGCATGCCGCAACTCTGGGTGATCATGGAACAGCCCGCCTGAGCGGCAAGGGTGACGGCACAGGCCTTCTCGTAGCCGGACTGGGCATCGGGAACCTTGGCGTCTGTGATGCCGGCCATGACGCTGCACGGCAGACCATAGTGACGCGCCATCTGGGTTGCGGCGGCGGCGGCAACCGCCTGTTCCCCGCTGCCACCGCACATGGCCCCGGTGCGCAGGTCCGAGACCAGGGGCTTGGGTCCGATGACAGCCACGCAATCGGGATCGATGAGGTGGCAGTAAACCAATCCGGCAAACGCCTCGGCCACCGCCTGGGCCACTGCCCCCGCCAGGGTCGCCGGCGCCGTGGCGCCGGCCTGTCCGGCGGAGACCAGCATCACGGGCATGCCGAGAGGAATAGCGCGTTCGAGAACCCACAAGGCCTCCCCGGCAAAGCGAAGGGGCGGAACCACATGACACGAAAGCAGCGTGGCAAATGGTTCCTGGCGATACCGGCCTTCACCGCCGGCAACGGCGTCGAACAGCCCGACGACAGCCTCGACGTTGCGGGCTTCGGTGATGCTGGTCCCGACATGCTTGGCGGTGCCGGCAAGGATGGCGTAGGCCGTGTTGATATCGAAGACGAGGGGATCCTCAATATCGCAGGCAACAAGCGAGCGGTCGTAGAAGTGGATGTTCTCAAGGGTATCGACGATGCGGGCGACATCGTGAAGGTCCCGCACCGTGGCGCTTCGGTAGCGCCCCGTCTCCAGATCGACGATGTTGGGCGACGCACCGCCGGATCCGAAATGAACGCGACCGTCGGCAATGTCGAGGTCATGCTCACGGGTCTGCCCCCAGGCGACGAAGGAGCGCCGGCTGCAGCGCAGCACCTCCTCGACGAGGGTTGCCGGGAAGTGGAGTCGTCCGTTGCCGCAGACCCTGCCGCCCCGTTGGGTCACACGCTCGACCATCGGGGGAATGGCACCCGCGAACCCGACCTCTTCCATCAGGCGCATGACGCAGCGGTGGATCGCCATGACATCGCTGTCGGACAGCGGTTTGTAACAACCGCCCGGGCAACCGGGGGTGACCGCGGCAACCGGTTCCCGGCGGCGCTCCTCCCGACGACGGTCCCGGCCGCGCCGTCGAGTCATGCGACGCCGCGCTCCCCGGCAGGGGGCCGAAGAACGCTACCAGAGAAGCGGTCCCGAAGCAGAACGCGAATCACGCGCAGCTCCATCAATGGCACGTTCAAGTATCGCCGCCCCGCCGGACAATGCAACGGCCGTTCTCACCTTGCCGTGGAAAGAGTTCACAGCCACCATCAATGGTCCGAGCCTGGAGATGAGCCATGACCGGCCATTCGATCAACCGCCATCTGACGGGGGAGAGCAGGTGGCGTCTTGCGACCCCGGCCCTGGTGCTTGACCTCGATGCCCTTGAACACAACATCGACACCCTGGCAGATCACTTCAGCCGGACACCCGCCGGCTGGCGGCCCCACGCCAAGACCCACAAGTGCGCAGAGATCGCACGACGCCAGCTCGATGCCGGAGCGACGGGGATCTGTGTGGCCAAGCTCGGCGAGGCCGATGCCATGATCCGCGAGGGGATCGGCCGCATCCTCATTACCTCGCCCATCGTCACCGCGGACAAGCTCGAACAGGTGCTGGCTCTCAACGACGCGGCAGAGGAGTTGATTCTCGTGGTCGACAACATCACGGTGGTCGACCGCCTCGCGTCCCTTGCGGCCGGCTGCCGGAAGCGGATGAAGATCCTCATCGATCTTGGCACCGGTCTCCACCGCACCGGAGTCTCCTCCATTGCAGATGCCGTCACGCTGGCGAGGAAGATCATGTGCCGGCCCTCGCTAGACCTTGCCGGACTGCAGTGCTACGCTGGCGACATCCAGCACATTGTCGACTGCGCCACGCGCGAGAGGGCCGCCGCCGCCGTTGCTGCCCATATCGACGAGGCACGGCGTGCGATCGCGACCCTCTCGGGTTCCTGCCCGATCGTGACCGGTGGCGGAACAGGGACCTATGACCATGATTCCGGCTGTGGCGTCTATACCGACATCCAGGTGGGCTCGGCGATTTTCATGGATGTGGAGTACCATGCGGTGATGCGCCGGGACGGGACCTCAGGCCCCTTCCGGACCGCCCTCTTTGTGCAGTCGACCGTGATCTCGGCCAACGTGGCCGGCGTCGCCACCGTCGATGCGGGCATCAAGGCCCTTGCCACGGACGGACCGCTACCGGATGTCGCCGACGGCGCGCCAGAGGGATCTCTCTACGAATTCATGGGTGACGAACACGGCAGGATCGTGGTCCGCCCGGGGACCAGCGGGCCCGTCGTTGGCGATGTCGTGACCTGCGTCACGCCGCACTGCGATCCCACGGTCAATCTCCACGATGTCTACCACTGTGTCCGCGGCGACCGTCTTGTCGACATCTGGTCCATCGAGGGTCGCGGCCGCACGTGGTAGCCGCGCATCATGGTCAGTATTCGATGAGATCGCGGATGGCCTGATCGAGGAAGGCGTGGAAGGCGGGCACGGCATGGCCACTGGCGACGCAGTGTCCCCAGTCCGTCTCGCAGACCCTGAGTTCGGCGTTGGGCATGCCGGCCACCTCGAGTGCGCTGTCCTCCGGCGGGAAGTAGAGGTCGGTGGACGCGGGCATGACGATGGCCCGCGCCGTGATGGCGCCAAGCGCACGGGCCAGGTCGCCGTCATGGAGATGATTGGCGCTGATGTCGCCGTGCTGCCAGGTCCACAGCTTGTGAAGCAGATTGTTGGCGTCCCAGTTCTCGACATGGTCGGCCTCCCAGTCGGCCAGGACGTCCTCGATACTCCCGAAGCCAAGAGCGCGGTAGCGGGCCTCGCGGTACCACGTCTGCGAATAGGCCCAGCCGGCATAGACCCTGGCGAACGCCTTGAGGCCGGTCACCGGCGGCTCTCGATAGTCGCCGTGCGACCACGCGGCATCGGCGGTGAGGGCGGCCTTGACGCCTTCAAGAAAGACGATGTTGTGCGGCGATGTCCGCGCCGCACCGCAGAACGGCAGGATGGCGTCGACCATGTCCGGATACTGGGCACCCCACTGGAAGCACTGGCATCCTGCCATGGACCAGCCCGTGACGAGGCGCAGGCGGCTGACCCCCAGCCTCTCCGTCAGCAGGCGGTGCTGGCAGGCGACATTGTCGAAGAAGGTCGTCCGCGGAAACCGCGGGCCGTCCCGGGGAGCGGGATGATTGTCCGGCGACGACGACAGCCCGTTGCCGAAAAGATCGATCGAGACAATGTAGTGGCGCCCCGGATCAAGCGCCCGCCCGCTCCCGAAATAGGCCGCGTTGTTGTGATGCGTGCCGGTGTAGTAGGTCGGCAGGAGAACCGCGTTGTCCCCCGCCCGGTTCAGAACACCCCAGGTGCGGTAGGCGAGATGCGCATCCTCAAGAACGTCCCCCGACTGCAGCGTCACATCACCCAGCGACCACGTCTCGAAGGCGGCCATCAATACAGTCTCAGGTACTCGCGCACCTCCCAGTCCGTCACCTCCTGATGGTAACGCTCCCACTCGTCGAACTTGTAGGCCAGGAACGAGGCATGCATCTGTTCGCCGATGACCTCCCTGACAAAAACGTCGTCCCGCAGGATCTCGGTCGCCTCAAGAAGATTGCGCGGCAGGCGCCGGGCCGCCGCACGCGCCAGATCCTCGGCGCTGAGACTGTAGAGATCCTCGTTCAGCGGCGGACCGGGATCGACCTTCGAGACAATCCCCTCGGTCATGCAGGCCGCCGTCACGCCGAGCGCCAGGTAGGGGTTCATGCACATGTCGGCCGCACGGTTCTCGATGCAGTAGCGGTTCTGCGGCATGCGCAGCATCGCCGAACGGTTGTTGTCGCCATAGGTCATGTGCGTCGGCGCCCAGGTGACCGTGCCGCCCTCAAAGCCGCCAACACGGGGAACCAGGCCGTTGTAGGAATTCACCGTCGGACAGGCAAGCGCCGTCAGCGCCCCGCCATGCTGCAACAGACCGCCAATCGCGTGCCTGACCTCCGGAGCCCAGCCGGTCGCCGCTTCAAAGAGATTGCTGTCCGGCGACGTCGTGCGCCGCATCGAGGTGTTCAGGTGCGCCCCCGAGCGCCAGTCCCCCGTCGTCGGCTTCGGCATGAACGTGATGAACATGCCGTGCTTCTTCGCGATCTCCTTGAGAAGAATCCGCAGAAAGACAAGACGGTCCGCCATCGCCAGCGCATCCGTGTAGCCGAAGTCAAGCTCGAACTGGCTGTAGGCCCCCTCACACACCACGTCATGAAGATCCCAGTCGAGCACGCCGTCGAGGATGTCGATCAACTCGCCCAGAAACCCCATCGCGTTGATCGAGTACTCGACATCGTAGCCAAAGGCCTGCCGGCGCGGGCGCATGCCCTCGCCCGCCTCCAGATCGTCGTCAAACGCCTTGACCGCCCTGCCGTCCTTCCAGCGCATGGCGATGAACTCAGGCTCCACACCGGCATACACCAGAAAACCCTTCTCCGCGCAGTCGGCCAGAATCCGCTTCATCGCTCCCCGCGGACACAGCGCGTAGGGCCTGTCCGACCACCACAGGTCGGCAAACACCCAGGCCATCGTCGCGTCCCACGGACACAGCGTCAGGGAATCAAGATCAGGCACCATGATCTGGTCAGGGTCCGCCGCCCCAAGCTCAGGCACGAACGACACCGAATGCACGGCAAACTGCGGCCCCATGCCACGGGCAAGTCGCTCCCAGTCGCTGAGCGGCACCGGCTTCGTCTTCGGCTGACCCAGAAGATCAATCCAGCAGCACAGGATGTACTTCACACCATGACCCGCCAGCCACTCGCCCGTCTCGCGAATGCGGGCGTCCGGCGCCAAAGCCTCGTTCATCGATTGCGCAAGCAGGGCCATCGTCACGACTCCTCCGGTGCAAACAACAGACATTATCCCATCACCGGACAGGATCAATCCGCCGGCGGTGGACGTCCTGCGACCGGCAGTCTAGTGTGCGCCGCCCCCCCCAGAAATGAGCAGTATCCATGGCTGGTCCCGGACATCCGCGTTTCGATACCGTCGCCCTTCACGGAGGACAGAAACCCGATCCGCTTACAGGAGCACGTGCCGTTCCCGTCTACCAGTCAACCTCGTTCGTTTTTCCTTCGACCGATCATGCCGCCTCGCTTTTCAACCTCGAGCGCGCCGGCCACATCTATTCACGCATCTCCAATCCCACAGTCTCCGTCTTCGAGGAACGTATCGCCGGCCTGGAAGGTGGCGTCGGCGCGGTGGCCACCGCAAGCGGCCAGGCAGCGCTCCATCTGGCGGTGGCCACACTCATGGGCAGCGGGGATCACATCGTCGCTTCCGGTTCGATCTACGGCGGCAGTTACAACATGTTCAACTACACGCTGCCACGCTTCGGCATCACGACCACGTTCGTCAATCCCCGGGATCCGGATGCATTCCGCCTGGCCATCGGTCCCCGCACGAGGCTTGTCTTCGGCGAGACGCTTGGCAATCCCGGTCTCGAGGTCCTCGACATCGCCGCCGTCGCCAAAGTCACCCACGATGCCGGCCTGCCCCTCATGATCGACAACACCTTCGCCTCGCCCTTCCTGTCGCGCCCATTCGACCATGGCGCGGATCTCGTCATGCACTCGGCCACCAAGTTCCTCGGCGGACATGGCGTTGCCATCGGCGGCGTTCTTGTCGACCGGGGCGCCTTCGACTGGGAGGCAAGCGGACTCTTTCCCACTCTCACCGAACCCTGTCCCGGCTATCACGGCCTTGATTTCGCGGAGGAGTTCGGGCCAGGCGCCCTCATCATGCGGGCCCGCGCCGAGGGCTTGCGCGACTTCGGCGCCTGCATGAGCCCGGCCAACGCCTTCTACCTTCTCCAGGGCGTGGAAACCCTGCCGCTGCGCATGGCGCGCCATGTCGAGAATACACGCACGGTCGTCACCTTCCTTGCCGGACACGATGCCGTCGGCAGTGTCCTGTGGCCCGAGCTGCCCTCCCACCCCGACCACGAACGCGCGAAACGCCTGCTGCCCAGGGGTGCCGGCGCGATCTTCAGCTTTGAACTCAAGGGGGGACGCGAGGCAGGCGTGAAGTTCATCGAGGCACTGCAGATCTTTTCTCATCTCGCCAATGTCGGAGACGCCAAGTCGCTGGTCATACACCCCGCCTCGACGACCCATCAGCAGATGGATGCGGCCGCTCTCAAGGCGGCGGGTATCTCCGAAGGACTGGTGCGTCTGTCTATCGGGCTCGAAGATCCGGATGATCTCATTGCCGATCTCGCGCGTGGCCTTGCCGCCGCTTCGAGGGCCTGAGTCGATGTCCCTGGAACTCACCGTCGACGGCCGCGCCGTCTTTGCAGCCACCGGCGGCCGGGCCTTCGATGCGGCCCTGCCGGTCGTCGTCTTCGTCCATGGCGCCTCCATGAACCGCACGGTATGGTCAGCCCAGGCCCGCTGGTTCGCCCACCATGACCACGCTGTCCTCGCTGTCGACCTGCCCGGACACGGCCGCTCGGAAGGGCCGCCCCTGCCATCGATCAGCGCCATGGCCAACTGGCTCATGGATGTTCTCGATGCCGCCGGGGTGGCCACGGCCTGCCTCGTCGGCCATTCCATGGGGTCACTGCCCGTGCTCGAGGCCGCCTCGGGCGACCCGTCACGATGCACATGCATCGTGCTGCTGGGTACCAGCGCACCAATGCCCGTCGCCGATGCCCTGCTCGAGAACGCCCGGATCAACAGCCATGCCGCATACGACATGGTGACCACCTGGGGGCACAGCCGCGCCGCCCAGATGGGGGGCTCCGACGTCCCGGGACTGTGGATCACAGGAGGCGGCATGCGCCTGCTCGAACGCGGCGGAGACGGTGTCCTCTACAACGACATGAAGGCCTGCAACGACTACACGAACGGACTCGAGGCGGCGGCCGGGGTGACATGCCCGACAACGCTTGTCCTTGGCGACCGCGACATGATGACACCGCCACGCAATGCCCGTGCCCTCGTCGATGCCCTGCCCGACGGCCGCATGATCGTCCTCGAGGGATGCGGACACATGATGATGGCGGAGCGTCCCAACCTGACCCTCGACACGCTCATCGACGTTCTGACATCGACCACAACCGCTGAATCACCGCCTTGACGGACATTGCCGATTTGCGACGCGTTGCTCGCGCCCTTTTTCCGCGACAGGTCCCGTCCCGCGGCATCGCCTTCCCGGACCCCATGATCACGCAATGAAGATCGGAGCCTGCGAACACGGCGCGCCAATCGGTCGGGAGCGTGGACTTTCATGATGATCGCCTGTTCGCTTCGCCGACCGGC
Organism: Alphaproteobacteria bacterium; assembly: GCA_965200495.1. Classification (GTDB taxonomy): domain Bacteria; phylum Pseudomonadota; class Alphaproteobacteria; order SP197; family SP197; genus SP197. The sequence goes on from CBDAUG010000002.1 coordinate 1,312,688, forward strand.
ATCACGATCGAGTCTCCATGCCCGGTCAGCGCCCAAAAGCGGTTGAGCGGGACCGCCTTGCCCACGCCGCGCAAACCGCAAAGGATGACATTCCTGGCTGACTTCCCTGAGCGGATGCGGCCGAGTGCGACACCGGCGCGTTCGATCACGTCGTCTCTTGCTGCAAGTTCGGGGGGAGGCGTCCCGGCGCCAGAGGAATGGGGATTGTGTCCTGAGTCCAACGTGAGTGACCTGACCCTGAATTATCAACACTATGATAATATGACGTAAACTCTGTCATGATCCCTGGCTGCACCCGGACCGCGATCCATCGTTCTGGCTCTCGAAGCCGGTGATGGTCGAGTTGGTTCATGTATCCCTGCAGTCACGTCAGCGGCCTTCGTTCACAATCCAGTCAGACACGGAGCAGAATATGAACCAGGACGCTTTGCGCTATCACGCAGCAGGCAGGCCGGGAAAACTGGCAATCCGCCCGACCAAGCCGCTGGCCAACCAACGCGATCTTGCGCTGGCCTATTCCCCGGGCGTTGCAGAGGCAAGCAGCGCCATCGCCGCACGACCGCAAGATGCAGCGCGCTACACGGCGCGGGCCAACCTGGTGGCGGTCGTCACCAACGGCTCCGCCGTGCTCGGCCTCGGCAACATCGGCGCGCTTGCGGCAAAGCCGGTCATGGAAGGCAAAGCTGTCCTGTTCAAGAGATTCGCCGATATCGACGTGTTCGACATCGAGATCGACGAAAGCGATCCGGAAGCACTGGCCGACACCATCCGGCGGCTCGAGCCGGCTTTTGGCGCCATCAACCTGGAAGACATCAAGGCGCCTGACTGCTTTGAGGTCGAGAGCCGGCTGCAGGCGGAGATGAACATTCCCGTCTTCCACGATGATCAGCACGGCACCGCCATCGTCGTCGCCGCCGCCGTCGTCAACGCCATGCATCTTCTGGGCAAGGATCTCAGCCGGACAAAGCTCGTCTCGACCGGTGGCGGAGCAGCCGGTATCGCCTGTCTGAACCTGCTTGTAGACCTCGGTCTCAAGCGCGAGAACGTCTGGCTGGTCGACATCGAAGGGCTCGTCCACACGGCACGTCACGCCGAGCCGCACAAGGCCGCCTTCGCCCAGAACACCTGCGCGCGAACCCTGGACGACGTGATCGACGGAGCCGAGATCTTTCTCGGCCTTTCCGGGCCGAACGTGCTCAGTCCCGAACAGTGTCGGCGCATGGGGCCTGAACCGATGGTCATGGCGCTGGCCAACCCGGTGCCCGAGATCATGCCCGAAGACGTGCACGCCGTACGGCCGGACGCCATCGTCTGCACCGGACGGACCGACTATCCCAACCAGGTCAACAATGTCCTGTGCTTTCCGTTCATTTTTCGCGGTGCACTCGATGTCGGAGCCACGGCCATCAACAGGGAGATGCAGCTGGCCTGTGCCACCGCGCTGGCCGAACTGGCGCGCACGGGCATTCCTGACGAGGTTGCCCGGGCCTATGGCGAAGAGCGGCTGCAGTTTGGCCGTGACCACCTCTTGCCCAGGCCTTTCGATCCGCGGCTTCTCGGCGCGATCGCACCGGCCGTCGCCAGGGCGGCCATGGACAGCGGCGTCGCAACACGCCCGCTTGACAAGCTCGACGCCTACCGCCGCCAACTTGCCAGCTTCGTCTACCGAACCAGCTTCCTGATGCGGCCGATCTTCGACAGCGCCCGGGCGGCGCCACGCAAGGTGATCTTTGCCGAGGGCGAGAACCGGCGGGTCCTTCGTGCAATCCAGGACATCCTGGATGAGGGCATTGCATTGCCCATCGCCACCGGGCGGCCAGGCCATATCGCTTCCCTGTGCTCCGAGATGGGCCTGCGCGTGATGCCGGACCGCGATTTCGAAGTGTTCGACCACGATGATGAAGAGCTTGTCGAGCGCTATGGCGCAAGGCTCCACCGTCTGCGCGCCCGCGACGGGATCGGCCCGGAAGCCGCCCGCAAGCTCTTTCGGACCAGCGACACCCTCGCCTCGGCCATGCACGTCCGCGCCGGCGGAGCGGCCTGCCTGATCTGCGGCACCTCGGGTCACTATGCGTCCCATCTGGAACGTGTCGACCAGATACTGGGAAGCGACGCGCAGACCGTGACCGCCCTGGTGCCGCTGATCATGGAGTCCGGCACCGTCTTTGTCGCCGACGGCTACGTGAACTACGAGCCAGATGCAGAGGAGATTGCGGGAATCTGCCGCGCGGCGGCCGCGCAGGTCCAGGCCTTCGGACAGGTTCCGCGGGTCGCGCTGATCAGCCATGCCAACTTCGGCGCCCATTCCAGCCCGAGCGCGGCCCGGATGCGCCGGGCGACCGAGATCCTTGCCGAGACTCAGGCTGATTTCGAGTTCGAGGGCGAGATGCAACTCAACCTCGCCTTCGACAAGACAGCGCGTGATCGCTTCCTTCCCGACGCGCGGCTTACCGACCGCGCCAATATCCTGGTCTTTCCGGGGATGGACGCAGCGAATGCGGCCATTCACGCCCTGTCGGCCCTTGGCAACGCGCAGCCGATAGGCCCGATCCTCCTTGGCTATGGCGGCGCAGCCCATATCGTCACACCGAACACCAGCGTGCGCGGCCTCTTCAACGTCGCTGCCATCGCCAGTGCCGGAAAGGTCTGATCCACGCTGGCGGTGCCTCTCGCCATCCGCGCACAGGAAGGCGAGAGACGTCGCCCGCATCGGGCGTTGGCAAGGCTTCTGCGCCGTGACTCCACGAGCACCGATCCGGTGAAGAGATCTGCCACGTCGCTTGACAGACTTTTGGCGCCACGCCATCTTTCATGTCACCCACTGGCGACAGGGTTATATCAGGGCCACGAGATCCGTACGTTCAGCGGAGAAGCCTGTGACCCTCAATGATGTCGCCACATGTCCTTGTCGATCCGGCAACCGGCGGGCCGGGGCTGCGTGTCCGCCTCACGGGCTCTCTCTCCCATCTGCCCGCACCTTCTGGGACGCCGTGACAGGTGTCGTGCGCCGCCTTTCGCGCCGCGGGCGAGCTGAATCATGAGCAAACAGGCGGACCGACTGAAGACGACAGCGTTGCATCCCGAGTTTGGCGTGGAGGTGCACGATGTCGATGTGCGCGACGTAACGGCGGATCGCCTGTACCCGGCGATCCGTGCCCTCTTCGAACGCCATTCGCTGTTGCTGTTCGCCGAACAGCACCTCAACGATGAGGAACATCTCGCCTTCGGCCGGCTGTTCGGGCCCATCGAAGACCGTTCCAGCACGCGTATGGATAGCGAGCCGCGCATACCGAGCGGCGTCAGCAACGAGACCGGGGATGGCGGCGTCTGCGATGAGGACGACCTGTGCGTACTTGGCCTGAAAGCCAACATGCTGTGGCACACCGACAGCACCTTCCTGCCGACCCCTGCACTGGCCAACGTGCTGCAGGCGCGCATCGTGCCGCAGACGGGCGGCGCCACCGAATACGTCTCCACCAGGGTCGGCTTCGCCGCGCTTGAACCGGCCCTGCAACACCAGCTGCGCGCCATGACCTTTCGCCATCGCTATGCGCACTCGCGAGCCCGTATCGACCGGAACCTGGCCAAACTGGACCTCTTCACCATGTGGCCGGATACCGCATGGCGTGCGGTGTGGCGCAACCCGGTGAACGGTGCCGAGGCCGTCTATGTTGCATCACATGCCTTTGCGGCAAGCGGCATGGCCGCGGACGAAGGCCAGACGTTCATCGACGACCTGATCCGGCGCATGACCGGACCTGATCGTATCTATGCGCATCACTGGCGTCCGGGAGATGTGCTGGTCTGGGATGAGCGCGCCACGTTGCACCGCGGCACACCGTGGCCCTACGATCAGGTGCGCACACTGGTGAGTTGCTGTATCTCGGCCGGCGATGCCGACGGCCTGTCGGCGGCGCGGCCATGATATGGAACACCCCGCTCCAGGTGTTGTCGACGCAGACAGGCGAGCCCTTTGCCCTGCGCAACCTGCGCCTGCCTGAGGGAACGGCGCCGACAGCACGCCTGCCGCAGGTCGGTGATGGCCTGCTGGGCGCCGACATGGTGATTGCCGATGGGCGCATCGACTGGCTCGGCCCTCCGGCGAGCCGCGACGACCTGCCTCGCGGTCTCGACATGGCCAGGAACATGGTCTGGCCCGGGACAGTCGATTGCCACACCCACCTCGACAAGACGCTTGTGTGGCAGCGCTCGCCGAACGCTGACGGCACATTCAACGGCGCCGCCGCCAGCGCCGGTCGCGATGCGGCCGCCTATCACTGCGCAGACGATATCCGGCACAGAGCGGACTTTGCACTCAGCGCGGCCTTTGCCCACGGCACCACGGCCATCCGCAGCCACGTTGATTCCGGCCGTTCCTCGTTCGCTGAGACCTTTGCCACCCTCTGCGAACTGGCCGATGACTGGCGTGACCGGATCACGCTCCAGGTCTGCCCCTTCGTGGGCATAGACGAGGACGCTGACTGGATCCGCCACGTGGCACAAAGGGTGCGCCACGATCATGCCGGTGTCTTGAGTGTCTTCGTGCCTGCGCATGCGCAGGCCGATCGTGCGCTCGACGACGTCATGGCGATCGCCGGGCGTCATGGCTTGCAACTCGATTTTCATGCCGACGAGGTTCTCGATCCGGCATCAAGCGGCCTCGATGCCATCGCCCGCGCGGTGCTGCGCAACGGGTTCGATCGACCGGTACTCGTCGGGCATTGCTGCGCCCTGTCGGTGCAGCCGCCACAGACGCTCAAGCGCACGCTCGAGCGGGTGGCGAAGGCCGGGATCGGCGTCGTTTCGCTGCCGCTTTGCAATGCCTATCTCATGGATCGCCGGGCGGGCATGACGCCGCGCCATCGCGGCTGCGCTCCGGTGCACGAAATGCGAAAGCACGGCATTGCGGTGGCCATCGCGTCGGACAACGTCCGCGACGCCTTCCACGCCTACGGCGATCACGATGTTCCGGAACTCTTCCGTGACGCGGTCCGCATGATGCAACTCGATCATCCGCTGGGCGACTGGGCGATGACCGTGACAACGACCGCCGCAGACCTCATCGGCCTGCCCTCCCGGGGCCGACTGAAACCGGGAGCGCCGGCCGACCTGATTGTCTTCGCAGCGCGCAACTGGGGCGAGTTCGTCTCCCGCCCGCTCTCTGATCGTATCGTGTTGCGCAACGGCTCTGCCATCGATTCAACTCCGCCGGACTATCGCCATCTCGACGACATGAAAGGAATGCGGATATGAGTCGTATCGAGGCGCTTACCCGAAGGATCGGCGACATCCCGATGACGACGCGCGACACCGTCGTGCGCGGCAAGAGTCGCGATTCGTTCTGGTACTCGCCGGTGCTGAAAGAAAAGCTCAAGGACGTCATGGCGGAAGCCGTCGTCTCGCCGCGCAGCGAGGACGAGTTGCTGCAGGTGCTGGGCGCATGCTGGGCGCTGGACATTCCTGTCACACCGCGCGGCGGCGGCACCGGCAACTACGCCCAGGCGGTGCCGCTGGCAGGCGGGGTCGTGCTCGACATGAAACCGATGAACCGAATCAAGTCGATCGGCGAAGGCGTTCTTGTTGTCGAACCAGGCGCCGTGTTGAGCGGGATCGAGACGGCAACCCGCGAACACAGCCGCCAGGAATTGCGCATGCATCCCTCGACGCGTGAAACCGCAACCATCGGCGGTTTCATCGCCGGCGGATCAGGCGGCGTCGGATCGATTCGCTGGGGCATGTTGCGTGAGCCCGGCAATATCCTGCGCCTGCGCCTGGCCACCCTTGAGAAAGCTCCTCGCCTGATCGAGGTGACCGGCGATGACATTGCCATCGTCCATCATTCCTACGGCGTCAACGGCGTCATCACAGAGGTCGAGGTGCCGCTGGCCCCGGCGCAAGACTGGGTCGAACTCCTGATCTCCTTCGACGACTGGATGTCCGCGGTACGCGCCGGCTGGGCGCTCGCGCATCATGAAGGCCTGTGGTTGAAGCAGCTCGCGGCCGTTCAGGCGCCGGCGCCCTGCAACTACTTCACACGTCATCGCAAATTCCTGCGGGAGGGCGACAACCTGCTGTGCATCCTTGCCGCGCCCAACGCCGTCGGGCCGCTGCTCGGCCTGTTGCAGAAAGACGGCGGCCGCATCGCCTTTCACTCGCAAAGGGCGAGCGCCGAGGACAAGAAAGGGCTGCCGCATCTCTATCACCTGACCTGGAATCACACGACCCTGCTGGCGCTCAAAAACAACCCTCACATGACATACTTGCAGGTCGGCACCCCGCAGGATGATCCGCTTCGCGCCGTGCAAGACATGGCCCGGCGCTTTCCAGGCGAAATCATCGGTCATGTCGAATATACGCGGGCCGCGGGTCGTCTCCACGCCGGTCTGTTGCCGCTCTACCGCTATAGCGGCGAGACACGCATGAAACAGGTCATCCAGAGCCTCGAGGCCATGGGCTGCCCCTGCTACAACCCGCATGTCTACACCTACGAGGAAGGCAACCACTGCGATGCCGACCCGGCACGGATCGACCTGAAGAGACGCACCGATCCCAAGGGACTCCTGAACCCCGGCAAGATGATTGGCTGGGAACAGCCCGGCTATGCCTATGATTCCTGCACCAGCTACGCATACGCCGGCCTGCGCTAGGGTTGCGCCATGAGAGGCCTGACCCCCAAGGCGATCCGGCCGCCCCTTGCGGCCTACGCGCACGGCATCGAGGCCCGTGTCCGGCGCCTGGTGGTGACCTCTGGCCAGCTCGGCATCGGCGCGGACGGGATCATTCCCGAAACGGCCGAAGCGCAGGCCCGGATCTGCTTCGCGAACATCGACGCGATTCTCGCCGAGGCCGGCGCCACCCGCGATGACATTGTGCGGCTCAGCGCCTACGTCACCGATCGCGCGCACATGGCCGGCTACATGACGGTGCGTGACGCCTATCTGGCAGAGAGGCCGGACAAGCCGGCCTCCACGCTCATGATCGTCTCGGGATTCAGCAGGCCGGAGTTTCTTGTCGAAGTCGAAGCCATCGCCGCCAAGGAGGACGAGGATGCCGAGCAAACGTTTCTGGCGTGAGATGCCCACCACCGCATTCGACGGCGATACGTCCGAATGGATCGCCGTCCTGCCGCTCGCCGCAATCGAGCAGCACGGGCCCCATCTGCCGGTCGGCGTCGATGCCTTCATCGCCGAAGGCATGGTCGCGCGCTGCGCCGCTGCCCTGCCGCCGGACAGTCCCGTCACCTTCCTGCCGCTCGAGGAGGTCTGCAAGTCCAACGAGCACCTCGGATTTGCCGGAACGCTGACTCTGGACTGGGACACGACGGTCCGCAGCTGGCTCGACATCGGCGGTTCCGTTGCGCGCGCCGGCGTCCGCAAGCTCGTCCTTGTGACGAGCCATGGAGGCAACGTTCATCCCATGGAGATCGTCGCACGCGAACTGCGGGTCAGACACGACATGCTCGTCGTCACCACGAGCTGGTCGCGCCTCGGCGCATGGCAGGACATCTACGACTATGGCCCGGTTTTCACGGATATCCACGGCGGCAACAGTGAAACCTCGGTGATGCTGGCGCTGCGCCCTGACCTGGTTGACATGTCAAGGGCCAGGGACTTCGCGAGCACGCAGTCGGACATGAAGGCGCGTCATGAGCGCATCGGTTATCACGGATCACAGGCCAACGTTGCCTGGATGTCACAGGACCTCAATCCCGAAGGCGTCGTCGGCGACGCCACGGCGGCATGCGCCGGCAAGGGCGAACGGGACATCGCGTCCATGGTCGCGGGCTTCTGCGCACTGATGAAGGAAGTCGAGGCAACCGCGCCACCCAAATCGAGAACTTAGAATCGGGAAATCGACATGGAAACAGTGGTCGCCCTGGCGCAAACCTGTCTGACAACCCATCTGGGCATCTGGTTGCTGCTTGGTGTCCGGGACAACATCGTCCACCCCTCCATGAACGGCACAGGCACGAAGGAGGTGCTGGAACTCAAGCGGCTCGCGGAAGAGTATCCCGCGTACTACGCGCTGATCGAGGGCCGGCGTGTCACCAACCGTTGCGTGCAGCGGGCGATCTTTGTCTTCATCGTCTGCTGCGAGGTGCTGGTCTGCCTCCTTCTGTGGGGCGCCGCCATCTGGATGGTGCTTGCCTTGTGTGGACGTGCGGACCCGGTAGAAGCCAGGATTGCCGCACTTCTCGGCGCGCTCGGATTCACCTCGATCTGGTCGGCATTCCTGATCGCGGGCAATCACCTTGCCTACTGGTACTGCCATCAGTGGTCCCAGAACACGCATTTCCAGATGGTGCTGTGGGGTATCGGTACCATGGTGCTGCTTGCCGTTCCTCAATAAGGCAAGAACGCCGTCAGGCTTCGTGGTCATCGCGCAGATCTGTGCCGTGGTATCGCAATGCCGTACTCCCGCAGTGTGCTCTCCACACTCGGCCGGCGAAGTCGAACCCTTCCATCATTCAACAGATAGGAAAACACGTATCCCAGACCCAGGATCAGCACACCGACAAGGAAGCAATAGATGATGGCGCGGTCAGGATACTGATCCTTGAGGTACCCGATGTAGAGGGGCCCGCAAACTCCTGCAGCCGCCCAGGCCGTCAGCATCACGCCGTAGACCGACGACATTCTCCGCGTGCCGAACACATCAAGAATGAACGAGGGCATCGTCGCGAAGCCGCCGCCAAAGCAGAGCAGGATGTAGCAGACAAGAATCGAGAATATCCAGGGATCGCGCTCGGTCATCAGGATTCCGAAGACGATCATCTGACTGGCAAGCAGGATTCTGAACACCCGGACGCGGCCAATGCGATCCGACAGCAAACCCCAGAAAAGTCGACCGACGCCGTTGCAGATCGAGCTTGCGGCAATCAGGGTTGCGCCATATGCGGCAAGGGTTTCGGGTTCCACTGACGGATCGGCAATCCCCCAGACGTCCTGAAGCAGGGGCGACTGAAAGCTGATGACGGCAAGCCCGGCGGCAATGTTGAAGAAAAACACGATCCACATCACGGCGAATTCACTCGACCGCAGGCAGAGCGCCGTGGATCCGGGATCTTCCTCGAGATCACCTGTGGTCCGGCTGCCTGCGAAACGTTTCGTGAACTCCGCAGGCGGATCCCTCAAGGCCCAGCTGCACGGCAGCAGTACCAGGGCAAACACCACGCCAAGCCATATGAACACAAGCGGTAGATCGCCCTTTGTCTGGACGACCAGCAAGGGTGCAAGCCCCTTGCTCAGGAGGACCGCGCCAATCCCGAACCCCATGACGACAATGCCGGTCGCCAGCCCCTTGCGGTCCGGGAACCACTTGGCAACCGTGGCCACGGGCGTGACGTAACCGAGCCCGATGCCCGCCCCCCCGATGACGCCATAGCCAAGATAGAAGAGCACAAGGCTCTCGAGTTGCAGCGCGATCCCTGCCAGGACATAACCTCCCGAGAACATCGCGCTCCCGGCAAGCGCCAGGCGCCGGGGACCGACCTTCGGCAAGAGCATGCCCGCGCCTGCGGCGGACATGCCGAGCGAGAAGATGGTGATGCTGAACGCCAACGCGGTGTCGGTGAACGACCAGCCGAGCTGCCTGACGAGAAGTGTCTGAAAGAAACTCCACGCGTAGACCGTACCCAGACAAACCTGAAGCAGGGTACAGCAGAGAATCGCAACGATACGTGACTGCGTCATGGCGCACTACACCGTACCGGCATCCGAGTGCCGCGGCGCACCATGACTGTCGCTGCCGCGTGACACATGAAGAAAGAGCCGCGCCAAATCGCCGGCCTCGTCATTGCGCTCCAGCAACGTGCCCGCCGTCGCCTTGTCGCCCGACTGCTCGCCTGCAAGGGCAACCGCAAACTTCAGGAGTCGGTCAATCGGTCTCGCCGCATAGCTGACGAACCAGAGTGCGGCAAAGACACCGACAACGAATATCGTGCAGATGAGATAGATTTGCTGACCGATGGCTCTTTGAATCTTCAAGGCGATCAACCCGGTGTCCATGCCGATGTGAACCGTTCCGGCAACACCTGCAAGGATCGGGCTCGCCACTTCGATAAAATCACCCATACCGGGCAGACTGCGTTCCATCGTTGCCGTGCTCGTCGCATCACCGGTTCTGATCTCTTCCGGAATTCCCGGAACGAAGGTATGGGCAAGGATCTCGCCGGTTTCGCTGGTAATGTAGATGTAGCTGACCCCCTGAATCTCGATGAACTGATCAATCAGGGACTGCAAGGCCGTCAGATTGCTGTTCAGCAGGATGTTCACACTGGCGTCGGCGATTGTCTTTGCAATGCCCTTGCTGTTCGCCTCGTATTCCTTGGACAGGTGTGTGTCGACGGTATAGATGCACAGGACCGACGTCGACACGCCGATCACCCCGAACAGCAGGAAAACCCCGAACAGTGTCTTGCGGAAAAGCTTCGGCATATTCATGTCATGCAAACCTGTCTTGCCAGTTGCGCAGCGGAACAAATCGCCCTTCGTCGACAACGGTGTAATAGACCTTCTGCAAGCCCTGGCGGCGTTGCGGACCGAACGACACCGCCTCGCCGATCCCGAGATCGTACTCAGTGATGCTGAACACGGCATCCTCCAGCGCAGCGCGCTGCGGCGACGCGCCAAGGCGCCCCAGAATCTCGACCATCAACTTGGCGTCGAGGAAACCTTCAAGACTCACAAAACTGTGCGAAAACGGCGTGTAGCTCTCCGTCAGCAATTCCTGCGGTGCCGCAGGAGCATGGAGCGCCATCAGCTCCTGGTATTCCTTGACTGCCGGAATCGACGTGTCGTGGTAGCTGGGCACGACCTGCGAATTCACCAGCAGGGAGGTGTATCGCTCAGCGTCGCCACGTCCCTCGGTGATGAGGTTCACGAGATTTTCGCTGCCGACAAAGGAAACATTGGCAATCGGCACCTGCAATCCGAGGTCCACGGCATCGCGCAGAAAGGCAGCACATGCGGCATAGGCACCAATGCAGATGACAGCATCAGGGCGCGATGCCTTGAGAATCTCCACCTGGTCGCGCATGACGCCCGTGAACTTCGATCCCCGCCGGTAGGTCGCCTCGCCGACAATGTGCAAGTCATGCTGCTGCAGCGCCTGGCGCACACCCGCCCAGCCGCTGCGGCCGTAGGCGTCGGCCTGGTAGAAGACCGCGATGCGCTGGCGGCCGATGGCAAGGAAGTTCTCGACAAGGCCGGCCGTCTCCTGGCGATAGGAAGCGCGCAGATTGAAGGCGAAGGAGCCATAGGGCGGTTCCCGCTGGGGCTGTGCACCGGTGAACGGAAAGAACAGGTAGACCTGTCTCTCCTGGAACTTCTTGAGCATGGGAAGGACACGGGTGACAGTCGGCGTGCCGACATAGCCGAACAAGGCGAAAACCTCGTCCTCGAGCATGAGAGTGAGCGTGTTGTTGACCGCAGGGTCCGGCTGATAGCCGTCGTCATAGGTCTTCAGGACGACATGCCTGCCGCCGACTCCACCCTGCCCGTTGACATGCGCGAAGTAGGCGCTCGCTCCGCGGAAGAGCTCGATGCCCAGACCACGCGACGGGCCTGAGAATGCGGCGGACATGCCCAGCACGATCTCCCTGTCGGTCACTCCCGACGATGACGTCGCAGCCGACGCATGCGCACCGAGCCCCATCAGGCATCCGCCAAGGCCACAGCGAAGAACGTGCCGTCTCGTTACTGGCGTCATGTGGCATACTCCCGGCCGCTCTCCAACGTCGCCCGCTCCCGACGGTGCCGCATGCACGATATCGCTCGGCGCACCGCTGGCACCGATCTCCATCCGGAAGACGGGAGCGCGTGATGGTGCGCTCCTTATGTTCGCTCGGACGACGTTTTTCAACCGTCCCCGACAGACCGCCAGCACCATCAAGCCGGCGGAATCGAGTGCTGTTTGTCCCGCCTCATGCTTCGTGTACCATCCGCAGCCATGGACATGGCGGCTGTCATCTTCATCACCCTGGGCATCATGATCGTCGGCTTCGGGCTGCTGTCCCTCGCCAATGTTCTCAACATGAGCTTTACGGAACACCAGCGCGAACATGCGGACATCACGAACCCGGGCTTCAGGCTGTCGATGGCCAGGTTCATGGTCATGGGCTTCGTGATCATCGCCATCGGCGCCGTCTTCGCCCTTCTCGCCTGACCTGCAGCCCCTGCCCCCCGCGCATGGCACAGAGACCGTTCGGGCGTCGACATCGATCAGGCGGTGCGTGACAGGATCCGCGGCAGACCGCGCACGCTGATCCGCCAGAGAAGGCGGGCGTTGTCCGGCGACGAGGCAAAGGCAATGGGGCTGGCGGCATGCATCGTCTGCAGGGTATCCCAGATGACAAGGTCTCCGCAGCGATAGCGGTGACGGTAGACATGGTCCTCGCGCAAGGCATGGACCTTCAGGGAATCAAGCAAGGCGCCTGCCCTCCGGCAAGCCATGCCCCTGATGGCGTAGGCTCCGTGATCGATGGCGTAGAGCGCCTTCCTTCCCGTGACCGGATGACGCATCACCAGGGGGTGATGGACCGGCGGCACCCGGCTGTCCTGATCGTCGTTGATGATCGGGTTGACCTCGATTTCGCCCGCAAGGCGGCGACCGCGTCCATACTTGTGCGCCACCTCGAGGGAATCGATTCCCTCCCTGGTGGCGGGGTCAAGGGAATCATAGGCCCCGCCATGTCGCAGAACCGGGTTTCCCCACCTTCCCGGGGCGCCAGGATCGAATAGAGCATGGTGGCGCTCGCCGGCACCTCCTCATAAGACTGGTCGGTATGCCAGAGGGCGGCACCGTTGCGGATCCTCGCGTCCCTGTCGCGCTCTTGGGTGTTGCCCACGGTCATGAGCTCGCGATAGCCATCCATGCGCATGTGGTCGAGGACATGGGGGATGGGTTCGCCCCACAGCCTGCCAAACCGGAGAAAGCAGTCCTTGTCGAGACTCTGGTCCCTGATGACGATGACGCGATGGGCATGAAGCGCTTCCACCAGGGTGCGCATGAGCTCATCAGCGATGTCCCCGGCAAGCCGGACTCCGTGAATCTCCGCTCCGAAGGACGCATCAAGCGGTGTCAACGTCACCATGAAAGCCTCCAGGACGCAAAGCTATCGCGATGTGACGGCGACGACAACGTCAGCAGTGGCGATCCCCATTTCCAACCCGTCTTCTCCCTGCATGACCCGACGGCCCAACCCGCTTGTGGAGGTGGTTCAGGCGCCGTGCTCCCTGTTCATGTGTGCGCATCAACCGGCATGCCCGCATGTTTGATCGAAAACCAATTCGATTGTTCCGGTTGTCAAGGCCAGGACATCTCGACCCTCACTTCATCGAGAACTGTCCATGACCAACAAGACGAACAGGACCATCAACCTGGTCCGTTCGTCCTGCCAGCCGGGCAAGGCGGAACAAGAGAGGCCCGCGGAGTTCCCCGATGATCCACCGCCCTCGCCTTTTCGTGTCGGGCTTCCTCAGTGTCGTTGTTTCCTCTGGCACGCGCCACCTGCCGGCGTACCTCGCACGTACCTCGCACATACCCGCGATGTCGTGTCGGGCTGCCGGTGCAAGGAAGGCTGAACGGGTCACGCGGCGCCGCCTGGCTTCATCGTCGATGGCTTCGAGCAGGCCGCCGTCGAGGGAGATGTTGATCCGCTGCGATGAACCGCGGTCCAGGAGAAGTGGGATCAGCACCCGATCGGCATCTTCGCGCCAGTCGGCGAGCTCCGGGTCGGCCTTGATGGCATCAATGGAACGGGGAAGCTGCTCGCCGTCGCTGCGAAGACCCTGCACATGAAAGGCAAGGGCTTCACAGCCACGGTGAACCGCGTCGTCGAGCGAGTCTCCGGATGGACACGCATCCCAGACTGTTCGATCCACCGCACACGGCGGTTGAAGCGTGCGGCACCCTGGCGCAACTGCTATCGCTCGGAAACGCCGTGGTACTCAGGCCCGGCCCGGAATATCCGGCGCGGCTGATGGACGCCGTTCGCGAGGTCGGTGCGGTCGGCAATCTCATTTTCGACGCACAGGTCGTGGCGTTGTGCCGGGAGTGCGCAGTGACCGCCCTGTTGACCGAAGACCGGGACTTCGACCGGTTCGAGGAATTCCGCGGCGAGAGACTGAACCTCTGAAGGGCACGGCGTTCGGCCCGAGGCGCCAGATCACGCATCCAGCGGGACCTGTTGCGACTCTGGCCCGAAGTTCCAGCGGCACCGAAGCGTAAGGCATTGAATGTCATGACGTTCGACAGAAGCGGATGTGTCGCGACTGGGAACGCGAGAGGCTCACGCCGAGGAAGTCCAGGATTTTCTGCTGGAGCGGCGTGGGCCGTGTGATGATCGTGAAGGGCCTGGCGCCCGGCAGCCGGGGCATCACGGTGTTGCGGGTGATGGGGGCGAGATCGTCGAGGAGTGTCTGGAAGCTGTGCACCGGATCGCCTGCGGGCGCTCTGCGACGGGGTTGCAGGGGCAACGATGGAGCGCCGCCTTGCCTCGGCACCTGCGGTGTCCTCGTCGTCGAACAGCACCGGCTTGAGTGTCCGGCGCATGTGCCATTCGACGTCGTCGGCGAGCATGAATACGAAGACGTGGGCGCGCACCCGGTCTTCGGTGCGATGGAAGACGTGACGGACCTTGAGGTCCACGGTCTTGAGACTGCGGAAAGCCCGTTCCACCGCGCTCAACCGCTTGTAGGCGCGCACCGTGTCGGGACCGTCTGTGTGCGCTGGCCGGCAGGCTGGTGCGGATCACAGAGAGACCGTCAAGAGCGGCCTCGGCAACGATGGAGGCCTCGTTGCGCTCAAAGGAGGAGACATCCTCATCATCGATGGACCACGTGACGTGCTTCGCCATCCTGTGCTTGCCGATGACCTTGCCGATCTTCTCCCTTCCCTTGAGCCGTCGCGCGGTACGCCGTGTTCTCTTTCCAGTGTCGCCAGCGGACCACCAGCGAGACCTTGCCTTGTATGACGAGCAGTCCGTGTGTTCTCGTCCCTGGTGAAAACTTGGCTCAACTGCATGAGATATGCTCGCTCAAGGTGTCTGGAGACGTCCGTCGAGTTCCCCGATGATCTCGCACCTGACGCACTGGCGATAGCCGTCGTTCAGCAGGTCGATATCAAGCGGCAGAGTCGGCCCGGGTGATGGGCAGGGGGGCCAGGTTATCTGTCACTCCCTTGTCGAGAGCCTCGATGACATCATCGCTCCTGCCGAGAGTTCCGAAGACACCACCGGACGAGCGGATGAGGTCGATGGCAGCATCGTGTCGCCGCTGGTTCGCCGCCGCCGTGCAGTCTTCGACGACCATGCACTCGATGCCGCGATCGAGCGCCTCGCGCAGGGTCGACGTCACACAGCAGTCCGTGGTGAGTCCCACCAGGATCGCCGCCTGGATGTCATGCGCCTCAAAGTCGGCACCGATCGTGGTTGTCGCAAAGGCCCCGTAGCTCGACTTGTCGAACACGGCCTCGCCCGATGACGGTGCAAGTTCGTCAATGATGTTCCACCCCTTCTCGCCCCGGACGAGCGCCCGCCCCAGAGGCCCGGTGCTGCCGATCGCCTCGTTGGCAGCGCCTCCAACCTTCCAGGGCTGCAGATCGGAGAGATCCGGAGCATAGCCCTCGCGTGTGTGGATGATCGTGAGCCCGCACCGCCGTGCCGCGTCGAGGAGACGGCGAATCGGCTCGATGGGTTGTCTGAGACGCGCCAGATCGAGCCCGAGACGATGCATGTAGCCATTCTCGGCGCAGAAATCCCGCTGCATGTCGATGACAAGAAGCACCGTGCGCGAGGGATCAAGGGAGCCCCGTTGCGGAAAGGGCAGCGGGACGCCGGCAATGACCGGCAGGGTCACGGCCGACGAACCGGCGGTGGAAAGAAACCTGCCGGTGTCATGAGCCGGTTTTCCTGGTTCACCAGGGCGCCGAGTTCGGCACTGCGGGCAAGATAGTCCTGCCAGTCGGGATCAGCCTGCATCGCCTGCCGGCGCGCCTCGCGGTCAGCGGCATTCCCGTAGACCCAGATATGCATGAACTGGTTGAGATTGCCGGTCTCGGTGACCAGCCATGCCAGGGGCTGTCCAAGGTGGCGCGTCTGCGGCTCCTTGCCGAAAGCCTCATAGAGTTCCATGTGTTGTCTGAGCATGCCGGGACGGCAGGTGTAGGTTCGCACATCAAGCAGCATCATGCGCTTCCTTGTTCTGGCTTCTTGCCAGTGTACATGCAACGACAACCCATCCGTTTCTCATCTCGCATACGGGCCTTTCAACGGTTTGTGGAGCGCCCGCAAGGCGCTGCTCCACCGCATGTCCGTCGACAGACTGTGGCACGCAGGCAACCGCCGGGCATACGGGAACGATATTGTTAGAGCTTGTTCCGGAAGTCGTCGCCCCGCCTGTACTTCGCCCGGGTGGCCTCACTCCAGGGCATGGTACCCTCCATATCGGTTTCAGCACCCGATGGAAGACCATGTCTTGAGGCCACCCCGCGACTTCCGGAACAGGCTCGAAAAGTGAGACGTTTAACACAATGATGCGTCGAAGATGCGTCGAACGGGGCGATTCGCCCTGGAAATTCCCCGGAAACAGGCGATTGTCCGGGGGTGCCGGACGGTGGAGAGTGGCAGGCATGGCGAACCGGAAAGCGAAGGCCCGGCGGCGGGCGCTGGCACAGCGCGAGGCGAAGCAGGAGACCCCACCGGGTAGCCTCGGCGGCCGGCGGCAGGATCGGCTGGCTTACCGGACCGCGGCAGTGCGTCGTCGAGCACGACAACCTAGTCCTGCCCACGATCAGGACGATGCGCGACCGCGGTGCGAACTGGCGGGAGATCGCGGAGCACCTTGAGACGAAGGACGTCATCTCGCCCGGGCAGCGTGACGCGCACATCCATGCCCGGGGCTGGGCCGCAACCGGCGTGTGGCGGATCAGCCGGCGCCACGGTCTTTTGTGAGGCACCATGCGTTGTCCTGATGAGCGCCGCAGCCGTGGTGGAGATCACGGAGGCCTCGATCGCGGCCGGATGCCGGCACCAGCGCCAGACGATGGGAACCAGACGGCGGTTCTCGGGGTCAGTCAACCGACATCCGATCCCCGGGAGTCAAGCGGCCACCCCGCTTCGATACCGGGCCAGATCGTACAGTGCCTGTCTGCGGCACCAGAACTCGGCGTTGCTCCAGCCGATCCTCTCCAGCGCCACAGCGGTGCGGGGCGATACGGCGATTTGCCCTCGCAGAAGCCGGTACAGATTGCCGCGCTCCATGCCCAACGCCGCCGCCAGCTCGGTCACGCTCATGCCGGCTTCGCGCATCGCATCGCTGATGCTCTCACCAGGATGCGTCGGATTGTGCTTGCTCATGCCCCATCTCCCTTCGTCAGTGATAGTCCACAAAATTCACGGCCACAGCCCGCCCGTCCTCGAACCGGAAGGTCAGGCGCCAGTTACCGGATACCCAGATGCTCCAGTGTCCGGCCAGGTCGCCTGTGAGCGAATGCAACCGGTAGCCTGGGATACGCAGATCGGCGGGTGAGACCGCCGCTTCCAGATCGTCCAATCGGCGATTCAGCTTTTTGACCATGTCGGCAGGAATGCCGCGTGTGTCGCCCAGCTCCCAAAATCGCCGAAGCCCCTTGTGCCTGAATTCCATGAGCACGTCATGCTACAATCAGGCACACCGTGCAACATTCATGAGCCGCCGCGCCGCCAGGATGAGGCAGATCCATCGGGCCTTGTCCTCCCCCGTCCTGCACCGAGAATACAAAGGCAAGGCCCTTTGCGGTCACCACGAACGTTCAGGAACGCGAGGTTCGGCGATGTTCCTCCGCCAGGCTCTCGATGATCGGCACAAAATGCGAAAATCCGGGTGTCTTCATGCCGGCTCGCTTGCCGGCGTCATCGAGGAGTCGCACGGCAATGATGTCGTCGAGGTGCGGATGTCGGGCAAACTCGTCGGCCTCGCGTGCTTCCATCGGGCCTCCCTGAAGGGAGAGCGAATGACGCGACGCATCGCTCAACCGGTCCAGATAGCCACGTCTGGTGGCCGCGAGATAGCGCTTGGCCGCCACGTGATGACGAATGCAGTCGGTGACGACGGCCGGAAAGAAGGGTTCCACCAGCCGGCCACCTCGTGGTGGCGATCCCGGGTGTCGGTCATGGAGAACATCCCGCAATCGCCCGCGACATGGCCGATATCGTGAAGCAATACACCGACGATGACCGCGTCCTTCCTGCCGTTCTTCTGGGCAAGGGTGGCGCCCTGCAGCATGTGTTCGGCGAGCGTCACGTCCTCGCCCAGGTACTCGACGGACGCCACGTCTTCGAAGATGGCCGCCAGGCAATCGATGATCGGTCTGGTCATCAGGCCGGTGCCCTGCATGCCGCCTGCATCATCGCCTTGCGTGTCGAGCGCAGCCCGTCCATATCCGCATAGCAACCCTGGAGCCGGCGGTTGCCGGCGCCGGTCCACGCCGTGCGGCCGTGAAGAACGCGGGTGTTGTCGACAACAAGGCACTCGCCGGGCGCCAGGCGAAACGAGATCGCCATCATCGGATCATCGATGATGGCGCCAAGGTGCCGGTAGGCCGCATACCACATGGCCATGCGCTCGAAGGGCACATCCCTCACGGCCGCCAGGGACCGGTTGTTGAAACGCACACAGGTCAGTTCTCCGTCCGGTGCCAGTTCGATCAGCGGCCGACGCGCAGCGAGGGAGACGCCGTCGTCGCCGTCAAAGGCAAAGTGTGCACAGTGATCGGCGAGTACATCGAAGTGTTCAGGGTTTTCCTCCTGCAGGCGACGGACGGCGGCAAATCCGTCAATGACCATGCTGTCACCGCCGCCAGGCGAGCTTTCGAGACAGTAGAGCACCTGAACCGTCGGCACCGGATCCCGGTAGGGATTGTCGGTATGGGCCTGCAGGGCTCGTCCCGTATAGGCACGATTGACAGGGTTGACCTGCGTGCGGACATCGAAGTGACGGCCGTAGTCGGTCTCTCTCACGTGACCGAAGAGATCGACGATGCGAAAGAGCGCACCGGACACCGGCGGCCCGTTGATCACCCGCGCGACACCGTAGCGCCGGATGGCTCCGAACCAGTCGCGCAACGCCGCACCGCGCATCTCGAGGTCCCCGAAATCAGCGACCGGTGCAGCGCCCAACCATGAGCCCCGCCACGTGGTGACTGCCGGATCCGTCCGGCCGCGCTCATCAACTCCCGGGCGGTCGTAGGCATTCTGCTCGAGCCAGGACACGTCGAAGGCGATCGTCTTCATCTCAGGAACAAAGTCGACCATGAGTGTGGCGTTGCTGAGCACTGCGGAGGCAATGCGCAAATCGTTCGGCAGGGCGCCCGGTGCGATCAGCCGCTGACCATTGCCGGGATCGCACGTCTCGGGATCGGCCGCATTGTCGCGCAGCCAAATGGCGTGAAAGCGCCTCGATCCCAGGGTCAGGAATGTTCCTGAGGCATCGACACTGACTTCCGTCATGACAGACTCCCGGCCTCGCATTCCCGGGCGAGGCGGCCAATGGCGTCGTCCATCGCAGCAATCGTGCGGGGAATATCCTCATCATCGATGGCCATGGAGACATAAAACTTGGAATCCGCCTTGAGAACGCCGTTCTCCTTGAGCAGGGCGTTGAATCGCTTCAGCATCGCGGCACTGCCAGCCAGCATGTCGCGGTGATTTCTGACGGCACCGGGGGTGAAGACGACATCGAATAGAGGGGGTTCGCCAACCACCCGGGCATCGATTCCGTTGGCGGCCAGGACCCCCTCAAGGGCCGCCATCAGGCGCCGGCCCGTCTCGAAGAGGCGTTCGAAGGCGCCGGGTCGCGACAGGACGCCGAGCGTTGCAAGACCGGCCACTGCCGCCACCGGATTGCCGGAGAGTGTGCCGATCTGGGGCACGAACCGGCCGGGGTCGGCCTGCTCGCGGTCAAGGTCAACCATGATGTCCTGGCGCCCGGCAATGGCTGCAAGCGGGAACCCGCCGCCAATCACCTTGCCGAGCGTACACAGGTCCGGAACGACACCGTAGTACTCCTGGGCGCCGCCCATGCCGAACCGGAATCCCGTGACCACTTCATCGAACACGAGGAGCACATCGTGTTCGCGTGTCAGGTCCCGCAAGGCGGCCAGGAATCCCGGCTGCGGCGCGATCAGCCTTTGCATGGGCTCAAGAAACACCGCTGCGATCTCGGATCCGTACTCCTTGAGGAGGCTCTCCACCGCACCTGCATCGTTGAACGGCGCCACGAGAACCGTCTCCCTCACCGCTTCGGGAATGCCGGCGGAATCGGGAATCGGACGGGGCGAGTTGCCGGGCGCCTTCGGCGCGAGGCTCATCAGTGCATAGTCGCTGTAGCCGTGGTAACCGCCCTCGAACTTGAGGATTTTCGGACGTCCCGTATGGGCGCGGGCAAGGCGCATGGCAAAGGCGTCGGCCTCCGAGCCCGTGCTCGTGAAACGAACCTTCTCGGCCACCGGCACGGCATCGATGATGGCTTCGGCCAGGGCAATGCCCTCGGGATTGCTGGCAAAGAACGTCGTCCCTTTTTCGAGCTGGCTCTGCACCGCGCTCGTGACCTCGCGATGGGAATGTCCGATGAGCATGGGCCCCGACCCGATCATGTAATCGATGTACTCGCGACCCTCGTCATCCCATATCCGGCTGCCGACACCCCGTGTAATGACGAGATCGCCGGAGACGTTGCCGAACGTGCCCCCGGGAAGGGCCCTCGCGGCTCTCCGGCGAAGAGAGGGCTGCGCACCCTGTGTCATGCCTGAACCAGGGAGGCACGATACCGGCCAATCCCTGCCGTACCGGAAGAGTCAATCAACTGGACCGGCATGACACGCAGATTGTCCGGCATCGCTGCCGGGTGGTTGGTTCTCCGGACAGCCCGCCGCACGATCATCATGCTCAGGCGGACGGATTGCCATACGGTTCATTGGGCAAGACGGCCGTGGGGAAGACTTTCCCGAATGTCCGGAATGCCGGTCAGGTAGATCGCCTGATCGCAAAAATTCGAATAGGCACAGAAGACATACTCATTCCAGTAGTTCGGATCGGGACCGTACTTCATCAGGTGGGCATGCGGGTCATCATCATCCCGTGGCAGCTTACCGTGTGCCGTCATCCGCGCGCTCTCGCGCACCAGATAGTCGACGAAGGCACTCTCGGGCCAGCCCCCGATGACGTAGGGACTCGTGAACACGACATGCCGACGGCACAGGGCATGGGGCGGCGGCAACACGCGCGTGAACCACACCTCGCCCTGCCTGCCGGCATGGCCGGAGGACACATCGCAGGAAACCACATCCTGCGTCCCGACCTCACGCAGCAGGACACCATCATCATCGTGGCCGCAATGCACGAAGAAGCCCATTCTGGAGTGCTGCATCTTCTCGATTGCCTCCACCAGCCAGTCCACCAACCCGAAGTCGGATGCCATGCGCAGGATGCACGTGCCGACGGTCTCCCTGCTGCTCCCGAAGCGAACATCAAAAGACGCCCACATCGAGAAGTAGCTTTTGCTCAGCGGACTCAACGGCGGCCAGGACGGCTGATAGTCGTCGAGAGCAGCGCCAACGATCTTTGCGTAGCCTTTCGCCTCCTTCATCGTGGACATGACTTCCGCGAGGAGTGACACAACGTTCTGCGCATACATGTACATGCCCTGGCACGGCTCAACGTCGGCGAACTTTTCGGGGACCAAACCCTCGCCGCCGAGACCGGTGTCACGCCACATCTTCTCGGCTTCGCGCAAGCTCGCAAGGTCAACGACCTTCGATCGGCGATACGAGGCAATCTTCTTCGCCATTTTGTCAGCAACGGAGCCCATGGCATGCCTTGTACCCGCCTTCGCCAGAGCAGCTCAAGCGGTCTGCTTCAGGGCCCGGTCATCTGTCCCTTCGGGCGCCATCGGGTTCAGGCACCCTTGAAGGCGGCGAGATGCGGTCCTGACGATCGACGTTGGCCCCGCCGGCACGTCTCACACGAACCCCGGTCTTCGCAATCAGCCTGATGAACTGCGACCCGGTGATGAGTTTCCGCCACCGATACCGAACCGGTCGGCGGCGCTGCCCCGACGAGGGAAGCGCACCCGACATGCGACGTCAGCATGGCGGACAGAACCAGCCATGCGTGCCTGGAGCGCTCGCCCTGCAGCCTGAAATAGTGTTTCAGAGAAAAAGTGCATGCCCTGACCCATCCTGAAACTGATGATGATCGTGCAAAACCCGCCGCTACAGGGGCTTTGCAAGAGCACCAAAGGCGTTGTCGTTGCCGAAGCAAGGACAAGGGCACATTTTACGTGACGGCGGAGCGTTGCAGGATCCCGACGGGCTGTGGATTGCCGTTCTTCTGCACAATCGTCATATCGGAAACCGTCGCTTCATGCGCTTGATGAACCTGATGGCGTCAAGCGAACGCCTGGCCATCAACGACCGCGCGGTGGCCATCCGCACCGCATTCATGCTGCGATCCAGCGAGGCCGCGGCGATCGAGATCCTCAACGAACGTCCCGTCATCGCGCTCGACGACGAGGCATGGGGCAATTGCGTCGCTGCGCTCGATGCTCCGTTGGAGATCGACCCTTCCGTGAAGGCGCGTTATGCGCGCTCGCCCCAGGGGGAGCGCCAGATCCACCCGAACCCCTCGCGCCCCGCCACGACCTCATCGCAATTCTCTCCGAACGTCGCCGTCTTCGACGCCTCGCTGCGAAGCAAGGCTGGGGAACTCTCATCCGCTGGGTTCTCCGGTCCTGAGGAGGGCCACCGGCACGTCGCGGTGGACGACCATGTTCCGGCGCGGCAAGGCGCCACGCCGCACTTGTGCACGCTGCCGTCTCAGGCGCATGACGCTCGACAACGGCACACCGGTGGCTGTCATGCGCCGATCCTCACGCCTTCAGCGAACGGAACATGGACAAGGCGCGCAGCGGCGGCCTTGGCCGTCTCGGGGCGACGGTCGTAGCGCGCCGTTGTCGACGGGGAGGCGTGGCCTGCAAGAGCCTGGACCATGGCAAGATCGGCACCGGCATCAAGGGCCGCCGACACGAACGATCGGCGCAGATCGTGCGGCGAGCACCGCGCGATTCCGGCTTCCTCGGAACGCTTGCGCAGGCGTCTCATGAGCGAGTGCGGGGTGATGCCGCGACCGGCATCAACCGTGCCGGCCTGCGACACCGGAGCGAGGATCGGGCCGGCCACGGCGATCCCGCGGTGTGTCAGCCACGCATCGAGGGCTGCCCTTGTACCGCCGGTCGCATAGACGATGCGCTCGCGGTTGCCCTTGCCGATGATGCGCATGGCGCCGGTGTCCGCTTTGTGGTCGGCAATCTCCACGGCCACCGCTTCGGCGCGGCGCAGGCCGCAGCCAAAGAGCAGGGCGAAGGCAGCCGCGTCGCGGGCGCCGGCCGGGGTGCCGTCGGCACAGACGGAAAACAGCGCCCGGATCTCGGTGGCTTCGAGGGACCGGCCGGCCGGCAGACGCGCACCGCGAACGGGAGGCACGTCGATCGCCCGGTGATAGCAATCGGTGGGCATCAGATCCAGGCGCCAGGCGGCCCGCAGGACACCGCGGATGGCGGCGAGCGACTTGTTCGCCGTGGCGGGCGCGTAGCGCTCGGCCAGCACGGCGCGCAGGGCAGAAACGTGATGATGGCGCAGTTCTTGCCAGGGGCAGGACGCGGCATCGCTGAAACCGAGCATGGCGGCGAGCTGGGAGAGCGTCGAGGTCATCGAGCGCCGCCCCTCACCGGCCGTCAGGCTCGCAAGATAGACGGTCGCCGGATTGCGCTCCGCAGGGAGAGCCTCGGTGGCGGGAACAGACAGAACGGTCATGGCAGCTCCAGATTGCCGGGAACCTGTATTCTCGATCAGGTGTCGAGGCCTTCCGGCAATGGTGCGGGAAACAAACTTACCGCACTCGCGGCAGTCGTCGCCCTGTCGGGCGGGCTCGCCGCGTGCGGCGGGAGCGGTAGCAGCAATGCCGGCGCGCAGGCGACTACCACATCTTCACAACCAACACCTTCACAATCCAAGATACCCAGCATCGCGGCCTTGTTCGCAGAGGCCCATACTGTCGAATCTGACGCCATGGACGCCGCAATGGCGGCGAAGGATGCTGTCGAGGATGCAAAGGAGGCTGCAGAAAAGGTCGAAATGGCGATGAGGATTGAGGCTGCGGGCGGCGACTCCGGTGTGGCCATGATGAACGCACAGGCGGTTATCAATGCCCGCGATCGTGCCAATAAGGCTGTCATGGATGCCAAGGCGGCTTTGGACAAAGCCCGGATGGCGCAGACGACTGCCATGGAGCACCATTCTGACAACGTGGCCCTTTTGGAGGCGCTCAAGGATGCGGTTGACACTGCCACGGAGCAGCACGAGAAAGCAATGGAAGAAGCCGGGGGTGACGCTCTGTCGGACGCTGTTGACGAGGTCACAGGTGGTAAAGATATGGATCCTCAGGGATCGCCTCGGTCTGTCGCCAATGATGTGGGCATGGCCATTGCATCAGCGCTAGCACGCAGCAATACCGGAGGCGGAACTCGGGTAACGCTCGTCCCGGATGTCTCGGCTCCGCCAGATATTTCTTCAGTCCCCAGTTCGCTCAAGCTCAAGACGGATGATCACAAAGGTATGACTTGGGCTCAAATCGTCGGTGAAGACAAAATCAAGAGCGAACGTATTGGCGCTGACAATTCGATCAGGATGATAGCTTTGGTCGCCGACATGCCCGCTGAGGACGTAAACCCCTTGGGGGATGATCTGAGCAACGCAGGCGGAAACGACAGCGACGGCATGTATTCTGACGCGTTCGTCACCGATGCCACGGACATCAACTACAAGGGAATTCCGGGTACAGTCTGGTGCCTTGGGGGTAACGACGGTTGCTCGGTCAAGGATGGCAAGCTGGTCGGTAGCTGGTACTTTAGCCCGACCTCTCCAGAAGCTTTCTACCAGAAGTCGGACGACGACCCGAACATGTATGTACCTGAAATCCTTTACGCATCGTTTGGTCACTGGCTGACGAAGAGCAACAACGAGGACTGGACCCTCAGTATCTTCGCGACCAGGGGGGCGGAAAACACTCCGACTGCATACAATCTGGCTGCAGCCGACGACGTCAACATGTTTGATGACAAGAACACGGCGACCTACTCAGGGCACGCGGAAGGTATGTCCGTCCACAAGATGGGTAGCGACGACTCCGAGACGACAGATTCCGCTCGATTCACTGCCGATGTGTCGCTGACCGCGAAGTTCGACAACACAAACTCGACCGTTAGCGGTACAATCGACAATTTCGATGGCGCTGCCGTGGGTGAAGGCTGGGTCGTGAAGCTCGACAGCGTCGCACTCGCTCCGGATGGAGAATTAACGCAGGGTGGTGTCACAACGTCCTCAGGTCGTGACGGTACCTGGACCAACGCTGCATACGGCCCTGCTGGTGCTCGTCCAGCAGGTATCTATGGCGGTTTCGTTAGCCACTTCTCGGACGGCAATGCTGCCGGTGCGTACGCCACCCGGATCGACGCCGACTAAGAACCACCAGTGACCGGCTTCGGGCGGCTGAACCGCCCAGCCTGCTGACGACTTCCAGGGGCGGGACTTCAGTTCCGCCCCTTTCTTCATACAGTGCACGAACAGGCATCTCATGCGCAGTTTTGCTGTTGCTTTCATCCTTCTGACCGCCTTCCCTGTCGCAGCCCAGGACCTCGACGCTCTGTTCAGCGAGGGCATGTCCGCTGTCGAGGAGGCCGACGTCGAGACAAACGAGGATCGCCGCGAGGCGCTGCTTGACGAGGCGATCGCCGCCTTCCACGCGATGTTGGTTGAGAGGCCCGATCTCGTGCGGGTGCGTCTGGAGTTGGCCCGTGTCTTCTTCCTGAAAGGCGAGGACAGCCTGGCACGGGAGCACTTCGAGCAGGTCCTCGCCGGCGATGTCCCCGAGGGGGTCAAGGAGAACGTGCACCGTTTCCTTGCCGAGATCCGTGCCCGGCGGCGCTGGAGCTTCAATCTGGGTTTCGCTGCGGCACCCGACACCAACATTGGCGGCACGTCCGGCGAGCGCATCATCGTCATCCACGGTCTGCCCTTCGAGCGCGACGCACAGGAGTTGACCCGGTCGGGCATCGGCCTGTCGGTCTGGGGCGGAGCGGAGTACCAGGTACCGGTTTCCGAGCGGGCACGCATCCGCGCCGGTGCACAGGCATGGCGCCGGGAGTACGCGCGTTCCGACTTCGATCAGCACTTCGTCGCCCTTCACCTGGGTCCGCGCTGGCTCCTGGACGCAGTGACGGAGGCCAGTCTGCTGGCAAGCGGCCGGCAGCACTGGTCCGGCACTGCGCCCAACTACCGCGACACGGGCGTGCGCCTCGAGGTAGGGCGCCGGCTGAGCCCGCGTGTGACGGCGTTCGCCCGGGCGTCGTGGCACGATCGCCACTATCGCACCAGAACGCACCTGGACGGGCCGGTGTGGGACACGTCCCTGCGCGGCTCGTGGGTGGTCACGCCGACGGTGCGGGCAGAAATCACCGGCGGCTACGCGCAACAGCGGCCGGACTTCCGGCGCGAGCGCAACCGCAGTCGCTGGCTTGGCGCGGGCGTCACCGTGGCCTTGCCTTTCGGTTTCACGGTCGGCGGCAATGCGGAAGTGCGCTGGACGGACTATGAGCGGGGCTGGTTCCCCTTCGTCGCCGACAATGGCGAGCGGGAGGATCTCACACGGTCCTACAGGCTTTCTGCCTACAACCGGGCCGTGACCGTGTTGGGGTTCAGCCCCGAACTGGCGGTCGTCCGCGAGATCCGCGACAGCAACGCACAGCTCCACGATTATCGCCGCTCGTCGGGAGAGCTCCGCTTCGTCCAGCAATTCTGAACGAATCTGCGCCTCTTGCGACATGCGCCTGTCACACGTTGCGGCAGACATCGCCATGAGTGCACTGCCAGAACCATCGAAACACAGGCACGGGCGGTATCGGAGACGACCAGAGTCCGATGTGCCGGCTGACGCACGGAACGCCTGACCTGCCTTGTTGCCACGCAGATATCGGAAATCTGAACGACGTGTTCGAATAACCCGAGAACTTCGGTGTCGAATACCACCCCATTCGGGCCTTGAGCCCGATGAAAGGCCCGTCACCCCCAGCCTTTCCGGCGACGCGGCTGGCGGTTCTCAACAGCGCCAGAAATCAGGCGTCACACTGTCGATCCGAACGCCCGATGCTCAATTCCAGAAGCCACAGAAAGTGATTCACAAATGAGGCAGATTCAAGGCGCCGGGGCGCATGCCTCGCGGTGTCAAAACCGCTACAAGGAAGAGATTTTCGGCAGGGTCAGCTTCTCGCGGGTGCGGTAAGTTTGTTTAACCTGCTCATTGGTTACATTTCTCCCTTGCAAGGATGATGCGTATCCCGATCGATCCGGATATGCAAACGAAAACCATCTAACCCGGCGCGTGCAATGGGTCAAGCAAAGATCCTGCAGATCTGTTGCAAAAGGGACACGCCCTCTTGGGCGGGGCCTCCATTCTGCTGATTCAATGGCGGGTTACCGCTTGCAACACGCCTATCCCTCAACCGACATCGCACGTGTTACCGTCGCACCCGGGCCTCCGGACAGCGCTGGAATCGCCGGCAAGCGGTCACGGCGCAACAGTCAATCCAGCATCTTCGACCCAGCCCTTCTCGATCAGCACATGCCGCAGGTTCTTTGCGTGCGGCCTGCGTTTTGGTGAACGTCACCGTGAGCGATTGGCCGGCGCACTGCATGAGCTTGTGGGCTTCGGGCAGGCCGCGGAGAGAGCGGACAATCAAGCCAATCAGTGTCGCTCTGCTGTCCGGGGGCATCTTCGGCGGCTCAAGCCTGCCCGTCATGCGCAAGGGATCTTCCTGCGCCGCCCGGCTCGAAGACGACGATGTCGAGATCATTGCAGCGACGCAAGGCTCTCTCGATGCGAGGGCGAACGCCGCTCCATTCGAGACCACCGAGGCCGCTGCCGAGCGCAGGGACGGCGATCGAGCGGATCCCGTGCTTACGAACGATCGTCACAAGGTCCTTCAGCCCGGCCTCGATGTCCTCTCTCCGGCTGCGGCCGCGCCAGGGGCGCTTGGTCGGGACATTGATGATGTATCGGGGATTGGTGAACTGGCGTGTCCCGAACATGAACATGTCGCCCGGCCGCACCTCGCCGTACGCGCAAGCCTTGGCATGACTCCGGAAGTTCTCCGGGAACGCCTTCTTGAACTGAAGCGCGACTCCGCGTCCCATGATGCCGACGCGGTTGACCGTGTTGACCAGAGCCTCCGCATCGTCGGCAAGAATATCGCCGGTCTTGAAGCGAATCATCGCTGCCACCTCCGCGCCATCAGTCGTACCAGTCCTGCCGTATCGTGACGGCAGGCTGATGATCAATTCCCTGAATTGCCTTCATGGCCGGTGCCCGGGTTCCTGCATTGCGCCGCCCCTCTGAATCAAGGCCCAGGGACATGATCCTTCAACGATGACCTCTGCCTGCCTGCCTTGCGGTTGCGCCAGTCCCTTGCTTCGACGGCACCCCACTCGGCTTCATCGAGACGCGTCAAATCGCCCCTGTCCGGGACGTACCGTGAGGGTGAAAGCCCAGCGCCGACCGTGTTGTTCGGCCCAACCTGCGGCCTCCGGGACATCCGCTTCCAGGTGACGATGGGATCCTGGCCACCGCGGCACGAGAAGAGTTGTGGGTGGTTGATCATGTCGATCCGACAGAGCGCGAAGCGAAGCACAACGCTACACAGTCCCCGACCTTGGCCCCCGGGCGACAGGTCACTGGATTGGTCAAGCTCTCGGTTCATGGCTGGCCCTGCATGTCAGGTGGCGATGGCTGCGGTGACATCTTGCGGTGGCCGATTCTCCGGCGGTGGGGTTGAGTGCGCCCGGATGAAGGCGAGCGCAGGGCGCGGTGGCATGTCGCCACGGTCAGGCGGCCTTCGCCGCCGGACAATGACGGTGATCGATGTTCTCAATCGAGGCCCTTGCTTCGCGGGAGGGGCGCTCAGCTGAGTCGGCGGCGCTTGCCGGCAGCATGGCAATCTCCCTATCCTCGACCGTCAGGCCATGGGATCATCCAGGCGCATGCGGCAGCGTTCCCCCGGCGACGGAACGGCAGACCCGGGCGGCGGTTACCGGAATGCGCCCGTCACGGCGATCGGTCTGTGGGTTTTCGCCGCCATCCTCTTCATGGGGCAGATGGCTGCCCTGAAGTGGCTCGCCGAGGACTATCACTTCTCCCAGATCCTGTTCATGCGCTCGGTGATCGTGGTCGCCGGCACCGCACTCCTTCTGCTGCGCGGTCCGGGACTCGCCACGCCCTTCAGAACCCGGCGCTGGCGCATGCATGGCGCGAGATTCCTCTGCTTCTTCGTCGCGCTCAGCTGCTTCATCGAGGCGGTACGCCACATTTCCCTTGCCGACGCCACGGCGGTCTCCTTTGCCTCGCCCCTGCTGATGACGGCGCTCAGCGTGCCGCTGCTCGGGGAACGGGTCGGCCCGCGCCGCTGGGCTGCCGTCGGCATCGGCCTGTGCGGCATCCTCATCATCGTCAATCCCTCGACAGGCATGTTCCAGGCCGCAGCCTTGTGGGCGCTCTGTTCAGCCCTCGCCTATGCCCTGGCCATCATCGTCACGAGAATCGTGAGCCGGACCGAAGACGCCGCCTCCACGGTCTTCCTGCTGAATGGCATCTATGTGCTGACGATGCCCGTGTTCGCTCCCTTCGCGTGGGTCATGCCCTCGCCCGAGGCTTTCTTCCTCATGGTCGCGTGCGGGGTCACGGTGATGATCGCCCAGCTTGCCGCGGTGCGCGCCTGCGCCCTGGCGCCACCCCAGGTCCTCGCACCCTTCGACTACACGGCCATGATCTGGGCCATCGTCTTCGGCTATCTCATCTGGGGCGATCTCCCCGACCGGACCGTGGCCATCGGCGCTGCCGTCCTGATGATGAGCGGTCTCTATGTGTTGTGGCGCGAGGCCCGGGTGCGGAAAACCGGGCCTGCCGCCGACGCCGCAGAAGGACTGCGTTCGGCGGCGAAACGCAATGGACAGGCGTCATGAAGACAGGGTCTCGCGCCAACGCCGCCAAAGCACTACGTTCAGCGGCGAGGCACGATGGAAAGGCGTCATGACACGCAGCGTTCACACGCGGACCGACGGACACATTCTGGAGATCACCATCGACAACCCGAAGGCCAACGCCATCGGGGCGGCGGCGAGCCGGGACATGAACGATGCCTTCGAGAGGTTCCACGAGGACCCGGACCTGCGCGTCGCCATCGTGACCGGTGCGGGCGACCGGTTCTTCTGCACCGGCTGGGACCTCAAGGAGGCTGCCGGTGACGAGCCCGACCGGAGTTTCGGACGCTGGGGTTTCGCAGGGCTGTCGCGCAATTTCGATCTCGAGAAACCCGTCATCATGGCGATCAACGGCTACTGCGTGGCCGGCGGATTCGAACTTGCCCTGGCCGGTGACATTCTCGTGGCCTCCCGCAATGCCGTCTTTTTCCTCTCGGAGGTCAATGTCGGCCTGACCACCGCGGCGCCGAGCGTACCGCGTCTTCTCTCCAGACTGCCGCGCGGCGTCGCCCTCGAGATGCTCTACACCGGCCGGCGGATGGACGCCCGGGAAGCCTTCGACCTTCGCCTGGTGAGCCGCCTGACCCCCGAGGGCGAGGTCATGGATGCAGCACGCGACATCGCCCGCAGAATCGCCGCTGCTGCTCCGCTGTCGGTGCGTGCGGAAAAACAGATGGTCAACATGGCCGGCGATCTTTCGCCGCAGGACGCGGCGCGACTCGACTCTGAAGGCTGCTTCACCATGATGTCACGGGTCGTGGAATCAGAAGACGCAAAGGAAGGGGCCCGCGCCTTCATCGAAAAGCGCCCGCCCGTATGGAAAGGACGCTGAACCGTGCAGGACAACGTATCCTTCGGTGTGGAGGGCGATCGCCCGTGTGGACAAGAATGCTGAGGCAGGATTTGCCGCCGGCCTCGACGCCTACCAAATAGTCTGACAAGGGAGAAAAAGATGCTCGTCGTCGTGTCGCCGGCCAAGGCCCTCAACTTCGAAGACCCAGATCCCGGGATCGCGTGGACGAGGCCACAGCTGATGGCCCAGACCCGCGAACTGATGAAGACCGCACGCACGCTCAGTGCCGTCGATCTTGCGGGCCTCATGAGGCTCTCGGAAAAGCTCGCCGATCTCAACCGTGACCGTTTCCGTGCGTTCCGCCTCGAACACACGCCGCAGAACGCGAAACAGGCCGTGCTGGCCTTTGCCGGCGACACCTATCGCGGGCTCGATGCCGCCAGCCTGTCGAGCGACGATCTTGACCACGCACAGGCCCATCTGCGCATCCTTTCGGGGCTCTACGGTGTGCTGAGGCCGCTGGATCTCATCCAGCCCTATCGCCTCGAAATGGGAACACGGCTCACCACGCCCCGGGGTCACAGCCTCTACGATTTCTGGGGTGACAGGATTGCCGGCACCCTCAACCGCGATCTCAGGCACATGACATCGCCCGTCGTTCTCAATGCGGCGTCGAAGGAGTACTTCAGTGCCATCCCTCCGGATCGGCTCAAGGCTCCCGTCATCACGCCGGTGTTCCGGGAGATGAGGAACGGCACGGCGCGGACCCTGGGATTCACCGCCAAGGTGGCGCGCGGCATGATGGCGCGCCACGTCATCCGCAACCGCATCGACAGCATCGAGGATCTGAAGTCCTTCGATGCCGGCGGCTACCGCTTCGATTCTGCTTCATCGACTGCATCGACCTTCGTCTTCATCCGGGAATCCCGGCCGCACTGACAAGACGTTCCGCAGGCGCCGCCTCCCGTCACCTCCCCGGGGCGCCCAGCAGCTTCGTGGCAACAGCGAGCAGGCCCGGCCAGTTGTCGGCCCAGCAGCACCCGTGATCGTAGCCCGGCACTTCGATCACCCGGCCTTGCGACGTCACCGTCATCCGGGCGAGGTAGCTGTCGATCACCGGGCGTCCCACGGTCGTGTCGCGTTCTCCGACAAAGTGAATCTGGGGAATGTGCCGGACAGCGTCGGCCACATCGGCCGCATTGAGGGAACCGGTGAGTGCGGACACACCCTGGGAGTGCGTCCAGTATCTGTGGTCAAGATTGCCGCCAATGGTGATGATGCCGGCGACGTCGTTTCGTCGCGCCGCAGCAAGAACGGCCAGCTGTCCGCCCCCCGAATACCCGACCAGGCGAAGCCTCCCGGCGCCGGCACGGCGCTTGAGGCCATCAAGGGCGGCATCGATGGCTTCGACCACGTCCTCCCCGTAGCGCGCCAGGGACCAGTAGCGCTTGTGGCAGCCCGCAAGCCCGGCGGCGTCGAGGTAGTGGCAGGGGCGCGCCAGATAGGCCGCATCACCCGGATCCTTCACCGCCATCTCCAGAACCCGCAGCGTCCGGGGCGTGGGATCGGCTGCCAGTTCCGTGCGCGAAATCCAGGACTGGCCGTCTCCCTCGATATAGACCGTCAGGACGCCCGTGCCATGCCAGTCGGATGGAGCGTATGCGAGGAGACTGAAGCGGCCCGCTTCCAGCCAGGAAGCGGTCCAGCCATGAAGGCGTGCAAGCGAATCGGCCTCTTTCTTCATCGCCGACCCTGCGGCCGCCGCGCCCCCAAAGGCGAGCAGGAAAAGGGCGATCCGGAGAACGCGAACCGCTGCCCTCATGTGCCCCGTGGCGGAACCACGCCTGTGGTCTCGACAATCAGGCGGTAGTGTTCGGTGCGCCGGTGGGCGGCAAAATTGAAGACACTGGCCTTGATGGAGGCGCCCGCGTCGAGATCGCAGTCGGCCACGATCAGTTCGTCGTCGAGACTGCTGGCCTGGGCCGCGACTTCGCCGTTGGGGGTGACGATGGCGCTCGAACCCATCATGTGGACGCCATCTTCCAGGCCGGCCTTCGCCACGCCAACCACCCATGTTCCGTTCTGGTAGGCGCCGGCCTGCATGGACAGGAGATTGTGATGGATGCGCAGGTGCGGCGGCTCGAAGGTCTGACCATTGAATGTCGGGGTGTTGTAGCCGATGAGCACCAGTTCGACTCCCTGAAGGCCCAGCACCCGGAAGGCCTCGGGCCAGCGCCGGTCGTTGCAGATCAGCATGCCGATCCGCCCGCCCATGGTGTCCCATACCCTGAACCCGAGGTTGCCGACGTCGAAGTAGCGCTTCTCGAGGTGCTGGAACGCACGCGCGGGGTCATTGTCCGCATGGCCCGGGAGGTGGATCTTGCGGTACCTGGCGACAATCCTGCCCGCAGGGTCCACAAGGATCGCGGTGTTGAAGCGGCCATCTTCGGCGATTTCGGCATAGCCCAGGTGAAAGCCGATGCCGAGTTCGCGCGCCGTCTCGAAGAGTGCCACGGTGTCCGGTCCCGGCATGGACACCTCGTAGAACGCCGCGAGTTCCTCCTCGTCCTCGATCAGCCAGCGTGGAAAAAACGTCGTCAGCGCCAGTTCCGGAAAAACAATCAGCCTGCAGCCGCGCGCGTGGGCCTGACGCATCAGATCCACCATGCGCCCCACAGTCCGCGATCGGGGGTCGGCGCGTTGCACCGGCCCCATCTGGGCGCCGCCAACTGTCATGATTCGGCTGCTCAAGGTGGCGCCCCTCCTTCCTGACAGGCCCGTGTTGTCGCAAGAGCGTTGAGCGCCAGTGCCGTGGCCGCCCGCGTCGGCTCGATAACCGGAAGGTCAAGCATGACCTCGAGGCGGGCGTGGTAGCGGGCCATGCCGGCGCAACCCATGATGACCACACCGGCCCCGTGCTCGTCCTTCAGCGTCATGCCGGCCCGTACCATGCGTTCGACAACCAGGTCCTCTTGCGCAAGTTCCGTCACGGCAAGACCGATGGCCATGTCACCGGCCAGATGAGCGCCAAGGCCCAGGGACGCGACATGGCGCCGGTGGCGGGCAACGGCCACGGGCAGGATGGAGATAATGCCGAAGCGTTCACCTGTTGCCAGGGCCGCCGCATAGGCCGATGCACCGATACCGAAAACCGGCTGCCTGCACACCTCCCTGGCGGCATCAAGGCCCGGATCGCTGAAACAGGCGATGATGTAGGCATCAGCCTCTTCTTCCTCGATGGCACGCACGACGAGGCCCGAGACCTCGGCGATATGGCGGTCGGTCTCGATGCCGGGCGGACCGTCATCAAGGGTCATGCAGTCGATGACGGGGCCGCCGGCGAAGCGCAGGGAGGCGAGGGCCTGTGACATCGCGCCCGTGACTTCGCGGCTGCTGTTGGGATTGATGACGAGAATGCGCCGCGCCACGATTCAGACCGGTCTGACGAACGCGCCGTCCCCGGGACGCGAAAGGACGTTGCGGCCATCGAACACCCTGCGGCCCCGCAACCAGACCTCAAGGACCCGCGCCGAAAGTTCCATGCCGTGATAGGGCGTCCAGGGAGCCAGATGGCAATGAAGCGTAGCGTCATCGTGGCGGTGACTACCACGTTCAATCACAGCAAAATCGGCGTCGGCGCCCTCACGGATGGCGCCCTTTGCCGGCCACAGGCCGAAGTGCCGCGCCGGACCCTCGCACAACATGGCGGCAACAAGATCTGGACCATGGCCGCGTCCTTGCGCTTCGCTCAGCATGACGGCCAGCAGGCACTCGATGCCGGGGGCGCCCGGCGCCGCGGCGAAGATGTCGTCATCGGACTTGCGCTCGAGAGGCCATGAACAGTGGTCGGAGGAAACGAAAGCAGCATCGCCTGACGCCACGCGCAACCAGATGGCCTCCCTCTCGTCGGGCCTGACGGGAGGATTGACCTTGCCCCTGGCGCCCAGCGTGAGCACGTCCGCCTCGTTGAATGCCAGATAGTGGATGCAGGTCTCCGCCGTCGCCTGATAACCCTGTTCCCTGTACTGGCGCGCCATGTCGAACCCCCGGGCCAGCGAGGAGTGGACGATATGGGCGCGGGCGCCGGTCGCGGCCCCGAGTTCCAGAATGACGGCATTGGCGAGGAGTTCCGCGAGCGGCGGCCTGCTGGGATGATGGCATCCAGCATCCCGGCGCCCTTCGCTCCGGAAAACACCGATGGCGTGATCGACCACTTCCTGGTCCTCGTTGTGCACCGCCACCGTGAGACCGGTCTCGGCAATGGCCGCGAAGGCCCGCGCCATCTGGTCGTGGGGAATCCGTGGAAACCGGTGAGGGTTGGCTTCATAGGTCGACATCTTGAATGCGCACACACCGCCCTCGGCCAGACGGGCGATCTCATCGGTTTCGACCTGCTTCTTCACGGATCCATAGAGCGCCACGTCAACATGGGCCACACGGTTCGCGGTGGCAATCTTGGCGTCGAGAAGATCGCGACTCCACACCGGATCGGGTTCATCGAAGGGCATGTCGACAATGGTCGTCACGCCGCCCGCGGCGGCGCTTCTGGTCAGATCCTCAAGACCGTCGAACCCGGCAATCGAGCCGGCGTGGGTCTGGCCGTCCACGACGCCGGGGAACACCAGCTTGCCGCGGTAGTCGACCGTTTGGCGGGCCGCAGGGGGTTCGTGCGAACCGGTCGCGGCGATGACACCGTCCAGGACACCCGCCCAGCCACTCTCGACCACACCGTCCGGCGTCACAAGATCGCCCCTGACGACGAGATCCATTGTCACGGCTCCCCGCTCTTTGACGCTTCGCCGCACATGCGGCTGACATGCCACGAACGCGACATGAAACAGGTGCAAAGATCGGCCACCACAGGTTCGAGAGCCTTCACCGCCTTGCGCCGTTCGCCCGTTGCCGCATTGAGGCGTTCCATGGCGCGGTTGATGCGTGCTGCGAGGGACCCGGTATCGATGGTGGTGAACCGCTTGTTCTCATAGACAAAACGGCCGTTGATCATGACATGGTCAACCGCTCCGCCATCGTCGGCGTAGACCAGCTGGTTGAGCGGGTCGTTGAGGGGCAGCCAGGCGAGATCGCCCAGATCGATGAAGACGAGATCCGCCAGATATCCAGGCGCGATCCGCCCGATCCGGCCTTCGAGGCCAAGGACGCGGGCGCCACCCAGGGTGGTCATGCGGAAGGTCTCTTCGGCTGACACCCATCGGCGGAGATCGTGTGTCATGACCCGCGACACGAAGGTTGCCAGGCGCATCGCCTCGAACATGTTCTGGTTGTCCGAAGAATTGGAGCCGTCCGAGCCCACGGCGACGTTGAGTCCGGCCTCAAGCATGCGGCGCACCGCGGCAAGGCCCGACCCAAGCCGCAGATTGCTGCCCGGATTGTGGACCACCGAGGCGCCGCGATCAGCGAGAAGGCGCATTTCGTCGTCATCGAGCCAGATACCGTGCGCCGCGGTGAACTGCTCGTCGACAAGTCCGATCCTGTCGACATGACGGGTGAGCGACATGCCATAGGTCTCATGACCGAGAATGGACTGGAACTTCGATTCGGCCATGTGCATGTGAGTTGGCAGGGAATACTCCCTGGCGAGATCCCGGCAGGCCTCCAGAAAGCCATCGGTGCAGTGCATCGGTATCGTCGGGGCAAGACCCGGACGCACCATGTCCCCTGCAGGGGACCACTCCCGGACGATGTCGCGGCAGGCGTCGAGCGACACGTGCCAGGGTTCGGGTGTCCATGCGTTCACGGTATCCCGCAGCGCGGGCTCGAGAGCATCACCAAGGCCCGGAACAAGGTCGTGGAAAGCGATGTCCGACACCATGGGCGCGACCACGGCACGCATGCCGGCATCCCCATAAGCCCGCGCCACCTCGCGAATACCGGCCGGGCTGGGATGCGGCAGTTCAAGCGTCAGGTCATAGGCAGCCGTGCACCCGCGGCGAATCATCTCCGCAGCGTTGAGCAGTGTGGCAAGGTACATGTCGTCAGCGGTGCGTTGGCCGCTGATCCACACCCCGGCATTGAGCAGCAGTTCCAGCGACCAGCGGTCACCGCGCCCCTTGCCGAGGCTGCCGTGGCCGTGTGTGTGGCCATTGACGAGCCCCGGAATGACGAGATGACCGGACACATCCTTCACCGGTGCACCTTCGGGACCGCCGGCTCCGGGCGCCATCACGTCGATGATGACGCCGTCCCCGATGACCATGTCGCGATACGGCGCATCCAGGGTTTCGGCATCGAGGATGCGCCCTCCTCTCAGGATCATGAGGGCGCCCCGGCAGCGGCAATGACGCGGGCCAGATGATCGGCCCAGCAATCCTCGGGTTGCCAGCCGAGCACCTCCCGCGTCGGCCGCAGATCGAAGGCGCTGGCACGCGGATGGCGGCGATAGAGCTCCGCATCGCCGATCTGCGGGCGGTGGCCGCACGACCGCTCGATGGCATCGGCGGTCTCCAGGGCAGAGCAGGTGTCAGGAGCGGTGACATAAAAGCTGCCGCAGCGGACGCCGCGCACCGCAAGGGCCGCGCAAAAGGCGCGCGCAGCGTCGTCCGGTGAAACGAAGGCTCTGGTGATGGCCAGCGGTTCGCGCAGAATCCGCCAACCCGCATCGGTGGCTTCAGGTGGCGGATCGGTGCCGTCGGCTTCGCTGGCTGTCTGCG
Source organism: Alphaproteobacteria bacterium (assembly GCA_965200495.1). Classification (GTDB taxonomy): domain Bacteria; phylum Pseudomonadota; class Alphaproteobacteria; order SP197; family SP197; genus SP197. Next base: position 1,350,269 of record CBDAUG010000002.1, read on the forward strand.
CCATGGACCAGGTGATGTCAGGCTGAGCGACAAGGCTCGGCCTCAGGCAGATGACCTCAAGGCGGCCCCTCTCGACAAAGGCCCGGGCGAACTCTTCCGCCGCCTTCTTCGTGATGCCGTAGGCCTGGCAGGGCAGCAATTCGGTCTCCACCGGCACGGGCAGGACGCACGGCGGGTTGTCGGCGCCAATTCCGAGTGCGGCAACGCTCGAGGCCAGCACCACGCGCGAGATGCCAAGCTCCTCGCAGACCTGCAGGACATTCCACGTACCGCGCAGGTTGACGTCGATGTAGGCCTCCTCATCCTCTGTCACCCCATCGTCAAGGGCCGCCAGGTGAACAACCGCCTGGCATCCCCGGAGCGCTCGCCGCACGGCATCGATGTCACGCACGTCACAGCGGATCCCCTGGCCCGCCCCGGCTTCGATATCGATGACGGCGACATCGCAGACCGCCGCGAGATGCCTCACCACGTAGCGACCAAGACGGCCACTGCCTCCCGTGACCGCCACACGGGAATAGGGAAAACCGCTCAACGAAGCCCCCTCTCGCGTTCAGCATCGCGCCCATCCTGTACGCCCCGCCGCTGACGTGTCAAAGACCTTCCACCCGTGCTTTGGCGGAGCCTCGCCGCCGGCTTCCCACGACCATGTGCTGGCCTTCTCGCGGCGGGCCCGGCATGCGTCCCCGGTGTAACGCAACCCGTGCCTTGCCAGAGAACCCGGCGGCATGCGAATGGGCGGATTTTCCGGGCCGATCACCCGAATTGCGCAAACCGGACATCACCCCGACTCGACACCCGACGGGGAGCGGCGTTGCGACTTTCGGGCGAACGTTGCAGGATACCGATGGCCCACACTACCCGGTGTTGCCCTCAAGAGAGCGGCGTATCCCAAAGGCAAACCCCATGCTGCAACGTCTGGAAGTCAGCAATTTCAAGGCATGGCAAACGCTTGACCTTCAATTCGGCAAGCTGACCGGCTTCTTCGGCACGAACAGTGCCGGCAAGAGTAGTATCCTGCAGTTCCTTCTCCTGCTCAAGCAGACGAGGGATGCCACGGATCGTGGCCTCGTACTCGATTTCGGAGGACCTTCTGATTTTGTGAACCTCGGCACCTTCGGCGATGTTGTCCATCAGAACGACGAAGGATCGAGGCTCACCTGGCGCCTCGCCTGGTCGCTGCCGCAGACACTCAAGATCGACTCTTGGCCAGATTCTTCTTCGTACGGACTGCAGATTGCCGACGATTCTCTCCAGATTTCATGCGACGTCGGCTTGATGCGCGATCGTCCATGGCTCTACCGGCTGGCATACACATTCAATGAGAGAAGCTTCTGGGTCCAGCCACGCCACGGATCAGACAGAAAATTCAAACTCGGCACAGATTGTGCCGATTTCGAATTTCTTCGCAATGTCGGGCATCCATGGCCTCTTTCACAGCCTATCAAGACACACCTTTTTCCCGAAGAGATACGGTACCTCTATCAGAACGCTGACTTTCTCAGCGATTTTGCACTTGCCTACGAGAACCTGATGGATTCCGTCTACTACCTTGGACCTCTTCGGGAGTATCCCAGACGGGAGTATCACTGGGCCGGATCCAGCCCCAGGGATGTGGGCCAGCGCGGCGAGCGCACGATGGATGCGATCCTCGCTGCAACCCGGGATGGTCAAAGAAGGAGCCTCGGACATCGCCGTCGCACGAAGTCCTTCGAGGAGATGATTGCCTACTGGCTCGGTGAACTGGAGCTCATTGACTCGTTCGAACTTAAGGAGATAGCCCCAAGAACCAACCTCTTCCGGGCAATCGTGCAGACGTCGCAATGGAGTGCGCCAACGGCATTGACCGATGTCGGCTTCGGCGTGTCGCAGGTGCTGCCAGCCCTTGTGCTTCTCTACTATGTCCCTGAAGGGTCCACGGTCCTCATGGAGCAGCCGGAGATTCATCTGCATCCAGCCGTGCAGAGCGGGCTGGCTGATGTCATGCTGAACGTCACGGAGGCGCGAAACCTTCAGATCATCGTCGAGAGTCACAGCGAACACCTCCTGCGACGGCTGCAGCGTCGCGTGGCCGAAGAAGGGGCGCGGTCCGAAGACATCAAGCTCTATTTCGTTTCAAACAACGAAGGGCAGGCACAAATCTCCGATCTGTCGCTCAACGAGTGGGGAGAAATCGAGAATTGGCCAGACAATTTCTTTGGTGATGAATTTGGAGAACTCGCCAGTATCACCAGCGCTTCCCTGAAGAGAAGGCTGGGCCAGCCTTCATGACCAGGGTTGTGATGGATACCAACGTTGCAATTGTCGCCAGCGGCAGATCCCACGCCGATCTGGAGTGCCAACTTGCCTGTGTGGAGAAACTCACGGAGTTGCAAAGACAGGGGATTGTGATTGTCGACGCCATGGGGCTGATCGTGGAGGAATATGGGCGAAAGCTGAATCGCTCCGGGAGGCCTGGTCTCGGAGACGCCTTCTTCAAGCATGTGATCGACCATCAGCATGGCGGCAAGCAGGTCCAGAGAGTGCACATAACCTGCAGTGCTGATGAGCGCAGGGGATTTGAGGAGCTTCCCGAGAACACTCTTGATCGCTCGGATCGCAAGTTCCTTGCTGTCGCCGTGGTTTCGGGGGCGGCCATACTCAATGCCACAGACAGCGACTGGGCGGAACAGACCGCGCTGTTGGAACAACTGCAGGTGGATATCGAACAGCTCTGCCCGCAACATGCTCGCAAGGAGTGTCGGCCAGGGCTTGAGGGATGATGGTGCGGCGACCTTGAACCTGAAGTACCCCAGAACGCCCTATTGGCCATATTCTCCGCACGTTGGCCGCAAGGAAGCACTGCATCCGGATCCAGGTCACTTTACCGGTGTCCCTGTCGTCGTCACGGAAAAACTCGATGGCAGCAATGTTCTCCTGCACCGTGGCAAGGTTCACGGGCGCAGCGTCACCACCACGTCCGATGCAAAGTGGATGGCGCTGGTGAAGAAGCACCACGCCTGGAAGGTGACCGAACCCGATGTGTATCTCTATGGCGAGGACATCTACGGCGTGCACAGCATCGCGTATGACGCGGTGAAGGAGGACCGTACCTTTTACGCCTTTGCACTGCGCGACCAAACCGGGACCTTTGCGTCATTCGCCGGCGTGGAGGCCTATGCCGAACGACATGCCATCCCTGTCGTACCCGTTCTCTTCAAAGGGACGTTCGACTTTGTCGAGGAACTGTGCGCCTTCGTCGATCAGGCGCACGCCGGGGCTTCCGCTCTCGGTGGCGAACGCGAGGGTGTGGTCGTGCGCCGAGCAGCCGGGTTTGCGGAATCCGGCTTCGCTCTCAATGTCTGCAAGAGCGTTCGCGCCGGCCATGTGCAATCCGGCACCCATTGGACGCACGACTGGCGACCGTGCAGGATTGCCGGCAACTGCAGGACATAACGACCTGCACATTCCTGTTTGCGTTCCGCGTCCATGACGCAAGACCCGACGTGATGATCATCCCGGCGTCACGCCCTTGCGGTGAGCCGCAAGCAGGTCATGTCGTCCATGCCGTCGCATCGTCAAGGGTGCCGGGGCTTCGAAACGCTGCCCCGGAAGGCCCGTCATGGCATCCGGCTTCATCGACGTCCTGCGCACACGTCGCAAACATGTGACCGGATTGTGGTGGTCTCGACCTGCCGGCGTCCTGTGCGTGCCCGGCAACACGACCAACGGCACCTGCCTGAAACCCCCGTGGCAACACGCCACCGGTTGCGTCATCCGGCTTGAGGACGGCGGCAGACAACTCACACAGCCCGAGAGCCATCGTTGCCGGCATACCAACATCGTACGCGACGCGGAACTGCCATTGCGGCAACCTTCGCCTTGTCGACGACGGATCCAACGGTCTCTGCTTCACGCCCGCACGTTCAGGACTGCGGAAACCAAGCCGAGGACATCGTCACCCGGGGGCGGGTCAGACCTGGCGAGATCCTGAAAGTCGTGACAGCGCAACAATCCCGCGTGTCATCACCAATTGACGGATGGCCTGCGACACTCTACTCTTGTGGATGAACTGATCCATGGCCGTCCGATATGGGTCTGACTCGCAAAGACATTGCAGAAACATCAATCATGACGATTGCGGCGTTTCTGACGGCAGTTGCTGTCGTGGGAGGCGGTATCGGGTTTTTCGTCAGCATGGCGCACGATCTTCGGGCGCAACAGGATGAAGTGCTCACCCTCCGGGGATCTTTCATGCAACTTCAACGTGACTTTGGGACAGTTCAGATAAACGTTTCGACGCTGCAGACTGATGTGGTGACACTCAAGACGGATGTGGTAGCACTCAAGACGGATGTTGCGACAGTCAAGGACGATGTTGCAGTACTTCAGACCGACGTTGCCACACTCAAGACGGATGTGGCGACAGTCAAGGGAGATGTTGCGATACTCCAGACCGACGTTGCCACGCTCAAGACGGATGTGGCGACAGTCAAGGGAGATGTTGCGATACTCCAGACCGACGTTGCCACGCTCAAGACGGATGTGGCGACAGTCAAGGGAGATGTTGCGATACTCCAGACCGACGTTGCCACACTCAAGACGGATGTGGCGACACTTCAGACCGACCTTGCGACGGTCAAGACGGACGTTGCCTTGTTGGGGAACAACGTCGTCGAAATCCTGGAGTGGGTGCGAGATCAGAAAGACGCTGAGCGGGATCAAGGCTCGGCCCACTGAACCTGCAGCTATCTCCGTGACAAGCATGATCATGATGGAGACGTGTCAGGCCTGATATGTGTGCGATAGCCTGGCTTCATGGAGACATGAAGAAGAAATCGGCACTGGCACCGATCAATGCCACACCGGAAGCACTCGCGGTGTGGACTTCTAGTGCATCACCCACCCTCCCGGTTCAGGATGACGTGCAAACGATGGCACAGAGACGTGGGTGCTATCACTCTGCGCCGGGAGAAACGCCAGGAATGTGAAGCGCGGCGGAAGCCCGATCCTCGCAAGACGCGTGTCGTCCGTCATGCCCAATCATGGCAGCTGCGGTTGTGCTGTCACGGTCGTCTCCAGCCCGCGGCAACCCCTCTTCGATGCCGAACGACCAACGCCGCACGCCTGCGCTTCGAGCGGTCCGATGCGCTCGTCATCGGGTCATCCGGCAGGACCGGCCAGGATGTCGGGGTGTCCAGCTGTCACTTCGGAAAAGCCCATGCCGTCCTCTGGCCTCCAAACGCCGGGCACCCGGTCGCTCAACCTTGCCCCACGACCCCATGCGCTGTCGCGCTGACCCGGACGACGCATGCTTCTCGCCGATGCAGTCACGTGGTCAATGCGTGGGCATGAGCGCGGAAGACGCGAAACACTGTCGTGCGAGGATCGGCTCTGCGCCGTTGGCAGACGGAGCGATGTTGTGCCCTGTCACCCCGGGTTATGGAAGGCTCACGCTTGACGGTGCGGGAGTCGCAGGGCGCGGCTCATCATCCGACTTGCCTGCTTCAATCTGACCGTCAGAGGCTTGCGCGGCGGCGATGCATGATGCCGAGATGGCATCGAGGCATCGGCGCCAGAGGAGATTGCGCCGGGGGTCAGGAGCCGGCGCGCGGGATGACGAGGGCATCAACCGCCTGGCAGCCCTGTGGATGGGCGACAAGGGGATTGATGTCGAGTTCGGCAAGGCTGTCGCCCAGGATCGTGGCAATGACGGTGAGTCTGGCGACAGCGTCGATGAGAGCATCGACGTCCGCGGCTTCGCTGCCTCTCACGCCGTCAAGGAGCGGTCGGCAGGCGAGTTGATCGACGGCGCGTCGCACGCTGGCGCGACCGGCAGGAGGAAGGAGGAACCTGCGGTCGCCGTGCGTCTCGATGAGGATCCCCCCTGCGGCAATCATCACGAGCGGCCCGAACTGGGGATCGATGACGATGCCGGCCGCCATTTCAACACCCCTGGGAGCCATCGCCTCCACCAGCACACGCGGCCCCAGCCTCCCCGCCAGATCGTGCCAGCCGCGCACCGCGTCATCCTCGTTGTCGATCGCGAGAATGACGCCGCCAACATCGCTCTTGTGCAGGAGACCGGCGGCGGCTGTCTTGAGAACCACGGGCCAGCCGATGGCGACTGCGGCTGCGGCGCACTCCTCAGCCGATGTCGTCATCTGCCGTGTCGGCGCACCGATGCCGAAGCTCTCCAGCAGGGCGAGGCCCTCGTTCTCATCAAGCGCCTCGGCGTGGGCAAGGCGTTGGCGCCAGTGCGCGATCACCGGCTCTGCGGGAACGGGCGCCATGTCGTCAGGCGAATCGTCCACCCGGTCGCGGCGCTGCATGGCGAGGCGGACCGCAGTCAGAAAGGTCTCGGTACCGTCGATGACGAGAACAGGGCTCGCGGCGACCTTCCTCGCCATGCCCGGGTCCATGGCCCGACTCCAGTGCTGGCAGAAGAAGACGGGTTTCTCCGTCTCGCGCTCGATCTTCTCGCAGAGGTCGAGGTAGGTGGAGCCACCGGTTTCAAGTCCACCGAGATCGGCAAAGAGTCCCGTCATGGCCGAATCGGGATCATCGGCGAGCGCCTTCATGGAACCCGTGTAGACATCCCGCCACTCGCGGCCCGAGCCCCAGACATCTGTCGGATTGACCGGCTCGAGGCCGTACTCCAGGAGACCGGCGAGTGTCGTCACCGTGCCTTCACCGATATCGGCGAACGGAACGTCCATCCGCGCGGCCAGATCGAGCAGCATGCCGCGCGCACCTCCCGAGTCCATGATGCCTGCAAGGCCTCCCGGAGCGATCTCCTTGTGGTGCGCAAAGAAGCGGCTGGCAGCGGCGAGTTCATCCCAGGTATCGACCCGCAACACACCGTAGTGGTCGAAAACCGCTTCGTATGCGGCATCGTTTCCGGCGAGCGCACCGGAATGACTGCGCGCCAGTTCAGCACTCCTGCCGGTGCGCCCCACCTTGATCGCCACAACCGGCACGTCCGCTCTGGCCGCCCTGTCGAGGGCCGCCCGGAAGGCGTCGGGGTCGCGCACTGTTTCGAGGAAAAGCGCGATGACCCGTGTGCTCTCCTGGTCGAGCGCATAGTCGATGTAATCGGCCGCTGTGACCGTCAGTTCCTGACCCGCCGAGACACACAGGTTGTGACGATGCCTCGGGTCGACGAACTGCAGGGTCAGAAAGCAGGTGCCCGAATGGCTGATGAGGGTGATGTGGCCCGGGTCAAACCATCCGTCTTGCGGCACGTTCATCCACGTGACCCGCGCTCCGATGGCGTAGTTCACATATCCCATGCAGTTGGCGCCGGCGACGAGAAGCCCCGCCTCCCTCGCGATCCCCTCCAGGCGGTCCTTGAGATTCGATCCTGCCGTGTCTCCCTCGAGGTAGGCGCTGCCGAAGATGGTCACCGAGCGGACACCTGCCTTCACGGCATCGACGAGGGCTGACTCAATGCGGGCGTTGGCGACCGAGAGAACGGCATGCTCGACGCTTCCGGGGATGTCGCCAAGCGAGGGATGGCAGTCGATGTCATCAATCCTGTCGTAGCGAGGATTGACCGCATGAATCCTGCCCCCGTAGTGCGGGTTGGCGAGGTTGCGCAAGGTGGCGTAGCCAAATGAATCGGGACGTGCCGAGGCCCCCACCAGGGCGATGGAGCGGGGTTCGAGAAGCGGCTGCAGGCGATGTTCCGGCATGGCGGCAAACCTATCCTGCATCGTCGGGTCAAACCAGTTAGCATGGCCCCGCTCAGTTTCCGGAGTACTGCGGCGATGGTTGATGCGGCCCGACACCCGCCGAGTGTGGACGCGATACTGGGAATGCCGGCCATGACCGGGCTTGAGCAACTCTTCGGCCGGCGCCTGGTGAAGGAAGCCGTGCGCGACATCGTGCGCCGCCATTCCGGCGCTGACTGGACGACCGCCAGGGCTCCGGTCCTCGTCGAGGACTTCTGCCGAAGACGCATGGAATCGGGTCCGGTTCGGGTCTTCAATCTCACCGGCACGGTTCTTCATACCAATCTTGGGCGCGCACCGCTGGCAGCACCGGCCATCGAGGCGATGATAGAGGTCGCGGCGGGCGCTTCAGCGCTGGAATACGATCTTGCCAGCGGCCGACGGGGAAACCGTGGGGCCGACGCCGGGCTCCGTCTTCAGCGACTGACGGGTGCCGAGAGCGCCCTTGTCGTCAACAACAATGCAGCCGCCGTCATGCTGCTTCTCAACACCCTGGCGCTGAGACGCCAGGTTGCCGTCTCCCGGGGTGAACTGGTGGAGATCGGTGGCGCCTTTCGCATGCCGGCCATCATGGCGAGGGCCGGCGCCCGGCTGATCGAGGTCGGTACCACCAACCGGACCCACCTTGCCGACTACGAAGAGGTGCTCGGCCCGGGAACCGGCCTGTTGCTCAAGGTCCACACGAGCAACTACGTGATCGAGGGATTCACATCGACAGTCGCAGAGGCCGAACTCGCGCGTCTCGCCAGGGCTCATGACGTGCCGTTCGCCGTCGATCTCGGCAGCGGCGCGCTGGTCGATTTCAGCCGCTGGGGTCTGCCGCGGGAACCGGTGGTTGCCGAGATCGTGGCACACGGTGCGGATCTCGTGACATTCAGCGGCGACAAGCTGCTGGGGGGACCCCAGGCCGGGATCATCGTCGGGCGCGGCGACCTTGTCCGTCGCATGGCAGCCAACCCGATGGTGCGGGCGATGCGCCCGGACAAGATGACACTGGCAGCACTCGACGCAACGCTGGCCCTCTACGAGGATCCCGACAGCCTGCCCCGAACACTCCCGGCCCTGAAACTGCTGACGCGGTCCGCGGCCGATATCGCGTGCGAAGCAAGGGATCTGGAGGGCGATCTCTCTGCGGCTCTCGCACCCGCCTTCACGGTGGAGGTTGTTGCCCTGGAAAGCCAGATAGGCAGCGGGGCGCAGCCCGTCACCACCCTCGCCAGTGCCGGTTTCGCCATCCGTGCGGCAGTCTCCGGGCGTGGTTCGGACCGGCGTCTGCGGGCACTTGCGGTGGCCCTGCGCCAGCTGCCGCGACCCGTCATTGGATCCATCAGGGGTCGCACCCTCCTGCTTGATCTGCGCTGCCTTGACGACAGGGAGACGTTCCGCGCCGGACTGCGGGAGATGGCCCTTCCATGATCATCGCCACAGCCGGTCACGTGGACCACGGCAAGACGTCGCTGGTGGCCGCACTGACCGGCGTCGACACCGACCGGCTGGCGGAAGAGAAGCGGCGCGGCCTCACCATCGATCTTGGATATGCATGGCTCGACCTGCCGTCCGGGCGGCGCGCCGGAATCATCGACGTGCCGGGCCACGAGCGATTCGTGCGCAACATGGTGGCCGGACTGTCCCGGGTCGACCTCGGTCTTCTCGCCGTCGCCGCCGATGATGGCGTCATGCCGCAGACGAGCGAGCATGTGGCCGTGCTCTCCCTTCTGGGTGTCCGCAGGATCGTGATCGCCGTGACCAAGGCCGACCGCTCCACCGGCGAGCGCATCGTGCACATCGCCGGCGCGGCCCGGGACCTGGCACGCCATCACGGCATCGATGTCAGGGCCGTGGTTGCAACGTCGGTATCCGACCAGAGAGGCTTGAGCGCACTGCGGCACCACCTCGAAGAGGCGGCGCAGCATGTGGCCGAACCGTCACCGGACGGCGGATTCCGGCTTGCCGTCGACCGCTCGTTCATCATCAGGGGCGCCGGGCTGGTGGTCACGGGGACTGTGTGCGCAGGCGCGGTATGTACCGGTGACGCTCTCACCGTGCTGCCTGCCGGACTCGACACGCGGGCACGGGCGCTCCACGGCCAGGCGCGTCCGACAGACAGGGCCGTCACAGGCCAGAGGGCGGCCATCAATCTTGCCGGGCTCAGCCGCGACGACGTCCGCCGCGGAGACTGGATCGTGACGCCGGGCATCCTGGCGCCCTCGCACCGGGTCGATGCGATGGTGACGATTCCGGCAAGCGCACACCGTGGATTCAGCCACTGGACGGCCGTACACGTTCACCACGGGACCGGCCACGTCACCGGACGCGTCGCCCTTCTCGAGGAGCCCGCGATTGCGCCGGGCAGCAGCGGCCTTGCACAGCTGCGCCTCGACGGACCACTGGTGGCGGCCTGGAATGATCGCCTGCTCCTGCGTGACATTTCGGCACGCCACACGATCGGTGGAGCCCGGGTGCTCGACTCTTCAGGACCGGCACGCGGACGGGCTCGTCGCGAACGCCTGGCGCGCCTGGGCGCAATCGACCGCGACGATCACCGCGAGGCCCTTGACGCACTTGTCGAGGTTGCGGCCGTCGGGTTTGATCCGGCGGCCTTTTTCTCGTCGCGCAATCTGGAGTCCGGAGCCTGCCCGCTCCCCGGGCACGTGCGCCGGTTCACCCGAAATGGACGCCAGCACGTGATCCACGAACGTCACTGGCACGATCTTGTCACCCGCGTGCTTGAGGCAGTCGACAGCGATCACGCACACCGGCAGGACCGGCTCGGGCCCGCGGTCCGGGAACTTCATGCGCTGATTCCCGGATCCGCCGATTCCGTTCTCATCGCTGCGGTCGTCGACGATCTCTGTCGGCAGCGCACGCTGATGCGGCGCGGGGTGGTGGTCCACCGTGCGGGGCGCACCGCGGAACCGGCGGCAAGGGACCAGGCTTTGTGGGCCAGGGCGGAAATGGCCATCGAGGTGGCGTCGGGTTCGCCGCCATCCCTCCATCCGCTTGCCGCCACCCTGGAACTGGCGCCGGACGACCTGCGCAGGTTTCTTGAACGGATGGCTGCCTTTGGCCTTGTGGTGAGAATCGCGCGAAACCGCTATCTCACCCCGCGGCAGATCGCCGAAGCGGAGTCCGCCGTCCATGATCTTCTCCGGGAGAACCCGCACGGTGTCGGCGTCGGCGACCTTCGCGACGCCCTCGGTATCGGTCGCAATCATGCGGTGGATCTTCTGGAGTACCTGGATCACACAGGTATCACATGGCGCCGTGGTACGCTGAGATTCGCAACGGCGCTCAAGGGCGCACCGCAGCAGTCCTCCGCAATGGTTCGAGTGCCGTGAACACGGAACCCCGCAACAGGCGCGTCCATGCCACCCCTCGCGCAAGGGGTGGCGCCGCGCCGATGAGGACCTGGTTTTGGCCGGACACGGCGAACTCCTTGTTCATGGGCCCTGCCGCGCAGCCCAGGTCGCCACCGCGCCGGTGACGATTGCAGGCTGTACTGTGCACACGTCCAGTAGCCGAGGCGTCCAGCCCAAGGCGAGTGGCACGTCTCAGGGCATGATGAAGGCGAACGAACCCGGCACCGCCAGTGCGCCCCGGGGATCCCCAGGCGCTGTCGAACCGGACCGCCGTCTTCGCCGCCATCCCGGCCGCACCATTCGTTCTCACCCAGCCATGCCGCAACCGATGTCCCGCACGCAATGCTTCCCCGATGCAAGCGGCTCCGTCGATCCGTGCGAGAGAGACGACAGACATTGCTGGCGCGCAGGGCACCCTTTCATCCGCTGGGTTCTCCGGTCCTGAGGAGGGCCACCGGCACGTCGCGGTGGACGACCATGTTCCGGCGCGGCAAGGCGCCACGCCGCACTTGTGCACGCTGCCGTCTCAGGCGCATGACGCTCGACAACGGCACACCGGTGGCTGTCATGCGCCGATCCTCACGCCTTCAGCGAACGGAACATGGACAAGGCGCGCAGCGGCGGCCTTGGCCGTCTCGGGGCGACGGTCGTAGCGCGCCGTTGTCGACGGGGAGGCGTGGCCTGCAAGAGCCTGGACCATGGCAAGATCGGCACCGGCATCAAGGGCCGCCGACACGAACGATCGGCGCAGATCGTGCGGCGAGCACCGCGCGATTCCGGCTTCCTCGGAACGCTTGCGCAGGCGTCTCATGAGCGAGTGCGGGGTGATGCCGCGACCGGCATCAACCGTGCCGGCCTGCGACACCGGAGCGAGGATCGGGCCGGCCACGGCGATCCCGCGGTGTGTCAGCCACGCATCGAGGGCTGCCCTTGTACCGCCGGTCGCATAGACGATGCGCTCGCGGTTGCCCTTGCCGATGATGCGCATGGCGCCGGTGTCCGCTTTGTGGTCGGCAATCTCCACGGCCACCGCTTCGGCGCGGCGCAGGCCGCAGCCAAAGAGCAGGGCGAAGGCAGCCGCGTCGCGGGCGCCGGCCGGGGTGCCGTCGGCACAGACGGAAAACAGCGCCCGGATCTCGGTGGCTTCGAGGGACCGGCCGGCCGGCAGGCGCGCACCGCGAACGGGAGGCACGTCGATCGCCCGGTGATAGCAATCGGTGGGCATCAGATCCAGGCGCCAGGCGGCCCGCAGGACACCGCGGATGGCGGCGAGCGACTTGTTCGCCGTGGCGGGCGCGTAGCGCTCGGCCAGCACGGCGCGCAGGGCAGAAACGTGATGATGGCGCAGTTCTTGCCAGGGGCAGGACGCGGCATCGCTGAAACCGAGCATGGCGGCGAGCTGGGAGAGCGTCGAGGTCATCGAGCGCCGCCCCTCACCGGCCGTCAGGCTCGCAAGATAGACGGTCGCCGGATTGCGCTCCGCAGGGAGAGCCTCGGTGGCGGGAACAGACAGAACGGTCATGGCAGCTCCAGATTGCCGGGAACCTGTATTCTCGATCAGGTGTCGAGGCCTTCCGGCAATGGTGCGGGAAGCAAACTTACCGCACTCGCGGCAGTCGTCGCCCTGTCGGGCGGGCTCGCCGCGTGCGGCAGTAGCAGTACGGCTACAAACCCATCTACACCATCCCAGCCTGCTGAGGGGGCTGCGCAGACGCCTCAACAGATGTGCGAAACTGGTGGCGGCCAGTGGGATGCTAGTACAGAGCAATGCACAGACGCTGAGACTCTGAGGCGACAACGAGCCGAGGATAGCGCTAAAGCCGGACGCCTGATCGCAGGAGCTATCGAAGGCGGCATGCCCGGATGGGTGGATACAGACGGTGATGTAGATGGTCGCCAGATGCCCTTCGTAAGCGACGGTCGGATGTTTATGGAGGCCCCCCACACAACCAACAACGCGGACGATGACTTTGCAATGTCGGAGCGCATGCCGATCAAGATCGAGGACTGGGCCGGCACGAGTCACATGCGCATGACCATAAAAGACGACGAAGACACCATGGATATGAACGAAGCTGTTATCGATATGGTCGTCAGCTACACCGATGAGACGGACAAGAAGGACCAAGCGTATGCTGAGTTTTTCGGGCAGACAGGTGCAAGCCAGCCAGGTGGCGTATCAGGCTACAATGCGGATGACGGTGTGATCACCATCGCTCAAGGCGAAGTCGGTGCCAACTACATGGAGTTCTCGGGCGACTTCGGTATCACCGCAGCAAATCAGCTTATCCCAGCCCCGGTGGACGATGAAGGTACAAGTGACGTCGATGAAGCCATGGTCGAAGTCAAGGGCAGCTTCTACGGCGTCGACGGAACGTTCTCGTGCCCCAGCACTTGCACCCGCTCATCGGACAAGGACGGCAAACTCAGCGGCCTCGGCGGTTCTTGGACTTTCAAGCCGACCAGCACGATGCTTGATGACCTGATGGTACCGGGTGTGGTTCGGGATGACGATTATCTCACTTTCGGATACTGGACCCGTGACGATTACAAGGGCAAGGATGGATCCCTGCGCCGCCAGTTTGCTGCGTTCGCCCGTGGTGTACAGCAATACTCTGACGTCTCTGCAGTAACAGGCACAGCCAGCTACAAAGGCAAGGCGACCGGACTTTTCGCGACAAAGAAGTTCGACCCCAATGACGGATCGCCGATCCCGACCGCTGGCGGCCAGTTCACTGCCAACGTGAGTTTGAAAGCTTACTTCAGTCAGGACACTGACCAATCCATCGCGCCGAATCGTCTGAACACAATCTCTGGAGAGATTAACAACTTCTTGAACGACGCTGGCGAGATGATCGACAAAGACTGGACGTTGATGCTTGAGGGCACAAACCACGCACACACAAGCAACACCGGCGCTGGTGGCACCTTCAGCGGCATGACCAAGGGCGATACGGAGATGATGGATGGCACCTTCAGCGGCACCTTCCATGGTGGTGATGACAGTAACACCGCGGATGTTGTCGAGATGCCTGACGCCGTAACAGGCATCTTCGATGGTCACTTCTCGGATGGCCATGTGGCCGGCGCCTTCGGCGCTCCGATCGTGGTGGATAACAAGTGACCGTCAGGGGCTAAATGCTCTTGTGAGAACCTGACACTACACCGTTGAGTTTCCAAAAGAGGGTGGTGCCGAGTGTGCCACCCTCATTTTCTTTAGTGTCTCCGATTTCCCGACTGAGATTCTGAATGATTCACGTTCCATCATGCCGCGTCACAATGCTGGCCAAGTGCCTGCTCATCGCTGTCCTCTGCGCTGCAAACGCTGAGACGGCATCCTCCGATGGTGCCAGTGCGGTCGAAGTGCATAGTGCGCGAGACCTGATCGACGCTAGCCGCTTCGAGGAGGCGCTGATCCTGTTACGGGAACAGCTTCTCGGAGAGACAGTCAAGCCAAACACACTCTTCCTCTACGGCCTCGCGGCGGTCGGTATGGCGCAACACTCTATCCACCCCGCTGATGAACGGGCCATTTTGTTGAACGAGGCGGTCGCTGCATTTCACGCCATGTTGGTCCGGGACCCGAATCTCGTGCGGGTGCGTCTGGAGTTGGCCCGTGTCTTCTTCCTGAAAGGCGAGGACGGCCTGGCGCGGGAGCACTTCGAGCAGGTCCTCGCCGGCGATGTCCCCGAGGGGGTCAAGGAGAACGTGCGCCGTTTCCTTGCCGAGATCCGTGCCCGCCGGCGCTGGAGCTTCAATCTGGGTTTCGCTGCGGCACCCGACACCAACATTGGCGGCACGTCCGGCGAGCGCATCATCGTCATCCACGGTCTGCCCTTCGAGCGCGACGCACAGGAGTTGACCCGGTCGGGCATCGGCCTGTCGGTCTGGGGCGGGGCCGAGTACCAGGTACCGGTTTCCGAGCGGGCACGCATCCGCGCCGGTGCACAGGCATGGCGCCGGGAATACGCGCGTTCCGACTTCGATCAGCACTTCGTCGCCCTTCACCTGGGTCCGCGCTGGCTCCTGGACGCAGTGACGGAGGCCAGTCTGCTGGCAAGCGGCCGGCAGCACTGGTCCGGGACTGCGCCCAACTACCGCGACACGGGCGTGCGCCTCGAGGTAGGGCGCCGGCTGAGCCCGCGTGTGACGGCGTTCGCCCGGGCGTCGTGGCACGACCGCCACTATCGCACCAGAACGCACCTGGACGGGCCGGTGTGGGACACGTCCCTGCGCGGCTCGTGGGTGGTCACGCCGACGGTGCGGACAGAGATCACCGGCGGCTACGCGCAACAGCGGCCGGACTTCCGGCGCGAGCGCAACCGCAGTCGCTGGCTTGGCGCGGGCGTCACCGTGGCCTTGCCTTTCGGCTTCACGGTCGGCGGCAACGCGGAAGTGCGCTGGACGGACTATGAGCGGGGCTGGTTCCCCTTCGTCGCCGACAATGGCGAGCGGGAGGATCTCACACGGTCCTACAGGCTTTCTGCCTACAACCGGGCCGTGACCGTGTTGGGGTTCAGCCCCGAACTGGCGGTCGTCCGCGAGATCCGCGACAGCAACGCACAGCTCCACGATTACCGCCGCTCGTCGGGCGAGCTCCGCTTCGTCCAGCAATTCTGAACGAACGAATCTGCGCCTCTTGCGACATGCGCCAGCAGGAGTCGCTGCGGACACCTGCCAAAGCGCTTTGCAACAGCCGTCCGGTGTCCACTGGCTGACAATGACGCCGTTCCCGGGAACCGGGAGGGTGCCGTCACCCTCCTCTCTCCACGTTGCCGACAGTTCTGAAAAACGCCAATAATCAGGCGTCACACTGTCGATCCGAACGCCCGATGCTCAATTCCAGAGGCCACAGAAAGTGATTCACAAATGAGGCAGATTCAAGGCGCCGGGGCGCATGCCTCGCGGTGTCAAAACCGCTACAAGGAAGAGATTTTCGGCAGGGTCAGCTTCTCGCGGGTGCGGTAAGTTTGCTTAACCTGCTCATTGGTTACATTTCTCCCTTGCAAGGATGATGCATATCCCGATCAATCAGGATATGCAAACAAAACCACCTAATCCCGGCGGGTGCAATCGGTCAAGCAAAATATCAAGCCGTTCAGGTTTGATCTCGATCACCATCCAGCGAACCTGCGTGTCGATGGCCAGCAGGTCGAAGCGATCAGCGTGACGTCTTTGGCAATCCGGTCTTCAAAGAACTTTTCCGGCCCGATGTGGGAGCGTCCGATCCTCCTCGGTATCGGCGGCGGGTCTTCTTCTGAAGGCTGCCAGTTTCGCCATCGCCATCTCGCAGAGCGGCCGGTCAGCCGTCCGAACCCGCTTGTCGTGCCACCCGGAATTCCATCTATTTGATTCTCAATCGTTTTGAACCCAATGTTCAAGATGGTTGATCGCGATCTCCGGCGCCCAGCTGTTTCTCGTCGCGGTCTTCATGGAGGCATGCCGCCGTAGCAGGCGAGGTGATCCGAGAAGTCGTACCAGGGCGCTTTCGAGGCGACGTGGATGTGATCGTCGGCCTGACGTTCGGGGTCGCTGTCCAGAGAGCCGAAGGGAATGACCGCAACCATGCGTCCGCGGTCGTGGCGGGGCATGACAGAACCGCAACGGGCGCAGAACGACTGCGCAAAGTACCGCGCACCGGGCAGACGCCAGGTCCGGAGGTAGTCTTCGCCACGCGTGAACCGCAAGTCCGCAAGATCAAGAAAGCCATTGGTCGTATGGGCCGCGGCCCGCGCCTTGCGACACCGCGAACAGTGGCAGTTGTGCACCTGCGTGAAACGCGATGGCATCTCGAAGGCGATGGCGTTGCACAGGCAGCTGCCGTGGAGGACGTCCGTCCCCGGTGCGGTCCGCGCCGGCATGTCGACGACCGGGCCATGCGTGCCGTCATCCCGGAGGTCATGACGCGGCAGATCATCGGCAATGGCATGCCACGGCGCCTGGAAAGCGGCGAAGATGTGCGCTTGCGGCCTGGCGCCGGGATCGTGATCGAGTCCGCCCACCGGCATGTCCGCATCACCGCGGATGGGAACCACCGACCCGCACCTGGAACAAAAGGCGCGATAGCCCCCGGGAGACGATTCGAAGAAGCGGGTATGGCCCTCGCCGGAGAGGAAGGTCACGCTCTGCGGATCGACCGCGGCATAGGTGGCAAACGGCGCCCCATGGACCTTGCGGCACATCACGCAGTGGCAATGGGTCATCCTGGTGAGCGGACCGTCGATACGCCAGCGCACCGCGCCGCACAGACAGCTCCCCGTGATCATGAATGTCTCTCCCCTTGCTCTGCGACAAGCGCCCTCGATGATCCTGCGCGCATCGCCGGCGGCGCGGCCGTCGCCATCGGGCAATGCCGCCACAGCGTCGGTGAGGGCAGCAAGGTCAGGGCATCCTGCGTTGTGCAGACGTTCATGCCGAAGTCCTTATGCGCGTCGGCAGCGCCGAACACGCCCGCGCGCCATGTTGAGATCCGCTGGCCCGACAAGGATCCCGTCGACGCAGTCGAGGCCGAGGATGGCATGAGCATCTCCGAAAGCGCCGGCAGTCTCCACCATGGGAAGGCAGCGCACGCGGGGATTCCCGGCCGCACGGAAGATCTTGTCGCCATCACCGCGGCCGAAGCTCCTGCCGCCTCCGACACGGTGCTCGCCCGTAGGTGGAAACCTGCCACAGGCTGTCGCTGCGCGCGCATGATCAAGGTCCTTGACGTGGGGGATGATGACCCCGCCCGCCCCTCAATCGAGCGGCGTCTGGACCGCCATGCGCGTCGGCTCGACAACCCGCGCGAAGGACTCAAGACCCGCTTCGCGAGCCAGCAGGACCAGGCGGTCGACATCGCTGCCATCGAAGACGCCGTGCTCCATGGCGCGGGCGATGCCATGGCAACCGTGGATCCTCGCGGCCTCGACGGCAGCCGCATGGGCACTGGTACGCCACAACGCGCAGGTGACCGGCTCATGATGTTCTTCCCGATGATCCCCCTGGAGGGATCGCAACCCTGAACGGTTTTCGCCATAGTGATGCAGGATGCCCGGGCCATGCAACGGAGTGACCGCGATGACAGACCTCGCCATGGACGATGATCGCACGATCCTCACCGACGGCGGCATGGGGGAAGCCCTCGCCGGCATGGGACTGCGCCAGCCCGGCTCGCCCTTCTGGTCCGGGCGCGCGCTCATCGAGGCCCCCGACACCGTTCTTGGGCTGCACCGCGACTTCATCCGGGCCGGCGCCGATCTCATCATCACCAACACCTACGGTGTCGTGCGCTCATTCATGGCGGACCTCGGCATCGAGGAACGGTTCCGTGAGCTCAATCTCAAGGCGCTTGATCTCGCCCGTCAGGCGGTCGACGCCGAGAAACGCGACATCCTGATCGCCGGTTCCCTGCCGCCGCTGTCGGACAGCTATCTTCCCGATGAGGTCGAATCGGAGGGCATCCTGGCGGAACGCTATGCCGAACAGGCGGGCATCCTTGCCGACGGCGTCGATCTCTTCATCTGCGAGACACTCACCACCCTCGCCGAGACCCGTACCGCCGCCGCCGCGGCAGCGGCCACCGGCAAGCCCGTATGGGTCGGCTGGTCGCTCCACGAGGACCAGGAGGCATCACTCAAGGACGGCACGAGCATCGCAGAGGCTGCCCGCAGTGTCGCCACGCTGCCGGTCAGCGCCTTCATTGCCAACTGCTGCTCACCCGAAGCGGTGACCCGGGCACTGCCCGAACTGATCAAGACCGGCCGCCCCACCGGCGGCTACGCCAACACCTTCGCGCCGATCCGGGCGGACAACAAGTCGATGGTTCACCGCCATGATCTCGATCCCGACTCCTACCGCGACCACGTCGCCCGGTGGCTCACCGGCGGCGCCCGCATCGTCGGCGGCTGCTGCGGCACGCTGCCCCATCACATCGCACTGCTGAGATCCCTGATCGACGACGGCCCACCCTGACAATCCTGTTACAGGCTGACATCGGGCATCGGCGTGTAGGCGTGGTCGCCGTCCGCCATCGCCGCCGCGCGGCCTCCGAGTGCGGCGATCTTGCGCGCCTGGTCGGCGAAACAGCGCCGGTTGACGGCTTCGCAATCCACCATGGCATTGAGGCGCGCCGCGCAGGCAGACCGCGTCGCTTCGTGGGCCGGATGCCGACCAAGATCGACGGATTCGACGGGATCGGAGATCATGTCGAAGAGCTGCGGCGGATATCCCGGGTATGCAATGTACTTCCAGTTTCGCCAGCGCATCATGAACATGCCGGTGACGGCGCCACGCTCATGGTATTCCGAGAGGATGGCCCGGTCATGGTGATCACCGGCCACCAGGTCCTGCAGCGCGATGCCATCGAGTCCCTTGGCGCTCTCCAGGCCGTGGGCCCTCAGGATGGTGGGCTGAAGATCGATGTGGGAGGCCGGTGAGGCGGAACGCCGTCCCGCCGGCATGCCGGGTCCGGCGGCGATGAGGGGGATCGCTGACGATTCCTCGTACATGTTCATCTTGGCCCACAGGCCGTGGTTGCCCAGCATTTCGCCGTGGTCGGACACATAGATCACCAGTGTATCGTCGGCCTCGCCGGATGCCTCGAGGGCGGCGAGCACGCGTCCGACATTGTCATCGAGAAACGAGACATAACCGTAGTAGGCATGCCGCGCCTCAATGACGTGGTCGTCGTCGCGGAAGTGCCGGTCGTAGTCCCAGATCGTCTGGCAGACGTCGAGAACCGGATGGTCCGGCCGCTCTCCCGGCGCACGCAGACGCGGCATGTCGATCTCTTCCCTGTCATAGAGATCATGGAACGTGTCGGGGGCGACGATGGGATGGTGCGGCGCCACGAATGAACACACGAGCGTCCATGGCTGGTCGGTTGCCGGAGCAGCCTCGTCAAGCCATGCACAGGCCAGCTCGGTGACCTTGCGGTCGTAGCGCGTGTAGCGCGATTCACCGCGGCCGATATCGAGGGCAAAATCCGCGTTGCTGGCATAGGGCTCCAGGCCGTCGCGCACCATGGACGAGGTAAAGCCGACACCGTTCAGCACGTGCACCGGAACCACCTCCTCGGTAAACCCGTTGTCGTCGTCGCTCGAACGGAAGTGGAGCTTGCCGATGGACACCACCCGCCGCCCCTCCTCCTGGAGCCGGTGCCCCCAACCCTCGGGCGATCCGTCGTAGGGCTCGGCGCTCGACCATGTGCCAAGCTGGTGAACCCAGCGGCCGGTCTGCATGGCGGCGCGGGCCGAAACACAGATGGGCGCGGCCGCATAGGCGACATCGAAGATGGTGCCGCGGCGAGCGAGAGCATCGATGTTGGGCGTGACCACCAGGGGATGCCCGTAGCAACCCGCGGCGTCGCGCCAGTGCTGGTCAGAACAGATGACAAGGACGTTGCTGGCCATGATCGTGCTCCGCTTGTGTCTCTGCGCCCTTGTGGTCAAATGATACCAACCCCGCTACCACAGGCCCCCGGATTCGTGAAGACGCTTCCAGCCAACCTGCAGTTCCAGCATGCGACAGCGATGTTCACCGAAGAGACCGTGCCGTCGGGCCTGCTCAGGGCTCACCGGACAAAGGCGGGAACCTGGGGCAGGATCGTTATCCTGGAGGGGCGTCTGCTCTACCGTATCCATCTCTCGCCCGCCGAGGAACATATGCTTGACCCTCACACGCCCGGCATCATCGAGCCTGGGGTGGAACACGAGGTCGCGCCTCAGGGGAAGGTCATATTCCACGTCGAATTCTACCGGTGACCACAGCACTGCCCGGGCAGCCATGCAATGGCATTCGGATAAGGCGAACCCTCAGCTCGGGCATCTGCCAACAAGCCGGAGCCTTGTTCTGGCGTCCCCTGGTGATGTCAGCCGGCGTGCCTGGTCTGCCACGTGCTCCTTGGCTGCATGGACTGTCGCGGATCGCTGCGCCCTGGCCTGTCGCGCTGGAGACAGCGCGACAGGCCGGCCATGATCCGTGCGACGGACTGCGCGACCAATGCGCTCTGCGCGAGGAACAGGGCCTCGATCTCCCTGCCGACGAGGCGCAGGCCGTTCCTGGCGTTGCTGCGCATGGCGGGCAGGTCCTCCTCTCCGCCGCCGTTGACGTCGCCGTCGCAACGGTTGGAGAACTGGCGGGCGAGGGTGACGAGGGTGAACGCGGCGTCGAGTTCCTGACGCACGCCGCGCACGGACCTGGCGTGGAAGCTCTCGATCACGGCCTTGCCGGTCTTGTCCATCTCCTCGACACCCCAGCGTCCATGGTCGATGTCCGAGAGCACCCGGAGGTTGAAGGGGGTGCTGTCGTGGAGGGAGGTGGCCAGGCAGGAGTGCGTGTCTCCGGCGCCGTATGCGACGAGGCGGACGCGGAGTGTGCGGCTCTGGAGCGCGGTCTCGTCGCGGGGTGCGTCGAGGGTGATGGTCCGCTCTTTCTCGCCCGAGACGATGAAGGCGTCGAACGCCGGGTTGGCGGTCTTCTTGATGCGGAAGACGACGTCGAGCCTGCGCTCCTGGTGGGCCAGCGCCATGGCGAAGGAATAGTAGCCCCTGTCGTAGACGATGACGTCGCCCGGTGCGGCGTGGTCGAGGTGCGCGAGGGCGGTGACGAACGAAACCGGGAGCCCGATGCCCGGCTTGAACTGCGATCCGGGCGGAGGGCGCAGGCGCGCGCTTTATCTGGACAGGTTCAGCCGATCCGACCGAAACCCATGGCTGCCGCCCGGTTCCGGCGGGGAGAAGGGAAGACCGGAGCCAGAATGTCCGACGCCGACGCGATGCTTCGCCCGGCTACAGGGCCTCCCGGTGCTCCTCAGCCAGCGCGGCGAGCCGGGGAAGACCCTTTGCCGTCAGGTCGAGAATGAACCCGTCTGGCGAGAAGGGCGGGTTCCTGTATGCCCTCCGCAGGGCGCCACAGCGGACCGCCGCCGCCAGGACATGGCGGTCGTCGGCGTCGGGGAGATCGAGCGTCCGGATCAGCGGTTCGTATCCGCTGACCAGCGCCTCCCCGAAATGCTCGCGCATGGCGCTCAGCTGGGAGCGGATGCTCGCTTCGAGATGCGGCTTTCGTTCGAGCAGGCTCCGCGTCCACTCATCGAGGATCCGTGCGGTCCACCGCGCCTGGAACAGTCCCGCGTGGTACATGCGCAGGAGAAGGTCCCGCTTCCGGAACGGAAACAGGACGTTCGCGGCCAGCACAACGACAGGGCGGTCCTCGACAGGGTTCAAGACCTTTCATCGGTCCACTGTTCACTCGGACGATTGAACGCCGTACAAGTCCGGCATGCAAGTTGGACTGCGCCAGTTTGATGCCGCAACGCTGGACTGGCTGCGTGGTGCGGCCACACAGCCAGGTGCCACGCGCAGCGATCTGGCTCGGGGCCTGTGCGAGCGTGCGGACTGGCGCAACGCTTCCGGCGCTCCTTGTGAGGCGTCGGCCCGCAAGCTTCTGCCACGCCTTGCCGGGCGTCTGGGGATCACCCTGCCGGCGCCCGGACGCACGATCCCTGCGGGCAAGGCCGGTGTGCCGCCACCGGTTCTGGACCGGGAGATCCGCTGCACCCTGGAGGACCTTGGGGCCCTGCGTCTGGTGCCTGTCGAGGACACGGCGTCGCGGCGTTCCTGGGAGGCGATGATCGACGCATGGCACCCACTGGGCTGGTCGCGTGCGCCGGGCCGGCAGGTGCGCTACTGGATCGAGTCGGACCGCGGGCTTCTCGGCGGCATCAACTTCGCCTCGGCCTCCTGGCACCAGAAGGCGCGTGATCGCTGGATCGGCTGGTGCGACGACGCGCGGACTGCGCATCTCGACGCCATCGTCTGCAACCTTTCATCATCCCATTGTTGACTCGGGGTGATTTTCGCCGGCAGACTGTGGCGTTCACGGCGGCCTCCATCCCATGTCTGTCATGCCCCGATACTGGATCCATGCGGGCTGGAAGCGGACCCAGGCTTCCCACAGTTTTCGGGTTCCCGGCAGGGGTTGTCGTGTGGTGGAGTCGAACCCTGCGGCATGGGCAAGGTCGATGACGAAGGTGCGGATGGTCAGGTGTTCGGGGTCCGGCGGCGAG